>KE993454.1 GCA_000466585.1 Clostridiales bacterium oral taxon 876 str. F0540
CGCAGGCGTTTTTGTTTGTCAAATATTTTTTATTTATTTATCATAAGATTTTTTAATTCTTCCATAAATGTATTTATATCTTTAAACTGTCTGTATACTGATGCAAATCTAACATAGGCTATTTCATCAACCTTCTTTAAGTTCTCCATAATCATTTCACCTATATATTCAGATTTTACTTCTGTAAGCATTTGATTGCTAAGCTGCTTTTCTACGTCACTTGCTATTGCTTCAATCTGCATTCTGGAAACAGGACGTTTCTGGCATGCTTTTAATAGTCCGCTAATTATTTTGGACTTATCAAAATATTCCCTGCTAAGATCCTTTTTTATAACAAGTATCGGAATATCCTCTATCTTCTCATATGTTGTATATCTTTTATTGCAGCTTAAACATTCCCGCCTTCTTCTGATTGCCATATCATCTTCTGTGGATCTTGAATCCACAACTTTGCTTTCCTCATATCCACAGTATGGACACTTCACTTTCTCCACATCCTTTGTTTAATATTAGCTATGTATACTTATTATAATAGTTATAGTAAATATATGTACATAAATATTATACACATTTGCTATAGTAATTTCTACATCTTATTATTTATTATTAGCCCGTTCCCATCAATAAGTATAACATCTAAACCTACCTTAAGAACTTTACTCCAAGGAATTTCAATACTATCATTCTTACCGAACCAAGATACCTTTTGATTTGGCAGCAGAATAGATAATATCCTATATTCATCACAATCAATTTTTAAATCTTTTATAAAGCCAAGCTTAGAACCAGTAGAGATATCAATGACTTCCATAGCTCTTAAATTTGCAATTGAATACAAAGAATTTTCCATACGTTTAACCTCTCTTTAAATATAAAATATATCTTTTATCAATTAATGAGTTTGTGCAATCTTAATATAATTTATATTCATCAAGTAATTATTATATGATAAAAAAGAGCCAGGCGGCTCTTTTATACGTATTTTCTCATATGCCTTAAAGCGGTTTTTTCCAGTCTGGAAACTTGAGCTTGAGATATTCCTATTTCATCCGCTACCTCCATTTGAGTTCTTCCATCAAAAAATCGTAAGGTAAGTATTAATTTTTCTCTATCATTTAATTTTTTCATTGCTTCTTTTATAGAAATGTTTTCAAGCCAGCTGTCATCAAGGTTTTTATTATCACTGATTTGATCCATTACATATATAGCGTCTCCGCCATCATGATAGATAGGTTCAAATAGCGACACCGGATCTTGAATTGCGTCTAAAGCAAATACTACCTCTTCCCTTGGAACTTTTAATTCCTTGGCTATTTGTGATATTGTTGGCTCCTTATTATTTTCTCCTATTAATTTATCCCTTACCTGTAAAGCCCTATAGGCAATGTCTCTTAGAGATCTGCTCACTCTTATTGAGTTATTATCTCTCAAATATCGTCTAATTTCTCCAATTATCATTGGAACTGCATATGTAGAAAATTTCACATTTTGTGTCAGATCAAAATTATCAATAGCTTTGATTAAACCTATACAGCCAACTTGAAATAGATCATCTACGTTTTCTCCTCTATTATTGAACCTTTGAATGACACTTAATACTAGTCTTAAGTTTCCTCTTATAAACTTTTCTCTGGATTCTTCATCCTTGTCTTTCATCTTTAATAGAAGCTGTCTCATTTCACTTTCTTTTAAAACCGGTAACTTAGCGGTATTAACGCCACATATTTCTACTTTGTTAATCATCATGTTGTCATCAGCCCCTTTTAAATAATAGCATTAAAATTATTTCCCAAGGAGCATACTTTTATACTAAAGACAACCTATATCATTTTATTTATTTCTTTCTTTAATCTTTTAATAATTCTTTTTTCTAATCTGGATATATATGATTGCGATATTCCAAGCATATCGGCAACTTCCTTTTGGGTTTTCTCCCCAGCACCATTAAGTCCAAATCTTAACTGCACAATTTCTTTCTCTCTTGTATTTAATTTTTTCATGGCTACTACAAGAAGTTGCTTGTCTACTTCATCTTCTATTAAATTGTAAACTGAATCGTTTTCTGTACCCAATATATCAGAAAGAAGCAGTTCATTTCCATCCCAATCAATATTCAGCGGCTCATAAAAGGATATTTCAGCCTTAACTTTACTGTTTCTTCTAAGATACATTAAAATTTCATTTTCTATGCAGCGAGATCCATAGGTAGCAAGTTTAATTTTTTTATTTGGATCGAAGGTGTTTACAGCTTTTATAAGTCCAATAGTGCCAACCGAAATTAAATCTTCAACATTAACTCCCGTATTTTCAAACTTTCGTGCAATATAAACAACTAATCTTAAATTTCTTTCTATAAGTATGGATCTTATGCTTTCATCACCGTCTACAAGTCTGGCTACTAAATCTTCTTCTTCTTCTTTGCTTAATGGCGGAGGTAAAGCATCATTTCCACCTATATAATATAATTTTCTTATACCAAATTTAACTTTAACCAATAGTCTGTTTAAAATTACTTTCAAGCTTAACATATTTAACCCCCTCATTAATGACTAAATTATCCCTCTGGATAAAAGTGCTTGATAATCGTTTAGTTCACTTAGCTTATCCTCGCAAAAAGCTACTATTACTTCTCTTTGTGTCACCTTATCTTTAATATGTATATTTATATATTCTGGTTTAAAACCAACAAGTCTTCCCACATTTCCATTCACTACTTTGTAAGGAATATATAATTTATCATTGTCTCTAATGTTAAAATCGCTGATATACTTGTTTTCAAGTATTAAAACCGGAAGATTTGTTGCAGGCTCTCTAAGTTCATTTCCTGTATCTAAAAATGCAAAGAAAGTTTTATAAATATTATTGCTTTTTATATCTACCTTATAAATTAATGTACTAATATCCTTCCTATCTTTAATATAAATAATTAATCTGTTAATTAATAAATAACAAACAATGAATACTAACATAAGCTTCTTGTATGTAAAATTCAACTTTAATGAGCTCAGATCATTAAGAGTGCTACCGCCATTGAGTTCAACAAAAAAACATAAACCTTCAAGCAGCATAGAATATAATAGAAAGATAACTGAAGCCTTAAGAATTAAAACTAAATTTTTCAACTTATAAATCATTGAAATCATTATAAAGACAATAAGTATTTTAAATGGTAACAAAGTTAGAAAATTCAGTTTGGGGAATATTATCGTAACAACATATGAGCCTCCGATAACAGATGGTAATATTAATTTTGTTGATTTAATTTTAATTCTAATAGTTTGTACTGTTATATATAAAAGAAAATAATCTATTAAAGCATTCTCTAAAATTAATACATCTAAATTTACTACCACTTAGCCCCCCTCCTTTAAATTTATTATATATCTATTTATTTCAAAATTTTGTCATTTTATATTACTGTTTATTATTTTTTAGTTCAAAAATATGCCAAATTGCATCACATTAACTAAAAATGTTCAAAATAAAAAAAGTGCCATTGGCACTTTTATCTTTTAGAAGACCTTCTTAAGAAAGCAGGAATTTCTAAATCAGTTTCATCATATTTTTCTTTTTCTAAAGTAAATGCTGCTTCATTTTTAGGATTAGCAGTTTTAGTTGTCTTTACTTCAGTTTTTTCATTTTCAAATCCAGTTGCTATTACTGTAATTCTTATTTCATCCTTTAAATTTTCATCAATAACAGCACCAACAATTATGTTAGCATCAGGGTCCGCAGCTTGCTGAACTATTTCAGCTGCTTCGTTCATCTCAATTAATGAAAAATCTTGTCCACCTGTTATATTTAATAGAACTCCTGTAGCTCCTACTATTGAAGTTTCTAGCAAAGGACTTGATATAGCCTGTTTCGCTGCATCTTGAGCACGATTGTCACCGCGTCCTTCTCCAGTACCCATATGAGCCAATCCCTTATCAATCATTATAGTTTTAACGTCAGCAAAGTCAAGATTTACTAATCCGGGAATTGTTATCAAATCTGAAATACCCTGAACACCTTGTCTTAAAACATCATCTGCTAATCTAAAAGACTCAACTAAAGGAGTTTTCTTATCTACAATGCTCAATAATCTTTCATTTGGTATAGTTACAAGAGTATCAACTCTGTCTTTTAAATTTTTTATTCCTAATTCTGCATTAAGCATTCTTTTTCTTCCCTCAAAAGGAAATGGCTTTGTAACAACACCAACTGTTAAAATCCCCATTGATTTAGCTATCTCAGCTATAACCGGAGCAGCACCTGTACCAGTTCCGCCACCCATTCCGGCAGTTATAAATACCATATCTGCACCTTTTATAGCTTGGGCGATTTCTTCCTTACTTTCTTCAGCAGCCTTCATGCCAATCTCAGGATTAGCTCCGGCACCTAGTCCCTTTGTTAGCTTATCACCAATTTGTATCTTTTGTGATGCTTGAGAAAGCATCAATGCCTGTTTATCAGTATTTACAACTATAAACTCAACATTTTTTAATCCACCTTTTATCATTCTGTTTACGGCGTTATTACCTCCGCCTCCGCAACCTATAACTTTAATCTGCGCAAATTGTTGAACATCAACATCAAAATCTAGCACAATAATACCTCCCTATTAGAAAAAATCTGCTAAAAATCCTTTAATTTTTGAAAATACTCCCTTGTCTTCAGAAAAATGCTTGTCATCGAATGAGTTCTTTTGCTTTGTTTTATAATTTTCTTTATTATTCATATGAGGCTCGCTAATATTAGCTGTATTTACAACATCTTTAATAATACCTACAGCCGTATTATGAGTTGGACTTGAAGCACCAACATATTCCGGTGTTCCAATTCTTACAGGTTTATTGAATATTTGTCCTGCAAAATCGCATATACCATTAAATAATGCAATTCCGCCTCCAACAATTACAATTCCCGAAACATCTTCATAGAAACCACTGCTTTTAAGTTTATATTCTATGATCTGCAAAAATTCTTCAACCCTAGCCTCAACAATTTGTTTAAGTAATGATATATTAACATCAATACTGCTGTTTACAGAAATATTAACCTTAATATTTTCCTCATTAACATCATCTGCTTGTACTAAACTTCCATACTTAATTTTTAATTTTTCGGCCTCAGAAAATGGTATCTTTAAGCAAATAGATATATCATTTGTTATTGTACTTCCTCCAAGAGGAATAGTTTCTGTAAAAACTATATCATTTCTTTTATGAATAGAAATATCTATTTTTTCTGATCCGATATCTATAAGTGCTGTTCCCATTTTTATTTCTTCCTTTTTCATAGCAGCTTCTGATACCGCTAGCGGTTCAAGAACTATACCATCAACATTAATCCCTGCTTTGTTAATACTTTTTATCAAGTTAGAAACTACAGTTGTTTGAGCCAAAATCACATGAGAATCCACTTCCAGTTTCACACCTGACATTCCTACAGGATCCTTTATATTATCATAACTGTCAATAATGTACTGCCTAGGTATTACACCTATTATTTCCTTACCTGCTGGTACGGATATCGTTTTTGCAGCATTTAATACTCTTTGAACATCTCTTTTCGATATTTCTCTATCCTCAGAAGAAATTGCTACAATACCACTATTAGGTATTAACTCGCAAATTCCGCCAGAAAGTGATATATATGCACTTTCAATAGAAATATCCAGCATATCTGATAATTGTTCTACGGAGTTTCTTACAGCTCCAGCAACATTATCAATATCTACAACAACTCCCTTTTTTAAACCACTACATTTGACAGATGTAACACCTGATATTTGAAGCCTGCCGTGTTTATCTATTTTTCCGGCAGCACTGCACACTTTAGAAGATCCAATGTCAATTCCTACTATGTATTCATCCATTAAGTCCTTTCCCCCCTTACAAGAGAACCCTAAATTTATATATTCAACAAGAATTCTGTTTTTCCTCTTAATTTTTAATTTTTTTATCATATTTTATAATTTTTTATTGTTTAATATAAAAAGATAGATAGCTTTTATCCAGCTATCTATCTTTTTGTATTTAATTTACTTTTTCTAATTCAGAAATATTTACACTTCGAGTATGTAGTGTATGACTCCACTCTTTGTTATTCTTATCTAATATCCCCTGAACAGAAATAGGAATCCAAGTCAATGTATAGATTGGGAATATAAGATAGTATAGGAATACTCTAAAAGTAAGTTTTTTATCTAGTATTAACAACACCGGAGTGTATATAAATTGTAATACAGATACTATTACAACAACAATTGCCATTGCATCTATATTAGCAGGAGAAAAAATTGAATGTAAAGCACCCGATATACTTTGTATCTTAAATAAGGAGTCAATTTTATTCAAGAAATCTACAATAAGTGCAACACCAAGCAATACAGTGATAATAGGTTGAATACTATACAACGCACAATCTAAAGCGCTAAAATTCAATTCTCTTACCGCTTTTTTTATAAGTTTAAAAAAGTATCTTTCTGCTACATCAGCATATCCTTGCATCCATCTTTTTCTTTGCCACCAAGATTGGGATAATGTTAATGGCTTCTCATCATAAACAATTGCATCGTGAGCCCAACCAACTTTTTTACCATTAAGCACCAATTTGCAAGTAAACTCCAAGTCTTCAGTTAAGCAGGTAGCTCCCCATCCTAACTCTTTCAAAATGTCAGTTTCTATGCAGCATCCGGTACCACCAAGCTGATTTGAAAGTCCCAAGTTTCTTCTTGACAATTGGAACATCCTGTTAGAAGTCCAAAATGCAACAGAATATGCACCAGTTATCCAAGTATCATGAGGATTTTTACTGTCAAGATATCCCTGAACAACCTTAAAACCTTCCAACAACTTTTTATTCATCTCTCTTAAAAAGTTTCTAGACGCTAGATTGTCAGCGTCGAAAACAACTACAGCATCATATTTTTTATCCATTTTAAATATCTTATCAAACATCCACTCTAAGGCAAAACCTTTTCCACGTTTATCTTTGCTGGATCTTTCATAAACAATTGCTCCAGCGGCTCTTCCTTTTGCAGCAGTTTTGTCTGTACAATTATCAGCAATTATAAATATATCATACAGTTCTTTAGGATAATCTAATCTTTTCAAACTATGGATAATATCTTGGATCACCATTTCCTCGTTATGTGCTGCGACTATTAATGCAAAGCTCTTTTCTGGCTCCACATCACTTTTTTCTTTTTTTCTATAAAGGCCAAAAAAAGAAATGCATAAATAATACATTGAAACAATAAATATTAGCTTACTCAAAATCTGGAGAATAGCTTCCATTATTGATTTTATAATATCCAATATCAATCCCCCCTAGTTCACAGATATTTTAACACAATTTTTTCTTAATTACTATAGGGTTAGTCAATTATTTTAATAATTTTAAGGAACAATGCAGTTTTAATAGGTTATAAGTCTTCCGAGCATATCCTTATCGATTGCATATGTAAGTGCAGTTTCACCGGAGATATAACCTCTTCTGTAAAGCTCTGATAACGCAATATCCATAGTCTTCATGCCAAATTTTGCACCTGTTTGTACTGCAGATTCAATTTGATGAGTTTTACCTTCCCTTACAAGATTCTGTATTGCAGGTGTTGCAATCATAACTTCTAAAGCCGCTACTCTTCCGTTTCCATCAGAAGTTGGCAGCAATTGTTGCGAAATAATACCCTGTAATACCGCTGCAAGCTGTACTTTAATTTGCTGCTGCTGGAATGGAGGAAAAACATCAATAATTCTATCTATCGTTTTAGCAGCCCCTATTGTATGCAGAGTCGAAAATACCAGATGTCCTGTTTCAGCAGCGGTAATTGCAATTGATATTGTTTCAATATCTCTCATTTCACCAACAAGTATTACATCCGGATCTTCGCGAAGTACAGATTTTAATGCATTTTGGTAACTAAGACTATCTTTCCCAATTTCTCTTTGATTTATAATACATTTATTGTGTTTATGCAAATATTCAACCGGATCTTCTAATGTAATAATATGCGCCGGCCTTGTCATATTGATTTCATTAATCATAGCAGCTAAAGTTGTACTTTTACCGCTTCCTGTAGGCCCGGTAACCAGAACTAATCCTCTTTGTTTGTTTGTTAAATCCTTTATAACAGAAGGAAACTGCAAACTATCTAATGTAGGAATATCTAAGGAAACAACTCTTATAGCTAATGCGTCACTCCCGCGCTGCTTAAAAATATTTACCCTAAACCTTCCAAGCCCATTTATTGAGTAGGATGTATCTATTTCACCTTTAGTTAAATATTCCTTAAGATCATTTTCGTTCAATATTTGTTTTACAAAATTTTCTGTATCACTAGGCATTAATCTATTTAAATCCGTCTGAATTAACTCACCATTAACTCTAGTTGTTGGAGGTATTCCTACAGTTAAATGTAAATCTGAAGCTTTTTTACTTATGGTCAGTTCTAAAAGTTCGTTAAATGTCATTTCTCTTCCCCCTAAATATACTTTTGTTTAAACATTATCATATTCCAGCCAGATATCTACCGCTTTATAAGCTTGATACTTCAGCATCTTCTCGCCATTAATTGTCACAGCTCCAAACTTTTGTGCTGATTTTAAAAATGTTGTTACCCTAGGATTATAAACCAAATCATAAACTATACATTCCTTTTCTAGATGATTTATTTGGATAGGGCTTTCATTCAAATAATTTATTCCTCCTAAAGGTGTACAATTAATTATAATATTATAGCTGCCTAAATCTTTAATATTAGAAATTGCAGTAACATTACCAAATTGCTTAAAATAATCGCCTGACCTTTTAATATCTCTGGCTGCTATATCAATACCCTTGCACTTTAAATCCTTTAGAGCACAGCATACTGATTTTGCTGCACCGCCATTTCCCAAAATAAGTGCACGCTTATTTTCTAAATTTAAATTGTAATCTTCCAGGCTTTTAATAAATCCAAAATAGTCAGTGTTATAGCCAACTAAACTATTATTTTTTATGAGCACTGTATTAACTGCATTTATTCTATCAGCAGGATATTCTAGTATATCTAAATATTTTATAATAATTTCTTTATAAGGAATAGTAACGTTAAATCCAATAATATCTTTCTCTGATAAATTATTAATAAATTGCTCTAAATGCTTTTCTTCTATATCAAATAATTCGTAGTGCAAATCGATTTCATTTTCTGCATAGTATTCATTATGTATTTCTGGAGATAAAGAATACTGTATGTTTCTCCCTAAAAGGCCGCATCTTTTCAAAATATCACTCCTAAAACTGTTTATAATTAAATATTCAACATTTCTGCTCAAAATCCTCTTACTTATTTTATCTAATGCATCTATTATAGTTTCCAAATCAATTTTAAATAATATCGCATAAAATAAGCAGTAAGAAAAGTATTATTTCTTACTGCTTATTTTATCATTGATTAAATTGTCCATAAAACCACTACTTACTAGGATTATTCAACTCTTTATATAATTTTTTTAAGGCTCTTTTCTCAATTCTTGAAACATAAGACCTAGAAATATTTAGAAGCTTAGCAATCTCTCTTTGAGTTTTGGGTTTTCCATCTAGAAGTCCATACCTCATTTCAATTACGGTCTTTTCTCTCTGTGCCAGGCAATTGTCTATCTTACTGTATAACTTTTTTACTTGTATTTTATTTTCAACAACCTCAATTATGGAATCATCATCACTGCTAAGTACATCCATAAGTGATATTTCATTGCGTTTATCAGGTTATATGTTTTACTACAAAAATTTCTACATATTATATTTAAGCAGTTTTTTCTTCATATAAAGCTTCTGATAAGAGAAAAAACCTAATGGTTCACTCTCAAACGTCACATTCATATACGAAATCAAAGAATTTTTGCATTAGAAAAGCAATTTATATAATGTAAAATATTAAAACATTTGTATGTATAATTAAATTTAATGACATGCACGAGAAACTATAACTTTTTTTATGAGGAGATTGATATAGTGAAGAAAATAATAAAAATGTAATTACTAAGTATACTACTATTTGTATTTATATATTTAGAAAGAATTTTTAAAGGAGATGATAACATGGTATTAAAAGCTCAATCAACAAGCAGAAAAAATAAAACAATTCTAAGGTGGATTTTCTGGATACATGCGATATTGATGATGAAGGCTTCAGTGAAAAATGTTCTTAGTGCCTTAAACTTTGAAATGAGTACTGTACCTGAGGATAATAAAGCTTATAGCTCCAACGGTATCGGTTCAAGCAACTAGCAATGAACCTCTAAGCCTTCAGAGTCAAACATATTCCTCAGCACCCAGAGGCTTACTCCTCCCATAAACTGATAAAATTTTACTGTAAAGAGATTCTATGCCATGAGACCTTCAACAGTAAGAAAGCTCAATGCATTGAAGGCAGTGCATCCAGATGTAAATGTACTGTTCAACACCATAGTTGACTTGGCTATATGAAACTACTACAACAATATATTTAATGAGGGTGTCACCTTCAGACTTAGGAAGAAAAGAAGATAAATTCTTAAGAAGTTTAGAAGTTAAGAACGTAAGAACGTAAGAATTTAAGATTTTTTATGTTTAACTTCTTTAGAATTTAAGAAGTTATGTTCTTAAGAAGCTGATATTACGCTTTTATGCTGCAAGTTATGCTGGAGTGATACTCGTATGTGTACAAATTCCGTTTCAGCAGCATACCATAGTGCAATTTCCAAACTCTAACAATCTAGCTGATTTTCTAAAAAAATAGAATTAGGAAGAATATCTTTCTCACTAATTCCAAGCTTCTTTTAGCAATTTTATTCCATCAACTATAGAGTCTATATTCAATCCTCCAAACCCAATTATTAATTTTGGAATACTATAGGTATCACTATTCCATAAATAGTCTTTATAAGAATAAACTTTCACACCACGTAAGGCTGCTGATTCAATAAGTTCTTCTTCAGTCATGCCGTTATCCACCTGGATAAGAATATGAAGACCTGCATCCTTTCCTACAATAGTAACCTTATCTCCAAGAAATTCATTAATGGAATTAATAAGGATCGTATGCTTTTTGCTATATAGATTTCTCATTTTTCTTAAATGTCTTTCAAAGTAGCCCCCTTCAATAAATTGATACAGAATTTGCTGACTGATTCTTGGAACAGACTGCTCATGAAAATAAAGTCCATCATTATAGATTTTTGCTAATTTTTCTGGAAGCACCATATAGCTGATACAAATAGAAGGAAATATATACTTTGAAAAAGTGCTTAAATAAATAACATTATTTGCATTAGTCAAACCTTGCAGAGCAGGTATTGGCTTTCCATGATATCTGTATTCTCCATCATAATCTCCTTCAATAATCAGCACATCTTCTTCCTCAGCCCATTTTAGAAGACTTAGCCTTTTCCCTATGGGCATAACCACACTGCATGGAAATTGTTTAGAGGGTGTAATATATACCAATTTTGCACCGCTGCATTTTAATTTTTCTAAATCTATACCATCGTTATCAACAGGTATACCAACAAAATCAAAACAAAAATTTTTGAATATGGATTTCATTTCTATACAACCGGGATCTTCAATAGCAACCTTGAATTTATCAAAAGATAGGATTTGAAATAGAATCCCTATCAGGTACTGATTAGTTGCACCAATGATTATTTGGTTGCTATCACAGTAAACTCCCCTGCTGTGACGAAGATACATCGAAATTACTTCTCTAAGTTCATTGTTTCCCATTGTAACATCATATTTAAATAAATCATCTCTATAGGGATTTAAACATTCATTAGTTATCTTTCTCCAAATAGAAAATGGAAAGTGCTCAAGATCTACTGCATTTGGATCAAAGTCATATTTGTATTCTTTGTTTAAATCATCTTTTTCCTTTTGCCTTGAATCTGCTAAAACCGGAACACTCCTATTAAAATCCTTTTCCAGTTCTGCTACATATAAACCGCTTCTGGGTCTGCTTTTTATATATCCTTCATCAGTAAGCTGCTGATATGCCAATTCAACAGTATTTTTACTTATATTTAAATCCTGAGATAACTGCCTAATTGAAGGAAGCTTTGTTCCAACAGGTAGTTTATCTGATTTTATCTCCTCCCGTATGTGCTGATAAAGCTGACAGTAAAGCGGGGAATCTAAATTTTTTTTAAAAATTGAAGCTAATTCAAACATAAAAACCTCCAAACTGACCCCATAAATAATAAACAAATTGTCACTTTCAAGAATGTCAGTTAGTGAATATAATTTATTATATCAGAAGGCTTAATAAAAATAAATCTTAAAGATAATAAAAAGGAGATGTTGTTTATGAGTAATAACTTTAATAAAACCATTAGACTGCCACAGGCAATTGCTTTATATATAGGTGCTGTGTTAGGTTCCGGTATTTTAATAATTCCGGGGCTTGCAGCAGAGATGGCCGGTCCTGCCTCGATGCTTGCTTGGGGAGCAATGATGATATTAGTTTTGCCTCTAGCACTTTGTATGGCATTTTTATCTCAAAAGTATCCAAGTGCCGGAGGTGTATCACATTTTGTGACTAAAGCCTTTGGTAATAGAGCAGGAGCAATTATAGGTTGGTTTTTCCTTATGTCTGTCCCTATCGGAGCACCCATTGCAGCCTTAACCGGAGCAAGCTATTTAAGCTCTGCTTTTGGGCTCAATATAAATTCAACTATAATAATAGCAGCGTTTATGCTTATTATAGCTATAACTATTAATCTAATAGGAATGAATATAGCTGGAGGTGTTCAGGTGGCGGTAGTAATAAGCATTATAGTTATACTTATTACTTCGATCTTTGGAGCTATCCCAAGCATAAAGGCTTATAACTTTACACCTTTTATGCCAAAAGGATTTGTAAGTGCTTTTAAAGCCTCTACTATTTTGTTCTGGTGCTTTATAGGTTGGGAGGCAGTTTCTCACTTATCTGAAGAATTTGTAAATCCAGAAAAAGATGTTATTAAAGCCACAATAATTTCTGCTATAATTGTTGGATTATTATATTTTATGACTGCACTTATAACAGTAGGTACTAATAGTTACGGCGCAGGCTCAAAGGCAGCACTGGTTTCTATAATTGAAAGAATTTTGGGTCCATCAGGTGCTATAATAGTAGGAATCGTTAGTTTGCTTATTTGTACAGCTACAGTAATAGCTTATGTAGGAGCTGCCTCAAGGTTGGCATTTTCACTATCTCAAAGCGGAGAAGCACCAAAGTTCTTTAGACTCATTTCTAAAAAATACAATACACCGGTAGGAGGACTTATTTTCTTAGCATTGTGCTTTTTTATAGTACTTACATTATATTTTTTAAAAATTGTTTCTCTCACAACCTTAATACAGCTTCCAAATGCAACTTTTATTCTTACTTATTTAGCGGGCTGTGCTGCTGGAGTTGTACTTCTTAAAGATAATAAGATAGAGTTTATCGTCAGCTTGATATCTCTGATATCGACTATTATTATTTTTATTTTTGCAGGATGGGCTATTACCTATCCCCTTGCTATAAGTGTGTCAGTAATTGTTATAAAATTAGTAAAGAAAAAGAGGTCATTAAAAGTTATTGTTGAAAAAAACTAGATAATATGCATTGAAAGCAGAGCATTCAGTAAGAAAAAAGATAAATATTCAAGAAGTTATATTATTTAAAAGCTGATAGAAGGACGCTTTGATCAAGCCATTAAGCCATCAAACTTCCTTAGTTTTTAAATCAGCTCAAGCTTTTTAGATTTTATCTCTTATCATATATACTCTCACTAACATCTGAACAGTAACAATTACTTATATTCTTTCTTCTTTATATGATATGATTTAATTAAAAACTATTGTATCTATGTAAAAAAATGCGGAATAGATATTATTCATAAATCAGAGGGCAAGATATGATTTATAAGGGATTTAAGTTTGGAATGTTATTACCGCTTGCAGTTGGTCCAATGTACTTAATGGTATTTAACACTTCAGCTACATATGGTTTTTTGATGGGTCTGTCGCTTGTTTTGGCGATTTCTCTTATTGATGGATTATGCATAATACTATCTGCTCTTGGTGTGGCTATGATTATTAATAAAGAAATGATTAAATCACCATCAAAGTATTAGAGTTTATTTATTAGTATTGTTTGGGATAAATAAAGCAACGGGAGCATTTGGTTTTACGTTATTACCAGATTTAAAATTATTCTCAAATTCGACTAATCAAAGTGTTTTCCTCCAAGGTGCACTTCTTACTGCATCCAACCCGCTGACTATTATCTTTTGAGGGAGTGTATTATCATCTCAAGTCGCTGAAAATGATTTAGGAAAAAACAGCTTGTTTTTTGGGGATTGGATGTATACTTTCTACAATATCATTTTTAGGAAGCATTTTAAGTGGGTTCTCGCCACAAATAATTATTCAAATTCTTAACTTTTCGGTAGGTTTCATTCTTATTTTCTTTACAATAAGATTTTTGTTAAAAAAGTAAGTAGTGAATAATTAATCATAGCTTCAAAAACCTTCTTTCCTCCTGCATATTTATTACTATTAATATCAGGAAAGGAGATTAAAGCCCCAAATGGGTTTTAATGGGCTGTTTGCGAATTGCAATGAGATCTCTAAAACTGCCCCGTGCTCCGACCAGAAGTGAGGTGTACCATGAAAGACTTTTTATAATCTATAGCAAATGTAGGTCTTCACATAGCATTTACTGCCTATTTACTTATTAGAATTGAAAGCAAAATGGACGGTCTGGCTGCTTCTATAAATCAGCTTCTGACCATATTTTCAATTAAGCTTGCCAGTATTTTTGAGAAAAAATCTGCATAAAAAATAACTCCTATAACAGTTTTTATTGTTATAGGAGTTATTTTTTATGTTGCTACCATGGCTGTCCAAGTTTGAGTACCTACTATACCATCCAACAATAAACGGTTTAATGTCGGGTTTCACGAATCCAAGTTAGAAACTTCTTATTCTTTACAGATTTATTTCGCCGTTTTATTGATAAAATCAACTTCATACTGACGCTCACCGTATTTTTCTTCGTTATCAGTAATAGTTCCCTCTGTGAGGGAGATACGCAGAACGATTGAGTTCGGATTGTCTTCGTCGCCAACTTCATCGAACCAATCGAAAACTTTTTTAAATTTTTCTCTGATTTCTGCATTCTTCTCGTCCTTAACCCAACCGAGATTCTCAGCAGTGCCATGGAAAGCGTACCAATCTAAACCAGCAATGGAAACCTCGTTGTTTTTCTCAATTTGCAGCATTTTATTTTTTTGGGCATCTGTAGAAACATAAAATACGCCATCTTCATAATAAGCACAAACCATACGCACCGCAGGGCGGGGATTACCGGCAGCATTGGAGGATAGTGATATTGTGGCAAGGGCAATAACTTCTTCTTTGCCATTTCCAGAGCGTTCCTCCATAAGTTTCATTGCATTTTCATATTTGCTCATTTTAATTCTCCTTTTCTAAATTTATTTTTTTATGCTGTAACTATAACCAAACCGCTTGAAACATGCCAATCGAATGTAGATTTTCGCTTGTAGTTGTTTTTGTCTTTCTTTTGAAACCAGTATCGTTGTTTGGCACTGCGATTTTCAAGGTTTTTACTGCTGTCACCGAAATATTTACACACTACTTCTTCAATGCTTAGAAGAAATATGTAATCCAGAGTATCTGCTCCGCCCTTTGTACCATACCACTGATTCTCATGATTTTTGTTCAATACCGGAATGATTCTTGACTGTTCGGTCGCGGTGAATTTGTCATAAAACTCACCGTTAAGATATTTTCTTAGCGAGCAGTCAGCCCATGTTACATCACCAGCGTAATTATTATAGGTTTGTTGTTCAATCATATACTCAGTTATAATCAAAGCCGCATTGTTTTGAATATCAAGCACACGCCAATTATAACCGCCGAAGGATAATGATGAACCGATTTTAATATCTTCCATTTAAACACTTCCCCTCCTTCTTTGTAATAATTGATACTTATATTAGTTTTTAAATTCTTTGCCCAGCTTCCCATTATGGACATAAAGCCTCATCAAATATTTCCACCTACTTCATTATTCTGAAACTTTATCCAAATTCCTTCACAAATTAAATTTTTATATAAAATAAATATAAAAGACCGGTCAAAAACTCTACATGAGTTCTTAACCGACCACTTTTTAATATTCAGAAATCATCTGAACCAAATAAAAATTATCATTTGAAATAGACAAATCTTCTTTCGTATCAGTATAAAATACAGTATCCTTTGTTTCTTTAAGCTTTGTATTTGAAGCAGCATAGGATTCTTTGTTTATCCATTTTACCTTAAATAAGGTTATCTCGTATAAATTAGATATAAGACTAACACCGTTATCAAGCTTTTTTACTATTTAGATAGTTCCTTTCTAGGTAATACTATACACACCTTATTAATAAATACTTAATTATACTGTAAATACTTTCACATAATTTTAAATTATAGCTTAACTTATAAACTATTATCCATATACACAAACTCATTAATATTTACATAATATTGAGAATAATGAATAAAAATGATATTATAGCTTTATAAATAATATCATTATGTAATTATAAATCTAGCTGGGGGTGAATAATATGATTTTTGTTTTGACTCAAGATTATATTTTTAATGGAAAACTCTGTGCAAAGTCTGTAAATATGACTTGGCGATGGTTTGCACAGAGATAAAGTCTTATCGCCATTAATTATTCATAATGCAGGCTTTGCTTTCTTAAATTTAAATATATATTTAAGGAGCTGAGCTTTATGAACTATGCAAAGGCAGAAACAATATTACCGGATAATTTAATTAAAGAAATTCAAAAATATATTCAAGGACAATATGTATATATTCCATCAGAACCACAAAAGAAAAAAAAGTGGGGAGAAAATTCAGGTCATAGAGACTACATACAAAACAGAAATGAAGAAATACGTAGTAAATATGACCAAGGATATTCAATTGATGCTTTAGCTGAAGACTTTTTTCTATCAGTATACAGCATTAGGAAGATTATTTACTCTAAAAGCACATAATTTTATAGAGAAGCTCCTACCCTTTATGATGAGTAGGAGCTCTTTGCTGTGTTGTATAAAAAACTCTATAGAAATATTCTCGGTGTATAATTCCACAACATTAACTATTAAAATAAAAGCATAAGTATAAATAATTATTCTCAAATGTTCTAATTAAGGGGGGTAAACATATGGAACAAATCATTCAGGATATAAAATCAAGATTAACAAATTTTCAAGAAAAATACAATGAAGGAAACCTTTATACTATAAAAAGTTATGTTAAAGAGTTTTTTGTAGATGAAGAAGATACAAGCTTTATAGGTGCTGGACTAGACAGCTGGTGTTTTGGACTAGAAAAGATAATTAATATGATAAAGACCTATTGGGAAGATGAAAGTTACTATCTAGAAAAGATAGAACTAGATATTGATAAAGCTATAATTAATGTAGAGAATTCAGTAGCTATAATAGCTCTTCATGGTAAAAATACAAGAAATATCAAAGAAAAAAAAGTATGTGAAGCTGTGATTGAGCAATTATCGAAAACACTAAATAATGAAGATTTATCAAAATCAGATTTAATTAGACTTTCAGTTAAAATTACAGAAACTTTAAATCATATAAAAATGGGAGAAGAATATGTATTTCCTTTTAGAATTACCATAGTTATGGTTAATGATGGCTTAAAATGGATGATAAAGCATATGAATCTTTCTTACTGTGCAGATGATTTAAATATGTTAAGCAATGAAAATATTGATGATAAATATAAAACTATTCGTATAGATAATAAAGATAGTATAGAAATAAGAGAAGTTCAAGAGGTTCTAAAAACTTTACAAGAAGCTTATGATAAACGTGATGCCAGCTTAGTAGATAGTTATGCAGAAGAATTGCTTGATAATAATGAACTTACCTCTATAATTGGAACAGATTCAGGAGAAGTTTTCTACGGCTTTAATGAAGCAAAAGAATTATTAGAATCTGATTGGAAGTATTGGGGCGATTTTAATTTAAACAGAGAAAATTCTTTTATCTCTATTTTAAATAATATAGCAGTAGTTTGTTCAAAATCATTAATAAAATTTACTTGGCCTGAAAAAAGGGTTTGCTCATGGCCTAAAGGCGCTCTTGAATACTATTTTAAAGAAAATAAAACAAATACAGAATTACTAAATTTAATGCTAGAATCTATCAATAATGCATTACATACACTTCTAATTGAAAACAATAAAAATACTCTTTCTATGAGATTTGTTGGAGTATTAGTAAAGAGAGATGGAAAGTGGAAATTTAACCATATGCATTTCTCGGATTGTGTTGATAATACACCAGCTAGACTTAAAGACTAAGTAAAAAACCTAGATAATCCAACTACTTATCTAGGTTTTTTGATGATATGAGAGTATGTAAATAATTTTGTGTATTCTCTCTCTTTGCTAAGGGTTAATAATTGAAAATTTGATGTTTTGGGCAACTTTATTATCGAAGAAGATATATATCTGACTGATGACCATATCCAAATTTCGATGACGAATTGTCCATTTTCGTAACCTAATGAATTAAATCCCTTTTACATGGTACTTGAATACCTGAGAACAAAGTCTACATTATATATGATACGGTTCACTGCATTATATTCTGAATTTACTTAATCAATTCTCAAAATAATACCTTGCACCAAACTTTCCATTATAGACATAAAGCCTCACCTAACATTTCCACCTACTTCATTATTCTATAACTTTATCCAGACTCCTACACAAATTAAATTTTCATATCAATTAGATATAAAAGACCGGCCAAAAACTCTACATTAGTTTTTAACCGGTCTATTTTTATTATATGGAATCAAAGGCAACTTGCTCTAAAAAGAAGGGACTTACGGAAGCTCTTTCAGTAATCTTGTCTTTATAGGTTTCAAGTTTTACTATTTCCCTTCCCGAAGCTGTTTTATTTACTTTAAGAAGATATATCTTGTCAAACCTGTCCCTTATAGCCTGATTCTGTATATGTGTATAAGATATTATCTGAATTTTAAGCTTTTCAGCCAGTTCAAATACCGGTTTAAGCAAGGTGTTTTCTGAAATCTCTCCAAACGGATTGTCCATAACCAGTACCTTTCCAAGAGAGCTTCTTTCCGGGTATCTTTCGTCAAACCTCTTGTATTCAAGAAGCACTGCAAGGAGTATGAAGGAAATGCAGAATTTCTGTGCTCCGGTGGAACTGGTCTTTAAGCTGTCCCAATTCTTCATGGTGCTGTTAAACAGCTCATATTTCATTATGTCCACCTGTATTCTCCTTATCTTTGCTACAACATCAAGGAGATAATAGGTTGTCACAAGGCTGCTTATATTTAGATTGTCATTAGAGGCTACAGAATCTATTATATTTTTTATCTCGTTATAGTCAATATTCTCCTCCTTAAGTGTTATCTTCATAAGCCTTTCCCTGTTTATCCTTGCTATGTCATTAAGCCTTTTAAGGCCCTTTAATATCTCATCAACATAGTCTTTTATTATGTTGTAGATGTATTCCTTCTCTCCCTCTATTTCAAGCTTTCTTGCAAGAAGCCTGTCTAACTCTCCATCTGTTGCTATAATCACGTTTTGAAGGAAGTCTGCCTTCATGTTTATGTCAGTCATTCCTGCTATTGTATTATAGACCTCTATTCTTTCTCCGCTTAAATGAGGTGCCAATTCGCTTTGCGCTTTCATGAGATTGTCATTGCATTCTTTAATCTTTTCATCCAAGGAGGATTTTCTTTCCTGGATGCTGCCGTAGTCAGCTTTTATTTTTTCCATACTCATTGCTTCAAAATTGTTTGTGATGCCTTTATAGTCTTTAAGATATCCTGAATATACTTCTAAGTTTTTTGAAGTTTCAGCCAAGTCCTTAAGCGCACTTTCATTTTTTTGTTTTGCCCTGTCTATACTGAGCATCTCTTCGCTGTAATTCATTTCTATTATCTCTACCGGCGGCAGCGGTGGAACTCCATAGGAATTTACTATTTTATTGTAATCAGCAGACAGTTTATTTTCCTTTTCCTTTAGTGCCCCTGTCTTTTGCTCCTTCTGCCCGTAAATTTTCATTTTTTCATCTTTTAATTCATTTAAAGTTCTCTCGTATTCTTCAAGGCTTTTTATTAAAAGATCAAAATTGCTTGTCTTGGCAGTTCTCTCATAAATTTTCATCTTGTTTTCAGCTTCTGTTTTTTCTTCTTCCCTGCGGCTCAAGTTTTCGTTTATTCTGCTTAGGTTGTTTGCTTCCGAGTTTGAACCGTATTCTTTAAACATGCCTATAAGCACTGTTGGCTCTTCCGTAAGCAGTACGCCTTCTTTATATATGCTGTACTCAGAGCTTTTATCCTTTAAGCTTTCAAGTCTCTCATTAAGTTTTGCCCTGTATTCAATAATTCCTTCCCTGCGCTTTCCTATGGAATCTTGATTCTCCCGGTTTGTTTTTTGAGCTCTATCTATCTCTTTTGCTTTTCTTGAGAGAACTTCCTTATTAACATAGTTTTTATTATATATTCCGCAATAGCTATCATTGAATTCAGTAAGCTTGTCTATTTTGTCCTTCTGTTTTGATATCTGGTCTTCGATGTCCACCAGACTGTTCTCTTTCTCTCTAAGACCAGCTTTTATCTCCGGTATTTTTCTTTCGATCTCATTTGCGCTGGCTACCATATCCTCTATATTTTTGTATAGAAGGCTTATTGAAGCCCTGGTTCTCTGTTCATACTGCATATCATAGTTAAAGCTCTCTGCCTTGTTTTTCAGGCTGTATAATGCTTCAATGTCCTCATTGAGCTTTGATATGGAAATACTCAGCTTAGACTGCTGCTCATTGAGGCTATTAACCTTCTCAACCAGTGCTTTTTCATCAAGCATGCTGCTATCGTAGAACATTATGAATCTTCCGCTGGTACTTTCAGCAACATTATTTGTAAGCTCCCAAAGTCCTTCTTTACTTAAGTCCTCCCTCAGCATTAAAGGTACCGGTGTGCTGCTGTTTATTTTAAATGAAATCCCTTTTATAAGTTCTATCTCTTTTCTTGTGACCATTAAAGAACTTACAATAAGTGGGTTCTCTTTATATATTTTTGTTTTTTCCTCAGCTGAAAGTCCCTGTTTGTTAAGGTAATCAAGCCCGCTGATTACTTTAATGCCAAGATTGTCCATCTCCTCTTTCAAAGCGTCTGGAAGATGCAGTTTGCTGTCCCCTTTAAGGAACTCCAATTCTTTAACAAGCTTTTTCCTATTTTCGCTTAGGCCCTCTGCTTTTTCTTTTTTCTTTAATATTACATCGGATATCTCTCTTTTAAATAGCTCTCTTTCAAAGATATTTGAAGCATCTAAAAGGAACTTTGAAGCTGTCTCTGTAAGGTATTCCTTTGCTTCAATGAATTTTAGAAGTTCCTCCTCCTGTTTTGCTGCTGTTTCGCCCTTCTCTTTTATTATAGCTCCTAGTTCAGACATTTTTAGGTCGGAGTCTTTCAATTCCTTTTCAAGACCGGTTATTTCACTCTTAAGCTTCAGTGTATCTTCCTTAAGATTTCCTATTGAAGCCTCCGAGATCTTTACAAGCTTGTCTATGCTGAACATTTTGCCTTCAAGAGTATTAGTTATATACTCTGAAGCATCACTGTACCTTTTTATTATTTCAGCTTCCCTTGCTTCATAACCTCTAAAAAATTCCTTAAGCTCGCCCTGCTGTATTGCTGTATGCGTTGCTTCTTCTATAAGTTTTATATTTTCTTCCTTTAAAGCATTTTCTTCATATAGAAGCTTTGATTCTTCCTGCTTGTTTTCTTCCTGCTTTCTCTGTACTTCCTTTATTTCCTTTTCATAATACTCTCTTATTGAAAATCCCAAATTGTTAAGCTTTTTCATTATTTCATTCTGTGTTTTTTCCTTCTTGTCCTTCTCAGCCACAAGCTTTGAAATATCGCTTACTATTCGGTTTCTTCTGTCTGTCCACTCTTTTAGGTTGCACAGTGCTGCCATTCTCGTGTTATCCTCAATAAGGTCTTCCGTGATTTCCAGTTCATCCCTTAGAGTATCAATCTCTGACTTCAGCTTCTTTACTTCAGTTTCAAGATTGAAATATTCCCTGGAATCCCTGTTTAGTTTTATGGACAATGCCTTGGTATTAAGCTCTTCATTTTCCCTATGTTTATCTTCCATCCTAAAGCCTATGGATCTATGAGCATCTTCTACGGAATTATAAAGCTCACCGAATTTTAGCCTTATTTCCTCTTCTGATTCTTCAAGCTCTATCCTGGCATTAGACGCATTCATCAGCACCTGAAGTTTTTCCTTTGTTATGCATAAGCTGTCGTATTCTATGAGCTCATTTCTGTGTTCCTTTGAGAATTCCCTGTATTTTTTAAGTGAATCCTGGATGTCTTTAATAAAGGAGTTGCCTTTTGAATTTTCTATATTTTCCTCGATTGTGGGTACAATCAGGTTCTTCATTAGCTTTTCCGTTGTATTGTTATCCTCGTAATATTTGGAAAGTACAGATTCACCCTTGTTAAGTCTTGCTATGACCGTAGCCCATTCATCGGGGAATATTCCGTATTCCTCAAGCTTCTCCTTATACTCCTTAAGATAGGATTTCTTGTAGTGCTTAATAAACTTTACCCCTGCTGGCTTTTCCATGTTCTTTTCAAACATGGCGCATACCTCTGATATGCTTTTGCAGTAGAGCTTTTCATCCTTTTCATAGGTTATCTCTATGCTATCTAAGTCAAATTTGTTTGGCCTGTCATATTCAGCTATAAAGGTTACTATGTCGAATAGCTTTG
Organism: Clostridiales bacterium oral taxon 876 str. F0540; assembly: GCA_000466585.1. Classification (GTDB taxonomy): domain Bacteria; phylum Bacillota; class Clostridia; order Clostridiales; family Clostridiaceae; genus Clostridium_AT. Next base: position 22,852 of record KE993454.1, read on the forward strand.
ACTTATCCTGTCTTTTATCGTCTTCTGCGAAGTTCTGCATTTTACGTTCTATGCCGATACCGGTTAATACTCTTGTGTTGTCTTCCGAAATCCATTCTATAAGCATATAGACCGGTTCCTTGCTGGTAAATACGTCAACAGAATTCTTGTCCGTATCAACCAGAGGAACAACCGCCTGCAAAAGTGTTATTATGGATATGGACTTACCCGCTGTATTGGTGGCTTCCACCTGCATATTTTTGCCCATGGCTTCAAAAGGCTCGCTTGTCATTATGCGGTTTTTGCTGTCCCCATATACGAAATTTACATATTTGTATCTATTTATAAACATTATGCGTCCTCCCTGATGGTATCAAAGAATATGCTTTCAATCTCAGCTTTTCGTCTGTTGTCAAGAAAATAGTAGTTCATGAGGTCGTTAAGCTTCTGTGTAGGCCTTATCTCGTCATCTTCCTTTGAATACAAAACAAGCTCCTGATTTGTCATAAAGATTATCATTTTCCTCACACAGCCGTACCTGTACTGAAAAGACCAGGTCTGCTTTCCGAGTCTTTCTTCCTTGTCCCCGGGTATGTTCTCCTTTGCAAACCATGCATCCTTAAGGCTTCTTATATTATATTTGTATTCATTTTCTAGCTCCTCTGCGTCATCTTTTGATGCTGCAGCTTCAAGCCTTCTTTCAACCTTTTTCACAAGTTCGTTTACGGATATAAACTCCATGGGGGAAATACTGCTATAAAACTCATTTATGATAACTGTTATTATGTAGAGGCCCAGGTAGTAGTCCGTTTCATCCTTAACGCTCTTAAAATCCTCATCATTTTTGTAGTTGAACCCTATGATGTCGTTCTCCGGTCTTGGTATCATGTACAGCGCATCTGTTGTAAGAAGAAGGTCGCATTTGCTCTCTTCTGCCATAAACTTTAAAGTTTCCTGAACGTCGCTGTAGTTTGCATAAAGGTTGTACAGCTCCTTATTAAGTATCCTTTTTATTTCCCCGCCTTTTAAAAGCTGATAGTAAATTTTTGTAGCTCCTTTTATCTTTTCTTCCATCATTAAAGGCCTCCCTGCTGAATAAAAGTAAATTCCATATCTGGCACGGTAAGTTTTGTTGCAGTCCTTTCCTCCAGGTTTATGGACGTTAAAAAAGTGAAGGTTTCATCAAGAACTGAAATCTTTATTGTTGGCAGCTTCCTGTAGTATTTGCTCAGTGTGCTTACAGAGTATAATATGTCAAAGCTTTCTGAGGGATTAACCACCGCAACCTTTCTAAGTTCCTTTCTGACTTCCTCTAAGTTTATTTCCTCCCCTTCATGTGCAAAAAAGAGAAGCATATTTCTCACAAGGCCGCCGTATCTTGTTTTCTCAACATAGATGTTTTTGTCCTTCTTCAAATCTGCTATAAATGATGAAAGATAAAAGCTCTCGCACCTAAATCCATAATCTAAAAGCGACCTTAGAAAGTCCTCATAGAAAGCATTGTAGGCTCTCATTATTTCTTCTTTTTCATCTTCCAGCTCAACTTCCTCGCTCATAACTTCAATTTCCTTTGAGACCTTCTCCCCTTGCAGGTTCTGCTCATCATAAGGAACATGCAGCGAAAAGATATTTGGGGACTGAAGCTTGAACAAAGGTTTATATATTCTGTCAAGGTTTCCTATAAAAGAGGCATCCTTTTCTATTTTCTGCATTATCTCTTTTTCAAAGTCAAACCTTCCATTGTAGTTTATGAACATAGCGCTCTTTAGAAGTTCCTTAAACTGACTGCTGAAGGAGTCCTTTCTCTCATGAAGCTTCCTTATGAAAAAAATAGCCTTGTCAAGGCCACTTAAGACCATCTTTATGTCGCCTATCTGCTCAAGTATTCTCTCGCTGCTGACGTCTTCTGTGTATAGTATATCTAGCTTTCCTAAAACCATGGTTTTAAGCTCACTGTATTTTGACATCTGAGACAGGAGCACATCGAAGGTCTTTCCTATAACCTCCGAGTATTTTTCGTTCTGAATAAAGGCTATGTTCCTCTTTGTTCTTTGAATATAATTGTCTATGTTCTGGCATTGAATCTCAAGAAGGTTAACCAATTTGTCTATGTCTTCCCTTGCACTCTTGTAGTCTCCATTTTTTATCTTGAATTCAGCAATCATTTTTGTTATCTCAATTTCATATATGTCGTCGTATTCCTTTGTTGAGAACAAAAGCTTGTACCCATCTTCTGTAAGAAAGTAGGTTGTTTTTGTTTCGCCGTCAATATCTATGATTTCATCGTTTATAAGCTGCACATTTATGTGTGAGTCCTTTTCATTATCATAGTCATAATAGCTGAAGCTGTATGCATAACCTTCGTTTCTCAGGCCTTTTCTTAAGATATAGTAGACAAGTTCTCCTATTCGTTCTCTTGTCAGCGTCTTCTTATAGCAGACCCTGTTTATATCGTCCATAAAATTTACTATGTCTTCCCTGGTGCAGTTTTCTCCCTTAAGAGATCTGTCCATTATAAAACAGAGAATCTGAATTATGAGATTGTAAAATTCGTGATTGTCAAACTCTTTTCCGTCTCTTCTGTTTACAACAAACTCAGACAGGAAGTAGGTGCTGGAGAGAAGATTCATCCTTCTCCTGTAGCCTTCAAGCATCTTTAAATTATCCATATTAACTTTCAATTAGCCTCCGATATGATATTATTTCCTGCGGTACATAGTTATCATTAAGCGCTATGTCAAGCACAGCCCTTTCTGTTTCACGGTCAAACTCCGTAATTTCCTCTATTTTACCATTCTGTTGCTTCTTGTTTTTGTGTATCCCATAAAGCTTTGACATCTCCAGCATCTTTTCGTAAGCCTCTTTTAGAAGCACTAAATTAAAGCTTTTGTACGCTTCCTTCAGACATAGATAAATGCAGATCCCTTCTTTATCTATGTCTCCCCAATAATAGAAGTTGTTTTCTGCATTGTTTATATAGCTTACATTGTCATTGTAATATATATCCTCAAGGCTTCTTAGTATCTTTTTACCTTCACCGTATATAACCGTTGAAACTCCATGTCAAAAATCTGCTTTCCTTCAAGCATAAGTTTTCTTACTGTATAAAAAGTGTCTTTATTCTCCACTATAAGTATGTTCTGTGGTGTTTTGGCATCGGACTTATAAAAAAAGAAAGGCTCCGGAGCCATATAAAAATTCAGTATATTCATATCCAAATCCATAGCCTTGAACATCTCTTTTGCAAGGGAATCTTCCTTGAGGAATTTCTCGTCCCCAAAGACCTCAAAGGATCTTTCATTTATGGAACACTGGATTTTTAAAAGATTTGAGTTCTTCTTCATGAAGTCACTGAAAAGCCTCACATAACTCCTGTGCTTCTTGTAAAGCTTCAAGTTCTGTTTGTAGACATCTATGTTTATTTTAAAATACAGATGGCCGTTCAGCTCTTCCATAAGCTCTTCATTTTCTTCCTCTAGAGCGCCGTTGCTTTCATCGTATACTATTCTATACCTTTTATAAAGAGCGTCTGCCATGCTGTTTAGTCCGTAGCGTTTTACTGGTTCAAGAAACTTTTCATCTACAAGCTCCTGTACAGTCTTAACTACATTTTTATATTCATCATCAATAATATCTTTAAGCTCTTCAAGTTCTATTTTAGCTCTGTTTTCTTTTTTTCTATGTATAAGTAATTTTTCTTTTATCTTGATGGTATCTATGTTTATCCCCCCTGTGCTCAAAACAAATTACTACTAATTATAACACAAAAATCTCGAAATTTGTAGGTTGTGGGTGTTCCGAGGGGGGGTGAGAGTTGCATAAAAGCAATTTAACCTCACTTTATCAAGAAAACCTTCTCAACATGTGTTTTGATAGAAGTCTGAATTTATTATTGTCAAGCAAAACTATAGAAGCAGTTTATAGTTTATTTCTTAAATGCAAAAATTCGTTGAAAAAACTCATTTACTTATGTTCCGCTTCACCATTACTACACTAAGTGAGGATTTACCAATCACATAGAAATTGCTATCAAAGAGAAAAGCACCCATCTTTCATGAACTGCACCCTGCCAATTAGACAGGGTGCAGTCACAATGATTAGTGCTTTTCTCTTGAATCAAATACTAAGTTAAATATTATTCTGCATCAAAATCAATAAAGTACTTTCTCTCTGGTGTATGTATGGTGAGTGTGGCCAAATTGATATTGTCCTCTAAAATATCCACTCTGTATTCGAACATTATATCGTCATTTTGCTTCTTCATGAATAAGTAGCTTCCTTTTTCTTGACCCTCGGCCTCATCACTTATTTCATCGTAGATTACTTCCCCACTCACTTCTCCCGGGTATCCTGATTTTATTATCTTTTCTTCTATTGCTTTAAAAAACTGTTCCATTTTTAGCTCTCTTTCTTTTTTTATTTTCTAATGCGCAGAGCCAAAACCTCATAACTCATGTGCCTGCCACCTACAGCCTAATTAAAGGCATGCTCATGCATCTTGGACCTCCTCGACCCCTAGATAGTTCATAGGAATCAACCTCTAACACTTCTATATTATTTTTCCTTAAGGTTTCGTTGGTTACATGATTACGATTGTAACAAATTACTCTGCCAGGTGCTACAGCAAGTGTATTGCTTCCATCATTCCATTGTTCTCTGCTTGCCGCTATTGGGTCACCATTACCGCATCTTATTAGATTTACTGCGGTTAGATTTAGATGTCTTTTTAATATACTAGATAATTCTTCATGTTCATACTTTATTTTAATTTCATCTTTTTTTCCTTTATTAATGCTATATACGTCTAAAGGGTCCTCTATTCCGGAATATATAGTAAACTGATCATAATCCACCATAGTAAATACCGTATCTAAATGCATATAAGCTCTTGTTTTAGGAATATCAAAAGCTAAAACTGTTTCAAAAGGCTGCTCTGAGCCAAGCAGCTTATGTGCTAATCTTTCAATTGCTATTGATTCTGTTCTATCACTTATTCCAATAGCTAAAACCTTGTCAGAAAGAACTAAAATATCTCCACCCTCAATTGGATGAGTTTTGTTTCTGTTATACCATCTTGGCACATTCTTGAACCTTTGATGATGATCAAAAATGTATTTTGCAAATATAGTTTCTCTATTTCGTGTCTCATTGGCCATAACATTTAAAGAAATACCCGATCCAATAGACGCAAAAGGGTCCCTTTGAAAATACATATTTGGAATAGGATCCAGATAAAAAGGATATGGATTTTTAACCATATCACCCAGTGACTTGGGTTTAATATGATTAAGCTCTTCTTTTCTAATACCAGCTATGCATTTTCTTATCAGCTCCTGTGGTGAGCAGGAACTCAAAAGCTCCATAATAGCTTCCTGAAGCCCCTCAGTGACCACTTTTCCTTCTTCCATAAATTCCTTTAGAAATTGATCTCTAACCTTAGGGTCCTCTAAAATATCTGCCATAAGATCAGTAAGATAAAGAACTTCTACACCTTCATTGAGCAAAATATCTGCAAATTGATTGTGCTCTTTTTTTGCCTGTTTTAAAAAGACAATTTCATCAAATAATAACCTTCTTAAATAATCCGGAACTATATTCTCAACCTCTTCTCCAGGGCAATGAAGAAGTACACACTTTAGATTTCCTATTTCACTATAAACAGAAATATTAGAATTAGAAACCACGAAATTCATCCCTTCCTTAGTAATCTAATTCTTAGTGTTCCGTTTTTCTTTAATTTTATGTTTTGGTAATTCTTTATTTGTGATTTGCATCGAGGTATACATTATAAGCTAGCAGCCATATCCTTATGGTATAATTCTAAATTACAATAATTAAGTGGTATGTATATCAGAAAACTCAATATTAATCATTTCAATATTATTATTTGTAAAGTCTTTTATTGAAACAGTTTCTGTATCATCTACTATATTTACAGGAAGCTCCATTTTAAATATACTTCCCTTACCAACATCACTATCAACACTTATATTTCCCCCATGCAATTCAACCAGTGATTTTACCAGAGATAGTCCAATACCAGTGCCTTCAACATTACGTGAAAGGGTCGAGTCTATCTGATGGAATCTTTTAAAGATCCTATCCAAATGTTCCGCATCTATTCCTATACCAGTATCTTTTACATCTATCTCAACAATAGGTCCTTTATCTATAATATTAATAAATATACTGCCTCCTGAATCTGTAAATTTTATTGAATTTGAAATAAGATTCAGAATAACTCTCTCAATCTTTTCAGAGTCACAGGCAATAATCTTTTCTTCTGTATTTGTATCAAAAGTAATACTTAATCCTTTTAACTTAATATATTCTGCTACTGAATCTACAATATTCTCAATGACACTAACTATATTTTCATTGTTCAGATTCAGCTTTAAAAAACCTGAATCTATTTTTGACATATCTAATATATTATTGATAAGCTTTGTAAACCTATAGCAATTTTGTTTAATTATGTTAATATTTTTTAGCGCTTTTTCCTTATTAGCGGTAAGTAAATCATTTTTCAAATAAACCTCTATTAATTGGTTTGAGCTTACAATCAAGTTCAAAGGGGTTTTAAACTCATGTGATACGTTTGCAAATATATCTTCCTTCATTTTTATATTATTTTCCATATATTTAACTTTTTCTTTTATACTTTTCTCGGATTCTAGCAATTCATATTTTTCTTTAGTGTTACACAAAGTATAATACATTCCATACAATACCAATCCTAGCAAGACATAAGCCATTACAATTTCCATTTGTGAATAAAAAGAACGGTTATAATACATTGTAGGGTATGCACTTAGCAAAGTAATAAGTAAACAAAATGATACTATTAATAACAAATATATATGCCATCCAGAATTAATGATTTGAAGAAAGTACCGAAAATGCTTTCGTACATATTTTACTTCAATGAAAATAATCATGGAAAAAGCAACAGCTCGTGTTGATAAATAAATCCATTGTGGTTTTAAGGGAAATATCATATAAATTCTAGTACATATCATACTGATACCACTATAGATAAGGAATTGGGTGAAAAAATTAAATAATATTACCCACAATTTATCATTAGAAATAACGATTATAATTGGGAAAATAACAAGAATCATAATGGGAATATATATCTTTTCAACAATTGCCACACCTGCATTGCTATATATAATTGTTATAATACTACATCCTGCAATTAGAATAATAACAGATATGACCCTTTGAAATCTTATATTTTTTTTAGAAGACCCAAGTGACAGGTTCATGCCTATAAATGCAGCTACAGTTTCTAAACAACGTAAAAAAAATAATATATCCACAATTCCCCAGCTCCCTTTATCTTTTCTTTCATCCCACCTATAAATTACTATTTATCCTGTACTTAAAATTTATGTATGATTTGTTCAATCTCTTTTAATTATAGCATATTTGGTAAAAGTCTATAGCTAGACTTAACATATTTTAGTAATTATTATAGGGTATTTTTGCAATAAAAAAAGCCCTAACCAAGCAGTTTAATGGTTAAGCATAAACTCATTTACTTATGATACGGTTCTATAACTGAGGGTTTATTCATTGTCTTTATCATAAAATCAATAAATTTATTTCATTATAACAGGTATATAAAGATCAGCAACCAGTTCACCTTGATTGTAATAGTAATATTCGATATCATCAGTGTTACTGTGCCTATATTCTGATTCATTAAGCCATACTGAATAGATATAGTCCCAAGTATTTTGTACACTTTCTGTTATTGGTCCAATGCATCTAAAAACTGCATAGAATGAGCATTCTAATTTATGAAGTACCATATCCTCAGGAATATACTCAATATTGTTAACTTCATGACCTATCATATACTCAAAAACATCTCCCTGTGAAAATATACAAATACCCATACTTTCATCGGTATACCTTCTCTCTGTTATTTTTTTACCATCTTTTTCAACATTCCATTTTTGCCAAAGCAAGGGTATATCCTGAAAATTACTTCCGTCCGCCTTCACCTTCCACTTCTTACCCACTACATATCTTTCAGGGAGCTTGCGATATAATGGTGTTAATCCTTCTTTCCTTAATTTCAACTGAAACATCATGTAATCATAGTTTATTGGCTCTCTTATAAAATAAAGCAAACCATCTCTTCTTACCTCTGATGGTTTTTTTCCATAAACCTTTTCAAATGCTCTGCTAAACGCCTCTCTGGACTCATACCCATAACTTATACCTATTTCCATAATAGATTTATTTGTATGCACCAATTCTTTTCCAGCTTCTGTAATTCTTCTCTTCCTAACATAATCTTTGATTGAATCTCCTACAACGCCTTTAAAAATGCGATGAAAATGATAAAGTGAATATCCTGCTTCCCTTGCAATAGAAGATAAATCAACTTCCTCCTGTAAGTGACTTTCGATATAAACCAATGCTTTCTCCATGGAATCTATATAAGACATATTTATCACCTTATTCTAAACTATTAATAACCTTACATAAATCATCAGGTACTTTTATCTTATCATTTCCCTGCACATATTCATATAAGGCATCAAACTCATTATCAACATTCAGGGTAAGTCTGGATAGATTATCCATTATCTCATGGTCTTTCTCACCCCATTCTTCAATTGGTTTACTCTTATATCCTTCCCATATGTCCCATGGCTGCATTGGCAACTTCAGTAATGAATTAGCGTCAAGAATCAGATTACACTTTAAATAATCATATCCCCACCATTTAAAAATCCCAAATAACGAAGGATTGATTAACCCTTTTCGACACATCATCCAAGCCTTTGGTCCAGTTATAAAATATTCCTCACTTATATTTAAAGGGTCAAAAGGCAACTTTAGTGCATTTTGTTGGAGAATATCTAATTGTGCATCCACCATTATCCACTGTTTCTTATTCTCATTCCAGTATTCAAGAACCCAATGATCAATATATTTTCCTTTTTCAAAATAATTTGCAAAGCCACATCTTGCTCTTGCAGGAATTCCCGCCTCCCTGCAAAGTGCAACTGCAACCACGGAAAAATCACGACATATCCCTATCATTTTATTTTCATTTAACTTCTGATCTGATATATGAGTATATCCTAATTTGCTTAAGAAAATCAGTTTATCTTCAAAGCTTCTTATGAATGGTTCCATCTTTCTTTGCTCTGTAAGTTTCACTCCATAAGCTTCACTCCAATGTTGATGCAGCAATATATTTTGCACATAAGTCACAATAGTTCTTATATCATTTGGTATATCGGTAACCATATGTTTCATTGTTTTAATTTCTGTCATAATATCATGCTCTTGATAAAATCTAAGAGTATTTTCCATTATAATAATCACTCCAATCATTTTATTAAAGACTAAGTAATGTAATTGTACCATCCCCCAAATGATAATGAGTGATATTTTGTGCGGTTTTTATTTTTAATTAGACTTAGTAATATCAATGTTTTTAGGAAAGCTTTAAGTCATTCTAACTTACAACTTATGATAGGGTATTTTCATCTATAAAAATAGCCTTAGGTAAGTTATATCTACACCTAAGGCTAATAACCATATTTACTTATGTACTGTTCACTGTATCACTAATAAGTGAGGTTTTCGTAAATATAAAAATGAATATCTTCATTTATAGATTTGATTTTTGTTTAAAATGCCATGTTGGATCTTAAAAACCAAGGCTATTATTTATCTAACCCCATATTGCACTGGCATCAGTTGAGCTTCTGCTTAAGCGAGAGAAATCTGTTTTAACAAAGGAATTAGTTGATAATATCAGGAATATAAAACCAATAGCCATAATAATAGCAAAAGACATTATCGGAGTAACAATAAATCCATTAATCTCAATGGCCAAGCCCTGCTGAACAAGAGCCTCTTTTGGTAAGCTTGTTTTCTCCAAAACCACCATTCGAAAAAAAGCGGTAGCATAGGTCATTGGATTAAAATAACCAACGTATCTAAGAGTCTCAGGCAGCATGGATAATGGAATATATGCGCCGGATATAAAGGTTAATGGCATGGTTATGGCTGTTTTAACTATTTGGAAGGTTTGACCGCTGCGTACAATTGTGGCCAAATATAGCCCGACACCGGAAAAAACAACTCCAACACTGATCATTGCTAAAAGCACCCACAGCGGTGTTATCCAGGAAGTAAATTTTATACCTATAAATAATCCAAGAATTAAAATCATACATCCCTGTAAGGTTGATACCGTTGCTGCAGACAATAGTTGCCCTATAGCAACAGTTATCCTTTTAACCGGCGAGACTAAAACCTCTTTCATAAAGCCGCTTACCATATCATCAACGGTTGATGAGGCAAGATTCAGGGAATTCTCAAACACTGTAGTGATAATAACCCCTGAGAGCATATATGCAATGGGATTTTCTATTGAACCAATCTTAAAAATAGCTCCAAATACATATACAAAGAAAAAAGGAAAGACCAGTGAAAAAATTAAACCGGTTTTATTTCTTATGAAGGCTTTAAGGCCTCTCTTCCACAATGCAAATATCGTATTCATACTATGCTTCCTCCCTAATTTTTCTGCCGGTTATTTCTAGAAATACATCATTAAAGGTGCCTTTTTTTATTTCAATGTCTGTAATTACTTCCTTTTGCAGACTTAAAACCTTAAGTAAGAGATTTGTGTTTTCAGCATCAACCTTGTAATAGCCATCCTTTTTCACATAGTTCATTTCATATTGAGTAAGTATCTGCTCAAGCTCAGAATCATCCTTTGTAGTGATAAAGGCCTTATCCCTTGTATACTCTTTTTTGAGTGCATAGGGTGTATCATGGGCAACTATTTTGCCGCCGTCTATAATTGCAATCTTATTGCAGATTTCTGCTTCCTCCATGTAATGAGTGGTTAGAAAGATAGTTATATTTCTTTCCTTTTGAAGCTTCACAATATACTCCCAAATATGAGATCGGGTTTGCGGATCAAGCCCTGTGGTAGGCTCATCTAAAAATAAAACCTTTGGGTAGTGAATTAACCCGCGGGCAATTTCTACACGGCGTTTCATTCCGCCTGATAAAGCACCTACTAATTTCTTTCTTTCACCTAATAAATCAACTAAATTTAAAACAAACTTAATACGCTCCTCAACTTCCCTTTTAGGAACATGATAAAACACACAGTGTAGTTTAAGATTCTCTTCAACTGTCATTTTTGAATCTAAGGTTGACTCCTGAAACACAACTCCAATTGCTGATCTAACTTCACCTTTTTGTGCAGTAACATCCTTTCCATCTATTAAAAGGGTCCCTGACGTCTTTTCAAATATTGTACATAGCGTATTTATGGTAGTGCTCTTACCTGCACCATTGGGTCCTAAAAAAGCGAAAATGCTCCCTTCTTCCACAGTAAAAGAAATATCATTTACTGCTGTAAAATCACCATATTTTTTAGTAAAATTTTTAACCTCAATTATAGGATTCATATCATCATCCCCTTCATTTGTTTTAAGTTCTATATCAATTATCTCTGATAATCCACAATTTTAATCACTTTATAAGATTATAAATAAATTTACTTATGAAATAACCAATAAAACTAACCGGATTATTGGTGCCGCTGTTATGAGTAAACTAATTCCGCCATTACAACATCTAGTATATCTTCCTTATTCCCATTAGAAATAGTAATTGTGCTACCCTCTCCCGGTTTAGTTTGCTCAATTATCAGCAAATTCTTCTCTTCAACAACTATTTCCTCTTCTCCAAACAATAACTTCATACTATTTCCAACAGGGTATAATGATATTATCACATTACTTGATTTATTACCAGTAAACTCTAGTGTCACTTTAGAATCTGATGCGACCTTGATATTTTCAAGCCTGCCTGTGCACCCATCTTTAGTCATTAGATTAAAGTCTATAACCTTTCCATAGCTCACAGTATCCCAGTCTCCAATAAAGCTGTCCTGTTCAAATTCTCTTAGTACTTTACTATATCTTCCTAAGTGTTCTAGTTTCATCTCCCCAGCTAAAACCATTAATTTTCTAGATACACCATCAAGCTTTGTAAAGGTTGATTTTTCATCAGTTACTGTAGCAGAACTTAATCGAAATAAAAAATTTCTTTCTGCATAACTGCCGTCTTCCGGATAGATATAGAGCTCTGTTGTATCACCGCCAGACCACTTAGTTGTTGTAAAACCGGATTTCTTTAATATTTTAAGATTCATATACGACATCCCCTATCTTTTAAATCTTTCTACTCTAGCTGCTAAATCTAGAGAGCCTGCTCCCTTTAGTACAATCATTTTATTTTGTTAAAAATTGTTCATATCCTTTATCTCTATTTTACCATCCTTCTATTGGATTTCAGAGAAAAATTTCAATGCCATTATACTAAAGAATAATTAAAACATTGCACGTAAATAATATAATCGTCTAAATAACTAATGGAGGTGTTTTTATGAAGACCGAACGTGCAAGAGAAATCGCTACTTCGCCGGTTATGGCTAATGTAGAATATAATGGCTCCCCAGTATATATAGAAAAGGTTAATGAAATCAATAATACAGCTTATATCCACTTACTAAGTGAACCGAAAGATCAAATAAAGGTTCCTGTAACAAGCTTAATAGAACGCAAGTAGTTTAGATAATTCTATTGCAAGAATCTTTTAATTTAAAAAAGCCCGGCATTTGCCGAGCTTTTCTGCTTCTTCCTGTAAGTGCTGTCTTTAATAAGCGTCTATTATGCTATAAACGCATGAAAATACCACCATTTTCTGGAGGTTGCCCACTGTATGTAAATAGTAGTATTTTTCTTTTTACTTATATCCTGAAAAGCAGTGTCTGACCAATCATGAGCACATTGCTTGTCAGGTTGTTCAAAGCCCTTATCGCATCAACGGTTGTGTTAAACTTCTGCGCAAGTGACCAAAGCGTATCGCCCGACCGGACAATATAAGTAATAAACGTGCCGGGAATCTGCAGCACCTGCCCAGTGTTGATCACATTGCTTGTCAGGTTGTTCAGAGCCATTATCATGTAAACAGAGGTGCTAAACCTCTGAGCAAGTGACCAAAGTGTATCGCCTGGCCTGACTACGTATTCAATCGTTCCGGTTTCAGGACCAGTCTCCGGGCTGGGAACATTACCCCTGATACCCCAATAAGTATCATAAAGGGCATTCCAGGTAGCCGTACCTACGATACCATTCGCAGTCAGACTCATCATCTGCTGAAACGCCATCACAGCCTGAGCGGTATCACTTCCAAAAATACCATCCTGCGTCAGTTCGGGAATAGTTGGGTAAAACTCACTGATAAAGCTCAGGATATATTGTAAAGTGATCACATCAACTCCGCTTGAACCCACCCTAAGAATTGAAATAGGTGGGACCGTTCCAATCCCTAAAGCTGTACCCTCGCTATACAGACTAGCCAGCTTTGCTACGGCGACGTATATATAAGAGATTTTATTCCAGGTCGCCTTTTCAACGACACCGTCGGCAGTGAGACTAAATACGCTCTGGAATATTAATACTGCTTCTTGCGTACTGTTACCGAACACACCGGGATCATCAGTTATACGGGGAATAGCGGGAAAGTTTCCCCTAATCCTGTTCAAATAGGTTTGTATGACCTGCACGTGCAGACCCAAACTTCCTAATCGCAGCGTTGTACCAGGGTATGCTACTATGATACCAGTAATGATATTGGTTTGTGAAATTTCAATATCATTTGGATAGTAATAGCGCAGTATTTGCATCACCGACATGCCCTGGTTCGCTAAGGTTACCGTTCCCCATTGGGACAGCCCTGCACAGGTAGCGGTCGTACCATTGCAGAAAGCCGTAAAAAACGGAGCAATCTGTCCTCCCCTGCGAATGTATTGGTTGAATATGTTATCCACAATTCGGCTAATGGATTCATAAATGGTTCGACCATATACAAAATACTGGTCATAAGCGGTACTATTTGTGATGTCAAAATTATATCCCCTGCCTCTGTACCATTGTGTAAACACCCTGTTTAAAGCAAATGTGATGATGGCATAAATATTTGCCTCCAGCGACGTCTGTGGCCAGGTAGGATAAATTTCACTACTGGCAACATTTTTGACATAATCAGGGAAGGGCACTTGTACATTCGATGCGTTGGAGTCAGGTGTGCCAAGGTGTACGGTGATGGGATTAGGAATAATCACCTGGCGAAATATACGCGGTCCCATTCGCGATCCTGCCTGATTCCGTGGTCCTGTCATTGCAACAGCATGTCTTCCAAAGAAGAGTTCATACCTGTGTGGAATTATCTGGCCTGCCAGCATCGGAATCAATACCACAGACTGAATGGCATTCTCACCGTCAAAAATTTGTACGTCAATAATATATAAGCTGTTAAACCCTTCCGCCTCTGCCTCCAAACTGTATGAAGAAAATGGTATGCCTAAATAGCTTGGATCCAGCGACAACTTACGGTCTACAGCTTCTAAGGCAATCTCTTCGGTTTCACCGCTTTCATCCGTCGTCAGATCATAGAGTAACGTACCTTTGTAGTCCCTGATTCTCACACGTACACCCTTTAAAGGTAACGCTTCCTCCGCGGTGCGAGCTTGAATTATTAAATTACCTCTACCCATTCTCAGCTATTCCTCCTATTTGCACACCTAATATTCGAGACAGTTTTATTTTATAGGGCGATAAATGGTCTTCCACAATGTATTATATTCGTCCTTCGGGAAAAGTATGAGCTATCCTCAATTTGTGCACGATACTAAACAAATATCAAAAATAAAATTTCATTCTTTTCTCCATAAAAACTTTCCAACCTATTTATAAATATCCTCATTGTATTGTATTATAGCTCTCATGTAAAAACTAAAAAGTTATACTTCATAATCTAAAATAATAAATCATATACTTCTTAATAGAGATTAGAGGCAATATCTTTCTTGAAAACCTTTACAAATTGTTCTTTAGCACCTATTAGTATTACTTTAAAGTTATGTCCTATCTTTTATAAATACTTTTCAGCTTTGTATATATGCTTTTGAAATATTAATCTTGGAGGATTAAAAAGATGGAAAATACCTATATAGAAACTCAAAAGCGCATTGGTTACACCCCTCGTAAACAAACTCCACCTGAGACCTATGAAAAATTAGGATTTATGTGTGGTCTAGAGGTTCATCAACAGCTCAAAACAGACAAGAAACTCTTCTGTCATTGTCCTGCAGGTGTATTTCAGGACAAAGGTAAATTTCATGCAGAAGTCATAAGGCATATGAGGCCTACCTTAAGCGAAATGGGTGGATACGACGGTACTGCACTTATGGAGTTTAAAACAAAAAAAACTATTATATACCGTATTGCCAACGAGACCACCTGCACCTATGATGTTGATGATACACCTCCTTTTAAGATAAATAAGCAAGCACTGCAAATTGCATTGGAAATAGCATTGCTGCTTAAAACTAATATTGTAGGTGAGCTGCATATCACACGCAAGCAATATCTTGATGGCAGTATTCCTACTGGCTTTCAGCGGACAGGCATCGTAAGCATTGAAGGACAGATACCCTTAAGAAACAAGTTAGTTCGAATAATTCAGCTTAGTATAGAAGAAGATTCTTGTCGTGAAATTTCAGACATTGCTCATGAGAGGATATATACAACAGATAGGTTAGGCATGCCTCTTATAGAGACTGTTACCTATCCAGATATGAAAACTCCTGATGAAGCTTACGAAGCTGCCCAGTATATACGTTTTCTAAACCGCAGCACCGGTAAAGTAAGGACAGGCATTGGATCTGCACGTGAGGATGTTAATGTTAGTATTACCGGAGGCACCAGAGTGGAGATTAAGGGAGTGTCTCGTATTAGCTCCATACCAGAATTAGTACACAATGAAGCCTTTCGCCAGAAGAGCCTTTTAGAAATCAAAGGTGATTTATTAACAAGAATACCACTCTTTAAAGAATGGAGAATTAGTCATGTAAATATAAGTGAGAACAATGCAGCTGCCTCATGTAATCAAGTTTTAGAAGCTTTAAATAAAAACTATGCAATAGTAGCAGTAAACCTGCCAGGCTTTAAAGGCATCCTCTCGTTTTTTACTCAACCTGGCCGAATGTTCGCAGATGAAATCTCTGATAGATTAAAAGTAATTGCTTGCATTGAAAAACCCAATATGACACATTCAGAAAGCTTGGACAGTGACAGTAAGTTTATTGACTTTAAATATATTTCTAAACTGATGGATGCGAAGGATGAGGATGCTCAAATACTTATATGGGGTCCTGAAGCTGATATACCCACAGCACTAGAAACAATTGAAGAACGCTGCAGGATGGCCTTTGTTGGAGTACCTAATGAAACAAGAAAGTCTTTAGAAAATGGTACCATTATGTTTGAACGAGTTTTGCCTGGAGCTGACCGTATGTATCCTGATACTGATTCTGCGCCTATTTCTATCAGTGAGGATTTAATAAGTAATGCGCGCAGTATGCTTCCCAAAGCTCTAAATGAGAGTATAGCTCAGCTTGAAAGCTGGGAAATACCTATGGACACTTTCTTCTATCTTTTAAAGAATAATCTAGTTCCCCTTATGGAGAGGATTTCTAGGGATTTTAAGATAAACCCCAAACTTACTGCAACTTTACTAGCTCACAGACTTAAGCACATACAAGGAAAATTTAATACCAATTTATCTTTTGATTTCGAAAAAATATATGACCTTTTTGCCTTCCTAAAAGAGCATAATTTAGAGTATGATATTGCTTATGACATGCTGCCTGTAATATATACACATCCTGAAATGGAAATGATGACTGTATTAAAGATCATAAACTATACTAAGCACAGCAGAGACAGCATTCTTTCAATGCTTCCATCTTTGAGTAAAAAGTTCAATGAAATTAATACTTCAAAGGATAATAAAGCAAAATTTAGATGGATGATGAAAGAATTACGTAAAATAGCCCTTGGGAACATCCCTCTTAATGAACTTGCTGATATTATAGCAAAGGGGGAATATGTTAATGAATAATAGTTTAAAAGGGTATAAAGGCACGGCCTTAGAAGTTTTAAAAAGCTTTAATATGCGCGTCTGGAGTGAGGCCGTTATAAAGACTACTCGCGGGGAATTTAAGGGAGTTTTACTTCCACGTTCTGAAAACGACGATGATAAACATATAGTAATCAAGCTGGCCACCGGATACAATATAGGAATTGCTGTTGATACAATTCTCGATATGAAGGAATATAATTTTAAAGAAATTCAATATAAAATTCCGGAAAGGGAGTTTCCGGTGTCAAAAGAAAAACGTAATGTAAAATTACTTGGTACAGGCGGCACCATAGCCTCCCGTCTTGATTATCGTACCGGAGCTGTTATTCCTGCCTTCTCACCAGGTGAATTATATGGCGCTGTACCTGAGCTTGCAGACATTTGTAATCTAAGTACTGAGAAGCTTTTTGCTGTATTTTCAGAAAATATGGGGCCTGCAGAGTATAAAGTTCTGGCTCAAGCTATTGGAGAAGAAATTAAAAAAGGTACCCATGGCATTATTATAGGTCATGGTACTGACACAATGAGTCATACAGCAGCAGCTCTATCTTTTATGGTGCAAAACTCCCCTATTCCCATTGTTATGGTTGGGTCGCAGCGCTCATCAGATAGACCCTCTTCTGATGCAGCCCTAAACCTGATTCATGCAGCAAAAACAGCCTCAGATTCAGATATTGCTGAAGTAATGGTTTGTATGTTTGGACTAACCTCCGACGAATACGGCTTATTACACCGCGGTACTCGAGTACGAAAAATGCATTCCTCCTACCGTTCAACCTTTCGTACTATCGGAGATATTCCACTAGCAATTGTGAATCGGCAGAAAATAACACCTCTTCGTATGGATTACAATCACCGCCGCAGTGACAGAAACGCAATTATAACTCCTGTGTTTGAAGAACGTGTATCTCTGCTTTATTATTATCCAAACATGAATCCGGATATAATAGATGCTATGATTGACCTTGGCTATAAAGGCATTGTTATAGCAGGTACAGGTCTAGGTCATATTAATAAGCTGCTCTACCCTGCAATTAAACGTGCTGCTGAAAAAGGAGTAGCCATCTTTATGACAGTGCAAACTCTATGGGGATATGTTAATATGTTCGTCTACGATACAGGCAGGGATTTAATGACTATGGGCATAATACCTGCAGAAAATATGCTGCCAGAAGTTGCTTATATTAAACTAGGCTGGGCATTAGGGCAAACTTCAGATTTATCAAAAGTTAAAGACATAATGCTTACTCCCGTATGCGGGGAAATTACAGAGAGAGAACCATACAATGGATATCTAATTTATCAAGGTGGTATTCCTGAGGTAGAAGATTTCATTAAAAAGTTTCATAAGTAATATATTCTGTATACCAATTTTAAAGAAGATGGTAGCAGCACAAACCCCTATACAATTTTAAGTATAGGGGTTTTCTTGAATTATAAATAAGCAATTTATATTGATTATATTATGGCTCCACTACATTACTTCATCAAGTTCTCAATCTTTTAAAAGGAAAAATCTTTCTTGCTCCTATTTCAGGATGCCTGCAGAGAAAAATAATAAACCAACTTGTTAGTATGATACCTTTCATTATACTGCTGAGGCTTATGCTCCACCAAACTCCGGACAAACCCAATCCTGCTGATAATAGTAATGCACCTGGAATTCTCAAGGTATTAAAAACAATACCATTAAGAGAAGGCGGCACTGTTCTTCCAAGTCCATTAAAAGCTCCTGAAGTGGTTATTTCTATACACATAAAAAATTGTGAAACCCCAAGTATTCTAAGATATACTATTCCTTCTTTTACAACATCCTTCTCCCGTATAAAAATCGAGAAAATTGGTCCCGGCAAGAATACTAAGAGACTTGACGTTATTAATCCTATAACAGAAATAATGCCTAAGGCTGTAAAATATCCCTTATAAATTCTATCCCACTTTTTCGCACCAAAGTTTTGGCCCACAAAAGCGGCTAAGGCTGTTTGAAAGCCTCCTGCGGTCATCCATGATAAGGACTCTATTTGCGATCCCACACTTTGTACCGCTATAGGTGTTGGCCCCCAATTTGAAAGTATTCTGGCAATTACCATACCTATTAACGTAAAGGCTCCACTTTGAAGCGATACAGGCAGACCAAATCTCACTATTTTTCTCATGTGCTTCCAGTCAGGTTTTTGCAGAAAATTAATACCTTTAAGGTAATTGGTTTTTTTCAATATAACAAAAAAATAGATTGATGTTGCAACAAATTGAGCAAATATAGTTGCAATAGCTGCTCCGGCAACCTCTAGCCTTGGGAAAGGCCCTATTCCTAATATTAGTAAAGGGTCCAGTGTTATAGCAATTACCAGCCCTATAGTGTTGATTATAAAAGGCGTCTTGCTGTCTCCATGTCCATTAAAAATGGCTGTAAGTACAGGAGGCAAAAAGAAAAATACCATACCAAGTGATATTATGCCTAGAAAACTTGATGCATTATTTATAATATCATCGCCCTTGAGATTAAAAAAACCTATAAACTGTCTTCTAAATATGAATATGGTAGCACCATAAAGCAGTGCTAAAATCACAGTAAGTTGCAATGAGTGTCTTATATAGCTTTTAGTTTCCTCAGTATCCTTCTTTCCTACTGCTTGAGCTATTCCAACTGCAGCTCCTATTTGCGGTATAGTTATGAAAGCAAAGGCAAACCAGGTAAAAAACCCCGAAGTTCCAACAGCTGTAACAGCTCTCGAGCCTAAAATTCCAACCCATAGCATGTCCGCCAAATTATAAGCCATTTGTATAAAAGATGTTCCCATAATAGGCAGTGCTAAAATTATTAATTTTTTTAAAATCTTTCCCTCTGTCAAATTAGTATTCAAAATTTAATATCTCCCTTAAGTGCACTAAAAATAAATTCAGCTTAAAATGCTTATTCAATTATAGCATATTTAATAAGATATACCTATTTCTTTAAATGAAAAACTTATCGGTGCTAAACTTGATATTCAGGTAATAATTGGGTTATACTTATGTTATATTTATAATGAATTCACAAATTTCCGTTCTTTATAAAGGAGGTTACTATGAATATTATCGAAGAAGTTAAAAATCTATACCGCATCATTGAACTCAAGCCATTTAGAAAAACAGATGGTGTTGTTTTTGATCTTTTCCCAATGGACAGTGTTGCACATATAGATTCTATAGATCGTGTGCTTCATGAACACAGTGCGGTTTCTCCCGGACCTGTTGGCTCAGTCTCACATCCATGGTACATGCATCCTCATCAAGACGATAATCTTCTGGTTCTTCACGGCAGACGTGAGGTTGACATTTACAACAAAGAACATGGTAAGGTTGAACACTTTACTGTATATCCCGACAAAATCTTAAAAAATGGTGAGCTCCTATACAATGGCGGCGCAATGCTTGTCTGGCCTGCTGGAGTTTTTCATCGAATTGTAAGTGGAGAAGATGGTTCTGCCTCTATAAATTTGGCAGTTCATCATGAAGGCTTCGATATCCGAACCAATTTTAACATTTATGATTTAAACACTGAGACCGGAGAATATAGCTTAATTCGCGAAGGGCATAAGGATCAGATGTTATAGTCTCTCAAAAGTTGAAATGAAAAGAGCTAGTTACCATAAGTATAGTTAATAGTAGCTAGCTTCTTTGCTTAAAAAATTATTTATAAAGTTCTTACTTATAAATTTTTCCCTCAGTTATGCTTTGGATTTATTCTTAGAAAGCACATCAAAAGCTACAGCCATTAAAAGTACAAAGCCTTTTATTGTCATTTGCATATCGCTGCCTACACCAAGTATGGACATACCGTTATTAAGAACTCCCATAACTAAGGCTCCGATTATAGCTCCTACAACTGTTCCTACTCCACCATAAGCTGATGCTCCACCTATAAAACAAGCTGCTATTGCATCAAGCTCGAAGTTGACTCCTGTTTGCGGGGAAGCCGCATTAAGACGTGAGCTAAAGGCTATACCTGCTACAGCTCCTAATACGGCCATGTTTACATAAGTTAAGAAAAGAACTTTGTTTGTATTAATACCGGAAAGCTTAGCTGCTTTCTCGTTTCCACCCATAGCATATATATATCTTCCCGAAATTGTCCTTGTAGTAAAAAAGGAATATACTGCAATAAGTGTTCCTATGAGCACTAGTATAACGGGAATACCTTTATAAGCAGCCAGCCAGTAGGTAAACACATTTACGGCAGCAAGGATTATAACTAATTGAATAACAAATAGTGCAAATGGTACATCTTCCAAATTATATTTTTGTCTTTCTGCTCTTCCTTTTACTTGCAGATATAAATATACAAGAGAGATTATAAGGCCTAGCAATAAAGCAGTTACATTTAAATTTATGCCACTACCTTTAAATAGGTCTGGAATAAAACCTGCACTTATTAGTTGAAACTTTTCAGGGAATGGTGATAGTGTTAGTCCTTTTAACATTGTAATAGTTAGTCCCCTAAATAAAAGCATGCCTGCAAGGGTAACTATGAAGGCTGGAATTCTTACATAAGCAATCCAAAATCCCTGCCAAATTCCGATTAATAATCCAATTAACAGGCAGACAACTATAGCAAGTACTATATTCATCTTCATATTTATTATCATTATGCCTGCAATAGCCCCAATAAAGGCACATACAGAACCTACTGACAGGTCTATGTTTCCACCTGTTAAAATACAAAGAGTCATACCAATTGCAAGTATTATTACATAGCTGTTTTGGAGTACTAAGTTTGTTACATTCATTGGCAAAAGAAGTACCCCATTAGTTAAAATCTGAAATAAAATTACTATAGCTACTAAAGCAACAAGCATTGCATATTGTCTTACATTGTTTTTAGCCACATTTTTTATAACATCTATCATGCTGTTTTCTGCTTTTCTACTGGAATTATTTCTAACTGGTTCCATTATACTACCTCCCTATTGCTCTGCATTATGCACTTCATTATGCTTTCTTGTGATGCATCCTTCTGATCAAGCTCTCCAACAATTCTTCCTTCATTCATGACATAAATTCTATCGCACATTCCTAGAATCTCGGGAAGTTCAGATGAGATAATTATTATGGACTTGCCTTCTTCTGCAAGCTTGTTAATAATAGTATAAATCTCATACTTTGCACCTACATCTATTCCACGGGTAGGTTCATCCAATATTAATACTTCCGGATCTGTAAATATCCATTTACTAAGAACAACCTTTTGTTGATTTCCACCTGATAAGTTTCCTGTCTTTTGTAGAATGCTTGAGGACTTAATGTTTAGTTTTCTTCTTAATTCTTCAGCAACCTGAATTTCCTTATTCTCGTCTATAACTTGATTTTTGCTTAACTTGCCAAGCTTGGCTAATGATATATTTTTCTTTATATTATCTATAAGGACTAAACCTGCTGTTTTTCTATCCTCTGTAACGTATGCCAGGCCATTTTCTATTGCTTGTCTAACATTCTTCAGAAGTAGCTCTTTTCCATCCTTCTTTACTTTTCCTGTGATATGTTTGCCGTAAGCCCTTCCAAAAACACTCATGGCAAGCTCTGTTCTTCCGGACCCCATTAGACCTGATATTCCAACAACTTCTCCTCTGTGAACTTTAAGGTTCACGTTCTTAATTACCTTTTTTCCATCAACAACTGGGTCGAATACATTCCAATCGTTAATCTCGAAGTAAATCTCTCCGATTTTGGCTTCACGCTTTGGAAATCTATTTACTAAATCACGGCCCACCATTCCTTTAATAATCCTATCTTCACTTACGGTTGCATCCTTTACCATAGTTTCTATTGTAGCTCCATCACGAAGTACAGTTATTGAGTCTGCAACTTTCATTACTTCATTAAGCTTATGGGAAATAATTATTGAGGTAATTCCGTGCTTTTTTAATTCTAATATTAATTCAAGAAGATTATCTGAATCCTCTTCATTTAAAGCTGCTGTTGGTTCATCCAATATAAGCAGTTTTACATCTTTAGCAAGTGCCTTAGCTATTTCAACAAGCTGCTGTTTGCCAACTCCAATGTCCTTTATAAGGGTTTGTGAACTTTCTTTAAGTCCAACTCTATTTAAATATTCAGTTGCCTTTATGTGAGTTGTGTTCCAATTTATAATGCCATTTTTAGCTCTTTCATTGCCCAGAAAAATGTTTTCGCCAATTGAAAGATATGGTATAAGTGCAAGTTCCTGATGAATTATGGCTATGCCTATTTTCTCGCTGTCCTTTATATCCTTAAAACTGCATACATTGCCTTCAAAAATAATGTCTCCACTATATGAACCATATGGATAAATTCCACTTAGCACACTCATAAGAGTAGACTTTCCTGCTCCGTTTTCTCCTACTAGTGCATGAACTTCGCCAGATTTAACTTTTAAATTCACATTATCAAGAGCTTTAACTCCAGGAAAAAGCTTCGTAATATTTCTCATTTCCAGTATAAATTCAGCCATTATTTCACCCCCAAAGATTTTGCCTGTAAGTAGTTAACAATTAACTTAAGTAACAAAGAATGTTTTGCACAGTAAAACCTCTAATTTTACCGGCAAAACATTTTTATTTAAAGAAAGGGAAACTTTAACATTTAATTGTTAATTATGAACTTTTAACTATTTTAAGTCTGATTCCTTGTAATATCCGCTGTCTATAAGGATTTGCTTGTAATTGTTCTTATCAGCGTAAACAGGATCGCAAAGGAAGGATGGAACAACTTTACTTCCGTTGTTATAAGTCTTTGTATCATTAACTGCTGCCTCTTTTCCTTGGAGAACAGCGTCAACCATTTCAACAACTTTAGCAGCAAGAGTTCTTGTATCCTTGAATATTGACATTGATTGTTGCCCATTTATCATAGCTAATACATTTGGTTTGTCACAGTCTTGACCAGTGATTACTGGATACGGCTTGTCACCAGTTCCATAACCAGCGTTCTTAAGTGATGCGATTATACCTATAGCTAAGCTGTCGTTTGGAGAAAGAACTACATCAAGCTTCTTTCCGCTTGCATAGTTACCAGTTATAAGGTTATCCATTCTTGCTTGAGCCTTTGCAGAGTCCCAGCCTTGAATAGCTATCTTTGTAAATTCTTTTTGTCCGCTTACTACCACTAGCTTACCATTGTCTATATATGGCTGAAGCACGCTCATAGCTCCTTTAAAGAAGAAAGTTGCATTATTATCGTCTGGAGAGCCGCCAAATAATTCAATGTTGAATGGGCCTTTTCCATCCTTAAGGCCAAGCTTATCTTCAATGTATTTTCCTTGTGTTTCTCCAACTTTGAAGTTATCAAAAGTTGCATAGTAGTCTACATTAGGACTCTTCATTATTAATCTGTCATAGGCAATTACCTTAACTCCATTGTCTGCAGCCTTTTTAAGAACATCTGACATAGCAGAGCCGTCAATTGAGGCTATTACTAGCACTTTTGAACCCTTGGTAATCATATTTTCTACTTGTTGTGTTTGTGTGTTTACATCATTGTTAGCATATTGCAAATCAACCTTGTAGCCCTTAGCTTCAAGCTGTTTCTTCATGTTGTCTCCGTCTTGGTTCCATCGTTGAAGAGATTGTGTTGGCATAGCTACCCCAATTAGTTTAGCCTTGGAATCTCCTCCTGAGCTTCCTGTATTAGTTGGTGTTGCTGTAGATGAACATCCAGCTAAGCCAAGAGCAAGTACTGCAGTTAAAACTGAAGCAATTACTTTTTTCATTTTAATTCCCCCTATGTAAAATTATTTTATTTACACTTTCATCATATATTTTGTAAACGTTTATCTCAATGTAATTACTTGCCTGCTTCCTTTAAAAAAATGCTGACTTTAAAGCATAAAATTACTATGTTTAAAAGCAAAAAAATGCTATACAGCAAACTGCTGTATAGCATTTTAAAGCTTAGCTTTAAATTCAGTTGGTGTTACTCCCTCATATTTCTTAAATACTTTGCTGAAATAATTAGGATCACTATAGCCCACGGAATATCCCACTTCCTTGATACTTAATGTCTCAGCCTTTAACATTTCCTTTGCCCTTTTAATCCTAAGCATATTAATGTAGTCCGAGAAATTATACCCTAATGCTTCCTTAAAGCTTCTGCTAAAGTAATAGGAGCTTAGGTTAAATTTTGCTGCTGTCTTTTCAAGGTCCAGCTCTTCCTTTAAATTATCTGAAATATATTGCTCTACTTTTTTAAAAAGAACATTTTTTTCCTTATCTGCATTTATTTGTCCTATAAAAACTATATCTTTAGCTGCCATGCTGCTCTCTATATCTTCAAAGTGAACTACATTGATGCTCTCTGTTATAAATTCCAATGAACTGCACGCCTCTTTATAGGATTCATGAATTTGTTCTAAGCCATTATAAAACTTTCCAATTCCTATTTTAATGGATGTATCAAAAACCCTTCTTATTTCTCTCCTGATATCAGCAGCAAGATTTATTATATCAAATCTTGCGTCATACTCCTGAACGGGTTGATTCAACTCTATAAAATATACTAAGTTCTTTGTAAATCTATAACTTGCGATGGCCTTATATCTTCTGCTCATATATTCCTTTACATACTCGCCAATTCTAATTTTAAGCTTTAGAGCTTTATTCTCCTCTTTAAACTTAATCACCAATGCACAAGCATTATGAAAATCCATGTTTAAATAGTCAAGATAAATTTCATAGTCTATGGAATTTATTGAATTATTAATTATTGAGTAGCTTAACTCGTTTTCAAGCACCGGCATAAGATTGTAGAGACGTTCCTGATTCTCAATTTCTCTTTTCCTTTTTTCCTTCTCTCTGCTCGCAAAGTCAGCAGCAGATTTTATCTTTTGAATAATATCTTCTCTGCTGAAGGGCTTTAAGATATATTCTTTAACATTATTTTTTACAGCCTCTACTGCAAAATCAAAATAATCATAGGCAGTAAGTATTATAATATAGACACTCGGAAGAAATTTTCTGATCTCATGTATTGCCTGAAGCCCATTAATTCCAGGCATCTTTATATCCATAATGATTATTTCAGGTCTTACCCTTTCAGAAATCTCAATAGCTTCCCTTCCGTTTCTTGCCTCGCTTATATTAAGTTCATCCTTAAAGGTTCCATCAAGTATGCTTATTATAGAATCTCTCTCATATTTCTCATCATCAGCTATTAAAAGCTTCAGCATATTCTCCCAACCCCTTTATTGGAATTTTTAAATAAATTTTTGTACCAACCCTCTTTTGACTCTTTATTTCAAAAATGTTTTTGCCTTCATACATTAGTTCCAGCCTTTCCACAACACTCTTTATTCCCATTCCTGTGGTATGGCCATTATGTTCCTGTGTAAAGTCCTCTGAGGTTATCTTGCTTAAGGTTTCTTCATCGATGCCGCATCCATTGTCTTCTACTATTATTATACAGCTGCCATCTTCTTCATGAATATCAATTATAATTGTTCCCCCTTCTTCCTTTGGCTCAATGCCATGAATAAAAGCATTTTCAACAAAGGGCTGAAGGGTCATTCCTGGAATTTTAACTTTAGATAAATCTGCATTTATATTTAGTATGAAGGAGACCCTGTCCCCATATCTTAGCTGCTGAATAAACATATACTGCTTGATTATTTCAATTTCCTGCTCTAATGTAGCATATCTATTCATCATGCTTAAGCTGTATCTTAAGATTCCTGAAACTGATCTGATAAGACTCTCAGTAGATAAAGCATTTTCCTTGATAGCCGTCTGATTTATACAGTTAAGAGTATTAAATAGAAAATGGGGATTTATTTGAGATTGAAGCACCTTCAGCTGCGAAAGCTTAAGGGTATTTTCATATTTTAATAACTTCATCTCGTCATCACTTATCTTCTTTTGAAGTTCTGCGGTTTCTTTTAAGGTATTAATATGATCTTTAATATTGCTTATCATTGTGCTAAAAGCTGCAGATAATATATCCAATTCATAAATATCAATCTTCCTGCCTTCATAATAGGTAAAATCTCCACTGGAAACCTTTTCGGATGTATCAACAAGCTCTCTAAGCTTACTCAATATATTCCTTAAGAAAAGTAAAGTATAGAAAATACTTATGAGAAGTGCCACCCCAATGTAAGCTGCAAGAACCTTGTAAATAAACTTCTCTTTTTCTTTTAGCTTATTGTAAATCTCGCTATTATAGTTAAGATAACTGTCGCTAAGCTTGCCTATAAACACGTTGCAATAGCTTGCAATATCCTTGGTATTAACATATCCACTATAGTAAGCATCTATATTATTTTGATCGTCATGAATCTTGATTGTTTCATCTGCAGAAGCCTTGTAGCTCCCTAAGGAATTTTCCAAGTCTCTTAGAATATACCTGCTATCAAGGTCCGAGTTTGCTTTAAGATAATTAAGATTTAGCGCGGCCTTATTGTAGCTGTCCTCATAAATTTTTTTACTTTGAGCAGTATTGGTTTGTATATATTTATTAAAGTTATTAAACGAATCTGTAAGATAACTTTTAATTTGATTTGTAGTGCTCATTTTATTCAGCATAATATTATAGTGATCGTTTATTCTCTTGCTCATTACCAAGGATATAATACTGCAGGTTGCAATAGGAGTTATTATAATTATGGCAAAAATTATAAATTTGCTTTTAAGACTATTTGGCTTCACCATTAAACCCTCCTTGTTCCTTTTCGTATTCTCTAAGGTTGTCCTTCTTTAGTATGAATACATCAGTTAGGAAGGTTCCTTTAGTTTCTTTTCCTTGAATATTATCCATTATTATATTAACTGCGTTATATCCCATTAAGTAAGGCCTTTGAACTACAACTGAAGTTATGATTCCATTCTTTATTGCTTCAATAGTTTCAGGCAAATCATCAAAACATATTATTTTAACCTTGCCTGAGAGTCCAAGCTTACTAACAGCCTTGGCTGCTCCTACTCCGTCCAAAGCAGAGGTGCAAAACAGTGCTTTTATATCTTTATCATTTGATATTATCCTTTCAGCTGCAAGTTCTGCCTCTAAAAGATATGAATCAGAGGATTCAATATCCGTTATGCTAAGCTTTGAATTAGTTTTAATATATTCTTTAAACCCTTCAACCCTCTCAATCTGATTTTTAACGTTTTTCCCGCCCATGATTATACCTATATGTCCATCTATTCCTACTTGATTTATAAGCTCCTTTGCTCCAACTTTTCCTGCATTCACATTGTCAGTGCCTACATAGGCTAAACGTTTACTCTTTTCCGCGTCTGAGTCTATGGTTACTAAAGGTACATCACCTTGAATGACCTTATTTATTATAGGATTGTATTTGTCTTCGTCCTGAACATAGGCAATTATTCCGCTAGCCCTTGCTGCATACGCCATGTTTATTAGTTTTATTCCTTCTTCTGCACTGGCGCTGTCTGGGCCTTGATATTCCACCACTGCACCTCTTTCCTTAGCTGCCATCTCAGCCCCTGCCTTCACATATTGCCAGTAAGGATTTGAATAGACGTGAGAAATGAGGACTATTTTCGGTTTTATAGGGCCTTCAACTGTTTTATCCTGCCTTAGGCTGTTTAATATTATAAAATTAAAAACTACAAATATTGAAATAACTGCAGCATACCCTGAATATCTCAAAAAAAGTTTCATTGCTTTATCCCCCAATAAAGTTCTAGACTCATTCAAGTAATATTATAAATTTACTTATACCACATAATCAATAACGAACTATTGTTAATGTTAACAATATTCTATAAATACAAGTCGACCCACTTATATGAATTCAACCTTTAAATTATTGCAGTTTGCTTATCTCCTTAAAGGATTCTTTAAGCATCATTTGTTTCAACTCTTTTAATTATAACATATATTGTAAAAATCCAGAGCTAGACTTAACATATTTTAGTAATTATTACAGGGTATTTTTGCACTAAAAAAATCCCTAACCAAGTAGCTTTAATGGTTAAGGTATAAAATTCATTTACTTATGGTACGGTTGCCCGTATCACTATCAAATGCTATTTATTATAATAATTTAGTTATACGATTATATATATAAAAAATTTCAAAGATAGAATTAGGATCATAGTTCTTAATCCTAACCAGGTTCTAATAAGCCATTTTTGTTCATTGACTCTGAGGATCAATTTAAAAATATTAAAATGGTCATGG
>KE993455.1 GCA_000466585.1 Clostridiales bacterium oral taxon 876 str. F0540
GTAAATATTTATATATTTAAAAATTTTTATAGTTTTATATATAAATTTACGAATGATAAATTGGTCATTACTTGCTTTTAACAAAACCTAATATTTAACCTGATCAATCAGAGAACAACAAAAGTATCATAGGCTTGCTTTTAGGGCTGAGCCTGCAAACATTTAAATCGCAAAATTATTAAGGGGTGATTATGTGCTTTGGTATGAAGTAATTATAAGACTTGGGCTAGCAATTGTTGTTGGGGGGCTTATTGGATACGAGAGGGAATATAAAAATAGACCTGCAGGATTTAGAACTCATATTTTGGTATGTATTGGAGCGGCTGTGACTTCAATGATACAAATGTATGCGATACAAGAAACTTCAAATATGATATTACTTCACCCTGCATTGGAGAGTGCCTTAAAAGCCGATGTGGGAAGACTTGGAGCTCAAGTAGTTACAGGAGTGGGATTTTTAGGAGCCGGAACAATAATACATGAGAAGGGATCTGTAAAGGGTCTTACAACGGCAGCAAGTATATGGGTAGTTGCGTGTATTGGATTAGCAGTAGGGCTTGGATATTATTTTTTAAGCATATTCTCAACAATTGGAGTTTTTATTGTTCTTGTTTCATTAAAACAGTTTGAAACACGATTTTTTCAAAAATCAAAGCTTGTCAAACTCGAAGTCCAATATATTGACAGGGTAGAACTTGTAATGAAAATGGAAGAGTATTTTAGCTTGAAGAATATTAAGGTACAAAATATTGAGTTTGAAATTGAAGAAATTGAAGAAGATGAAGAGAATCCATATAAAACAAGTCTGTACACGGTACTTGTACCAAGACATATTAAAAGCAGTGAAATTTTAAGGGATTTATGTATGTATAGTGAAATAATAAAGGTAATAAGAGTATGATATAGTGTTGCTGCAAAACCCATAAACATAGCATATGTTATTTGAATTTTAGGGAAAGTTCACTTATAGATCATAAACTGGATTTTTGAGTGAACTTTTAAAGGTTATATAAATTTAAATAACAAGTCAAGTTTATATGTTTTTCCAGCAACCTTTTTTATGTAAAACTTTTGCATAAACCACTTTAGCCTTGATAGATGTATTAATAGAACAACAACAATATGTTAGCAGAACAATAGTTCTTGATTTATCAATACAAATAATGTAAATTAGTATAGGAGTACTAAAGAGAAGGAAGGGATGAATTTGATACAAGTTGAAAACTTGACTAAAGAGTTTAAAATATATAAAAAGCAGCCTGGGCTTAAAGGTGCGGTTAAGGGACTTTTTAGCAGAGAGGCCGATATAAAAAAGGCAGTCGATAATATCAGCTTTAATATCGGCGAAGGAGAAATGGTAGGATATATAGGAGCCAATGGAGCTGGAAAATCTACAACAATTAAAATGATGACAGGAATACTTGTACCAACCTCAGGCAAGTGTATCGTAAATGGTATAGTTCCTTATAAAGACAGACAAAAAAATGCAAGTCAAATAGGAGTTGTTTTTGGACAAAGAACTCAGCTGTGGTGGGACTTGCCTCTTACAGAGACTTTCTCAATATTGAAGGAAATATACAATGTTGATGATAGTAATTTCAAAAATAGAATGGAGTTCTTTAATGAAGTATTAGATATCAACGAATTTATTGGCAGTCCTGTGCGAACGCTTTCACTAGGACAAAGAATGAGGGCAGACCTAGCTGCAGCACTTATTCATAATCCTAAGATACTGTATCTGGATGAGCCAACTATAGGACTGGATGTCATGGTAAAGGAAAATATTAGAAAAGCTATAAAACAGATAAATCAAGAGTTTAAAACAACAGTTATTCTCACAACACATGATTTAAGTGATATAGAGGAACTTTGTGATAGGATAATTATAATTGATAAAGGAAAGTCTGTGTACGATGGAAGTATAGAAAAAATAAAAGATACATATGGATATATGCGAACTGTACAAACGTTTGTCAAAGATATTAATGCAGCAAAACAAATTGATATAAGCAAAGAATTTGGATTAGCTGAAGAAGATGCTATTACTTGGATGAAAGACAGCAGCCTATTTGTAAGCTTTAATAAAAATAAGATTAGCATATCAGAAATTGTAGGGCATATAATGTCCAAGGTTCAGGTTATGGATATCAATATTAAGGAAACAGATATTGAGGAAATAATTAAAAAAATATACGGTCATGAGGTGAAGCTATGACTTATATGAAAAGAAAACTAAGGCTATACTGGCCCTTTTCAAGGGGAGTAATACAAAGCATAATGAGCTATAGAGTTAACTTTTTTATGTTTGTATTCGGAAATTTAATGAGGACTTTTGTTGTTTATTATCTATGGAAAGCTGTGTTTATAAGCTCAGGTAGTGGAACAATAAATGGATTTTCA
The DNA here is from genome assembly GCA_000466585.1 of Clostridiales bacterium oral taxon 876 str. F0540. Lineage (GTDB taxonomy): Bacteria > Bacillota > Clostridia > Clostridiales > Clostridiaceae > Clostridium_AT. The sequence goes on from KE993455.1 coordinate 2,401, forward strand.
TTAAATGATATGATTATTTATATATTTATGAGCAGCCTTACAGCAGGAACAATAGCAACAGGAACAGACAGTGATATAGGGCATGAAGTTATGGACGGTTCTATAGCTATGAATTTAATAAAACCCATAAGCTATAAGGTAAGAATGCTATTTATGTCCTTTGGGTCACTTTTATATCAGTTTATTTTTATATTACTACCCGTCTGGATAGGGCTCATTGCAGTAAGGTACTTCACAGCTCATGAACTTCCACCTGATGCAAAAACTATAGTGCTTTATTTATTAAGCCTGATGCTTGGATTTTTTGTTAACTTCCTAATGAATTTTTCTTTCGGATTGTTAGCGTTTTATGTAACAAACATGTGGGGTATTGGTCACCTAAAGGACGCAGCACTTTTATTCTTTTCAGGACAGCTTATACCTATCGCATTTTTTCCTGAGCTTCTTCAGAAGATTATGCAGTTCTTCCCGTTTAGTTCATTAAATTATATACCGGTAATGATTTATTTGAAAAAGCTTACTGGTATGGCACTATTGCAGGCTCTGGGCATTCAAATTTTATGGATAGCACTTTTATACCTTTTAAGCCTATGGTTTTGGAATAAAGCAACCAACAAGCTTGTTATCTTAGGAGGTTAAAGCCCTAAACGGGCTTTAACGGGCAACCTGCGAATGGAAATGAGCGAGTTCAAGTTGCCCCGTGGGCGAAGCCAAAGCCCTAAACAGGCTTTAACGGGCAACCTGCGAGTGTGAACGAGCGAGTATAGGCTGCCCCGTGTTCGACAGGAGGAGAAAATATGTTGAAAAAATATACAAGACTTTATATGAAGTTTCTAGCACAATATTTAAAATCTTTAATGGAGTACAAAGCTGACTTTCTAATAGGACTTCTTGGATTTGTTGTAGTTCAGGCAACAGGTATAGCCTTTTTATACTTGGTATTTCAAAGAATTCCCAGTTTAAATGGATGGAGTTTTAATGAAATATTATTCATATATGGGTTTGCCCAGCTTCCAAGAGGGCTTGATCACTTATTTACAGATAATCTATGGCTTTTAGCAGGAAGGATTATTGTAAGGGGAGACTTCGACAGATACTTATTAAGACCAATAAATCCATTGTTCCATCTATTAGCAGAAAGGTTTCAGCCAGATGCATTTGGTGAATTAATAGTAGGAATTGCTCTAGTAATTGCTTCTATTCCTAAAATAAATATAACATTTACATTTAGTAATATTTTAGTCTTTATATTGGTAGTAATATGCGGTTCTGTTATATATACTTCCATAAAATTATTCTTTGCTTCTTTTGCATTTTGGCTTAAGTTCAGCCAATCAATTCTTTTCATGAATTATATGCTGGCTGATTTTACAAAGTACCCCATAACTATTTATTCAAAATGGATAAGAGTGATTTTGACTTTTATTATTCCGTTTGCTTTTACGGCTTTTTTTCCGGCTGGTTACTTTGTAGGTAAAGTTAGTATGAGTGTGGCTGTTGGGGGAACTGTCCTGGCAGCTGTAATTTCTTTTGCCGTGGCTTATACTACTTGGATATTAGGTATAAGGGCATATGAAAGTGCTGGTGCATAATATATTGCAGGCCATATAGCTTAAAGCTATATGGCCTTTGAAATTTTTCTGTCAAAAATTATAATAAAATATAATGTAAATTAGTATAAAACACAGTTGAATTTATCGTCCTAAAGTAATATAATCAAATTAATGAAACTTTTCCTTCATTTTATATAATATTATGAATGAAACTAATAAAGTTCCATATAAATTGTACTAGTAATTATATTATGAAAAGTAGAAGATGCAAGGGGAGTAAGAATGATGTTTAGACTAGAAAGTGATTCAATCGGAGAAAAACAGGTTCCAAAAGATGCGTATTATGGTGTACAAACCTTAAGAGCAGCAGAAAACTTTAGGATTACAGGTTACAGAATTCACTCTGAATTTATAAATGCTTTGGCAAAAATTAAGAAAGCTTCAGCACTTACTAATATGAAGGTTGAATTATTAGATTTGAAAATAGGAAACTCCATAGTAAAAGCTTGTGATGAGATATTGCTGGGAAAACTTCACGATGAATTTATTACAGATCCGATTCAAGGCGGAGCAGGAACATCAATGAATATGAATGCCAATGAAGTAATAGCAAACAGAGCTATAGAAATACTTGGCGGAGAAAAAGGAAACTATAATATAGTTCATCCAAATGATCATGTGAATATGGGACAATCTACTAATGATGTTATTCCTACAGCAGGAAAGATAACAACAATAATATTATTAGAGAAAGCAATCAATAAACTTGAAGAACTATATAATGCTCTTAAAGAAAAAGCTGAGGAATTTGACGATGTTATTAAAATGGGAAGAACCCAGCTTCAAGATGCAGTTCCTATTAGATTAGGACAAGAATTTAAAGCTTACTCTAGTGTAGTAAAAAGAGATATAGCCAGGATAAAAAGAACTTTGGAAGATTTAAGCTATGTAAACTTAGGAGCAACGGCAATTGGTACAGGCATTAATGCAGATGAACAATATGTAAATGAAATAGTACCAATCCTTTCTAAGGTTTCCGGAATGGAGCTTTTTCAAGCTGAGGATCTAGTGGATGGAACTCAAAATACAGATAGTTTTGCTGCTGTGTCAGCTTCATTAAAAACATGTGCTTTAAGCCTCTCAAAAATTGCTAATGATTTGAGACTTTTATCCTCAGGTCCAAGGACTGGATTTGGTGAAATAAATCTGCCTCCTAAGCAAAATGGTTCATCCATTATGCCGGGAAAGGTTAATCCTGTCATACCTGAAGTTATGAATCAGGTTGCTTTTAATATAATAGGCAATGATATGACTATTACTATGGCTGTAGAAGCCGGACAAATGGAGTTAAATGCTTTTGAACCGGTAATATTCTATAATTTGTTCCAATCTATAGAGACTTTAACAAATGGTGTTGATACATTCATAAATAATTGTATAATGGGTATAACAGCTAATAGAAAACATTGTAAGGAATTAGTTGATAATAGTGTTGGAATAATAACAGCAATATGTCCTCATGTAGGTTACAAAGAAGCAGCCAAAATTGCAAAGGCTGCCATAAAGACTGGAGATGCTGTGAGAAATATAGTTCTTCAGGAGGGAATACTAGACGAGTCTGCCCTAGATACCATATTAGACCCTTATGGAATGACAGAGCCTGGTATTTCGGGAAAACAACTGTTATTTAAAGCCAATAAGGCAGCAAATGAATAAATAATAATTTAGGAGATGATGAGAATGAATTTAAGAGAGACTGCTCTAAAATTTCACAAAGACAATGAAGGTAAAATAGCGCTTCACTGCAAGGTTCCGGTAAAGACAAAAGAAGATATGACACTTGCATATACACCAGGAGTTGCGGAACCATGTCTTGAAATAAATAAAAATTATGAAACAATTTATGATTATACCTCAAAGGGAAACTGGGTTGCTGTAGTTACTAACGGAACTGCTGTATTGGGCCTTGGTGATATTGGTGCCGGAGCAGGTCTTCCTGTTATGGAAGGTAAGGCAGTATTATTTAAATCATTTGCAGGAGTAGATGCTTTCCCAATATGTCTTGATACAAAAGACATAGATAAAATAGTTGAAACAGTTAAGCTTATGGAACCAACCTTTGGAGGCATAAATCTTGAAGATATAAAAGCTCCTGAATGCTTTGAAATAGAAGAAAGACTTAAGAAAATATCTAATATTCCTATATTTCATGATGATCAGCATGGAACTGCTGTGGTTTCAGCAGCTTGTTTAATAAATGCACTTAAACTTATCGATAAAAAAATTGAAGATGTAGTAGCTGTTGTAAATGGAGCTGGAGCTGCAGGTATAGCTATATCAAAGCTTCTTCTTAAAATGGGTATGAAGGATATAATCCTATGCGATACAAAGGGACCTATATATGAAGGCAGAGCAGAGGGAATGAATAAGTATAAGGATGAAATGGCTAAGATTTCAAACAAGCAAAAGGTAAAAGGAACCTTGGCAGATGCTCTAAAAGGGGCAGATATATTCCTTGGAGTTTCAGTTGCAAATTGCGTTACTGAAGAAATGGTTAAGTCTATGAATAAAGATTCCATAATAATGGCTATGGCTAACCCTAATCCTGAAATACTTCCTGATGTAGCTAAGAAAGCTGGTGCAAGAGTTATTTGTACGGGAAGATCAGATTTTCCAAACCAAGTTAATAACGTTGTTGCTTTCCCTGGAATATTCAGAGGGGCACTTGATGTAAGAGCAACTGAAATAAACGACGAAATGAAAATAGCTGCTGCTTATGCTATAGCATCAGTTATATCAGAAAATGAATTAAATGAAGACTATGTAATGCCAGCTGCGTTCGATTTAAGAATTGCACCGCTTGTTGCAAAAAAAGTAGCGGAAGCTGCTATAAAGACAGGAGTAGCAAGAAAAACTGACGTAACACCAGAAATGGTTGAAGAACATACTAAAAAACTTTTAGGAATATAATGATAAATAAGTAGATTGCACTGCAATCTACTTATTTTATTTCAACAGGGTTGCTCTTATCAATAATATGCCACCAAGTATTACCTGGATTTAATGGGATATCAAGTCCGTTCTCGTCTTTAAGTATAGTAGGAGAAGTTATATCTTTTCTAGACCAAGTCATTTTTGTGTATTTTCCATTACTGAAAACATAGCCGGTACCTTCACCAACTAAAGTAATATCTAAATGCTGGTTATCCTTTTGAAGTTTTATATTTGTAGTTTGAACAACAACATTGGTAACAGCTATTGGTCTTTTATCTTCTTTGTTGAAAGAAGCTTCCTCATTCATAGCTTTATAGTACTTCCCATCTCTATAGATATAACTAGTAGAGTAGTACTTATTAAGTTTTAGCAAAATACTGCTTGCTTTTGAGCTATTATCACTTAGCCAAAAGTCTTTATTAAATTTAGGTTTATTGGTAGCTTTATCTGTATAACCTCTATTGCTTATAACCTCTCTTAATCTTTTAGCGGAGCTATATAAATTATGTGGAGCCTTTCTTTCATTGTCTCTCCAGTAAAAACCAGTATATGTAAACTCGTTAAGAGTCATGAGATTATCTTTCTTAATCATATTTTCTGCTTCTTCGCTGTAGCCGCAGTGGGCAAAAGGTAAGTTATATTCTCTTGATATATTTAAAAAGTATGCACGGGCGCTTCTTATTGGTCCAATCTTTTCAGGAGTATTTTTTTGAAATAATGCAATAAATCTTGGTATTCCTCCTTCAGCCATAGTTTCATAAACAATATCGGCATCTACAAGTCCGGATTGAGGCCTTGCATCATTAGAGTTTTCAATTATAGCCATAAAAGGTATGTTTTTAGAAGTTTTCTCATCAACAACTTCGCCTGTATAAGGTGCAGTAAACTTTTTATCATAAGAAACTCTATTTACTGTTTCAACGGCTTTCTCCTTTGAGCATCCCGAAAATATCCCTATTACCATTACAAGACTTGTCATAAGTATTAACCTTTTCTTCATTGAAACCATCTCCAAATAACATATATAACATAATAATTATATGCTTTGAGTACCAGTTTATGATTTAAAATAAAAATCAACATAAGATTATCATTAAAAAATAGTAAAAATTAAAGGTAAAGTTATATAACGTGTGTTAATGTATCTACAATGTTATTTTTAAAATTGCCATAAAAATTTTCCTAAGGTATAATAAGCACGATACAATATATGGTACTTGGGGAGGAAAAATAATGCTACATGTTGTTAAGAGAGACGGAAGAAAATCTGAGTTTAACTCCCTTAAGATTACAAATGCGATAAAGGGAGCAGCGGACGAAATTGCTTATAATCTTAAGGAAAGTGAAGCTGTTAAGCTTACTCAAAAAGCTATAAAGAAGCTTGAAGACTTAAATAAAGAAGAAATTTATGTTGAAGAGATCCAAAACATAGTTGAAGAAACCCTGCTTGAAAATGATTTCAAGGTATTAAAAAGTACATATTCGAATTATAGAAAAGAAAGAACAAAAATTAGAGAAGTAAAATCAGATTTAATGAAAGCTATCGAACAAATAGGAGTTGAAACAGACAGAGATAATGCTAATGTAGGAAACAACTTTAGTTCGAAACTTTTAAGAATAGCTAGTGAATCAAACAAGTGGCATAACCTGGCTATGATGCCTAAACATTTAGCAAAGGCTCATGAAAACGGAGATATATATTATCATGATCTTGATTCTTACAATTTGACTACAAATTGTTTACATATACCAACAAAAGAAGTACTAGAAAGAGGCTTTAATACAGGATACGGAACTATAAACAGACCAAGACGTATAGAATCAGCAGCGGAACTTTCCTGTATACTTCTTCAATCCACACAAAATGATATGTTTGGAGGACAATCTCATCCTGATTTTGATAATGATATGGGAGTATTTGTTGAACCTACCAGACAGGAAATAAGAAAAGAACTAGAGGAACTTGGCTTTAATGGAGCAAATCTAAAGGAAGCAGTAGAAAAGAAACTTATAAAAACTATCCATCAAGCTATGCAGGGAATAGTTTATAATTTAAATACGATGCACTCAAGGGCTGGAAGTCAGGTACCTTTTAGCTCTATTAATTTGGGAATACCTTATAATAAAGATGCGGCTTTAGTGTGTGAAATATTTTTACTTGAATATGAAAAAGGACTGGGAAAGGGAGAGCAACCTATATTTCCTAATATAATATTTAGGGTAAAAGAAGGAGTTAACAGAGAAGTTAATGATCCTTATTATTATTTATTTAAGCTTGCAGCACGAGTTGCCAGCAAGAGAATGAATCCAACTTTTATGAACATAGATGCAGATTTTAATAAGGCTTATTACGATAAAGGATATATGCCTGCAACAATGGGCTGCAGAACATATACAATGTCAAACATAAACGGAGAGCCGGGAACAAAAGGAAGAGGAAATATAGCACCTACAACTATAAATCTTCCGAGACTTGGAATACTTGCAAAGGGAGATGTAGATAAATTCTTTTCTCTTTTAGATGCTAAGCTGGAGCTTGCAAAAGAAGCACTTATGCATAGATATAATGTGTTAAAAAGACTAAAGATTAAGGATTTGCCTTTTGTAGCAGGTCAAGGACTTATGAAAGGTTCAGAAGGCTTAAGCCCAGATGATTCAATAGAACCAATTTTAAAACAGGGAACTTGGTCTATAGGATGGATTGGCCTTGCAGAGACTCTTACAGCTTTGGTTGGAAAGCATCATGGAGAGGATCAGTGTGCTAAGGAACTCGGAATAAAGATCATAACTCATATTAGAAATTACACAGACAAGCTTACAGAAGAAACTAAACTCAACTGGAGCACCTATGCTACACCTGCGGAAGGATTAAGCGGAAGGTTTATTCTTCAGGATAAAAAGGTTTTTGGAGAAATAAAAGGTGTGACTGATAAGGAATATTATACAAACAGCTATCATATACCTGTAGGTTTCCCGGTATCAATTAAAGATAAAATAGATATAGAGGCTCCTTATCATAAGCTTTGTAATGCAGGACATATAAGTTATATAGAACTTGATGATTATCCAACTGAAGATGTAATAATGGATATAGTAAATTATGCGTATAAGCATACTAACATAAGTTATATAGGAATTAATTTTCATATTAGGTATTGCAGAGATTGCGGTACATATTTAGGAAGCGGAGAACATAAATGCACTAAATGTGGAAGCTATAATATTCAGGGGATTTCAAGAGTAACCGGATACTTAAGTTTAGATGAAAGATTCGGGGCAGGAAAGTATGCGGAAAGATCTGATAGAAGAGCTCACTCAGAGAAGCACAATACTGTGTATAATAATGTGAATTGCTAGAAAAATATAAAATAAAATGTGGATAATTTTTAATAATGGTGAGAATTTATGAATGAAGATAAAACAATAAGATTGGCTGCAATACTACCTGAAAGCTTGGTAAATGGGCCGGGAATAAGAAGAGTGCTTTTTGCTCAAGGCTGTCCTCATAATTGCAGCGGATGCTTTAGTCCTCATACTCATTCTTATACTGATGGTGAGCTTTTAAATATGGATAAAGTAATAGAAGATATACGTAATAATCCATTATTGAAAGGAATAACTTTTTCAGGAGGCGAACCTTGGGAGCAAGCAGACAAGTTTGCATATATTGCGAAGGAAGTTAAAAAAGTTGGACTTAATGTCTGGTGTTATACAGGCTATACCTTTGAGTATATATTAGAACATCAATATAGCAGACAGGGATGGAATGAACTAATTGGTTATGTGGACGTTTTAGTTGATGGTAAATTTGAAGAAGCTAAAAAGGACAGCAGCTTAAGATTTAGAGGTTCCTCTAACCAAAGAATAATAGATGTTCAAGGAAGCTTGGAAGTTATGAAGGTCGTAGCTTTAGACTTAAATAAATAAAATTTAACCCCGCATGTTGTTTGAATGCAAGAAAATGTTTCTTTAGCTTGTACAACATGTGGGGTTTTGTAATATAAAATAAAGCTATTAGATAAATAAGACCTTAATTAACTTAGGATTTTTTAATTTATATTTGGCAACTCTATAAAAGAAGAAATAAGTTTCGTCTATTTTTTTAATCTGAGGAGGCTAAATTTTATGGGTTGGTATAAGGAATATAAATTAGTAGAAGATAAAATGGGATATAATCTCATAATTTACTTAAATAACGAGAAGGCTGAATTCTCAAATGAGATAATTGAAGATGTGAAAGAAAATATTCTTACACTAAATGATGAAATTAATAAGTTCGTTGAAGACAAGTTTTCAGATATTAAGATTAATTCAGTTAAGCTTATGCTTGGAGCAATGGTTATTGGAACTATACCCTTTGCTGGTCATGTTAAAGTACATGCAGAAACAAATAGTCCAAATCAGGTTCAGGCAGCACCGGTTTCTTTTGAATCAAATAGATTAGATACTGTTGGAACAGTAACAGCTTCAAAATTAAATGTCAGAAGCGGTCCTTCAACTTCATATTCTATAATGCATTTACTTTGGCAGGGAAACAGAGTAAAGGTTATAGGTGAATCAGGCAACTGGTATCAAATAAGACTTTCAGATGGAAGAACTGGGTGGGTAAGTAAAAGTTATCTTAAATTAGATGTAATCATAAGTTCACGACAGGAGAAAATTAATAAGGTAATTTCATTATCAAAGTCTTTACTTGGTACACCTTATGTTTGGGGAGGAAGTTCACTTCAAGATGGAGGATTCGATTGCTCAGGTTTTACACAATATGTGTTCAAAAATGTGGGTGTTAGCTTGAACAGAGTTTCTTATGAGCAGGCAAATCAGGGAATTGCTGTAGCAAGACAAAACTTAGAACCTGGTGATCTGGTATTTTATTCGCTTGCAGGCGATGGGAGGATTTCGCATGTAGGGATTTACTTAGGAGACGGTAAAATGATCCATAGTCCTAAAACAGGTGATGTAGTAAAAATAACTGATATAACTACAACATTTTGGGAAAGTCGATATATTACAGCAAGAAGAATAATATAGTAAATGAGTAAAGGGATGCTAATAATAGCTTCCCTTTTATTGTTTATCATGCTAACAAAAATTATTTAATAATAATTATTGGAAGATATTGAATTTTAATTACAATTGAGTTATATTTTAATTAAAGAGGAATACCAATAATAATGGTCGGAAAAATAAAAGGAGGATTAACAAATGTTACCTGAAAAATATAATCCGCTTGAAGGAAAGATGTTTAGTATTTTAGACAAAAATGGAAACGTTTTAGATGATAGCTTAGTTCCAGAAATTGATAATGAGAAATTAATAGGTATGTATAAAACAATGCTGTTAACAAGATGTGCAGATAATAAAGCGCTACAGCTTCAAAGACAAGGAAGAATGCTTACTTATGCACCAAATACAGGGCAGGAAGCTGCTCAGGTTGGTTCAGCAGCTGCCATTGAAGAAAAAGATTGGCTGGTACCGGCTTTTAGAGACTTAGGGGCATGGCTTACAAAGGGTATGTCTTTAGAAAAGGTTTATTTATATTGGTTTGGAAATGAAATGGGAAGCAATCTGCCCGAAAATGTTAAGATGCTGCCTATTGCTGTACCTATAGCTACCCAGTTTAATCATGCTGTTGGAATAGCAATGGCTTCAAATATAAAAGGAGAAGATGAAGTTACCATAGCTTATATAGGTGACGGCGGAACTTCTGAGGGAGATTTTCACGAAGCTCTGAATTTTGCGGGTGTATTTAATGCTCCAGTTGTATTCATAGTACAAAATAACCAATATGCTATCTCAGTTTCAAGAAATATTCAAACTAAATCAAAGACTATTGCACAGAAGGCAGTTGCCTATGGCATTCCTGGAATACAAGTAGATGGAAATGATTTATTGGCTATGTATTCAGCTACAAAGGAAGCAGTGGACAGAGCAAGAAATGGAGGAGGAGCAACTCTCATTGAGGCTCTGACTTATAGATTAGGTGCTCATACTACCTCTGACGATCCTACAAGATATAGAGAGGATAGTGAAGTTGAGGAATGGAAGGAAAAAGATCCACTGAAGAGATTTAAAAAATATTTAATCGATAAAGAGCTATGGAGTGAAGAGAAGGATATAGAACAAATAGAAGAATATGAAAAGTATGCCTTGGAGGTATTTAAAAAGGTTGAGGCTTCCGGTGACACTGAACCCTTAGACATATTTAAATATCATTATGCGGAAATGCCTAAGCATCTTGTGGAGCAGTATGAAGAATATAAGGCATACTTAGAGAAAGGGGGAAACTAAAATGGCACTTTTAAACGTAATAGGAGCAATTAATCAAGCCTTAGACCAAGAGATGGCTAAAGATAAAAGCGTTGTTGTATTTGGTGAAGACGTAGGAGTTGAAGGAGGAGTTTTCAGAGCTACTGTAGACCTGCAAAAAAAGTATGGTAAGGATAGATGTTTTGATACACCCCTTGCTGAAGCAGCTATTATTGGAACAGCTGTTGGCATGGCGATAAATGGATTAAAACCAATTGCTGAAATACAATTTTCCGGTTTTGTTTTCCCGGGGTATGATCAAATTGTTTCTCATGTTGCTAGAATGAGAAATAGAACGAGGGGAAGATTTAACCTCCCAATGGTAATAAGAATGCCTCACGGTGGAGGAATAAGGGCTTTAGAGCATCACTCGGAAAATTTGGAAACCTTATTTGGACATATTCCCGGGCTTAAGGTTGTTATACCATCAACTCCTTATGATGCAAAAGGACTTTTACTTGCAGCTATTAGAGATGAGGATCCTGTATTGTTCTTAGAACCGACAAAAATATATAGAGCCTTTAAGCAGGAGGTTCCGGAAGAAGATTATGTGATTCCAATTGGAAAGGCAAAGGTTGTTAAGACTGGAACTGACATAACAGTAGTTGCTTGGGGAGCATATTTAAGAGAGACAGAAAAAGCAGTTAAACAGCTTGAAGAGGAAGGAATTAGTGTTGAACTAATAGATCTTAGAACCATATCACCTATAGATAAGGATACAATCATCGATTCAGTCAAAAAGACAGGACGATTTGTGGTTGTTCATGAGGCATGTAAGACCTATGGTCCGGGAGCAGAGCTTATATCAATAGTAAACGAAGGAGCTTTTTTAAATCTTGAAGCGCCTCCAACAAGACTTGCTGGTTTTGATATAACTGTTCCTCTTCCAAGAGGAGAACATCATTATCTCTTAGATTCAAAGAGAATAGCTGATGGTATTAGAAAAGTAGCAAGGTTTTAAGGAGGTTGAAGTCCTAAATGGACTTCAACGGG
>KE993456.1 GCA_000466585.1 Clostridiales bacterium oral taxon 876 str. F0540
TGGTGTCTTGACCGCTTGACCAATGAGCCATGTTTTGTCTTAGCCGCCTTGGCGACCCGACATAGACTATAATACATAAAATTTTAACTTATGTCAACAGATTTTTTAATATTTTTTTCTTTTTTTTATTGTTACATTTTACCTGCCATGACAAGCTCACTCTTCCTCTGGTTTTCTCTTATTTCCGCTAGTTATTGCAAAATATAAGCAGAAAGCGAAACAATCCTCTTAATTATAAAATCGCGATAACATCGCGATTTTATAATTAAGTTTCGTTTTAAACTTTTCTTTTATAATAAGATAGCTCTACTAAAGCACAGCCTTCTATTGCTATTATACCGTTATTCTTACAAAATTCAATTATATCTTCGCTTTCTGCACCTGGTTGGATAAGCACTTTATCAATGTTTAATTCCAAAGCTTCCTTTACAATGTTTAAACCCGACACAGGATTTATACATAAGTCTATAACATCTATTTTATAGTTTACGTCTTTTAAGTTTTTATGAAGTGTATTTGTAGTGTCCCTTGGGTTTACCCCTTCTACATTAAAATCGGCAGCTTTTAGGGAAGTTAAAATCCTGTGTGCATATTTGCTGCTGTTTAGCACATCTCCTACAACTACCCAATTTTTATAATTTAGTAATTCTTGAGCTTGCATAAAATCACCTTCCTTTATCATTATTATACTCCAAATTTATTATATAATAACAAAATAGTCTTTATACCAGCAGTATAATATCAGCTAGTATAAAGACTATAACAAAACTACATGCCCGAAACAAGTATATTCTTGGAATTATTTTCTGAATTAACTGTATTTTTCAGCACATCATTTAACATATGCTTATACCTATCAATACTTCTTTCTTTTTCTTCAATTTCTTTTTTTATATGCTTTATATTCTCGAAGCAGCCTTCAATGAAACTATTTAGATTTATTTCCTTAAAGGTTATACTAAACTTTTCTGCATACTTTTCACCTATAGCCGTTACTTCTAATGGAATAGAGTTATTGACAACTAAAATAAGTTTCTTCTCCCATATTCCTCTTTTGTTTATCTTGTATTCATCCTTTAACACTTCAAGGCTGCATAATTTGTTATCAATCTTGCTTTCAATCCCTTCAATAAGTGCTGCATATAAGGCAGCTGATATATAATTATTCAGCTTTATCTTTAATATATCACTATAATTTACTATAAGCTTGTCAATATCGGTTTCAGGTATTAACCTTACGTCTTCTATACTTACAGCAGTTCTTTCATTATTATCTTCCACAACAACCATATCATAATTTATGCTATGAACCTTATATTCATCTTCATAATTAGAAAGTTTTTCATTTATTATTTTTATTCTCATAAAAAACTCTCCTTTCTATCTTCCCTATGGCTTAATTATATTTTAATAAACTCATCGTTACAAAGGTAATTTTACCCTTAGTTTCTAATTAGTATTTAATTGTTTATGCCAAAAGGTTTACAGCTTTTTATGAAAATATAAAATATTTTTCTAATATATTCAAATAGCTGACTTTAGGATAAAATATATAAATGATATGTAATTTTGTTAACCTAAGGGAGAGATTAATTTGAAGCACGATATTTTAATTGTGGGCGGCGGAGCTTCCGGAATTATGGCAGCAATTTTAGCTCATGATTTTGGAATGGATGCAGCGCTGCTTGAAGGAAATGATAGAATAGGAAAAAAACTTTTAACTACCGGCAACGGAAGATGTAATATTACTAATAAATATATAGAAGACTCTAGATATCATAGCAGTAACAATAGCTTTTTTAAGCCTGTTTTAGATAGCTTTAAAGCAAATGATACTATTAACTTTTTCTCCTCTATCGGGCTGCCCCTAATTACTTTGGAAGAAGGTAAAATGTATCCAATGTCTCTTCAAGCTTCTTCTGTACTTGACATAATGAGACTGGCTCTTGAAGACAGAAGTATACCTGTTTATTTAAATTCCAAAGTTAAGTCAATAAATAAGAAAAAGAATAGTTTCGTCCTTGAAACTTCTAATGGTGAAATTTATGAAGGCAACAAGGTTATATTGGCAAGCGGTGGAAAAACTCTTGCGGCTACCGGATCTGACGGCTCCGGATATACCTTAGCAAAGAGCTTTGGGCATAAATTAATAACTCCAATACCTGCTCTTGTTCAGTTAAAGCTTGATTATAAAAACTTAAAAGCTCTTTCCGGAGTTAAATTTAACGGCATTGCCGAAGTGTTTGTTAATAATGAATTAAAAAGAAGAGAGTTTGGAGAGATACTATTTACAGATTACGGCATTTCAGGACCACCAATACTCCAATTGAGTCGTACTGCCTCTTATGCTCTTTCTAAAGGAAGCGACGTAGAAATCAATGTTAATATAATGTATACAATGAAAAAAGATGAATTGGAAAATTTCTTTGAAACTCATTTTGCATTATTTAGTCACAGAAGCCTTCACGATGCTTTTATAGGAATAATAAATAAAAAGCTTATACCAATAATTCTAAAAGAAGCCGGGATTAACAATATTCATAAGCCCTGCTGGGATCTAGACTATAGAGAAAAAAAGAACTTATACACTCTCTTAAACTGCTGGAAGTTTAAGGTTTCAGATACAAACTCTTTTAATAACGCACAAGTAACTGCAGGCGGTATCGACACAATTGATATAAACCCTGAAACCCTAGAATCAAAGCTTGTTCCTAATTTGTATTTTTCCGGAGAAATTTTAGATGTTGATGGAGACTGTGGAGGATTTAATCTTCAGTGGGCATGGAGTTCAGCTTATACTGCAGCAAAAAGCGCAAGTGAGAAATAGTACTTAGAAATAAAAAAGAATTTGTCTTACTAAAAGGGGCTGCCTCAAAGCAGCCCCTTTATTATTGTACTATGTCTGAAAACTCAATATTAATCTTTTCTATGCTTTCACCGGCTATAGTCTTATCAGCATTATTGCTGGAATCAGTCACGAGTTTTACAGGCAGTTCAATTATGAATTCTGTTCCCTTTCCATACTCACTTTCAACCCTTATGTTGCCTCCATGAAGCTCTACTAAGGACTTTACAATTGAAAGGCCTATCCCGCTGCCCTCGTGGCTTCTGTTAAGTGATTTATCCACCTGCTGAAATCTTTCAAAAACCATATTCTTTTTATTTTCTGGGATTCCTATTCCATTATCTTTTACAGAAATCACTACCTTATCTTTCTTATCATATACGCTTACTAAAATAGTTCCCCCTGGGTTTGTAAACTTAATAGAATTAGATAACAGATTAAGCATAATTCTATCAATCTTATCAGGATCACAGGCTAATATTTTTTCTTCTGTATCCGTATCAAAAATTAAGTTTATTCTCTTATGCTCTGTGTACCCTGAAATCGAACCTGTTATATCTTCAACAACATCAACTATATTTTTATTCTTAAGCTGCAGCTCAAAAAATCCGGCATCTATTTTAGTTATATCAATTATATTACTTACCAGCCTCAAGAGTCTGTAACAGTTTTGCTGCATACTGTAAATATACTTGCCCACTTTACCCTCTTCATCTATTATATTTCCTTCTGCAATATAAAGATTTAAAAGCTGAATAGCAGATAAAATTACATTTATAGGAGTTCTAAGCTCATGAGATACGTTTGCAAAAAACTCGGTTCTAAGCCTATCATATTCCCTTGCTTCATTAAGGAGCTTTATATTTTCTTCAGATGACTTTTTTAGACTTTCAAGCTTCTTTGTTTCAGTTATATCCCTAATAACTGACACCATAGCATTTTGATTTTTATATGGAAACAGACTTGCGGTTGCTTCTACATCTATTACTGTTCCATCCACTCTTATATATCTTTGCTCCTCGAATGGAAGCGGGACACCAAATTCTTTCAGTTCAAACTTCCTCTTAATTACTTCATGTCTATAGTCCTTATGCACAAAATCTAACAGGTTTTTCCCTATTAACCCTTCCTTTTTTTCTACTCCTAAAAGCTCTGTTGCAGCTAAATTCGCATATAGTATCTTAAATTGGCTATGTACTAATATTGCCGCAGGTGAAAGCTCAAATATTTTTCTATATCTCTCTTCACTTTGAATAAGTTCTTCTTCAACCTGTTTTTTTATCTTATCTTTCTTAATTGTATCAATAGCAAAGCTTATATCTTCACACAAATTATTTAGGAGATTAATCTCCTCTTGCTCAACAAAAGAGTATTCCTCAGAGTAAAAAACCATAACTCCTATAACCTTATCTTCAATTCTTAGTGGGAATACTGTGCAAGAATTTATTGCGTACTCTATAATCTTTTTATGCCAGGGCTTGTTTTTAGTTTTTTCTTTTACATCATCAGCGAAAACATAGTTTTTACTATTAATAACCTTTTCTATAATTCCACCATGAGGAATTCCCTTTTCCATAAAATCATCTGTTAACTTGCGCGCTTCTTCATGATTGAGGCCACATTGAGATACTGGTTCCAGCAAAGAAGTCTCTTCATTTATAATTCCGATCCAGGCAACTTTAAACAGACCTTCTTCTACGGCTATCCTGCAAGCCTCTTTATATAACAATTCAATATCCTTTATTCTTATAATTGCATGATTAATTTTACTCAAAATCGAATAAAGCCTATTTACTCTTTCAAGTTTAGCCTTAGTAGCTTTCAACTGATTTTCTAAAATCATATATTTATTTATTTCCAATTTAGAGGGCTTAAGCTTTGCTTCCATATTTCATTTTCCTCCACCACTAAACGACACGTTTCCTAATAACTTTATATAATATTTTATCAGATATGACAAAATATTTAAATGAAAAAGGAGAAAAACTAAAAGTTTTTCTCCCATGTAGTCTTTATGAGTGTAAGTTCTTTTTCTTCTTTATCAATAATTTTATGAATACAGATTACAGTATTATCATTATGTATAATTTCGGTAATAACTTTTACTATTTCCCCATAGGTTGTTTCTTTTTCATAAATAACTTTTAGATTTTTAATAGTATAATTTAAAACTACTTCCATAGGGACAGTCTCTATAGCCCATGCTATATACTTAGCATTATTTACATGCTGATTAGTATCTATATCACTATATCTTACATTAAATATCTTTTCCAAATCAGCTTTATCCGGTTTCTTAATATCTTCTATTTCCAATGTGTTTTGGTCATTATAGTCGAGTCCATAAAGTCTATATACATCCTCGTTGATTCTAACAGGTCTTCTTCTTTCTATATTTATTAAAAACCATATTGAGTCAGCTGTTGCTATAACTTCTCCTTCACTATTTAACACCTCAAAGGTTCTGTACGCATAAAACTTTTTCATCGAATAAGGACAAGTTTTAACAATAATTTTTTCACCATGAAGCGGATATTTAACTACATCTATGTTCCATTTGTATAAAACCCATGCTAAGTTATTTTCTTTTAGATATTCAATCCCAATACCAAGCTGTTCTGACTGCACAGTTGCTATATCACCAAAGAAATCAACCAAGCTTGTTATTAAAGCTCTCCTTTTATAATCTATTTCATAGTAATGTATTTCATATTCTTTTTCATAAACAAATCCCGGCATAATTTTCTCCTTTCACTCGAAACACTGGGTAATCTAACTTATTCGCTCCGCTCATAGATTACCCGTTGAAGCCCATTTAGGACTTCAACCTCCTTTCACTCGAAACACTGGGTAGTCTACCTCACTCGCAGGCTCCCCCTTACAAGTGCATTTAGCACCTGCACCTTCTTTTTTTAATTTGTTTCTCTAACTCTAAAAAAAGCTTTTCCTAAGTTTACACCAACTTTTGCGCATACCGTACCTAGAAGAATACCTCCCAATACGTCAGAAGGATAATGTACATGCAGATACATCCTTGAAAAAGCAATTAATACTGCTAGCACAAACGCCAAATATCTATATCTTGCCTTACTAAACAAGCAAACTCCAAAGGCTGCAAAAGACGAAGTGGTGTGTCCTGATGGGAATGAATAGGACCTTGGCAGGCTTATGATAAAATTAAAATTATATTCACTTCCTATAGGTCTTGCCCTTCCAATAACATTTTTTATAATTTGGTCCCCTACAATATAACCTATGGCCAAAGCTATAAGCATACTTACTCCAAGTCTTCTTATATTTGTATTTTTGTTTATCATAAGTATTATAGCAATTGCTATCCATACCTCTCCATGATTATTAATGCCTGAAAAAAACGGCATAATCACGTCAAAAAATCTGTTCTTAATTCCTTCTGATAAAAATCGCAAAATGGAATTATCAATTTGAAGCAAGCTAGTCATTTTTCTACCTTCCTAAATCACCTATTGATGTTATTATCATACTAATCTATTATACACTTAACAATAACTGTAGAAAAGCTTATAATATATATACAATTATAAAAAGGATGATTTTAATTATGAAAAAAACTACTTATATAGTTCTATTTTTAATCTTATTACTTTCTTTATCTGGTTGCAAAAGTTCTTCAAAAACTCAAAAAAATTTATCTCCTTCCGAAGTTCAGACCGGTGAGACCAAAGCTTCTAAGTCTACAGAGACTGCTGAACCTCAAAACTCTAAGCTAGCCAAAGATGATTCTTCTAAGGATATTGTTAGTAAAAAAGAACCCGAAATATATAATATCCTAGGGAAATCTAATAGGCTTACTAAAAGTGAAACTGACGCAATGAATACCTGGCGCGAAGAAATAGTTAAGATGTCAAAGGCTAACTCTGACAGGTTATTCATTAATGGATATACAAAAGAAAAGGTTGTTGCCTTAACCTTTGACGATGGCCCCGATTCAAAGACAACTCCTAGAATTTTAGATATACTTAAAAAAAATAATATTCATGGAAGTTTCTTTTTCATAGGAAATAGAATTAATCAATATTCTTCAGTTGTAAAAAGAACCTATGAAGAAGGTAACTTAGTTTTGAGTCATAGCTTCTCACACCCTGAATTAACTAAGAAAAGTGCTAAAGAAGTGAAAAATGAATTTATTTCTGCCGAAAATGCTATCTATAGTGTTATAAAAAAGAAGCCTGCAATAGTAAGGCCTCCTTATGGCGCAGTAAATGAAACTGTACTGAAGGAAGCTTCAGAGGAAGACTTAAAGCTTACTATCTGGTCTACAGACACCTTGGACTGGTCTCAAAAAGAAAAGGCTAATATAGTTAAAAATGTAGTAGATAATGTAAGGCCTGGTGAAATAATTCTTATGCACAGCAATGAAGACAAGGCTACTACCGCTGAAGCACTTCCTGAAATAATAACTAAACTTAAAGAAAAAGGCTATAGCTTTGTAGATTTAAGTGAGCTTTTAAATACTAACGCCTATAAATAAACAGAAGTAAGTCTACTCTCTAAACGGATACTCTCTATCCGATTCACTATAATTAATATAGGAATGTTGAATTTCCTTTATTGCTTTGAGATACTGCTTTGGCGACATGCCAAAGCTTTTTTTAAAGGCTCTTACAAAACTTGAATAATCATTAAACCCACTCTGCTCTGAGGCCCTTATTGCTTGAAGTCCGTTTTTTATAAGCCCTGCTGCCTTAGCAAGCCTTTTTTCAAGTATATAATTATGAATAGTATATCCTGTTTCATCTTTAAAGTTATGCATCAAATAATATCTGTTTATATAAAACTTTGCTGCTATATTCTCTATTGATAAATCACTAACCAAATTTTCATTAATATATGATAGTATGTTTACTATCCTTTCATCATACTCAATATCTTTTTCATCCCTCTTAACACTTGCTCCCAGCATTAGCCTATTCAAATAGACTATAAGCTGAATGAAATAAGCGTTTTGAAGCTGCCTGCCTCCAAATTCCTTATCTTTTATGGCCTTCTCCAAATAAAATAAAGTGTCTTTTATTAATAGTAGGTTGTCTGAGCTTAAGCGAAATAAATTCAACTTTTCTTTCACAGCCGTATTAAAACAAGTAAGAAGATCACTATCTTCAGTGCTGTGATTTTTAAGAAAATCCGAGTTAACCCAAATTATAATTCTTTCATAGAATTCATTTGAATCTATGATTGGTCTATGGAGTTCATTACTTCCCACAAAAAGTATATCCCAAGGCTTAAGCTTATAGTACTTTCCTTCAATCGCATAGGTTACACTACCTGATATAAAAATTACTATTTTGTTAAAATCATGATAGTGAAAAGTGTGCTCTTCATTTTTCTTATCCTTTAAATGAAAAAATCTGAAATCTTCATTTAGATACCCCTTCTTAATATTCAATAAAGCATTATTCTCCAAAAACATATCCCTCTCTTTATATATAGAAAGCATTAAATATCTTTGCATTGAGCTGTCCCAAAAGATCCAGTCTTCAAGGATTTATGGGACAGCTCAATGTGATTAGATATTTGCTTTCTATATAGGTTAATACATATTTATTATAGCACTTTTTGCATTGTATTAGACACTATTAACAATAGGTATTGTATTTCTTCTGACTATACTATTTATGTAACATATTTAATCGTAAATAATGGAGGCAAATAAATGAGGCTAAAAGAACTTTTAAAAAGCTTACCCTATGAGCTGATTCAGGGAAACGATAATATTGAAATTGAAAACATATGCTGGGACTCAAGAAGAGTGCAGTTAAACTCATTATTTATTTGTGTTAAAAACAAAAATGTCGACAGGCATGATTACGCAGCTTCAGCTATTGATAATGGTGCTATAGCGTTAGTTATTGAGCATGATATTGAAAAAGTTTCGAAGAATATAACAATTATCAAAGTACAAGATTCAAAAAAGGCTATGGCTAAAATTGCAAGTCTTTATTACGAAGAACCCTCTAAAAAATTTAATCTTATCGGAGTTACAGGAACTAATGGAAAGACCTCTGTGACCTATTTTGTTTCAAAAATTTTAGAAAACGCAGGTAGGTTAACTGGAATAATTGGTACAATTCAAAACACAGTAGGCGGCAGGGAGCTTAAGGCTGCAAAACTTAACCCAACCACTCCGGACTCTATTGAACTTCAGGAATCCTTTAAGGAAATAGCCTCTAAAGGAGCTTCAGATGTGGTTATGGAGGTCACCTCCTCTGCCCTCGATAAAGGAAGAGTATACGAATGCGATTTTAAAATAGGGGTATTTACTAATCTTACTCAAGATCATCTTGAGGAGCACGGTACCATGGAAAATTATAAAAATGCAAAACTAAAGCTTTTTAAAATGAGCAAAAGAGCTCTAATTAACGCTGATGATATAGTTTCAAAGGAAATAAAAGAAATTGCGTCAGGTGAAGTTTATACCTACGGTATAGACGAACCTTCAGACTTTAAAGCTTTTGATATAATCTACGGCTTAGATTCTGTAGAATTCTCGCTAAAATTTATGAATGAAATAAAAAGAGTTAAATTCAATGTTCCGGGTAAATTTAGTGTATATAACGCTCTTGCGGCAATAGGAACCTGCTATCTTTCCGGCCTTAACCTAGATACAATAGTTGATGGAATAAAGAGTATAAACGGAGTACCAGGAAGAGTAGAAAAAATTCCAAACCACAAAGGAATTTTAGCTGTTGTAGACTATGCACACTCACCAGATAGTCTTGAAAACATAATAAAATCCATGAAAGAAATTGCTAAAGGAAAAGTAATCACAGTATTTGGCTGTGGAGGAAACAGAGATAAGACAAAACGTCCTATAATGGGAGAAATAGCAGGAAGGCTTTCTAACTATGTTGTCATAACCTCTGATAACCCAAGAAGTGAAGATTCTATGACTATTATTAATGAGGTTGAGCAGGGAATCATAAAAACAAACTGTCAGTATGAAAAATGTGAAAATAGAAAGGCAGCAATATTTAAAGCACTGGATAATGCAGCTCTTGGTGATGTTGTAATAATCGCGGGAAAAGGCCATGAAACCTATCAGATTATTGGCGAAAATACTATACATTTTGATGACAGAGAAATTGTTAGAGAGTACTTTGGAGTAATTTAAGATTATAAACATAATAAGAGGCGGATAAGTATCTGCCTCTTATTGCTTTATAGTATAATCATATGCCGCTTATGCTGGGGTTTCCCTTATCATTAAAAAGTACGACTTTTATTCAAGCTACCAATATGACTATAATATAAAGGTAATACTAGATGCTTTGCATTTACTCACTAATCTAATACTGAAGCAAAAAATAATTGAGATATTTTGCAAATTGCTTTAACAAATATGCACAAGTTTTAAAACAATTTCTCATTAAGATAAGCAAGTATATCTTTTGGTAATTCGTTGTGAAACTTTTCTCTATCAAATCCATCTGGATCGGTTGATGGCAAAAATTTTGGATTTCTCATCGACTCAGGGAAAGGACTTAGAAAAGAAAAATGACCGGCATTTGCAATCTGCTTGAAAGTGACCTTGGATTCATCCTGAATGCCATTTATTACAATTTCAGCATTCCAAGCAGGGGTGATTGGGTCATGTTCAGCAGTTAACATGAGGATTGGGATTGTTACATCATTCAAGCCATTCATGAACCATCCAGCTCCAGGGGCAAGTAAAACAATTGTCTTTATTCTCGAATCAACAATGGTTTCTATTTTTTTACCTTCTCTTGTTCTAGGAACACCACCAGCAAGTGCCAAAGCTGTATACCCACCCATGGAATGACCTATGACAGCTATCTTTTCATCTTCAATATGATTGCCAAAGAAACCATCTGAAAGAAGTTTATCAATTGTTAAGCTGATATGCTTTGGTCTCAGAATAAGGTTTTCTTCTGTGTTTTCTAATTTATTATTATTCCTATTGTTTCCATAATGCTCTACCATAGCCACAATAAAACCATTTCTTGCAAGATATGTACTAATTGTTCTATAAAGCAGATGAGAGCCTCCATTGCCATGAGAAATCACTACAAGTGGAAATCTCCCCTCTAAACACTTAGCATTCATACAAACATCCATTTTATATGGTCCAAATGATGTTTGAGTAGGTAATTCCTTTGTAGGATATTGAACAAGAACATTAAAAGAAACGTCTTTGCTTTCATCTTTAATCAATATTTCTTTACATCCAACAAATGTATCAACTTTCTTACTTACAGGAAAGCAAACTTCAGTGATAAACCCTTCCGCATTTTTAGTTGCCCGAGGTCCAGTGAGATAGATATCAAAAGGCATTCCGGAATTTTCATACTCGTTTTCTTCTATCCATTTCATGACCTTTGCATAGGCCTCTCCTGTCTTTGAATATGGACCTGTAAATGTAACACAGGCATGTAATCCACCTGGAAACTCTTTTATTTTATCGCTTTTTTCTGAATACATTTTTTTATTTATTGGAATGCAAACCTCAACATCTGAATTTTCAAAGTCAAATTCCTTATCATAAAATACAGTCATTAAAGGTCCTACCGGATGAAGATTCATTTGATAAATGTCTTCAAATACTTTATCAATCACATTGCTTATATTACTCATGCTGGTAGTTACTCTTCTGCTCATTACAGTTAATGGCTGCCTTTCTTTTAATTCAACCTTTAAATCTTCGCTAACGTCCAAAATCTTACCCCCTGACTCAATTTTCTTGATTTTCTGTTCAATGAAATGCTTTAAATTCAAATTATCCTGAACGTCCTTATCGATTTCCTGTATTTTATTTTTTAAGAATTTTTTTAATAAATTAAGATCCTGCTTTTCTATGATCACTTTTATTTCTTCAAGCTTTAAACCATACTCTTTTAATTCAGAAATAATGAGAAGCTTTAATACCTGCTCATCAGAGTAATACCTATATTGACTGCTTTCATCAACATATATTGGTTTCAGCAAATCAATATCATCATAATATCGAAGTGTTTTTGTTGAAACTCTTCCGATTTTGGATAACTTTCCAATTGTGTACACAATCTTATCCCCTTTCATTCTACAAGTAATTTTAGTATAAGCCTTCCAGCTAAGGGTAAAGTCAAGAAGTATTTAACAATCTGGGTGTCGAATACTATACAAACTAATTATTAACCTAATTTAATTCATTTTAAATTGTAAAAAAGAACTCAATTAAATGAGCTCTTTCTCTATCAATGTCGCACACTTCACATATGCTGTATATAGAAACATAATATTAAGATAAACAGTGTAAAAGTGCTGGTATCCTTTCCATCTTGACCGCTTTAACATTTACTTATGATACGGTTCACCGTTATTAATCCTAAACCCTCTATAAACCTGCTCAAGCAGTATAACCCTCATCAGCTGGTGAGGAAAAGTCATTTTTGAAAAGGATAACTTATAGTTTGCTCTATTTAAAACCTCCTTAGATAATCCCAAGGATCCCCCAATAACAAAGGCAATATTACTGTCCCCTTTTACCCCTAAG
Source organism: Clostridiales bacterium oral taxon 876 str. F0540 (assembly GCA_000466585.1). Taxonomy (GTDB): domain Bacteria; phylum Bacillota; class Clostridia; order Clostridiales; family Clostridiaceae; genus Clostridium_AT. The sequence continues at coordinate 12,375 of KE993456.1, forward strand.
TCTTTAATATGATAAGCTAGCTCCTCTGAAGAAAGCATCTTTCCCTCTATAGCCAGGGCCATTACATACATATTATCCTTAATATATTTTAAGATAGATTCTCCTTCCTTCGCTTTTATTTGTAATTCTTCTTTTTCTGAAGCATTGTCCGGTGTTTTTTCATCTAATACCTCTATTATTTCTAATTTACAATACCTTTTTAATCGCTTTGAATATTCTTCTATTGCATCTTTTAAATACTTTTCTTTAATTTTACCTACAGTTATTAATGTAATGTTCATTTATTTCTCCTTAAAAAACTTAGCTAATAGTAATTATTACCCAGGAAATACCATATCCTAGGTCTTAATTTTACCTTTAAATCATAAAATTATTTTAGCTTATTTTATATGGATTTCAAAGTAAATATGCTATTTGATTTTTTTAATTACCTGAAGAATCATTAAAATTTTTGTACACTCAAATTGCAATTTACTAATTGAAGCTATGTAATTAGAATTAAAGCTATGCTTATGAACTATTAAATAACATGGGGGGGTGTTACTTTGAATAATAAAGCTGTACTAACTGGCAATGAAGCTGTAAGCAGAGGTTTTTGGGAGGCCGGGGGTTTTGTTGCGTCAAGTTATCCCGGCTCACCTACAGTTGATATTTTAGAATCATTAAAAAAATATGATGATATAGACAGCGAATGGGCAACAAATGAAAAAGTAGCGTTTGAGATTGCCATGGGAGCAAGCTTTGCGGGCGCCAGAACATTAGTATCAATGAAGCATGTTGGAGTTAATATAGCTTCAGATCCATTTATGACCTTTACCGAAACTGAAACTAACGGAGGTTTTCTTCTTGTTGTTGGAGATGATCCGGGTTTAACGAGTTCTCAAAATGAGCAGGACAGCAGGTTCTGGGGTAAATTTGCTAACGTTCCTGTGCTTGATCCTTCCACTCCACAGGAGGTAAAGGATTTCACAATAAAAGGATTAGAACTAAGCGAAAATTTTCATACACCAGTACTCTTAAGACTTACAAGCAGACTTTGTCACTGCAGAGGAGTTGTTGAACTTTTTGATAGAAATGAAGTAAAACCATATGGCTTCAAAGAAGATCAGAATAAGTACTGTATGCTTCCACCTTATTCAAATGCGCAGCAATATTTCATGAAAGAAAGAATGGAAAAGCTTGAAAATTTAAATAACGACTTTTCATTAAATGTTTTTGAAGAGGCTACGGATTCTGATACTCTTATAATTACAAGCGGAATGCCTTACGAGATACTTAAAGAATTAAGCCCTAATGCATCTATACTTAAGCTTGCCATGGTATGGCCTCTTCCTATTAAGAAGATAAAAGATCTAGTTTATAAGTATAACAAAGTAATTGTTATGGAAGAAATGATGCCTTTAATCGAAGAAACCTTAAAGATACACGGTATTTCAGCTGAGGGCAAGGCATATTTTCCTTTTACAGGGGAATTTACTGTAAAAACAATTGAAGATGGTTTAGTTAAGTCAGGTGTCATTAATTCCTCATCAAAAGAAATTATTGAAAAAGCATCGGTACCTTCAAGGACTCCTATGCTTTGTGCCGGGTGTCCTCACAGGCCTATTTACAGCATACTTAAAGCTGCTAAAGCTGTTGTTATGGGTGACATAGGCTGTTATTCTCTAGCGGTTCAAGAGCCTTTTCAAGTTCATAAAACAAATATAAGCATGGGAGCTTCTTTAGGCTCAGCTCTGGGAATGGCAAAGGTTTATAGAAAAATGGCAATAAATAAACCAATAGTTGCAACTATAGGAGACGGAACCTTCTTCCATTCCGGAATGACTGGTATTGTACAGCTTGCACAGTCAAAAGAAAATGTAACAGTAATCGTATTGGATAATAGAACTACAGCAATGACCGGCGGCCAGCTAACTCCAACAACAGGGGACTACTTTAAGGAAGAAAACCTATATTCTTTAAATATATCTGAAGTTTTACATTCCTTTGGAATAACGGATATAACAGAAGTTGATCAATTTAAATATAAAGAGACAAAAGAAATTATACTTGCCGCCATGAAAAGAGAAGGTTTATCAGTGATAATAGCTACTAGGCCTTGTGCACTTAATTACAAAGTTAAAGAACCTCATTTTTATGTTGATGAGAATATATGTATAGGCTGCAGAAGCTGCATAAAGGTAAACTGTCCTCCAATTTCTATGAAACTATATGAAGGCAAAACTAAAAAGAATTCCTTTATAGACCCTGATATGTGTGTAGGCTGCTCAGTCTGCTCACAAGTTTGTCCTGTAGGAGCTATAAAGCGAAGCTCTGAAAAAACTGAATAAGGGGAGATTTATTTTGGATACAATGAATATACTCATATGCGGTGTTGGCGGCCAAGGACTCGTTCTTACAACAAAAATATTAGCAGAAGCAGCCTTTGAAGAAGGTTATGATTTAAAGACAAGCGATGTAATTGGACTATCTCAAAGAGGCGGAATGGTTTGGGGAAGCATACGTTTTGGTAAAAGGGTACATTCAGCTTTAATACCTGAAGGTGAAGCCGATATATTACTTGCTATGGAGGAACTTGAAGGCCTCCGCTGGTCAAGTTCTCTTAAAAAGGGAGGAAAAATAATACTAAATGAGCATAGAACCTTTCCAAATAGAGTTTTAATAGAAAAGGAAGAATACCCTGAGTATATAAAAGAAACTTTAGCTGATAAAGGATTTGATATTTTTTCGATTAATGCCAATAAAGTTGCTAAAGAATTAAATAATATAAAAGTTGTTAATTTAGTTCTATTAGGAAAGGTTTCAGCTTTACTTCCTTTTAGCATTGATACTTGGAATAAGGTTATAGAAAAAAATGTACCTGCTAAGACTGTTGAATTAAATAAAAAGGCCTTTATGCTTGGAAGAACTTTATAAATAAAAATCTCAGCTGAAGATTAACCTTCAGCTGAGATTTTTAACTGTTAAGCTGTTGCTCCACAGCATTTTTTATATTTCTTCCCGCTTCCGCAAGGACATGGATCATTTCTTCCTACTTTATTTTCATTTACTATAGTTTTTGTTTCTCTCCAATTAACTTGGATTTCTTTTCTCTTTTCCTTTGAGAATATACCTTCCCATTGTGGAAGTTCATATAGATAATCAGCCTTTGCATCAAGCATATTGAAATATAATTTCTCAAAGTCTATCTTTAATTCTATTTCGGAATTCTCATCTAGCTTTTCAAGGTCAATAGTCTCTATAAGGCTTTCATTTATTCCATCTAAGAATCCCATAAAGAATATGCTGCTTGTTCCATATTCTTCTCCTAAATTCTTTATAGTACCTTTTACCTGATTTTTATGGTTAGCTAGAAGCTTAGTGTATATATTTTTTTCTACAGCTCCATACTCTCTCCAAAAAGCTGCTTCTCCCTTTGTCTTAACATAGTCTACAACCATATCTGTCCACTGTTTGTATAGGCTCATGTCTATTATCTCCTTTTGTAATATCATTTCAAATACTTAATATTATATATTATAATAGAAATTATAAAGGTTTTCAATATTTGTAAATTATATCTCTATTACAAGCTATTTCTTGACTATTTGTTCTAACTCCTCTTTACCGAAAGGCTTAGATATATCAAAGTTTCCACCAATAGTCTTAACATCACTATTATCAATTAGAATCTTGACTTTTGATATAGAAGGAAGTTGAGTTAATGAGTTAAAGATACTTCTTAAGCATGCTTCCTCTTTTGAAGGAGTCATAGTTATCCTTGCCTCTCCACTCAGACTCACATAAGCAATCCCATCCTTTATGGAAAAACTAATAAGTCTTGTTTCCTTTGGTAGTATGGGCTTTAAATTACTTGTTGCCTTAGAAGGTCCTTTTAAAAGTTCCTGCATAATTATCTCGCCTAAAAGTTCTTCCTTATTAACAAGCCTTTCTTCCTTAGACATCTCAACCTTATCCTTATTTTGAGATGAATCAAAGTACAAGTCTAAATTAATACCATTATCTTTTTCCTTTGGCAGTGCAAGATTTTTTATCTTTTCATTATTGTTTATGCTTAATTTATCCTTCTTTTCACAGCCACTAAAACTCAATGCGGAAACAACAACCCCGCTAATAAGAAAAGCCATTACTACCTTTTTCACGCTTCTCACCTCTCTATTAAAACTCCACATAATTACTTGGCATGTCCCTTCTTGCCACAGTTAAACCTACATCCTTTGTTAAATCTATTTTATTTTCTTTTAGTATATTTACAACAGTCTGATATGCAAGTTCAGGGTAATTATTTGTTTCACTTAAGTGTCCTAATATAACCCTTTTTCTTCTTGTTCCGTCTATAAGATTAGCTATTGCTTTTCCACAATCTTCATTTGATAAATGTCCAACATCACTTAATACTCTTCTCTTTAAAGTATATGGATATGGTCCAAACTTTAGCATCTCAACATCATGATTACTTTCCAGCAATACTACATCTGCATCTTCAATATTCTTTCTTACTTCTTCGGAGTAGTGTCCCAAGTCTGTTGCTATGGAAACTTTTTTATTTCCGTTGTATATTGCATACCCCTGAGGAGCTACAGCATCATGTGGTATCTTATAGCTTAATATATCTAAATCCTTAATAGTTACATGACCTTCATTAATAAATCTTATATTATGTTCCTTAACATTTCCAATTATGCTCTGCATAGCCTTCCAAGTAAGCTCATTTGCATAAACAGGAACATTATATTTTCTTGATAACACTCCAACCCCTTTTACATGATCCGAATGTTCATGAGTTACAAATATTCCATCTAGTTTAGCAGGATTTTGACCTATATCACTTAAAGCTTTTTCAATGCTTTTTCCTGCCATTCCTGCGTCTATTAATATATTAGCATTTCCGGAGGATACAAACATGCTGTTGCCGCTGCTGCCACTATATAAAGAACAAAATATCATAATATAATCCTCCTACGTTTATAAGCAATTGATTAACAATCTTCTGTTTTTACTCTTCTTATATCTGCGCCTAACATCTTAAATTTTTCTTCTATATGAGGGTATCCTCTGTCAACATGATCTATACATGTCACTTCAGTGGTTCCTTCAGCCATAAGACCGGCAATAATCATTGCAGCTCCAGCTCTTAAGTCTGTCGCCTTTAGAACAGCGCCAGTAAGCTTTGAAACTCCATCTATAATTGCTGTTCTTCCTTCAACCTTTATACTTGCTCCCATTTTCTTAAGTTCGTCAACAAATTTAAATCTGCTTTCCCATATGCTTTCATTAACTATACTTCTGCCTTTAGATATTGATAGAAGGGTAGTCATTGGCTGCTGAACATCTGTTGGAAAACCAGGGTACGGCAGCGTCTTTACAGTAGCTCCCTTTAAATTTCTATCAGACCTAATAAGTAAAGAGTCTTCATTTTCAATAACTTCTACACCCATTTCTATTAGCTTTGCTGATATGGATTCCATATGCTTTGGAATTATATTTCCAACTTCAACCTCTCCTCCACAAGCAGCAGCAGCTATCATATATGTACCTGCTTCAATCTGATCAGGAATTACACTATAGTTACAGCCTTTAAGCTCCTTTACTCCTGTAACTCTAATAACATCAGTTCCAGCACCTTTTATATTGGCACCCATTGAATTCATAAAGTTAGCAACATCTACAACATGAGGCTCTTTTGCTACATTTTCAAGAGTAGTTATTCCTTCCGCAAGCGTTGCTGCCAGCATAACGTTAATAGTAGCTCCAACACTGACTACATCGAAGAAGATATTGGCTCCAACTAATCTTTCAGCCTTTGCTGTTACTACACCATGTTCAATATTAACTGTTGCTCCTAGTGCTTCAAAGCCCTTAATGTGCTGATCTATAGGTCTTACCCCTATTGCACAGCCACCCGGAAGGTCTACGTGAGCTTCTCTAAATCTTCCAAGAAGAGCTCCGATTAGATAATAAGATGCTCTCATTCTTCTAACATCATCTGTATTTGCAAAAACATTATTTATAGTAGTACTATCTATAGTTACAGTATTGTTTCCTTTAATAAGCTTACAATTAAGACTCTCTATAATTCTCTCTATACACTGAACATCTTCAATGTCAGGAATATTATCAATTACAGAAACTCCTTGACTTGCCATTATAGCTGCTGGAAGTATAGCTACAGCAGCATTTTTTGCTCCACTTATGTCAATTTTACCAAATAATTTTCTTCCACCATTAATAACTAGCTTCTCCATGCCAGCACCCATCCTTACCAAATTTAATTTATATGTCAACTTCTCAATTTTTATGCTATGTTTAGATTAAATTACAAATTTTATTATAACACAATATAATTGATTTAACATAAAATTTTGAACAAAGTATTCTAAGGAATATTTTGCCACATTTTATTTAAAACATACATTTCCATTATATATTTATATATTATATATCAAAAACCGCACGCTTTCTATGGAAATATATATTTTCCATGGAAAAAATAACAACAAAATAAAAATGAAGAGTTTTGAGTGTACATTTTCAAAACTCTTCATTTTTATTGTAATTAATCGGCTTCGAAACTTCCGCAATCTGTGCATTGAACTGTGCTTGCTTGAGGTTCATGCTTAACTACTTGAATTTGTTCAAGTGTGCAATAATTATCATCCTTGCAGTGATACTTGCATTCAGTAACTGTGCATCCTATGCTTGCATTGTGCTCCATTGATTGTAATCTGTGTTTCATATAAGTTCCTCCTCGAGTTGTATTAATTTCTAATAAAAGTCATATACATTATTTATGTGTACAATGTACACAAGTTTAGTATTAGAATAAATATGATGTATTATACTTGACATAAATATGTTATAATAGATATTGCAGAATTATAAATGTAAAATAAAGAATCAAAAGTTTTTTAATATAAAATTTTTAGTTATGTTTTGAGCTAAAACATTTTTTATTTCTACATTCTACATTCTTAATTTGGTTTGGGTTTACGGGGGACTTATATGAAGTATTATTTAGTAGCTTTATTTGATACTGAATCCTATAACGCTATGGAAACTATTCAAAAAAGTATTTGCAAAAAATATAAAATTTATAAAAATATTCCTATGCTGCATATAACTTTAGAAGTAATTGACGATCCGGATATTGATAAACTTTCTAAAATTATAACTGATATTTTAAAACCATATAAAAAGTTCAAAGTCGAGACAAATGGAATCGTTTGTTTTGATCCGCCTTATAAATCAGTTAATTTAAAAATTGAAAATAAAGGTTATATTATAAGGCTTGCACGAACTATAAACGATACATTAAAGCTTCATGGTTTTAATGTTAGAGAAAATATAGATAATTGGGATCTGCACGTTTCTCTTGCAAACACAAATTATGCTGTAAGAGAGTGGTCTGGTCGGGAATATGTTGCAGCCTGCAATTCCGCAAAGCAAGAGGGATTTTATAGGTTGGCTAAAATAGAGAGAATAGAGCTTTGGAAGCCTATTAATAATAGAAAGGAAATGCTTGTAAAAAGCTTTCCTCTTAGGGATTTTTAAATCTGGCTGATTATCAGCCAGATTTTTTTACTATTTTTTGAAAGCAAAAAACTAACTGCCTTTTATTTTCGTCTAATAGTTATCAAGAATAAAATAAAGGCGGTGCGTTAAATGTGGGGGAAGAATTAATGTTGGATAACTGTCTAGACAAGAATACCTTTTGTGCTCTTATAAATGAAAAAAAAGAAAAACTCTATAGACTGGCTTATATGCATGTTAAAAATAGTGATGATGCTTTGGAAATTGTTCAGGAGGCTGTATATAAGGCTTATTTATCCTATGAAAAACTTAAGGATTTAAAAACCTTTAATACTTGGATTACCAGGATAGTAATTAACTGCTCTATTGACTATATAAGGAAGAGAAAACGGCTTGTATCCCTTGAAGAAAATATTAATAGCAGTGAATATAGTGCTGATAACAGAGAAGATTTTATTGATTTATATAAAGCTATAGACAAGCTCAAAGGCAATTCCAAAACTATTGTTATTCTAAAGTATTTTGAGGATTTGACTATAAATAATATTGCTGAAGTTTTAGATTGTTCTGTAAGCAAAGTAAAAAATGCTCTTCATAAAGCATTAAAAGAGTTGAGAATTGAGTTGAAAGAGGAGGAATATTAATGGATGATTTTAAAAAGAGCTATAAAAATATACCTATACCTGAAAACCTAGATAATATTATTGACGAAGCTATAGAAAAAGCAGAAAGAAAGAAGGCATTGAGATTTACCAAACCTGTTATAGCCGCTGCCTGCATTACTGTAATTGTTCTTGGATTGAACTCATCACTCATAAATCATTTCAACTTAAATAATAGTTCATCTAAGAATCCGCCTGTAGAAGAAAAAATATTAGCTGCTGCTGATACTTCTCCTCTGCCTTCAGTTAACTCTATAGATAATCTATATAATCTTCTAGCTTCTTCAAATTCACAACAGTTAGGCTACGGAAATGATAACCTTGCAACAATTGATAGATTTTCAACTCAAAAGAGCGCTAGTTTAAAGAATGATTCCAATTCTTATTCTCCAACTAATAACCAGGTTCAAGGAGTAGATGAAGGCGATATAGTTCAAACAGACGGACAGTATATCTACAGTATTAACTCAAACAAACTCGTTATCACTAAAGCATATCCTGCTGAAGATATGGAGGTTATGCAAAAGCTAGATTTACCAAATAACTTTTATCCTTTAGAGTTATTCTTTGATGATAAGCGCTTAGTTCTACTTGGCAATTCATGGCTACAGCAAAATTCTTCTACTTACGATGGTACTGCAAGACAATCTACAGCTAATGGTTCAATTCTTCCTGGGATTTCTTCTACCAAAATTATAATTTATGATATCTCTAATAAAAAAGCTGTTAAAGAACTCAAAACTCTTGAAGCTTCAGGAAAGTATATCTCGGCAAGAAAAATACTTTCGAAGCTTTACCTAGTATCAAGTCAGTATGTTTACAAAGAGTTACTAAGATATAATTCTATCCCTTATACCTTGCCATTTTATAATAATGATTGTAAAAGCAATAATTTAATCTACGAAGATTTAAAGGATATTAAGTATTTCCCTGATTCAACTTCAAATAGCTTTATAAACGTATGCTCTCTGGACTTAGGTAATATTGAAAGCAGTTTTAATGTATCCTCATACCTAGGATCAGCAAATAATATATATGTATCAGAGAATAATCTCTATGTATCTGGCACCGGAAGGGACAAAACCTCGATATACAAGTTTTCACTCTATAATAGCATCCCAAAATATCTTGGAAAAGCTGATGTAGATGGAACCATATTAAATCAATTTTCCATGGATGAATATAATGGTAATTTCAGAATTACCACTACCAAAAAAGATACGGTTCCAAAAAATAATATGTATATATTAGATAAAAATATGAATACTATTGGAAAAATAGAAGACTTAGCACAGGGGGAATTAATATACTCAACCAGATTTATGGGTGACAGAGCTTATATGGTAACTTTTAAACTAACAGATCCTTTATTTGTTATAGATTTAAAAACCCCTAGTAGCCCTAAAGTTCTTGGTGAACTTAAGATACCAGGCTTTAGTAACTATTTAGAACCTTATGATGAAAATCATATAATAGGTTTTGGTAAAGATGCTGTTGAAGCTAATGGAACAGCTTACCATCAAGGCATGAAGGTTGCATTATTTGATGTATCAGATGTAAATAATCCTAAAGTGCAATTTTCAACTACAATTGGGGATAGAGGTACAGATTCAGAACTTCTAAGAAATCATAAAGCTCTATTGTTCTCAAAAGAAAAAAATCTGCTTGCTTTTCCCGTAAGTGTAGCAAAGCTTACAGATCAAATAAAAAGTTCTGATGTTCACGCTTATGGAAATATAGTATTTAGTGGTGCTTATGTTTACAGCATAGATCCGGAAAAAGGATTTATGCTAAAAGGACAAATTACTCATGATGAGGCAGGCAAAAATAAGCCTTCCGATAAGAATATGGGATATAACTTTTCAACTCAGATAAACAGAATTCTTTATATAAACAACACCTTATATACTGTGTCAAATTCAGTAATTAAAGCAAATGATATAAGTAGTATGAAGGAAATAAAAACTTTAAAACTTCCTCAAGCAAAAAACTGAAGCACTCGCTTCAGTTTTTTTGTTCTTTACCACACTTAGGACAAAACTCTGCATCCCTATCCATTTCTGTGCCACACTTTTTACATGCCTTTTTATCTTTAATTTTTAAAAGTTTCTTTTTTAACGAATTAACATCTTTCTCAATTTCAACTATTTCTTCGCATTTATCTTTTAAGCTTTTATCAATAACCTTATTCTCTTTGTAATCCTTATAAACCTTTTGACCAATCTTAATATATATATCATCAATCATCTTTTCTTCAGAAGAAATAGCCATGTTTAGCTTAGAAATTTCAATTAAGTTCTCTGATTTATATGCAACATTTGAAACTCCCTCTTCAATATACTTTCCTATTTTAGATAAATTATCTTTAAGAGCCACTTAAATCACCTCTAAAACTTGTTATAGTTTTAGTATATGATAAAAGTTCAGTATTGTAACACTTAAAAGGCACAGCTTACGCTGTGCCTTTTTGCTATATATCTAATAAATTTTTCTTATAGTTAGCGTAAAGTTCTCTTAGCTCTTTCATTTTTGAATCAAGCTCTAGCTGAAGCATAGATACTTTACTATAGTCTTTATCCTCAATAGCTTCCTTTATTCTTGTAAACAAGCTTTTTGAAGTATAGGTATCTTTCATTAAATAGTATCTTATATTATTGATAGCCATCCAGTTAGAAACATCCAGATCCAATGCTTTATCTAAAGAATGAAGCATTTTATAGCTTCTTATTTCATCACTATAGTTAAGTATTATTCTTCCGGTTATTTCTGTAAGCCATCTCTTTGTCACTGCAAGCTTAAAGCTTTCTATGAGCTTATCATTCAAAACATCTCCAGCCTTAAGCGCTTTCAACTTGTTTGAATATTTGTCAAAAGCAGAAAGATTCTCATATACTGTTGCAGGAGCCTTTCCAAAATATTTTACTCTTTCTTCGTCAGTAAAATCTTCAAACACATCTTCTTCTGCTCTATATGCTCTATCTCTTTCCAAATATACTGTTTCTTCACCAGGTTCTTTAGAAAGTTCCTTTAAAAGAGCATCTTCATCCTTTTTATTTGTTATGGCATAGGTTATTCCATCCATCATGGCCATATAAAGAGTAGCTAAGCATAAATAAGTGTTAGTATATGGATTGGGAGCTCTAAGCTCAAATCTTGTAGCTAAAGGATTTTCCAAGTCTCTTATAAGTCCTATTAATATAGTTCTATTTCTTGAAGGCATATCTACGCTATGACCTAATGAAGTAACTATACAAACCGGTGCTTCAAAGCCTGGCTTTAATCTTCTTAAAGAATCGTTAGTAGCGGATACAAAAGGATTTATAACCTCATAATTTTTAAGTATACCCATTACAGAAGCATACCCTATGACGCTTAAAAAATGTTCTTTTGTTGCTGTAAACAGATTTATTCTCTTTCCATTTTTAAGTTTAAGAGCCATTCCTATATGAGTATGTTCTCCGCTTCCTGCCACACCATCAATTGGTTTAGCCTGGAAAGTTACATCAAGACCATTTCTCCTAAAGGTTTCTTTTATTATGGTTCTTGCTAAAAGTTCATTGTCTGCGGCTTGAATAGAGGTTGAATACTTCCAGTCTATCTCAAGCTGCTCCATTATGTGAGTGAGTTTTCCTGACTCATCCATTTTAGCTTTTACTCCGCCAACTTCCTTGTGTCCCATTTCAGGTTCTAAATCATACTCTTCCATTAATAATAAACTTTGTTCCATAGCAGTACGAACTGCTCCCTTAGTTCTTGTCCAATACTGCTCTTGAAGAACCTGTGAAGTAGATAGTTCTTCTACTACAGCCTTTTCATCAGGAGTCTTAACCCAAAACTCCAACTCTGTTGCTGAAGTTGGAACTAAATCATCAATATCGTCATATTTAATTCCATAAGAAGCCAAAGATTCCGGATAACTTTTAAACAACTCTAAAAGGGTATTTTTAAAGTGATTTATTGAGTTCTTTAATATATATCTTGAATCCACAGCTTTACCTTCATGGAATAAGAAACTTGGTATTCTTAATGTTCCAACAGGTTTATCTAAAATTGGATCTACAAATTCATAATTATAATCTACAAACCAATTAACCTCATGGTCTGCTACAATATCTACTTTTGCATTATTTAAGCTTGCAATTCCAGGGAGAACAACGGAAGAGCCATCGGTTTGAACCGCTCCGTTAAGAAATGTGTTGATATCTTCTAAGAAAAGTTTGACAGGGATTTTTTCGTCAGTATCATTTCCGGAAAGGTCTATACCTACCAGAGAGACAAATTTAATTTCGGGATGTTCTGCAAGTATTTTTTTTAGACTTTCTTCTGAATGTTTTTCCTTGGGGATGACATAAATTAAATCTTTAAACATAAAACTTCCTCCTAATTTATTATTCTTAATTTTCATATTTCTTAATACTCATATTATAGTAATTAAATCAAGGCATTGTGCATGCCAATTTCGTTAAGAGGTGGTTAAAATTTTTTAAATTTTAAAATCATAAATAAAATTCTATTATAGCGGTACCTCTCTGTCAATAAAAAAAATGAAAGTTTTTAAATTAATAATTTCATTCGCAAGTTTATTTCAACGAATTTTATCCTGCATCTTTATATTAATTAATTATTTTTTTAATACACAAAGGAAAATTATTGGAGTATAATATAAAATATATTTATCTATTTTATTGGAGGTGAATTTGCCTTGAGCGATACATTAAGCTTAAATAACCTCCCCATCGGTTTTTTTGATTCCGGTGTTGGCGGATTAAGTGTACTTAAAGAAGCTATGAAACTTTTACCTAATGAAAATTTTATATACTTTGGAGATTCTAAAAACGCGCCTTATGGTACCAAGACCGTTGATGAAGTTAAGGAACTTACTTTTAGGGCAGTTGATTTTTTATTATCTAAGAATGTTAAATCTATTGTCATAGCCTGCAATACAGCAACCAGTGCCGCTATTGATGACTTAAGATCGTTTTATAAAAACATTCCCATAATAGGCATTGAGCCTGCCTTAAAGCCGGCTGTTGAGCTTAATAAAGATGGTAAGATTATTATTATGGCTACACCTATGACACTGGCAGAAGCTAAATTTAATAATCTAATGAAAAGTTATGCGGATACTAGAGATATAGTTCCTCTTCCCTGTGCAGGACTTGCAGAACTTATCGAAAGCGGATTAATTGAAGGTACTATAATAAATTCCTATCTTAAAGACAAATTGACACCTTACTTGAGTGAATCTATAAGTTCTATTGTATTAGGCTGCACGCATTATCCGTTTGTAAAAAACGAACTTTTAAAAATAATAACTAAAGAAACCGCAATAATCGACGGAAGTGCCGGCACCGCAAAACAGCTTAAAAGACAGCTTGCTAACATGAGTGCACTAAACTATAGCAATAGTAAGGGTTCAATAGAAATTATAAATTCACTTAATGATGAAGATATTATAGAACTTTCATATGAATTACTAGACATTTAGCCCCTGGTGGGCTTTTTTTATTTGTAAGCACTTTCTTAATGAACAGATTTTATAGCACTTGAATACATTGAAGTATAACTATACAGTAGAAATAAGGTGATTAATTTGAAGGTTTTTTATCTAAAAAAGTCAATAGACGAAAGAGAAACTTTTCTTTTTAGAGGATCTAGAGAAATTAAATATGTATCTAAAATAGATATAAAAGAAAAATCTCCCTTTAATTACTTAACAATAACAAACCCAAAAGAAAGTAGATGCATTTGCACATTGCATGATATCAAGTTTAAACCTAATGATAAAAAATCACTTATACTACTTACGGATGATAAAGCAACGAACTGTAGTAGAGCCATACAAGCGAATATCTTCAACATAGGCTATGATTTAAAGGAAAATAATAATTCCAAATACATGGAACTAAGTAAAATTATAAATAAAAATGATTTATTAGAAGATAATTACGTTATTCTTGTTCCTGGGGGTACTCTTATATTAAACTTCCAGGACAGTGTCTATGAGGCACTGCTAACTATAAGCTATAGCCTAGAAAACTTTTAATAAATATCCATGCCTATATTGAATAGTATCAATCAATTACTAGATGCTTATCGTTAATTTTATACTTTCCATAGTCCCAGCAAATATAATTTGCTGGGCTTCTTCATATTTCAAATTAAATATTGTATAATAATATTTACTATGGTAATAACTACTAAATAGTATAAAGAACTAAACATTAGATTGGAGAGATAATTATGACAAACCCTATAGTTACTATTAAAATGCAGGATGGCGGAGTTATGAAAGCTGAACTCTACCCAGAGGTAGCTCCAAATACCGTTAAAAATTTTATAAGTCTTATAAATAAAGGATTTTACAACGGTGTAATATTCCATAGAGTAATACCAGGATTTATGATTCAAGGCGGAGATCCTGACGGAAACGGAACAGGCGGACCTGGATATTCAATAAAAGGAGAATTCAGTTCAAATAAATTTAAAAACAATTTAAAGCATAGTGAAGGCGTTTTATCCATGGCAAGATCTTCAAGTCCAAATTCTGCTGGCAGCCAGTTTTTTATTATGGTTGCTGATGCTCCTCATCTAGATGGCCAATATGCATCCTTTGGAAAACTTATTGAAGGATTAGATATTGCAAAGAAAATTGTAAGCGTAAAAAGAGATTTCAGAGATAAACCTTATGAAGATCAAGTAATGACAGAAGTTACAGTAGATACCTTTGGCGTAGAATATGATGAACCTGAGAAAGCATAATACTGTAAGTTCTCGAAGGAAGGGAGATGTATGGTATTGGATAACAACAAGCTAATGCTCGTATTTGGTCTTAATGAAGAAGACAAAAGTTTTTTAAATAAAATGATTGAAGAACTTGAGCTCCCGCAATATAGAGTAATAGAAAAAAGCATGGCCAACATGAAAATTCGTGATATAATACAAGGTCTTAAGGTAGATACTTATAATAAAGAACTTCCTGACGAAAAAATTATAATGTTCAATAATTTTGCAGATTATGAGCTTGATAAGGCTGTTAGAACTATTAGAACAAATAAAGATATGAAACCAATACTGGCAATAGTTACTCCAACATCAATAGACTGGGAATTTCATTACCTTTTAGGACATTTGATGGAAGAGAGAGAACAGGCAAAAAGGTATAGACAGCAAAAATCACAAAACTAATTTTTAAGGAAACTTTTTAGTTTCCTTTTTTATACTCATTTTCCATATTGTCGCACATATCAAAAAATTTTAAAAAATGCAGAAGAAAATTTTTTTGTAATAGTTTTCACAACTTTTAAAATTCATTAATTTTAGGTAAAATATAAAATAGAACAAAAATACTGGTTGTCAAAACTCGCAAAAAGAAAGGCGGATCTTTTTTATGAATTTAGAAAGATTATATGAGTTTCAAAAAAAGCTTGATGTAGAAATTAAGGACAAGTTGACTGACAATGAGAAGTCTCTGCTTCCTAAAAAACTTCTGGCATTTCAAGCTAAGATTGGAGAATTAGCTACGGAAACTCAATGCTTCAAATTTTGGTTACCTAAAAAGTCACCAGTTAAAAGAAGAGTTTTAGAAAAGTATATAGAGTGTTTATATCTTGTTCTAAGCATTGGAGTTGAAAAAAACTATACAGAAATTGAATTTGCACTCAAAGAAGTTGAATACAACTTAACAGAGCAATTCCTTAACTTATATATTGATATGAATGACTTCATGGTATATTCTTCTAAAGATTCTTATATTACTTTGATGGAGGATTTATTAAGTTTAAGTGTCACTTTAGGCTTTAGTGAAGATGATATCATAGAGAACAGCAAAGAATTTTACAGCGCTTAATATAATTGACACCTTCAATTTATGGATTATAAGGCTTTAATAGCATAAAATATTTTCTTGTTTTTATGCTAAAAATAATATATAAGCTTTATAAATTCTATACTTGGAAGGTGATTTTTCATGCTAGGAGTAATTTTATCCATAGTTGCAGGAGTTGCTATGAGCCTTCAAGGTGTTTTTAATACGAGACTTGGAGATAAAATAGGAACCTGGGAAACTAATGTAATTGTGCAGGCTACAGGTTTAGTATTAAGCTTAATTGCATTTTTTATTGCAGGAAGCGGCAGCTTTAAAAACATAAAGGACGCAAATAAATTGTACTTATTAGGCGGAGCACTTGGAGTTGTTATAATCATAACTGTTATGATAGGCATAAAATCTCTTGGTCCTACCTGTGCCATATCAATTATATTAGTTGCTCAACTGACAGCTGCTGCTTTAATTGATGCCTTTGGACTTTTCGACTCTGCAAAAATAGCCTTTGGTACAAACAAGATAATAGGAGTAATCATAATGATTGTGGGAATTTTGATTTTTAAATGGAAATGCTGATTAATGTAAAATTTAAAATGATTTATAAAAAGCCCTTATGGGATTTTTTAAATATATAAATTAAAGAAAGCCTGCAAGGGCTTTCTTTAATAATTCTACATCCTAATTATTCATTCCCATAAGCACTGCTCCCCAAGCAGCATCATTTTTCATATTTATAACTTTTATATGTGGATAATTTTTGTTCATAAGTCTCTTAAACTCATTTGATACACATTCATTTTTTTCAATAACACTTCCGTTAACAGCTAGAGAACATTCTTTTCTATTAAGCTTTAAGTAGTCAATTACTGCTTTAGCCGTTAGGAAAAGTTCAAAAGCTGCCCTTAAGAGTATTTCTTCGGCAATAGTATCTCCTTGCTTATAAGCTTCATCAACAAGTCTTGCTAAGGAAGCAATTTCACTTTTTCCGGCACCACTTCTGTATACAAATTGTATTAGGCCTTGAGGATTTTCTAAATTTAAGTGTTCAAGTATAAGATCTGTCATTATGGTCTTTTCTTCTATTCCATCATAACCTTTAGCAATTCTATTAATAGCGTTTATTCCTATGTAATACCCGCTTCCTTCATCACCAATAATATGTCCCCAGCCTCCAGCTCTTTTTGTCTCACCTTCGCTGTTTCTTCCAAAACAAATAGAGCCTGTTCCAGAAATAAGAATAACGCCCTCATTTCCTCCAACTCCTCCGTAAAGAGCTGTCTCAGCATCATTAGTAATTACAACCTTGCCATTATAACCGGTTCCCCTGATTATATCTTCCATTATCTTTTTATCATCAGGTCTATCAACCCCTGCTGTTCCTATGCAAAGCACTCTTATATCTTCCATAGTTATTTCTGATTTATTTAAGGTATCCTCTAAAAGCTCCTTAAGCATTTTTTGAACATATTCTTTGCCCATAGAGTT
Source organism: Clostridiales bacterium oral taxon 876 str. F0540 (assembly GCA_000466585.1). Lineage (GTDB taxonomy): Bacteria > Bacillota > Clostridia > Clostridiales > Clostridiaceae > Clostridium_AT. Next base: position 29,877 of record KE993456.1, read on the forward strand.
AATATTACAAGGGCCTCCTTCATTTGATAGTATTAACTTACCATCAGAATCTGCAAGCTTAAGTGCCGTTTTAGTTCCCCCACCATCAATACCAATAATATAATTCATAATTTTTCATTCCTTTCATAATATCTAAAGGTTTCCTACCTCTTATAGGGTACGGGAGTAATATTGCCTAAGATAACTCTCTCTTTTGCTCCAGTAGCTCCCAATACATTTCCTGCATTATCATTTATTGTTTCATTAGCTAATACAGCAAAAGCTATAGCTTCCTTTGCATCTGAAGAATATCCTAAGTCCTCCTGTATAATAATCTTACACTCAGGAAGCAGTTCTTTCAACATACTAACCAATGTATTATTATAACTTCCTCCTCCTCCAAGAATAACTTCTTCAATAAGATACCTGTTAAACACATACTTTCTATAGTTTATTGCAATTGACTTTGCAGTAAACATAGTAACTGTTGCTATAATATCATTAGCCTGTAGATGTCCCCATTTTTCAAGGAGCTTATCTACAAATTGGCTTCCAAAAAATTCTCTTCCTGTGGTTTTTGGAGGCTCTGCATTAATATATTCAATATTCATAAGTTCTTCAAGCATATGTTCATTTACTTTTCCGGAAGCAGCAAAAAGCCCTCCTTTATCATACTTTTGCCCTTGAAGTCTTTTTGTAACCTCATCGATAATCATATTTCCAGGACCAGTGTCAAAGGCATACATTTGATCCATACTACAGTTTTTAGGTATAACGGTTACATTACCTATACCACCAATATTTTGAAGAGCTCTATTTTTATTTCCTCTATATAAGAGATACTCAGTATATGGAACTAAAGGCGCTCCTTGTCCCCCTGCAGCCATATCCATAGTTCTAAAATTAGAAACTACAGGTACTCCTGTTTCATAAGCTATTACTGCTGGCTCTCCAATTTGAAGTGTAGACTTAGCAATAGTATCATGACCTTCCGGAATATGATAAACTGTCTGTCCATGAGAGCCTATTAAATCAACTTTATTAATATCAAACTTAGCTTTTTCACAAACATCCTTAACGGCTTGCGCAAATAGATATCCAAGCTTAAAATTAACACTGCAAATAAGTTCAACATTTGATTTTGTGGTACTAAAACAGTCCATGATTTCTTTTTTAATATCTTCTGGTATATCCTTATTTATAAAATCTATAAGCTCTACTCTTGTACTTTCTCCTGAACCGCTTACTTTTACCAGTGCTGAGTCAATACCATCTAAAGATGTACCAGACATAAGACCAACGACATATCTTTCCATAAATTCACCACCTGCAAATTAGTTTCTTATTTTATCATTTTATTTGAAATAAACTTACATATATTATAACAGTCTTTTGAAAATTTCTCTACAGATATATTTGGTAAACTGATATAATATATTATATCAGTTATTAGAGAGGATATGTTTATAATGGATTTTAAGCAGATAGAAGCCTTTATTACTGTAGCAAAGTATAAAAGCTTTTCTAAGGCAGCAAATACTATATTCTTATCACAGCCTACAATAAGTGCTCAAATTTCAGCTCTTGAAAAAGAGCTTGACGTACAGCTTTTTGATAGAACATCTAAGGAAGTTTCATTAACCTCTTACGGAGAAACTTTTTTAGAGTACGCTTTAGATTTAATAAATACAAGAAACACTGCAGTTTCGCACCTTTCAAGCTTTAACAACAGTATATCCGGTAGGTTTACTCTAGAGGCAAGCAGTACCCCCTGTAATTCTATAGTACCCCTACTAATAGATAAATTCTATTCTAAATATCCTAATGTAAGCTTCAATATAATCGAGCAGCCTTCTGGTGAGATTATTGAAGATATTTTAAAGTTTAACTGCGAAATAGGCATAATTGGGAGCTTTATCAAAGATGAAAAAATAGACTGCTATAAGCTTACTGAAGATGAGTTAGTTCTTATATCAAGTCCTTCATTAAATATACCTGACCAAGTTTCTATTAGTAATCTTTTAAATCACAGGTTTATTTTTAGAGAAATAAACTCTGCTACCAGAAAAAGCTTTGAAAAGGCTGTTCTAGAGGCTGAACTGGATCTTGAAAAACTAAACATTTGCTGTGAAGTTAATAGTTTAGATGCATTGCTTCAATTAGTAAAAAGAGGTGTAGGCGTTTCAATAGTCTCCAAAAAAGTATGTGAAGATTACATATTATCCGGAAGTATAAAATATAGCAAACTGGAAGATATCTCTTTAAAAAGATACATGTATCTAATCACTAGTTCAAGAAGGACTCTAACTCCTACAGCTAAAGCTTTCTTTGATCTTTGTAATGAATATTATAGCTTTAAGTAAAAAGTTCAATATAAGGTTTCACATAAAATCTTATATTGAACTTTTATTCTATACAAAAAATGGAACAAATAAAATTAGTGTAACTATTGTATCTAAGAATAAGGCTAATGAAAAATCAAGTATCATCATATTATTTTCCGCATCCCTATTAAATCTTAAATATCCATAAATGCAGTACACTGCGCTTATAAGTACACAAAGCATCATTCCTACCGGCAGGCTCAAAGCCTTAGGCATAAAATATTTAAATTTACCATAAGACACACTGTTTATATAATAACATTTAAGTACTAGAGCAACTACATAGCTTAGTATAAACCAAAGCTTAGAAATAACAGGCTTACATTTATATGCAAATAAAAATGATAAAGCATTAAAAATAACTGACGGCACAAACCATAAGATACCATAGACAAATATATATGTAAATCCATAAAGTACCTTCTCGAGTGTCTCAAAAAAAGCAGCCTTATATTCCGTACTTCTTAGATTACTGTTAGCTTTTATAAAATCACCATTGCTTGAAGTCATATAAAGATTTGTCTTTCCTGTTTCTACAGCTTGGCAGAAAACTATTTTATCATCACAAGCTTCTTCATATATAACAGAGCCTCTTATTCTAGAAACCGGTGTAATTTCTCTGTTTCCGCTTAAATTAATTAATGCTAAATTTAAATACTCGTTCTTTTTACCTCTGTTTATATATGCACTAGCCAGTATATTTGCACCTTTTGGGTTAGAATAAGGAATTATATTAGAAATAAAGGTCCTTTCACCATTAATTTTAAATTCAGCTGTTTCATAGCTTTTATCAGAAAGGGAAAACTTTATTTCTCTTGCTCCTCCGAATTCACCACTCACTCTGTATTCTGCCAGTATATAACCTGTTGTATCATCTAAGGAAATGGCTGCATTAAAAAATGTTACTTTGCTTGTCTCATCTAGTTTCCCTGCAAGTTTTGGTGCATCAGCCTTTCCATCTTTTATAAATGAATAAAAATAACTTCCATCTTGCTTTCCATAAGCTACTACATATTTGCCATTATATTTAGTTCCCATAAGAAACTTAATATTTGATTCATTAATAGTTGCTTTAGAATTGTTCTTTATATCTGTGATTTCTATTTTGTCCCCGTAAGAAACTACCATAGTTTTTCCATCTAGTTGTATCAAATCATCAACATTCTTTATTTCATTATTTTTTTCAACATTAAATTTATCGTCTAATATCATAGTCTCTATGTTTTTTGTATTATCATACTTTATATAGCTTAAATAAAGCTTATCATCATCAGTAAGCAAGGTTATGTTATACGGTATTTGTTTATCTACAGGAAAGCTTTTCTCCATTAGTTTCTTTCCATAATCATCAGTAGAAATTAATTTTATGCTTTGTCCATTATTATAAGCAACAATATTATTATTTTTGTACTTTATTATTTTCGGCGCATATTGGATATCTGCCGTATCAATCAGCACTTCCTTTGACCATGAGCTTGAAGGCGGCTTTTTAATCTCATCAAGATTAATAAAATAATGCATCCCCATTTCTAAAACTAGAACTATCACTGTAAAAAAAATAACTAGTTTCTTTTTCATACCTATAATCCCCCAAAATTACATTTTACTCCATTATACTATATTTTGTTAAAAATAGCACAAAATTAAAACTATAAAAAAGAGCTAGGATAAAATCATCCTAACTCACATTTTGTTATTTATAAAATTATCATTGCTATAAGACCGCTAATTATACCTAAAGCAGCCACAGAACAGCCTACAAACACTAAAACTTTCTTTGGAAAAGCTCTCCTTACCAGAAGAAGTGACGGTAAGCTAGTTGATGGCAAGGTCATTAGAAGAGCTCCTGCCGGTCCAGCTCCTAATCCAAAATGCATAAGGGTTTGAATTATTGGAATTTCCGCAGCTGTAGGAATAACAAATAGTGTTCCTGTTATAGAAAGCAGCACTATTGTCAAAATGCTATTAGCCCATGCTGTTCCAACTACAGGAAATAACCATGCCCTAGCAGCTCCAAGCATCGTAACAATAATTAAATAAGCCGGAATTGTATCTATTGTTAACTGAACTAAAGCCTTAATCCATCTTATGAAGACATTTCCTTCCTCATCTGATTCATCGATCTTACTAATAACATCTTCCTTAATTATATCTTCCTTAGCATATTTTGAAGCTAATGCAGAAATACCGAATACTAAGATTAGGCCCATTACAACTCTAAATATAGAAAACTTCCATCCTAGCACAAATCCCATAAAAATTATTGTTGCTGGATTTAAAGTTGGATTTCCAAGTAAAAATGCAAGAGCAGCGCTTATTGAAGCTGAACTCTTTCTTAGTCCCACTGCAACAGGTGACGCACAGCAAGAACACATCATACCAGGAAGTGCCGCTCCTGTAGCTGCTGCAGTACTTGCAAATCCATCCCCTCCTAAAACCTTTTTAATCCACTTTTTAGGTATGGCAACTTGAATTAAAGAACCTAGTAATAATCCGAGCACTACTGCTTTCCATACAGCATTAAAATAAGTAACTGTATACCCCCAAGCAGCTGCCCAGGATGGTGTTGGTGCAGCCTGTTTTTTACCGCTTAAAATAGAATCTCCAATAGAATGAGTAGCTGCAGCTTTAAAAGCTTTTGCATAATAAGGATTCCATTTTACAATATAAAGACCAACAATTGCTACAATTAAAAATAGCACAGGTAATAATATAAATAGCATCTTGTTTTTTGACGTTTGCTTTGATGTTGCTAGATTCTCTGACATCTTTTTCCCCCCTATTAATATAATATTGCATATTTAATTATATTTGCTGATGAGGAAATGTCTAATAAAAAATATAAATAGTTAATTTGCTATCTATTTGTATTTTTTATATTTAATATTTTCCAACATATTTTATTTATAGCAGTAAGTCATCAAATCTTTTCTCAATTACCTCACTATTATGATATGGTTGATAGTTTGATTTCTGATCAGTTTATAAAATTACTTTGAAAATCAATTTTATCTATATATCTTACCTTTGTAACTTTACTTAAGTTTTCAAGATAACTTGAGATAAATGTGCGTACCCTTCTATGCTTACTAACGTACTCTCAGTCCACAACTCCTACTTCTATTGCCATATTTATGTTTTATATAGTTCACAAGTTCGTTTATATAACTTTTAGCTTTGTTTTTTCTTATATTTCGACATATTAATATTTCTAAAAAATGATTTAATCCACAATAGCTATTTCATAAATGCTATTTACTCACATTATTCTGTAGTTGTCCACAGTTTTCAATAATTTATACACAGTTTTTGTGGATAACTTCAAATCATTGATTTTGTTAATTTCACATTAAAAGACATATTTTTTATTAACATTATCCACATTTACTATGTTGATAACTTGTATAATAGTCTGTGGAATAATAATACTGTTTTAAATTAATATCTGTCAATTTTTATATTTTTCATTATCTTACATACCATATCCTGTAAATTATTTTATAATAATAAAAGTTTTTATTAAAATATATAAAATTAAAAAAGCCCTTTCGGTACTGCTGTTGCATCAAAGAAAAACTTACTT
>KE993457.1 GCA_000466585.1 Clostridiales bacterium oral taxon 876 str. F0540
TTCTCATCAAAAGTTAGTATTTCTCTATATGTGTTATGAGTTTTATTTTTACTATAGTCGCTGCCAAGAATAATCTCGCAATCAAATACCAGATCATTGTTTACATAGGTACTCCGTACCTCTTCAACACATGAATTTGATGCTTGTCTTGTTACAAATTTTAAACCGTCATCAGATAATGCATCATACCATTTATAATCATAATATCCTCTATCGAATAGATAGATACAATCCTTGTCTTCAAACATACCATCAATACATTTTCTATCATTTACTTTGGCGGTAACTATATTTACCCGTTCAGGGTGGTTGCCATTAAATAAAGTACTAACTTTCACAGCAGCTCGCTTTTGTTTCACATCATATTGAAAGTGCTTAGCTAGTTTAAAAGGTAAGTCTATTATAGTTGAATCTATTATTTTTAAAATAGGTAAATCCTTTTGTACTCTCGCTCTTCCGAGCTTTTTATATGTGTGCTCTACAAGATAATAATATAAATCTTCAAAAACTCTATAATCTCTTTTGCTATTTTTTCTAGATAACTGTGATACACTTGGAATATTTATCATTCTTCTCAATTTATTATTACTAGATATTTGTGTTTGTAAGTCATGAAGGCTGTTTAAGCCTTTAAATTGAAAATACAGCATTGAATAAAGATGAGATTTAGTATCAAAATGTTGTACTCTAAAGTCAGAATTATACTTTTTTATAGTTTTACTTAAAATACTTCCAGTAATTATTTCTGTTAATTTATTAAAAAATATTTTATTATTATATTCGTTAATCAAATTGAAGAACCTCCTTGGTTAGATTTCTGGACAAAATCTATTAAACCAAAGGAGGTTCTTCTTTGCATTATTAATTTATTTCCATTACATAGTTGTCAACAAGTAAGTTTTTCTTTGATGCAACAGCAGTA
>KE993458.1 GCA_000466585.1 Clostridiales bacterium oral taxon 876 str. F0540
CATGATTGCAGTAAATATTTATATATTTAAAAATTTTTATAGACTTATATATAAATATACAAATGATAAAGTGGATATTGCTTGCTGTAAAATCTGCAGGGCAATGTGGAAAATAATATATAAGTATATAAATTATTTTCCATGCAAAGCCCTACGGACTATAAAGCAAAGCCTAGCGGTCACTTTAATCCGCGATTTTATTAAGGGAGGAACTTATGATAAAGGAAGTCATAGTAGTTGAAGGAAGAGATGATGTAACTGCGGTTAAAAGAGCTGTTGATGCAGAAATTATAGCTGTCGGAGGCTTTGGAATAAATGCTAAGGTTATAAATAGAATAAAAGAGGCGCAAAAGAGGCAAGGGGTTATAGTATTAACAGACCCTGATTTTGCTGGCGAGAAAATAAGAAGAATAATATCGAAGAGAGTTCCGGATATTAAACATGCATACATTACTCAAATAGAGGGAACTAAGGATGGAGATATCGGTGTTGAAAATGCTTCACCGGAGGCCATACTAAGAGCTCTTGAAATGGCTAAATTTGAAATAAAAGAAAGAAGAGAAGAATTCAATATACACGATTTAGTATACTTCAAGCTTACTGGAGATAATAAATCTAAAGAAAGAAGAGAGGCATTAGGAGGAGAGCTAGGAATAGGCTATTGCAATGCAAATCAATTTTTAACAAGATTAAATAATTATGGAATAACAAGAGAAGAATTTATAAATGCGTTAAGTCGTATAGAAATATAGGAGAGAAAAATATGAGTGATTTATCTACAAAGGAAATCGTAAAAAAGTATGGATTTAGATTTACTAAAAGTCTTGGCCAAAACTTTTTAATTGATGACAGTGTATTAATGGATATAGTTGAAGGGGCAGACGTAAGTTCTGAAGATTTAATTATTGAAATAGGACCCGGTGTAGGAACATTGACTAAAGAACTACTAAAAAGAGCAAGTAAGGTATATTCAATTGAGCTTGATGCTGATCTTATTCCTATTTTACAGGAGGAACTTAAGGAGTTTAATAATTTTGAGCTTGTGCATAGAGATGCTTTAAAGGTTGATTTTAATAGCTTAGTCGGTGAGCAAAAGTCAGTGAAAGTAGTAGCTAATCTTCCTTACTATGTAACAACACCTATAATAGCAAAGCTTTTAAATGATCAATTTAATTTTAAGTCTCTGACTATTATGATTCAAAAAGAAGTAGCAGAAAGAATTGCTGCTTCCCCAAACACAAAAGAGTATGGTGCTCTTTCAATATTAGTTCAATATTACTGTGATACAGAAATAATAAGAAAAGTAGCTCCAAGCTCATTTATACCTCAGCCAAAGGTTGACTCAATAGTTATAAAGCTTAATAAGCTTGATAAACCAAGGGTTTACGTAAAGGATGAAAAATTATTTTTTAGAGTTTCCAGAGATGCGTTTAATATGAGGAGAAAAACCTTGTGGAATGCTTTGAAAGGTTTAAATATGAGCAGCAATGTAATAGAAGAAGCATTTAATAATGCCGGAATAGATCCTAAAAGAAGAGGAGAGACACTTTCACTTCAAGAATTTGCAGATTTATCAAATGCAATATATGATTTAAATAAATAAATTGTGAATCAGAGATATAAAAGTATAATATTACGTTTATATCTCTGTTTATTTTTTTGTATCTGTTCACTTTTAAGCTTAGTCTTCATATATTATAATGAATAAATTTTTTGGAGGGACAAGAGTTGGCTCAAAAAAAGAGTTACAGTAGATATTTTATAATACTGCAGGAAGATGAAAAGGGATATGCTTTGGCCTCTGACAAATTGCCTTCAGGATATGCAAAATTGGAGATAAAGAATGATAAATGTAAGGTATCTTACTATGTTCAAAATTTAAAAAAGGAAAGTGCACCTTATTACATGCTGTTAATTTGTAATAAAAAAGATGTGAAAAAGCTATTAAAGCTTGGTGAACTGAACATAGATGAGCACGGCAGATCAGAGGTATCTTATGAATATCCTGTTGAAAATGTGGCAAACTTTGGGGTTGGAGTTGATAAGGTAGCCGGTGCTGCAATAGTCAGATTTATGAACTCAAATGTAATACCTGTTATGAGCGGATTTGCAAGCACAGATATTCCTGAGTGGAAGGGCTTCCCTATTATAGAAAATGAATTAAAGAGACAGGAAGAAAAAGTGGAAGAAAATACTGAAAAGGCTATTGAAGTAAAAGCCGAGGTAAAAGAGAAAGAAAAGACAGGAGAAATTAAAGAGGAACAAAGAAATATTTTTGATGAGTATGAAAATAAAATTGAAGAAGAAAAAGCTAAGGAAAAAGAAGAAACTGAATTGAAAGTAGAAGTTACTGAGCAAATGCCAAGAACTGAAGATGCATCATTAGAGGTTAATTCTGAAGAAGATACATCAGAAGAGAATATAGAAGAGATAGAATTTGATGCGGAAGATGATAGACATAAGAAGAAATGCAAGGAAGATTCATGTGAAATAAAGCATGAAGATAAATGCAAAGAAGAAAAAGAACATAAACATGAAGATAAATGTGAAGAGAAATGTGAAGAGAAGAAGGAACATAAGCACGAGGATAAGTGCGAAGAAAAGAAAGAGCATAAGCACGAATACAAGTGTGATGAAAATTATTCTAAAGATAATATAAGCATGCTGTTTATGGATGTGGCAGACGGGTTTGAAGAATTAAGCGGAATTTGCAGCGAAATAAAGAGATGCAGGTGGTATAAGGTTCCAGTTTACAGACCTGAGGATATGACTAGCTGCGCACATTATAATAAGTATACAGTTGCATATTATCCAATGATTAACTACTATCCATATATAAGAAAGCATGCTCACTTTATTCTTGGCTACAAGCATGATAAAGATAATAAAATGAAATATCTAGTATATGGCGTACCGGGAACAAAATCAAGAATTGACCAGCCTTTTGGAGGCAGAACCGGCTTTGTTACATGGGTTCCGCTGGTTGAAGGCGAAGAAGAAGAGAATAGTCAAGGCTATTGGCTTATGTTTTATGATTTTAGAAGTTCAACTATCGTTATACCTGTAAGATAAGAGTTAAAAGCTAATAATTAAGAATGAAGAATTAATGTGGAAAATCATTTAGAAGACTTTCTAACACATACTTTAAAGTCTCCTGTGAGATTTTATTATACAATTCTTCATTCTTCATTCATACTCCTATAAGCTTGTACATATAATCTATAGATAGAACTATTTTAAGCTTAATGGTCTAAATGGACTTTAAAAAGTTAGAGAGCGGAAATAAACATTAATTGCTTTGTAATTTTGATTGAAGGAGGTAAGTATGAGGTTAATTATTTTAAATAGAAGAAGATTAGGCGTTACCGTAATAATTATTGGACTTATGCTGGTTTTATTCGGTTTGGAAAAAAAGTTCGACGGAAGACTTAGATATGTGGCATTGATGCAAAACAACATATATTCACTTACAAAATACGATGTGCCCGAACTTAATTTTAGTTATAAGCTGCCAAAAGAGTGGACAACTCAAAAACAAAACTTTGGCGGCAATGAAATAATATATCACAATGATTTCAGTTCGGAGGATGCTAGTATTCATGGATTTGTCCAAGTTTGGAATATAAAAGAGGATTTAAAGAGCTTTCTGGATAAAAGCAAGGAGTTAAATAATCAGTATGCACAATATACTGATTATAATGTTGCACCTGTGGTTGTTAAAAATCATGAGGGTTATCTTTTAACTTACACAATGAAAACTTCTGACTCTGCAAAATATAAGGGCTATGAATATTTCTTAAAGGATAAAGGAAAGTTTTTTAGGTTTGCATTTTATGTAAGAGACGTTAACTTCAAAGAAAATATGCCAACTATATTTAAAACTATAGTTGAGACTTTCGAACATAATGAATAATAGATTGATTTAAATATTTCAAAGTATTATAATTTATTCTAAAGAGTAAGAGAAGCTTTTGCTTCTCTTTTAATTTATATAGAGGTGACAGGGGATTTTATTTTGAGACCTATATTACTAAATATTTTCGGGTTAAATGTTTATGGCTATGGGACAATGATTGCTATAGGAATACTTGCTGCTGTAGTTCTTCTTAATCATAGGGCTAAAAAAGCTGGTTATGATGAAGATAGCATTTTAAATATGGCAATATTAGCAGTAGTCTTAGGAGTAGTGGGCGGAAAGCTGTTATATATATTAACTGAACTGAAAAGTATAATAGAGTATCCAGCGCAGCTTAAAGATTTTGGAAGTGGATTTGTTGTTTACGGCTCTATACTAGGGGGCGCTCTTGGAGTGTACATATACTGCAGGAAAAAGGGCTGGAGTATTTTAAAAATATTCGACTTAGTTATTCCAAGTCTACCATTAGCACAAGGTTTTGGAAGAATAGGATGCTTTCTGGCAGGCTGCTGCTATGGAAGGCCTACAAGTTATTTTATAGGGGTTAAATTTAAGGAAGGATCTTTAGGACCTGTTGATACATGTGTATACCCAACTCAAATTTTCTCATCTGTATTTGATTTTGCTTTAGCTATGTTCCTGCTTTGGTATGATAAAAAGAAGAGAAAAGATGGAAGAATTTTTTCCTTATATTTAATACTGTACAGCATAGGCAGATTTATAATAGAATTTATAAGGGATGATCCAAGAGGAAATGTAGGAATCCTTTCAACTTCCCAATTTATAAGCATTTTTATAGTTCTTTTTGGAATAGCAATGTTCAATATTGATAAGGTTAAAAGAATTTTTAAAGCAGAATAGAGCAAAACAATTGTAGGAATAAGGAGAGAAAAACGTTGAGGAAAAAAAGACATTTGCTGTGTTTATGTCTCTTAATCTTAACTGCTGTTTTTTTCACAGGCTGCAGTAGTATTGATCAGCTTAAAGTTAAATTTGGCATGAAAAATAATGATTTTGAGTACATTAAACAGGGTAAAATTAAAAAAATTGTAATACAAAATACTAGAGATCCAGGTTTTAGATTTATTGTTACGGATCAAAGGGCAATTTCCGAACTATATGATATACTTTCTACGTCAAAGCAGGTTCAAACAAAATCTGCTTTAGAGCCGGATTATGTATTTGAAATGCAGGAAAGTTCAAGTAAGGTATATAAATTTAACTATATAACAGGACTTGATAAAACTGATGCGGGAAATTTATATAGCGATGACAAAATTTATATAGTATCTAAAAGAATAGACAATGATATAATAAAAAGTTTATGGAATATTAGAAAACCAAAAGATTTCAGCAAAAAATACTATTCAACTATAATAGACGAGGTAGAAAAATACTATAAGGAAAATGGCTCCGGAAAAAGCATAGGTATTAATCTTTATGATGATGTTGATGTAGCAAAATTTATATTATCAACAGATCTTGAAAATTTCAAAACAGATTTAAATTCAAGAGTTCCCGGTGCTGAAATAATGAGTGCTCCTAAATCCTCTGAAAAGGCAAAGGATTATGATATAACTGCAGCAGTAAAAACCGTAGGGTATAAAACCTTTTTGTATAAAATAGAAATTACTTTTTGGGATAAAAAGAGCAATAGCCAAAAGAAGTATTACGTAAAGGTTTCTGATGAATCCAAAGACGGAAGATGGACTACAAAGGTTGATACTCAAAAACCTAGAGATTGGTAAGATATATTTATTAATTAATTGTTAATTTATTAACTAAATATGGAAAGATATAATTAGAGTTTGTATAATTATATGGTTAACAAAAAATTTCAAATGTATAGAAAATCTTCTTGCAAAAGGAGGTTAAACTCCTAAATGGATTTTAACGGGTAATTTGCGAGTGGAGCGAGTACTTTAAATTACCCAGTGTTTCGAGCGGAAGGAGGTTGAAGTCCTAAATGGACTTCAACGGGTAATCTGTGAGCGGAGCGAGTGCTCTAGATTACCCAGTGTTTCGAGTGAAAGGAGAAAAATATGAAAAAGAAAATTATTATTGGAATTGTAGTTGCTGCTGCTATAGTTGGATTGGTAGCATTTAGATTAGCAGGAGGTAAGAAAGTAAGCTATGTAAATATTAAAGCTGCAACTGTTTCTCAAGGTGATGTTAAAGCTTATCTTTCAACAACGGGAACTGTTAAGTCGAAAAATACGAAAGATTACTATCCTCTTCAAGGCAAGGTAAAAAAGGTTAATGTTAAGGTTGGAGATTCAGTTAAACAAGGACAAGTACTTGTAGAATATGAAGTTCAAGATGCAAATGCCGCAGTAAAACAAGCTCAGATACAATATGATAATGCGGTCTTACAGAAGAAAATGCTTACAAATAACAATACTGATATAAAAACCCAAATGTCAGACTTAGATAAGCAAATTTCTGATTTGGATAGTCAAATATCAAATCTTAACAATCAGGTGAATGTTCTTAAATCTAGCAAGAATCCTGCTGATATAGCATTGCTTCAGGATACTAAGAACCCATCTAATCCAGCATTTCAGTTACAAAATGCTGAGGCTTCAAAGACTACACTTAAAGGAAGACGTGACGCTCTAAAACCTATATCAACTGAGCAATTTAAGCAAGCAGACAATGCGATAGCTTTAGCTCAAATAGGAATAGACAGTGCAAAGTCAAATCTTTCAAAGAGTCAGGATAAAATTGTAGCTGATATTGACGGTGTCATTACCGCTGTTAATGTAGTTGAGGGAGTATCTTCAATGACAGCAGGTGCTCAAGCTGCAGTTACAGTGCAGGATTTATCAAATCTTAAGGTAGAACTTTCAGTTGGAAAATATGATTCTTCTAGAATCCAAATAGGGCAAGAAGCGATTGTAAAAAATGGTGGAAAAGAATATAAGGCAAAGGTTTCAGAAGTTGATCCAGCAGCTAAGAAAACTGTTTCAGCAACAGGAAGTGATACAACTTTAGGAGCAGAAGTAGATATCTTGGATAAGCCGGAAGGTTTAAAAGTTGACTTTGATGCGGATGTTGATGTACTTGTAGGACAGGCGAATAGCGCAGTAAAGGTTCCAGCAGAAAGTATAAAAACAGATAAAACCGGTAAGTCAGTAGTTTTCATAGTTCAAGGAGACAAGGCGGTACAAAAAGAAGTTAAGCTTGGAATCCAGTCAGATATGGAAGCACAGGTGGTTGAAGGTGTTAAAGCAGGTGATAAGGTAATACTAAATCCTGGAGAAACAGTAAAAGATGGAACCGCTGTTAAGGAAGTGGCTGGAGATGTTAAGAAATGATAGAAGTTAATAATGTAATTAAAAGATATGTTACCGGAGAAATTGATTTTACTGCTCTAAAAGGAGTAAGTCTAAAAATTGAAAAAGGCGAGTTTACTTCTATAATGGGACCTTCCGGCTCGGGAAAGTCTACTATGATGAATATACTTGGATTACTAGATAGAATGAACAGCGGAACTTATATACTGAACAATCAAAATGTGTCTAATTTAACTGATAATGAGCTTGCGCATATAAGAAATAAGGAAATAGGTTTTGTATTTCAGGCATTTAACCTTCTTCCAAGAATGACAGTTCTTGAGAATGTTGAACTTCCTATGGCTTATGCCGGAGTTTCTAAGAAGGAAAGAAGAGAAAGAGCACTTATTGCTCTTGATAAGGTTGGGTTAAGCGATAGAGTAAAGCATAAACCTAACGAAATTTCTGGAGGTCAGAAGCAGAGAGTAGCTATAGCACGTGCTATAGTAAATACACCTGCAGTTATTATGGCCGACGAACCGACAGGGAACCTAGATACTAAATCTTCCGTTGAAATTATGAAAATATTTCAGGATTTAAACAATGAAGGTGCTACAGTTATAATGGTAACTCATGAACCTGATATTTCTCAGCATACAAAAAGGGTTGTTAGATTTAGGGATGGAGAAATTGTTGACGACTATCAAGTAAAAGATAGAATAATTCTGTAGAGGAGGAAAAGAGCTTGAAATTATTAAGTGGTATTTATGAAAATTTTAAGATGGCAATTGAGAGCATACTTTCAAATAAAATGCGCTCCTTCCTCACTATGCTGGGAATAATAATAGGCATAAGCTCAGTTATAACTATTGTTTCACTTGGTCAAGGCGGACAGAATACTATAACAGGAGAGTTTGACAAGATAGGAGCGTCAACAGTTAACCTTACAGTAAATCAAACTAAGGCAGATCAATCAGACTATATAACCAATAAAGACATAGAGCAAATAAAAAATAATGTTAGTACAGTTAAGTATGTTGTGCCTGTAGTATCAAAAATGGGAGTAGCCATATCAGATACAAAAAATAAAAGGGCGAGCATAACTGGATCAAGTGTTGATTCATTTTCAATAGATAATACAGAATTTATATACGGCAGAGGATTTAATGAGAGAGAATATGAATCAGGAAAGCCTGTAATAGTAATTGATGAAGTTTCTGCCAAAGCTATGTTTGGATATACAGATGTAGTAGGAAAAACTATTAAAATAGGAAACAAGAAGGCTCCTGTTAAGGCTACAATTGTTGGTGTAACTAAGTTAGATATGGGACCTTTTGCAGGAAGCTTTGATACAGATTCTATGCCTGCCATAATTACTGCTCCAATAACTTTTGTTGAAACAATGTATTCAGGAGAATTTGCTATTGACAGACTGACAATAATGGCAACAAGTAAAGATAAAGGTGAAGAAGCAGGAAATGGTGCGAAAAATGTTCTGGAAAGCAGACATAATAAAAGAGGACAGGATATATACAAGGTGGAAAATGCATTAAAGCAATTAGACCAAGTAAACAAAGTACTTGGCATATTCACTGCGTTTATTAGTGCTGTTGCAGCTATATCACTTCTTGTTGGAGGAATAGGTGTTATGAATATTATGCTTGTTTCTGTAACAGAAAGAACCAGAGAAATAGGAATAAGAAAAGCAATTGGAGCAACAACTAATGCAATACTTTTGCAATTTTTAACGGAATCTCTAATTATATCACTTATTGGTGGTGTCATTGGAATGATATTAGGAATTTCAGGTGCTTATGCTATAGGAAGTTTTGCGAAGATAACTCCATCATTATCCGTAACAGCTGTAGTTGGGGCTATATTATTTTCTTCAGCGGTAGGAATATTCTTTGGAATTTATCCGGCACGAAAGGCAGCAAAGCTCGATCCTATTGAAGCATTAAGATATGAATAAACTGGAGTTTATAATAGCTCAGGATGTATATCCTGGGCTTTTAAATTTAAGGTTATATGTTATAATGAAATTATAATTTTAAAATAATAGTTTTCTAATACATAAAGGAGGCTTATTAATGAGTAAATGTGATAGCTGCGCAAGTAAAGGAAAGTGCGGAAATAAAGAAAATACATGTTCTGTACTGGTTCCAAGCTATGGCAGGATTAAGAATATAGTAGGAGTAATGAGCGGAAAAGGAGGGGTTGGTAAGTCTACTGTAACAGGTATTCTTGCTACAAAGCTAAGAAGTTTAGGGTACAAAGTTGGAATTTTGGATGGGGATATAACCGGCCCATCAATGCCTAGATTTTTTGGTATTAATAAAGAGAGAGCTCAAATACTTCCGGGAAAGACTCAGGAAGAAGCAAAGTTTGTTCCTGTTGAAACAGCAACCGGGATTAAGGTGATTTCTCTAAATCTTTTAACAGAGGAAGAAGAGCAGCCAGTTATCTGGAGAGGACCTGTGCTTACAGGAGTTTTGACTCAAATGTACAGAGATACTGAGTGGGGAGAACTGGATTATCTTTTAATAGATATGCCTCCGGGAACAGGTGATTTGGCACTAACAGTAATGCAAAGTATTCCTCTAAGCGGAATTGTTATTGCAGCTACGCCTCAGGATATGGTTACAATGATAGTTAAAAAGGTTGTAATAATGGCACAAAAAATGAATATAAAAGTATATGGTGTAGTTGAAAATATGGCATACATAGTTTGTGAAGATTGCGGAAAGAAGCAAAATGTATTCAGTAAAAAGTCCGGAGAGGAGCAGGCAAGAAATCTAGGTATTCCTCTGCTTGCAGAACTTCCTATTGATTTGGATTTGGTAGAAAAAATGGAATCAGGAAAGGTAGAGGACTATATTAATTCATTAGAGCAATATAATAATGTACTAACCGGCTTTATGACCTTGATATAGTATTTAGAGCAAGTTTCGGAATGAGGAACTTCCTCTTTCTAATATTTTGTAATAATTAGCTTCTTTTAGGAAATAATATAATTGTTAATATACATAAGAATTGATTTGTAGTTTGTGAAAGGAGAATTTAATATGAAAGCATATGTAGATAAGGATGCATGTATATCCTGTGGACTTTGTCCATCATTGTGCCCGGAAGTTTTTGAAATGGAGGATGACGGCAAAGCTGGAGTAACAACTGATGAAGTACCTGAGGGTGCAATAGACAGTGCTCAAGAAGCAGAGCAATCCTGTCCTGTTAATGCAATATCAGTTTCTTAAAGCAAAGAAGTAAGTAAAGTTTAAACTCTACTTACTTCTTTAATTTAAAACTTAATATTTAATTGCTCATTGATGGCTTGTTCATAACTTTATAAATTTGTTTTACAGGTAAAATAGCAAGAACAATTATACATAGAATACCTTCAGGGCCAATATAACTTAGATTATACAAGAAAGAATAGGCAGCTGCAGATTGCCCCGGAGCAGCGTAACTTCCATAAAAGACGATTCCTGAGATAAAATGAAACAAGAATCTGGAGAAAATAGCCAGTATGATTCCTAGCAGCATATAAGGTTTTTTCTTGTCCTTAAAATAACCTGCAACTCCTAAAGCAGTAAATGCTAACGGATAGTCAAAAAGTACTTGAACAGGGTGCATTATATAAGGTGCCAAAATAAAGTCTATAATACCAAACAGTAATCCGGTAAGCATGCCTATTTCGGGACCATAAAATAAAGCAATTATAAGTATTGGAACCATGCTGCCAAGTGTTGCACTGCCACCATTAGGAAGCTGATAGAATTTTACCATTTTTAAAACCGTGCCAAGAGCCAATGCTACACCAATTTGAGTCATGATGGAAGTAGTAAGCTTTACTTTTCTAAGTTTTAAAACAATAAAAGCTAAAATTAGCAAACCTATGACCGCAAATATTGCTGTTGGATGCTTAGGTGCATCCGCAAAGCCTTCAGAAATAGACTTGAAATCTATTCCCTTAAACTTAAGTATAAAATTATTCATAAAAATACCCCCTCTAACTTTCTGTGCTAAGAGGTACTGTATAGAAGTTATTTAGTATAAATAAAAGAACCGTATTCAGCTTTGGAATACGGTTTTAAATGCTACTAAAATCGCTTTCCTACGCTGGTATTAACCAGATCAGGTATGAGGGTTGATGAATAAATCATCTCTCAGCCTAAGGCACCCCTAGCACAAATATTATTTGCTATTAGTATAACATATTTGTAAGTCACTTACAATATATTGTTTATACTAAAATAATAATTGGTTTATTTTATGATTTATCATATGAGTTGATGAGTTCTCTAGGGAGACCCTCGCTCCATTTTTAGTGATGGATGGAAGATGCGGTGCACCAACACATATGATTAACCCGTCTTCAGTAGACACGTAGGATTCAGTAGAGTAACTGTCAATAACTATACCTTTCATTAGTCTTCCTTCCTGTTCTTTAAAGTTTTATCTATTTCAGGTACATTAGTAAGATTTTTTTGTATAAAATCTACTCCTTCACCAACTGGGCCTTTACGTTTGCTAGCCATAGGAAATTTACCTACTATCCCTTTTGCACTTTTTCCGGTACCCATTTTATCATCTCCTATAAATTTGTTGTCAGTATATATTTTTAGGACTTTTGCATGTAATTATTCAGCATGCGCTAAAAAAATATGCAGCTTGTAAGAACAAACTGCATATCATTATTCACTATATAGATCTCCATATATTATTTTAAAAACATCTAATGCCTCGGCAATTTTCTTTTTTAAAAGCTTTTTCTTCTCTTGTAATTCAACCAGACCTTCATCAGTAAGAGTATAAATCTTTTGTATTTTCTTCTTTGGGTCATCCCATTGACCAATTACTAGATTTTCCTTTTCAAACTTTTTTAAAATGGGATATATTCCACCTGTACTTGGAATCCATAGACCTTTAGTTCTTTCACCGATTTTATGCGAAATATCGTTACCGTTAGTGGAGCCTAAGCTTAAAATGTATAATACATAGATAGGAAGAAGACCTTTAGTAAAAACCTGACCTACAGCTTCTTTTTCTCTTTGTACTTTTTTTAGCTCTGCTAGCTTTTTCTTATACTCTTCATAAAGACGCTTTTCCTCAGCTCTTATATCACTATTAGAGAATTCTAAATCATCCATGCTATTAGTTTTCCCTTACTACAGCTATTCCTAAAAGACCAGGGCCGGTATGAACACCTAATGCAGGGCTGATGTCTGTAAAATAAAGAGAAGTAACATTTGGATGACCATTAAAGGTGTCATACATTTTTCTGCCTTGTTCCAAAGCACCGCCGTGCATTATAAATATTTTAGCTTTAGTATGATCTAAAGTTTCTTTTGCTATATCAATTAATTTTGTTATGGATTGTTTTCTTCCTCTTACCTTTGCATGAGTATAATATTTTCCTTCATCATCTATAGATATTATTGGTTTAATATTTAACAAATCACCAATGGTACCTGCAACCTTTCCAATACGTCCGCCTTTTTTTAAATATTCTAATGTCTCTACAACATAATATAAAGAAATTCTTTCTTTTACAGCAGGAAGAATATCAACAATTTCTTCAAAGCTTTTGCCTTCGCTGATAAGCTTGCCGCACTCTTGAACCAAGGCGCCAAGACCTAAAGAAAGAGATTTGGAATCAAACAGATATGTTATTAAATTAGAATGATTTTCGCTCACCAGCTTTAGAGCGTTAAATGTTCCGGATAAGCCGGAGGATAGAGTTATAGCTATAACATGTGTATAGCCCTCTTCTTCAATCAATGTAAATAAATTTTCCATATCACCCATGGAAGGCATAGATGTTGTAGGTACTTCATTAACGAGATTATCGTAAACCTCATTTGGAGTTATAGTAACTCTATCAACATATTCTTTATCTTTATATATAATTCTTAATGGTAAAATCCTTATGTTATATTCTTTTATAATTTCTGAAGTCAAATCACAGGAGCTATCAGTTATTAAAGCAATCTTTGACAATATAAATTTCTCCTTTCACTCTATAAGTTTGAAATTATTGTATATTAGCAGATACGTATAAACTTTTAAGAACGATATTATATTTTTCCTAAAAATTTTCTATATTATTACATAATAGACTCTATATTATATATTATATCACTATTGATATGATTATCAATAGTGATAATGCTCACTAGTGATAGTGTATACAGATATTACTATGTCACTTTTATTTTATGTTCGTTTATTGAAGTGAAACATTTACAAAGTAGTTGTAAACTGTAACAATAAGAATTATAATCTTATTTGAAGGTTGTAAATGAAAAAGTACATGGTATTGGGAGGAAACGATGGGGAGCAGAATATTCGCATTGATTATTATTATTTTGTTGATGCTTTCAATTATAATACTGCAATATTTTGAAATAAAAAGGGTTAATAATACTATAGGACTTATAGAAAAAGTGAAAAATACTTTATATGAGGTTGCAGAAAAGATAACAAAGGCCGCTTCCGAAGACGAGACATATAAACTTATGCTGGAGGCTGCAATCGATTTAATACCAAATGCATCTAAAGGAAGCATTGTTCTGCTTGAAGGGGACAACCTATTTCATTTTAGAACTATAAAAGGGTATTCAGAGGAATTGAAAAAGCTAACATTGAAAAAAGAAGAGGTATACTTATACAGTATAAATAATTTCAGCGAAACAGCTGTAATTAAAAATCCGAATAAATTTGATGAAGATATAATTAATTCGGATAAGATAGAAAGTATGAAAAGCTATGAAGCACTGGACATATTTTGCACCATAAGCTCACCTATATATATCGATGATAAGCTTATCGGATTTATAAATGTTGACAGCAATTCTAAGGGAAAGAATTTTACTAATGAAGATGTAGAGCTTATGAATTACATAAAGAATGAGCTTCAGTTAGCTCTTAAGAATTTCTTTATACAAAATAAGCTGAAATTTATGGCAAACTTTGATGAGCTTACAGGTTTATATAACAGAAGATACTTTAAGCAATTCTTTGCAAGAGAATTATTGAAAATTAAAAGGTATAAAAATGAAGTATGCCTGGCACTTATTGATTTGGATGATTTTAAATATATTAATGATACCTATGGTCATAACATGGGAGATAAAGCACTTAAATTGTTTGCGGATGTATTAAGAGAGAATGTAAGAAAAACAGATATTTATGCACGAATGTCGGGAGATGAATTTGTTTTGCTTTTCACTGACTGCAGTAAAGATAAAGCAATAGATAGGCTTGAAAGCACAAGAAGAGCTTTATATAAACGCAAACTTGCAAACACTACTCTAAGCTTTAGCTACGGGGTATGCCAAATCGATCCTAATGAGGACTTAACACCGGATGACATTTTCGGTGAAGCTGATAAAGAAATGTACAAAGATAAAAACAATAAAGGTAACAGAACTTAATGAAGTTTAGAATAAAAGTAGTCGCAGGCTGCATCAAAAAGCCTGCGACTACTTTATTCGGAAGCTATTTATTTTTCATAACAGCTTACTATTTCGCCATAGTAAATAGTATGATAATCTCCGGAAGCATAGCTAGTTTTTTTGACTTCTTCGCTTAGAAGTTCAGGATTCATATCCTGCTTATAAACTATTTTACATTCATAATGAAGCTTGCATTCGGAGATAATAGGCGAAGAAACAATTCTTGAAGGCTCTAAAGTTAAATTGCATTCCTTGAATTTATTTATATCTCTTCCGCATTTAGAACCACAGTAGGCCAGTTCTTTTTTTAAATTATCATCTAGTGGGATGCTTATTGTAAAATCATTTGAGTCTTCTATAAGTTCATGTGTGTATCTTGAGTGTCTTACCAATACTGTAAAAATAGGCCTATTCCATTCAAAGCCTATATTGCCCCAACTAATTGTCATTGTATTAACTTTATCATCAGATTTTACAGTTAGAAAAGCTCCTTTCCTATGCAGATAATTCATAGCCTCTTCAAGTTTATAGGTAAAGTTTACCGACATTCTAATCATCTCCCTAAATTGGATTGTTAACTATATTATACATAAATATTTGCACTAAAGTACATAATAAAAATAGTACAATGCCTGCATGCAGATATATGTATAAAATTCATTGAAAATATTTTCAGAAAACATCTTGACGAGTTTGTTTTAGTAAGCTATAATTTAAATATGAAGTGCAAACGGTTGCACGATTATACAAAATATAATTTATTAAAGGGGGAAACTTTAATGAAAAGATCTAGAATTTTAGTATCAGCTTTAGCTGCTATGGTAGTAGCTACTGCTTTAGTTGGCTGTGGCAAGAAGGAAACACCTCAAAATGCTTCTGAAACTAAGGGTGGAAAGAAGATAATTGTTTGGTCACATCTTACAGATGATGAAGTAGCAGCAGTTAAGCCTATAGCAGAGGAATGGGCAAAAAGTACAGGAAATACAGTTGATGTTTTAGCAGATAAAGGTGACTTTAATGCATTTGCTCAAGCAGCAAACAGCTCAAAAGCAGCTGACGTTATGTTTGGTTTAGCTCATGATAACTTAGGAGCATTTGTTAAGGCTGGCGTTGTTGCAGAAGTTCCATCAGGAATTGTTGACTCATCAAAATATAATCAGAACGTAGTAAATGCAGTAACAATTGGAGGAAAAACTTATGGAGTTCCTCTTTCACAAGAAACTTTAGCTTTATTCTATAACCCAGATAAAGTTGCTACTGCTCCAACAACTTTGGATGATTTAATTGCTCAAGGTAAAAAAGTAGGCTTTAAATATGAAGCTAAGAACCTTTATTACACATATGCATTTTTATCAGGATTTGGGGGATATATCTATAAAGATAATGGTGGAAACATAGATCCAAAAGATGTAGGACTTGGAAATGAAGGAGCTATAAAAGGTTACGATGTTCTTTCTACATTTGGAAAAGACCTTGGAATGAAATCCAGTGTTGATTCAGGTATAGCTGGTGGAGAATTTAAAGCAGGAAAGATTGGTATGTTTATAAGCGGACCTTGGGATGTTGAAGGTTTCAAGAAAGAAAATGTTAAATTTAAAGTTGCTCCACTTCCATCAATTAATGGAAAACCAGCAACTCCATTCTTAGGAGTTCAAGCAGCATTCGTAAATTCTAAATCAAAGAATCAGACAGAAGCTTGGGACTTAATGAAATATCTAGTTGCACACTCAGAGCAGGCATTATATGACAAAGGACACAGAATACCAGCTCTTAAGGATTCAAAATTACTTTCCGACCTTTCAAAAGGTGATTTAGCAGCATTTATTGAGCAAGCTAAGACTGCATATCCAATGCCTAACATTCCAGAAATGGGAGCAGCTTGGAAGGTTAATGATTCTCTACCAACATTATTAGATGGTAAGATGGATTCAAAAGCTTTTGCAACTAAGGTTGTTAAAGATATAAATGACCAGTTATCACAACAAGCTAAATAGTGTAATATTGGCATGACAAATTAATAGGAGGGGATTATCCCCTCCTATTTGATAATGAAAGGGGATTACGATGGAAAGGAAGAAAAAAGGTAGTTTTTATGATCGTATAAGAGGTTACGTATATTTATCACCAGCACTTATTTCAATTGCAGTATTAAGCTTAATACCTATAATATATACTATATATATCGCCTTTACTAACTATAATATAAATCATATGGAAGATTTTAAAATAGTTGGGTTTGATAATTTTAAACAAATTTTAGCAGGTCCTTTAAAACCAATATTTTTACCAGTTTTTGCATGGACACTTGCATTTGCTATTATTTTAACTTTAGGTAATTATTTTATTGGACTATTTATTGCAATGTTATTAAATAATAATAATATGAAAGAAAGAGGTCTTTATAAGGGCTTATTTATTATTCCGTGGGCTTTACCAAGTGCGATTGCAATTTTATCATGGCAAGGTCTTTTAAATCAAGATTATGGTACAATAAATCTGATGTTGACAAAACTTCACATAATATCAACAAATATTCCTTGGCTTACAGATGTAACATGGGCTAGAGTGGGAGTAATTATGGTAAGCTTATGGTTAGGCTTTCCGTATATGATGAATGTATGTCTAGGTGCCCTTGCTTCAATACCGGATAACTATTATGAAGCAGCTGAAATAGACGGTGCTAATAGATGGCAAAAGTTTGTTAAAATTACACTTCCATCACTCACATCGTCATCAATACCATTACTAATATCATCTTTCTCATTTAACTTTAATAATTTTGGTGCAGCATACTTAATAACTGCAGGGGGTCCTCCAAAGCCAAATACTAGTTTTGCAGGAAGTACAGATATTTTAGCAAGTTCGGCTTTTAAGATGATTGGGCAGCCTCTATTTAGATATGATTTAGCAGCTGCATTAAGTATATTAATATTTATCCTCATTGGAACAATAAGTTTCTTCCAAATGAAGATGTCTGGTGCATTTGAGGAGGTGGACTAACAATGAATACAAAAACTACTAATACGAATGAAGTAGAACTAGTTTATAAGCATAGATTAAAACCAAGTGAAAGAAGAACCCTTTGGATTAGCAGAGTGGTTATATGGGTATTGCTTGCAATAACTCTATTTCCTCTAATATCCATAATAGTAGCATCTTTATCAAAAGGTAACTTCTTCTATCAAGGTACCTTTTTCCCCAAAGAGATAACTTTTGAAAACTATACCGGATTATTTTCTGGAAATCCGTCAAAGGGAGGCAACTTCCCAATTTGGGTTAAAAATAGTTTAATACTTTGTGTTGCTGTTGCGCTTATACAGCTATTTATGACCAGTCTAGGAGCGTATGCTTTTTCAAGAATAAGATTTAAAGGTAGAAAGAATGGCCTTATGGCACTTTTAATACTTCAGATGTTCCCAGCTATGATGACTATTTCAGCTATATATGCTATTCTTTTAAAATTTGACTTACTAGATAATCTTTATGCTTTAATTTTAGTATTCGCAGGAGGAAGTGCTTATAATATTTGGCTTCTTAAAGGATACTTTGATAGCCTTCCTATAGAACTGGATGAGGCAGCTATGGTTGATGGAGCAACTCACTGGCAGGTATTCACAAAAATAATAATACCTCTCGCAATTCCAATGATGGTAGTTCAGTTTTTATTTAGTTTTATAGGAACTTATAGTGAGTATATGATAAGTTCAATAGCTTTAAAATCACCTGAAAACTTTACTTTAGCACTAGGACTTAGAAGTTTTATAAATAATCAGTTCTCAGCTAACTGGACTAAGTTCGCAGCTGCGGCAGTTTTATCATCTCTTCCAATAGTTATAGTATTTATGCTTTTGCAGAGATTCATACAAAAGGGACTTGTTGCTGGAGCTGTTAAAGGATAGTAAAATAAATAAAAGTAATAATTGGGTATTCATAGTAAGGGACAATAGTGCCCAGCTTATGGATACCCTTTAGTTTTATAATAAGGAGATTAAATTATGATTAGATTTGGAAAATATAACTTAAAGGACTATGAGTCTTCAATATCAAAAGAATATCTTATTACCAATGGATTAGGAGGATATTGTTCCAGTACTATTTGTGGTTCCAATATAAGAAAGTATAATGCACTTCTCGTTGCATGCCTGAATCCACCTGTTGATAGGAGATTACTTCTGTCAAAGCTTGATGAAACTCTATACATCGGAAATGAAGAAATTAGCCTTTTTACAAATGAATATACTGATAAAAGTATAGATAGAGGATTTCTAAACCAGTTAAGCTTTGAGCAGGAATACTTTCCAATTCAAAACTATGAGGTAAGAGGAGTTTTGTTAAGTAAAAAAGTTACTATGGTATATGGCTCCAATACTACAGTTGTTTCTTATAAAATTGTAAATAATAATAAACCATTAAAAATTATGCTTGATGCATTAATTAATAATAGAGATCATCATGGAAATACCGAGAAAGATGATTTTAAGTGTACGTCCTTAAAAATAAAGAATGGAGTAAAAATAAGCTACGATATAAATGATATAGAATTATATTTGAAATCAGATAAAGCTAATTTTATAGAAGCTCCAAGATGGGCAGAAAATATTTTTTATTTTAATGAATATCAAAGAGGTTTGGCTGATTTTGACAACCACTTCATTCCGGGATATTTTGAAATTGAAGTACATCCAAATGAAACAAAAGAGTTTAGCATAATAGCTTCCACTGAAGATATTTTAGATTTGAATGGGGAAAATTACTTTATTTCAGAGAAAAGAAGAAAAGAAGAATTAATTGAAAAACTGCAAGTTAAGGATGAACTCACTAAACAGTTATGTTTAGCAAGTGATCAGTTTATTGTTAAAAGAAAGTCGACAAATACCTCCACCGTTATTGCCGGATATCCTTGGTTCACTGACTGGGGAAGAGATACAATGATAGCGCTTCCGGGACTTACATTATCTACAGGAAGATTTGAAGAGGCTAAAGAACTTCTTATTACCTTTGCCAAGTATGAAAAAGAAGGTTTAATCCCCAATATGTTCCCGGACACAGGGATAGAGCCGATGTATAACACAATTGATGCTACATTATGGTATTTTAATGCAGTACATAAATTTCTAGAGTATACAAATGATTATAAGTTTATAAGAGAACAAATTTTTCCTACTCTAACATCAATGATAAAAAACCATATAAATGGTACAATGCATGAAATAAGGATGGATAAGGAGGACTCATTGTTAAGAGGAGGAAATAAAGATATCCAGCTTACATGGATGGATGTAAAAATTGAGGATTGGACAGTAACTCCAAGACAAGGAAAAGCTGTTGAGATAAATGCACTTTGGTATAATGCAGTATGTATATATTCAAAGCTTTGCAAAGAGTTTGAATTAGATAACAGCTATTATGATCAGCTTTCCAGTAATATAAAGGATAGTTTCAATAAAAAGTTCTGGAACGCTAGCAAAAACTATTTCTATGATTATATAGACGGCAGTGAATATAATGATCAAATTAGACCAAATGGTATCATAGCATTGAGTCTGCCATATACTATGATAGATGAAGAAAAAGCTAAAAAAGCAATAGAAACAGCTTTTGAAAAACTTTATACGCCATATGGACTTAGAAGTTTAGCTTACGATGATAATGAGTATAAAGGTATTTTCATCGGAGGAATATTTGAAAGAGATTCTGCATACCACCAAGGAACTGTGTGGAGCTGGCTTATAGGACCATTTATTACAGCAATTAATAGATGGTATAAGGATAAATCTTTATGTCTTAAAGTTATTGAACCATTTTATGATCATATAGAAGACAGATGTGTAGGTAATATTTCAGAAGTATTCGATGGAAACAGTCCCAATACAGCAAGAGCCTGCTTTGCTCAAGCATGGGGAGCAGCAGAACTTTTAAGGGCATATATAGAGGATGTAGCAGAATATAAGCAGATTGTGAAATAAAGTAGACGCAGGATGTGGTGCAAATGCCTTAGAGATTTGTAAGCAAAATAATATTGTTCTAGATGATACCTTTGCGTATATTCTAAGGCTTGCAATGCTGAAAATCTAAGAGATTCTATGAATTCACTTGCGTTTTTCTTAACGCTTGTTTTGATAATTAAAACTTTTTAATATTTGGCGATTTTTAATAATAGTGTTAATATAAGAATGTTCTTTGTTATTTTTGTTATTATAGAAAGCAAATTTACTGCAAAGCAGCATGATTTCAGTAAATATTTATATATTTAAAAATTTTTATAGT
>KE993459.1 GCA_000466585.1 Clostridiales bacterium oral taxon 876 str. F0540
CAGCAGTAGCCTTATGGCTCTTTTTATATATTCATGAGCTTTGTCTTGTCAGTCATTCTTAAAACTGTTCCTCCTTCAGCATATGTTGGAACCTCTGCTAAAGCTACCCACTTTACAGCTTTAGATTCATTCTCCTGCCTTTTAATCTTCTCATTTTCATCAGCCTCAAATAAAAATCTTATATCGTAGTGGTTATGAGCCTCTACATCTCCCCTTTTAGGAATTAAGTGGACATCTATATCAAAAACCTC
This sequence comes from Clostridiales bacterium oral taxon 876 str. F0540, assembly GCA_000466585.1. GTDB lineage: Bacteria > Bacillota > Clostridia > Clostridiales > Clostridiaceae > Clostridium_AT. The sequence continues at coordinate 252 of KE993459.1, forward strand.
TTCTGAAAGTACTTTGATAGAAGTTAGTCCAGTCTCTTCCCTTGCTTCTCTCAGGGCCGACTCTATCATACTATTGTCACTTTCCACATGTCCTCCGACCTGAAGCCACCTGTCCAGTTTAAGGTGATGTGTCAATAGAACTTTTTTTCTATCCTTGCTTACAATCCATGCAGATCCGGTTATATGCCCTATATTATTATCTCTTCCAGTGAAATTATCATTTTCATGTAGGAAGTTCAATATTTTTTCCTTTGACTCCTTTTCCTGAATATCCTCCGGACTAAATTTTTTTACCAAATTAATTAATATTTCTTTATTCATTTATTTTCTCCTTTGATAATAAACTTAAATATAATTGTTTTTAATTTTTGGGGGTACTTACAGCATGGCAAATTTTAATTCTTTAAGTCCTACAGAGCTGGCAATTCTAGCTGATGCTATTGCTATAGCTCTAGCTGAGGGAAAAAGCTCAGATGAAATAAATGTTCTTGGCAACCTTGTCACAGCTGTTGGAGCTCTGTTATTAACTATAGCAGCACAGGATCAAAGTTTACGTGATGCTGCAGATAAAAAGAACAAAAATAATAAGACCCTAGGTTAGAAAAATTGGAAAATCTACTAACCTGTAAATATTTTAATCTTCGTACAAGCATTAGTGTATTATTTTCACTCCTTATTATAACTCTTACCGGAATTTTAAGCACTATAATTGGCAAGCAAACTAGTTTAGTATGAAAGCAAATAGCGAGGAATTATCCTCGCTATTTAAAATATAATATCTGAATTTTATTCATATCTAAGGGACTCAACAGGATCAAGTTTTGAGGCTTTGCTTGCAGGGTATAAACCTGCTAATACAGATATTAAAATGGCAAAGCTTATAGTGCCTAATATAAGCCATATTGGCGTAGAGAAAATCTGAGGAATTTCTTTTACATTCTTTGATTTTAAAAATGCTTCCATAGCAAACTTAATTATCTTAGTATTAAGGACGCTAAATAAAATTCCCATAAGTCCTCCAATAAAGCCTATAGCCCCTGATTCTGTTATGAACATAAACCTTATATCTTTTCTTGAAGCTCCTAGAGATTTCATTATACCTATAGAACGAGTTCTTTCATAAATTGACATAGTCATCGTATTAATAACCCCTATAGAAGCAACAAATACGATTATTATACCTCCTATTGATAATATAGCTTGTATAATTGTAAATATAGATTTTATATCCTTAATCATAGATTGAATACTTGTTACTCCATAATCCATTTTTGTTATCTCATCTGATACGGAAGATACATATTTTAGATCCTTTACTGCAACCTCTACATTCTCTGGCCCCTTGTTTTCATAATAATTTTTGTCCATATTAATATAGTTTAAGAAATCCTTTGCCTCATCCATAGAAACTATAATTTTATCACTTAAGTTGAATTTTTCGTTAATTACTCCAACTATCTTAAACTTTTTAATCAATGGCTCAATCTTAGGTATCCCCTGCACATCAGGAAGCTTAGCAGTTAAGGTTATTTCTTTTCCAACCACTGAGGCATAGTCGCTAATGCCAAGCTTTTTAAGCATTTTTTCACCAATTAACACAGAGTTTTTATCTTCCTTTGTAATAGCTTTACCGTAACTTATAACATTTAAATCCTTCTTCTTTTCTTTAATTCGCGTATTTTCAATTTGTGCATTCGTAAGTATACTGTAATTTAGGTCAACGCCTATAACCGAAGAATACTTTTTCTTTGTTCCGTTAAGTTCTATATATATTGATGGAATATTACTATACACAGCCATATCCTCTACATTATTCATCTTTTTAATCTTTTCCAAAGCTTCATGATTTATAAGCTTAAACTTAGGTTTTATTGCTTCCTGAAGCTCATCATCATCTAGATTATCCTCAAGCTTCATTTGTGCTTCTTCCATCTTGTAAGGACTTACTGATATTGAGTTACCTGGAGTGTTAGCCTTTATAGAATCTACTACAAGCTTTTGGACTCCTACCCCTAAGCTTACCATAAGAACTATAAGCATAGTACCTATGGATACTGCAAATGCAGTTAAAAAAGTTCTCATTTTCCTTCGACTAATATTTCTTAAGGCTGTTCTTGTGTAATCCCTAAATTTCATTATTAATTCTCCTCCGCAATCATTCCATCAACTATTTTTATTACTCTATCTGCATAAGCAGCCTCATCTAAATTATGAGATACCATAACTATTGTATAGTCTTTATCTTTAAGTCCTCTTAAAAGCTCCATTACCGCTTTCCCTGACTTCGAATCTAAATTCCCGGTAGGCTCGTCAGCTAATATTATTTTAGGATTGTTTACTAAGGCCCTTGCTATACTTACTCTCTGTCTTTGTCCTCCCGAAAGCTCAGTAGGCTTATGTTGAAGCCTGTCTCCTAAGCCTAAAGACTCCAGAGCGTTCTTTGCTTTTTCCCTTCTCTTCTTATCCGGAATTCCGGCTATGGTTAAAGGCATAATTACATTTTCTAGAGCCGTTAATGTAGGTTCTAAATTAAAGGATTGAAAGACAAATCCTATTTTTTCATTTCGAAATTTAGACATCTTTTTATCCTTATAGCTGCTTATATCTTCATTATCTATAATTACTGAACCCTTTGTTGGTCTATCCAATCCCCCTATTATATTCATCAGTGTAGATTTTCCTGAACCTGAGGGGCCAATAATTGCTACAAACTCTCCTTTATTTACTTTTAAACTGACGTCATTTAAAACAGGAAGACTTTCGTTTCCCATTTTGTATATCTTGAAAGCATTTTTTATTTCTATCATAGCTAATCCTCCATCAATTTTTGTAACTATATTTCATTAATTATGATATAGCACTATCCTTAAACCAAGCTTATGCTAATCTTAAATTAACCTTAAAAAGCATCAGGTTTAGAGCTAAAACTCAGCCCTAAACCTGATGCTTTTTAATTAATGGGAAGCTTTATAATAAATTTGCAACCTTTATTAGTATCGCTTTGAAGTTCAATAGTTCCTCTATGTTTTTCTATTATTTCCTTAGATATAGCTAACCCTAAACCAGTACCTCCGCTTTCTGAGTTTCTTGAAGCATCCACTCTTACAAAGGCGTTAAAAATATGTTGCTGCATATCCTTTGGAATACCTTCTCCGTTATCTTCAACTATTATTTCAAAAAAGCTGCCTACTACATGAGCCTTAACAATTACTTTTATATTTTGTGAATTGTATTTTATTGCATTGATTATTAGATTGCTTAAGGCCCTATCCAGATTCTTAGCATCAAAATGTATAAATACACTTTCTTCAGGTATATCAAATTCATAATCAATATTATTATCTTCAAACTGAGGAATATATACTGCTATAAGCTCTCTTAAAAATTCACAAACATCCTGTTTTACTAAATTAAGCTTAAACTCACTGCTTTCAAGTTTAGAAAACTCAAAAAGATCCATTATAAGCTTATTGGCTCTTTCACTATTATGCCTTATTGTTTCTATATATTTTTTAATTTCGTCCTGAGAAAGATTACTATCTTTTAATATGTATTCTGAATATCCTAGTATACTTGATAAAGGATTTTTCAAATCATGTGAAATGTCCAGAATAAGATTCTTTCTGTTTTCCTCTGCTTTTTCTTTAAGGGTTCTTTCAACTGCAATCTTTTCAGCCATATTGTTAAAAGCATCTCTAAGTTCCCCAAACTCATTTTTAGACTTCAACTCTATTCTTGTATCATAATTTCCCTTGGATATTTCCCTAGCCCCCTTAGTAAGTAATTTTAAGGGCTTGGTTAAATTCTTTGAGGTAACCCTCGAAACAATTAAAAAAAACACTATAAACATTAAAATATTTAGTATTATTACAACATAAAGATAATTTTTAGGTGTAAACTTTCTTTCATAAACAAGAGACTTAAAATATTCTTTTTCCGGCACAGCAATAACAAGCAAAAAATCTTTATCATTATTATATGCAGTGCTGAACACATATTTTTTTTCTAATTTATCATACCCAACTAACGCCTGCATTTGCTTCGTTTCATTATTGAATATTTCATACATCTCATAATACATACGAGGAGTATATTGAGTAGTATTAAGAGGATTATTTCCTTTTCTATAAATAACCTTATGACTGCTGTCTATTATTTCTAAAAATCCATTTAATTTTTCGATTTCTGTTGTATCAATTTCCTTATAGTTATTCTTCATGATCTTTGCTGCATCATTTATATCCAGTCTATTGATATTTATATATAGTGCAAGCGCAACCAGCAAGGTAGTAACTAAAAAAATCGACACAAAAACAGTAATACCAAAGTAAGATAAAACATAATTTTTTAGAAGCATATTGGCTAATCTTTTTCTACTTTTGATCTTTCTCATAATTTACTCACCTTTTCAAGTCTATAGCCTATACCTCTAATAGTTTTTAGATACTTCGGGCTTTTAGGGTTATCTTCTATCTTATCCCTTAAATAGCTTATGTGTACCATAATGGTATTATCATCTCCAAAATACGGCTCACCCCATACCGCTTCATAAAGCTGTTTCTTTGTATAAACCTTTCCTGCATTCTCCATTAAAAATTCTAGTATTTTGTATTCCTTTGCATTTAGTTCAAGCTTAATTTCATTTTTATGTACTGTACAATTTTCCTTATTTAAAATTAAATCACCTATAACAACATTAGAAACATAGGATGTTTTACTATATTTGTTGTACCTTCTAAGCTGAGCCTGAACTCTTGCCGTAAGCTCAATAGGACTGAAAGGTTTAGTCATATAGTCGTCAGCACCTAATCCAAGTCCCAATATCTTATCAGTATCTTCAGCTCTAGCAGTTAAAAACATTACCGGAATCATACTTGTTTCTCTAACATTCTTAACTACTGCAAAACCATCAAGCAAAGGCATCATAACATCTAATATTATCATATCGATTTTATTATTTTTAAAAACTTCTACAGCCTCAATGCCATTGGCAGCTTCAAAAACATTGTAACCATCCTTTATCAAATGAATTTTAACCAATTCTCTAATATCTTTCTCATCTTCGGCAATTAATATATTCACTGCAACCACCTCTTCTTAAAACATTCTACCATATGTTGTAAAGATATTTGTAGTCCAAATTTAACTATAAACTATTTTCAAATAATTTCGATAATTTATATAAGTAAATAATAATTTACCATGGAAGGAGATGTTTTGTATGGCTACCAACTTTGAAAGGGAAATTAAAGCTGCAGAAAAAATTATTGCTGTACAAGGAAAGCCCAAGGATAGGGACACTCTCAATAAGAAAAAGAAACGGAAGCTGTCTTCTTATGAAGACAAACCTTACGAAAAAAGCATCAACTTCGTAAAAGAACTTAAATCACAGCTGACCTATGGCGACACAGGCCATGGAGTATTGCTTGATAAAAAAGTATAGTTTTTGTTTTCAGGCTGTCTTTCATAAGGCAGCTTGTATTTTTGTAATATATATGTAACTTTAGGCAAATAATATAAATAACTTATTATTAAATTTGCTTGGAATGGAGTGTATGGATTGAATATTAATAGAGATTTAAATTGTCCTAAATGCGGCGGTGAATATTTTAATGTAAAAAGAGAAGCTACCTATTTATATACATACAAATTACAAAGCCCTGAAATATATGAAAGAGATACAAATGATTCTGCCCTACCTTTTTTATTTGACAATAGAGAAAAGGTTGATGGAAAGGAATATTTAGAATGTGAAAGCTGCAAAACCCAGTTTCCTTGTGATTTAGATGAGCTAAGCGGTAAGATTCATTTTACAATACTTCAAAAGGCTATAAGAGCTGATCATGTCGATACTGTTGGGTTTTTAGGATAAAAGTAAAGGATAGGCCTCCTAATATAAGGGCCTATCCTTTACTTTTATCCAAATCTCCTATTCTTTTGCTATTGTAAATATAGTTTGAAAATAAATATATAAATATGTATATAATAAATGAATACCAATGATTCCATTTTAGTCTGTGATACATTCCTAGAATTTCGAAAGCCGGTTCAAATATATAAGTGCAAAAAAAAGAAAAAATTACAGCCTTATAAAAGGCTTTAATTTCACTCTTAAATTGAATCAATAGAATTATAAACACGGGAAAAAGTGTCCAGTTCCAGGGTATAAAAACCGGTATAAACGGAAACACATTCCAATCGTAATGCCATAATCCAAGTAGAAGACCAACAATATCAAGAAAACTTGTTATTAATATAACTTCTAAGACTACTATCATCTGCCTCCCAGTTTTATTTTTATCATGTACTTTGAACCAAATAATCCAAGGCAGGATACCTAGAGAAATCTCCAGCCACCATCTCCAGCTAAATACTATTTTGCTGGTCCATATTTGAAAAAGCTCCCAGTTTAATTTTTCAAGCTTAATATATACCTGATCTAACATTGTATTTTCCTTCATATATAATCACCCATTATTAGTATCTTCATCATTTAATAGATTATGTAAAAATGAGGGGCAGCTTATGCCCCTCTAGCTATTCATTAGCTTCTATCTGCATGCCTTCTACATGTCTTTTACTCATGAGTTTATCTTTCTTTCTATTTTCCTTGCTTTCAAAAACAATATCAAAATCATAATCATCAGGGTAAAGCTCCTGCCCTTCAATATACAAGGAAAGTCTTTTATGATTAATCTTAAACTTGTTTTTCATAACCATAACTCCTATTTCCCCTCTATTATTTTCAAGCTCACAGACAATCCCTGTTCTATTCATGTTACTTATAAATACACAATCTCCAAGATTAAACCTCGGCTTAACTCTTTTATTTTCTGAAGCCTGCTTAATTTTATCTACAGCTTTAAATTTTTCTACTACTTCCTCATGCTGCTTCACTATTTCATCTGATGCTTTAGCATATTCTATGATCTCAGGCTTATATTCTGTGTATTCTTTAGTCTCTTTATAAGTTATTTTATGGGCTCTTTCAATAAGTGCTTTATCCATGCCAAGCCTTAAAGCTATAAATAAGGCATTGCTCTCCCCTGCTTTTCCTATGCTAAGCTTATAAAGAGGTTTTAAAGTATTTATATCAAATTCCATACATCCATTTATAAACCCCGAAGTATTTTTCGCAAAATCCTTAATCTCGCTATAGTGGGTTGTAGCAAGCATTGTAGCCCCTCGCTTATGAATTTCTTCAAGCACTGCAGCTGCAATACCCATTCCTTCTCCCGGATCAGTTCCTGAGCCTACCTCATCAATTATTACAAGAGTATGCTCATCTGAAGAGTTAATAATGCTTATAATATTTTTAATATGAGAAGAAAAAGTACTTAAGCTTTGCTCTATGCTCTGCCCATCCCCTATATCTGCAAGTATATCAGCAAAAACAGCAAATTCAGAGCCTTCATCAACCGGTACATGAAGTCCCGACTGAACCATCATTGTCAAAAGTCCTACAGTCTTTAGAACAACAGTTTTTCCACCTGTGTTTGGCCCTGTTATAACCAGGCTTTTATAGGTATCTCCTATAATAAAATTAAGAGGCACTGCTGTTTTTCCTATCAAAGGATGTCTTCCATTCTTTATTGATATAAATTTCCTATTATTAAGTTTTACTGTTCTTCCGTCAATGGATTTGCTATACTTTGCTTTTGCAAATAAGAAATCATAATAAGCCATAGTTTCAATATTTATTGAAAGCTCTCTTTGTTTATGTTCAAGCATAGCAGTCAGAGACGATAATATTTTATAAACCTCCTTCTCCTCTTCAATTCTAAGCATATTAAGTTCATCCTGAGCTTTTTTAACCTCCGCAGGCTCAATAAATACAGTAGAGCCGCTTGAAGACATATCATGAACACTGCCCTCAATATTATTTTTATATTGATTTTTAACAGGAATAACATATCTCCCATTTCTCATGCTTACTAAACTATCCTGTATATAATCCTTATTCCTTGAATTTTTTAAGAAGCTCTCCAGTTTATTTTTAACTCTATCCTCTAAAATAGCTATCTTCTTTCTAAGCCTTGAAAGTTCACTGCTGGCCTTATCATCTACTCTTCCTTTATAAATGCATCTTTCTATTTCATCTACTGCCTCTGAAAGCTCATGTATTGATAAAGCATAGCTGCTTACATTAGGAGCTGCATCTTCTTTATCTCTCATAAATCTTTTAAGTCTGTTTCCATCTCTTAAAAGTCCGCAAATAGTTTCAAACTCTTCAGGTGTAAGATTTCCTCCCTTGCCAAGCTTATCTTTTATATTCTTTATTCCCTTTAGTCCATGAAGGGGGACAGAAGAGCTTCTATCAACAATATTTCTTGCTTCTGTAGTCTCCTTCAAGTTGTTTTGTATAATATTAATATCTATAGATGGTTCTAATTTGTCAGCCATATCTTTAGCTATTTCTGATAATGCGTAGTTTTTTATGCTTTCTTTTATTTTATTGTACTCAAGTATATTAATAGCATTTTTATTCAATTTCTTAACCTCCAATAATTTTATTAAATAATTTTTGTACTAACCAATTGACTGGAGTTAAGAACATCAAATATAAATAAAAGCCTCAGAGAACACTTTCTCTGAAGCTTACACTAACCCTAATAATTACCTAAATTTAACAACTTAAAAATAGGTATAAAAATTCCGTGCATAGGCACGGATACAATTCTTTCTTATATTAAAAGGTCGAATGCTATCTGTGTTCTTAACATCCTAAAAAACTTCGACAAAAACAAACCTAATATATAATAGGTTTTTTGAAGTCTTTTAAGCTCCAATATTTAATTGGTTAGTTAAGAACAACCTCACTCACAAAACATACTCCCTTTTCCTGAAAATTTAAACACCTACATTATAATATATGTTCTTTGAAAATGCAATGTGAATTTTATATTATGTATGTAACTCTTAATCCCCGGGCATCATAACATATAAGAAAAAGGAGCTGATATGCCTATGAAGAAAAATGCCATGGATAACTGGATTCAGGCTTTTGGAAACAACTTATTTGATGACAGTGATCAAAAGACTGATAATAATCAGCTAAGTAATTCTGCAGTTAATTCTAAAAACACAAAAGCATCAAGTAAACCTGATACCTTAAAGAAAAAAGGAGATAGCTGATTATCTCCTTTTACTTGTATTGCATTAAATTTAGAAAAACTATAAATTCATCTAAGTTTTCACTAAACAACAACATCATCCCAGACTTTTCTTCTAAGCTTTCAATTGCATTATCTAAATAACCTATTCCTATATCATATTCTTTAGCTTCTATGTTTTTATTTGCACTTTTTAAGTTTTTCCAGGAATCAGATTCTACTTCTCCTATTTGCATAAGCTGTGTCATTATCATCTCAAGCCTTCCGCTTAATTGCACTTCAACAGTTTCTTTTGGAACTATGCCGCTTTTCGAAAATTCTACAAACAGCTTATCAACCTGCCTGCTTTTTTTATCAATTTGTTTTTCAAGCTTTTCGTTTTCCTTTAAGAGTTCTTTAACACGTGCTCTTTTTTCCTTTATTATTTCAAACTTTTGAGCAGCTGAATCAGCTTCTTTTGCAGAAACGTTAATACCCTCTATATTAAAAGAAATAAAAATTAAAACCAAAAAGAACAAAATAAATGCCTGCCATCTTCTCAAGGACTGCAACCTCCTTATATTTTATCTATTATTAGCATTTCACTCATTACAGTAATTATGTTAGTACATTATTACAATAATATAAAACATTTGGCTTATATTAAATTTTATATATTGCGTTTTTATATAAAATTCAATATAATAGTTATTAATTTAATGATCAATGTTTTCTAGGGTTCCGAAGCTTTAAAACGCTTGACTGGTCCAAGAGAAAACGCACAGTTTACTGTGTACACGGAGGGACAAAAGCCCGGGAGATATCTTTTAGGATATCCTCTTGGGCTTTTCTTTTTTGCAGAAACTTGATTATTAAATTAAAAATACTATTAAACTAAATTAGGAGGTTATATATATGGCGTGGTTAATCTTGATTATTGCGGGTATTTTTGAGGTTGTTTGGGCAATCGCTTTAAAATATTCTAATGGCTTTACTCGCTTGATACCATCTATGATAACATTAATAGGAATGTTAATAAGCTTTTATTTATTATCTCAGGCTACCAAAACCCTCCCCATAGGCACAGCCTACGCGATATGGACAGGGATCGGAGCTTTAGGTGCAGTAATATGTGGAATTATTTTCTTTAAAGAGCCGCTTACTGCTTTGCGAATAGTATTCATGATACTTTTACTTACAGGGATAATAGGATTAAAGGCTACATCCTCATAAAATTATTTATTTCAGTGGAGCTGATTTAGAACAGTTTATCTGGTCATGTTATTTAAATACATAAAAGCAAAAGCTTTTGGAGAACTTAAATAACAAGAGTTAGATTTAAGTGTTTTAATTCAGCTTATTTTCATTTACATCCTATTAACATTTTAGCAAAGTGAAGGAACATATAAATTTTAGTCCATAACTCAAAAATGAATAATTTTTTCTTGTAAATTCATTTCTATAAATTTTGACTAAATATTGAATATTTTCATTCATTTTATATTTACTTGAACTATTTTGTTTCAATTTTTTTGATTTATTTTTTAAATACAATTTCAATTTTTTCAAAAAACTTAATCTAACAAACAAATTTTAATGTCTAAAAATAAAATAAACTGAATTTTCCTGTTGCAAAAGTAAAAATAAGCTATTATAATTAAAATCGAGCTAAGGAGCTCGAAGAAATAATTCTATTATTATTTAGAGGGGGAAGAATGAAATGTCTTCAAATGTAAACGCTACCAAAAAACTTACTTTGGTATCACTGATTTTAATGATTTTTACATCAGTTTACGGTTTTAACAACATCCCAAGATCCTTCTACAAAATGGGATATGCGGCAATTCCATGGTACATTTTATCAGCAATAACCTTCTTCGTACCATTCGCTTTAATGATGGCAGAGTTCGGTGCAGCATTTAAAGAAGAAAAAGGTGGAATTTATTCTTGGATGGAAAAATCCGTAGGACCTAAATTCGCATTCATGGGAACATTCATGTGGTTTGCTTCCTATGTAATCTGGATGGTAAACGTATCCTCAGGTATCTGGGTTCCAATATCAAATGCTATATTTGGTAAAGATACAACAGCTACTTGGAAGCTTTTCGGAATCGAAGGCTTAACTGGACCTAAAACTTTAGGTATTATGGGTATTATCTGGATAATATTCGTTACATTCGTATCAACTAAAGGATTAGATAAAATCAAGAAAATAACTTCAGTTGGTGGAACAGCAGTTGTTTTAATAAACATCGTTGTATTACTTGGTGCAATAGCAGTATTTATAGGAAACGGCGGACACTTAGCTCAACCTATCGAAGGTTTAAAATCCTTTACTACTACACCAAATCCTAAATATGTAGGAAACATAGTTGCTTCTTTAGCATTCGTTGTTTATGCTATATTCGCTTACGGTGGTATAGAAGCTGTTGGTGGTCTTGTTGACCAAACAGAAAACCCAGAAAAGACGTTCCCTAAGGGAGTTATGATTGCAGCTGCAGTTATAGCTATCGGATACTCACTATTAATATTAATGGTTGGTATATTCACTAACTGGTCAGCAGTAATGTCAGTTAAAGGTGTTACACTTGGAAACGCAAGCTACATTGTTATGTCTAACTTAGGATACTCTTTAGGAACAGCATTTGGAGCTTCACAAGCTACAGCAGTAGTTATGGGTCAATGGGTTGCTAGATACGTTGGTTTATCAATGTTCTTAGCATTAACAGGAGCTTTCTTCACATTAACTTACGCTCCACTTAAACAGCTTATAGATGGTACTCCAGCTAAGTTATGGCCTGGTAAATTAGGTCAAACAAGAGAATCAGACGGAATGCCAGTTAACGCTATGGTTGTTCAATGTATAATAGTTGTAGTTATGATATTTGCTACTTCAGTTGTTGGTGGAAAATCAATGGCTAAGTTCTTCGATATACTAGTTGCTATGACTAACGTTGCTATGACAATTCCTTACATGTTCTTAGCAGTTGCTTATATCTTCTTCAAGAAGAAGACTTCAATAAAGAAGCCATTTGAAGTATTTAAGACTTACAAGAGCGCTTTAATCTGGGGAGTAGTAATTACATTAACAGTTGGATTTGCTAATGTATTCTCAATTATAGAACCAGTAATATCAGCTCATATTCAAGGTGCAGTTGGTGCTGATCTAAGCGATGCTTGGATAAACACAATAGCACAGGTTGCTGGACCAATATTATTCGGTGTAATAGCTGTATTAATGCAATCTAGCTACCAAAAGAAAGTAAAAGCTGAAAAAGGCAATAAAGTTGCTTAATAAATATAATTAATAAAGACCTGACAGGATTTCCTGTCAGGTCTTATTTTATTTCTTTGAACTTTTAATAAAATTATTATGCCTTACTCTAAAAGCTGACCAATCGCCGTCTATGGACACAAGGCTAACCCCTTGAAAATTAAACTCATCGGTAACTTCATGCATTGTATCTCTAGTCAAGTCAGACTTTTTATACTTTTTAGAAGTTCCTTTAGGATAACAAATCCAAAAATACTTATCCTCATTCAATGCTTCAACACAGGCTTTCATACTTTCCTTTGCCTCAGCTATACTTCTTGCAAAAAGCTGAATAAAGTCATATTTCTCTTTAATCTCTCTATGAACTTCTCCTTCTATTGCTTTTATTGTTTCTTCATACTCTTCAGGTGCATTTAAAATTAGCACAGGGCTTTGGTCGGTAAGCTTTAACTTCTTTAGTACCTCATTCATTATTTTATGTTCCTCCAATTTATATTTGCTTACCTAATATTATCATATACAAATAAAATATTAAATATTTTACTTAAGCAATAATACGCGAAGAAGCCAACAGTACTATAAAAATAATGATACCTAAACTCACTGTCACAGTTATCTTAACTCTATCTATCACTTCTTTAGCATCAATAGACTTGTTTTTATTTATCTTTTCATCATCTAATATATCTTCTTTATTCTCTTCAAAGCTCTTAGCCCATTCTCTGCAAAAGCTACACTCTTTTTTATGTTCTGCCATCCATTCACTTGTTTCTTTATCAACCTCTCCATTAATAAAAGCTCTATATAACTCTTTAAACATTGAGCATTGACTCTTACAAACTCTCATATGAATTACTACCTCCACCCTATTATCTTATATATAAGACGTAATAATTAGGCATTTGGTTCGCATTTTATGAAAATTTTTCTAAACTTAAAGGATACCAATTTTTATCTTGGTATCCTTAACTTCTAATGCGCATATTTTATTAAATAATATATAACATAAAGCCATCCAAAAACCCCATGTATTATTGCCCAAAGCACAGAGTGGTTTAGGCTCCAGGATATAACCATCGCAAGGCATGCCCCAAAACTAACTCCTTTTTTAACTACCTCTTTTTTATAGGTTTTTTCACTCATCCCCGCTCCCCCATTCTTATTTAGTGTTTTTGTTAATATATATGTTAAGTGCCTTCATGGCTTTAAAGCCTAAACTTATAACTACAATATAAGTTAAAACTTTAAGTATTTCTTCTAAAATTGATAAGAAGCTAACAGCTCCAAATATCCCGAATCCGCTTCCCATGACTTTTACCTCCCCATTCCCCAATACTTATAATTTTTTATTGCTGCATAAATATTATATATTCCATTTTATAGTCCCCGACGGATTGTTGTATTAACACTAAATGAAATAATAATCCTTTTTTACATCCTACCATCAATTTGAACGCACTTTTACTTAAATTATATCATGCAAATTATGTAAAAAATAGTTAAATTTAAATAATAAGGTCCGTGGAGTTCTATAGTAATTCAACGATATCTAATGAAGCATTATCTTACTTTATTTTAATTTTTAAGGTTTTATCTACAAATCTAGTTTTGGTGTAACCTTCTACTACATCTTTTTATTTATTTCGCTCATATAGCACCCCCCTTAAACATCCATGTTATCGCTTCCCTTCTTATATAATAAGATAAAGAAAGCATATAAAAAGTTTCAACACAAAATAAAAAGCAAGAGAATTTTTTATGAAAACTCTTGCTGGATTTTAAATAAATTTATTTTGCTAAAGATTTTATTATTTCAAAGTATTTTTTACTAAAGCTTGTGAGCTTCTCTACATCTATATCTTCCATGATTCTTTTGGCCTCATTATAAGCCATCTCATAATCTTCCTTTGTTATATCTTTGTTGTCTAAGGCTTCCTCAAGCTCATCCTCATCAAGCAGTAAAATATTATCCGGAGGCAATACTACCACATCTAAATACATGTCATCAAAATACGGAATTCCCCGGTTATTAACTCCGCTTTCTCTTATAATATCAAAATACCATTGCACAATTTCCTGTTTTTCATTAATCATAGTTGTAAGGCAATACCTTCCACCCTTAGGAAGACACTCAAGCCATACATATCCCTCTTTAGCAAGGCAAAAATCTCTGCCAAGCATATTTTTAATAAGGGGCTCTCTAGTTTTATCTATAAAAACTGCAGCAATGTATCCGCAGAAGCTTTCATCTTCAATATATGTATAATAGAATCTTTTTCTTAGAACTCTTCTCCAATTAGGTCTATCAAGAAATTTCCTCTCTACCATAATTTTTCACCACCTCAATTTAATCTTTGCAAGAAACCCACTTGCTTATTTCACCTTCAAAATATCCGCCTATCTTGGAAACCTCACCCATAACAAGTGATATCTTTTCACCATCTAAAAACCAATTATCTTTTGTAGTTTTTCTTCTATCTAAAACAGGTGACACATAAAACTCAATATCTAAAGGAAAGGCTGTTTTGTAAGTTAAAAGAGCCCTTCTGGAATGATAGCCCTTACAAGCCAAAATTGCCTTTTTAACATTTATATTATTGCCCCGTAAAACCTTCCAGGATAAATTCGCATTATCAAAGGTATGCTTAGCCTTATCTTCTTTTAGTATAGCCTTTTCAGGAATCCCTAACTTAATACCGATACTCTTTAAATATTCCCATTCTGATTCATACTCCGGTATCCTGTAGTTTGGTCCTCCTGAAGGCAAAATATATGGAGCAAACCCTTTATGATATAACTCTGCAGCTCTTTCCATCAGCTCAGGCACAGTTCCACCGGGAACTAATATTACATCTGATTTCTTTACATCAGTTTCAACAAAAATAAAATCCGTTATGCAATCAAATGGATAGCTCATTTTATTTGCCTCCTTTTACTCCAAGCGTTGAGTAGTATAAAGCACTTATACTAATTTCATCATATTTAGTATATTCAACAAAATTTTCTCATTTCCTTTTTATGTATACATAAAAAATAGACTGATTCATTATTATTGAAACAGTCTATTTTAGTTATTTGTATCGCAGGTTATTGTAGTACCTTTTCAAATTCTGTTAAATAAAAGTTTTTATCAGCTTCAATGTCCTTTTTCTTTCTAAATCCATTTTTCAAATATAAATTCACAGCGGGTAGATTTTCCTTTCCGGTGCATACTATTATTTTTTTAATATTGTCATTAATTTTTTCAACAAAACTGATAAGTCCTCCAGCAACACCTCTCCTAAAAAAGTCTGGGTGTATTGCAACCCTATGAATATCCAATATATTATCAAAAACTTTATAGGATATGATGCCTGCTAATCTATCTTCTAAATAATAGCCATAAAAAATTTCGTCACATAGTTTTAAGCTATAAACTGTATCCTTCAAGGTTGGTATATCATAGAACCCTATAATATCAGCTTCAATCTTATATGAAGCAAGTTGAATTTGTAACACCTGCTCTGCTGTTTCTATATTTTTTAAATCAAGCTTTTTAATCATTCAGTCCATCTCCTAACAAATTAACAGACTTTTTAAATAGCACAGCTATAGGAATGGTAAATATAATGTTTATTAAAGCTATGACTGATCCTATAGCATATAAGTCTTGAGACAGATTAATTGAAAATGGCAAATAAGCAGCAAATGCTGCTGTAGTTATGAAATAATATTTAAAGCTGTATTCAACATTATTTTTAAGCTCCTCTTCTCTTCTGCTAACAGCCAGTAAATATATACTCCTGCATAAAATATATATTAAATATGCTGTTACAAGTGATGTAAAGCTCCCTATTAAAAGTGAAAATAAGTTTGTATTTTCCTTTTGATTTACTATATATCCTATAGAGAAATAGCTTATTGCCTTAACTAAACTTATACTTAGTAAAAAAATCAAAGGAGCTTTTGCCTTTTTATAAAATTCGTGCTGCTGCTGCAAGGATATTAATCCGGCATATAGGAGAAAATATCCTATAAAATCCGGAAGAAGATTTATTCCACCAAGATTAAAGTCAAAAATTATAAATATCATTCCCCAAAACAGTTTGTTATAACCAGCCTCATACATATTACTTATCTCCTTTGCTAAGCATAGACTTAATATTATATTGATCAGGAAACTGCTTTATATAATTCATATAAATTGAACTATAGCCCTTAACTCCTGAAGCATCTTCTGTAAGTATGTCAGCTGAAAGATTGTATATATTATTTTCTAAATTGTCTTTATCAAAATTAAAATAATAATTAACCCTTACTTCTTCTCCATTCTTTATTATCAAAGGGAATTTAATATTTTTTATATCTTCATTATTAATAGTAAGTTTTATGCCCTTATTTATAAGCTCCGGAAACTTGAAGCTAACCCCCGTAATATTGATATCTTTATCAGCAATAAGTCTTGCACTGCCGGTATTATCGCTGCCGCTGCTTACATAATTTGATTTCAAAGCTGGTGTTTGGTTATCTTCGCTGTCATAAAGATATATCTTGCCTATATCTGCCTTAATGACTCTTCCGCTTACAAACTGCACTTCTGCCTTTGTTATAAGCTTATTCTTATATTTATCAGAAGTATCACTATTGGTTGTTACATATATTTCATTAAGTTTATAATATCTCCTATCTGTGTTTCTATCATTTACATGAAATTCTGCAATATCCTCATCAAGCTCAGGAAAGGTGATTCTAATAATCTCATCCTTATCATTTATATTTGATATATAATAAAGCCCAAAACCTTTCATCCCTTGTTTTATATCATAAAAATGCTTTATAAAAATTGGCTCTTTCAATTGGTGAGCCTTATAGTAAACTATATTTCCTGTCCATATAATTATTAAAAGCAAAGCTCCAAGAATAACTTTCTTTTTACTTATATTCATAGGGATATCTCCTTAATTATGGTGAATTTATATAATATATTCTATAAATTCTGAAAATATCCTTTTAATAATAGCTTCTCTATTTTCTAATAAGCCACATTATTAATAAACTTTTCTAATGCCTCTTCCCAATTCCTCATCTCGTCACCAATCGTGCATCTCAGCATCATATTATCTAAAACTGAATAGGCTGGTCGCTTTGCTGCTCTTGAATATTCTTCCGTAGTGCAAGGTATTATCTCACATTTTATATTGGAAAGTTCAATAATTTTGGAGGCAAAATCATACCAACTGCATTCTCCATGCCCTGAGCAATGATAAACACCATATTCCTCAGTTACTATTAGTTTTAATATATGGTGAACTATGTCTTCAATATTTGTTGGATTACCCTTTTGGTCCTTGACTACCTTTAAGCTTCCTTTCTCTTTAGCTGTTTTAAGTATTGTGTAAACAAAGTTCTTTCCATTATAACCGTATACCCAGGATGGTCTTACAATAAAATACTTTGAACAAAACTCCTTAACGAAATCATCACCCATCATTTTGCTTTTGCCGTATACACTCTGCGGGCAAGCTTTATCGTATTCTCTAAAAGGTTTATTTCCTTCTCCGCTGAAAACATAGTCAGTGGATATATGGACTAACTTCGCACCAATATTATTGCAGACTATAGCTAAATTTCTTACTCCTAAAGCATTAACCTTAAAAGCTAACTCTTCATTAGTCTCGCATTCATCAACATTTGTATAAGCTGCTGCATTGATTATTACATCCGGTTTTATTTCGCAAATTAATTCTTTAACTCTATTAAAATCAGTTATATCCAAATCCTTTGAAGATTTTCCTATAACCTCTGCACTTCTAATCTCCTTAGGAATATAGCCTAATTCTGATTCGCCTTTATTAATTATATCTATAAGCTGTGAACCTAACTGCCCTTTTGCTCCTGTTACTAATATTTTCATATACTTTTACCCCACCTTTTTAATCTTTTACAGCAAAGCCTCATAATTAATACGTATTCTTATATTTTTATATTCTTTTATTCTTATAATTATTTGTTGTTATATTTACACGTAAAGTATTCTATTTTTTATTTTTAATTCCTTTATCGCTCTTAAAATTTCAAAACACTGGGAAAATACTGGGGGCGGTTAACAATAATTTAATGTCTAAGAATTCAAAATTGCTAGCCGGTCCTAGTTTCTTACATATATTCTTCTTAAATTCTAATACTATTTATGACTATATATTAAAAGGAGAGATATATAATGGACTTATTAGATAATTGGGGCAAATGGAAAAACATACTTGGAAAAGCTGTTGATTTAGGACAGACGATGGGGCTTTCAGATCATACTATTACAAATGTTTCAGAAAAAATTGGCACTTATCTTTCAAATAATGTGGATCCTCACAATGATGAAGAAAGGCTTTTAAAACAATTATGGGATGCTGCAAGCGATGAAGAGAGAAAGACTTTAGCTAAGCTTGTTGCTGAGATTTCAGACAAGTAATCCTTAATATCTTGCCACTATTTTATTATAAAAAACATTATAGTTTAAGTGTCCCTATCAAAGTGATAGGGACACTTAAACTATTTAAATCTGTAACCAGTACCCCACAGCGTCTCTATAAACTCCGGATTAGCTGGATCCTTTTCTATCTTTTTTCTTATCTTTTGTATATGAACTGGCACTGTTGCAGTCTCTACGCTAAACTCATCTCCCCAAATCTTATCGAAGATATGTTCCTTTGTAAACACAATATTAGGGTTTGACGCAAGCAAAAGCAAAATTGCATATTCCTTAGAAGTCATCTGAACTTCCTTTCCATACACAAATACTCTATGTGAAGCCGTATTTATTTCCAGTCCCCCACGATTTATAATTTCTGAAGCTGCGCTGCTTCCTTTCAGCCTGTTATACCTATTTATGTGAGACTTTATTCTTGCAGCCAGTTCTGCTGGGCTAAATGGCTTTGTTAAATAATCATCGGCACCATAATCCAACACTCTTATTTTATCTATATCTTCTGTTCTTGCCGAAACTACAATTATAGGTATCTCAAGATTTTTTCTTATTTCCTTTGTTACTTCATAGCCACTCTTACCGGGAAGCATCAAATCTACGATGATAACATCATAAATTCCAGATAAGGCCATTTTAAGCCCCTGCGTTCCGTCTTGAACAATTTCAGCCTTAAAGCCATTAAGCTGCAAATAATCACGTTCCATTTCAGCAATATTTATATCGTCCTCAATTATTAAAATCTGCTGCATACTTATTACCCCTTTTCAAAATTATTTATCTAAAGGAAGCCTTATTGTAAAGCACGTGCCCTCATTCTCTTTATTCTTAGCTGTTATACTTCCTCCGTGTGCTTCTACAAGCTCTTTCGCAATTGCAAGCCCAAGTCCTGTACTCATCAAGTTTTTAGTTCTTGCATAATCGACTCTATAAAATCTGTCAAAAATGTATGGCAGCTTATCTTCAGGTATTATCGGTCCATTATTAAATATATCAATATACGCTTCACCATTCTTCTCATATAGCTTCACGTTTATTGATGTTTTTCCCTCATAGCCGTACTTTACCGCATTTCCAACAATATTGCTGAATATTTGCTGAATCCTTTTTCTATCTATATTTACATTTGGATTAATTATCATCTCATCTACATAATCAAACTGTATCTGTCTATCCTCAAGCTCAAATTTAAACTCCTCCATTAGATCATTCATAAAGGCTTTAAGACTTATATTCTCAAAATGGAACTCCAGTTTCTGCATATCCAGCTTGGAGAACAGGAACAGATCATCAATAAGCTTATTCATGTATAATGCATTATTATGTATAATCTGATGATATTTATTTACAGTCTCCTTGGGCAAATCTTCTCTTTCTGACATAGTTTCAATATAGCCTTGAATCGAGGCAATAGGAGTCTTTAAGTCGTGTGATATATTTGCTATCAATGCTTTTCTGTTTTCTTCATATACTGTCTTTAATTTTTCACTTTCCTTTAGTTTTCTTGCCATATCATTGAACGAATCTATTAAGCTGCTTATTTCGCTTGTCACATCACATTCAATATTCACCTCGTAGTTCCCTCTGGAGATTTCGTCCACACCCTTTTTTAGTTGTCCTATTGGCACAAATATACTCTTTTCAACTCTAAGATTAAATAGAATTTGATTAACTCCTCCAATGCCGACAATTACCGCAAGACCTATTGCAACTGCTTTCATACCAAAAAATCTAAATATAAAAAACCATATTAATATATTAAACAGTATAATAAAAATATGTGAATATCTATTACGTCTTTGGTACCATTGCAGTCCTTTTTGTTCACGATGAAGTTCATCAACCTTTTTCTGAAACTCGGTTCTCAATCGACGAATTTCATCGTGATTTCTTCGATGCTCCTTCATCATCTCTCTATGGAGTGCATCCTCCAATTTATGCTTTTCCCTATGGTTGCTTAAGAATTTCTTAAATCTTAAAAACAGATTCTTAACATGGTTTTGATTATTGTATCTTTTATTCATAATTTAACCCTTATATTTTCCCTTCATAAATTTTAATATCTTTCATTTGTAATAATCTTAATATATACCTTTAAAAATCTTTTAAAGCAATTTTAAAGATTCTATAAAGATAATATCATAACTTCAATTATTTAAAAAAGCTTTAAACATCTTTATAAATTCTTTAAAAATTCTTTAATGGCGTTTTAAAATAAACCATTAACATTATCTTGTAAACAAAACGCAGGGAGGATAAAAATTAGTAATCTTTATCTTACGCATAAAAAATACAGGAGGGTTATTTTATGTCAAATATAATTGAAGTGAAAAACTTCACCAAAAAATATGGTAATTTTGCAGCAGTAGATAATATTTCTTTCAATGTAGAGGAAGGAACAGTTTTTGCCTTTCTTGGCCCAAACGGGGCAGGAAAAAGTACAACTATAAATACACTTTGCACTATAGTAAATAAAACTGAGGGAGATTTAAGAATTAACGGTTTCGAGGTTTCCGAGAATAAGGGTAAAGTTAGAGAGGATATAGGAATAGTGTTTCAGGAAAGTACACTTGACAGCAAACTAACCGTTGAGGAGAACTTAAAATTTCACTGTGAATTTTATAAGGTTCCTAAAGACGATATCAAAAAAAGAATAGACTTTGTACTAGACTTGGTAGACCTAAATGATTGGAGA
Organism: Clostridiales bacterium oral taxon 876 str. F0540; assembly: GCA_000466585.1. GTDB lineage: Bacteria > Bacillota > Clostridia > Clostridiales > Clostridiaceae > Clostridium_AT. The sequence continues at coordinate 21,770 of KE993459.1, forward strand.
AAAGCTCCAGTTAACAGTCTTTCCGGAGGCATGAAAAGAAGGGTTGAGATTGCAAGAGGGCTTGTTCATTATCCTAAAGTATTATTTTTAGATGAACCAACTACCGGGCTTGATCCACAAACAAGAGCAAATATATGGGACTATATCTATAAGCTTCAAAAACAGGAGAACATAACAATATTTTTAACAACACATTATATGGATGAAGCAGAAATTTGTGATAAAGTTGCCATTATGGATCACGGAAAGATAGTTGCTTTTGATTCTCCCTATAATCTAAAAAAGCAATATACCTCTAATATAACAAGAATCAAGGTTTCAAATTCTAACGAACTTGATCAGTATCTGAGAAATCAATCAATGGAGTTTAATTTTAATAACGGACTTTTCACAATACAATCAAGCAAAATAAATCATATTTTAGAAATAGCTTCTAAGTTCAAAGCTTCCATTATTGATTTTGAAACTACTAAAGGAACTCTCAATGATGTATTTTTGACCATAACCGGAAAGGAGATTAGAGCATAATGCGAGGAATGATAGCTATTATAAAAAGAAACTTAACTAATTTTACAAGGGACAAACTAAAGTTATTTTTTTCAATATTTATGTCAGGATTTTTTCTATTTATATTTTCATTTGTAATGAAACCAACTCAAGGTGTTGATCAGCCCCTTAATTATCTTATTTCGGGAATAATAATTATGACCGTTTTTCAATCAGCACTGAGCAATTCTACCAGTATTATAGAAGATATGTCCATGGGATTTATGAAGGAAATAATAGTTTCACCTGTAGCAAGGTGGCAGATATCAATTGGCCAAGTGCTTTCCTCAACTATTATAGCAGTACTTCAAGGTATACTAGTAATTGTTATTGCACTTTTTATGGGCCTTAAAATAGATGTTCTCCAATTTATAGAAATGACCGGAGTAATGCTTGCAGTAGGTATAACCTTTGGTTCAATCGGCCTTTATTTAGCATCACTTGCTAAAAGCTCAACTACTTTTCAAATTATGATTACGGCCTTTACTATGCCCCTTACCTTCTTATCCGGCGCATATATACCAACCACCGTTATGCCTAAAATCTTACGTCCTTTTGTTTATATTAATCCACTGACCTACACTACCTCCATTTTTAGATATATAACATTAAAGATGGAAAACTTAACTACTGATACTCTTGTGCAGGCAGGGGTAGCCTTTAATGTTTACGGATTTATAATTAAGCCTTATATGGGATTTTTCATCATATTAGGCATAGGAGTTATTTTCTTTATATTGTGTGTTATACAGTTTAATAAAGCAGATTTTTCAAATGTTAAGGTGTTCAATCACAATCATAAATAGATACTTATAACTACTCATAAAACTCAAGTCCATAAATCTCAACGGATTAATGGGCTTGAGTTTTATTAAGGCAAAATCTGTTGTATACAAGCTATTCAAGCAGTAAAATAGCTTCTTCAGAGATTTTTAAATACACATTCTCCTTATCTTTTCTATTATTCCATTCTTCTTTGCTAACCTTAAACAATATATCCTCATTTTCTTTCCTGCTTTCTTTATTTTGAAGAAAGACATTATATTTAAATACATCTTCAACTACCTTTTTAACTCTGAACTTCACTATATTTTTCTCACCCTTTGACATAGCAGCATCAATAGCTTTAAAATCATGAGCATGAATTCCAATATATTTAGTGTTCTTATCTATTGCCTTTTCAGTCTCTAAAATTATGTCCCAGTCAACGGCATAAACATGATTTGATGATAGAACCTCGCACCTTGAAATGTTTTTACAACCAATAAGCCTTGCCGCAGAATACAATTTAGGCTGCATAAAAACTTCTTTAGTATCCCCCAGCAAAACAGATTTCCCTTTGTCAATAATAGCAAGCTTTTCACATAACCTGTATACTTCATTCATACAATGGGAAACCATTAGAACTTCTCCATCATACAGTTTTAAAAGTTCCAAAACCCCTTCTTGCAGCTTGTCTTTTAAGTGAGTATCCAATGCAGAAAACGGCTCGTCCAGCATTAATATATCCGGTTTATTTACTATGCACCTTGCTAATGCCGTCCTTTGCTGCTGTCCACCTGAAATCTGATTTGGATATTTCTTTTCTAGTCCCTGCAGGTGAAAGGCTTCTATCATTTCCCTTACTTTATGTTCTTTTTCCTTTTTAGCAAGTGCTAATCCTATATTTTCTTCAACTGTCATGTGAGGGAACAGAGCATAATTTTGAAATAAATAACCAACTTTTCTGTCCTGAGGTTTCAGATTGATTTTTTTCTTTGAATCAAATAAAACCTTTCCGTTAAGCACAATAATCCCCTCATCGGGTGTTTCAACCCCTGCTATGCACTTTAGAGTCATGCTTTTTCCGCTGCCGGAAGCTCCCAAAATACCAAGATAATCTCCATTCGTTTTAAAAGAAATCTCAAGAGGAAAATCTTTTAACTTTTTCTTTATATCAACAATCAAACTCATAGATTTCTCCCTTATCTTAAATACTTTCTTTCTCTAGCTGAAAAATAATTAGTTAAGACAACAACTATAAAGGAAATTAATAAAACGATTATTACATAGTAAGAAGCTGCCTTCATATCTCCAGCAGCAACTTCTGCATAGATTGCCAAAGGAAGTGTTCTTGTTGTATTTTCTATATTACCTGCAATCATAGCTGTAGCACCGAACTCACCAAGGCCCCTGGCAAAGGCCAATATTCCTCCAGCAGCAACTCCGGGTAAAGCAAGCGGCATTACTATGCGCCAGAAAATTTTTCTATTAGGCATCCCAAGTGTCCTTGCTGCCATAATTAAGTTTTTATCTACCTGTTCAAAAGCTCCCCTTGCAGACCGATACATAAGCGGAAATGAAATCACTACGGAAGCTATCACAGTAGCTGACCAGGAGAAAACTATTTTCACACCCAAAAATTGCAGCAAAAACCTCCCTAAAGGCCTATTTACTCCGAAGACAATAAGAAGAATAAACCCCATTACTGTAGGCGGCAAAACTAAGGGCAAGGTTAATATACCATCCAAAATCATCTTAGTTTTTTCCGACTTCATATTCACAATCCATCTTGCAGTAAAAAGTCCTAGCAAAAATGTTATAGCTATAGCTGCCGCTGCAGTTTTGATTGAAATTATTACTGGCTCTATCTGCATATTATTCCCCCTTAGTCGGAAGTACCAAGAAGTTAGCCATTAATCTACTTACTTGGCGTAAATCCATAGGATTCAAACACCTTTTTTGCTTCATCACTTTTTAAAAACTCTAGGAATTTCTTCGAACTATCTTTGTGTTTAGAAGCCCTAACTATTCCTGCAGGATAAATTACTTTTGAAACAGTTCCTTCCGGAGCTTCCTCGATTATTTTTACTTTTTTATTTGAAGCAACATCGGTTGAATATACAATTCCTGCATCAGCGCTGCCTTCAGCAATCCAGTTTAATACCTCAGTAACATTTGTTCCAAGGCTGGTTTTTTTAGATGCCTCTCCCCAAACTTTAAGATTTGTTAATACTTCTTTTGCATACTGTCCTGCCGGTACGCTTGCCGGATCTCCAACGGCAATTTTATCAGCCTTTAAAACATCTTGAAAAGTACTTATATTCTTTGGATTATTTAACGGAACAACTAGAACAATTTTATTTTCTAGCAGTTTAATGATAGATTCTTTATCTATTAGATCTTTTTTATTTAATTCATCCATTTGCTTCATTGCTGCTGAAACAAAAACGTCTATGCTTGCTCCTTCTTCAATTTGCCACTGCAATTTTCCGGAGCTATCATAGGTTGTTTGAATATTCATATCAGGATATTTTTGCTTAAACATTGGTATGATTTTTTCATCCATACAGTTTTTTAAGCTCGCTGCAGCTGCAATGGTAATGGTTGACTGCCTTTCAACTCTACTATTACTGCAGCCTGTCAAGAAAAAGGCTAAACATAATACGCTCAATACTAAAGTAACTATTTTCTTCATCTTCTAACCTCATTTTCAAGTACTTTGCCAATTAAACCGAACTAAACCTAACTCAAACTAATTAATCATATTTAATCTTATTTATCTTACACTTAAATTATTACTTTAAATATAATTACATTTTATGGTAAGATATTATATAGTCAAAATTTCAAAGCAGGTGAGTTAGTTGAGTGAAGATATATTATATACACCAGAAGAGATTGCACAAAAACTTAGGATAACAAAAGGTACAGTATATGAAATGATTAAAAGAGGTGAGCTTGAAGCCCACCATATAGGCAGATATATCCGCATATCTCAAACCCAATTTGAAAACTATCTTTTAAAATCAAAGGGCTATGATAATATTTATGAAGCTGTCCTAGTTCAGGAAGGTAATGAAACGTCTGCTAACATCAATTCGGTTAAAATCCATGTTGACACTGAGTTGATAGGGAGAGCTAAAGTTTCAATTCGTCCTGAAAACATTATATTAAGTACAGGTACATTTATAAGCAGCGCAAGAAATGTTCATAAAGGAAAAGTAATCGATATAACAATCGATGGTTTGAAGGCTCTTGTTACTGTTAATATAGGCATTCCGATAAAAGCACTTATAACTGTCAAATCACTAGAAGAAATGAGTATTAAAAAAGGAACTGAACTCTACGTTATCTTTAAAACTATGTCTGTGGTAGTTTATAAATAAAATTGTGGCATCTGTTCTACAATAGATATTTAAAACAAGCTAGAATTCATTTTAGGTTATGTGCAGGAATAATGATTAACTGAAAAAACAATCAACTGATTAGGCTTTATCGCGATATCTTCTTTTCTTTATAACAAGATAAGAAGATATTGCAACAAATTAAAAACCTGCTAGTTGTTTTAAAACTAACAGGCCTCTTCATTAACTTTCTGATATATTTTTAATAAGTACTTTGCTGATTCTCTTTCTATCACATTTTAATATAACAAACTCGTAATTTTCAAAAACAACTTTATCATTAATCTGCGGATAGGAAGATAGCTGTGAGTAAATCCATCCTCCGATGGTATCGATGTTTTCTGATTCAATGTCCGTATTTAATAATTCATTAACATCTTCAAGAATAAGCTTCCCTTCTACAATATAATTTCCATCTTCTGTTTTTGTAATCTCGTCGCCTTCCTCATCAAACTCATCTTGAATTTCTCCAACAATTTCTTCAAGTATATCCTCAATAGTTACTAATCCGGAGGTTCCACCATATTCATCGATAACTATAGCCATTTGTGCTTTTTCTCTTTTAAATACCTTTAAAAGCTCACTTATTGACATTGATTTTGGAACAAACTTAACCTCTCGAATAATATCTTGTATATTATGAGCACTTCCCTCAATTTTCTGCTTGTATAAATCCTTAATGTGAATAAATCCAATAATATTATCCTTACTTTCCTTACAAACAGGGTATCTGGTTATCTGCTCCTCTAAAGCATATGCTATTGTCTCATCAAAAGAATCCTCAAGATATATACATGACATATCAGTACGAGGTATCATTATATCTTTTACAGTTGTTTCAGAAAAATCAAATATATTATCCACAAAAGTTAATTCAGTTTTATCTATTAACCCATGCTTATAGCTGTCTTCAACTAAAAGCTTTATTTCCTCATCGGTATGAGCCGCTTCATGTTCATCAACCTGCGAAATTCCAAAAATCTTTAAAACTAAGTTAGTACTATGATTGAAAGCCCACATTATTGGGTAAGTTAATTTATAAAATAATATAAGAGGCAGTGCTGTATACATAGCTATCTTCTCTGCACTGATAATAGCTAATGATTTTGGTGCCAGCTCCCCAAGCACAATATGAAAACCTGTTATAAGTGCAAAGCCCAGAACAAATGAAATTGAGTGCACCGCACTTTCAGACAGATGAAATAAATTAAATAAAGGCATCAATGCATCTGAAACAGCAGGCTCTCCTACCCATCCAAGCCCTAAAGATGCTAAAGTTATTCCCAGCTGACATGCAGATAGGTATGAATTTAGATCATTTACAACTTTTAAAGTGTTCTTCGCACTTTTATTTCCTTCAAGTACCAATGTTTCTATTCTAGATTTTCTAACCTTTACCATTGCAAACTCTGTTGCAACAAAAAAACCATTCATAAATACAAGCAAAAATACAATAATGATATTCATTAAAATAATCATGTATAAATAGCTCCTCCTCGAGTATAACAACGTCTCGTTATAGTTACAGAATATTTTAAAATTAGTCACTTTAGATTATATCATACTTATCGGATATAATTAAAATTAAATTATTATATAACTGGTAATATATCATATATTGTACTTTTATAGTAAAAAATAAGATATGAGTGACTTGTTTCCTATTAACCGCTTCACTTTAGTGTTAATAACCTAAGCTTGCAGGCATAATTTCAATAAAAAAAGCATGTTGCCTAACATGCTTTTGCATCTTGTAAGAATAATGCAGCCTAATATTATATGAGCTTCCAGTCCTTAAGTGCATTTATTGCTGTCTTTATCCCATCCTCCGCAAGTACCTTATCACCAAGAAGTTTCGCTTTTTCTTTTATCTGTTTATCCTTCGCTTGTCTTATCGCATCTGCTAGATTTTCTGCTGTGAGATCTTTTCCTGCTATTTTTTTCGTTGATACACCAAGCTGTTCAATGCACCAAGCCCAATAATTTTGATCTCCAAAAAACGGAACTACTACAGAAGGAATGCCTGCTCGTATTGCTGCTGCAGTAGCGCCCGCTCCTCCATGATGTACTGCAAGTTCTACTTTTTTAAATAACCAATCGTGTGGAACATGGTCAATAACAAATATTTGATCATTTCTAATACTAATATCAGATTCATCAAATCCTAGAGAGGCAGCCGACATTATTGCTCTGCATCCACTCAAGCTAACTGCTTCTAAAACTATCTTTTTTATCTTATCAGAGTCTTTACTCGGAATACTTCCAAATCCGATATAAATTGGTTTAACTCCTGCGTCTAAAAAGTCTAATAGTTGTTGTGACGGCTTCCATGTTTCTACACGATTGAGTATCCAGTTTCCAGTAATGCGAATATATTCAGGTAAGTCATCTTTATGGGGAACTACGTTTGGGCTCATACCAAACAAAATATGTTTTTTCATCTTATTCAACTGCTTTTGTGGACCATACCATGGATATGGACGGAGCCCATATTTTCTACGAAGTATGTTATTCACAACAGGGCGAATTGGCTGCCACAACATCATAGTAATTGCACTATGCAAAATATGATTCATTAAAGGAGAAGGCGCCATTGGAATTTCTCTTATAAGACCGGCAGGTGCTAAATGCACCTGTACAAAGGGCTTATTCAGTATCTCAGCTAAGGCTGCTGCTAAATATACAGCTACCGAACCGGCAATAATTATGTCAGCATCTTTACACGCAGCTATGCCTTGCTCAGCCCAAGCAGGTCCTACTGACTGAATCATACATTTCATTGATTTCTCCATACTCTTAGGACTATTTCCACTTTTCTTAAGGTCATTACTTTCCTTTAGCAGTAATTCCTTAAAATTGCCATTAAACAATGAAAACCCTATATTCTCACTTCTAACTAGATCAGAAAATGCAGAAGTAGTTGCAAGGCAGACTTCATAACCCTCTCTGCGTAGTCCTCCACCTAATGCAACAAGTGGTCGTACATCGCCTTCTGTACCAAGTGCAATGATTGTAATCTTCATATAAAGCTCCTCCTTTATTGCTTTTTATTTAACAGATTAATTATCTTGGCAAAATATATAGTAATTGAAACTTTTGATAATTTTATGGTATATTTAATTTATTATAATATTTGATTTGATAAATATTTTAATCAATTAAATATTTTAATCAATTAAAATATTTAATTGATTAAAATAATTATATAAGGAGGTATTTTTTTTGTCAAGCAATAAAAAAGCTGAATTAAAAGAAAAGCTTATGGAAGAATTAAAAGAAAACAGCAAATGTGCTATTATGCTGCATCAAACAATTGCAGATACTCTTAAATTAAATATCACTGACCATAAATGTCTGGATTTTATTAACCAATCAGAAGGGGTTACCGCGGGACAAATTGCTGAATTTACAGGTCTTACCGGTGGAGCTGTCACAGCCCTCATAGATCGTTTGGAGAAGAATGGATATATTATTCGTGACAAGGATCCAAAGGATAGAAGGAAGGTTATTATTCGTTCTATAACTGATAATGATGATGCCAATGAAGGCTCTGTACAACTTAAAGAAATATTTTCTTTTTTGGATAAATCAATTTATGAATGTCTATCTACTTATAGCGAAAATGAACTTAGTCTCATTTTAAATTTTATAAATACTCTAAATATAGAATCCGCAAAAATTATTAAAAAACTTACGTAAAAATAGTATTAAGCACTTATTCCTTATAGTGAAATAAGAAGGGGTGCTGACTGAGGCATACCTTCTTATTTCGTTTATAGATTTCGGGCTTAATCCTCCTCAAGAAATCCACCAACGAAGCCCACTACGCCACCCGACAGGAAACAATTTTATTATATGAGTCAAGCATCAGCGCATATGCCCTGTGCTATTTCTATATTTGCCCCTTCAATTTTATTGCCGCATCCATTTTCTTAAATAAACATATTCCCCCTTCTTTCTAGGTTATATACGGCAACAGGTATTAACTCAGCATTATCCTCTTCCTCACAGAGAATTCTTTGAAAAGGAATACTGTTATGCTGCATAGTTAGTTCTAAAAAATACAAAAAAATCCCCATATCAATTGAATTGTAAAATGATACCTTGTCCTTAGGCATAATAGACTTGACCTTTGTTGTTCTGTATATATTTAATTTATCCTTTTCATAATTAACTCTCCAGGGCTGTGTATTGCATGCACTTGGAGCATATTTTACAACCTCTGCTATTGCTTCAAAGCCTGAAATACAGCTCCAAATTTCCCTTGTCTCTTTTCTTTTGCATTTTGTATAATCTCTTCTGAATTCATTAGGCTCACCTTTGCCAATAGCCATCATAATCACAAACTTCAAGTTTTCATATTCTGATTCTTCAGTTTTGCCCATTCCGTACCAGCATACTCCAATATCTTTAGAAGCCAAATACAAATCCAATTGTTCAAACATATATCCAATATTTAATAAAAACTTCTCTTTTTCTTCGCTATAAATAAGCAGGCAATACTCTCCTCGTTTGCAGGTAGTTTCTTCCCTTTTTACAATACGATATTTGACATCTATATCGTTTCTGAGTGCTGCTAAAGTTTTAATTTTTTCATCAATATCACGTAGTTCATCATTAGAGAGTCTGAGAGTATCGTTAAATCTTCTGAAAGATTTTCTCTTAAAAATCATTTCGTAGTATTCTTTATCTATAACCATTGATCCTTCTCCTATTTATTAGTACACCGGTGCCTGAGATAATCATATAATGGTTTAAAATGAAAAACAATGATGGTTTAAAATTTTTTAGTTAGGTATTTTCAAAGCAGAGGAAAGTAAAAGAACGTTTGACTTTATTATAGGTTCATTATGGTATGCCTTACACAATTATTACACTAAACAAAAAAACAATATAAAAAGAGGTCTAGAGCTACTGCTGTTGCA
>KE993460.1 GCA_000466585.1 Clostridiales bacterium oral taxon 876 str. F0540
GAAAAAATGTGTCTACATTATTGACATAAGTCCAGAGACAGATGAGGACATGGAGGGTTATAGGCAAACTGTAATTAAAAATATAAAAAGAAAAACTGCTCTTTGTGTGAAGCATAAGGATGATATTGTTGCAATCATGCTTTTTTCTTTTATTTCTAAATGTATTTCTTGTATGGCAGTTCATCCAAATCACCGTAGAAGGGGAATTGCAGCTGCCATGATAGAAAAAATGTTGTCATTATTTCCAAATGGCATAGATATATCAGTTACAACCTTTAGAGAAAATGATATAAAAGGGATTGCTCCAAGACAACTATATAGAAAATTTGGATTCGAAGAAGATGAGCTTGTAACTGAATTTAACTATCCAAATCAGAAATTTATTTTACATAGAAAATGAGTAAATAGTTTAATTAGCTAAGTAATTAATAGAAAAACATATAACTTTATATTGAAAATTTTATCTGCATACAAAACTATAAATTTGCTATATAATTAAATTTGTTCATATATATTTTTTACTAAGAATATGTGAAGGATGAGGAATACAAGGAGGATACTAATGAAAATATCAAAGAAAGATGCGCTCCAATGGTTTGAATTTTTTTCAATATTGCCGGAGGAAGAGGAATTAATGACAAAACAAAAAGAGATTATGTACTCTACCTTTGCACAAATTGAGGAAGCCATTGATAGTAGAAATGATATGTTAATGTCAGAAATTAAAGGCTTGAATAACTTAAAGAATAGAACTTTATTTGTGGGAAATGAAAGCAAATTCCCCAAAGGATGTATTTCTTGTCTTATGGGTACCGGACTTAGTGCAATTAGGAAAACCAACAAATGTAATATAGAGTGTAAGTTTTGCTACAATTATGGAGAACTAGAAGACATTCCTCCAATTGGCGAAGGTATGTGGGATATTGGAGGTACAAAGTTTTATGAGAAGGATATTGATTTGCTTCTTTCTATCCACAAGAAGCCAACCGGTGTTGCCTATGTCTATTTAGAGCCCTTCATGGAAATTGAAAAATACTATCCTATAATAAAGAAATTTAATGACGCAGGGGTATATCAGCACCTTTATACAAATGGAATATTAGCTACGGAAGAAACCTTGAAAGCATTAGGTGAAGCAGGTCTTAATGAGATACGTTTCAACCTGGGCGCTTCTAATTGTTCAGACAAGGTTATTAAAAATATTGGTATAGCAAAAAAATATATTAATAATGTAGGTATTGAGACTCCAATGACTCCTGAGTTTTTTGAAGCGTTTTTTAAGAAAAAGCAAGCAATTTTTGAGACCAAGCTAGATTTTATAAATTGCGCAGAATTACATTTAAATGAGAATAACATTAATAATTATTATGGAGACAACATGTATATTTCAAGACATGGCTATATATCTCCAATTTGGAGCAGAGAATTAACTTTTAAATTCATGAAAATAGCAGATGAAGAAAAGTGGGATTTAGTAGTTCATGATTGCTCAAACAATACAAAGTTTGCTAGAGATTTAAATTTGAGCAGTAAAGAAGGTAAGTGGTTTGGAGCCAGTAATTATGCTTGTGAGTTTCCAAGAATTCCATACGAAGCATTTTTACCAATACTGCGTGATGACAATTTCAAATTTTTAAGTGAAGAAGAATTGCCTGAGGGCTACAAGCCGGGAGAATTGATTTATTAGATTGTATCATAATTTATTTTCAAAAAATGCCTCAAGGAACCTATTGTAAGAAATAGAAGCTGAATATATAACAAAGTATTGTTGTCCACCTCAACTGGTGGACTTTTTTTATAGAAGTGTGTAAAATTATGGTTTATAATCAAAATATAGGTGCGATGCGTTATTCATATAAATATTGATTTGGGAAACTGCAATATAGAAGCATTAGAATTTGTAATTAGTTCACTAGCAAATAAATTTGATGAAAATATCTCGAAAATAACCCTTGAGTAAGTATAGTGGAAATCATATAGTTGATAAAAATTGACTGAAGTAGAACCAAACTTAATATAAAAAATTTGGAGGCAGGAAAATGGAGTATGGAAAATTAATTGGTGTAGGAAACACAGCAAATGTATACGAGTATGGAGAAGGTAAAGTGCTTAAGCTCTTTCATCAGGGATATCCTGTAGAAGATGTAGCAGAAGAGTTTAATAATGCTATGGCAATAAGAGATATGAAGTTTGAAAAACCAAAAGCACATGAAGTAATTTCTTTTGGAGGAAAAAGTGGGATTATATACGATAAGGTGGAAGGCGAATCTTTACTAGATTGGGTTATGAAAACTGGTGATGTAAAGAAATGCGCAGAATATATGGCAAAGCTGCATAGAGAAATTGTCCAAAATACGATTAATAATGTATCCAATTATAAAGACTTTTTAAGGTCTCATATTCTAAGAGCATGTTTCAAAGACTTTAATAAACAAAAGGATGCATTACAATTACTGGATAAGCTACCGGAGGGAGATTCATTATGTCATGGTGATTTCCATCCTGGTAATATATTAATATCAAATGGGAATACAATTGTTTTAGATTTCATGAACATTTGCCAAGGCAATTTATTATACGATGTAGCAAGAACTGTATTTCTAGTAGAATATACACCTGTACCGGAAGGGGATTATGATAAGGAAGTACTTTTACAACTAAAGAAAACACTGACAGATTTATATCTTATGGAGATGAATATTACTAGAGAAATGATACAGGATTATCTATCAGTCATAGCTTTGGCTAGAAAGGGAGAATGTCCTAATGAGTAACATTTATAGCTAAGTAAAGATCAATAATACAAAGGATGGTGTATTAATATTGGAGCATATGCTGTTTGAAACAAGAGCTGATTTTAGAAATTGGCTAAATGATAATTGTACAACGAGCAACGGAATCTGGCTGGTATTCAGCAAGCATGGGAGCGTTACAACTCTCAAGGCCAGCGAAGCTTTAGAAGAAGCTTTATGTTTTGGATGGATTGATGGTCAAATGCAAAGTATAGATGAGACGAAATATTTAAAGTATTTTTCATCAAGAAGAAAAGGCAGTAAGTGGTCAGAAAAAAATAAAAATCTTATAAATGAACTTGAAGCAGCAGGAAAAATGACTGATTTTGGACGAGCTAAAGTTGAAGAAGCAAAGAAAAGAGGAATGTGGGATAAACCTAAACCTGAACCTATAAACGATGAACAAGTGCGGATGCTAGAAGAATTAATAAAAGGTTTTGAGCCGGCATACACAAATTTCATTTCTATGTCTCCATCTGTCCAAAAAAATTATACAGGCCTATATTTTGATGCTAAGTCTGATGATGCAAGAAAGAGAAGGCTTGAAAAAATTATAAATAGACTCAATTTAAATTTGAAACCTATGTAAGACTAAAGAGTGTTAGTGATTTATACAAGCTCAAAATACTGTGGAATTTATATGAGTGATACTAAATAATATTTTACGCAATTGCCCAAAACTCCGAAATACAGGCTATTTTAAAATTATAAGGAGATAGCTATCATGAATATTGATGATTTGTATATAACCAATTATAGGGAAGCAGGAGGATTGCCACTCCGCAGTATAACAAGATTAAAAGAAGAAGAAGCCTATGCTTTGGCAAGTAAATTATCTCAGGAAAGTCTTTCAAAAAGAGATAGATATGGCGATTACTTCAATACTTATTATCATAAAAGGTTAAGAACAGAAGAATGGATATATGATACATTTATAGCTTTAAAAGGAGAGCCTCAGACTCGTCATCCAATTTATTTCACATTACTTGAGAGTGAGAGATTACGCAGCTTTTTCGGCAACGATAATAAAGTGAAAATTTTACTAAAGGATATTGAATCTTCACATATAAGCTTTACTCCAAGAGATAGTATGCATCTTATGGATATGGGAAGAACAGAAAACACAGTATGGAGAAAAGAAGATTTATTTAGGCTAATTAACGAATCAAAACAAGATATTTCACAATTTATTAGAAATACTCCAGAGAAATACGGATTAGTTGGAGGATATATTGAGGTGCAATTGTGGAGTGATGTATATTTTTAGATAGAAAATTACATTGCTATCATTTTTTAGGGGGAAAGTTGATGCTAGTGCCGGCAGTAGCAACTGTGATAGTAATAATTGCTTTTATAAATATTTATAGAAGATATAAAACTGATAATGAAGAGTTTTTGGTGTTTAAACTAATTGGCTACTACTTATTAGGGAGCTTCAGGCTTAACTTTAATAATATAGCGCTGCCAGTGGGCTTTATTATTTATTCAGCATGTCTTAGGCCAAGGACTAATAAGCCTGTGAAGAGGGCTATTGCTTATTTAGGTTTATTTGCATTTTTCAGCAGTATTTTAAATCCATTCATTGAAAAAGCATATTTTGAAAGAGGACGAGTAGTAAGTTCAGCAAGTAATAATATTTATACTATTGATTTTAATGCGGATTATAATGTAATAAAAAAAAGAATGGGAGTTGGTGAGAATACAAGACTTGAAGAGTTTCAAGCAGATTTTGAGCAAACTGGAATCATTAAAAGATTAACATATAAGTTTTTGACAATTGATAGTAAAGGTACTGTCTTATACAGAGTAGATTATAATACTGATAAGAATAAATATATTATAAAGCCAACTAAAGTAAACCAGTGGCCTCAGTATAATGAATTGATTGGTGAAGAACAATTTTTCTATGGAATAAAGCACTTGGATTTAAAAAAAGCAATTCCAAATGAGGAATATCCTTATTATACAGTTAGATGTGCAGGAACTTATTCAGGTTGGGATGTAAAGGATTTTGAGAACTTTTGGATTACTGATAAAGGATTTAGGCAAATCAGTAATGAAGAATTACCTGTTGAAGGATATGTCTTTTGGATTTATGGAAATAAGAAAACTGACGAAGGTGATCACATAAGTTACAGCAGTGACCATAACAGAGCGTATATTTTATCTAACAGTAAATGATTTTTTATGAAGATATATTTTCAATAAATAATATATAGGAGGAAGTTAAATGTTATATAAAGAAGATATAGTTAGAATACTTAAGGAAATGAATTTGCCATTAAGTGAATATTGGATAACTTCAGGTGCGGCATTAGTTATGCACGGAGTTAAAGAAACTACTCGAGATATAGATCTAGGGGGTACAACAAGTTTGGTTGAACAATACATAGATAAAAGACATTAATGATATCAAACTTATTGATGAATATATAAACAGGTCATAAACTGCTTTGCAGCGGACTTAGTAAAGTTTGGCTTGTGTAAAAAATAATTGTATTTATAAACAAATATATGGAGGTTGAAGATGGGGAAGTTTAAGTTTGAAAAATGTTTGGATATAGAAGGTCTTTATACTGTTGAGCCTAAAATATTTTTAGATGAAAGAGGCTATAATTTAGAAACATATAATTCTAAAGATTTTAAAGAAGCAGGGCTTGATATGGAGTTCGTTCAAGAAAACCAATCAATGTCTAAAAAAGGAGTCCTTAGAGGATTACATTTTCAAAAAACATATCAGCAGGGAAAGCTGGTTCGTGTTATAAGCGGAGAGGTGTTCGATGTAGCAGTGGATATCCGTGAAGGATCAAAGACATATGGTAAGTGGTTTGGTGTTATTTTGTCTGCTGAGAAGAAAAATATGCTATATGTTCCGGAAGGGTTTGCGCATGGTTTCCTAGTGCTTTCCGAAACGGCTGAATTTGCTTATAAGTTATCCGATTATTATCACCCTGAGGATGAAAGTGGTGTTCCATGGAATGATAAAACAATAGGCGTTAAGTGGCCAATTCCTAAAGGAATGACAATTATAACTTCTGAAAGAGATAATAATCATCCTGCTTTTATTAAAGGAATAGCATTAAAACCTAAAAGATAAGAACTTTATATTGGTTATAGACTTAAGGAGATATAATAAAGGAGATATAATAAATGTATGAAGAACATTTAAATTATGTTAAAGACTATTTTGCTATACATGGAGATGTACCCCCTAATCCATTAATGGCATTTAGGTCTAAATATCAGCATACCTTGCGTGTACTTGGATAGGCTAAAAGATTAGTAAGAGAAAGAAAAGATGTAGACACAGATATCTTATTTACAGCTGTGATTTTTCATGATATAGGCTGTTCTGAGGGTAAAGAATTTCATGCTGAAAGAAGTGCTAAAATCTTTTATGAATATGGGCTGAAAATGAATTTGGATTTGAAATTTATTGAAAGGGTAAAAGATTTAATATCTCTTCATTCTTCAAAGGGATTGCTGAAGAAAAAGGACACGCCTATAGAATTGATAATCCTTATGGAGGCTGATTTGCTTGATGAGGAAGGAGCACTAAGAATAGTATGGTATTCTCTAGATAAAGGCATTACAGGAGCAGAAAGCTATCTTGATGTTTATAAGCATATAGTTATGGGGAGCAATAAACGTTTAATCAATCCAATGGTAACTGAAAAGGCGCAATATTATTGGAATGAGAAACATAAAATTGTTGAAGAATTTACGAGACAGCTGGAAGATGATATTGCAGTTAATTAGAAGACTTATATAAGTAAAGAGGAGAAGATTATGCATGAAACAAAAGTAAAAGGCATCTTGTCAGCTCAGAATGGTATGAATATATACAGAGGTTGCACTCATGGCTGTATTTATTGTGATTCACGAAGCAGATGCTATCAGATGAAGCATAACTTTGAAGATATAGAGATAAAAGTAAATGCTCCTGAGCTTTTAGAAGAGACGCTTAAAAGAAAAAGAAAGAAATGCATGATAGGAACTGGCGCCATGAGTGATCCCTATATACATTTAGAAGAAAAGCTTGGAAATACAAGAAAGTGTATTGAACTTATTAATTTCTATGGCTTTGGACTAGCAATACAGACTAAATCGGCAAGAATTTTGAGGGATTTAGATTTGCTTAAAAAAATTAATCAAAAAACAAAGTGTGTGGTACAAATGACTTTAACTACTTATGATGAAGCTTTATGCAAAATTATAGAACCAAATGTAAGCACGACAAGGGAGAGATTTGAAGTTTTAAAGATAATGCGCGACAATGGAATTCCTACTGTAGTCTGGCTAAGTCCTATCTTACCTTTTATTAATGATACTGAGGAAAATATTAAGGGGATTTTAGATTATTGCATTGAGGCAAAAGTCCATGGAATCATTTGTTTTGGCATGGGTTTAACATTGAGGGAAGGAAATAGGGAGTATTTTTATGAAAAGCTGGATCAGTATTTCCCAGGAATGAAGGATAGGTATATTAAAAAGTTTAATTATGCATATCAGCTGCCAAGTCCCAATAATGCTAAGCTAATGAGAATATTTGAAAGTACGTGCAAATCAAATGACATAGTATATGATGTCGGCGAGTGCTTTGAGTATCTACATAAGTTTGAAGAAAAAAATACATATGAACAATTAGTAATGCCCGGATTAACTTAGTAGTATGAAAAATTTAATATACAGCATTTAAGAACTCTTAAAAATTTCAAAAAGAGTTCTTATTTTATATATGGAAATTTATGTAGTATAATGAAGGGATTTTACATATTAAGAAGAATATATTAACTAATAGGGAGGAGAAGGAAGAAATATGATAAGCTATAAAAATACAAAATGGGCTGATCAAATTATTAAGCTGCAAAAGGAAGACGGTTCATGGGGATACTTTCATACGCTTAGCAATCCAGCCTCCTATAAGTCTTTAACTACAGAACAAGCATTAAGACGACTTAATATACTAGGCTTTACCATCGAGGATGAACCGATTCAAAGAGCAGTAAATTATATGCATAATTGCCTTAAAGGAAAAAGTGAGATTCCTGATAGAAAAGAAAAGGTAATTGATTTTGATATTTTCAGCCATATGATGCTTGCTGTATGGATCAGAAGATTCACATATAAGGATAGGCTTGCCAACATTATTGCCAAGCAGTGGAGCCGCATTATAAGTGAAGCATTTAAAGATGGAGAATATAATCATTTAATTTATTTAAAAACCTATGAGGATATTTTTCAAAGGACTGTAAAAGGAGAGAGATTAATAGACTTTACATCCTTCTATCAAATATCATTACTGTCACAAGAATTGAATAAAGAAATAGAGCCTTTAGTTATTAAATATATTTTGAATAAAGAAAATGGAATTTACTATATTTTTCCGAGGAAATTAAATATTTTGCCTAAGGAATTTCAATCAAAAGAAGCAAGCTTATATTTAGGAGCTATAGAATTGCTTTCTGAGTATACAAATCCACGAAGCAGAGAACAGCTTATGTTTGTTAAAAACTGGCTTCAAGAGAATAGACAAAAGGAGGGCAGCTGGGACATGGGTGCAGAGTCGAAAAATAATATTTATTTACCTCTATCTGATTCCTGGTGCAAAATTGAAATGAGAAGAGAAGACTGTACATATAGAGTTAATAGCTTGTTAAAGAAATTGGAATGTTGATATAATTACGACTGTTCTAACAGCTCATAATTATTTTGGCACATAATAAATTTTAAAAACTGGGGGACTGAAAGTGCTGACACATTGTGGAACGGTTGAACTTAAAACCGAACGGCTAATTTTAAGAAGATTTGAAATAGAAGATGCTGCTCAAATGTTTAACAATTGGTCAAGTGAAGAACAAGTTGCAAGGTATATGAGGTGGGATGCACATAAGGATATTAATGATACAAAAACTGTTTTGATTAAACGCATTGAAAAATATAATGACATAAAAACCTATCTATGGGCAATTACCTTAAAAGAAACAAATGAACCTATTGGCAGTATAGGTTTAATTTGTTCAAATGAATATGATATGTGCGCGAAGGTGGCCTATTGTTTAGGTAAATCATACTGGGGGAAAGGAATTGCAGCGGAAGCACTAAGAGAGGTTATTAGATTTGGATTTCTTAAGGTTAACTTCAATAGGATAGAAGCATATCACTCAATTAATAACGATGCATCCGGCAAGGTAATGCAAAAGGGAGGAATGAAATTTGAAGGCAGACTGCGGCAAAAATATAGGAGTCATGACGGATTTCAGGACTGCGATATGTATGCAATACTAAGAAAAGATTTAATATTTTAGTACAATAATATATTAAATTAATTAACCTATCTATATATTCCTGCATATTTGTACCTAAAATGCAGGGAATATTAAAGTCACCTTTGTTAAGATTAAATACGAAAGGGTGGTGCAATATGGAATGGATTGAGAGAATGACAGCTACCATAGATTATATTGAAAATCATTTGGATGAGGATATTATGTATGATGAAGTAGCAAAAATTGCATGCTGCTCAATGCATCAGTTTGGGAGAGTTTTTTCCTATATTATAGGTATATCCTTGTCTGAGTATATTCGACGTAGAAGATTAACGCTTTCTGCATTGGATTTGCAAAAGAGCAGTATGAAAGTAATAGATGTTGCTCTAAAGTATGGGTATAATTCCCCTGATGCTTTCACCCGTGCTTTTTATGAAATGCATGGTGTTACTCCAAAGATGGCTCGAAATTTAGGTGTAAAGCTTAAAGCATATCCTCGCATCACTTTTCATATTTCAATTAAAGGAGATGTAGAGATGGAGTATCGTATCGAAGAAAAACAAGAAATTAAGCTGATAGGAATGGTTAGGAAAATACAAAGGCAATCTGCAAACATTCTTGCAAATGATTGGAGAGAGGCAGCAGGAGAGGTTTGGAATACTTGGGATGAATTTTTAAATCACGGCATGAATGAAAAAATTAGAGATCAATATAAGTTATATCGTGCTCCTATGTGGCAAATGGGCTTTACAAAAACACTTGAAAATGGAGAAACATTACTTGCAATCGGTGCTGAGGCGGATGATAATATTTTAACTGATTTAGACGTATATACTATTCCAGCTAACAAATGGGCAGTTTTTACGGCAAGAGGAAACTTGGCAGGTAAGGAGCATCCTATTGATGCGATGTGGACAAGAATAACTACTGAGTGGTTTACTACTTGCGGCTATAAAAGAGCAGCTGATTATGAAATAGAGGTATATCCTCCGGGAGATACAAGCTGTGACGATTATGTCTGCGAGATATGGATTCCTGTTACTATATAAGTAATAGAGGCAGTTTTAAGCAAACTGCCTTTAAATTCATGTTCAGGATTAGTAACTATGGTAGTGAGCATTAAAAGTTTTAAAGCTTGGAAAATAAAAAATATATATGTATGCCAAATTATAACTTATAATATAATTAAAGGTTATAAAGTTGTTGAAGAAATATTATTTTGAAGTACTTGATAGGATAAAAATAATCAGGAGATGATTTAATTGGAAAAACTATCCAAAATGCCTAATATAGGTTCAGTATTGGAGAAAAAGTTAAATGATGTAGATATCAACACTCCGGAAGAATTGATAAACATAGGCAGCAAGGAAGCCTTTACTAGAATTAAGGTAATTGACAATACAGCATGCTGCAGTATGTTATGTGCCTTGGAAGGAGCAGTACAAGGAGTGAGGTGGCATAATCTAAATGATAGTACTAAGGAGGAACTGAAAAAGTTTTTCAAAACATTTAAGTAAGGAGAAAATATATGAACTCCATAGATAGAACCACAATAATTAATGCTATTAAAGATAAATTCATTTCGATGGACGAGGTTTATGCCTATTGGCTTGAGGGTGCGGATTCATTAGATGCAGTAGATGAGTATTCGGATATAGACATCTGGCTTGATGTGAAGGATGGATATGAGGACAGAGTATTTTCTCTAGCTGAAGAAGAGCTATCAAAGCTTGGAAAATTAGATTTTAAGTACAGCATAAAGCATGCACATCCTAAAATTCATCAAAATTACTATCATATAGAGGGAACAAGCCCATACTTAATAATTGATTTTTGTATACAAAGTCACAGCAGAGATAAAAATGAGGTAAGGTTTATAGAAGGAGATATACTTGAATTTCCTAAGGTAATATTTGATAAGTCAAATGTAATAACAATATTAAAGGATGAAGAAAAAGTAGACATAAGTTTAATTAAAGATATTATCGATGAAATAAAGGCCAAGTATAATCAGCATTCTAGAGTAATTAAATATGTTGAGCGAAACAATTACCCGGAGGCTTTCATATATTATTTAAAATATGTTGCTGATCCTTTGGTACAGCTTATGAGAGTTAAATATACACCTAAATATCATTATCTGCATTTTATACATATATCAAATCATATACCTAATGAGGAAGTTAAATTGCTTGAGTATTACTATCAAATTTCAAGCTTAGAAGATATTCGAACTAAAACAGAGAAGGCTAAAAAGACCTGCAATGAATTAATAAAGGAAGTTGAAGGACTATATAATTTAAAAGTATGAGATTAATATCAAAATAAAGGAGTGGTTGTTTTATGCCGCCTAATTAAGCCTTATTAGAGACCTATATAATAAATTATCCTCGTCCGCCTCCTTACTATTTAGGTTTTGTTTTTATTAATAAGGAGGAGATATAATGGATAATAATTTATTTAGATACAAACTTAATATTTACTTGATGTATGCATATTCATTTTTTCACAGCTTGATTTTTGCTTATGTTATAGAAAGGCTTTATTGGGCTTCGAGAGGAATAACAAGCCAGCAGGTTGTATATATAGAAATTATTTATGCTGCTGTTGTTATATTGCTGGAAGTTCCTACAGGATCCTTAGCGGATAAATGGAGCAAAAAAATATTAATGGTACTTCATGCAGTTTTTTCTTTAATGGAATTTATAATTTTGATATACGCTCATAGCTTTTGGCATTTTGCTTTAGCTGTAACTATGGCAGGGATAGGTAAATCCCTATGCAGCGGAACAAGCAATGCTTTGGTGTTTGAATCTCTTAAGATGAACAAAGATACAGAATGCTTTGAGAGAGTTCTAGGCAGAATAGGTTTTTATGATTATTTTGCTGCTATGCTTGCAGCGCTTACAGGCAGTTTTGTCGCAGCTAAAAGCAGTTATATAACTACCTATTGGATGTCATTGATGAGTGTTTTGATTTCAGTTATTATAGCCTGCTTTTTTAAAGAGCCAAAAGCAGCTTATGAAAAGGAAGAAGATATAAGTTATTTTAGGCATATTGAAGCTGCTTTTAATTTCTTAAAAGATAAATCAGCTATTAAATTCATATTATTTTTTGGTATAGTAACAGGAGCTGTTTTCACTTATATCGATGAATTTTGGCAGACCTATCTTCAGGCTATAAATATTCCGGTTATTCTTTTTGGAGTTATAAGTGCCTCAAGAATGATTTCCTCAAGCTTATCCGGAATATATGCTTATAAGCTTAAAAATAAATTTTCAAACAAGATGATTTTTTCTACTGTAATAATAGTTCTTTCATCATCAATATTTGGAGCAAGTGTATTAAAATCATTTTCAGGTATTATACCGCTCATAGTTTCCTTTGCAGCTTATGGTATCGTTGAACCTTTAGTATTAGGTTATCTTCACCATAGAACTGAATCAAAAATAAGAGCTACTGTAGAATCCTTTCAGTCACTTGCTTTGAGAGTATTTACTATAATATGCGGATTATTTTTTGGATATTTTGCAACTTATTATTCAATATTTATTGGCTTTAGGTTTTTAGCTTTTAGTATAATTATATATTCTATATATTTTATTGTGAAACAAAATAAATATATAGAATCTGAATAAACATCTTCTTTAGGGGCTGCTGAGTATGCAGCCTCAAATTATTTAAGTGGTGCAAGGCATAATAATTTTTACATAATAAATAGAAATTACAGGGGGGTAATATTATGACAAAGCTTATTCTTATACGGCATGGGGAACCAGATTATAGTTTTGTTACCGAAAGGAAATTTAAAGGACATGGAATAGATTTAGCTCAGCTTACCGAAAGAGGCAAGGAGCTGGCGAGGAATGCAGCAAAGGATGAGCGACTTAATGGGGCAAGCCTTATTGTATCATCGCCATATACAAGAGCACTTCAAACTGCAGCTATTATTTCAAAGGAGAGAAACCTTGATATAGAGGTTGAAGTTGATATTCATGAATGGCTGCCTGATTTAAGTTTTAACTTTATATCTGATGATGTAGTTAAAGCTGCAAGTAAAGAATGCACTTTGTGTAAAGGAGAATATGCAGAAAGTTATAAAAGAAATTGGGAAAAGCTTAGTACAGTAGCTGCCAGGGCCTTTAAAGGGTTAGAGAAATATTTGTGCTATGACAAAATAATTGTTGTAACTCATGGCGTTGTAATGAGACAGTTTATGTACCAAGATAATATACCTTATTGCGGAATTTTAGAAGTTGATTTTAGTAAGAGTTTTAAATGGGGTGGATGGATTGAGAAAAAGTAAATAAATTATTTGAAAAGGAGCAGCTTTCTAAAGACTGCTCCTTTGATTTTGTTCTGCTAATATGTCTCTTATTTTTTCTTTTATGTATTGGTTTTGATAAACCATATTGGAGTCAAATTTGCATTTATTTATTATGGCTAAAAATGTGAGACTTTTATTTGATTTAGTTAAACTTGCAGCAGCTTTTTCTATCTTTTCCTTTAAAACTTGTATCTCTTTATAGTTTACCATTGTTTGGAGTATATAGTTTCTAAGATCAGGATACTGTCTTATTACGAAAGGAGTAATTGATGCTTTTTCTGCTACGACTGAAAATACTAAACGTTCATTATTAATAATCATATTTTCTATGACAGTATTAATATCAGTTTTGTATTCCTCTATATCTTTATAGTAAATGCTTGTGGTGCTCAAACAACTTCCCATGTTTTCTCCTCCCATTCGACAATGGTTATACATTAATAATAAAATATTATTGTCATAATGTAAATTATTTTATTGCTTTTATGGACAAGTATTATGGTCTGTTGTATGTTTATATAGAGAGATTTTATATGTTAAATAATTGTAAATATTGGGGGAAGAGTCATGAAATATACATATATTATATGGGATTTCGACGGCACTTTATTTGATACATATCCGTCTATTATATATGCCTTTAAGATGGCTTTAAAAGACGATGGAATAGAAAACCAAGATGATAATATACATAAGTATATAAAAATTTCTGTATCCGATGCAATTAAGTATTTCAGTGAGAACTATAAAATAAGTGAAAACTTTATTAGTAGGTTTAAAGCTTATGAGAAAGAAGCACCTATTGATAAAATTGTTCCTTTTAAGTATGCAAAGGAAATTTGTGAGGAAATAGCTAAAAAGGGCGGAAGAAATTTTATATTAACTCATAGAGGTAACAGCACTTATAAATTCTTGAAAGCATATAATATGGAGAAGTGTTTTACTGAGGTAGTTAATAAGCATAGTGGCTTTAAGAGAAAGCCGCATCCGGAGGCGTTTAACTATTTAATTGATAAATATGGGATAGATAAAAGCAAGGTAATAGTAGTAGGGGACAGAGAACTTGAAATTATGGGAGCAAAAAATTCAAATATAAGCTCCTGCTTGTATGATACTAATAATGTAACCTATAGTGAAAAACCAGACTTTATAATACATTCACTGGAAGAGTTAAAGGGGATTTTATTTGATTAATGAATTTTATTTTAAGGGGGAAGAGGGATTGGTTAAAAAGTTAGCTTTAATAGCTATAGTAATGTCTATGACTGTGTGTATATTAAGCGGCTGCAGTAAAGTAGAAGACAAGCCTAAAATAGAGAATAATAAAGTGTTGGCGACTAATGAAGAGAAAAATTTGCAAAGTCAAAGTTCTCAATCAGAAATAAATAAAGTTATTGATGAAAAGATTATTGCAAGCAAAGAAGAAAAAGTAGAACAAAAAATAGAACAGAATAGTAATCCGACTGTTGCTGTACCTGAAATAAAGCCGGAAAAGAAGCATGAGGAGGCACCGAATAAAACCGATAAAATTGTATACTTAACTTTTGATGATGCTATGTCTAATAATACAATAAAAATTTTGGATACCTTAAAGAAATATAATGTTAAAGCTACTTTTTTTCCTAATATAATTGATAAGCCTGAAAACAGGGAGTTTCAAAGACAAATGCTGAAGAGAATGGCCGCGGAAGGGCATTCTATAGGTAATCATACAGCTTCACATAATTATTCTTACGTTTACTCCTCTGTAGATAATTATATAGCAGATACAAATAAACTAAACGATTTTATATATGAGGCTGCAGGAATAAGACCTAATATATTAAGATTTCCGGGAGGTTCGAACAATCAGGTAAGCTGGAGATACAGCGGTAAAGAATTTATGGGAAAACAGCTTATACCTAAAATGAAGGAACTAGGATACCAATATTTTGATTGGAATGTTTCTTCCTCAGATGCCTCAGCAACTACCTTATCTAAGGATGCAATAATAAAGAATGTATTAAATGGGGCGAAAGGCAAACAAAAAGCTATAGTACTTATGCATGAAAGTGCTGCCAAGACAACTACTGCAGATGCTCTTTCTAATGTAATTGAAGGTCTTAAGGCAATGGGATATAATTTTGATGTTCTGACAAAGGATTCATATACTTGTCAGTTTACTAAATAAGATCTATATTGGATTAATTCCCATAATAGTCCCCCTTGTATCGTAAAATCATTTGTGATATTATATAAATCACAGTAGGAACAAACCTACTGTGCTACATAAATCATGTGTTCTGGAATATGCGCTAAGCTCTTCTTTTGAACCTACATTAAAGCTAAGGGAATCCAATATCTAGATAGATAAATGTACTCACCTGTGAGACCTTTAACGGCATTGAGAGCGATTGAATGATCTGTGAGGATACCCACCTATCGAGAGATAGGTGTCAAAATAAGGGCACCGGTATTTCGGACATGATTTTTATGTAATTGATTAACGAATCATAAGTTTGATTTTTAAAGCTTAGACAAAAAAACTCTAGTAAAAAGTATAAGATTTGTACTTTTTACTAGAGTTTTTTATTAGCTTAAAATTTTTTATTGAAGACCTTTATTTGCTTTTGACTGCTGATTTAACTTTTTTGCTTCTTCAAGGTTAAGGTTGTTAACGCTGCTGCTGAAATTTGCGCCAGTAACGCCCTGAGTTAAACTTATCTTTGATTTTCCATCAGGTGTAGAATTAGCTCTTGCTTGCTCATTTAGTAATTTTGTTTCCTGCAAATTTTTATCGCTCATAGTTTTCTCCTTTTCAACCTTTTACAAAAATAAAAATTGTGCTAGGGAGGTGCACAGATATAGTTTGCCCATAGTTAATTAATATATTGATAAACATATTGGAACTTATGGTATAATTTATTCATTAAATTAATTGGGGGCGAACATCATGGGGAGTTTTAAAGAAATAAAATATATGTGTAAGGATAAAAATATTATAATAAGAAATGCAAGAGTAGATGATGCAGAAGAACTTATTGAACTTATTAGGAAAATAGATAATGAAACTACCTTTCTCTTAAGAGAACCGGATGAATTTAATATGACTTTAGAAAAGGAAAGAGAATTTCTTGAAGATAAATTGTGTAATGATAAAGAGTTGTTTATTATTGCAGAAGTTGATGGCAAAATAGCAGGAACCTGCGGATTGCATGGAAGCAGCCGTAAAAGGTTAATACATTCGAGAACTCTTGGAATTGCATTAGCTAAAGAGTTTTGGGGTTTAGGAATAGGGACGCAGCTCATGGAGGCAGCTATAAACTGGGCAAAAAATTATGATTTTTTGAGAGTTACCCTTGAAGTTGACACTAAAAATTATAGAGCATTAAGGCTTTATACAAAAATGGGCTTTGAGGTTGAAGGGACCTTTATAAAGGATAAAAAACTGGCTGATGGAACCTTTACAAACAGTTATGCTATGGCTTTATTGTTATAAATGATTTTTAGGAGGGAAGGTTTATGAAAAAACCTGTAATAGGCGTTTTAGGAAATTTACTTTTAATTGAAAATGATATTTTTGCAGGGGCAGAAAGGTCCTATGTCAATAATGACTATATTAAAGCTGTACATATAGCAGGAGGAGTTCCTGTAATAATTCCTCCTCTTCTCGATGATGAAATAATAGAAAAACAAATAAGTATGTTGAATGGAATTATAATTTCAGGTGGATATGATGTTAATCCGTTGCGTTACGGAGATGAACCAAGAGAGAAATTAGGCTTTATTCATCCGCTTGTAGACGACTTTACAATAAAGGCAATTAAAATAGCTGTTAATTTTAATAAGCCTATATTAGGCATATGCAAAGGCGCGCAGATACTCAATGTGGCATATGGCGGAAGCTTGTATCAAGACTTATCTTATATGCCGGGGTGCTATATAAAACATTCACAAAATGCTAAAGCGCATATAGCCACTCATTTAATAGAAGTTGATAAAGAAAGCAAGCTGTTTGAAATTATCGGTGATAATACTTATGTAAATAGTTTTCACCATCAAGTTATTAAGGATATAGCTGATGAATTTAGAGTTGCTGCAAGAGCAAAGGATGGAGCTGTTGAGGCTATTGAAATGAAGGATAAAGAATTTGTTGTAGCAGTACAGTGGCATCCTGAAATGATGGCAGCTACAAATGAGACCATGAAAAAGCTATTTAAGAGGCTGATTAAGGAAGCTTCAAAAAATTTATAGAATCAATTACGGGAGCAGGAATAACCTATGATTAAAAACGATTATTTTAAAACAAAAATGAAACAATTATCAGAAACAATAACTAAAATTCTTGAGCTTAATAAAACACAGCAATTTCAAGAAAGCCATGAGGCTATAGGAGAGGCTTTTAAGCAGTTATTAGGCTTAAATCAAGAGCTGGCTGAGAATCTTTCATATACCGATCTGATGAATTTTGTAGCTTCCTATGAATCTACAGAAGGTGCAAAGCTATTAATACTTGCCGAACTTTTAAAGCTTGATGGCGATATATTTAAGGCTGAAGGAGATGTTATGAAAGCCTTTAATATAAGCTTAAAAAGTTTTAATATTTATGTAAATGCTATTTTAAAGGATTATGACTTATTAGATCAGAGTAAGGGAAATATAGAATCAATACTTAATGATATAAATGAATATGAGATACCTTTCGAAAGCAAGAAATTGCTTTTTCAGTATTATGAAATTACTAAAAAATATGATAAAGCGGAAGATATATTTTATGAGCTTATTGAGGATTCTAATAATAGCGAGGATATAGTTAACTTAGGAATATGCTTTTATGAAAGGCTGTTAGGTAAAACAGAAGAGGAACTTGAAAAAGGAAACCTCCCTAAGGATGAGATAGAGGAAACTCTTAACAGTCTAAGAGAGATATAAATATTGTACGGATGATGTTAACATCATCCGTATTTTCTACTTGTATAGGAAATATAAATAATCTTGCTGCCAGTTACTCCAGGATATAAAGCCTGACTGCTTTAATTTTAAAATTAGAGTTTTATCTTGTTCGGTGAATGTTGTTAATGGAGCAGATAACCCTGTATTTTTATATTTTAACAAACAGTAATTCATGAAGGTATTTATTCCATCAAAGTCATCACCTTCAACTGCAAAGTACGCCTCGCTCTTCAGCTTAATGATACCTTTATAACCATTTATAATTACAAAGCCTTCATTTTGAACCAGCTCATTATATAGTTCTAATGTGGGCTTTTGGAATACAAAGGCTAAGTCAAGAAGACCATTTCTTTTTTTTATATAATCGAGGTTTAAGAAATCTTCATAAGTTAATTTCCATGGCTCAACTTTAAAATCATATAAGGAAAGCTTAGGATCTAAATTATCATACTCTTTATTAATAAGATATAGTTTTTCTTCTAATTTAAAACCTAACTTTTGCATAAGGGTAATACTCTCTACTGAATCTATATATGTAGCAAAACCTATTTTATTTATTTTACCTTCTTGAAGATATAGCTTAGATATTTTAATAAGTTTTTCGCTTATAAGCCTTGCAATTTTTTTGCCTCTGTAATCAACATGAGTCCTTAGACCTTCAAGCCAGCCGGTATTATCGTGCAGGATAGAAAATTTTCCTACACCAATAACTTTATTTTTTTCAGTATCAACCGCTCCAAGAAAACAACCTTCATCATTAACCCACTTATGAAAAAGTTTAGGAAGATAATCTGACCCCTCCCAAATGCTTTTAGATATATCAACTATATCATCGTAATCTTCAGTTGTTAATTTTCTAAGTTCAATCATGGCAAATCCTCCTATATATAACTATTGCTGTTATTATAACATTGCAGGAAAGTTTATCAAAGTCAAAAATATATGATATAATAATCACAATAAATAATAAAAATGGAGGATATTATGTTAAGAACAATTATATGGTTTATATGGTTTTGGATATCGTTAATCTTAAGCATACCTGCCTTATTAAGGGCAAAGCTTTTAGATAAACAAAACAAGAATGAAAAAAGAATTAAGGTTGTACATAAGGCGACGAGTCTTTGGACAAGACTTCTTATAGCTCTAAGTGGATCTAAGATTACTGTAACTGGAGAAGAGAATTTACCTGAAGGTCCGGTATTATACGTAAGCAATCATCAAAGTAATTTTGATATTCCTATACTAATGACATATATTAATAGACCAAAAGGATTTATAGCAAAGATTGAGCTTACTAAAATGCCTTTGGTTGTTTCATGGATGAGACAGATGAAATGTGTGTTTATGGATAGAAATGATATAAGACAATCAATAAATTGTATTAATGAAGGAGCCGATTATTTGAAACAAGGCTACTCAATGGTTATCTTCCCTGAAGGAACAAGAAGTGGTGGACAGCAAATGGGAGAGTTTAAAGCAGGAAGCTTTAAGCTTGCTCTAAAAAGCGGTGTTCCAATTGTTCCTGTTGCAATTGACGGCTCATATAAAATAATGGGAAAGAAAAGTCTTATAATTAAACCTGCTAAGGTAAAAGTAAATATATTGGAGCCAATAGCTACTTTAGAATTATCAAAGGAAGAGGCTAGAGAGCTTCCTGACAAAGTTCAGAATTTAATAAAGAGGTCTCTTGAAAAATAAATTGATACAGTTTCAGAATAAATAATATTAGCCTATTATAACCCTTTTATAAATCAGATCATATACTGATTAAAGAGATGTTTTGTGGTAAAGTACCAAATGACTTTAACAGGTACCTTATTAACGTTGGTAAATAATCTAAGGTGAAACATACTCGATTAAAGGAGGGTTAAAATGCTTATTTTTGCAGACCAGCTGACTAGACTGCCTATAATAATAGAAGACGATGATTTATTTGAAAGAGAAGAGTTAGATTATGATTTTATGAGACAGCCAATGCAGGACAGCAATAGAATTATTAATATGGTGAACACTCAATTTACTAATTTATATCAGGAGCTTAAAAGATATGGTATCAATACAAACACTGTGCAAAATATATTTAGAACTATAGTTAATTATACAGTTGACAATTATGCAAGATTTACGGGAACAATAGAAGCAACGGGTTTGGCTTTAATAAATGAATTAAAAAGAAGTAATTATTGGATATTTAATATTATGGAGTCTTACGGAGTACCGGAATATCGTGCCAATCAGATACTTAGAAGTGTTATATGCTTTGTACTTAATATTGTTAAAGAAGAACAACTTGACGGCCTAAATCAAAAGGCTGAGAAGATTACAAAACTTATAAGCAGCCAAACCAATATATTTAGTAAGCTTGAGACTATTGATGAGGATAGAAAAGCTGCTATTGTAAAAGCAGTAGTTATGTTTACATTAAGAAACATAAATATGAATCAAAGACCTTCTAATATAAGGATAAGAGCTGCAGAAATTGCAGGTGCTTTTGAAAGAGCAAATCCTGCAATAGTAAGAGAGGTTATAGCCTCAGGTATTGCAATGGATCAGGCTAGGGATATTTATAGAACTATTAGTACCTTTACAATAAGAAATGTTTATAATATTAGAGAAGTAGATTATGAAAATGACGGAATATAATAGTATATTTGAAAGAGCAGATTAAAATCTGCTCTTATATTTTATATATAAATGAAGAAATTTTGAGAAATATTTAATAAGAAAGAGATATTGCTATCTAATATTGTTTATTGGTTGAAAAATGAATATTTTAACTCTTGATTACAAAGTATTAAAATATTATTATTTAGTTAAAGTCAAAGAAAGTCAAAGTCGAAAGTTTTGCAAGACAGGAGGGCATTTATGGCAAGGCTGTCAGATGTAATTGAAGAATTTTTAAAGCAAATGATTGAGAGTAATGATGATGAAGAGTTACAGATACAAAGAAATGAACTAGCGAATTATTTTAGTTGTGCTCCGTCCCAGATAAATTATGTTTTAACCACCAGGTTTACTATTGATAAAGGTTATTACATAGAAAGTAAAAGGGGGGGCGGTGGATGTATAGTAATTAAAAAGATTGAATTTGGACATCATAAATCCCTTTTGGAAGCGATAAATGAAAAGATAGGAAATAACTTAACTTATGATGGAGGCGTACAAATTATTAATGGACTATTGGAGGCAAATATAATTACAGCTAGAGAAGCCATTTTAATGAAAATTGCAATTAATGACAGAACATTAGGGGCATTAGATAATAAAAATAAGTTAAGAGCAGATATACTAAAGGCGATGTCAGCTGCTGTTGTTTATTAATTGAATATGTTATGGTATAATTTACCATAAACCTATATTTTTTATAATTGAGGTGAAAAATATGTTATGTGAAAATTGCAATAAAAATGAGGCTAATGTTTATTTTACCCAAATAATAAATGGCAAGAAGCAAGAGCTTAGACTTTGTGAACAGTGTGCAAAAGAGCTAAATGGCATTCACAGTGAGGGAAGCAGCAGTTTTGGCTCAGCATTTACTTTTCAAAACATTTTAAGTGGATTAATGGACTATATGAGCCCATCTCAACATATTACTAAGACAAGTGAATTGACATGCAAAAACTGCGGAACTACTTACAGTGAATTTAAGAAGAATGGACTTTTAGGGTGCAGCAATTGTTATGAGGAATTTAATATAAGTATAAATCCTGTTATAAAGAAAGTTCAGGGAAACCTAGAGCATGTTGGAAAGCTTCCTAAAAAAATGGGCAAAGAAATAGTTGAGAAAAGACGTATTGCTAAATTGAAGGAAGATTTGCAGAAAGCAATTGCTAATGAGGAGTATGAAAAAGCAGCTCAGATAAGAGATCAGATTAAATCTCTTCAAAATAATGAATAATGAAGCTTCCATAAGAAAAGGAGGTTAAGGAGATATGAAAAATTGGATTCAAGCCGGGGATAATAATAATATTGTTTTAAGCAGCAGAATCAGACTTGCAAGAAATTTAAGGGAAATTCCCTTTCCTGATAAACTGTCAGATGAAAAAGGAAAAGATATAGTTAAAAATATTGAGGACGCATTTTATAGTTCTTCTTATACAGAGGAAAACTACAATAGCAAATATCTTTGGATGAATGAGGAGCTAACAAACAGAGCGTATTACGAAAAGCATCTCATAAGCCAAAAGCTTTTAGCGAATTCTACGAAATCTGCCTTTATACTTGATAAAAATGAAGTAGTAAGCATTATGCTCAATGAGGAGGATCATATAAGACTTCAATGCATAACATCAGGCTTTAACTTAGATGAGGCTTATGATTTATCCAATAAACTTGATAATCTCTTAGAGGAACAACTGGATTTTGCTTTTGATGAAAAGCTTGGATATTTAACTGCATGTCCAACCAATATAGGAACAGGGCTTAGAGCGTCTGTAATGCTTCATCTTCCGGCACTATCTATGAATAATGAGATGGTAAGAATTTTAAATGTAGTTGGACAGGTTGGCATGACTATAAGGGGACTTTTTGGAGAAGGCTCTAAGGCAGAAGGCGATTTATATCAAATATCTAATCAAGTAACCTTAGGCTTGAGCGAGGAAGAAATAATAAATAACTTGAAAGCTGTTGTAGCTCAGATAATTGATAGAGAACAATGGTCCAGAGAACAGCTTATGAAAAGTTACAAGCATGAAGTTGAAGATAAGATATATAGATCTCTTGGTATTTTACGATCAGCTATACTTTTAAATTCAAAAGAATGCTTAAACCTAGTTTCAAATGTAAGAATGGGAGTAGAAATGGGCATAATTAAAGATGTAGATATTCAGGTTTTAAATTCCCTGCTAGTTGAAACTCAACCTGCAACACTTCAGCTTATTTCAAATGGAAAGTTATCTGAAAAGGACAGAGATTTCAATAGGGCTAAGCTTGTCAGAAAAAAGCTTGGCGGCAATGATTTAGATTAATAAATAATTCACAGGTGGTGATTACTATGATGTTTTCAAGATTTACAGAAAGAGCACAAAGGGTTATTATGTATGCTCAGCAGGAGGCTCAAAGTTTTCAACATGGTTATGTGGGAACAGAACATATTTTGCTTGGTATTTTAAAAGAGGAAGACGGGATAGCAAGAAAAATTCTTAATAGTTCAGGTATAACTACAGAAAATGTGAGAAACTTAGTTGAGGAGTATGAAGGTAAAGGAGATGCAGAACTTTATAAAAATGAAATACCATTAACTCCAAGAACAAAGAGGCTCTTAGAACTTAGTCTCTTAGAATCAAGGAATCTAGGACATAATTATATTAGTCCTGAGCATATACTCCTTGCTTTAATTAGTGAATCGGAAGGAGTTGCATTTACTATATTGAGCAACTTAGGAGCTGATTTTGAGAAGCTAAGAAGAGATATTGTTGATAGTATGGCAGGGGGAGCTTCAGGAGAGCAGCCCAATATGGGGAAAGCTGCTCCACATAAAGCAACCGGGAAAGAAACAACTCCTACTTTAGATCAATTTGGCAGAGATTTAACTAGTATGGCTGCTGAAGGAAAGCTTGATCCGGTTATAGGAAGAGATAAGGAAACACAAAGATTGCTTGAAATATTGAGCAGAAGAATAAAGAACAATCCTTGTCTTATAGGAGATCCTGGAGTAGGTAAAACGGCAGTTGTCGAAGGGTTAGCACAAAGAATTGTAACAGGAAATATTCCGGAGATATTAAAGGACAAAAGGGTAGTAACATTAGATCTTTCATCTATGGTAGCAGGGTCAAAATATAGGGGAGAATTTGAGGATAGACTTAAAAAGGTCATGGAAGAAATCAGAAAAGCCGGCAATGTTATATTGTTTATAGACGAAATTCATACAATAATAGGTGCCGGGGGAGCAGAAGGAGCTATTGATGCTTCAAATATTTTAAAACCGGCTCTTGCTAGAGGAGAAATTCAGTGCATAGGAGCAACAACTATTGATGAATACAGAAAACATATAGAAAAAGATTCAGCTTTAGAAAGAAGATTCCAGCCGGTAACCGTGGGAGAGCCAACAAAAGAAGAAGCCCTTCAAATACTAAGAGGTCTTAGAGATAAATATGAGGCTCATCATAGAGTTAAAATTACTGATGAGGCTATAGAGGCAGCAGTAAGTCTGTCAGATAGATATATTACAGACAGATACCTTCCTGATAAGGCTATAGATCTTATTGATGAGGCTGCGGCAAAGGTTAGAATTCAAAACCTGACTGCACCGCCAGACTTAAAGCAGCTTGAAGAAGAGATAGAAAAAACAACAAAGGAAAAAGAAGATGCTATAAGTGTTCAAGATTTTGAGAAGGCTGCAAGACTTCGTGATAAAGAAAAAGAATTAAAGGATAAACTTGATAATCAAAAGCATAATTGGCGAACACAAAACGAAGGATCAACTCATCATATTGTTGGAGAACCGGAAATTGCTGCAGTAGTTTCAAGATGGACCAATGTCCCGGTTGAAAAGCTCACAGAGAAGGAATCAGAAAGACTTCTTAAGCTTGAAGAAATACTTCATAATAGAGTTATAGGTCAGGAAGAGGCTGTTAAGTCCATTTCCAGAGCAGTGAGACGTTCCAGAGTAGGCTTAAAAGATCCTAAGAGACCGATAGGCTCCTTTATATTCCTTGGACCAACTGGTGTCGGGAAAACAGAACTATCAAAGGCACTTGCTGAAGCTATGTTTGGCGATGAGAATAACATGATAAGAATAGACATGTCTGAGTATATGGAAAAGCATACAGTATCCAGACTTATAGGTTCTCCTCCAGGATATGTTGGTTATGATGAAGGAGGCCAATTAACTGAAAAGGTTAGAAGAAATCCATATTCAGTAGTATTATTTGATGAAATTGAAAAAGCACATCCTGATGTATTTAATATATTACTTCAAATACTTGAAGATGGAAGACTTACTGATGGAAAAGGAAAAACTGTAGATTTTAAAAATACTATTATTATAATGACTTCTAACGTAGGTGCAAGTACTATTAAAAAGCAGAAAACTTTAGGATTTGCAGCTTATAGTGAAAAAGAAGCAGAAAATGAATACGAAAAGATGAAGGAAAATGTCATGGATGAATTGAAACGTTCCTTCAGACCGGAATTCTTAAACAGAATCGATGATATTATCGTATTCCATCAGCTTGCAGAAGGAGACTTAAAGTATATAGTTAAGCTTATGCTTAAAACTGTAGCAGATAGAATTAAAGAGCAGGATATAGAACTTATTTTTGATGAGGGAGCAGAAGATTATCTTGCTAAAGAAGGTTTTGATCTAACCTATGGTGCAAGACCACTAAGAAGAGCTATAACAAAGGCTGTAGAAGATAAGCTTTCAGAAGAAATATTGAAAGGAAATATTAAAAAGGGTGATAAAGTAAAGGTTACAGGTTCAGAAAACGGGTTGAGTTTTATAAAAGCTTAATATAAAATAAAATTATAGATAAAAAGGGCATAAGACTTGGAGGGTTTTATGTCCTTTTTAGTAAGACCATGTTTAATAAAAATATTTAAGTGATAAGTAAGGTTTTATTAAATGCAAATCTTCTTGAAAAATTATAACACTTTTATTAAACATCGCCTTTAATAAAATTAAAAGGGGAGTAGATAAAGTGAAACATAAGAAATATTTAGCAGGAGGCTTAGTGCTTCTGGCTTTAGTTTCATTTTCAGGATGTTCCAAAGCTAAAGACCCAAAGTCAGCTTTTCAGGAATACATAGGTTACTTGCAAAAAGGCGACTATTCATCTATGTACAAGCTAGTATCTGCAGACACAAAAAAGAATGTTGATGAAAAATATTTTGTAGACAGATATAAAAATGTTTACGGTACTGCAAAAGTAAGCAAAATTTCTATTAGTCCGGAATATCCTGAAAAAATAAAAGAGGATAATGGAAAGGTTCATTTTCCGGCAGAAATCACTTTAGAAACACCTATAGGAACAAAAAAGTTTACCTATGAGGTGAATTTAACTAAAGAGAAGCAGGGAAAGAGTAACGAATGGCTTCTGAATTGGGATGAAAAAATGCTTTTGCCGGAACTAGACAAAGGTGAAGGAATTAAATATGAGAAGAGGCTTGGAAAACGTGGAGAAATAAGAGATAGAAATAATCAAGGCCTAGCTGTTAATAGTGAGGCTAATATTATCCAAGTTGTTCCGAAAGAAATAGAAGCTGATAAAGCAAACACAATATCTCAATTAGCTGCTATTTTAGGAGTTGGAACAGATGAAATAGAAAGCAAGCTTAAGGGGAAATATGAAACTGAGCACCCGGATCAAGCTGTAAATATAATGTATGTATCTAGAAATGAAATGGATAAGATTCTTAAGGCAAGGGATACCTTAAAGGGAGTTAAGACACCAAGAGCCAATTCACTAATAAGAGAGTATCCATTAAAAGAAGCAGCAGCTCAGCTTACCGGCTATGTTGATACTATTAATAAAGAAGAACTGGATAAATATAAAGATCAAGGTTATGATTCTAACGATGTTATAGGAAAGATGGGATTGGAATCTTTCTTCGAAAAAAGGCTTAGAGGTGAAGTTGGGGGAACACTTTACACTACTGACGAAAAGGGCAATAAAAAAGATGTTGTTTTAGAAAAAGCACCAGTGGATGGAGAAAATATAAAATTAACAATTGATATTAAACTTCAAAACAGTATATATGGACAATTATCTGGAAATACAGGTACTGCAGTGGCAGTGCAGCCTAAAACCGGAGAAGTTTTAGCAATGGTAAGTACGCCTTCCTTTAATCCTAATACTCTTGCTAATGAAATAAGCAATAAGTACTATTTATCTTTGGAAAGCGACGCAGGAAAGCCTCTCTTAGCAAGATTTGCGGGGACTGTAGTTCCGGGATCTACCTTTAAACCTGTTACTGCTGCAATAGGACTTAAAACAGGAAAACTCGATCCTGCAAAGGAATTAAGTATTACAGGAAGCGAGTGGCAAAAGGATTCATCTTGGGGCACATATAAGATAAAAAGAGTTCATGCAGATGATACATCTGTTAATTTGCTTGATGCATTAGTAACATCTGACAATATATACTTTGCGAGAACAGCGCTAGATATTCAGAAGGATAATTTTTTAAATGGTGCAAAAGAATTTGGGATAGGTGAGAAAATGACATTCCCTTATACTATGGCTCCTTCTCAGATAGGAAAGCTTGATAGGGATGTAGAGCTTGCCGATAGCGGATATGGACAGGATAAGATATTGATGAATCCACTGCATATGGCTATGATTTATACTTCTTTTGTTAATGATGGGAATATATTAAGCCCTGTTCTAGATATGAAAGATAAAGCAGATGCTCCTAAGGTATGGAAAGCAAATGTTTTTTCAAAGGATATTGCCAGCACTATAACTAAAGACTTAATACAGGTTGTGGAAAGAGGTACCGGAAAGGATGCTAAAATAGCAGGTTTAAGCTTAGCAGGAAAAACCGGAACTGCGGAAGTTAATAAGACCGAACAAAACACAAAAGGAAAGGAAAATGGATGGTTTGCAGCTTATAATACCGACGATCCGAAGCTGACTGTTATAATGATGATTGAAGATACTCAAGATAAAGGCGGAAGCGGCTATGTTGTTCCTAAGGTTAAAAATGTGATACAGGGATACTTAAAATAAAATATATAATAAAGAAGATGTTACCAAGCAGCATGTACCAATACATATTTTGCTGTTATGCTGCATCTTCTTTTTTAAAAGTAATTAATTGTTTTCTAAGGACAAGATTCATTTAAATTTTTAGTCTTAATTGTTAATTAAGACTAAACTGGTCTAGACATCTATAGGTATATATATTATAATGTAATTAAGCAAGCGGGGTGATTAATGTGATTATAGATAAAAATAGCCCTATTCCTGTGTATTATCAGTTAAAAGAAGAGATTAAGGGCAAAATAAGCAAGGGTATATGGCAGGTTGGACAGTGCATTGATAGCGAGAGAGAATTATCTGAGCAGTATAATGTGAGTAGAATGACTGTACGTCAGGCACTTGGAGAACTTGTTCAAGAAGGCATACTTCATAGAGAAAAAGGAAAAGGAACCTTCGTTTGTGAGCCTAAAGTAAAGCAGAGAGATATTATGAGTTTCTCCGATATGGTAAAAAAGATGGGACTTAAATTAACAACTGAAGTAAAGAAGTTTGAAAGAATACATACTCCTGAGTTTTTGACAGATTTACTTCAATTCGAAGAGATTTATAAAATTGACAGGCTTAGGATTGTAGAAGGAGAGGTAATAGCAAACGAAATCATTTATATCCCTTGTGATTATTGCGGCTATATAAATGAAGAAAGGTTAAAGTATTCCTTTTATGAGATTATAAAAGATTATGGTTATGTTATAGATCATTCAGAAGCTTCAATGCAGGCTGTTTTAATGGATGAAGATTATAAAGAAATATTTAGAACAGATAAAAACATACCGCTTATTAAATCTTTTAGTAAGAATATAACATCAGAAGGAAAGCTTCTGTTTGTGGAAGAGTCAGTTTACAGATCTGATAAATATGTTCTTGAGGTTAATATATTTAGGAGAGAGGGGAAAATAAGATGAAGGTAATAGTAGCAACAAATTATGAAGAAATGAGCAAAATAGCAGCAAAGGAAATAGCAAAGCTTCTATATGTTAAGCCAAGTGCAGTTCTTGGACTTGCAACAGGAAGTACTCCAGAGGGTGTATATAAAGAGCTTATAGAACTTAATAGAGCTGAAAAAGTAGATTTTTCTAAAGCGGTTTCTTTTAATTTAGATGAGTATAAGGGACTAAAGGGGGATCATCCTCAAAGCTATAGATATTTTATGGACACAAAGCTTTTTAATCATATAAACATTGATAAAAGCAAAACTCATGTCCCAAGCGGAGTTGCAGAAGATATTGAAAAAGAATGCAGAGAGTATGATGAGTCTATAGAAAAGGCGGGAGGTATAGACCTTCAGCTTCTAGGAATAGGAACTAATGGGCATATAGGATTTAATGAACCATCTGATTTCTTAAATCTGAATACTCATGAAACTGATTTAACAGAAGATACTATAAAAGCAAATTCAAGATTTTTTGACAGTATAGATGAAGTTCCGACTAAGGCGATAACTATGGGCCTTGGAAGCATAATGAAAGCAGATAAAATAATATTGCTTGCAAGTGGAGAAAAGAAAGCAGATATTATTGCTAAGCTTGTTGAGGATAAAATAAGCACAAGAGTTCCTGCTTCTATGCTTCAAGTTCATCAAAATGTTTTAGTAATAGTTGATAAGGAAGCAGCTTCCTTACTAAAAAATAGCTCTAACAATGAAATTGAGTATATAAAATAACAGTTTAAAGGCTGTATGTTTGAAATTAAAACATACAGCTTTTTTATTTGAATAGATATTATTTTTTACTTGATTAATAGATATTTAAAGAGGAAAATATATAGGTAATATTATCAATTGAAAGTTTAATAGGTTATGATTATAATATTATATCTACAAAGGTATAAGGGAGATAATTTTATGGCAAAAATAAAAAGTGTATTTGTATGCCAAAATTGTGGTTATGAAACACCTAAGTGGCTTGGCAAATGTCCGGGATGCGGTTCATGGAACAGTATGACAGAAGAACAAAAAAGTCCTGCACAGGACTTTCAAAGAGCTATTACAATTAGCAGCGGCAATAAGCCAAAGAGCATACTTAATATAAAATCAAGTGAATATGAAAGATTCGATACTGGGATATCTGAACTAAACAGAGTATTAGGAGGCGGTCTGGTAAGAGGATCGCTGACATTAATATCAGGGGATCCCGGTATAGGAAAATCTACACTTCTTCTTCAAAGTGCAAGCAATATATCAAATAAATACGGGAAGGTGCTTTACGTATCTGGCGAGGAATCAGAGGAGCAGATAAAAATGAGAGGAGATAGGCTTGAGGTAAATGCACCAGAGCTTTATATCCTTTCAGAGACTAACATTGATGCTATAGAGGAGCATGTTAATGAAATACAGCCTATATTTGTAATAATAGATTCTATACAGACTCTTTTTAAAGCTTCAATAACTTCAGCTCCGGGAAGTGTTTCTCAGGTAAGAGAATGTTCAAGTGACTTAATGAGACTTGGCAAGACCAATAATATTCCTTTTTTTATAGTTGCTCATGTTACAAAGCAGGGCGAACTTGCGGGACCAAGAGTTCTCGAGCATATGGTTGATACTGTACTTTCTTTTGAGGGAGAAAGAACTGAGGAATTTAGGATATTAAGAACAGTTAAAAATCGTTTTGGAACTACAAGCGAGATAGGCGTGTTTGAAATGGCAAATGCAGGACTTAAAGAAATTACAGACCCCTCAAGAGTATTTCTTGAGGAAAGTAGCGCTACAAAGGAAGGTGCTGTTGTTATAGGTATAATGGAAGGAACGAGACCTATATTAGTTGAGATTCAGGCTTTGGTTAGCGAGACAAAAGCAGTAATGCCTAGAAGGACAGCCGTAGGTATTGA
This sequence comes from Clostridiales bacterium oral taxon 876 str. F0540, assembly GCA_000466585.1. Classification (GTDB taxonomy): domain Bacteria; phylum Bacillota; class Clostridia; order Clostridiales; family Clostridiaceae; genus Clostridium_AT. The sequence goes on from KE993460.1 coordinate 30,851, forward strand.
TAATTCGAGGTTGAGCCTTATACTAGCTGTATTAGAAAAAAAACTTAGAATTCCGTTTTATAACTGCGACGTGTATGTTAATGTGGTTGGAGGGCTTAATATTGACGGTACCTACGGAGATTTAGGTCTTGCAATGGCACTTATTTCAAGTATGAAGGGAAAAGAGCTTGGGGTAGAGAAATCTCTAATAATTGGAGAAGTGGGACTTACTGGAGAGGTGAGACCGGTATCCTATTGCGACAGACTTGTTAATGAAGGAGTAAAAATGGGATTTAAGAATATTGTAATTCCATATAGAAACAGAGAAAAGGTTTCGATTAAGGATGCGAACGTTATATTAGTTTCCTCTCTTAAAGAAGCTTTAAATAAAGTTTTTAAGTAGGGTGATTTATTTGAGAATTGAAAAGGACAGAGAGCTTTTAAATATTTTAAAAATCATGGCACCTGGCACAGCTTTAAGAGAGGGTTTAGAAAATGTATTAAGAGCTAAAACAGGCGGACTTATAGTACTGGGAGATAGTGAGCAGGTTCTTGATATAGTCGATGGAGGTTTTGAAATTAATTCGGATTATACTCCTACCTACATTTATGAACTTGCTAAAATGGACGGTGCAATTGTAATAAGCAGTGATTTGAAAAGAATATTGTTTGCTAATACGCAGTTAGTTCCTGATTCAAGTATACCTACTTTTGAAACAGGAACCAGGCACAGAACTGCCGATAGAGTAGCTAAAGGAACTGGAGCCATAGTTATTGCTATTTCTCAAAGAAGAAATATTATTTCAGTATATAAGGGAAATGTAAAGTATATATTGAAAGACAGTAGTGTTATTTTAAGTAAGGCAAATCAGGCTCTTCAGACTTTGGAAAAGTATGTATCGGTATTAGACAGGGTTATAAGCAACTTAAACCTATTAGAGTTTCAAGATTTGGCTACTTTATTTGATGTTATAACAGCAATTCAAAGAACAGAAATGGTTTTAAGAATTGTAAGTGAGATAGAAAGATATATTTGCGAGCTTGGTAATGAGGGGCGACTAATATCTATGCAATTAAATGAGCTAGTTAAATCCGTTGAGCAGGATGGTATATTTTTGATTCGAGATTATTGCCAAAGTAATTTGGATCATAATGAAATATACATTCAGATACAAAATATATCCTCAGAAGAGCTTCTTAATTTAGATATTATAGCAAAGATGCTTGGGTACACCGGAGTTCCGTTAGTAGATACATTTATATCACCTAGAGGTTATAGAATGTTGAATAAAATTCCAAGAATACCTTCTGGGGTTATAGATAATCTTATTAAAAGATTTAAGGAACTTAAAGGAGTTATGGAAGCATCCTATGAACAGCTTGATAAAGTTGAAGGTATCGGAGAAGCAAGGGCAAAAGCTATAAAAAATGGATTAAGAAGGTTAAGAGAGCAGATCATGATAGATAAGCCAATATAAATAAAAGCAGCATCACAAATCGGATGCTGCTTTTATTTATCTTAATGAGAATTTACCTAATGTATCTATTCTATCGTATTCCTTTAATAGAATATCATAAAGATTTAAGTCCAGTAAGTTACATAAAGAAGCAAGGTAAAACATATGATTTCCTATTTCCCGTTCTAATACATCTCTGCAGTTTTCACAGGTTGTTCCAGAAAGATGAGTTTGAAGCTGATGCTTTAGTGATTCTATATCTATATCATCGCTATGTAATGGCATCTGTTGCTTTTTAGCTTCAACCTGCATACAGCCACAATTAGTAACAGTCTTTGCAACTGCTCTGTTAATTCTGGCTTCTGACTCTTGAAGTTTTGTCATTATATCTAAAATACTTCTATGTCTTAGTAAAGATTCATTAACAGAGTTTTGAAAATCATCGAAGATAACGTCCTTCATCTAGTCTCAACTCCTTAAAAAAGTTTAAAACTTTTGTTTCTAATTTAATTATAAGATTTTCTAGATAATTTTGTCAATCAACCATAGGACAAATTTCAATCTACATTTATATAATAAAGCAGAAACAATTTTATGGATAGGGGGATAATTATGTTAAGTGTTGGAAGTAAAATATTTGTACCAAGTTATGGAGCAGGAATTGTAAGTACTGTTGAATTTAGAAAAGTTTATGATACTATTTATAAGTTCGTTGATGTTACCATGATGATAGATAATATTAGTTTATCAATACCTGTAAGCAGGATTGAAGCATATAGAGTAAGGGAAATTGTAACCAAGAGTATACTTGAAAAGTGTTTACCTATAATATCAAGTGAGTGTGATAAAATAGAAAAAAAGTGGAATAAGAGGTATAGACAAAATAATGATAAGTTGTACAATGGAACTTTTGAAGGCGAATGTGAGGTTCTGAGGGATTTATATTATTTAAAAAGAAAAGGCCTAATGCCGCCGGGGGAACAAAAGATTTTAGATAAGGCTGAATCTCTTATTGCAAGTGAAACTATGCTTGTGCTTGATATAACACTTGAGGAAGCTTTTAACATTATAAGAAGTTTAGGGCAAAATTCTTAAATAAATTATTAAAAAGAGCCATCAATTCTTGAAATATATATTTTATTAAGTTATATTAAATAATAAAGGATTTAAATTTGTAAAATTTGTTAATAATTTTATGAGGAGGTGATTTTTTTGCTAAAAAAGATTTTACGAGGTCTTTTTACTATAATTGGACTTATACTGGGATTTGTTATAGGTCAGCTTTTATTAAACCCAGAGTATTTCTCAAGGTTAAGCTATTTAAATAATAATATCATACTAAAGATTTTATTTTTAGTTGTGTGTACTCTGATTTTTGGATTCATACTCTTTTTAGTATCGCCGTGGATTAATAAAATTATATTTACCGCAATTGACTACATGGAAAAGAGCATTCAAAAAATACCTGCAAATGAAATCCTTTTTGGTACTGCAGGAGCAATATCAGGGCTTATTATTGCATCTTTGCTTGGAGCATTATTTGTCCACGTATCTTTCTTTTGGACTGTTGTAGCTGTTGTATTAGCAATAGTATTGGCATCAATAGGGGCTGATATCGCTGTAAGAAAAAGAGAAGAATTGGTGGCCATATTCGCTAATATGAAAAAGCCTGGCAGTGCAAAAGATAAGAAAGGAAAAGGAACACTAAAAGGTGATGCTAAGGTATTAGATACTTCGGTAATCATAGATGGAAGAATATTTGATATTTGTCAGACAGGATTTATTGAAGGGCCATTAATAATTCCTAATTTTGTTCTTGAGGAACTAAGACATATAGCTGATTCTTCCGATGGCTTAAAAAGAAATAGAGGAAGAAGAGGATTGGATATCCTTAATAAGATTCAAAAAGAACTTAATATTGATGTTCAAATCTATGAAAAAGACTTTCCAGATATAGCTGAAGTAGACAGCAAGCTTTTAAAGCTAGCTCAAGTTTTAAATGGAAAAGTTATAACAAATGACTATAACTTAAATAAGGTTGCAGAATTCCAAGGAGTTCCGGTTTTAAATATAAATGAACTTGCAAATGCAGTTAAGCCGGTGGTTTTACCTGGTGAAGAAATGACAATTCAGATAATAAAGGATGGTAAGGAATCAGGACAAGGTATTGCTTATCTTGATGATGGTACTATGATTGTTGTTGAAGGAGGGAAAAGACACATAGGAGAAACTATGGATGTTATAGTTACTTCTGTACTTCAGACAGCGGCAGGAAGAATGATTTTTGCCAAACGTAAAGAGGATTTTGAAAATGAGTAAAGTTAGTGCAATAGTAGTTGCGGCGGGTAAGGGATCAAGAATGAAGTCTGATATTAATAAGCAGTTTATTAATATCAAGGGCATGCCTGTTCTTTATTACACATTAAAGGCTTTTGAAACCTGCAAATTAGTTGATGAAATAATTTTGGTAACTGCTAAAGATGAAATACAACATTGTATTAATCAAATTGTCATAAAATATGATATAAGAAAAATTTCATCTGTAGTTGAAGGTGGAAAAGAAAGACAACATTCAGTTTTTAATGGTTTAAAGGCTGCAAAAAACAGTGATATTGTACTTATTCATGACGGTGCCAGACCTTTTGTGAGCACAAAAATAATCGAAGAAGGAATATCTTATGCTGAAAGGTACGGGGCATGTGCGTGTGGTGTGATGCCTAAGGATACTATTAAATGTGTTGACGAAAATGGCTTTTCTATTGATACTTTAGATAGAAGCTCTCTTTTTCAGGTGCAGACTCCGCAGTGCTTTAAGTATAATTTAATTTTAGATTGCCATGAGAAAGGCATTAATGATGATATCAGGGTTACAGATGATACAGGTGTTGTAGAATATTATGGGCATAAAGTTTATCTTTATGAAGGGAGTTATAACAACATAAAGATAACAACACCTGAAGATTTAGTAATTGGAGAAAAAATATTAGATTACTTATCAGTTGACGGACTTTAGATTAGTATATATAATTTCACTGTAATGATTTTTAACTCACCTTAAGTGGTGAGTTTTATTTTATCAATTTTATATGTCGTATAGAGATTTATTGTGTGGTAGAATATTATAGTATAAATCTACAAATTTTGAATAATTCATAGAAGATAAATACCAGGAGGTAAGATGTAATGAAAATATACAATACATTAACCAAGAAAAAAGAAGAATTCGTACCAATAACCCCAGGTGAGGTTAGGATGTATGTATGTGGTCCAACTGTATATAATTTTTTTCATATAGGTAATGGAAGAACTTTTATAGTGTTTGATGCATTCAGAAGATATCTGGAATACAGAGGTTATAAAGTTAAGTTTGTTCAGAACTTTACTGATATTGATGATAAGATGATAAAAAAAGCTAATGAAGAAAATACAACAGTAAGGGAGTTAGGCGATAGATTTATAAACGAGTACTATAAAGATGCAGATGCTCTAAATATAAAAAGAGCTTCAATAAATCCAAGAGCAACTGAGTTTATTGATGAAATTGTAGATTTTGTAAAAGACTTAGTAGATAGAGGATTTGCCTATGAAGTAGATGGAGATGTATACTTTAGCACTAAAAAGTTTCATGAATATGGAAAACTATCAGGACAAAATTTAGAGGATCTTCAAGCAGGGGCAAGAATAAGCGTAGATGAAAGAAAAAAAGATCCAATGGACTTTGCCGTTTGGAAGAAGCAAAAAACTGGAGAACCTGCATGGGAAAGTCCATGGGGACTTGGAAGACCAGGATGGCATATTGAATGCTCATGCATGGCTCATAAACTCTTAGGAGACACTATCGATATTCATGCCGGAGGAGAAGATTTGGTATTTCCGCATCATGAAAATGAAATAGCTCAAAGCGAAGCAAGATCAGGAAAGCCATTTGCAAATTACTGGATTCATTCAGCATTTATAAATGTAGATAACAGAAAAATGTCTAAGTCATTAAATAACTTCTTCACTGCGAGAGAAATATTGAAAAATTATGATCCCGATGTCGTAAGACTATTTATGTTATCTGGACACTATAGAACACAATTAAACTTCAGCGTAGATCTTTTAGATTCAGCAAAAGCTTCATTGGATAGACTATATAATGCAGTAGGTAATCTTGAAAGTCTTTTAGAAGAAGTTAAAGTAGAAGTAATGAGTGATGAAGAAAAAAAATATAAGGCTAACTTGGATAGTTATAGAGATAAGTATATAGAAAAGATGGATGATGATTTTAATACTGCTGATGGTATTTCAGTAATCTTTGATTTAGTAAGAGATATAAACAGCAATGTTGATATTAATTCATCAAAGGAATTAGTTAAGTATTCGTTAGAACTAATAAGAGAACTAGGAGAACCACTTGGAATACTTCAAAAGTCTACAAAGGGAAGTCTTGAAGATGAAATAGAGGAACTGATCGCCCAAAGGCAACAGGCCAGAAAAGATAAAAATTGGGCTCTTTCTGATAAAATAAGAGATGATTTGAAGGCTAGGGGAATTGTTCTAGAGGATACTCCACAAGGAGTAAGATGGAAGAAGGTTTAAATAAAAGATGGAGTTTGATATACTTAAAGGTAAATTTAACGTTCAGGATGCAAAAATGCTTAATCCTTTGGTCCTTGCTTTCATAGGAGATGCTGTTTATGAAGTTTTTGTAAGAACTTATCTTGTAGATCAAAATAGGGAATTGTCTGTGCACAAGCTTCATGTAGAGGCAATTTCCTTTGTTAAAGCACATGCACAAAGTGAATTAATAAAAAAAATTGAATCTGAACTTACAGAAGATGAAACAGCAATATTTAAAAGAGGACGAAATTCAAAGTCCGGTACTGTACCTAAAAATGCAGATGTACAGGAATATCGTGCGGCTACAGGTTTTGAAACAATGATTGGATATCTATATATTACTGAGCAAAATGATAGGCTTAACTACATTCTTAATAAGATTATACATTTAAAAGCAGAATAATATGATGTTTGTACAAAGGAAGGGATAATGTGAAAAAGGATTTCCGAGATAGAGATAACAAAAATAAAGAGGTAAAGGCCAATAAAAGGTTGTTTAAAAATGACGTTGATAATAAAGAAAAAAGAGAAGAACTGCCAGTAAGAGAAGATTTAATCGAAGGAAGAAATGCTGTCATTGAAGCACTAAAATCAGATAGAACAATAGAGCAGATTTTTGTTGCAAAAGGAGATGTAGAAGGCTCTATTAATCTAATATTAGCTTTAGCTAGAGATAATCATATAGTTGTTAAAGAAGTTGATAGAAAAAAACTTGATTCTATGTCTATATCAAATGCTCATCAAGGAGTTATCGCTATAGTTACTCCATACAAATATTTTCAAATTGGAGATATTTTAAAGCTTGCAGAAGAAAAAAAAGAGAAACCTTTTATAATAATATTAGATGAGATTGAAGATCCGCATAACTTTGGAGCAATAATAAGAAGCGCAGAGGTATGTGGGGCTCATGGAATAATTATTCCAAAGAGAAGAAATGTTGGAATAACACCTGTAGTCTATAAATCTTCAGCCGGAGCAATTGAACATATGAAAATAGCTAAGGTTACAAATATTAATGCAGCTATAGATGAGCTTAAAGAAAATGGTATATGGATTTATGGAGCAGACATGGATGGAGAAAGTTACTGCTTCGATGTTGATTTTAGTGGAGCGTTAGCTTTAGTAATTGGAAGTGAAGGCAAGGGTATTTCAAAACTTACCAAGAATAAGTGTGACGTGCTTACTAAGATACCAATGGTAGGAAGCATAAATTCTCTTAACGCTTCTGTAGCTGGCGGAATTATGATGTACGAAATTTTAAAACAAAGATTTAATAGGCAGTAAAATTGAGAAATATTTTCGTTGATGGATACAACGTTATAAACAGCTGGACTGAGCTTAGAGATATAAAGGATTATAGTTTTGAAGCGGCTAGGCAAAAACTTATAGATTACCTTCAAAACTATGCTGCTTTTAAGGGATATAAGGTAATAATAGTGTTTGATGCTCATATGGTTAGCGGAAGTTTGCAAAAGAAAGAAAAGATTAGTGATCATTTGACTGTAGTATATACAAGAGAAGGTGAAACTGCTGACAGCTATATTGAAAAAGCTGTAGATAGTATTGGACGAAAAATAGAAGTATGTGTAGTAACCTCTGATTCCTTGGAACAGCAGTTAGTATTTCAGAGAGGGGCTATAAGGGTGTCCTCTCTTGAGTTCTATTTTGATGTCAGGGAAACTGAAAATAGAATAAGCGTTAAAACAGAAAAAAAATATTCAGAAAAAAGACACCTGTTAGAAGATAGAATTCAGAAGGATGTTTTGGAAAAACTTGAAAAAATACGTAGAAGCCGATAAAATCCCTTGACGAAAAAAATATCTGTAATGTATAATCATTGTTAAGGTGTTGTGTTGCTTTAGGGGGGATATTGTGGAAAACAGGGTAAGTTATGCTAAAAACTCTTATGGTTTTGAAGATAGGCTAGATGAAGAAATCGTTATCGAGGCAAAAAAAGGTAATACCAGAGCTCAGGAATATCTAATCAACAAATATCAAAATTTTGTAAAAGCTAAGGCGAAGTCCTACTTTTTGATAGGGGCAGACAAAGAAGATATTTATCAAGAAGGCATGATTGGACTTTATAAGGCGATTAGGGATTTTAAGCCGGATAAGTTGGCTTCATTTAAAGCTTTCGCTGAACTTTGTGTTACAAGACAAATTATTACTGCAATTAAAACTGCAACTCGTCAGAAACATATACCTTTAAATACATATATATCTTTGAACAAGCCTATTTATGACGAAGAATCCGACAGAACACTGCTTGATATATTATCCATGGCTAAAGTAACAGATCCTGAAGAACTAATTATCAGTCAGGAAGAGCTTAAGTACATAGAAGGAGAAATAGGAGAGGTTTTATCTGAATTGGAGATGGAGGTTTTATCTTCATACTTAGATGGAAAATCCTATCAAGAGATTGCATGTGATTTAAATAGGCATGCGAAATCAATTGATAATGCTCTTCAAAGAGTAAAAAGAAAACTTGAAAAGAGTTTATATGGAAAGTAAAAATACATATTGACATATGTGTTTCTATATATTAGAATTAGTAATTGGTATGTGACATTTAGTTGCATGTTGGGCGGGTGTAGCTCAATGGCAGAGCCCTAGCTTCCCAAGCTAGTCACGAGGGTTCGATTCCCTTCACCCGCTCCAGAGAAATGTAAATTGCCCATGTAGCTCAGTCGGCAGAGCGTCACCTTGGTAAGGTGGAGGTCACCGGTTCAATCCCGGTCATGGGCTCCAATAAATATTTTTAAATTACAACACACCAGGGTGAGTGTATTTGAAAAAAGGAGGAAGAAAGAAATGGCAAAGTCAAAATTT
>KE993461.1:0-46851 GCA_000466585.1 Clostridiales bacterium oral taxon 876 str. F0540
ACTATAAAAATTTTTAAATATATAAATATTTACTTCAACCATGCTGCTTTGCAGTAATTTGCGTTCTACAATATCAAAGAACATGTTTATATCAACACTATTATTAAAACAGCACCTAAATTTTAAAAAAGCACAGGTTAAATATCAACCTATGCTTTTTTAAAAGGAGTATTAAATTGTCAAGTCTTAGTCCCACATTAGTTAATATAACCAGTATAAAAAATAATATACTGTTTATTTCACATTTTATATAAAAGCCATTCTCCGGTTTCATGGTTATATCTTAAATCATATAATTTTCTGGAATTATCGATTAATACCTCACAGGTAAAAGTAGTTATGTACTCTCCATCAATCTTTTCCTTATCTCGTCTTATTATTCTTTGAATTTTTATAAATTCATTTGTATCTTCTGAACTTATCCTATAAAATCGTATTGGTTTAATTTCTCTTGCAGAGTCATACACCGCAACTACTTCTATAGGTAAATTTAATATTGCCATAAACACTCTCCTTTGCATGTATAATTAGCCTACTATTATTATACATATTTTATAACTGATATTTCAATTTAAGTATTATTTTATAATAACTTTTTTAAAAAATTAGAGCCGGATAATAGCTCCGGCCCTAATTTGAATTAATCTTCTTTTTCTTCTTTATTTTCTTGTTTTATATCCTTATGGTCCTTATCTTTATGGTCCTTAAATTCTCCATCCCATTTTGAAATCTTCTCTTTCATATTGGTTTTTATTTCTTCACCTTTTTCTTTGGTTATCTTGCCTTCTTTTACTTTCTCATCAATTGCTGCAGTTTTATTTTTTATTATCATATCTTTTGCCTGCTGTTCATTAAATCCCTTTTGTTTAGCAAGCTCAAAAAAGTTTTTACCGGATTGTCTTGCTTCCTTCATTTCTTCCTTAGTAATACCCATTTCTTTAGCGGCCCTAAACATGCCTCCATGGTGTCCGCTCTTTTCCTTTTGCTCTTTCATTTCAACCTTTTTCTCCGGCTGGCTTGGCATATCCGCTGCTGGTAATACTGCTGCATGTACGCTGACTCCTGTGCTTACAGAAACTGCAACCAGTAAGGCAGCTAAGCTCTTTAGTTTCATGTAGATTCCTCCTTTTAGTCGGAAGCACTGAGTAATTTAATACTCTCGCTCCGCTCAAAAATTACTCGTTAAAGGTCATTTAGACCTTTAACCTCCTTTTAGTCGGAAGCACTGAGTAATTAAAGATTACTCGCTTCCGCTCGCTAATTGCCGTAAAAGTCACATTTAGGACTTTAGCCTCATAAAAAACATACATAGTATTATCTACAAATGATTAAATTATGTATAGGAATAATAAAAAAATCCAAAATACATGCAGTAAATTAATAATAAAATAAGCTATCATGCATATATTTATTAAAATATTTCCCAAAAACAGCTGTTTCTCACTAGCATCTTTTAATCTTATATATAAAAATGCTAAAAGAATAAAAGGAATTCCTATTTTTATTATTAAACTTAAAGCTTCATTTTGTACTATATTTTTCATTAATATATTAGCTTCAAGAAATGCTCCGGATTTGAGAAGAATTAAGGTAAATATTATATCTGTAATATTAAAAAAATAAATTATTATAAATTTAATTTTTATATTTTCAAGGCTATAACCTCTTAGTAAACCTAGCACATGCCCACCTCTTATACTATTAAAATCATATAAATCTATTAATATATTATATTGTGGACATGTTTTATTAATTATAAACATGAAAAGAAACTATAGAAATTTCACAATAAATTTCTATAGTTTCCCATTATTTATATGTAGTATATTTTTTCTGCACTAAGAAACTATATTCTCAATTCTATCAAGCTCTTCCTTAGTAAAACTTAAATTCTTAAGACAGCCGATATTATCCTCTAGTTGTTCCACTCTGCTTGCTCCAATTAAAGCTGAAGCTATAACTTTTTTTCTTAATACCCATGCTAAAGCCATTTCAGCTAAAGTTTGATTTCTTTCTTTTGCTATTTCATTAAGCTCCTTTACTTTCTGGAGCTTATCTTCTGTTATGTCTTCTTTCTTTAAGAATATGGAGTTACCTGCTGCTCTTGAATTTTGAGGTATTCCATTTATATATTTGTTAGTGAGAACTCCTTGGTATAGAGGTTTAAATACTATTGTTCCTATTCCTTCCTGCTCCAGCAAATCTAAAAGACCTTCCTCTGCCTTTCTGTCAAACATTGAGTAAGGAGTTTGATGAATAACAAATGGAGTTCCTAAGCTTTTAAACATCTCAATTGCCTGTTTTGTTTGTTCAGCACTATATTTTGAAATGCCTATATATAAAGCCTTGCCTTGCTTTACAAATAAATCCAAGGTTCTTATAGTTTCCTCCAATGGAGTATTGGGATCCGGTCTGTGATGATAAAAAATATCTATATAATCCAGACCTATTCTCTTTAAGCTTTGGTCAAGACTTGCTGTTAAATGCTTTTTTGATCCCCAATCTCCATATGGCCCGGGCCACATTAAATGACCTGCTTTTGTAGATATAATTATCTCATCTCTATAGCTTTCAAAATCCTGCTTTAATATTTTACCGAAGTTTTCTTCTGCTGCACCTGCTGGAGGACCATAGTTATTTGCAAGATCAAAATGTGTTATACCTAAGTCAAAGGCCTTTCTTATCAAAGCCTTTTCATTATCAAAAGAGTCCTCAATTCCGAAATTGTGCCATAAACCTAAGGATATAGCCGGCAGCATCAGCCCGCTTTTTCCGCATCTATTGTATATCATTGAATCATATCTTGTTTTATCCGGTGCATACCTCATTGTTGTCCCTTCTTTCACAAATTTATGTTATTAATATTATAGCATTAAATTAAATAAAAAATCAGGACTCCCTAAGTTCTAGGAAGTCCATGATAAAATCATCTATTAAATTATGCGCCCATAAACATTTTCATGTCATCTTCAACATTTGTTATTCCGCCGATACCAAAGTTTTCAACTAAAACCTTAGTAACGTTTGGAGATAAGAAACCTGGTAGTGTTGGTCCTAAGTGAATATTCTTAACACCTAAGTGTAATAAAGCAAGCAGTACTATAACAGCCTTTTGCTCATACCAAGCAATGTTGTAGGAAATCGGTAATTCATTTACGTTTTCTAAACCGAATACTTCTTTAAGCTTAAGAGCTATAACAGCTAGTGAGTAAGAGTCGTTACATTGTCCGGCATCTAGTACTCTTGGAATACCGTTAATATCTCCCAAATCTAACTTGTTGTATTTATATTTAGCACAGCCTGCTGTTAATATTACTGTATCCTTTGGAAGTGCCTCAGCAAAATCTGTGTAGTAGTTTCTGCTCTTCATTCTTCCATCGCAGCCTGCCATTACGAAGAATCTCTTTATAGCACCGGTTTTAACTGCTTCTACAACTTGATCAGCAAGAGCTAAAACTTGAGCATGAGCAAATCCACCTACGATTTCTCCCTTTTCTATTTCTGTTGGAGCAGGAAGTGTCTTTGCAAGTGCAATTAATTCTGAGAAGTCCTTTGTTCCATCTTCTTTCTTCTCTATATGCTTAACGCCTTCAACACCTGTTGCACCGGTTGTAAACATTCTATCCTTGTAGGAAGCTTTTGGAGGTACTATACAGTTAGTTGTCATTAAGATAACTCCGTTGAAGCTTTCAAATTCCTTATCCTGCAGCCACCAAGCATTTCCGTAGTTTCCTGCAAAGTGTGAATACTTCTTGAATGCCGGATAGTAGTGAGCTGGAAGCATTTCGGAGTGAGTATATATGTCTACTCCTGTTCCTTCTGTCTGAGCCAATAGTAATTCTAAATCCTTTAAGTCGTGTCCGCTTACAAGTATTCCAGGATTGTTTCTAACTCCTATATTTACCTTTGTTACTTCAGGATTCCCATAAGCTGTTGTATTTGCTTTATCAAGTAACGCCATAGCATCTACACCAAACTTACCGCACTCTAAAACTATTCCTACATAATCATTTACGCCCAAAGTATCATCAGTTGTTGCTGCAAGACCTCGTTGCATAAATTCAAATACTCCTTGATCAGCAAAGCCTAAATTGTTTGCATGCTCAGCATAAGCAGCCATACCCTTTAAACCATAAGTTAATAGTTCTCTTAAGCTTCTTATGTCTTCATCTTTAGTTTGAAGAATGCTTACGTCTCCTGACTCTGATTTAGCTTCTAATTCAGCATCAGTTGAACCTGTCCAAGTTAGACCTTCATAATTGCTTTCTATGTTTCCGCCAGCATTTTTAACTGCTGCTATTATTTCATCTCTAAGTCTAAGACCTTCTCTAATTGAATTATAGAATCTGGCCTTATCCCAGTTAGCATTTGTTATAGTCATGAATAATCCGTCAAATACGAATTTATCAGTTTCTGCTTTATTAACGCCAAGCTCTCTGGCCTTTACGTTAGCAACAGATATTCCCTTAACAACATACATTAATAAATCCTGTAAATTAGCAAGATCTGAAGTCTTACCGCAAACCCCTCTTAATGTACAGCCTTTTCCTCCAGCTGTTTCCTGACATTGATAACAAAACATACTCATTACTAAAAACCCTCCCTGTATATCTATATATTAATAAGTCTTCTAGGTCGTCTTTGTTTTTCATTTCTTACAGGATCTATATTACTAAAATAACTCATATAAAGCTGTAACATATATCACGGATTTTAAAAAATATTATAATATTTTAAGAGAGTTATCTTGGTGAGCAAAGTCAAGCTTAAATCATAAAATATATATTACAGCCTAATAATATTGAGGAGATTATATAATGTATATTTTAAATCCCTATGAAGATACTCACCTATACAGACAAGGTTCTTATTCCAGAAGTGCGGCAGTAAATTATGCAGTAACCTATGCTTTAAAGCCTAATCCCGCCTACAGATACTTTCCGATAGTTAACGACAGCAGCGGAGATTGTGCTAATTTTATTTCCCAATGTCTTCATGCCGGCGGTGCTCCCATGACTTACAATCCAAAATACAGCTGGTTTTACAATAATAATAAATGGTCCTTATCCTGGACAGTTGCACATTCTCTTTATTGGTATCTAAAGATTAATCAGGCTAATAAATACCCTGCTGTAAAAGGCTTGGAAGTTTCAAATGCATCTATGCTTGAACTGGGCGATTTAATTCTTTTCGAAGACAATAAAGGACTTATCTTTCACTCTGCCATTGTCACAGGTTTTTCAGGCAGCGTTCCTTTAGTGTCACATCATTCTTACGAAGCCCTAAATATTCCATATACCCGTTCCTGGGGTGCGTCAAAGTATCACTTCCTCAAGATAAGTATATAAATGTTAAAAGCCATGAAAAACTTGAAGTTCTTCATGGCTTTTAACAATAGTGCAAATTAATTATATACATTTAACACTATGGGTTCTAAATTCATTATTCTTTAAAAAGGCAGCAGACAATATATTTTCTTTTCTAAACCCCCTGTTTTCTTTCCTTAAGTAACAATATGCCTTAATTCTGTCTCCTGTTAATTCCAATACTCTTATGTTTCTCATCGTAATCTCATTACCCTTTAAATACACTATAGTTATTATTAAATTCCTCTCTAGTGAAGCCTTTAAAATATGTTCAAACATATTACCCACCTTCTTTCTACATAAATTTCAAAGTAAATCTGCTATTTGAGTTTCGCAAAACCTGAAGAAGCATCAGAGTTTTACTCGCTCAAATAGCGATTTACTAGTTGAAACTATATATATTATAACTCGAACTTATGTTCGTGTCAATTGTATAAAAAAAGAAAGCCTCCTTTATTTCGGGCTTTCTTTAGTATATTAAGCATCATGTTTTGGATACAATTTTACTAATTCAATAGCTCTCATTATTGCTTCCATAACATCTATTTCGAGCTGTTTTCCTAATTCATCATATCTTCTGTATATTTCTCCGATATCACTTACTATATATTTTGCCGGTAGTCTGTTAAGTGCTATTGCCTTAATATCCATAACGCATCTTTCACACTTACAAATAGTGTTTTCTTTAACAAGCATACCTGGCAGTATCTCATCGACCAATATCTCCATATAATTTTTTAAATGATACATAAAATCCCCACCTCAATACTTAATAATTCAATCTATCTACATAAAATATGATACACATAAAAGATTGCATTGTACACAAAAACTTTGCAACGTGAATAAAGTTTTGTCATTTTATTTCGATAATTTAGTTAATTAGTAAAATATTTCTCAATTACCAATTTGCATAAATACAGAGGAGGAAATCATGGCTGGATTCTTTAAAAATCTTAAAATATCAACTTCTATCTTTATTATTAGTATTCTATCTTTATTATTAATCTTTTTAGTTGGAGGTTTGGGCTTTGTTAATATAAAAAATATTAATGATAATATGAAAAATATGTACAGTAACAATCTTCAGCCGATAGCCAGACTAGGAGGCATGAGGGCCGACTTCTTAAATATAAGAATAGAAGCTTCAAACGCGTTTATGGCATATAACTCAAAAACAGACGATAATATAAGGCAATATATTGATAAGGTTAATGATAGTATTAAACAATATCAGCAGTCAAACCTAACAGATTCTGAAAAGCAAACTTTAACTGCATTTGAAGCTAACTTCTCTGAGTATGTTAAGGCCTGGGAAAATATAAATTCTGCCCTAAAAGATAACG
This sequence comes from Clostridiales bacterium oral taxon 876 str. F0540, assembly GCA_000466585.1. Lineage (GTDB taxonomy): Bacteria > Bacillota > Clostridia > Clostridiales > Clostridiaceae > Clostridium_AT. Next base: position 6,713 of record KE993461.1, read on the forward strand.
TAAAAGTTTCAAATGATGACAGGGATAATCTTTCGGAACTCGGTGCTTTGGGTGAGGAAAAATTAGTAGCTCTTAAAGATTTTAACGAAAAGCAGGCTGGACAAGTAAATGCAGCAAGCGATAAAATGTACTCTAATACAAGAGCTGTCATGTTTTACATATTTGCTGCCTGTGTAGTAATCTTTTCTATTATCAGCTATTATATTGCATCTGTTATAAAGAAATCTTCAAGCAAACTAATAAATACTATGGACATAATTGCTGATGGAGATTTTACGGTTAAACTTGAAACTAAAAGCAACAATGAATTCGGTATTATGCAGAAGACTTTATCACGTACAATAGACAATATAGCTTCTATGCTTAAAACAATAAGGGAAAAATCCTTGTCAATAGACTCACATTCCGAGGATCTGTCTTCAATCTCTGAAGAAATGACTTCTTCCTCTGAAAATGTTGCAACAGCAATAAATGAAGTTGCAAAAGGTACTTCCTCTCAAGCTCAAGAGTTAATAAGTACAACTATGATTTTAAATGAATTTGCTATAAAACTTGAAAACATAGTACATTCCATAGAAGAAGTAAACCTTAGCGCAAAAAATATCAATTCAGTAGCCAATAACAGCACTAGTAATATGCAGATTTTAGCTGAATCAGTTAACAAGGTTATGTCAGCTTTTAACGAGTTTACAAGTAAAATTTCTATCTTAAGCAAAGATATAAACAAAATAAATGAAATTACTAACTTTATAAACAGTATATCTGAGCAAACAAATCTTTTAGCTTTAAATGCTGCAATTGAGGCGGCAAGAGCCGGTGAAGCCGGAAAAGGCTTTTCTGTTGTAGCCGATGAAATAAGAAAACTTGCTGAGCAAAGCAAGGATTCTTCAGAAAGTATAAATTCATTAATTAAAGGAATATCAGGAAATTCAGAGTCAATTATTAAGACATCTGAGGACATGAACACAGAGGTTGAAAATCAAGTTGAAATAATAAATAACACAATCTCATCCTTTAAAAATATTATAAACTCAATTAATGGAATACTTCCTCAAATTCATGAAGTTAGCTCTTCTGTTGTAAGCATTAATAATGATAAAAATATAATACTAGAAAAGGTTGAGGAAACTTCCTCAGTAGCTGAAGAGGTTTCTGCCTCTTCTGAAGAAATATCCGCATCTGCAGAAGAAATGAACAGCTCCTCCGAAGAGGTTGCAGTTTCCGCGCAATTCCTAAGTGAAATGACTAAAGAAATGCTGGAACAAGTTAATAAGTTTAAACTTAGTTAGATTAATTTCGCAAATTTATAAAGGCTGTGCATCTTTTAAACTTATGCACAGCCCTTTATATTTATTTCAGCTTGACCTGCCACAATCTCAAGAGCTTGATTATCTCCTGTTTGATACTATCCTTATTATTATCATTAACTTTAAATATATATATATCCTCACGGCTTTTTATTGTATCAATATACAGGCAAGGAACATCCTTCAATGCTGCAATAACAAGCTTTTTACTGTCTAATATTTTTTTCACTTCACCGGTAAAAGCTTCTGCCTTTGACTCTAGAAAACCTATTTCATTCATAATGATTACATCTGAATAATTAAAGCTTTTAGTAAGCATCTCCACGCCCTTAGTGTTAAAAACCTCAATGTTTAATTTAGAGAACCCTGTTGAGTCATCCTTTCTGAAAAACACATTATTTCTGTCTTCCTCATAAAGAGATGTTAAATCAAAAATTCTTATATCCTTATTTTCACTATCTCTTGTTATATCTACCCAATACCCTCCGATGCTGCAATCTAATAGAGCCATTATTTCTGATAGAAGCTCCGAGGACTTGCTGGTGCGCCTCCCGCCAATGATTAAAATATTATTCATTGGAAGCTTCACCTCTTAACTTTTCTAAGCACTTTCCCATATGGTACACAAGTAAATCTATATCTTCGAAACTATTTTCCTCACTAAAGCTAATTCTAAGACCGCCCATTATTTCCTCGGGTCTTAATCCTATAGACTTTAAAACATGGCTGTCTTTTAGATTTCTTGAAGAGCAGGCTGAACTCTTAGATATATATATTTCTTTGTCATTTAAATAGAACAGTACCTTTCCTGATCTGATTCCTACTATCGAAATACTAACGATGTACGGAAGAAAGTCATCATCAGTTCTGCAATTAATTTTTACCCCATTAATATTTTGAAGCTTTTGTACTAAATAATTTTTTAAATTGTGTACTTTTAAATAGTTTTGTTCTATATTTTTGTGTATTTGCTTAGAAGCGTGTACAAAGCCGGCAATAGCCGGCAGGTTTTCAGTTCCCGATCTAAAGCCAAATTCCTGACCGCCGCCGTTAATCAGAGCTTTCAATGGAGTATTTTCTCTTATGTATGCTGCTCCAACACCTCGAGGTCCATGAATCTTATGAGCGCTTAAAGAAAGCATGTCTATATTCATTTTATTAACATCAATTTTAAGCTTTCCATAGCTCTGTACTGCATCTACATGGAGCTTTATATTTCCATTATACTCCTTAACTGTTTTTCCTATAGCTTCAATATCTTGAATTACACCAATCTCATTATTTACATGCATAGTACTAACTAGCTTGGTACTTGGCTTCAGCGCTGACTTTAACTCATCAATATTGATTCTTCCATATTCATCAACTTTTAGATAAGTTACTTCTATACCCTTATCTTGTAATTGTTCAGCTGAATTTAATATACTGGAGTGCTCAATGCAAGTAGTAATTAGGTGATCCCCTTTGTTTAGAAAGCCTTTAAGCAAAAGATTATTGCTTTCACTTCCTCCTGAAGTAAATATTATTTCCTGAGGCTTGGCATTTATAGTTGAAGCTATGCATTCTCTGCTTTCATTAAGATACTTTTTAGCCTTTTCACCAAGTGAATGTATAGATGAAGGATTTCCATAGAAGTCAATCATACATTTTGAAACCGTATACACTACATTACTATAAGGTTTTGTAGTAGCACTATTGTCTAAATATATCTCCATAACTTATCCCTCTTTCTTAGGTTATTACTAAAATATATTAGACAATAGTTCTCTATATTAATAAATCTTTATCTGAATTTAACTGTAAATTTATCTTTTGTGGATACTATTTTAATGTTTAAGCTTGCTAGCAGCTTCTCCAGGCTTCTGGTATTATTAATATATCTTATATTATTTCTTTTAACCAAAAGCTCAATCATCTTGATGATATCTTTTTTCTGATCTTCATTAAGATTATTTTCCTCTTTTAATATCCATGAATTAATATAGGTAAGCGTATTCCAAATCTGCTCATCTGCGATTTTATTGATATCCATAAGAACCCATGTAAAATCTTTTCTTCTGTTATTTTCAGGATAAGCTTCCTTAAAAAATTCTATAAAATGATTAATAGGCTTTGGGTCTTTTTCCTTAACTAATTTCCCAAGCTGTGCTTTTAATTGATTTTTTAAATATAATTTTGTATTAACTTTAACAGTTCCACCTAAATCCTCTATAGCTTTATAAACAAAATTATAATTTTCTTGTACCTTTTCGCTAGGTATATTATCCTGCTTCAATACTTTCAAAAGCTCAATATACTCTAATATGTTCTTTTTAGTAGTCAATTCTTTACCATATAAAACTTCCCAAGCCTCTTTAGCATTTAAATTCAATAAATCATTTGTTGATTCGTTCATTGCTGCACCTTCCTTTTCAGAATTCATTATAACATATATTATTATTATCAATCAGAATCTTCATTAATTTATATATAGATAAACAACTTCTGTTATAAACTTACAAAAATAATAAATCATTGAATATTTGCTATTTTTATTGTATGTAAGTTAAGTTTTCGTAATGTTTATCTATAACTAACATTGAACTGCAAAAGAAATTATAATAAAATATTTGTAACATCTGCGGTTAAAAGGAGTTATATTATGACAAAAGAAGAATTGGTTAAATTGCAGCAAGAAGTTACTTTACTTAGATCTGAAGGAAAATATAAAGAAACTATTCAAAATTCCTATAGCCTTCTTAACGCCGGCATGGGAATGAAAGATTACAAATCTATTTTGACTTCATATATAAATCTTGCGGCCTCCTATTATTGTATTGGAGATATAGAGGAAGCCTTTAAATGTATTGAAGCACATGAAACTATTTGCAATATGCATGGTGATGATTTAGACAAATTAAATTCCTGCAATATTTCCTTCCTGATATATGAATATAACAAAAACATTGATAAAGCAAAAACTACCCTCGAAAAGAGCATTGCTTTAGGCAAAAGACTTAGCAAACATAATATTGTGAGCAATTCATATAGTAACTATAGCCATATCTGCATGATAGACAAAGATTATAATAAAGCTTTGGAAATGGGAATATTGGGTCTTGAGGCCGCAAAGCTTCATGAGCCAGCTTCTCCTATTTTAGAGTTAAGAGTAAAACTAAACATTGCAAAAGCCTATATTTATCTGAAGGATTTTCAATTTTCAAAAGTTTTGATTGACGAAATGCTTAATAGTCATTTTTTAGATTCCTTTCCGCGAGAAAAATCTCAGTGTTATGATCTGGAAGGTCAATGGCATAGGGAACAGAATTTATATAGACAAGCTTTTGAATCTTTTACTAGCGCCAAAGTTATAGTTGAAAGTTATAATGATATTTACTTATTAAAAGACATTCAAGAAGAACGCTGTAAATTATGTGAACTGATGAATGATTTTAATCTGGGCTATAAGATTCAAAAGGAATATATAGCAATTTTAAAGGAAATTAATGAACGTGAGCTTTCTTTAGCAGCACTAAAACTTGAGATTAAATATAATATAATGCTTTTGGAGAAAAAAGCTTATACTGATCAGCTTACCGGAATATATAATCGCGATTATATAGAAAGCACTACAAATAACTGGCTTAGTGAAGCAAGCGAAAAAAATGAAAGTATAGTGTGTCTTGTTTTAGACATTGATAAATTCAAGTCCATTAACGATGAATTTGGTCACCTTTTTGGAGATGAAGTTGTAAAACAAGTCAGCAGAGCCTGCTCAAATATTATTAGAGAAGATGATTTGATTGGGCGTTTTGGCGGAGATGAGTTCGTAGTTATTTTAAGAGGAGCCTCCCTTAAGGATGGTATAAATAAAGCTGAACAAATATTAGAAACGATACGGAACTTGAAAATTAATCATGGAGATAAAACCATTCAGATTACAGCCAGCATAGGTGTTACTGATAACTTTGACAGTACAGCTATGCACTTTAGCGAGTTATTCAGAGCCGCTGATATGAGACTTTACAGAGCAAAACGCTGCGGCAGAAACCAAGTTTGTGCGGCAAGTTAATCAGGCAGAGGAATAACACCTCTGCCAATTATTTTTCCTCTATATACAATTCAAAAGTTCTAATATATTAATGATGTACTAAAAATCCTTGAAGATTGGATATTTTATGACATCATTAATACAAGGACTTTACTGCATTGTATTTAGCTTCCAGCTAAAACTATTGTCTTTAACATTCTTTACATATTGTAAGATTCCAACATCTTTAAGTTCAATACTTCCATCTTTCAATAGTTTTTTCACCATAGTCTTTGTAAGTTTTTTATTAATAGATTTTAAAAAGTCGTCTTCCTTCCATATTACGAACTTGCATCCGTTCTTCCAGTTGCTGCAGCCAAATCCTCTCTGCCCCTCGATAATAGGATGCCCGCATATAGGACATTTTCCAAAGGTCTCAACTTTAGTTTTTTCATCAGAGCTTTGGTTCTTATCAGTTGTATCTTTTTTCACCCTTGTCTTTTTATCCTTATTTTCTTTGTCAGATATTTTTCTATCTTCTAAAGCTGAATTTTTATTAGCGTAAGCTTTGGCCTTTTCAGAACAATCTTTTAATATAATAGGCTTATCTTTTTTTATGTTCTCAACAGACTTGCTTACAAATTCGAAAACAAGCTTTAAAAAATCCTGCTTATTAAATTTTTCCTTTTCTATATCTGATAGAGTCTTTTCAAGTCTTCCTGTGTACTCCAAATCAAATAGCTCTTTTATTGGAAAGTTCTCAACTATCTTTCTTCCTAAATCCGTACAAATAAGTGATTTATCCTTGCTGTATATGTAGCCTATATCCTTAAGCTTCTTGATAGTTTCTGCTCTTGTTGCCGGAGTACCGATGCTAAAGCCGCTTAGTATTGCAGCCATCATTTCATTGCTGTCTTCCTCCTCAAACTTCTTGCCGCAGGTTTCCATTACCCTTAGTAAGGTCTTTTCAATATGGTGCTTTGGAGGAGTGGTTTTATGCGAGGTTATTTTTAAAGCAACAAGCTGAACCGGTTCATTGATATTTACAAATGGAAGGATAACATCCTTTGATTCAATTCTCTCTATCTTTTTCCACCCTTCAATAATCTGAACCTTGCCTTTTGATACAAATACTCCTTCACAAAAGGCATCATTTATTCTTGTCGTTATCTTAGTTTCTTCAGCCTCAGCTACAGGCATAAATTGAGCAATAAATCTATTTTTAATTGCATTGTATACAATTGCTTCATCGCTTGAAAGAGTTTTGGGAAGAATATAGGTAGGTATAATAGCACTGTGGCTTTCTACCTTTGAATTATCAAATACTCTTTTTGTTACTTTAAAGTGTATCTCGTCTTCAAAGGGCAGTCCTCTCTTTAAAAGCTTTAATACTTCTTCAGCCTTTCCTGAAAGACTTTCTTCCAGTACAGAACTTGCTGTTCTTGGATAGGTAATATGCTTTTTCTCATATAAGCCTTGAGCTACAGTAAGCACCTTGTCAGAGGTCCAACCTTTGTTTTTGCTTGTTATATATCCCTGAAGATTTGATAAATTAAACAGAAACGGAGGATATTCTTTTTTCTTTTCCACCTCTTTATCTACTATAACACCACTCTTGCCCTTTAAATTTTTTAGAACTTCTTCAAGGTCTTTTTTAACACTAAACTTTTCTTCACCTTTTAGTGTATAGGTACCTTCGTATTCTTCATTTTTTTCAGTCTTAAAGGTTCCCTGAAGCTTGAAGTAATCATTTGGAACAAAGCTTTCAACTTCCTTGTCTCTATCGTATATAATTTTAAGAGTAGGAAGTATAACTCTTCCAATGTTTAAAGGCTTTCCCATACCTCTTTGATATTTTAAAGTAGCCACAGAGGTCAAATTAATTCCTATAACCCAATCTGCCCACTGTCTGCTTATTCCTGAATCTTGCATTGGTTTCATCAAATCATTGGGTTTAAGTTTATTAAGACCAGCCAAAACTTCCTTTGGTGTCCATTCATTAAGGAGAAGCCTGTATATAGGCTTACTCACCCTTAAATATTTTAATATTATATCACCGATAATCTGACCTTCTCTATCATAATCACAGGCAGAAATAACTGCTTCTACATCATCTCTGCTTATAAGATACTTGATTATATTAATTTGCTTATCAGCGCCGCTGTCTTTTTTATTTCTGTCCCCTGAAGCACTTTTAACCTTATATTTAAACCTCTGTGGAATAAAAGGAAACTTCTCCATTCTCCATCCGGCCATATTAGGATCGTAGTCCTTGGCATCATAAAGCTGAAGTAAATGTCCAAAGGCCCAGGTTACAATATAATCCTGTCCTTCAAGATATCCATCTTTTCGTAATTTTATATTTAAAGCCTCAGCTATATTTTTTGCAACGCTTGGTTTTTCCGCTATTATAACTTTTTTACCCACTACTTAGGCACCTCAATTTGTATAAAATTATCCTTCTTATTCTATCACACTTAATGGCAATATTAAAAGCTTATAGATAAACATTAAGTATTGTGTCAATTCTAAATAATTTACATAACATAATAGTGATGAATTTGTTTGGAGGTTTAAAATGAATAATAACTACTGGTATAATCAAAATCAGTATTATCAAAACCCTTATCAATATTCCTACTATTACTGCAATGACTGTCCCGTAATGCAAGACTATTACAGATCCTATGAAATGCAGCCATACTATCAGGATTATTACAGCAATAACTATGACAGCTTTTACAGATCAACGGAGGAAGATTTTATAGATACTAGTTTTGACGAAACAAATACTCTTGAAAGAAACATTAACATAACTAAAGATATTATAGAAGACATAACTGCATCCATAAGAAAAGATTCTATGCATATATTTAAAGACATTGAAGGCTTCATAACTGATACTAGATTAATGGACTATATGCTTGCAGCTCTCATAACATACATCTGCAATAACTACTATAAATATGAGAATGTCATAGATGATGCAACAGACGGCTTAGTTGAAGAGTTAAGACGCAATCTTCCTTGGGTATTCGATATTCTAAAAGTATTCGGAATCACACCAAAAGTAGTAGATAAATTCTTAGATGATCTAATAAGATCAACTGTAGAAAATCTCAGAAAAAAGATGCCCGCAAATCTATAATATAAAAATCCAGCAGTTTATTTTTAACTGCTGGATTTTCGTATTATTATTTTTCTTTATTCCAATCTATATAAACAACAGCCTTAATTAAATCCTTTGGCTTATCTCTCATAACATAAAAGGCTTCTTCAAGCTTATCAAAACCATAGAATTTATGAGTAACCATCTTTCCAGGCTGAATTCTTCCATATCGAATCATATTTAGCAATCTTTCAATACGAACACGTCCACCTTCACAAAGATCGCCTTTAATTGTTTTCCCTGCCATTCCACGTCCAAAAGCTAATGTAGGAATAGGCAGATATTCTGAACCTGTAAAGTAATTTATATTCGCTATATTTCCTCCTCCAAAACGAGTCATAGCAACAGCCAATGCAAAAGTTTCAGCATTTCCGCCAGCAATAATTGTTGCATCTGTACCTCTTCCTGAAGTAAGTTCAAGAACTTGTTTAGCAATGTTTCCATCTTTATAGCTTATAATATCGGTTGCCCCGTATTCCTTTGCAAGAGCAACACAATCTGGGCGTGTACCTACAGCAAAAATACGAGCAGCACCACGAAGCTTTGCTCCTGCAACAGCCATAAGGCCCACAGGTCCTATACCAATTACACATACAGTATCTCCAAATTTGATATCAGCAAGTTCTGCTCCGCTAAAACCTGTTGTAACCATATCTACTGTCATAAGAGCATCATCTATAGAAATATCCTCAGGCATAAGAGCTAAGTTATTATCAGCATCATTTACCATAAATAATTCTGCAAAAACTCCATCTCTTGATCCTGAAAGTTCAAGTCCTGAAAAAGGACCCCCTGCATGCTTAAAATTATGTTCTTGAATTCCTCTTGCACGCCAATTTGGAGTACCTGCTGGAACAACAACCTTGTCCCCAACTTTAAACTCATTAACCAATTCTCCAACTTCAACTATTTCTCCAACTGCCTCATGTCCGAGAACAAACCCTGAAGGTTTTTCCGCTCCTCCTTCAAAAGCAGTATGTACATCTGAAGAACATGGCGCAATAGCTATTGGCCTAATTATCGCATCATACGGTCCTGCAATTGGTTTTTCTTTTTCAATCCATGCAACTAAGTTTGGCTTTATTAATCCTAAGGCTTTCATATTACAAACCTTCTTTCAATTAGTTTTACAACTTAATTATAAAATTTTGTTATTTTTTTGTCAATGTGTCAAAACATAGAAATTTGTTCTGTTTTATTCTCCTTTAAGGAGGATATTGAAAGTCCTATAAGCCTAATCTTTTCCTTGAGTTCAAGTTCCTCAAGTATACTTAAAGCTTCCTCATAGATATCCTCTTTATCATATATAAAGTGAGTCAAGGTTCTGCTTTTTGTATGATTAACAAAGGAGGAAGTTTTTATTTTAATAGTAACACTTTTTCCACTGAAGTTTTTATTTCTCATGGTATCAGCTATTGATTCAGAAAAATCCTTTAAGTAAATCTTTAAGTCTTCTTTGATATCTGTATCCACTCTAAGGGTTGTCTCTCTTCCTATGGATTTTCTTTCTCTGTCTATGCTAATCTCCCTATTATCAATCCCACGTGCTCTTTCATAAATTTCCACTCCAAACTTTCCAAAAAACTCTACTAAGAGCTCCTTTGGAAGCTCATAAAGTTCTTTAACAGTAAAAACGCCGATATCATTAAGCTTCTTAACCGACTTCTGACCAAGCCCATAAACCTTGCTTATTGAAAGCGGAAATAGTATTTTAGGAACCATGTGTTTTTCAATTACTTTTAAACCATCAGGCTTATTCCAATCTGAAGCAAGCTTTGCTAAAAACTTGTTATAAGAAACACCTGCAGAAATAGTAAGTCCCGTTTGTCTTTTTACTTCCTGCTTAATATATACTGCAATTTCAACAGAATCTTTTTCTAGATGCGTTATATCCAGATAGGCCTCATCTATACTTAAAGGCTCTACTAGATCTGTTATCTTATGAAATATATTAAATATTCTATTTGATATTTCCTTATATCTTCCATATCTTACTGGTAGAAAAACGGCCTCCGGACACCTGGCTTTTGCCATATATATAGGCATAGCACTTCTTATGCCAAATTCTCTGGCCTCATAAGAGCAGGTTGCAACCACCCCTCTTTCGGTAGTTCCGCCAACTATAACAGGTTTTCCTTTAAGGCCCGGATTATCCATAATCTCGACCGATGCAAAAAATGCATCCATATCTACATGAATTATTTTTCTATCCATCTATTTTCCCATTTCATTTATTATTTTTATTTTAAAAGCAGAATTTAACGCTTTATAGACTATACATATTACTATGACTTGTATTGGAAGCATAACTGCATTAGATATTACTCGCGTTGGAAGTATTGCTAGTACTGCCTTGTTGAGTAGTATGTGGAGCCATAAAGTATTCAGGCCTAAATCTATAAATAATTTAATAATTAATACTGATATACTTACTCTGACAGTACTTAAAGTTTTTTTATATAAAAAAATTCCATAAATTGCACCAGTTAAAAAAGCACTTAAAGTAAAGCCCGGAAAATAAGCTGCCTTTGGAAAAAGCATCATTCCTATTAAATCTGCTATAGCTGCAGTGGTTCCTCCTACTAACGGACCAAACATAATGGCTGCTAATGCTATAGGCAGAAAATCAAAGCTTATTCTAACTATTGGAGTTTGTATTGATAAAAATCTTGTAAGTACAATATCAATAGCAATAAATAATCCCATAAGAATAATTTTTCTTGTTTTTTTCATAAATAAATTCCCCCTCTTTTATAAATGGCATAATGCCACAAAAGAAGGAGAACTCCTTTTTTGTGGCAGCGGAATGCGATAAATGCACCGCAGCTTTTTAAAGCTTTCGTCTAGCGGCAACTTCCCGTCCAACTAGCACTTGACGCACATTTATCTACTCTGCCCTATTACTATCTATTTTAGTTAATTTTGTAATTTAAATCAATAACCATATTTCTATTAAATTCTTCTTATGTCTTTTTGGAGACATAGATATACAGTAATTACTGTGAAAATTACTGAGGTTATAAGAAGCAGCATATTCATCGGCATTAAATCTGCAGCAGCTCCTCCCAAAAGCATTCGTAAAGGCATGGCAGCCATAATAAGCGTATTAAGAAGAGAAGAAACTTTACCTAATATTTCATTTGGAACAAGTCTTTGCACAACAACCCCAATAGGAATATTTAGTATTGAGTTTGCCATACCAATAAATAAATATATTGCAATAAATAAGATTACAACCATTTTACTTGACAGTATTCCTTTAGAACCTGCGAGCATTACAAAGTAAATTGAAAATATAAGTACACTAAAAGCTTTTAAATTTATTATTGTCAACAGAATATAAAAAATATATTTATTCAACAACTTCATTATAATCGGCATTTATTATTTTATCCTTACTATAGAATGCATCTGGATCTCCATATATTTTTACTCTTGTTTTAACAAACTTTTCTCCTAATCTCTTTCCGCTTACAAAATCTTCATCTGAAGCAGCCTGTATAATGCTTCCAGCTAACTTTGCGGACATCTTTGTTGCTTTTCCAGCAGCTTTTCCAATAACTTTTCCTGTTTTTACAATATTTTTGCCCAAATCTTTCCTGCCCGCCAGTATTACAATGCCGCCAACAATAGCACCTGTTAACAATAAATTATATTGAAGTATTGAGCCAATCAATTGTCCTGTACCTCTTACCACTGTTGATTTATTCATCATATAATCCTGCCTTTCAATTTATTATTAAATTTATAATAATTATTCCCAATCTTACTATACGCTTATACGATTTTAAGTCTAAGTATCATTGCAGTTATTTATAATAAGTATTAATATTAATTATAGTACAATACATTTGTAGATTAAACGCATAAATTATGTTTGAAAATAATCGAAATTTCATTGCCAGGTGTTTTGAGGAAGGTGAAAATAATGAATTCTCTTCAAATTAAAGAGAAGCTTAATTCAAAAGATTATGATTTTATAAGGCTCAACAAAAGCCTCGGGAAGAATATAATTCTTTTAACTACAGGCGGTTCACATGCTTATGGTACTAATACAGCTAACAGCGATTTAGACATTAGAGGTATAACTCTAAACTCTGCTAAAGAAATACTTACCATGAATTATAATGATAAACCTATAGAAGACCGCCCTACCGATACAGTTATATACTTTTTAAAGCAAATAATTTCTCTTCTTCTAAATTGTAATCCAAATACTATAGAAATACTTGGTATAAAAGAGGAACATCTTTTTGTTTGCACTGAAGAAGGAAGGCTTTTAAGAGACAATGCTGATTTATTCCTTTCAAAAAAAGCTGCTGCAAGCTTTGGTGGTTATGCTATAGCTCAGCTTAGAAGACTTCAAAACGCTCTTGCCAGAGACAGCTATCCGCAGAAAGAAAAAGAAAAGCATATATTAAGCAGTATCCAAAAACAGCTTCTTACCCTGCCAGAAAGATATAAAGATATTACAAGCGGGTCGCTTAATTTATATTTAGATTTATCTATGAAGGAGGGCTTTGACGAAGAAATATTTATGGATATAACCTTAAAGCACTATCCCCTTAGAGATTTCAAAAATATATACTCTGATATGAATAATGTTCTAAAGGATTATGATAAGCTTAATCATAGGAACAGCAAAAAGGATGAACTTCATCTTAATAAACACGCCATGCATCTTATACGCCTCTTAATTATGGGTAAAGAAATACTTGAAGGTAAAGGAATTCATACTTACAGAGAAAAAGAAATAGCTCTTTTAATGGATATAAGAAATGGCAATTTTAATTACAATGATATATTTGAAATGGTTGATAAATTTGATAAAGAATTTAAATATGCTGCTGAAAATACCATTTTACCTGATGAACCTGACTATGACGGGGTTCAGGAATTACTAATTCAAATTAATAAGAAAGTAATTAAAAATATTTAAGGAGGTAAAAGTCCTAAATGGACTTTTACGGGCAGACTAGCGAGTGATAACGAGCGAGTTCAGGCTGCCCCGTGGAGTCCTAAATGGACTTTTACGGGCAATTAGCGAGCGGGAGCGAGGTTAATGTCCTAAATGGGCTTCGACGGGTACTCTGCGAATGAAAATGAGTGCTCTAGAGTACCCAGTGTTTCGAGTTAAAGGAGGAAACTTATGAATTTTAAAGAATACACAGAAAACATGAAAAGAACTGCAGGCAACCTTGAGCTTACAAATGAGAACTTATGCTGGAGTGCCATGGGCATTTCCGGGGAGGCTGGAGAAGTAACAGATTACCTTAAAAAGGTAGTTTTTCATTGTCATGAATTAAATAAAGAAAAACTTGCAGAGGAACTCGGTGATGTACTTTGGTATCTAGCTTCTACTGCTGAAATAATCGGCTACAGCCTTGAGGAAATTGCTGAAATGAATATAGAAAAATTAAAGAAAAGATATCCTGAAGGCTGGGATGTAGAAAGAAGTATAAATAGAGACAGATAAAAAATTTAATGCCGTCTCAAAATAGCCTGAATCTATGCCGTACTATTTTGAGGCGGCCATATTTTAACCTAATGCATTTCTCATTGCAAGTATAAATTTGGCTCTGTCTAATGGGTTTACTCCTTGGCGTTCTCTAACTTCACCTAATTCTAAGGCAATTGGTTTATAGACTGAAAGCTTTGAACTGATTATGCCTTTTCCACCTGAAATTATGCCTAGTCTAACCGGGTAATCAAGGGATGTCGCAGCGGGCATTTCTCCCTCTACTGTAAAATTGCCATTTGTTATTACAGGGCTGTCGAAGCTTCCTCTCATATTTATAATATCTCCTAATACTTTTCCTCCTGCTTCTTCAGGCACCGTTATCCTAAACTTTAATATTGGTTCCAATAGTGTTGTACCAATACTTTGTAATCCATCCATTATTCCCATAGCTGTTGCTATTAAAAAATCTCCTGGATTACTGTGCATCACATGATCTTCCCCTTCTATCAATGTTATCTTAAGATCAACTACATTCCAACCGTACAATCCCTGCTGTAAAGTTATAGGCAGCTGTCTTTCAACTTCATTCTGATATCTAAGCTTAATGTCCTCTGCTCTTACCTGAGATTCATATACAATTCCTGAGCCAGGTTTAAGAGGTTCTATATAAAATCTCACAATTGCCCAACAAGGTTTAGGCATCGTATATGCTGCGAAGCCATAACCTGCTTTGCTTGGAGTTTCCTTATAGATGACAGAAGGCTTCCCAAAAGATACCTCTAAATTAAATCTGCTTTTTAATATGCTCTGAAGTATTTCAAGCTGTACCATACCCATTATTTGAATATGCAATTCTTCCTTTTCTCTTATCCTTTGAACGTAAAGAAGGGGGTCTTCCTCCTGCAGTTCTTCTAATGCTTCCAGAAGCTTTGTATACTCGTTTTTAATTTTAGGAAGCACCTGAATTGTCAGAAGCGGTGTTGCAATGCTTGGAACCTTTGGCACATTATCACTTCTTCCTAGAATATCTCCAATACTGCAGCTTGAAAGACCTGAGACTAACGCAATTTCTCCTGCCTTTACTTCACCTGCTTCTATTTCTTTCAGTCCTTTAAGCTTCTTTATCTGAGTAATTTTCTCCTCAACGTTCTTTGCTGAATTATAAACTGAATCCCTACTTTTTATTTCACCACTATACAATCTTATATAAGCTGCTTTTCCTAAATTTTTAATATGCTCTATTTTAAAAACCAAAGCAGATAAATCCTCAATTTCATTACTAGATGGTACAGGCAGCAAATCAGTCAAAGTGTTGAGAAGTTCCTCTATTCCAACTGCTTTAATAGCAGAGCCATATAAAACAGGATATATTCTGCATTTTTTGATAAATTCTATAAGTTTTCCCCTAAGACAGCTTTCAGTAACCTCTTCTTCATTAATATACTTATCAAGAAGGTCCTCATCCTTATCAGCAATTTGCTCAAGCACACTTCTATCAATTATGTATTCAACCTCCGGACTGCTGCTTTTCTCACCTATTATATTTTCCAGAACAACTGTATCTTTAGTAAGGCTTTTATTTATATCCTTAATAACCCTATTAGTGTCAGCCCCTGTTCTATCAATCTTATTAATAAATATAACTGTAGGCACTCGCATTGCCTGCAAAGCTTTAAAATAAACTTCAGTTTGAGGTTGTACACCTTCAACAGCTGAAATTACAAGCACAGCCCCGTCTAATACACTAAGTGAACGTTCTACCTCAGCTGAGAAATCTATATGCCCGGGAGTATCAATTATATTTATGTTAATATTCTTCCATAATAAATTAGCATAAGCAGACTTCACAGAGATACCTCTCTGCCTCTCTATTTCCATACTATCTGTATGTGCCGTGCCTTTGTCCACACTGCCTAGGGAACGTATTGTACCGCTTTTATATAGCATTTGTTCAGTAACTGTTGTTTTTCCTGCATCTACATGTGCTAGAATGCCAATATTTTTTACATTTAAGCCTTCACCCATGGCAATCTTCCTTTCGGTTATATAAATACTAAAAGCCCACCTGTTTCCAGATGGGCTCTTGGTTTAGCGCATTCACATTCAAATTCAATTTCTTAAATACAACACCGGTATCTTTAGCCTTAATATACCTTACATAAATATCTTATAACAAAAGCCTAAAAGTGTCAAGAAATATTTTATAAAATTGTGAAAAATAAATTTTACATAGATTTGTCTGTCTTTACAGCTATTGATAATAAAATATGCCTAATTATCAAACTTCACTTTTCTCTCTTGATTTATTAAAATTAAGAAGCAGTAAAAAATTATATAGATGTGTATAGCGGCTGGTACATGTCCTTCATTAAAGAATGTGAGGTGTAAACTTATGTCTGCGTTAAACCATCCTGATTATGAAAACGAACAAGAATATCTTAACTACACTCTCCAGTATGCAAGAAACTACAATAATCGCATTCTTTCTGAGAAAGAAAGAATTGCAAAAGATGTAGATTACGGAGTAAAGCATTATAACTCTGATAATGCTGAACAATTCAATGATCTCATTATTAATAGTACTCTTTTAGAAAACATGAAGCAAAAGCTTAACAATTTAAAAAGAGCCTGCTCAAAACCCTACTTCGCACGTGTTGATTTTATTGAAGACAACTCGAGACTTCAAAAGCTTTATATTGGGAAAATGGCACTTTTAAGAGATGAGGATAACGAACCGATTGTACTTGATTGGCGCTCCCCTGCTGCAAACCTTTATTATGAGGGAAGAATTGGAGATGCCTATTATAACTGCCCAGAAGGCAAAATAAATGGGGAACTTCGCTTGAAAAGACAATACTCAATAGAGGATTCCTGTCTGCAGGAAATATATGATATAGATATAACAACAAACGATGACTTTCTTCAAGCCTGCCTTAATTCCAGTAAGGATAACAGGTTAAAGGATATTGTCTCAACCATTCAGTCGGAGCAGAACAAAGTCATAAGGGCTGATATGTGGAAGCCTCTGATAGTACAGGGTGCTGCCGGAGGGGGAAAGACCACAATAGCTCTTCATAGAATTGCCTATCTTCTTTATAATTATGAAAAATCTTTCAGCCCCCAAAACTTTATGATTATAGCACCAAACAAATTTTTTCTAAGCTATATTTCGGAGGTACTTCCTGAGCTTGGAGTAGAAAATGTAAAACAAACTACCTTTGAAGATTTTGCTATTGATACTATAGGTCAAAAATTTAAAATAATAGATCCTCATGAAAAGCTGTCAAAGCTCATATGCCTCTCAAAAGACAGCAATTTGATTAAAGAGTCTTCAAGCTTTAAATCTTCAATAAAGTTTAAAGATTTAGTTGAAAAGTATATGAGAAAAATTGAAGAAAGTTTTATTCCTGAGGGTGATTTTAAAGTATCCAGTTTCACAATAATAAGTTCTTCAGAACTGAAAAGATTATTTCTTGAAGAATATTCATATCTTCCTTTGATAAAGAGGCTAGATGAAATCAAAAAAAATCTTATCAATACTCTAAAACGAAAAAAACCAGAAATAATAGAAAACATAATCTTTGAATACGAAAGTCAGCTTGAAGATATCCGATATGAAATGAAAGACTGTGAAGAAAGACGCCGGCTTATAATAGATATTACTAATAAGAGAGAAGCCTTAATTGAAAAGGTAAAGAAACATTCAAAAACCGTTGTAAGAGAATACTTATCTAAATTTTCCCCACTAAATACTATAGAATATTATAAAAACTTTCTACGAGATAAAGAGTTCAGTGATAGTCAAATCAAAAATTATATTGATGAACAATCCTGGAACTACCTGTCACAATCTACTGTATCAAATCTTCAGTCCGGATATGCAGAGCTTGAGGATCTTGCTCCATTAATGCTTATAAAGACTTTTGTTTACGGACTTGAGGATAAATTAAAGGTAAGACATATAATAATCGATGAAGCTCAGGATTTTAGTTTATTTCAGCTACATGTGCTTAAAAGGATACTAAACAGTTCTTCTTTTACAATACTTGGGGATCTTTGCCAAGGAATTCATTCTTATAGAGGTATAAGCAACTGGGATAATGTATTAGACACTATTTTTAAGGAAGATTCACCCAATTTTTTATGTCTTGAACAAAGCTATAGAACTACTATAGAAATAATGGAAGCTGCATCTACTGTAATAGAAAGTCTTAAAGATTCAAATCTGCCCTCAGCTAAGCCTGTAATTAGACATGGTGATAAAGTTGAGCTTATTGTCAAAAGTTCTCTTGATGATATATGTATATCTATAAAAGAAAACTTACAAATTATGAACAGCAAAAGCTATAAATCAGCCGCAATAATTTGCAAAAGCATGGATGAATGTATAAGAATGAAAGGCTTATTAAAAGGTCTTAAAATATCTGCTAAAGTAATTAACGGAAATGAAAAGGAGTACAGCGGAGGTATTGTTATTGTTCCTACTTACCTAGTTAAAGGACTTGAATTTGATATGGTTATAATAGCCAATGCCTCTAAAACGCAATTTACATTTAATGAACTTGATGCAAAGCTTCTATATGTAGCTATGACAAGACCACTTCACAAGCTTTACATTTATTCCTGCGGTGAACAGTCTGAAATGCTCAAATTCCTGCTATAGTAAAAGGATTTGCCTCAAAACTACTAAGGCTAACTGTAAAAACTAAATTTTTATAAAATTAAAACATCACAAATTATGCTTAAGCTGTTTTGAGGCTTACCCATTATTTTTGTTTCATCAGCTTCCGGTTATTGTTCCTCCATTTACATGAATAACCTGTCCTGTCACATAGGATGAATCCTCCGAAGCTAAATAAACATATGCAGGTGCCAACTCATAAGGCTGCCCTGCTCGTTTCATAGGTGTATCTGACCCAAAAGAAACAACCTTATCTGAACTATAACTTGATACTATGAGTGGAGTCCAAATTGGTCCAGGTGCAACTGCATTTACGCGAATTCCTTTGTCTACAACTGACAAAGATAGTGATCGAGTAAAAGTAACAATTGCACCCTTTGTTGATGAATAGTCTATAAGCTCCTTATTGCCTTCATAGGCAGTAACAGATGCTGTATTTATTATAGAACTTCCCCTCTTCAGATAAGGCATAACAAATCTAACCAAATAAAACATAGGGAAAATATTTATTTTAAATGTCAGCTCTAGTTGCTCTGCAGTTATGCACTCTATGCTTGGCTGCGGAAACTGAACCCCTGCATTATTAACCAGTATATCAATCTTTCCTAATTCCTCTATAGTAGTTTTGATTATTTTTTTACAATTATCTTCTTTTGAAATATCGCCTTTTATCAAAATACATTTAGCACCCTGTCTTTCAACATATTGCTTTGTTTCTTCAGCATCTACATCCTCATATAAATAAGAAATGACTATATCAGCACCTTCTTTAGCAAAGGCAACTGCAACCGCTCTTCCAATACCGCTGTCGCCTCCTGTTATTACAGCAACTTTGTTTTTTAGCTTTCCGCTTCCTTTGTACTCAGGATTATCAAAAATCGGTCTGGGTTTCATAATAGCTTCTATACCCGGCTGGATCTCCTGGTGCTGTGGTGGAAAAGGCGGTCCTAAGTACTTTTTCATAAAGTCCTCCATTTAAATTAGTTCTATTAACCATATTATGAATAAGTAATATTTAAGTTACATAAAAATAATCCGTCATTTTCATGACGGATTTATAAAATAAATACTATTTATTTTTTCCTTTTGCTTCATTTGATTTCCCATGTTCTTTATCGCTCTTTTCCTTATCTTTCTTATCTTGTTTTTCTATATTTTTACCGTTTCCATTACCATTATTGGTTTTGATTTGTTCTGCTGTATTAACTATATCCTTAGAATCAGACTTAACTTGATTTATTGGCTGCACTGTTTGAATATCAGCTTTTGCTGTGTCATCTTTTTTATTTTCATCTTCCTTATCAGCTTTTTTCACTGTCTGCTGCTTCTTCTGGAAAGCGTCCTGAAGTTCTGCCTTTTCTTTATTAAAGGCTTCTTGATACTGAGCAAGTGTTTCTTCGGCTTTTTTAACAGCTTCTGCATCTCCGCTCTTTTCAACCTTTTTAAGGTCTGCCTTAGCCATATTCAAGTCCTTTTTAGCCGCATTAAATTGATGTCTTTCTTTTACAAAATTAGCTACTGCTTCTTTCTTAGCAGCTTGATCTTCAATTACCTTATCTACAACCTCACTGGCCTTTTCCCCTACTTTATCCTTAATCTCACTTAAAATTTTAAGAGATTTTTCTTGGGTTTCTTGAATATTCTTTTCCAGTTCTTCTACTTTTTGATCAAGCTTATCATCTGAACTGTCTGTAATCTTATCTAATGATGTTTGAAGTTTATCAACAGCCTTAATCATTGTATTGTTATATTCCTCTAAGGCCTTGTTTGCTAAATCTACTTTCTTCTCTTCGGTCATAACCTCGCTTTCTCCAAGCCTTTCCTGAGCTATCTCTTCCATAGCCTCTGCTTTCTTCTCATCTGTGGAAGCTAAAGTTATCTTGAGATTATCAAGAGCTAAATCTATAGGATATAATATACTGTCAGGCGTAATACCTGCCTCTGCCTTAAATGATTCTGATGTTTCATCAGCAAAAGCTCTGACACTAAAACCTGTTGCTATTACTACTGATGCTATAAGTACAGCTATTTTCTTCATTTTACCTCTCTCCTTTATTTATAAACTTTAAGTGTGCTTTGTGTATTTTTGTGTTTTCGCATATATGTACGCAGCTAATTGTATATTTTAAGGGGGTGGTCTTTTATTGGTTTAAATTCTATAATTTTGTTAAAGACCTACACCTTAAAATATCTTATAATATACGTAAATATATTTGAGAGGGATAAACTTAGATTTGTTTTATATTTTGTTTCACTCAATAGGAGGATTTATGGATACTAAAATGTTGTCTCTAGAAAATAGAGATAAATTTATAGAAGAAAATAAATCTTTTATATACAATGTTACCTATAAAGTATGTAAAAGAAACCTTTCCTTAGAAAATGATGATGAACTTTCAATCTCTCTCATCGCCTTTAATAATGCCTGTAATACTTATGAAAGTGATAAAGGAAACTTTTACAGTTATGCTAAAGTGATAATAAAAAACGCTTTAATAGATTATTTCAGAAAAATGAGCAAGACACCTTATGTGGTATTTAATAATGAAGATGAAACTTTAGAGTATATAGATTACAAAAATTCTATAGATAATTACGAAATTGAAAACGAAAATAAAAGACGTGCAGAGGAGATAGCATTGTTTTCTAAGGAACTTATAGATTATAAACTTGATTTTAATATTTTGGTTAAATCTTCACCCTCTCATAAGGATACGAGGGATACCCTGCTTAATATAGCCTTCGTGTGTTCTAAGGAAGAAGGAATTGTTAGCTACATTAAGCAAAAAAAGCTTTTGCCTATTAAAGAAATAATGCTTTTAACTTCAAGCAGCAGAAAGCTTCTTGAAAAATGGAGAAGATATATTTTAATTCTCATATTGATTCTATCAAACGATGAATATCCTTATTTGAAATCATATTTAAATATAAAGGTAGGTGATGATAATGAAAAGTAATACAGGTATAGTAATGCAGCTTGATAAAAAGCATGCATTTATTATGACTGAAACAGGAGAGTTTTTAAAAGTAAAACTTAATAGAAACATTCCTAAAATAGGAGAAATATTTACTGGCGAAATTTCTTCAAAATACGCATTTTATAAATACGCCGCAGCAGCTGCAAGCCTGATCTTTGTTCTTCTTTCCGGGAGCGGAGCTTATGCCTACTATAGTCCCGCAGCTTCAATCTTAGTTAACATAAATCCATCTGTAAAGCTTCAAGTAAACAGATGGGATAGAGTAATAAAATCTATTCCCTTAAATGAAGACGGAATCATATTATTAAAGGACTTGAATTTGAAGAACAACTCTATAAATTCTGCTTTAGATAAAATTATTGATGAATCTAAAAAAGATAATTTTATAAATAAGGACTATATTGAGAGCGGAAAAACCATAACTATAGCTGTAGAAGATAATAAATTAAAAAAAGATTTTAATCTATCACAATTTGAAGAGCATGCTAAAGAAAATAAGCTGAATATAAAGATAATAAAAGATCCTCAAGTTAAGTCTCAAACAGAAGAAATTAAGAGTACTGAAACAAAAGGTTCTAACTCAAATACACCTAATAATTCTCAGAACACAAAAAATAGTTCTGATGAGGACAATTCTAAAGGAAATTCTGATAAGAATTCTTCAACTGAATTTCCTAAAAATAACAATTCCTCAAAATCAGAAACTGATGTTAATAAAAGCAAAAATAGTTCTGATAAAAACAATCAAAACCTAAAGAAGGACACTAATATTAGTATACCATCAAAAGATAATAATTCTGATAAACAAAAAGATAAGGAAAAACCTAAAGAAAAGGAAGAGAATAAAAGCAAAAAGTAAAGCACGGCAATTCAGCCGTGTTTTTTATTGAATAATATTTGAGGATAGTGAAAAAAATATTTCTATCACCTATACAAAAATAATTTCAACTCCATATCTAAACTCTAAAACAGTTCTGTAAATCAAGACTCTAAATAAATTTTTGCAGGTGATTGGTTGCCATAACAAGAAGATTATACTATCTAAGGCAAGAAACAATATAAGTATACTAAACTGTTCGCTGATTGTAATGAAAGGAGAAAAAATGAAAATTGAAGGATTTTTCAGTGGAATAAAAAACGCAAACGAGGCTGTAGAAAAACTTAGACAGGCTGGATTTAACAATGCATATGCTGATATAAATGAACATTACACAGTAAATAACAACGTTGAAACGAACTTTCCGGGAAATGAAAACACACCCAGTCTTTCTGATTTAGTATTACGATCTGGAGACGCAAGCTCTGTTACTGATAAGTCGCCCCTTATAGCAGCAAGTCCAATGGTAAGCGGCTACGGAAAATTTGAGGAGGTAATGGATGTAAATTATAAAGTAGTTGCAAATGTAGATGAAAATAATAAAGAGGAAGTAAGTAAAATTATAACTGGTATGGGCGGCACTCTCGAAAGTCCTAACTTAAATGTGCCAGACAGAATTAAAGATTTAAATTTGAGAAATATAGATACCAGGGATTTAAACCTTAGCGGTACAAATGATATAGGAATGACAACTTAAATTAAAGTGTAATGGCAAAGTTGCTGTTACACTTTTTATACTTTGTTAAAGGGTGATAATGAAAGCAAACCTATGATAAATCAAGATAATACTTTAGAATATAATAAAACCTACACCCCCTAGTAAAGCTTTGTCTAAAACAGGAATTGAGTTATTTAATACCACATTATAAAATAATATATGTAGTTATAAATAATACTACATACTTTTTTAAAAAAATGAATGGGGGGTATATAAATTATGAATCTTAGTCCGGAACTTGCATCTACACTTATTTGGGTTGGCATTGGAATAGCAGCATTCTTATTTCTGATTTGGATTATAGGAATAAGAATAATACCTAATGACAAAGTTGCTATCATTGAAAAATGGTGGTCAGGCAAAGGTTCCTTAAAAGAACAGATTATAGCCTTAAACGGCGAGGCTGGTTATCAGCCTGAGGTTTTAAGAGGAGGCATTCACTTCTTAACTCCTTTAGTATACAAAATGCATAAAGTCCCATTAGTAACTATTCCTCAAGGGAAAATTGCTTATGTGTTTGCCAGAGATGGAAAACCTCTTGAGCCTACACAAACCTTAGGAAAAATTGTGACTGAAGCAAATAACTTTCAAAATGTTAAAGCTTTTATACAAAACGGCGGTCAAAAAGGACCTCAGCGTGGAATAATTCGTGAAGGTACTTATGCTTTTAACTTAGCCCAATTTATTATAATTACTGAAAATAAAACCTATTATCTGCCTATGGGAAATGATGCAGAGCAAAAAACCATAAATGAGATGACACAAAAAATAAGAGAGAGAAATGGGTTTGATCCAATTGTAATACAAGGTGAAAGTGATCTTGTAGGTATAGTAACTGTACATGATGGTCCTTCTCTTGGAAAGGACAACATCATATGTCCTACAGTTGGTGATGAACCATCTGATGAAAATTACCACAATAACTTCCAAGACCCGGAAAAGTTTTTACGTGCTGGCGGCTATAGAGGAAGACAGTACCAGGTATTAGCAGATGGTACTTATCTTATAAACAGGCTTTTTGCAACAGTCGAATTTATAAAGAAGACAGTAATTCCTGTAGGTTATGTTGGTGTTGTAGTTTCTTATACCGGTGCTAAGGGTGAAGACAGCTCTGGAGATGACTACAAGCATGGAGAACTAGTTCAAAGAGGTTATAGAGGTGTATGGAGTGATCCTCTTATGCCTGGAAAGTATGCTTTTAATACTTATGCTGGAAGCATTATTCAAGTTCCTACAACAAACGTAATATTAAAATGGATAAGTAATCAAAGCGGAAACCATAAATATGATGAGAATCTTAAAGAAGTTAACCTTATAACTAAGGATGCTTTTGAACCTTCTCTTCCTCTTTCAGTTGTATTCCATATAGACTATAAGAAAGCGCCTATGGTTATTCAACGTTTTGGAGACATAAAAATGCTTGTAGACCAAACTCTTGACCCTATGGTGTCTGCATACTTTAAAAACGTTGGGCAAACAAAGACTTTAATAGAACTTATACAGCAAAGAAACGAAATTCAAAATCAATCTTCAGTTGAGATGAAGGCTAAATTCTCACATTATAACCTTGAACTTGAAGAAGTTTTAATAGGTACTCCTACAAGTTCTAAAAATGATACTAATATAGAGCAGATATTAACTCAGCTCCGTTCAAGACAAATAGCAAAAGAACAGCTTGAAACCTATGAAACACAGCAAAGAGCCGCAGAAAAGGAAAAAGAGCTTAAAGAAGCTGAAGCAATTGCTAAGCAGCAAACTTCTCTTACTGAATCTGATATTAATATTAGAATCCAGGAAAATCAAGGTAAGGCTGAGCTTATGAAATCAAGACAAGATGCTGAGAAGATTCAAAGATTATCAGAAGCAGATGCTTATAAAATCAAACAACAGGCCGAGGCTGAAGCTTATAAAGTTAAGCAGCAGGCTGAAGCTCAAGCTTACACCTTAAAGCAGACTGGTGAAGCTGAAGCCTTTAAGATTAAATCTGTAGGTGAGGCTGACGCAGACAGAGAAGCAAGAGTCGGTATATCTAAGGCTATAGCTGCCAGAGAGCAGGTTAACGCTTATGGTGGTTCTCAATATAAGATAGTTCAAGATGTTATGAACAACTTTGCAGATGCAATTAAAACTTCCAAGATTGATATTGTACCTAAGACAATAATTACTAATGGTTCAAGTGAAGACGGAAAGGCTGTGCCTAATGCCTTTGAAAGCCTTGTTATGCTTTTACTAAGCGAGAAACTTTCACTTAATGAACTGTCTCAGGCTGAACTTTCTCCGGAGTCTGAAAAAATAAGAAAAGAGATACTAAACAAGATTAAACCTACAAATATTGAAACTAAATAATGCATTAAAGGGTACCCCATTGTTTGGAGTACCCTTTAAATTTACAAGCTATTCACAGCTTTTTCTATTCTCTTAAGAGCTTCTTCAAGGAGACCTCTTGAGCAGGCAATATTGATTCTTTCAAAACCTTCTCCACCTGTCCCAAATATATATCCTTCATCAAACCATACACCTGCGGTTTCTAAAAAGAACTGGTGAAGTTTTTTTGAATCAAAGCCTAGTTCTCTGCAGTCAATCCATACAAGATAGGTTCCCTGTGGTTTGATAATTTTGAGTTTTGGTATGTTGTTATTTATGTATTTACTCAAAAACTCAAGGTTTCCAGTTAAATAATCAATCACATCTTCTAGCCATTGTTCACCATAATTATAAGCCGCTTCTAAAGCTTCTATTCCAAAAATATTAGGAGCCCATATTCCGTTACTATCCAGCACATCATAAAACTTTTTTCTTAGCTCATTATTAGCTATAATAATTGATGAAGTTTGAAGTCCAGCTAAATTAAAAGTTTTGCTTGGAGCTGTGCATATTGCAGAAATTTGGGCAAAATCTTCGTTGATAGATGCAAATGGTATGTGTTTATATTCCTTATGCACTAAATCACAGTGTATTTCATCGGATATAACTAATACATTATTTTTTATGCAAAGCTCGCCAATTCTTACCAGTTCTTCTCTTGTCCATACGCGCCCTACTGGATTATGGGGACTGCACAAAACTAATGCTTTGACTTTTTCATCTGCTAATTTTTTCCCCAGATCTTCAAAATCAATTTCATACTTTCCTTCATTTAATTTAAGAGGATTTTCAACAACCTCACATCCATTATTTTTTACTGCTGTAAAAAACGGATAATAAACCGGCACTTGTATAATAACCTTGTCTCCTGGCTTAGTAAATGCTCTTATAAGCATATTAACTGCCGGCACAACGCCTGGGCAATAATTTATCCAATCTTTCTTCACAGAAAAGTTATGCCTTCTTTTAAACCAATTTATAATAGCATCATAATACTCATTGCCTGGAGCAGTGTAACCATAAATTTTATGTTCAGCTCTGCTTTTTATAGCCTGCACAACCTCCTCAGGCACCTCAAAATCCATATCTGCAACCCACATAGGAATTATATCCTTCTTTTTTAGGTCCCACTTTACAGATTTTGTATTTTTTCTCTCGATAATTCTATCAAAATCATATTTCATATGTTCGCCCCCTTTTACTTTTTAATAACATTATATTCCATATAATATGTAAAAACAATAAAAGGACAGCCTTTTAAGCTGTCCTTACTTTATTTCTGTATATTCAACATCAATAACATTTCCATTTGTGTAGGTTTGTGAAAAATCACTATTTACAGTTTCCGCCTTTTCAGTTTTCCCACTGAATATCTTAGTCTTTTTGTTGTCCCACTTTTTAATAGCCTTGACAATATAATTTACTCCAATAAACGCTGCAGCTATCATAAGAATAAATGGAAGAAAATTTAGTAAAACAGCTCCAAATATTATAACTAAAGCTAAAACTAAAAAGCTTGAAATGCCTTTATTAGCAAAATACATTTGAATTCACACTCTCTTTCTAAGTTCATGAAACTATTATAGCATAATTTATCTTATTAATTATTAAGATTTACTTAACTAGTTATTAAGATTTTGTTACTATTTTATATAGTATGTTAAACCTCTTTTCTTTTTTCCTTTAACTACCACATATATTTGAGGTTTATATGCAAATAATATTTTTGTAATAGTGTATTACACTTAAATAAGGAGGATTATAATATGCAAAATAATAATCAAAAACCACAATTAGATGATAATAATTTGAAGGTTATAAAAGATCAGATTGGTTATGAAGCTCTTCTTACTAAAAAATACAAAGATTATGAATCCATGTGTACAGACCAAGCATTAAAAGATTTATGCTGCAGTGCCAGCGATACGCATAAGCAGAACTTCGACAGCTTGAAAAACTATCTAGATTCTCATCAATAATAAATTATTAGCTGGAGGGATTAAATAATGAATAATAAACTTACTGAAAAAGACTTAATGCATGACTTACTTGCAACAGAAAAACAGGTTATATCTTCCTATAGTACCGGAATAACCGAAACATCTTGTCCAAATCTTAGAAACACATTGGTATCAAACTTTAAAAATGCTCAAGATACTCAATATAAAGTATTTGACGCTATGAGACAAAAAGGCTGGTATGCTGTTAAGGATGCAGCTGATGAAGAAGTTCAAAAAGCTAAAGATGATGCTAACACAATGATGAATGAATTGAAATAATGCTGATAAAGCCCCTGGATTCTTTTTTAGTCCTGGGGCTTTATATTTATTGAATTACAGTATGAGAAAGATTTAAAGTTTCTCCTCCTCCGTATATAACTGCATTTTGTGTTCCAAGATCAGTTTTTTTATCAACAACCCAATTAAAGGTTGCCTCTCCGCTTGCATCAGTGGAACGGCTTTGAGTTACATTTATAGTTCTGCCATTCATTTTATAAGATGTTTTTATTGTGTATGTTGTATTAGGTTTAGCCTTTATAGTTATAATACCGGCATCTCCTCTTCTAAGCGTAGTTTGATTCCTTATCAAGTCTATTCTGTTTGCTTGAACATTTAGTGCTGTAACAGGCTTTGTTGTCTGTTCATAATTTAAAGCACTTTTAAATATATTGTTTCCAATATATGCTGTTGCTCCTAAAATAAATAAGCCAAATGCTAAAGCAGCACTTACTCTTATTTTCATTATATCACCTCAATTTACCAGATTTATACGCTTATAATTCCCAAATTTATTAATAATATTACAAAATATTAAAAACATAATAATAAAATAGACCATGTTACGTATACTCATAACATGATCTATTGGTATATTAATGGGGGAATATACTAAGCTTTCTATGAAAATAGCTAAATAAGTTTGATAATTAAGCTTCTATAGTTTCACTTGAGCTTACTCTTTTTTTATTTTTTGCTGCCATATATGCATAAACCGGTATTCCAATTACAGCTAAAAGTATACCATACTCTATAGCTTCAAGCCCTGAACCATATATTGCCCATCCAGCATATATCAATGCAGCAACAGGAACAAAAAATGTTTTTACTGAAGATAAAAGTGTCAATTTCTTTCCTTCTTTTAAAGCATATTTTATTTCTGCAGCTGCAGTAGTTGCATAAACAGGAAGGAATGATAAAGTTGCCAGAAGTACTGTAAAATTAAAAGCAGAAGCTAAAGTTTTATTGTTTGCATAGTTCATCACCAACAAAAGATTTACAAGTATTGAACCAATTATTAATGCAACATGAGGTGTCTTGTATTTTTCATGTGTCTTACTGAAAAAGCTAGGGAACATTCCATCTTCACCTGCCGCAAAAGCTACTCTTGCGGTTGATAAAAGCCATCCTATTGTTGTTCCAAGCACGCTTACAACTACACCTAAGGTTATAAATTGAACCATTCCGCTTCCAAAGTATTGTGATAATATATCTGCAATTGGTGCAGTACTCTTCTCAAGAGTTGCCTGAGGCATAGCTCCCATTGCAAAGAAATTAATTGCCATATACATTATAGCTGCGATTAGTATTCCGATTATTGTGCTTCTTCCAACATTCTTTTCTGGATTTCTTATTTCACCTGCAGCAATTGATGAACTTTCAAGTCCGACAAAGGACCATAATGTTAATGTCGCAGCTACAGGTAAAGTCTCCATACCTTTTCCCTCAGGAAACAATGGAACCAAGTTGCCTGAATTAAAGTGCATTGCCGCTGCAATTATGAAAAATAAAAATAATAAAATTTCAAATATAGTTATAGCAGTTTGAATTTTACCCGCCATTTTAACACCAAGTATATTAATAATAGTAAATATCCATAACACTGCACTTGCAAATAAAAATGCACCTAAATTGCTGTTTCCTATGGCCGGAACAAGCTTTCCTGCATAGCTTGCTACAGCAATAACAACTGCTGCATTTCCAATCCATGATCCATTCCAATATAACCATGCATTCATAAACCCTGCAAAATCTCCAAAGGCTGTTTTAGAATATTCGTATGGTCCACCTGTCTTTGGAAGTCTTCTGCTTAATTTTGCAAAGCATAGGGCTAATAGTATTGATCCAAAGGCTGTAAGCATCCAAGCTCCTATTGTAGCTCCCGGGCCTGCCTTCCCGGCTAATGTTGCAGGCAGCATAAATATTCCTGAGCCCATCATATTTCCTGTAACTAAGGCTGTAGCTATAACTAAGCCTAATTCTTTTTTAAGTTTCGTATTTTGTTCCATTACAGAACCCCCTTATCAGATTTTTCCGATAAAGCAAATCTACTAGAATAAACGTAAAGAAAGCCTTGAGCATACACTCAAGGCTTTTAAGCACGCAAATAAACAATCATCGTGTTAAATCCACTGAATGATAGCTCTCCACAAGAAACTTGTGACAGTTTTGCATATATTCTATGCAGAACCAGCTGTACAATCTTAAAGCATCGATTGTACGCTTCGGCGATTTTTCCTTTCCTTTTGCTTCTTTGTGCTTTCCTCCGCAAAAGTACTATTAAAAACCGCGCCTCTATCCTAGCTATTTACTTTTATCTTACTTGTATTATTATGCAATAAAACTTTAGTTTAGTCAAGAGTTAAATCCTACATATTGTTCAACATCCAAAAAGTGAAATTTAATACTCCTGCAAAAGAAACCCAAAGTATGTATGGAATCATAAGTATTCCTGCTATCTTATCAATCCTGAAAAACTCAAAAGTAGTAAGAAGTATAAATACTAGAAGCAGCATGAGTTCAAAAAATGCTAATCCAATAAGCCTAAATCTAAAGAATATTATAGTCCATAGAAAATTTAAAAATAACTGAATACCATAAAGAGTTAGTGCCTTGCCTGTATTAACTCCCCCTTTGCCCTTACGCCATATTCTGTATGCAGCAATGGCCATTAATAAATATAATATTGGCCATACTATACCAAATACCCAATCCGGTGGAGCAAAGCTCGGTTTTATGAAACTCTCGTAATTTTCTTTATTGGACATTCCAAGATAAGCACTTAAAATGCCCGCTCCTTCTGCGATTATTATGCTTAAAACTAACGCAGTAATATTAGTTAATTTATTGTTTTTTAACTTTTCCGGCAACCTCAATACCTCCTTTATTATTACTCATACTTTAATATAAGATATTAATCCTTTAAATATGCTACTAATAATTTTACGGCTATTCTCTTGTAAAATTATCCTGATAAACATATAATTGTAATATAAAGCACAGCTTTAATTTACATAAAAGGGGGCAATATTATGAAGTTCAGTGAATTTCAATATAAAAGACCTGATATAAAGGTTTTGGAAAAAGATTTTTATCAATTATTAGATAGTTTTGATAATGCGGACAGTTTTGAGACTCAAAATTCATTTATGGAAAAAATAAATGACCTTAGAAATGAATTTGAATCTTTATCTCAAATAGTAAGCATTAGGCATACAATTGACACAACTGACAAGTTTTATGAAGAAGAACAGGATTTCTTTGATGAAAATACTCCTATCTATCAAGGTTTAGTTTCAAAATACTATAATTCTTTAGTTAACTCAAAGTTCAAAGGTGAATTAGAGGACAAATGGGGCAAACAGTTATTTAATATTGCAGAGCTTACTTTAAAAACCTTTAAGCCTGAAATTATTGAAGACTTACAGCTTGAGAACAAGCTCTCAAGTGAATATACAAAGCTTATAGCATCAGCTAAGATAATGTTTGAAGAAGAAGAGAGAAACCTATCTCAATTAGCTCCTTTTATGCAGTCTACGGATAGAACTATGAGAAAAAAGGCAAATGAAGCTAAATATGGCTTTATGGTAGAACATGAAGCAAAGCTTGATGAAATTTATGATGGTTTAGTTAAAGTAAGAACTAAAATTGCCAAAAAGCTTGGCTATGAAAATTATGTAGACCTTGGCTATGCACGTATGCTAAGAGCAGACTATAATGCTGAAATGGTAGCAAACTTTAGAAAACAGGTTGAAGATTATATAGTTCCTATAGCAACTAAGCTTAGAGAAAAGCAAAAAGTTAGACTTGGTCTAGATAAGCTTAAATATTATGATGAAAGATTCAGCTTTAAGACTGGTAATGCAACACCTAAGGGTGATCCTGAATTTATATTAAACTGTGGAAAACAGATGTACAATGAACTTTCACCTGAAACTAAAGAATACTTTAATTTTATGGTAGAAAACGAGCTTATGGACTTAGTAAGTAAAAAAGGAAAAGCTGGCGGCGGATACTGTACTTATATAGCAACCTATAAATCACCATTTATCTTTTCCAATTTCAATGGGACTTCCGGTGATGTGGATGTACTTACTCATGAAGCAGGTCACGCTTTTCAAGCATATTGCAGCAGAAACTTTGAGGTTCCGGAGTATGGTTTTCCAACCTATGAAGCAGCAGAAATTCACTCAATGAGCATGGAATTTTTCACTTATCCATGGATGAATTTGTTCTTTAAGGAAGATGTAGATAAATACAAGTTCTCTCACTTATCAGAAGCACTTTTATTTATCCCGTATGGAGTATCCGTAGATGAGTTCCAGCATTTTGTTTATGAAAATCCTGAAGCAACACCTTCTGAAAGAAAGGCTGCTTGGAGAAAAATCGAAAAGAAATATTTACCTCACAGAGACTATGAGGATAACAGCTACCTTGAAAGAGGGGGCTTCTGGCATCAACAAGGACATATTTTTGGAACACCATTTTACTATATAGACTATACTTTGGCTCAAATTTGTGCTTTCCAATTCTTTGTTAAGGCCAATGAAAACAGAAAGGTTGCCTGGGAAGATTACTTAAGACTTTGTAAAGCTGGAGGAAGCTATTCCTTCATCAATTTAGTTAAGCTTGCAAATTTAAAATCCCCATTTGAAAACGGATGTATTGAATCCATTATAGGGTTTATTGAAAATTACTTAAATAATATTGATGACACTAAATTATAAAAACCAAATGAAACAGCAGACAGTTATTCGTCTGCTGTTTCATTAACTTCATTATCTTCTTTATCCCTTAGTAATCTTCCTATTGGTCCCTTGCTGTTAATTATATCCTCAATATCTGAAAATGATATTTCAAACTCTAAAAAGCCATATTCATCGGGCGTGAACAAGCCAGGCTCATAGTATATTACTAAAGAATTTTCTGTAAGATAATAAGCTTGCTCTAAAGTAATAGTGTCAAATTCCTTATTTTCCTTTATTCCTTTAAATCCAATTTGAGTTCTAATTAAATCATTAAGTCTTGCAATAAATTTAATTTTTTTAATCTTTCTGCTGAATAAATCATCTATATAGTATACTCTTGCATCCTTAAGACTTACATTAACTGCTTTTCTAATTGTGCTTCCTCTCTCCTCGCCTTTAGTAAAAGAATAAAGTTCAATAATTATACTCAGAGTGCCTCTTTTGTTTAATTTTACGGTATAGCCACCAGTAAATTTTTTATTTTCATTCTTTCCATATCCCTCTTCCTTAAGCATCTGATGTACTTCTTTCTTAATATATCTATTAATTCCAGACTCAGCACTCTTATGCTTAAGTCCACTAACCTTGGGATAGGTAAGATTTAGTCCTGGGCTCTCAACTTTAACATCACTTACTAACGCCGGCTTTCTTTTATGTCCCACTGCATCCAACTCCTTTTATTATAATAAACAAAAATACTACTTCCCTTATTATTTATATTATTCAAAGGTGGAATAAGATGTAACTTTTTATACTATAATTTTCCTGTAGAAAAAAATTATAAACAATACTAAACTTTTATAGTAAGCAAATACAGGATTTTATATTTTTTTCTACAAAATCCTTAGCTTGAGGTGAATTGCATGTTAAATATAGGACACATACTTGATAATAAATATGAGGTGCTTAAAGTTCTGGGGCAAGGTGGAATGGGAACGGTATATCTCTGTAAAAATAATCGTCTAGGAAACCTATGGGCAGTTAAAGAAACCAAAATAAATGAAGCTGAAAAAATAAATTTCTTAGCTGAATCAGATATACTAAAAAACTTAGTGCATGATGGAATACCAAGAATAGTTGATATTTTTTATGAGCAGGACTATCTTTACATGGTTGAAGACTACATAGAAGGGGAAACCTTAAAAGAATATATAAATAAATCCGGAAGCCTTGATAGTCAAAAATTAACGGATATATCAGTGCAGCTTTGCAGCATACTTAACTACCTTCACAGTTTTAATCCTCCTATAATATACAGAGATTTGAAACCTTCTAACATAATGCTTCAAAGTAATGGTAAAGTGATATTAATAGATTTTGGAATATCAAGAACGTACAAGGAGGCCCAGGACAGTGATACTGTAGTTTTAGGCTCAAAAGGCTATATTGCACCTGAGCAGTTAATGAATATTCAGTCCAATACCCAAACTGATATATATTCTCTTGGCGCTACAATGTACTTCATGGCAACCGGTAAAATGCCTTCTTATCCAACAGAAATTATTAATAAAGACAATTACCCTTCTAATTTGAATCCAGTTATTGTAGATGCTATATTAAAAGCTTCTGCTATTGAGCCCGAAAATCGCTATAAAGATATACTTGAACTTAAAAATACTCTGCTAAACCATAAAAATGGTTTAGATGATTTTAAGACTAAAGCAGTTAATGAATATGATAAAACTATTTTAGCTCCTAAATATACAGCTTTAGATAAAAAAGTTAATAAAAAGAAGCCTGTATTCAAAATAATAACAGCTCTAATATTGATGATAGCTTTAATATTCATATTATCAGTAGCATTAATGAATAGTAATAAAAGCAAAATATCAAGCAATAATACCTCAAATGATGCAGCTTCTAAAAATAACAGAACTAATGGTAAGGAAGATAAAAATATAAATACTCCTGCTCCTATGCAGCAAGAAGACAAGGATATAACTATAAGAGGAATATTAAGCAAGGATAATGCTACTGTCTTAAACAGCGGCAACAATAATGTTAAAGGTAAGGCTAAAGGCAAAGAGAAAAATGAAAATAAAAACCTGCAGCTTCTATTTAACTTAACCCCTGCTGCCTCTATCAACAATTCCAAGTTTTATATTGCGATTGATAACATTGAATTGATTGAAAATACTCTGATTGCTAGTCTAAATATACAAAATAAAACAAATGATTTAATCAATATAGATTTAGAAAAGACTTATTTTCTTGATAGCAGCAACGAAAGCGTAAAGTGCTATAATCCAAGTTCAATAACAAAGCTTCCTATTCCTCCAAACAGCACTAAACAAGGAATAAAAATATACTTTAAAAACTTTAGTTTTAAAGGGACTTCCTATTCATTAAGTTCAACATTGGTAGGAAGTGTAAACAGAAACCTAAATTTATTTATTGATATTAAGTAAGCTCAGTAAATGAAAAAAGCTGATTTTTTAACCAGCTTTTTTCTTTACAAGTATAAAAATTTCTATGTACCCTAAAAGCTATTTACAGCATTCCTCCATCTACCGTAATAATTTGCCCAGTTATATAACTTGCTTCATCGCTTGCCAAAAATGCAGTTAACTTTCCAATATCCTCTCCCGTACCAAACCTCATCATAGGAATTTCCTGAAGAAGTTCTTCTCTATCCTCCGTAGTAAGCCAGCTGTTCATTTCAGTATCTATTACACCTGGAGCTATTGCGTTTACTCTTATATTGCTGAGGGCCATCTCCTTTGCCAGAGCTTTTGTAAAACTATTTACCCCTCCTTTAGCTGCTGAATATATAGCTTCACAGGAAGCTCCCGCATTCCCCCATATGGAAGATATATTTATTATACATCCGCTCTTTCGGTATGACATATGTTTAAGAGAATAATAACAGCAATTTATTACTCCATTTAAATCTGTATTCAAAAGGCTGGACCATTCCTCTTCTTTCATGTCCATAAATAATCCTACCTTTGATATCCCAGCATTATTTACTAAAATATCTATCTTTCCGATCTTATAAATGATTGTCTCTATCATATTTTTAACTTCATTATAGGAGCTTACATCACCCTTAACAATAATTCCAAAACCACCATTATCTTTTATTATTTTTAATGTCTCAATAGCCCCTTCTTCGTTATTATTGTAGTTTACAGCTACTACAGCACCTGCTTTGGAGAGCTCTACCGCTATACTTCTGCCAATACCTCTTGAAGCACCTGTAACTAGAGCTGTTTTGCCTGCTAATTTCATAACTTTCTCCTTTCAGTCGAGACACTGGAAGTCTTATAATGCTCCGTTCCCATGACTCCCGTTAATGCCCAGTTTAGGCTTCAACCTCTTTTCTGTACAAATATAATTCTAATTAGAATTTTAGCATAAATAAAAAACTAATTAAATTAAAATATCCTACAGAAATGATTTTATTAACATTCTATAGGATATTTTTTAAATTATTTTATTATCTAGCTTTCTCTAATGCCCTTCTAATAGCTAGCTTCCAGTTTTGGCCTATATCAGTATTGTTTCTTCCTAAATTTACATCATAGGTCTGATTAGTAATAACTGCCGATGCAATCTCTCTTCTCATCTGGTCATAGCTTCCAAAGTTTGTAGTTGTTCCTCCAGTTGAACCATTCATAGTACCGCTATTTCCGCTTCCGGTCATTCCTGTTGCAGTACCTGTATTTGTTGTTCCTGTTACACCATTAGGCATACTTCCCGGCATAGGTCCGGTATTTCCTCCGTATCCCTGAAAGCTATAATCTCCAGAAGCAAAATTCGTATTTCCTCTAGGAGTTCCTGTAATATCCCCGGCCATTCCTCCAGCCATTCCTCCTGTTGTTGCTCCCGGGGTTCCTGCATTTCTTGTCCCTGGAGTATCTGCTGTTGTAGTTCCTGTATTACCGGTTATTCTTCCTATTGTTGTCCCAGGTGTAGCTACATTTGTTCCAAATTCCTTACCTTGAGCGTCTACACTTCTAAGGCTTACATCAGTTATTCTGCCGCCGTATATTGTAACAGTTGCTATCTGATTTCCATTTGGACCCTTGTCTCCTGTAGCGGAATACACACCGTCCCTATAGGTTCCTTGAGTCCTTCCCGGGTTAGTTGTCTCATAGCCTGTTCTTGTTCCTTGTGTTGTTCCGGGATGTGTAACCCTATTATAATCGTTTCTCATAGCAGTATTTCTATTTGTACATGCAGATAGAGTGCTAATTAATAAAGCCGTCATAACTAAGCTAGTGACCTTCTTCATATTAGTTCCCTCCATTGATTGCAGTTTATAAGTTCAAAAATAAATTTAGAATTAAATTTACTTTCATATTTAAATTAACCAATCATATAGTAATTATACTCTGATAATTTAGTAAACCAGCCATATAACTTCCATGCTTTTAGCTAATACTATATTTGATATAGTTTGTATTTTATTTGTTAAAATGCTAGACTAACTTTAATAAATAGACTACGGTGTGGAATCTGTATATTTTATGCTGATCTTTTAGTAAATCTAACACTTTAAACCTGCTTTACAATGAATAGAAATAGTGGAAGGAGAAAATAATATGCTCGAATTTAAACCTCTTACTCTTGATGCCAAAAGTGTATTTAATAAGTATTTAAAGCCATATAATTTCAGAACCTGCGAATATTCTTTTACCAACCTGTTTATCTGGCGAAAGGCTTTAGATATACAATATACAATTATTAATGATACATTGATTATTAAGAAGAAAGGTTTTAATGAAGAGTACCATTTTATGCAGCCAATTGGTTATACTGAGTCTAACTTTAAAGAAATTATAGAACTTCTAGATTGCTATAGAAAGAACAATGGAATGAAATATCTTATTAAGGATGCAGAAGTTGGTTTTGTCGAGGAAATGAGAATGTCATTTGGAAG
The DNA here is from genome assembly GCA_000466585.1 of Clostridiales bacterium oral taxon 876 str. F0540. Lineage (GTDB taxonomy): Bacteria > Bacillota > Clostridia > Clostridiales > Clostridiaceae > Clostridium_AT. Next base: position 44,186 of record KE993461.1, read on the forward strand.
TAAATTCAATATTGAAGAAGATAGAAATAATTTCGACTATATTTATGAAAGTTCAAAGCTCATATCCCTATCCGGCAAAAAACTTCACAGCAAGAAAAATCATTATAATAATTTTATAAAAAGTAATAGCTATGAAACTGTTGATATCAGCAATGAGACTATAGATGACTGTATTAAAGCAGCCTGTGAATGGTGTAAAATTAATGAATGTAAAGGATATTTAAAGTATGAGCTTAAAGCAATTCATGATTTGCTCCACCATACAGATAAGCTTGATTTTGTTGGTATGGCAGTTTATGTAGATAAAAAAATTTCTGCTTTTACAATAGGCGAAAGAATGAATGAAAATATGGCAATAATACATATTGAAAAGGCCTCCACAGAAATAAATGGATTATATGCCTTTATAAATAAGACTTTTGTTGAAAAATATTTTAGCGATATACCTTATATAAATAGAGAACAAGATTTAGGTAAGGAAGGTTTAAGAAAAGCCAAGCTATCTTATCAGCCTTTTAAACTTGAGCCAAAGTTTATAATAATATAAAATCCTGAGAATATTGTTCTCAGGATTTTATATTACGCAATTGTATTTACTTTATCAATAATATTCTGACTTAAGCTAAGATGAATATCTCCTGCTTTTTTAATTTCATATATTTTACCGGTAATCTCTTCTATTCTTTGAGTTACTTCATTAAATCCCTGTTTTGCTTCCTTAACTACTGATACTGTTTCAGATTTACCTTGATTTAGCTCAACAGCTTGTTCCTTGGCCTTAACTGCAATATCGTAGGTTTCTTTAACAGTATTTTGAATATCCTTTAAAAGTCTTGAAGTATTTTCAGAAAGCTTTTTTATTTCCTCAGCAACTACAGTAAAGCCTCTTCCTGCTTCTCCTGCCCTAGCGGACTCTATGGAGGCGTTTAATGATAAAAGCTGAGTTTGGGAAGCTATTCCGCTTATTTGAGAAGATATGTTTTCAATAGATTTAACTCTGTTTAAAAGTTCTTCAAAGGATGTTGTAAAATCATTAATAACGCTTCCAGTATCCTTCGTGGTTTGAGTCATATTTTTTAAAGTGTCTCCTGCATTTCTAGCTATCTCTTTTACGTTTAGGCCGATATTATTTATTTCATTTATACTAGCAATAACATTTTCATCCTGTCCCACAAGCTTCTTTAAAAGACTATTTAAATCAAATATAACACTGCTGTAATCTGCAGCCGCAGCTTCACTAAGACTTTCTTTCTTTTCATATAATACTCTTTCTAAAGAAGTTTTCTCATCTTCTAAAGAATTAATCTTTTTTTCAAGCTTACTGTTTTTCTCCATTAAAAGTTCTTTTTCAGATTTTTCTATATCAAGCTGTTTTCTTAGTGCTTCAATCTCCTCAACATATTTTTTACCAAAAATCATGATTTACCCCCTATTTTTATAAAATAAAAAAACTTTTGTAGAATTCTCTCTACATAAGTCTAATTATACATAATTTTATAAACATTATCTACTATTTTAAAAAGCTCTATAAAGATAAAATTCAACATTAGCAAAGGTCATGTTGATTTATAAATATAATACATGTATTTTATATTTTTAAGCTATTTAAAGAAAAGCTCCAGTTTACTCAAATCAATTTCAGTTTCAAAACCATCTTTCATATTTTTAATTCTAACTTTACCTCTTTTAACTTCATCCTCACCTACAATTATTACAAATGGTATTCCTTGTTTTCCCGCATATTCAAGACTTTTTCTAAGCTTTCTCTTATTCATCTCAATATCAGTTGGTATGCCCTGCCTTCTTAATCTTGTAGCTAAATTTAGTGATAGTGAATCAGTATCTAATGGAATAATATACACTTGTGCCGCAGGCATATTTCTCTCAATATTTTTGTGTTCTAATGCTAAATGAATTACATCTAATCCAAAGGTTATTCCTACTGCCGGATATTCGCCTCCGTTATTTAAGAAAGCTCCTATTATCTTGTCATATCTTCCACCTCCGCTTAAACTTGAACTTATACTTCCATCAGCTAAAAATATTTCAAAGACTGTGCCAGTGTATATTTCAAGACCTCTTGCAAGACAAGGTGAAAACCTGCAAATATCTTTTATATTTGATGCCTCCACGTAATAAATCAGCTCATCAAGCTCTTTCAACCCTTGTCTTATTAATTCATTAGGTGGATTATTTCGAAGTCTTTCAAGCAGTTTTTCTTCTTTCATCATTATAATTGAAAATAGCTTTGATATATTTTCATTTGTTAATCCTTTACTTTCAAGTTCGCTTTTAACACCTTCCTCCCCTATTTTTTCGAGTTTATCCAAACTTAATATAACTGTTCCCTCAAGCTCTTCACTAATTCCTATAGATTTGATTATTCCTGACAAAAGCTTCCTATTATTAAAAGAAATAAAAATATCAAGCTCAAGCATTTTATATATATCCTTTGCCATAATCATTAGTTCTGCTTCCGCCATCATTGACTTTACTCCGACTATATCAACGTCACATTGAATAAATTCTCTGCTCCTTCCAGTTTTAACAGGACCATTGCGAAAAACTTTCCCTATTTCATATCTTTTAAAGGGCATTTTTATATTAGGATTCATTCCTATAACTCTGGCGAATGGAACAGTTAAATCATACCGTAAACCTATTTC
>KE993461.1:46951-117332 GCA_000466585.1 Clostridiales bacterium oral taxon 876 str. F0540
GAACAGTTAAATCATACCGTAAACCTATTTCTCTCAGGCCTTGATCTTTAAATTTATATACTTCTTTTAATATTTCATCACCGCCGGCATACTTTGATGATAAAATATCATATTTACATATTATTGGTGTCTCAATAGGTTCGTATCCATAGTCTTCAAATACCTTTTGCAGTTTTTTAATAATATTATTTCTTACCTTTTGCTCATTTTTAAAAAAATCCCTTGTTCCTTTTAAATTTTTTAATTCCACTGACATATAAATCTCTCCTTTTCACCTAAAAAAATTTATTTCAAAAAAATAAAAACTCTACAGATATTTGATAAAATACCTGTAGAGTTTCATATAAACAACACCACAGGCACAAGCACTAACAGCACTTGTACCTGTGAATTAAATTCAAGGCTGCAAGTGCTTCCTGTGATGGTGATGAAGTTTTCCACTTAAAAAATAGTTTGTAAACATATACTCACCTCATAGTTTTTGTTATATTTTAACATCAATATTTATATAAATCAACTATTATTGACATTTATTTATCCGCTTCAATGAACTTTAATTTTCCAATCAAAAACATTGTTTTCATTCCCTTTGAAGTAAACTTTCCTTCATACTCTGTAACAATATTTTCTTTAAAACCGCTATTGTGAAGATCATAAGTTAGATATTCTATATTGAAGCCGCTTTCCTTAAAGTATTCTATAGATTCTTCAAACAGTTCAGTATCATCAGTCTTAAACCAAATTTCTCCACCCGGCCTTAAAAACTTTTTATATTCTTCTAAAAATCTTGTATGAGTAAGTCTTCTCTTTTTATGCCTGTCTTTGGGCCAAGGATTACAAAAGTTTATATATATTTTCGATATCTCATCCTCAGCAAATATCCCCTCAATAAGCTGTATATTTAACGGTACTATTCTTACATTAGAAACCTCCGCCTCCAACACACTTCTTAAGGTAAATATAAGCACCTCATCCTTTAAATCTATAGCAACGAAATTCACATTGGGATTCTGCTTCGCTTTTTCACTTATAAATCTTCCTCTTCCGCAACCAAGTTCTAAATGAATTTCATTTTTGTTTTTGAATTCCTCATTCCATCTGCCGAAGTTATCCTTTGGATTTGTTATAAATATACTATTGCTCTCAAGTTCCGGTCTTGCCCACCATTTTTTCCTAAGTCTCATTTTTTCCTCCGTTTTGCATAGTTTGAATTAGTAAATAGCTATTGCTTAGTCGTTTATTACATTATTGATTATATATAATTTTATTAACTAAATCTATAAAAACAAAAAGAAATGCAGATATACACCGCATTTCTGAAATATTATCTTTAAATCTTTCCTACTATATTAAAGATAAAATTAAGTATATAACTTGCCGGCACTCCTATTACATAATGCGCCAACGGGCTGGCTAAAAATAAAACCATAATGATAAGTTGATATCTGTATATTGCATCTGCAATATTATAAAAGAACTTTGGAAATAAATCTCTTAAAATATGAAATCCGTCAAAGCCAGGTATAGGTATTAAATTTAAAACAAATAAAGTACAGTTTATACTTGCAGAAAGTAAAAATATCCGACTTATAATCCATCTTAAATTTTCATTCATGCCTATTGTTCCAGTAAATTTAATAAAAATTACTAAAAGTACTGCTGAAATAAAAGCTAATATAAGATTAGCTACAGGACCTGCTAAAGAAACCTTTAAGTCGTCCTTGTAATATTTTTTATATGCGCTTGGATTTGTCTGTACTGGCTTAGCCCATCCAAAACCAATAATAAGTATCATCAAGAATCCTATTGGATCAATATGAACCAACGGATTTAATGACAGTCTACCTTGAAATCTGGGTGTTTTATCTCCAAGTTTATCTGCCACATAAGCATGAGCATATTCATGAAATGTAAAGCCTGCCAGTATGCCAGGTAAAATAAGCAGTATTTGTAATATTTTATCTTGTAATGCTGTATAGGTCAAGATTATTCCTCCTTTTACTCGAAACACTGGGTAGTCTAAGATGCTCGTTCCACTTCACAGACTACCCGTTGAAGTCCATTTAGGACTTCAACCTCCTTTTAGTCGGAAGCACTTAGCAATTAAAGATTACTCGCTCCGCTCGCTAATGCTCGTATAAATCCATTAGGACTTCAACATCAAATTAGTAATAAGTATATTTTATAGTTTTTTGATTAAATTGTATAGTGAAAATGTAAAATAAGAGCAAGGCATATGCCTTACTCCTTAGAATCAAAGCTTACTTTATAAAGTTTTCCATCAATAAGCGATATCGCACCATTTTCATACATTTCAATAAGTTTTCCTTTATATGTTACTTCTTTATTACTCATAATATTTGTGATGGAACCTTTTAAATTATCATTTACATAAATATCCCCGCTGGTCGATACAAATATATCTTTCTTATCTGCAGCGTTCTTTAATTCTATGCTTCTCCATGTATCCATACTGTCTTTAACCAGACCATAGTAAATCTTTTTCACCTTATTATTTTCAACAGCACCTATATAAAGCTTATCTTCATCATCTGTTCCTATTAAGCAAGTATTGGTAACTCCTTTTATAACTATTGGTTTATTTACACCTGTAGCATATACTTTATGATAGGTTAAATCTTCATATGCCAGCCTTGCTTGATGAGAAAATGTGTTTATGCTACCTACTGAATTACTGTTTACTTTCAAACTGCTTATTTGAGCCATTCTATTCATTTCATAAAAGCTACTTCTGCTATTTTTTACATTCTTATTAGATATTTTGATATATATAACTCCCGTTAAACGTGACATTTCTATATCATCCACATCCGATTGCTTATCAGGAAGATTTATAAAAGTTGCATTACCTTTGTTGTCATTAGCAATATCCTTTTTCTTGTCTTTTTCTGCATCGTAATTTGAAAAAACTATGGAAGACTGTTTAGATGTTGATTTTTTCTCAGCTATAAGCATATTATTAACATCAGGAAGCCACATATAGTAGGAGAATTTTTTCCCTTCATCAAATTCTACTTTTTTCTTATCTCCAGTTATTGTATTTACAACATGTAGTGTCCCATCTTCGTAGTATGCAACATATTTGCCATCAGAGGAAATATTTATATTTTTTGCAGTTTCCGGTATACTTATATCTATTTCTTTTTTTGCAACTGCTGGCTTAGCCGGTTCTTCCACTTTCTTTATATCAACATTTGATTCGGTAACAAAATAGAATCTATCTAAATAAAAAAGAACACCAGCTTGTAAAAAGATAGATAATATAATCCATACCCCAACCTTTTTAAATTTCTTCATTTTTCACTCCCCTTTACTTCTCCACATAAACCGATGTGGCTACAGTTCTTTCGCCAAGCGGATCACTAGGCTCATTAATTACTTCGCCTTCATAGTACATTGTAGAAGAAGAACCTCCATCTAGGTTAACAGCATTCCATGCCCCTGCTTTATATAAAATTTGTTGTACATCCTGAAGGCTTGCACCCAATTTAACACCCTGTCTTCCATCTATGACGAGCATTAAAATTGTACCATCCTGCTTTTGGCCTATAGCAGTTCTTGGATTCGGCCCCGGATCTAACCCCTTTTGAAGCTTTCCGTTAATAATTAAAGGAGGACCGAAGCTTATTGCCTCTTTTACACCATCATTTTTTAAATCAGCAAGACTTTTTTCTCCGACAATTAATAATCCATTCTTTGTTAATGCCATTACGCTGCCTTTAGTATTCTCATTTTGATCCTTATATAGTACTTGACCATTTGAAATAACAAGTCCTGTAGGATAGCCCCCGGTTCCAGCCCACAAAGTACCATCTGAAGATTTATCTGTAAATCCTCCACCGTTAATTGCCGCAACCGCATCATGTTCCTTTGCCATTTGGCTTGTTCTTTCTCCTTCTTTTCCAAGCTTTTTAGTCATAGCAACTCTCACTCTGGAAGGATCTTTAATCTCAAGCATATATCCATCGAACTTTTTTCCTGGAATATCATATCTAACTATAGAACTATCGTGTTGTTTAGATATTTTAATATCGCTTACATGCTGTTCTTCTGAACTAACATTTATCCAGCTGCCTGCATTAGATGTATCTCTGCCCAGAATTTGATCTATCTTTTTATTCGATAAAAAAGCTGTAACAAAATACTGATGCGTTCTTGTCTGCATTATAGCTGCAACCATAGATCTTTTTACATTTTGAAATGGTCCGTAGTATAGAAAAAATGGTCCAGTAATTCCAGTAAATATAACTTCAAAAGCTATAAAGATTATAAATAATCTCCATGAAAACTTCTTCTTTCTATTTTTTTTAGTATTATTACTAACACTATCTTTATTTTGTGCCATTGTTCACCATCCCCTAGTATAATTTAAATTCAATGTTATAGACTCTTTTCTTTTATGTTCTTTTATGTTAATTAAAATACAAACACTATTCTACTATATAAACACTACATTTTAAATAGTGTTTATAAGTATTTATTGTTAAAACTATACTTTTTACGAAATAATAAAGACATGCTTTAGCATGTCTTTATTATTATAACCTTCTTGATGACTCATATGCAAGAGGTGATCTTTCGCATTCATCATATTTAAGGGTTACCTGACAGCAAAGCTCACTTCCTTTCATTTTTTCTGCAGCGTAACACAATCCATTTGATCTTGAATCTAAATAGGCATGGTCAATTTGATCGGGATCTCCAATTAATATAAGTTTTGTTCCTTCACCTACTCTTGTTATAATTGCTTTAATCTGCTTTGGAGAAAGATTTTGCGCTTCATCTATTATAACCCAGTTTTTAACTATGGATCGCCCTCTTAAATAAGCAACCGCCTCCGTTGTAATAATTTTTCTATCGAATAACTCTCTTACTTTATCATCAAGTTCTTTTTCATTTTTATATCTTTCTTTCTCATCAGAATCTACAAGTATTTGAAGATTATCAAATATCGGTCTCATAAATGGTGATATTTTTTCCTGTTCTGTCCCAGGCAAAAAACCTATTTCCTCATCCATTGTTACATTAGGTCTGCACACTAATATTCTTCTATATTGGCCTGTATTATCTTCCATTACCTTTTGAAGCCCTACTGCTAAAGAAAAAAGCGTCTTAGCAGTGCCAGCCGGACCCTTGACAATAACAAGAGGAACTTTATCTGCATCCATATAGAGAGCCTCAAGCATAAATTTTTGCCCTACATTTCTTGGTGATATACCCAATGGACTGTTATCTTTAAAAAGAAGCGGCACTACTTCTTTTCCATCGTATCTGGCTAAAGCAGTCTTTCTTTGATTTTCCACAGAGTGTATAATTAAAAACTGATTAACAAAAAGTTCAGGTACAGAATATTCTCCAGTTTCAGAGCAGTAACACATCAATTCTTCCGGAAGTAAAATTCTTTTTTGATAAAATTTATCAAGATTATCTGAAGAAGTAAATACTTCAATTCTTCCTGTATATTGGCTTTCATATTCAGGCATCATCTTTTCATAAAAATCTTCTGCATCGATATCAACCGTATCTGCCTTTATTCTTTCAAAAATATCCTTAGTGATAAGGCAAACATCCTCCCCCTGCTCCTGCAGGCCTTTGCATACTTGAATTATTCTGTTATCCGGCTTATTTTTGTTCCAAACCGGAGGTATTTCGGCACTCAGGTGGTTCATTTCTACTCTGAGCTTGCCCCCGCCTGGAAGCTCAATTCCTTTATTTAATTTTCCCTGCTTTCGCAATCCATCTATTATTCTAGCCGAATGTCTGGCATTTGCCCCTAAATCGCTCTTATCTTTTTTATAGGCATCTAATTCCTCTAACACTACCTCAGGTATGACAACATCATTCTCACCAAAGGAAAAAATAGCATTAGGTGAGTACAGGATAACATTGGTATCTAAAACATAAGTTCTTTTCAATATATAATCCCCTTTCTTTAAGCTTTATAGAAATGCATATTTTTATTTAGGCGTAGTATTGAGAAAAATCTTTATTACTACTATAATATGATTATGTAAATAAAATGAGTAAAATTATTGTTAAAACAAACAATTTAATATATTAATAATTTAAAACCTTTTCTTTGACAATAAATAATTTTTATTATATAATATAATTAATTATATAATAAGGATGGTGCATATGAATAACTTATCTGAAGTATTTAAAGAGAAAAAGCTTAAGTTGACTCCTCAGCGTATTGCAGTATATAAATATTTAAAATCAACAAAAGAACATCCATCTGCTGAAGTTATTTATAAAGCTCTTCAGCCTGAGTATCCTACAATGAGTCTTGCCACAGTTTATAAAGCATTAAAAACTCTTGTAGAAGTTGGCTTAGTACAAGAAATTAATGTTGGCGAAGGCAATTTTAGATATGACGGAATGGTTTGTCCACATTCTCATATTCAGTGTTTAAGCTGTGGAAGAGTTGATGATATTGAAGGCTTCTGCTTCAATGACTTAAATGAAACTGTTAAAGGACAAACTGATTATGAAGTAATGACTAGTCAGGTTTATTTTTATGGTTTGTGTAAAGACTGCAAAAACAATAAAAAAGATGAATAAATTTTAAGGATATGTCAGATTTTTTTAAATCCAACATATCCTTTTTTTATTTGTAAACCTCATTCACAATATCCTGCCATTCACTTCCGGTGTATTTTCCTGATAATATATTATCAACTTTTGAAGATATAGGTCCTTTGAATTTTTTTGGAAGACTATAAATATATACTATATTATTATCGCTTGAACTTAATAAATGTTTCTCAATACTTGCACCAATCCCCGATAATTTTTCATTGCTTTTTTTACTGCCGGTAATAAAACCTTTTTTAACCAGCTTTTCTTGTGTTTTTTCATCAAGAATGAATTTGACTAGCTTTCCAGCCTCTTCTGAATTTTTCCCGTTGCTTGGTATGGAAATTATACTATTTATTATAACAGGAACCGTTCCCTTTTGATTGTTAAGTACTGAATAATCTTCCACTACTCCAATCTTTCCTTCTTTTAACTGACTATAATAATAAGATGTGCTGATAACCAAAGGAATGCTCCCGTTGGTTAAAGAAGTAAATGTACTCTCATTTCCAAGTTCAAATAAATTTTTATTTATTGATAAATATTTGGCTGCTAAATTAAGTCCATCGAAGATTCCCTGCATTTCCTTTTTATTTTTGTATTCTTCTTTATTATCATATATGTTATCCAGATCTGATACTTTAATTATATTACTTGCCGCTACTGAAGATAATGCAGTATTGATATCTAAATCCTCTCCGATTACTATAGGAATTTTTATATTGCTTGCCGTAAATTTTTTAATTACAGCTTCCATATCCTTAATGCTTGTGGGCTGGATTACACCTAGTTTGCTCAATGCATCCGTATTATAAAAAATCTCCATTGTATAAGGAAGCAAACCTATTCCATAATACTTTTCTCGAATTCTTCCATAGCTTGAAACAACATTATAGAACTTATCTCCTATTTTATTTTTTTCGTAATACTGACCCATATCACTGATAAGTCCTTTTCTAGCCAATTCCATCATGGTATTCCTATTAGTAATTACTACGTCGGCTTCTGTACCTTTGCTTATGTCCTGTTCAATATTTCCATCAGTCCCTAATACATCATTAACTTTAATTTTTGATTTTGGATTTTCCTTTTTATACTCCTCTGTTAAAAACTTAATTATATTTAGAGAATTCTTATCTTTCACATCCACGTATACATTTAAAGCCTTATCCTTGCTCTCTCCAGCACTATTTTTCTTTTGGCAGCCATATGAGGTTATACAAAGAAAAATAATCAGTATAAGCGAGATTATTCTATTCGTTCTCAACTTACAATTCACCTGCCTCTTAATCTGAAAGTGTATTAAGTATTTTATTAATCTTATTTATCCTTTCTCTATCTTCCTTTAATATTTTCTCAATATCAGGCTGTATGTTTTCGCTAAACTCTGATAAATACTTTTCAGTATACTTTGCAGCCATCAGTTCCCCTTTATGCACTTCTTTCAGTACTGCTTTAGGATCGTTCTTAAAGATTAATTTTATAGAAGTCATAAGTTCTGACATTTTCCCTTGGAAACCAACCTCGCTGCTTGCCTCTATATCTCGGTGCTGCATTATATTAACAAGTCTTGTCTTATGTCTTATATGCTCATCTTTAAAGCTCTCAACCTCTTTTTTATATTTTCCTTCAGGAAGCTTTTTAATATATTTCTCATATATGTTTATACCCATGTTTTCTCCTCTGAGCATCTTGCTTAAATAAATTTCATCATTATTCATACAAATACCTCCTTCATATTTTTTATAAAACTATAAATTTATTTTGTGTAGAATAATTAAATATATAATTCTTTCATATAATTAAATGGAGGTGATTTATATGAAATTTAGGGTAATATTTCTAAAGAAGAAACATATTTATTATGCAGTTTTATCAACCATCATTCTAATCCTATTAATAGTCCTTATTCTATCTAAAAAAACTGCCCCTACATTTAATACACTTGTTGCCAACAATAAATTGGTACAAGCTGATTTAAATGGTGACGGCAAAAAAGATATACTTTATATTAAGACAGAAAAGGATAAATATTATATGGAAGTAAACACAGGAGATAAAAGTCTTTATCTAGAGCCGGATAAAAAGCTTCCCACTTCAGGAACATACGATGAATTTAACCCTCTTAAGGTTACTTTAATGGATATAACTAGAGATAAAACACCGGAAATCTTTATACAAGCCTCTCAAAAAGAAACGCCGGTACAGCATGTATTTCTATGGAATAACGGTGGATTCAAAGATATTTTCTGCGGTTCAAATAATATTATTGGCTTTGCCGATGTAAGCAATAACAAGACTCCTAAATTTTTATCTGGAAAATTAGCCGCAAACAAAATTGAAATTGCTACATATATGTATATGCATGATAAGAAAAACTTAGAAAATGTTGTATTTAACTATAAAGATAACTTTATGGGAAGAGATAGCATATTTTCACTTATCAAATACATAGAATCACTTCCTGGAAATGAGGGAAATAAACCCTCCAACATATTTTACCCTGGTTTAAGCGGTCAGGATATAGCGGTTATAGGCAAGCTTTCAGGAGAAAATAATACTTATATATTCCAAAATGGTACTTTTAAAGATAATAGGTCTGATAAAAATGGTGAAATATCAGAAATTATTTGGACATTAAACTTTAAAGCTGTATCTAATATGGCAAAGGATAAAATTAAAAATTACACTATAAATGTAACTTTAAAACCTGATGGAAAAGCTGAGGATAATAACTTTTATAAGATTAGCTCAATGAATTTAGAGCAATAAGATATTGTTACATAAAAACAAAAGGGACCGTGGTTAGCGGTCCCAAGGGGGATGGGGGGTTCTAGCATTAAATGAAAGTATAATGCTTTCATTATATGCTTTGGAGATTTTATCTCCAATTTACATTATTAATATTGACCATTATTAGAAGTTTTATACACTTATTTTTAAAAAATTAAAATTATATTTGTTAGTCATATAAAGCCTTAAGTTTTAAAACTTCCTGTTTTATTTCATCTCTTAGTTGAACCGGTTCAATAACTTCTGCAGCTGAGCCAAGCCCCATTACCCAATTTTTTACCTCAGATAACTCATCTAAATAGAATTTCAATGTAAAACTTCCATCTATAAACTCTTCTATTTCTTCATCAGCATGCCACTTAACTCGGCTTATAAAGCCTCTTAATTCTTCACTCAACTTAATTTTAACTTCTATTTTATTCCCGTAAAAAGTGCCAAAGTATTTTTTTATAAACTCGCCTAAAGAAAAATCTGCCGGTTTTATAAATACTAGATTAGTTGTTTTTATTCTATTTATCATATTTACGGAAAAACTTTTAGTGGAGCTTATTAAATGATCATACCCTATTAAATGCCATTCACCCATTCTATAAATAACTGTATATGGATCAACTGTAGTATTTACTATATTATCCTTTGCTGGTGTTAAATATTCAATTTCTACTGCTCTTCCTCTTTCTATATTTTGAATAATACTATAAAGCTTATTATCAATATTATTAATATTTTCAATCATGCCTTTTCTTGTTTTCTTTTCAGTATGGATATCAGAAACATTTTTAATTTTCCCTACAGCACTTTTTAAATTATTTTCATAAGTAAAACCGTTCTTCATTGTCAAAATCTCTGCTGCTAAAAGCAAAGCTTCTAATTCTTCAGTGGTAAGATTAGGACTTCTCATAAAAAAATTTTCTTCAAGATAAAAGCCGCCATTTCTTCCTTTTCGCGTTTGAATTGGTATTTTCGCTTCTATCAAGTTATCTATATATCTATATACTGTTTTCTTGTCAACTGCTAGAATCTCCGATAATTCTAAAGCCGTAACAAAGTTTTTATACTGCAGTGTAATCAAAATTTCAGCTAAATGCGCTAACTTAGACATTTTAGTTCTCCTTGTATTTGTGCCTTAGAATATATTTGCTAGTAATAATATTATCGTAATTACTTTAAGCTTTTTTACATTTAAATTATGGAATATATGTAATTTCAATATAATATAATAAACTGTAAAAGCCTGAATGGAGGAAGTACTATGTTCAATGAAAAAGAAAGAAACCTTAATAAAATAGAAACACTTATAGGAGAAAAGTGCTCAATTATAGGCTCCTTAAACGGGGAAGGGTTAATGAAAATTGACGGTTCTGTAGAAGGTGATATATTGTGGCAGGATGATGTGATTATAGGAGTTTCTTCTTACTGCAAAAGCAATATTTCCTGTAAAAACGCTTTTATAAATGGCAAGGTTGAAGGTAATGTAATATGTGAAAATTCTTTGACTTTAGAGCCTTACGGAAAAATAACAGGTGACATTACTGTTAAAAACCTAATAGTTAGAGAAGGCGGTTCCTTCGATGGAAAATGCACTATGATTACATCTAGAAAGGCTGAAGAATTGATAGAATAAAAATCAGGGAAACCTTTAGGCTTCCCTTTCTCTTTTTTATCTTACTAATTAACTATCTTTTGCATGGATTGCAGCAGGATAGGAAGAATAAAGCTATGATGAATAGAATGCTATTGTCTGATCCGAATAATCCGTTGTAGTTTCCAACTCCTCCAGCAGCAGCATTTGCTCCTAATAAACCGTATCCATTTCTGTTGAACTGAAGAATTATAAGAATTAATACAACTAGAGTTGGGAAGCTGCAGCAGCAATTGTCGCGTTCCTTGCAACATGGCTTTTCATCATAACAACATTCATGTCCGTGCTTTTTACTCATATGAAACCCCCCTTTCTTGGGCAATGGTTTAATGTAATCTATTCTTTATCTTTTGCTCTTAAACAAAGGAAGTATTTTGAAACAGCTTATTTCTGTTGTACCTTGGGATATATGGAGTCTGCTGTTTCTTGGGCTTTGGCTTCTTTTGTTTATACTATATACTATTCATTAGATAAAATTTGGTGCTAAGCTGATCTTATGTTTTTTTGCATATATCTCATATGTTATTATTTATATAAACTATAGGTGGCAATTTAACCATCTATAGCTATATAGCTACTTTTTTACAATCCTGCTTATGTTATAAATCTGAATCATAGTATCTATAAGTTTTGATTTATCTGCATCAACTAAGGGTCTTATTGCATTTAAAAGTTCAAGTCTTTTATCATTATAATTAGACTGTTCAACATTAGGCGAGTTATTTACCCCCATTCCTTGAAGCATTGAAGTTACCTGATTAAGATCCACATTATTTAAAAGTCCTGAAAGTTGATTTGGATTTATATTATTTAATAAATTACCCATCTGACTCATATCAAAGTTGCTGAAATCAAAATTATTCATTCCGCTATTTTCCTGTTGTCTATTATGTTTTCTACTGCGCTTGCTCATATATTCACCCCCTAAATGTTTATATGTAAAAAATTGTACCCAGCTTCTATTATATTAAAGAGGGCTGCATGAGCCCTCCAAGCCTATTCTATCTTCTGCAAGGATTGCAGCAGGAAAGGAAAAACAGTGCAATTATGAACAGGATGCTGTTGTCAATTGAACCATATCCACCCAAGAATGTTGGTGCTATTGGTGCAGGTGCTCCGCAATCATCTCCACCAGTTGCTACTGGTGCAACCACACCGTAACCGCCTTTTCTATTGAACTGAAGTATAATCAGTATCAATATAATAAGGGTTGGAAAATCACAGCAGCAGTTTCCTAATCCTAAAAATGTACCTTTGTTTTCACAGCAATTATTCTCTTGTTTGCAGCAATAACTTTTTTTACTCATAAAATATATCCTCCTTTTTCATTAAGGGCTTTCCTCTAAGCCCAGGCTATTTATTTTCCATCTTCAGTTAATTAGCATGCGTTTGGATCATCTGTATCTACATTGATAATATTAGTGTTTGCCCCTCCTATGCCGTCATTAAATAAGAAAAATATAGCGAATATGATTAGTATGAACCACCAATTTTCACCAAAGAATATATTAGTATTACCATCGTCATGATGGTGGTGATGATGATGATGATGGTGCTTTCTACGGCAATCACATCCACCTCCACAGTTACCAAAGAAGCCATTGTTGCCATTAAGGCCGAAGATAACAATAATAACCAATACCCATATCCAAATATTATTGTTTCGTCTTCCACCTATACCTACGGCATCAATTTGCCTTGTAACTGCTATTTCGTTTAGTGCACTGCTCATACTCCTTCCTCCCTTCCAGAAGATTCAGCCTTCTTTTGTTTTCTAATATATACTATTCTCATAATTAATTTTTGACACAAAAAAATAAGCTGAGCTTATTAAATTTAGCTCAACTTATTTTTTGAAGCAGCATTGCAACCGTAGATACCATATTAAATACCAGATGATTGAATACCGCATACCAATATCCCTTTTTCTCTATAAGATAACAATTTATAAGTCCTATAGTTATAAGTACCGGAAATACCCTTATATTAAAATGGACTAATGAAAACAAAATACTTGAAAGTATGGCGGAAAAATAAATTCCTATTCTGGGTTTGAAAATTTTTTCAAATAAAAGCCATCTAAAAGTAAATTCTTCTACAATTGGTGCAAAAATAACCATTATAGGTATCATGTATATAAATTTATTCATAGATGTATTCATAAGCTGCCTTACAATTTCTTGTTCTTTAAGGTTTGATCTGCTTAGCGATATGAGCAAAGTAATAATAATGTTTACAGCAATAGTAGCACCATAAGACTCAGCTGCATACCTTAACCCCTTAAACAAATTAAAGCTTTTAATACTGAAATTGTATCTGTAATAATCTTTGCTTGCATCGATATAAAAACTATCTTTATTGTACATATTTGATGTATCATTAAGCTTTATGTATCTGATATTTATTAAAACAAGTATAAATGGCAGTATATTTTGAGTATAAACAGCAAGGATAATATAAAGCACACTTATTATAAAAAGCAATACTTTACTTATATTCCTCCTCAAAGAATACTTTAAAAAGAAAATTAAAGGAGGTATGTATAAAAATATAAATACTAAAATATTTTGCAAGCTTTTAATCATTTTAGCCCCTTCCCCAAAAACTATTTTAAATATACTAAATGAATAATACATCCAGCAGTTCTTCTCTGCCTTCTTTAGATAATGAAGAGAAAAACATAACCTTTTCTTCCTTTTCAAGCTCTAGAGTTTCTCTGATAATTTTTTCACTCTTTGGTATTTCACTTTTTTTGAGCTTATCTTTTTTTGTTGCAACTACTATAACTTCATATCCGTAATGTTTTATCCACTTATACATCAATATGTCATCATTACTTGGTTTATGCCTGCAGTCAACTAATAATACTATTCTTTTAAGCTGAGGTCTTTTTAAGAGATATGGCTCTATTATTTTTCCCCAGCTCTCTCTTTCTGTTTTTGAAACCTTGGCATATCCATATCCCGGCAAGTCAACCAGATAAAAAGTATTATTAATTAGAAAAAAGTTGATAAGTCTTGTTTTTCCGGGCGTAGAACTTACTTTTGCAAGACTTTTTCTATTGGTAAGACTATTAATTATAGATGATTTACCAACATTTGAACGTCCTACAAAAGCGATTTCCATCCTTTCGTCCTTAGGATACTGATTTGGACTCACGGCTGAAGTTATAAATTCAGATTGTTTTATCTCCATATTATTCCTCACCTACTAGTGCATTTTTAAGTACATCGTCAATTCTGTCAGCTAATATAAATTTAAGTTTATTTTTAATACTTTTGGGGATCTTTAACATATCTTTCTCATTGTCTTTAGGTATAATTACCGTATCAATTCCAGCTCTAAAGGCCGCAAGTGATTTTTCTTTTAATCCACCTATAGGCAGAACTCTTCCAGTTAAGGTAATTTCACCTGTCATAGCTACATTGTGTTTTACCTTTTTATTGCTCAGAGCTGATACCATAGCCGTAATCATAGTCACTCCAGCCGATGGTCCATCCTTTGGAACAGCCCCTTCAGGAGCATGAATGTGAATATCTTTATCTTTATAAAAGTCAGGTGATATGCCATATTTTGAGGCATTAGCTCTAACATAGCTGAAACCGGCCCTTGCAGATTCCTTCATAACATCACCGAGCTGTCCTGTAAGCTCCAGCTTTCCGTTACCGGGCATAACAGTAACTTCAACGGGTAAGGTATCTCCACCATAACCTGTCCAAGCCATGCCCATTACCACACCAATCTTATCTTCTTTATCTGCTTTATCATAGGTGTAAATAGCCGGTCCTAAATATTTCTTTATATGACTTGTAGTTATATTAATAGACTTTTTATCTTTTTCTACCATTTCTGCTATTGTCTTTCTAACGACAGCAGCAAGCCTTCTCTCTAAAGATCTTACTCCAGATTCTCTTGTATAGTTTTCAATTATATTATAAATTGAGCTATCAGCAAAGTTAATATAACCTTCTTCAATGTTATGCTCTCTTAGCTGTTTTGGTATTAAATGATTTTTAGCAATATGAAACTTCTCTTCATAGGTATAACCTGAAACTTCTATAACTTCCATTCTATCAAGCAAAGGTCTTGGTATAGTATCAAGACTATTTGCAGTAGTTATAAATAATACGTTTGATAGGTCAAAATCCAACTCAAGATAATGATCTCTAAAAGTACTGTTTTGTTCTGCATCAAGTACCTCTAGAAGCGCATCTGCAGGATCTCCTCTAAAATCATTGCTCATTTTATCAATTTCATCAAGAAGAAATAATGGATTCTTTGATTTTGCCTGTCGCATTCCATATATAACTCTTCCAGGTATTGCACCTACATAAGTCTTTCTATGACCTCTTATTTCAGCTTCGTCTCTAACTCCTCCTAAGGACATTCTAACAAAATTCCTATTTAGGGCATTTGCTATGGAACGAGCTATAGAGGTCTTTCCTACTCCAGGAGGTCCTACTAGACAAAGTATAGGTCCTTTTAAAGAATTGCTCATTTTTCTTACAGCAAGGTACTCAATAATTCTGTCTTTTACATCCTCTAGCCCATAATGTTCTTTTTCAAGAACTTCCCTAGCACGTTTAACATCCAAGTTATCATTAGTTTCAGCATTCCAAGGAAGTTCCAAAACCCAATCTAAGTACGTTCTTATAACTCCTCCCTCCGCAGAATATGAGCCGCTGTTTTTTAGCCTATCAAGCTCATATAGAGTTTTCTCCTTTACTGCTTTAGGAAGTTTAGCTTTATTAATTCTATTTTTGTACTTATTTATTTCTTTCTTATCTTCATCATCTTCTCCTAGTTCTTCCTGAATAGCCTTTAACTGCTCGCGAAGATAATATTCTCTTTGAACCTTATCAATGTTCTTTTTTACCTTGACTCCTATTTTTCTCTCAATTTTTAAGATGTCAAGCTCGTTATTTAAAATGTAGATAAGTTTCTCCAGTCTTTCTTCCGGGTCATATGCCTCTAATAGCTCCTGTTTTTTATCTCCTTTAAGCATTAAATATGAGCTTATGATATCTGCCAGTCTTCCTGGGCTCTCCAGGTCGTCTAAGGAAATAAGAAGTTCTGAAGTCATATTGCCTGACATATTTATATACTCATCAAAGACTTCCCTTACTTTTCGCATTAAAGCTTCACACTTTTTATCACTGCTGCACTCAACATCAGCTAAAGGTTCAACTTCTCCTCTATAGAAAGGTTCTTCCTGTGTATAATTCATTATTCTGGCTCTAGAAATGCCCTCAACAAGGACACGTACTGTGTTACCTGGCAGTTTTAAAATTTGTTTTATAGTACAGATTGTACCAATTGAATATATATCTTCTACCTTAGGTTCCTCAATCTTTGCATCCTTCTGAGCAACTAAGAAGATTTCTTGTTCATTTAACATAGATTCTTCTAATGCAAGAATAGATTTTTCTCTGCCTACATCAAAGTGCATTACCATGTAAGGAAAAATTGTAATGCCTCTTAAGGGAATCAGAGGAAGATTTTTATAGACTTGTTCCATTTTTTCTCCCCTCACTTTAAATAATATTTTACAGCCAAGTACCTTAATAAAGTACTTGGCTAGACTTAATATATTATAACCATAAAATAGCTTATTTTCAATTATTATAAATTAATTTTGCTTCATAATTTTAATTAAGGGGTTTAGCAGATAAAATGCTGCTGCTGCCATCAATAGTAACAGTACTATTATTTGTTTCTTCTATTAGTAATGCTTCTTTTAATACTTCGTCTATATGATTTACAGGTATAATTCTTGCTTCTTCAATATTAGCAAAACTATCCTGCCAATTATCCTTAGGTATAATTATCTTCTTAGCACCGGCCTTAACAGCAGCAGAAATTTTTGCATTTACACCACCAATTGGCTTAACATTTCCGTAAAGTGATATTTCACCGGTCATTGCTACTTCGTTATCAATTAGCTGGCCTGTAATAGCACTATATATTGCTGTAGTTATACTTATCCCTGCAGATGGACCATCTACCGGCGCTCCTCCTGGGAAATTTACATGAATATCATATTTTTCACAGTTTAAATTATATACCTTTTCCAATACAGTTAGAACATTTTCAACTGAGCATCTTGCCATGCTTTTTCTAATCATTTTTCTATTAAAACTCGTTATTTCTTCTTCTTCAACTATACCTGTTATTTTAAGACTGCCCTTTCTAAGCCTGCTCTTTTGTGCACTGGCCTCTATTTCCATTACAGCTCCCATATTTGCTCCATATACTGCCAGCCCGTTGACAAAGCCGATCTGGGGTTTATCATTTACTTTATTATCTGGTCTAGGTGAATACTGACCATTCTCAATAACCCATTCTACATCATCTACTGTTATTTCACTTCTATTATCATTTGTTGATATACCACAGGCAAGCTGAATTAAATTTACAGCTTCTCTTCCATTGGTAGCATATTTTCCAACAAGCTCTAACGCCTTTTCTTGTATTTTTAATCCAAGCTTATCAACACAGTTTTTAGCTATCTTCTCAATCTCTTCAGGCAGTAATCCTCTGAAAAATATTTCAACACATCTGGATCTTAAAGCCGGAACTATTTCTTCAGGGCTTCTTGTAGTAGCCCCAATAAGCCTAAAATCTGCCGGCAGCCCGTTATCGAATATATCTTTAATGTAAAGCGGCATATTGTTGTCTTCGGAATTATAATAAGCACTGTCTAAAAATACTTTTCTATCTTCTAAAACCTTTAACAGCTTATTCATTTCTATTGGATGCAGTTCTCCGATTTCATCAATAAACAAAACTCCTCCATGAGCTTTAGTAACAGCACCGGGTTTTGGCTGTGGAACTCCAGCTATTCCCAGCGGTCCTGCTCCCTGATAAATAGGATCGTGCACCGAGCCTATTAAGGGGTCAGCAATGCCCCTATCATCAAATCTAACCGTAGTCGCATCAATCTCCACAAATTTTGCATTTGTTTTAAATGGCGAGTTTGCTCTTTTCTTTGCATCTTCAAGAACCAGCCTTGCAGCCGCAGTTTTTCCTATTCCCGGAGGCCCATAGATTATAACATGCTGAGGGTTAGGGCCGCATAACGCTGCCTGCAGCGCCTTTATCCCTTTCTCCTGACCAATAACCTGTTCAAAATCTGTGGGTCTGCTTTTTTCTGTAAGAGGCTCTGTTAATTTAATATTACGTAAGTTTCTTAGTTTATCCATTTCTTTTTTATTTTCTTTGTCAATTACAACCTTAGTTGAGGTTTGACCCTTCAAAGCATTAAAAAAATACAACCCCATAATAACAGTAACTAAAAGCTCAATAAAAATCAAAAAATTTGTCATAACTTTACCCAGCCTAATACAAGTATATATGTACTAAACTAGAAACCTCCCTTCCAAATCACCTATTTAGTAAATTTATCCTTCTGTATTATTTACATCTTTCAAGCAATATATTCCACTAAAATTTATTTTGTTGCTGATTTGGAAAAAAGTAAAAAGAGCAGATTTCTCTGCTCTTATGCTGATTCTATTCCTTTTTTACTTCTGCCTTTTTTAGCTATTTTGATTGGAGCTCTTTTCCCATCTTCAGCTAATACAAGTTCAGGTTTTTTATCTTTAACAGTAGATTCATTGACAACAACCTTTGAAATCTCTTCTTTAGTAGGTATGTCAAACATTATATCTCTCATTATATCTTCAATTATTGCTCTGAGTCCTCTTGCTCCTGTATTTCTCTTTATAGCTTCATCTGCTATAGCAAGCAGAGCATCTTCTTTAAACTCAAGTTCAACATTATCCATTTCTAAAAGTCTCTTATACTGTTTAACAAGAGCATTCTTAGGCTCAGTTAATATACTCATAAGAGCATTTTTATCAAGAGCTTCTAAGGTAACAACTATAGGAAGTCTGCCTACAAACTCAGGAATCAATCCAAACTTTAATAAGTCCCCAGGCATTATATCCTTAAGAAGTTTTCCTATATCTTTTTCTTTCTTTGATTGAATTTCAGCACCAAAGCCCAAAGCACTTTGTCTTGTTCTTCTCTCAATCAGCTTTTCTATACCGTCAAAAGCTCCACCACAAATAAATAATATATTAGTAGTATTTATTTGTATAAACTCTTGATGTGGATGCTTTCTTCCACCCTGTGGCGGTACAGAAGCTACTGTTCCTTCAAGAATCTTTAATAGTGCCTGCTGAACCCCTTCACCTGAAACATCTCTGGTTATGGAAGGATTCTCAGACTTTCTAGCTATTTTATCAATTTCATCTATATATATGATACCTTTTTCAGCTCTTTCAATATCATAATCTGCATTCTGAATAAGCTTTAAAAGTATGTTTTCAACATCTTCACCAACGTAACCAGCTTCTGTAAGTGTTGTAGCATCTGCAATTGCAAATGGTACATTTAAAAGCTTAGCTAAAGTTTGAGCAAGTAATGTCTTACCAGATCCGGTAGGACCAAGAAGTAAAATATTACTCTTTTGCAATTCTACATCTTCAAAATCATTATTTGAGTTTATTCTCTTATAATGATTATACACAGCTACTGAAAGTGCTTTTTTTGCTTCATCCTGACCTACTACATATTGATCCAAATAGGTTTTTATTTCCATAGGCTTTGGTAATGAACCAGTATCAACCTGAATATTCTCATCAAACTCATCAGTAATTATCTCTGAACAAAGCTCAATGCACTCGTCACATATATATACTCCAGGACCAGCAATAAGTCTTCTAACTTGATCTTGATTTTTACCGCAAAAAGAACACTTTAATTGTTTTTTATCCTCATTTTTTGCCATCATTACACCTCGCTGGGTTATTTCTTCTTAGTTATAACCTCGTCAATTAAGCCATACTTCATTGCTTCTTCTGCAGTCATAAAATTGTCACGTTCTGTATCTTTTTCTACCTTTTCAAGCGGCTGACCTGTTCTTTCAGAAAGAATTGTATTTAAATTTTTCTTTATTTTAAGTATTCTTTCTGCATGTATTCCTATATCAGTAGCCTGACCTTGGAATCCGCCTAAAGGCTGATGTATCATTATTTCACTGTTTGGAAGTGCAAATCTCTTTCCTTTTGCACCAGCTGCAAGTAAAAATGCTCCCATAGAAGCAGCCATTCCGATACAAATTGTAGAAACATCCGGTTTAATATACTGCATGGTATCATAAATTGCCATACCTGATGTAATGGATCCTCCTGGACTGTTTATGTAAAGATATATATCTTTATCTGGATCTTCACCTTCAAGGAACAAAAGCTGAGCAACTACTAAACTAGCAGTAACATCATTTACTTCTTCACTAAGTAATATTATTCTGTCCTTTAATAATCTGGAATAAATATCGTAAGATCTTTCTCCTCTATTAGTTTGTTCAACTACTACTGGAACTAAACTCATAAAATCTCCTCCTATTTATGTTATTTATAAAATTAATTGCCAGAATCAAATCTGGCAACTAATTACCCTTTTATACTATGCTGTAGCTTTACTGCTATCTACTAATAATTTTATTACTTTTTCGTTAACAATATCAAGCTTTATATAATCCTTTTGAACTTGAAGAAGAAGTTCAGCTGTCTTTTCAACATCTTTTTCTCCATATTGTTTAGCTAATTCTAGAGCTTTTTCCTTTAGCTCCTCTTCAGTAGCTTCCACATTTTCAAGCTTTGAAATTTTATCAAGTACTAATTCTGTTTTAACTCTCTTTTCAGCACTTTCTTTCATGAATTCTCTAACTTTTTCTTCACTGCTGTTTGTATATTCATAGTAAGTCTGAAGATCAAGTCCTTGATATTTTAATCTCATTTCGAGATCCTTTACCATATTGTCTATTTCTTTGCTTACCATAACTTCTGGTATTTCTACTTTAGCGTTATTGCACACAGCATCTATAACAGCTTCTTCATATTCTCTCTTTGCTCTAGTATCATTTGCTTCTTGCATTTTCTTTCTTGTATCAGCTTTTAATTCTTCTAAAGTATCAAACTCTGAAACTTCTTGAGCAAATTCGTCATCTATAGCTGGAAGCTCTTTAACTTTAATTTCTTTAACTGTAACTTCAAATACTGCTGGCTTTCCGTTTAACTCATCTCTTCCGTATTGCTCTGGGAAAGTAACATTTACATTCTTAATTTCTCCAATCTGCATTCCAACTAATTGGTCTTCGAAAGTATCTATAAATGTTCCTGAACCTATTTCTAGAGAATAGTCTGTTCCTTCTCCGCCTTCAAAAGCGATTCCATCAACATAACCTTTAAAATCAATAACAGCAATATTTCCCTTTTCAACAGTTCCTTCTGTTTTTGATTCTACTCTTGCATTCTTCTCCTGCAATCCTTTTAATTGTGCTTCGATTTCTTCATCTGTTACATTATATTCAACTTTTTTAACTTCTAAACCTTTATATTCTCCAAGTTCTACTTCTGGATATACTGTTACTTCAGCAGTATATATAAATTCTTGATTTTCACCAATTTGAACAATGTCAATTTTAGGATAATCAACCGGTCTTATATTATTTTCCTTTATTGCAACAGGATATGTATCATCGCAGCAGAAATTGATAGCATCTTCAAAGAAAACGCCTTCTCCATAATATCTTTTTATCATATTTATTGGAGCTTTTCCCTTTCTAAATCCAGGAAGATTGAATTTCTTTGAATTCTTAGCATAGGATTTTTTAAGAGATTCATTAAACTTTTCTGCTTCAACAGTTATTTCAAGTTTAACTACATTCTGTTCTATTTTTTCCATTTTAACATTCATTATACTTTTCCTCCTCATGTATATTCGTCGAAGATATCAAAATTAAAAAGCCATAATCTTAAAGCCTTCAAATTTATAAATTCCTTAAAGAATTCTTATCTCCTACTTAGGTTCATGCATATTAACCACAATATTATAGCACATCAACCTGTAATTTTTCAAACATAATTGATTAATTTTCTCGTATTAATAATTATATACCAAACAGGTTAAAGTTTACAAGTAATATTTATTTAAAGAAATTTTAGCAAATAATCCTTTGCTTCACATATTTCGCTATAAGCTGTATAATTTTCCCTATACACTTCTATTATAGCCATTCCATCATATTCCATACTATGAAGCTTAGAAATAATTTCCCCATAATTAACTTCACCTCTGCCCGGTAGAAGACAAATATGTTCCTTATCTTTATCATTAACATGAAAATTTACTATATTTTTCCCCATAGCTTCTATGTACTTTTCAGGCTCAATAAATGCCTTATATGCTTGCTTAATATCTAAAGTATAGTAAACAGGATACCTACACTCTTCGTTTAGCAGCTTAATAAAATCCAAATTGCTGGATATGCACCAGGACACATTTTCCTGAGCCAGCTTAATACCTTGCTCAAGGCTAATATAGGATAATTCATCATAGACTTCGGTAATAAACTTTTTATCTATAGTATTAATATCAGCAAATCTCATTCCATGAAAAGTATAACATGAAGCACCTAACAGCTTCGCCGCCTTACAAAGCTTTTTATAATAAACAAGCATATCTTCTCTTCTTCTCTTATACTTGTCAAAAATAAATGGTTCATATTGGGAAGAACAGCAGTGAATCGAAGTAATATTAAAATTGTATTTGTTTTTTTCTTCTAACAATTTATATATAAAATTCTCTTCATATTCACTTGGAGTGTTTAAAAATATTTCTCCGCAATTAAAGCCTATATCAGTCATTAATTTTATGCTGTCTTCTGTATTTATCTCAGGATAAAAACTTGCAGACGAAAGTCCGATTTTCATATAACTCTCCTTTACTTATTCAGAAATGATTACAGAACTGTTTTTCATTTTAATATAAACTGTTGAATTATCATCAAGAGTCATTTCAAGACCTTTATCTCCAATGTTTCCAAATTTAATATTTTCTCCACTCATGTTATATTTATTTATATGTCTCTTATTTTCTACATTAGCAACCCAAAGATATTTCTTGGTAACTTTACTTGATATATAAGGAAGCTGTGAAAGATATGCTATATTAGCATCATCAATAAATTTTGGAGAAGTACACCAAACATATTGAGGTATTCTTGAAAGCACTGAATCCTTAGTATTTGATCTATAGCTTTTATTAGTTATATCTTGCTGCTGACCATTTATATCGATATATATTAAATTCTGAGCCTTACTGTCTAAGATAACCATTGCGCTGCCTGAAGGATTCACAGTAAAGTTAATATTTGCATCAAGCGGTGTTATATATTTGAACTTATTAGCACCATCCTTATTTTCGTATACAGCTTTTATCTTTGTACCATCGCTTAAGCTGATCTCATACCCTTTTTCTTCTACAGGCTTTGGAACTGTTTCTGAATTATTTTGACTCTCGGGCTGTTTTTTATCTTCTTCCTTATCAACTTTTTTATTTGCTTGAATTTCGTTTTTATCTGTTTTTTTAATGAAACTGGTAAGACCTACGCTCTTATTTTTTAATGTATCTTTTAAGCTTCCACTTGCAAGAAAAATCCCTAAAGAAGCTATTAATAACACAATTACTGCAGCAACTCTCTTCTTCCTTCTTCTCATTCTCTTTTCATATTCTTTACTGAATATGCTTGGCTTTACCATTCTAAAACCCCTCCTTAAATTTTAACAAGATGAATTTTACAGTATTCCATTATTTATTATACCTCAATAAAAACTAAAATAATAAATTTATTTATATAAAATTCAATTTCATTTGATATTATTTTCTTCCTCTAAATATTTTAAGTAATTTTACAATACATTTTCAACCTATAAATTAAAATTAATTAAATTTTAACAGTATAATGTGACTAAAATCATAGAAATATATATTTGAATACAATACAATATGATATTATTTAGTAAATTACTGGAGTGTGATTTTAATGAGTGCATTTTTAGGGCCTATTCATCATTGGCTATTTAAAAAAATAAGCATCCATGAGGAGCTTGAAAAAAGATTAATAGACATATATAAAAATCAGTATGGAGCAGAAATTGACAAAATAGTTAGTAACTCTGTTAATTATTATGGGGAACCTTTAGGAAAAAAGCCTTTAGAAGAACAAATTGACCTAACTAATATTCACCAGTGGCTTAATACAACAATAGGAAAAACAGAAACAAGGCTCGCTAACATATTAGCTGAAGTATTTAGAATATATGGAGATGAAGCCTTTAAGATAGCTCTAGAAGAATACACGAAGCAAGGAAGAGAATGCGGGCAGAAAGCAAGAGATAATGCTGTAGTAAATACGCTTTCAGATATTTATCAGGCAATTAATGATTATATGCTTGAGGGGATGCCCTGTGACAGAGTAAATTTCATCATAGAAAACAACGTTGATAAATTAGTATGGAAAACTACAGAATGCCTTCACCAAAACTATTGGAAGGAAGCTGGTGCTGATACCGATAAACTGTATAAACTAAGATTTAGCTGGCTTTCAGCTTTTGTTTCAGGGGCTAATCAGGATTTTGAATATATCAATAAACCGGGAGACAATAAAGATTCCCTATTTATTCATGAAATTGTTAAAAAAAGCTCCAACTAAAGGAGCTTTTTTTATTGCTTAAATATATCTGTTTCAATAGTTTCAGTTTTTTTACTAATCAAATTTGTTCTTACTAGATTATTTTCTTTATTAACATAATACATCCAGTTATCTGCAATATCTATCATAGCGCCATCAAGTTTTAGATCAACTTTATTGTTTCCTTCTAAATCTACACGATAAGAATGCATTGAAGTTGATGTTACAGAGGATCCTGAAGAAACTGAATTTGTATTATAATATATAGTTTTATTACTAACAAATATTTGGATTACATTTTCAGGTATAATAAGCTTCTTTTCTGTACCATCCAGTCTCATTCTATATAAATCTCCAGAATCATAATAGGCATCAATGACTTTATCCTTATTCTCCATAATTCTCTGAGGACTTGGTTCAGTAAAATAAATAAAATTGTCGTTAGCGTATACTATTCTTGCGTTAAATTTATAATCTTCTTTTTTTGAACTTCCATCATAATTCATGCTAAATAGTGTTCCTAGCTTATCTGCCTTGATGTAATAAATTTTATTTCCTGTTAAGAAGTACATGCTTACCCTATCTTCAAGCTTTTGTTTTTTGCTTCCATCAAGCTTCATTCTATAAATTCTATTTTCATCACCTGAAGCCAAAAAATATATATAATTTCCTTTCACTGTTATAACTTGTGCAGCTATATCTGATAGTTTGGTCTTCTGAGTTCCGTCTTTTTTTATTTTGTATATTTTAAATTCATCCTTATAATTAATAAAGTATATCCAATCACCTTTTACTTTTAGCATTCCAGTAATATCGTCGCTTATTTCTACTGGTTTAGTACTTTTACTTGTAATTTTATAAATCCCGCCTTTTATCTGATGTTCATTATCGGATCTGCTTAGTGGAAAATATATTTCATGGCCGCTTTCAGAAAAAAGGTCATATCCATAAATTTCATCCAAGCTTACATCCTCACTGTAGGCATATCTATTTATAAAATATCCTGCTGCAAAAAGTAAAATTATTAAAGAACAGATAATTATTTCTTTATTCTTAAGCTCCAGCTTAAATCTCTTTATTATTTTCAATCTATCTTTCTTTATAACCTTAAAAGCATTTCTCTTAGGTTTTTCTACTACGATCAGCTTTTCGTTTTTAGTATCTTCACCTTCAATATTAATAAGGCTATCTAAATCTATCTTTTTTCCGCAACTTCTGCAGTATATATCTTCTTTAAGGACTTCATTGCCGCATTCTTTACATCTATACATTTAATTAATCACCCCTCATTTGTTCTTACCTTATAGATAAATATAAGAATATATAAATATATGTTACAGCACAATCTAGCACTATAGCTGCTGACGTAAAGATTACTGCCTTATTACCAGTAATTAAAAGTCCGAGATAATTATATAAGCTTATAATATAAAAGGTAATTCCTATACAAAGTAAAATATTTGCTGCAGTAATACTTATAAAACTTACTATAAAAAATAACATTAATAATATTCCGTAATATAAGTAAGGGAAAATTAAAGAACTCCAAAGCTTTGCTGAGTCAACGCAAATTTTTAATATTCTCAAGACTATATGAATGATTAAAAACACAACAGTTGAAACTAAAATTATACCTAATAATGAGTATATAAATGACTTTCCAAAGCTCGCTGGAATATTAATTTCAATATAATAATTCTTTTCAATTAATCCAATTGGGCAAATAATTTTTAACAGATCATTTGGAATTGGCAAAGTAAATTTCACTATGCAAGATATTATTAGAGATACAAATATATAGATAAGAGCTGTGAATAGTACTAGATTAGAACCAACTGAATCTATAAGTCTATAACCCTCAAGTACAGGAGATTTTAGAAGTCGTATAAAATCCTTTATCCTATAATTTTCTTTCTGGTCACCTTCATAATGGCTTGAGGTCACATCAATTATGGATAAATCATTTGCATCGCTTTCTTCGACTGTAACCTCTTCTTGCATCTGATTTTGTTCTTTATCATCTACGACATCAGAAATATAACTTATCGTTTCCCAGTTATCTTCCAAATTAATTGGTTCTCCTATATAAGCACCGCAATTATAACAGTACCTATCAGTATCTTCTAAAGCTTTATTGCACTTACGGCATGTATACATATTACACCTCTCAGAATAATAAATAATTAAAATTATCATTTTCTATTATTTAACATGAATTCAATTAATTATGTATTCTACAATTATTGATTAATTCCTCCAAAAAACTAAAAAGAGTTGGAAATCCAACTCTAAATTTGTTATTTAATTATAAAGGCTGAAGGAAGAAATCTCTGTCCTGCAGGCGTACTTGGCTTATTTATTAATTTATCCTTATATACCATTGTAGTAGATGATCCACCATCTAAATTAGCAGCATTATACGCTCCATACTCGAGCATAACATCCTGAACTTCCTTTAAAGTTGCACCAACACTATCGACTCTTCTTCCATCTACCACAAGCATAAGAACAGTACCATCTTTTTTCTGGCCTATAACTGTTCTCGGTTGTATTCCCCAGCCTCCATTTCCAGATTTTATTGTCGGTTCTCCATTTACAATTAAAAAAGGTCCAAAGGAAACTGCATCTCTTATCTTTTTATCTCTTGCTTCCTTGAGTGTATATTGGCCTAATACCAAAACAGAATCTTCATTAAATCCAATTAATCCAAGCCTCTGATTTTCTTTTCCAAACACAACTTTTCCATCTTGTATAACAAAACCAGTTGGGGTACCTCCAGAACCGCGTCCCCCTTCGTCAGCAAAACCACCGGCATTTATACCTCCTATTGCATTATAGTATTCCGTCATTTCAGATAGTTTCATTCCTATCTTGCCAAGCTTGTCAGATGTAACAACGCTGACTCTCTTCGGATTGCTTACAATAAGCATATAGGCTTTGTATTTTTCCGTACTTACATTTTTGAGTTCTACAGTGTCTTTGACTTCATTTGTATTTGTTGTTTTTTCATCCTGTGAACTACCATCTGTTTCTTGAGACGCAGATACTTGAATTGCTTCTTCATTTGAATACTTATTTTTATCATCAATTTTATTCTTTTCCATTATTTCACTTATAGTTTTATCACTCAAAAATGCTTTAGCAATATACTGATGGCTAAAGGTAGTCATTGCAGTAGTTACAATCATATCCCTTATATTAGTAAAGGGACCGTAATAAACCATGACTAAGTCAAAAGTAAATACTACAACAAGCTGAATACATATAAATATCCCTAAGTTTTTTAATATTTTCAATAACCTTTTAATACAAATCCCCCCATACCATCAATTTCAATATCAACTGTACTTCTAATAAACCATATATAAATAATATCATTTTTGAAGTAAGCTATCTATATAAATTTATTTTGATAAAATAACATAATTTGACACATGCATTAAATAATAATAAACTATATAATATATTCAATGTTTTGACTATAAAAAAGGAGAATAAAATGGGTAAAAAGAAAAATATTATACGAGAATATGGTATATCAATAATTGCAGCTATTATTATAGCGGTTACCTTCAGAACCTATGTTTTTGCAAGAGCTGATGTAGAAGGAAAGTCTATGTACTCAACATTAAATGATAAAGATGTATTGTTTGTTGAAAAAATAAGCCTTTTGACTCACAGCTTTAAACATGGTCAGATAGTAATATTTGATTCAGGAAACTTAAATAAAGATATATATGTCAAAAGAGTAATTGCAGTAGCAGGCGATGAAATAGAAATTAAAGATGGAATGGTATATTTAAATGGAACAAAGCTTCAAGAAAATTATTTAGATAAAAATACAGTAACAAATCCTGGCCCTTTTTTAACTCAGAATGGAAAGTATAAAGTTCCTGAAGGTTACGTATTTGTACTTGGTGATAATAGAGGAGACAGCGTTGACAGCAGAATGCTAGGTCCTATTAGTACTAAAGCTTTAAAGGGGCATGTAGTAATTAGGGTTTATCCCTTCAATACTTTCAAGTTATTCTAATAAAAAACATGCAGCTTATGCATAAAAAATTACATAAGCTGCATGTTTTATTTATTGAATAATATATCTACCCTTTTATTTGTGTTTTTAATTATTTCCTCAGGATACCCCAGATACTTAAGAAGTTTTATGGCATTTCTTGTTGGAGATACCCCTTTTCTTATTAAATAATCGAATTTTAAGCCTTCATCATCTACATCCTCAGTAAAATAGTAGCATTCATATCTTTTGTCTACTTTTTCAGTAAGTTCTAAATCATGCGTTGCAACTATTGGTAAAGAATTATGCTTAATAAGATAATCCAGTATTTCAGCAGAGGCACTAATTCTCTCTATAGGGTTTGTTCCTCTAAATATTTCATCAATTATACATAGACATGGCAGTTCTTCATTACAGGATTTTACTATTCTTAGTACCGCTTCTGCCTCACCAAGATAGTAGCTCTTACCAACCAGTAAATTATCGCTGGGACTTATAGAGGATAGTATTTTAAAATAGCTTCCTGTATAGCTTTCTGAAAGACATGTGCATATAGTCTGCGCAAACAAAGCATTTATTCCAAGAGTTCTCAAGAAAGTTGACTTACCTGACATATTTGAACCAGTGAGCACAATTCCTCCGTTTTCTATCTTTATAGAGTTAGCCACAGGATTATCAATCAATGGGTGATACATATTAATAATATCCATGTTTCTCTCTTGCTTATTAAGTACAGGTTCACAATAATAAGCAAGACCTGTTCTATAGGAAGCAATTGATATCAACGCGTCAAGTTCCCCTATAGCAATATATACTTTCCTAAGTTCATCTCTATATTTGGTAAGTTCATCAATAACTGAGTAAAACTTTCTTTCTTTAGTTAAAAATAGTATGTTTAAGTATTCAACTATAACGTCTCCGCCTTCAACAGAAGCTACCATTGCTGCACTTTTACTTGACTTAATATTTTTAGTGTTAGATACAAATATGTCCTTATAATAGCTTGGAAGGCTATCGTCAATAGTACCAAGTCTTTTTGCGGTATTAACTAAACTGCCCAGATATGTCATAGAGTCCACATGACAGCTTATTTGATCTCTGAACTTATTGTTGATAAACATGTTTATTATAAGTACAAACACTAAGTAGAATCCAAAAACACCACCATAGAAAGGTATCATAACTATAAGTATAACCGGAATTATAGCCATAAAGTTAAAAAAGTACTTTAAGTTGCTCTTAGGTGGCAGCTTTCCCCATAAAAATTCTGTTATTGTATTTTTGCGCTGTCTTCCCATCCAATATAATTCTGTTTGAACCTTGTCCCTTAAATCTTTGTTGTTTTGAAAGAAATTTATTATTTGCTTTCTTCTTATCAAGATGTCTTCATCGAATACAGGATTTCTTAACATACTGTAAAGAATCTGCTCTCCAGGAGTAGAAAGAGTCCTGTCAATCACTTCAAAAACTTTATCCAAGGTAAAATCTTCAAAAGTTTGATTGTCAATGAAAAACTCATTTGATTCTTCGACGCATAAGAATTCATATAATTTCCTGATATCCTTAAAATTTCTTTTTCTATCTTCTTTCTTGCCCCAGCTACTTTTTATATGATATAAAGCTCTATATTTAAGCATTCTTCCCCTGAAGTAAAATGACATAAATAAGAATGGAATTATCAAAATGAAACCATAATAATACTGCTTTCCCAACTGTTCACCCATAATATATGAAAAATAAGCTGTAAATGCAGATAAAACGATAAAGCCCCACATAAAAAATTTCATATTTTTTTCTTTTGTCAATAAAACCTGATTTTTATCCATAGTATTACCCCTTAACTTATATTACCCAAAATTTACATACAATAACTATATACTAATATGATTAACTTTGCAATAAAAAGGCAGTCATAAAGACCGCCTGATAGAATTACTGTATTCTTACTTTATATTTTTCAAGCCATAAGTTAATCTGAATTAAATATGCAAGCAGCTGTGGACCGGCCATAAGCTGTCCATACCATGGTTTTTCAAAGGACTTTCCTCCTGTAGCAATTATTTCGTTTACCTTTTCCTTGTCAATTAAGTTTAATATAGGTGAGTTTTTATTATCAAGTATTTCTCTCATCCAATTTTGAACAACCATTAAATATTCAGGACTATGAGTTTTAGGATATGGACTCTTTCTTCTATACAAAACATCATGTGGCAGTATGCCATTTAAAGCTCTCCTTAATAGACCTTTTTCTATATTATCACAGTATTTTATTTCCCAAGGAATATTATAGGCATATTCTACAATTCTATAGTCTGCAAAAGGTACACGAACCTCTAAACTGTTTGACATGCTCATCCTGTCTTTTCGATTTAAAAGTGTTATCATAAACCACTTTATATTCAAATAGAACATTTCTCTCATTCTGTGTTCTCTATCTGATTCTCCACTAAGTCTTTCCACCTTCCTGATAGAGTCTTCATATTTAGATTTAGAAAATTCCTCCAACGGAAGAGACTTAAGCTCCTTTGAAAGTATATCTTTTCTTGTATTGACATATCTGGACCATGGAAAATTATTGCCATTTATATCTTCTTCTCTTCTAAACCAAGGATATCCTCCAAATATTTCATCTGCGCACTCCCCTGATAAAGCTACTACGGCATCTTTTCTTACTTCTTTGCAAAATAAATATAAAGATGAATCTATATCAGCCATCCCGGGCAAATCACTTGCAAGAACAGCAGCTTCTAAAGCAGCAGCTACATCCTCGTTACTTACCAATATGTTGTGATGCCTGCTTTCTATATACTTACTCATTATCTGTATAAAAGCTCCGTCAGAGTTAGGCTGAAATTCACTTGCTTTAAAATATTTATCATTGTCAATATAATCTATTGAATAGGTATTTAATATACCTAAATTATTATTTTTAAAGTAATTTGCAGCTATTGAAGATATAGCGCTTGAGTCTAATCCTCCAGATAAGAATGTGCACACAGGAACATCTGCCCCTAGCTGTCTTTCAACAGCATCAACAAGAAGATTTCTTGTATGTTCTACTGTTTGCTCCATATTTTCCTCATGAGGTCTGCTTTCAAGTTTCCAGTATTCCCACATATTTATTCCCACAGAGTTGTAAACCATACAATGAGCTGGCGGTACTTCTTTAATACCTTTAAATATTCCGCTGCCAAGAGAGCGAGCTGGCCCTAGAGAAAATATCTCAAGCAGTCCATCCTTATCTAAGATCGGCTCTACTTCAGGGTGAGCCAGCAAAGCCTTAATTTCAGAAGCAAATATCAAGGAATTGTTTTTTTGTGTATAGAATAATGGTTTAACTCCAAGTGGATCCCTTGCTAAAAACAAATTGTTCCTGCTTTCATCCCAAATACCAAAGGCATAGATTCCGTTGATATATTTTACACACTCAGTTCCCCAAGCTATATATGCTGTTAACAGTACTTCTGTATCTGAATAAGATTTAAATTGGAGCCCAAGAGCCTTGAGCTTATTTCTAACTTCCTCTGTATTATAGAGTTCACCATTATACACTATTGTATAAACATTTTCCCCTAATTTCTTTGTCATAGGCTGAGCTCCGCCGGATGGATCTACTACAACCAGCCTTCTATGACCAAGTAAAGCATGTTTTGAACTATAAATATTTCCATCATCAGGACCACGTTTTTGTAGTGTTTTAATCATTCCTGCCATTATATTTTTTTCATTTGCCAGCTGTCTTTCAAAGTTGATCCAGCCTGCTATACCACACATAGTATCATCTCCTAAAAATCAAATTTCATATTATTCCTTATTATTTTATGAAACTCGCATTAAGCTGTGCTTGACTTTAATCATTTAACCAAAACTTAATATAATGCACCCAATTTCAATTTAATATTTTTTATAGCCTTTTTTGTATTATTTGCAACATTACTTCAAATTTAGAAGGATTATTTAATTCATTGTAGAATTGTATATAGTCACTATATCAATAAACTAATTTATAGATGCAAATTCCAAAGTCAAATTGGAGGCATAATTATGAGACTTGTTCCAATTGAATGTGTTAGAGATGGAAGCTACTTAGCAAAAACAATATATGACAATGACGGAAGAGTACTATTAAGAGAAGGTGTTAAGTTAAACGACGTTTTTATACGAAGAATAAAGCTAATAAAGGTTTTTTCTGTTTACATAAACGATGAATACAGTGACAATATTATTGAAGACGTTATAAAGCCTGAATTGAGACAAAAAGCTATAAAAACTATTAAAGATACTTTTGTAAGCTTTGAGAAATATACTCTATATAAATCAGGAAAAAGTTTAAGCGCTGGGAAAGAAAGCGATTTTATAAAGGAAAGGCAAAAATACTTCCAATCAATAGGGGATATAGCCGATAATATACTAGATGAAATAT
Organism: Clostridiales bacterium oral taxon 876 str. F0540; assembly: GCA_000466585.1. Lineage (GTDB taxonomy): Bacteria > Bacillota > Clostridia > Clostridiales > Clostridiaceae > Clostridium_AT. Next base: position 79,962 of record KE993461.1, read on the forward strand.
TATCCCAAAAGAACGTTCTAATAAATGTTGTAGATATAAAAAATATGGACAGCTATACTTATCAGCACAGTGTTAATGTAGCTGTATTATCATTAATAATAGGGCTTCAGCTTCAATTAAATAAATATGAGCTTTATTCTTTATGTATGGGTGCCTTGATGCATGATATTGGAAAAGTTTTTATTCCTAAAGAAATTATATTAAAGTATGATAAGCTTACCGAAAAAGAATTTAACATAGTTATGGAGCATCCTCAAAAGGGCTATGATTATTTAAAAGGCAGCTCAGATATTTCCGCTACTTCAAGAATTATAGCACTGCAGCACCATGAACGAATCAACGGGCAAGGTTACCCTGAAGGAAGAAAGGGAAGTGAAATAAACAAGCTTGCAAAAATTGTTGCTATAGCTGATGTATATGATGCTTTAACTTCTGACAGACCTCATAGGAGAGCATTAAGTCCTAATGAAGCACTTGAATTTATTATGGCAAGCGGGGATACACTTTTTGATTATGATATGGTTCTTGCTTTTTCTAAAGCTGTTGTTCCTTATCCTGAGGGTACATTAATTGTACTTACCAACGGAGATATAGCTGTAGTTGAGAAAAATCGGCCCAATTTTCCCTTAAGACCATTAATAAGGATTGTCCGAGCAAACGATGGTACACATAAAAATATCACTGTGGACTTAATGGAAAACTTGGGCATTGTGATTGAGGGAGTCCAATACGATATTCCTGAATTTAATAATTAAACTTTCACAAAATATAAAGGACTGAGTACTTGCTCAGTCCTTTATCAATATATTCTATAACACTTTTATAATTTTTATCTTAATGTTTATCTCTCGCCTAGCTTAAGATTTGGAACAGCATTTAAAGTTAATTCAGCAGTTCTTCCATTTATATATTCAAAGTAGGCTGCACTTCCTATCATGGCTGCATTATCCGTACAAAGCACAGGCGCTGGAAAAAGAATCTTTATACCATGCTTTTGCCCCTCATTTATGAGTGAAGCTCTCAAAGTTGAGTTTGAAGCAACGCCTCCTGCTATAGCTATCTTATCAACATTCTTCATCCTGCAAGTTTTTATAACATTATCAACCAGCACATCTACCAAAGCCTTTTGAAATGACGCAGCAACATCTGCTCTGTTTATTTCCTGTCCGGTCATTTCAGCTTTGTTAAGATAATTTAAAACTGCAGACTTTAGTCCGCTAAAAGAAAAATCAAGAGTATCATCATGAAAATTAGCCCTCGGAAATTTAATAGCTTCAGCATTTCCTTCCTTTGAAAGCTTATCTATTTTTGGTCCGCCGGGATATCCTAATCCAATTGCTCTTGCAACCTTATCATAAGCTTCACCGGCAGCATCATCTCTTGTCTGTCCTATAACTTCGAACTTACCATAATCCTTCATATATACAATAAAACTATGTCCCCCTGAAACTACGAGGCAAACAAAGGGCGGTTTTAAATCCTTATGCTCAATGAAATTAGCACAAATATGTCCTTCTATATGATTAACGCCTATAAGAGGCTTACCGATAGAGTATGCCAAAGATTTTGCATACTGCATGCCTACTAGGAGAGCTCCAACTAAACCAGGTCCATAGGTAACCCCAACGGCATCTATATCATCAAGCTTTAACTTGGCCTCATCTATAGCTTCCTGTACAACTGCACTTATTACCTCTATATGCTTTCTGGAAGCCACTTCAGGAACTACTCCTCCAAACTTTGTATGTATATCAATTTGTGATGCTATCACATTCGAAAGTACCTCTCTTCCGTTAACTACAACTGCTGCCGAGGTCTCATCACAACTTGATTCTATAGCTAGTATTTTTATATCCTTCATTGTTATTTCTCCTTTCACTCGAAACACTGAGTAATTTAAAAGCCTTGCTCCGCTCCTTAACTGCGTATTAAATCTATTTATATATTTTGCACCGTTTATAACATTTATCAACTAGACTTTATTATACACAGAAACATATGTTATAATCAATAAATCAAGTATATATTGTTAAATTATAATAAGGAGCAGTTTATGTTAAGTAATTATGCAAAGGTCGTAGTAAAAGGATCACCAATATCAAAATCAAATTTTAAGCTTTTCAATATTCAAGGACGAGCTATTCTTCCATATAATTCCGGAAAGTATCATGATAGATATGCACTATATGAAGAGGAAATTGCCTACGAGGCCAGATCACAAAATCCTAATATTGTCCTTTCCGAAAGCTTAATTGCAGTTCTCAAGGTTTTTTATAAAAGTAAAAAAAGACATCCTGATACAAATAATATTACCAAGAGTATCTTTGATGGAATTGAAAAAAGTGGTCTTATTGTTAACGATGCTCAAGTTAGAAGGATTATAATAGAAGAGTTCTATGATTCATTGAATCCTAGGTTTGAGCTTGAGTTATTTGCTGAAAGTAGCTATTTTATGAGCTATAATATAGCAAAAAAAGAAACTTCTGATCCTCCTATCGAATATGCTCCACCGAGCAACAAAAAATCTGCTTTAACAAAAAAGCCATCAAAAATATCAGGTAATACTGAAAATTTAATTTGCGAGATTTGTAATAAAGCCATATCAAAAGAAAATTCAGTGTCTGCTAATGCCGGAAAACTTATCATATGTAAAAGCTGTTTTAAAAAACTTTTTTAATAAAGTCACAAATTTATAGTAGTGCTCCTATGAATAGATTACTGATATTTTAGGAAGCAGATTTGCTGTAAACCCCCATGAATTCAGTAAATATTTAAATATTTTTATAGGTTAATATTTTAATATCTAAATGATAACATGTCATTATTTGCTTTTAATAAAGACTTAATATAAAAAGTAACAAAACCTAAGCTCTGTCACTAAAGCCTAAGTTTTGTTACTATGCTATTTAAATTTTTTTAATATAACTCTTGCTGCGTTATTGCCGGCAGATATACTTTCTATCGATATGTCTTCCTCCAAATCATGTACATATAATACATCTCCACATGCAAAAATACCTTCTATATTTGTTTTCTGATTTCTATCTACTATTATCCCGCCCGTTACATTAGATGTTAAAATTCCTGTTTTTAATGCTAATTCGCTCTCTGGAAGCAAACCAGCGGAAAGAAGAAGGGTATCACACGAAATACGTTCCTCAGTATCAACTATAGGAATAAGATTATTATCAACCCTTGAAATAACCACTCCCTCTACTCTATCATGCCCAAGAATATCTACTATAGTATATCCTAACTTAAGTGGTATGTTAAAATCCTTTATACATTCTTCTATATTTCTTTCAGATCCACTAGCATAGGACATAGGTTCAAGTACTGCTTTAACATTAGCTCCTTCAAGCACCATGTTTCTAGCCATAAGAAGACCTATGTCTGAGGAGCCAACCATAACTACCTGTTTTCCAGGCATGTAACCTTCCATATTAATAAACTTTTGCGTTGTTCCAACAGTAAAGATGCCAGCGCACTTGCTTCCCGGAATGTTAACCGCACCTCTTGGCTTTTCTCTGCAGCCCATAGCCAGGACAATTGCCTTACACTTAAATTCATTAATACCTTCTTCATTTACAACAGTTACAGTTTTCTCTTTGCTTACTTCTATAACTAGGCTCTTTAGTTTAACTTCAATATTAAGCCTACGAACTTCATCTATCAGCCTTTGTGCATATTCCGGACCTGTAAAATTCTCACCAAAAGTATATATTCCAAAACCTGTATGTATAAGTTGATTTAGCGATCCGCCAAGCTGATCTTCTCTTTCAATTATTAGAATATTCTGAGCCCCACTTTTTTTAGCCGCCATAGCAGCCAACATACCTGATGCTCCTCCACCTACTATAATTATGTCATAATTAAGCATTAAAACCATCCTTTCAGTGGCAATATATTAAGATATTATTGTCTATAAAACAATACTATTTTACCATATTATAATTCGGTCAGCACATAATTTTATTCAATAAAAAAGAGCCAAACTTGTTGGCTCTTCAGTTGATTATAAACCTCTTGCCCATTTGCCTGATATTGGATAGGAATAATCATTTCCGTTTGCTACGTTGACTATTGCCACTATAGGCATAATAACTGCTGCAATACCAACTGCAATCAGACCAATAAGTCCTACTAATAAAATTACCAATATTCCAGATACTGCACCCGCTATGATTAATAAAATTTGAAACATCAACGCTTCCTTTGCTTGAGTTTTTACATAATCATCAGTGCTTATAAGCATTATTACAAGCGGAATTAGTATAGGAGCAGCTAAAAAAACTCCTCCATGGCAAAGAGCTGACAATAATTTTTGTTCAGTAGTTATCATTTACTTACCCCCTATAAGTTCTATAGATTATAGTATTCACATCTATTTAATAGTTTCACTTATATAGACGAAAGTAACCTATGAAATCCCACTGAAACTAAAAATTATTTTTTAACTTTATTTGTTAAGTTCTTCATACCTAGTTTAAATAATATGAATCCCAATAAAAACGGTATAAAGGCATATACTAATGGCATAATAAGTTCATTCACTGAAGCTGCCTTTTTATAAGTTATTATCATAAAAATTGCAGCACCTCCTATACATACTAGCCCCAGTATAAGTAAGATTACTGAATATATATTTGATTTGCTATTGTCACTCATAGTGCTCTCCTTATGTGTAATAGAAAATTCATGTTAATATTGTATCACAATTTTATTTTTTACTTAATACTTAAGCTATAAAATTTATTTTAAAAAAGTGTTGCTTTTTTAAATTTCGTATTATATAATAAATCTTGTCTTAGGGGTATCATCCAGCGGCAGGATGACAGTCTCCAAAACTGTTCACCTAGGTTCGAATCCTAGTACCCCTGCCAAAAAATCTATAGGATTAATTTTCCTATAGATTTTTTATTTTTTGATATTTTACAATAAACATTAATGTATGTTTTCCTATAATTCAATAGCTTAAAACTTTTAAAAGCATCTTGCAACAATAGATGCTTTTTCTATGCGCACAAGGCAAAATTAAATAACTATTTAACAATAATTATTATTTACATTCCTGTTTGTAGATGCTAAAATATTCCATGTACTTATTTTAGAAAGGAATGATTACCAATGACTCAAGAACCAAAACTAAAAAGAGATCTTGGTTTGTTTATAACTACTGCATTAGTAGTAGGAAATATGATGGGATCAGGAATATTTATTCTTCTGGCATCTTTAGCACAGGAAACCGGTCCAGGTGCTACAATGCTTGGATGGCTTATAAGTGGAACCGGGGCTCTGTTTATAGCCCTATCCTTTGCTAACCTCGGTTCTAAAATACCTGTAACCGGAGGACCTTACGAATATTCAAAACGAGCATATGGTGACTTTGTCGGTTTTCAAAATGCATGGCTATACTGGAATTCTTCATGGATAGGAACTATTGCTTCCTTGACGGGAACTACCGCATATGTTGCAGCATTTTTCCCGGTATTAAATGAAAGCAGGCTTGCAGCATTCTTATTTACCAGCGCTATTTTGTGGATATTTACGTACATAAATATAACAGGTGTTAGAAAGGCCGGCATTTTTCAAACCATCTTAGTTATAACAGAGGTTGTTCTTTTTATAATTTTTATAGCAGCAGCCTTAAAGCATTATAATCCGGAATATCTTAAACCAATGTTTCCCGAAGGAAAGGGATTGAATACTGTACCAACAGCCGCTGCTCTTACTTTATGGGCATTCACCGGATTTGAAACAGCTGCAATAACAGCAGGAGAAGTTAAGAATGGTGAACGCAATGTTAGGCTTGGAACCATATATGGCATAATCATTGGAATAATACTATATTTCACTTTAAATTTTGTAGCTATGACCTCAATATCCCAAATGGATTTAATAAAAGCAGATGGAAATTGGAATGCTGTATTAACGCCTTATTTTGGTAGTTCATTAACTAAAGTTATTATAGTCACTGAATTAGTAAGCATACTTGGTACAACCTTTGCTTGCATCCTTACAACTGCTAGAATGTCTTATGCTGCCTCTGAGAATAAAATCTTTCCTAAAGTTTTTGAAAATGTGCATCCAAAATATAAAACTCCAGCCGCATCACTTATAATCGCAGCTTTGCTTGGAAATATACTTTTAGCACTGAATTATACTAAAAGCCTTCAGCAAGTATTTACTTTTATGATATTACTTGCAACTTTAGCGGGGCTTCCAGTATATGCCTCAACAGCAGCTTCAGATATAAAGCTTTCAATAGATAAAAATAATAAACCTTCTATAATTTATATTATCAAAAAGTCTCTAGCACCAGTAATTGCCTTTGTCTATTCTCTATGGGCAATATATGGTTCAGGGCTTGAGAGTGTCCTATATGGAGTTCTTCTTGCCGTTTTAGGCATACCAGTATATTTCTATATGAAAAAACGAAAAATTTAAACCAAACATATCAAAAAAGCGGTAGGCAAAGCTGCTTACCGCTGTATTGTATATTCACTGCATTTTCATCATTAGCTTTACCAGTCCAAAATCAATATCTTAAATATCTGGTTCAACATGAACTATTGCTTCAGTAATATTAAATTCTTTTCTTAAATTCTCTTCTATCTTCTCGGTAATTATATGACCTTCAAGAACAGTTAAATCAGCACTTACACCTACTATTACATCAAGAAGTATATTATTACCGTGTATTCTCGCTCTTATATCCTTCACATTTTTTACACCAGAAACCTTCATTATACTTTTAGTCATGTTATCTAATTCATCCTTATCAAACCCATCTGTCAAGTTATGCGCGGACTCTCTAAAAATCTCCCAGCCAGTCTTCACTATTAGTATGCCAACTATTACTGCTGCTAACGGGTCTATCCAGGGCAGCCCAAACTGGGATGCTGTTATTCCTACTGCTGTTCCTATACTTACCCACGCATCTGAAAGATTATCTTTTGCAGCGGCCATAAGTCCAGAGCTGTTTATTTTAATAGCAATTTTTTTATTATAACGGTAAACAAAAAATATTACTGCAGCACAGAAGACTGCCACCGCTGCTGATATTAAATCGGGCGCTTGAGCTTTAAAGAAGATAATGGAGTGAGCTGCATTATATAGAACATCTAGCCCTACACCTATCATGATTAAAGAAGCAATAAGTGAAGAAACTGTCTCCGCCCTAAAATGACCGTAAGGATGATCATCATCAGCGGGCTTTCGTGATATTTTAAGTCCAATCAAAACAGCCACGGAAGCAATTATATCTGTCGTATTATTTAATCCATCGGCAGTTAGAGCTTTTGACCCAGACATATATCCAATTCCAAGCTTTATTAATGATAATGAAATGTATGCAATAATACTTACGCGCGCTCCTTTTTCAGCAAGCCTTAGGTCATTGTACTTTTCCTCCATATTCTTCACTCCCTGGATTTATATTTGCCTAAAATAAATAAAGACTCTCAGCACAATATACCACTGTGCTAAAAGTCTCACTTAACCACTAATAGTTACGATAAAGCCAGACCCAAGGTCAGTATGTTGACTTTATCACCTTTTTCAAGGCAGTTACTCCCTTTTAACTAAATGTTATTTATTTAACAGTACAATTTTACTACGGCTTATAATATTTGTCAAATTAATCCTTCCTTTAATACCAGGATTATTGCAGCATCTATAAGCTGTTTTATAACTAAATTAGTCGATTTATATCACTTTGTTGGGAAGGAAATATGTTGAAGTTAATAGAAACTTATGATAAATTATTACTTGTGTCTGTATGAAAATGTTATATTTTATCAAAACATCAAAGTAAATATCCTTTTTATTCTTTTTTGTTAACTTTAATGCGGACATGCCTGCAAGAAGGGAGCATTTTTATGAATACAAATGAAGCAATCGAAGCCGTAAGAGATTTACTAAATAATTTAATTTCCAATAAGAAGGGCAAACTTCTTGATGATGAAGTTCTAAGGGTCAGTATGGAACTGGATAAGCTTATAAATACATTTATGTATGACAAGTATAATTCTATAAATACTATTTAGATAATTTATTCAAAAATAAAAGAGTGGCTTTACCACCCTTGTATCTATAGTAAATTTATTTATTTATCATTTCATTATTACTTTGCATAGTTTTTAAAGTATTGTCTCTATCCTTGTTAAACTCAGCTACAGTTGCCTTGATTATATTATATATATCATTTGTGCCCAAACCGGTTCTTTCTGATATCATCTCCACTGCTTTTGTATGCTTAATTTCACTTTCCCATTTAAATTCTCTTCCCATTTGTTCAACAGCTAAAATTATTTGTTTAGCAATCTTAACATCATTTTCATAGCGTTCTACTCCAATTTTTTCAATCATTTGCTGTTTTTGAACTTCTATCATTGAACTTTGAGAATTTAAGTACTGCTTAACATAATAAGTAATTAAACCAAATATAGTTGTTAATATTAAGTATAAAACATCTGGAATAATTTGATTAATCAATATATCTTTCAAATTGTCTGCCTCCTATCTATCATATTATAATATTATCCTAATATATGATATGAATAGGATTTATTTTTGGTACACGTATACTCAAAGTTAAATTTCTTGTTTATCCTATCAGACTTTCCCAAGTCCTTGGACCTACTATCCCATCTGCTGATAATCCCTGTAGACTTTGATATCTTATTACCGCACTTCTTGTATTTGGTCCAAATATACCATCATTTGATACTCCAACTCTATATTGAACATATCTGACCGGTATTCCTCTTGAGCCAGATCTGATAAGAGGTTTTGTTACGATGCTGTTTATAGCTACAAAGGTTTGGGGCCCGGCAATTCCATCGACAGAAATGCCGCATATGCTTTGAAATCTTCTTATAGCTTCTGTAGTTCTTCTACCTTGTATTCCATCCTCTGCTAGTGAACTTCCTCTATCGTCCCTTATTTGAAGCCTGTTTAGTGTTTTTTGAAGTTTGAGTACGCCGTCATCCGTGCTTAATCCTGGTGTAGGATTAGGTTGTGTTGGAGGTGGTGAATCAGTTGGAGGTATTGATATATTATCACCTGTCATGCTATTTATCATTGTCTGTACATCACTTCTAAAGTCATTTACGGTCTTACCAAACTGGGCAAAATAGCTTATAGGATCCATATGTGTGCTTTCATGCCACCTTTGGGTTACTTCTGCATGAGACATAAGATTCTCAGTAGTTATTGCAGTTTGCTTAATTATATTTACATGTACCCATGCAAAAAGCCATACTCCTCTTTTCCATACTTCCTGGAATCTTGCCTCGTCATCATAATGGCATAGTTCAATTCCTATTCTTGTTCTGTTTGCTATTGGCCCTGCATGCCAAGCTTGTTCATACCATGGTATGGTTTGAGTTATGCTGTCATAATCTACAAAGGCATGAGCAGAAGCCCCTCTTCTCCCCGAATTGAAGTAGTTAAACTCATTTTCATCTGTTGCACCGGGATCAGCAGTTTCATGCACAACTGTTCCAATGGCATTTAGAGGTTGATTCGATCTATTCATACTTATAAATCTTTGTTTAATTTCATATTCCATATTTTCATCTCCTTATAAATTACTATGCTTCATAATATGCTTTAAATTAGTTTATGTATATCAAATATAATAATTGTTATAAATATTTAAAAAATAAAATCCTCAGGCAATTTACCTGAGGATTAAGTATTATGTTATTGAATTTTGAAGCCAGCTTCTTTTACCTTTTCTAAAATCTCCTGGAAGTTTTCAGTTCTAACTCTTATTACTATCTCTTTTACATCAGTAACACTTCTAGGATCAACAACTACAAAGCTGATAATATCTCCACCGTTCTCTGATATGATCTTTGAAAGCTTTGACACCTGTCCCGGAATATCATAAGCAATTACAGCTAATCTTCTTCCCTTGTTAAGTCCAAAAAGTTCTGTAAACTCATGGAATATCGCATGATGGGTTACAATTCCCTTAAAAGAACCATATTCATCTACAACTGCTACAAAAGCAATATTCTTAATTTCTAAAAAATGAGCCGCTTTTTCCATTTGCTCTAGTGGATGAATCGATGGAACATCAGTCCTCATAACGTTTTCTACTGTAAAGTCTGATAATAAGCATTGCTTATCTACACATTTCTCGTAATAAAAGGCATAAATTCTATCCTTTGATATTGAACCATAAAATTTATCCCCTTCTGCTACCGGAATTGATAAAAAATTGTTTTCCTCTATTACTTCTAGCGCTTTCTTTATAGTCTCATTTGGCGTAATTGTTATAAGCTTTTCAACTGGAAGCATCAAATTTTTAACGAACATACTATACACTCCCCCTCATTATTATCTTATGGATATTATACATAAATTTGAACCAAAATTCAAACAATTTAAACATCTAATTGTAAAAGTTTTTATTTTACATTTGCTATGCTCTCTAAGGTGCTTAAATTACTCTGAAGTATATCAATATATTTTATATCACTACTATAAATACTTATCTGTCCAGTTTTTAATGCAAATTTATTTATTATTTCTTCATTAGCCTTTTTATTCTGCTCGCTGTCATATAAAAATATAACTTTGTTATTATCTTTTAATTTATCTGTAAGCTTTAAATTGTTATCAATATCATTTTGCGTTAACTGATATCCATAGTTATATATTTTTATAGTCTTAAAACCGTAATACTTTAAAAAATAATCTAAGTTATCTCCGTCTACAACAAAGGTGTATTCTTTAAGTTTATCTGCAGCCTCTTTCAACTTTTTCTGATACACCTCAACATCCTTTATTGCCTTTGAAAAATTATCTTCATAATATGCTCTGTCTTTTGAGTCCTTATCCTGTATTGCATTTTTAATATTCAACATCGCAACCTTGTAGTAATCAATATTTAGCCAGAAATAAGGGTTATCTTTAATAGAAATATTTTGATATTTAAGTTCTCTATCAAAACTTATTGTTTTAACACCCCTTGAAATATTGATAGGTCCTATCTTTGTTTTACTCAGCTTATCAACAAAATCTGTGGCCCAAGGTTCCATACCTGACCCCCAGTAAAAATACAGATCTTTTTTGCTTATATTATTTATACTATCCTCAGAATATTTATAATTCCATATTTTATCTCTGGATGTAAACAAATAGTCTGTATAGTGCCTGTCTTGAACTATATCCTTCACCATATTATAAAGAAGCTTATCTGTGGTAATTATATTTAAACTCAACTCTTTTTCATTCATTGCTTTTTCTTCAGCATTAGGTTCAAGCCTTTTTTGATTATTGTCTGTACCTTTACAGCCAGCAGCTGAAAAGATGAATATGAATATAAAAAAATATATATAGATCTTTTTCATCTTTTGTCCCACCTTATTTTTATGAAGCATATGTATTATCATCTATTATTTTACATAATGTAAATATAATATGCAAATTAATTGTTTTAATGCTGTCAATAATAATATATGAATTGCATTTTCTATATTTGTGTTTTAATATAAAATAGGTATTATAAATGTAATAAAAATGTATTTTGCAAAAGCAAAACTCTTAAGTTACTTATTGTTTTTATGGAGGAATAATAATGAACTTTGTTGTTGATAGTGTTGAAAAAACAAATGAAATTGGTATACAGCTTGGAAAACTTGTTATGCCCGGTGATATAATTTGTTTAACTGGTGATTTAGGTACAGGTAAGACTCACATAACAAAAGGAATCGCAAAAGGCCTTTCTATTGATGAACATATAACAAGCCCTACTTTTACTATAGTCAATGAATATACTGGAAGACTTAAGCTTTATCACTTTGATGTATATAGAGTAAATGATCCTGATGAAATTTATGCTATAGGTTTTGATGAGTATATTTTTTCAGATGGAGTAAGTGTAATTGAGTGGTCAAATTATATCGAAGAATTGATTCCGAATGAGCACATTTCGGTTAGCATGGAAAAACTCCCTGAACTTGGCGAAACCTTCAGGAGAATAAATATAAAAGCAACGGGAAAAAGATATGATTATATAAAGGAGATATCATTATGATAGTTTTAAGTATAGATTCTTCTACCGAATCTGCAACCTGCGCAATTTTAAGTAACGAGAAACTTTTAGGAGAAGCAGTTTTAAATAATAAAAAGCAGCATTCGGTTATACTGATGCCTATGCTTGACAACTTACTAAACAGCCTTCAGCTTTCAATTAAAGATATTGATGGCTTTGTCGTATGTAAAGGCCCCGGTTCTTTTACAGGACTTAGAATAGGCATGTCTATGATTAAAGGTCTAAGCCAAGGAAGTTCAAAACCTTTTGTTTCAGTTTCTTCACTTGATGCTTTAGCTTATAATATGGCTTATACAAGCGGAATAATCTGTCCTATTTTAGATGCTCTTAGAGATAATGTATATACAGCATTATATAGATTTGAAAATAGCAACTTAGTTAGGATTAGCGATTATATGGCATTACATATTGATGAATTAATAGCAGTTCTTAAAAAATTCAATGAACCTGTCAGTATTCTTGGTGATGCAGCAGATAAATTCAAAGAAAAACTTACAGAAAACATTTCTTCTATTTGCTTTGCTCCTAGATTTCTAAACATTGTTCGTGCTTCGTCACTAGGTGAGCTTGGATATAAAATGCTTTCTGAAGGAGTTTATGATGATTTGTATGCAGCATCTCCTATCTACTTAAGGAAATCTCAGGCTGAAAGAGAATATGATAAAAAGATGGGATTTGATAAAAATGATTAACCTTGAAATAGTTCCTTTTAATGAAAACCATATAAATGAAGTTTTATATATAAGTACCCTAAGCTTTGTCACACCTTGGACCAGAGATTCTATTGAAAAAGAACTGGAAAATAAATTTGCCAGATATGTTGTAGCTATTAAAGATAATTTAGTTGTTGGTTATGGCGGAATATGGCTTATACTTGATGAGGGACATATAACAAATATAGCTGTTCATCCTGAATACCGAGGAATTGGTATAGGAAATTCCCTATTAGAAGCACTAATTGAAATCTGTAAAATAGAAAGAATAACATCTATGACTCTAGAAGTAAGGAAATCCAATATTACTGCTCAAAATTTATACAAAAAGTATGGTTTTATTGAAGAGGGAATTAGAAAAAATTATTATACTGACACAAAGGAAGATGGGGTTATAATGTGGAAGTATGACCTTTAACAAATGAAAAAAGTCCCTTAGGGGACTTTTTATATTATATAAAATAAAGAAAATCCCCTAAAGGGATTTTCAACAATAATTCTACATTGTATAATTTACATTCTGCATTAATTTAGATTTGGTTCAGCTTCTTAGCCTTTCTCTCAATAACCGCTTCCTTATGGAATATAGGTGATACTTTTTTATAAGCTGGTGCAGTGATTGCTGCTATTACTATGCCTTTAAGAGTGTTAAATGGCACTACAGCCCAAAGTATATAAGTCCATAAGCTTGTAATATTTGAATTAGCTTTTGAAGCCATAGCAACAATAGCTTTTATATCCATGTGATAAAGCACAGCATAGAATGGGATTAAAACATAGTAGTTAAAAACAGAAGCTACAATAACTGTTGCTATTATACCGATTAGCATTCCCTGCATCGCAGTTTTTCTTGATTTGTTTCTCTTATATACAAATCCTGCAGCATATACATAAGCTGATCCAATTAAAAAGTTTGCTAATTCTCCAACCCACATAGTGCTTGAACCCTTAATAGTTCCATGAAGTATATTCTTTAAAAGTTCGATTATAACACCTTCTACCGGACCTAAAGCAAAAGCTCCTAAAAGTGCTGGAACATCACTTATATCAATCTTTAAGAAATCAGGGAACAGCGGAAGCCTAAATTCAAAGAACATAAGAATAAAAGCCATAGCTCCAAGCAGTGAAATCTTTACCAATGTGTTTAGTTTTTTGTTTTTCATAATAGATACCCTCCCAATATATTTATTTTGCATTGAATTTTAATTTTAATTCAACACTTAGGAATGATATCTTCCAGGGTAGTGCGGCATAATAAAAAGCCCCGACAAAAAATGTCAGGGCAAATAGACTATACCTAGTCATCTTCTTCCATCCAGACTGTACTGTCGGCTTCGGAGTTACACCGAATCTGCCATTACGGCTCGCGGGCTTTACCGCCGGTCGGGAATCCTAATTTCTTAGTCACCCTGCCCTGAAGATTATCATTGTTAATTTTTTTACAACTTAATTATACAATATTTTTTTTACTTTGACAAGCTAAATTTGAAAATTACTTAGAGGAATCTTCTTTCTTCATGCTTAAGGATATTCTTTTTCTCTTTTCATCTACTTCTAAAACTCTGACTTCTACAATATCCCCAACCTTCACTATATCAAGAGGATGCTTAACAAATCGGTCAGCCATCTGACTTTTATGAACAAGTCCATCCTGATGTACTCCAATATCTACAAATGCTCCAAAGTCTGCTACATTTCTGACTGTTCCCATAAGCAGCATTCCTGGTTTGAGCTGAGTTATATCTATTACTCCGGTTTTAAATATTGGCTTTGGTAATTCTTCTCTTGGGTCTCTTCCGGGCTTTTTAATTTCTTTTATAATATCTTTCAAAGTGGGTTCTCCTATTTGAAGTCTAGAAGCTAAGCTTACAATACCTTCATCAGAAACTCTACTGTCTATATCATGAAGCTTTCCTGCTTTTAATTCTTCCATAGTGTAACCTAAAATATTTAAAAGTTCCTTTGCTGCTTTATAGGATTCCGGATGCACCGAAGTGTTGTCTAAAGGTTCATCACTTTCCATAACTCTCAAAAATCCTGCGCATTGCTCAAATGCTTTATCTCCAAGTCTCTTTACTTTTAATAGTTCTTTCCTATTTTTAAACTTACCGTTTTCTTCCCTATATGCAACTATGTTTTGAGCTATTGTAGCGTTAACTCCTGATATATAGGATAAAAGAGACGGTGTCGCAATATTCAAATCAACTCCAACACTATTTACACAATCTTCTACAACACCCCTTAAAGATTCATCAAGCTTCTTTGGTGTAACATCATGTTGATATTGGCCAACCCCAATTGACTTTGGATCAATCTTTACAAGTTCAGCTAATGGATCTTGAAGCCTTCTTGCAATAGATATTGCACCTCTAATAGATACATTTACATCCGGATATTCTTTTGAAGCAAGCTCTGAAGCAGAATAAACTGACGCCCCAGCTTCACTTACAACCACATAGTAAAGCTCCTTGCCCCTTTCTTCTTTAACTTCTTTTATAAGCCTAGCAATTACCTCTTCAGACTCTCTGCTTGCGGTTCCATTTCCTAAGGATATAACCTCTACATCATATTTATAAACTAATTGCTTTAAGACTTTAATAGAGCCTTCTATATCATTTTGTGGTGCTGTAGCATAAACCGTTGCATGTTCAATAAACTTGCCCGTATCATCAAGTACAGCTATTTTGCAGCCTGTTCTAAACCCTGGATCGTATCCTAATACAACCTTTCCTTTTATAGGAGCCTGCATTAAAAGTGCTTTTAGGTTAGCTTTAAATATATCTATTGCTCCCAGCTCTCCTATCTCAGTTAAATCGGCTCTAATTTCTCTTTCTATTGAAGGATATATTAGTCTTTTAACCGCATCCTTAATCGCTTCTGCTATATAATAATCAGTCTGCTTATTTTCTTTTAGGCATTTTACATTTAAGTATTGTATTATTTTTTCGTTATCTACTGTTACTTTTACCGATAGTATTTTTTCTTTTTCGCCTCTGTTTATAGCGAGTATTCTATGCGAAGGAATAGCTTTTACTGCCTCACTATAGTTATAGTACATTTCGTAAGGAGTGGGCTCATCAGAACTACCGGTGGTTTCTATTAATCCCTCTCTATGGACAAGTGACCTAATCCACTTTCTGTAATCAGCCTCATCTGAAATCATTTCAGCAATTATGTCCATTGCCCCTTGTAGAGCTTCCTCTTCAGAATTCACTCCTTTTTCTTCACTTATAAAGCTTTGCGCATATTCCTTAATATCTTTAGTAAATTCTCCAACAAAAATTGTTTCTGCAAGAGGCTTAAGGCCTTTTTCCTCAGCAATAATTGCCCTTGTTCTTTTCTTTGGCTTAAATGGTCTGTATATATCTTCAACCTCTGTAAGAGTCTCCGCAGACTCTATAGAGAACTTTAACTCTTCTGTAAGCTTTCCTTGTTCTTCTATGGCTTTAGTTACTGCTGCTTTTCTGTCATCTAAATTTCTTAAATAATTAAGCCTTTCTGCTAAATTTCTTAGGTTAACATCGTCAAGTCCTCCAGTAGCTTCCTTTCTGTATCTTGCTATAAAAGGTACAGTATTTCCTGCATCTAAAAGTTCTATTACGCTATTTACTTGATTTAATCGTATATTCAGTTCCTGTGCCAATCTTTCATTAATATTACTCATTAAACTAATCCGACCTTTCTTCTTTTGATAGAAAACCATACTCTGGTAAAAAAGTATTAACCATCTACACCATTTTACAAAATTATGAAGAAAATTGAAAGGGTAAAATATTAATTCCTAATATTAAAAAGTTATATAAAAATCTAAAAAATCATATTATTTAAAGATATCAATATTAGGAGAGTAGAGGATTGAAAAAAAATATTATTTCTTTTTTTCTTACATTAAGCTTACTATTTTTTACTTACAGTGTAAATGAATATCAAAATATTTATAGTTTTAGCCATACCTCAGTTAAAAATAAGCTAAATTATTTATCTTCTGATTATTTTAAAGGAAGACTCGCTGGAACCACTGAAAATTATGAAGCAACTGCTTTTGTGAAAACAGAATTTCAAAAGTTAGGACTTATACCCTTTAATGGTGATTATTATGATCCATTTGATGTAAATTATCCAAATCGCCTTGAAGAAAAACCATATCTTAAAATATTTGATAAGAAGGGAGCTTTACTTAAAGAGTATAGGTATGGTATAGATTATAAAGAAGAGATGTTAAATTTCAAGAAAAATCATATAGATTTCAGTAGCAAAGATTCTATTAAGAGCAATGAAAATGTTATTCAGGTTACAAAAGGCACTGACAGTTTTATTTTTTTTACGCCCTCTGATAATAAACTTAGCTTTAGGAGTTCTTTTGTTAATACTAACCCTCAAGTTCAGAGTATGTACATAATGCTTACAAAGGAAGCTTTACAGGATGTATCAAAAAATATTTCAAAAGGATATAAAATATCCTGCTTTATTCCCTTCGATATAGAAAATACTACTATTAATAACGTAGCAGGTTTTATAAAAGGAAAAAATACAAAATCTCCTCCCATAATAATTTCAGCCCACTTTGATCATGTAGGAAGTGATTTATCCGGAACAGTATATACCGGAGCCTTAGATAATGCATCAGGCATATCTTTTATATTGGAATTTTGTAAATACATAAAATCACTTGGAACACCTGAGCGAAATATAATCTTTATTGGCTTTAATGCTGAAGAATTCGGCTGCTTGGGTTCTGAACATTTTGCTGACAAGTATTCTTCTCTTGTAAAAGGTGCAAAAGTTTATAATTTTGATATGATTGGAAGCTCTTCTGTGCCTTTGAGTATCATGGGAGGCAAAAGCGATAATGACAAAACCGAATTTTTACATTCAGTGATGTCAACATGTATAAGTGAAAAAATAGATTATAACTTTATCTTTGAGGATTCAAGCGACCATGAAGCCTTCAGAAAAAACAACATCGATGCATTAAGTTTCTGTGACAGCGATATGAGTCGAATCCATACTCCGGAAGATAAAGCTAGTTATATCGATACCGGAGCAATTGATAGATGCTTTAGGGTAGCTTCAAAGGAAGTAATTAAAAATGCTTTTGGGAGTAATCCTATGCTTCTATACAATAAACATATTGTAATCTTTTCCGGATGCGCTATCATATTCTTCTCCCTTATACATTTAATTCAAATAAAAAAGAAGTTATAAAAAGAAGGAACAGAAAAAATATTTTTCCTGTTCCTTTCTATTATTAATAATTATGAGCTATTAAAAACTACATTTATAAATCTAATTTTCCATTACTGCTCTGCTTTAAATATTCTGTAATAAATATATCTATATCTCCATCCATTACTGCCTGAATATTTCCTGCTTCTGCGCCAGTTCTGTGATCCTTAACCATAGTATAAGGCTGAAAAACATAGGATCTGATTTGACTTCCCCAGCCAATATCCCTAAGCTCGCCGCTTAAGTCTTCAATCTTTTCCTTATGTGCTCTTTCCTTTAATTCAATTAGCTTTGCTTTTAGCATCTTTAAAGCCGCCTCACGATTGCTGTGTTGACTTCTTTCATTTTGGCATTGAACTATAATTCCTGTAGGAATATGAGTTATTCTAATTGCTGATTCTGTCTTATTTACATATTGACCTCCAGCACCTCCTGCACGATAAGTATCCACTTTTAGATCCTCAGAGCGAATATCTATATCCTGATCTTCCGTAAGTTCTGGAAGCACTTCAACGGAAGCAAAAGATGTTTGTCTTTTTCCATTAGCGTTAAATGGAGAAATTCTAACCAACCTATGAATTCCTTTTTCAGCTTTTAAGTAGCCATAAGCAAATTCACCAATTATTCTTACTGTTACTCCTTTAATACCTGCCTCATCTCCAGGCTCATAATCTAAAGTTTCTACCTTGTAACCTTTATCAGAACACCATCTTGAATACATTCTAAGAAGCATTTCTGTCCAGTCCTGAGCATCAGTACCTCCGACTCCTGCATGAAGTGTAAATATAGCATTGTCCTTATCATATTCTCCTGAAAGCAGAGTTTCGATTCTAAACTTTTCTATTTCTTTGTTAGTATCTTGTATTTCAGTAATTATTTCAAGCTTTGTACTATCTTCATCTTCTAAAGCAGCTAATTCTATTAAAACCTCGATATCCTCGATTTTTCCTTCCAAGCTCTTAAATCTTTCATACTTGTCTTTTAAGCTTTTTGCTTCCTGAGTAATACTCTGAGCAAGCTTCAAATCATTCCAAAAGCCGGTTTCCTGCATTTTGCCTTCTAATTCATCTATTCTCTTTTTAAGAGCTGAAATGTCAAAGAGACCCCCTAATTTCATCTAGAACTGATTTCAAACTATCAACTGAGTTTATAGCTTCTTCATATTGCGCAAACATATAATATTCTCCTTTATACACCAATTATTATGAAAAAATGAAGAATTGCGAATGTATGAAGGAAATCCTATTGGATTTCCTAAAATTAATTCTACATTCTACATTCTTCATTCTACATTTCTATGCCATTCTTCCGCAGCAGTTTTTGTATTTCTTTCCTGAGCCGCATGGGCAAGGATCATTTCTCCCAACCTTGCTTTCTTTTTTTACTGGCTGCTTAGGTAATGAATCATCCTGATTTGTTGATGTTTCAACTGCAACTTTTTCTCTTTCAGGTGCTTTTTCAACTTGAACGTGGAATAAATATTTAACAGTGTCTATTTTTATGTTATAAATCATTTCATCAAACATTTCACTGCCTTCAAATTGATAAGCCTGAACCGGATCCTGCTGTTTGTATGCTCTAAGTCCTATACCTTGCTTTAAGTGATCCATATTATCAATATGATCCATCCACTTAGTATCTACTACTCTAAGAAGTATGACTCTCTCAATTTCTCTCATCTGCTCAGATCCAAAGTCTTCTTCCTTAGCATTGTATATTGACATAGCTATTTCTAAAAGATTCTCTTTGATCTCCTGGTTTGATAGCTTAGCAAGCTCTTCGAGATTAATAATTCCCTTAGGAAGATATATTTCTTCAAGATAAGAAATTAGTTTTGCAAGATCATTTTCAAATTCTTCATCAACACCTGATATATGAGAATCTACAACACTGAAAACCACATTTTCAATCATTTCTTTTATTTGCTGTTGTATATTTTCTCCCTCAAGAACCTGGGAACGCTGCTTGTAGATAATTTCTCTTTGCGTATTCATTACATCATCGTAGCCCAATAATGTTTTTCTTATATCAAAGTTATTGCCTTCTACCTTCTTTTGAGCGTTTTCAATGGCGCTTGTAACCATTTTGCTTTCAATAGCTTCATCATCTCCAAGACCTAATTTTTCAACCATGCCTTGAAGTCTTTCAGAGCCAAATATTCTCATTAAATCATCTTCAAGAGATACATAGAATCTTGATTCTCCTGGATCTCCCTGACGCCCGGAACGTCCTCTAAGCTGATTATCTATACGTCTTGATTCATGTCTTTCTGTTCCAATAATCTTAAGGCCACCAACGTCTGCTACACCTTCACCAAGTTTAATGTCAGTACCACGACCAGCCATATTTGTAGCTATTGTTACCATTCCTTTTTCGCCTGCATGAGATATTATTTCAGCTTCAAGGTCATGATACTTAGCGTTCAGCACTTGATGCGGTATACCCTTTTTCTTTAAAAGGGCAGAAACAACTTCCGATTTTTCTATACTTACGGTACCCACAAGAACCGGCTGACCCTTTGCATAGGTTTCTGCAATTTCTTCTACAACTGCAAGGAACTTACCCTTCTCAGTTTTATAAACTAAGTCAGGCTGATCTATTCTTATCATTGGTTTATTGGTTGGAATTACAACAACATCAAGCCCATATATTTCTCTAAATTCAGTTTCTTCTGTAAGAGCAGTACCTGTCATACCGGATAGCTTTGTATACATTCTAAAATAATTTTGGAAGGTTATTGTTGCTAAAGTTTTTGATTCCTTTTGAACCTTAACTCCTTCTTTTGCCTCAATTGCCTGGTGAAGACCATCACTGTATCTTCTTCCTTCCATAAGTCTTCCTGTAAACTCATCTACAATAACAATTTCTCCATCTTTTACGATGTAATCTTTATCGTTTTTCATGTTATAGTTCGCCTTAAGGGCCTGAACTACGTGATGCTGGATTTCCATATTAGCCGCATCAGTATAGTTCTCAAGTCCAAAGAATTTTTCTGCTTTATGAACACCATCATCTGTAAGCATAACTGCTCCAGCTTTTTCATCTACAGTATAGTCCTTCTCCTTAAGGAGCGTTTTTACAAACATATCCGCAATTCTATATAATTCTGTTGATTTGTCGCCCTCTCCAGAAATAATAAGAGGAGTTCTAGCCTCATCTATAAGGATAGAGTCTACTTCGTCTACAATTGCAAAGTTTAGTTCTCTTTGAACCTTTTCTTCCTTGTATATAACCATATTGTCTCTTAAATAGTCAAAACCAAACTCATTATTTGTTCCGTAAGTTATATCTGAATTATAAGCTTCTCTTCTTTGATCATTATTTAAGTTATGGAGAATAACGCCAACACTTAATCCTAAAAATTCATAAACCTGCCCCATCCAGTCTCTATCTCTGTTTGCAAGATAGTCATTAACTGTAACAACATGTACTCCCTTCCCAGCAATAGCATTTAAATATGCTGGAAGTATTGCTGTCTGCGTCTTTCCTTCACCGGTTCTCATTTCCGATATTCTTCCCTGGTGAAGTACTATACCTCCTATAAGCTGTACTCTGTAATGCTTTGTTCCAAGAACTCTCCACGCTGCTTCTCTACAAACAGCAAAAGCTTCAGGAAGAAGATCATCTAAAGTTTCTCCTTTAGCATATCTATCTTTAAATTCCTGTGTTTTAGCTTTAAGCTCTTCGTCACTTAAGCTCTGCATTTTTGAATCAAAGGCTTCTATTTTATCTACTATTGGAAGTATCTTTTTCACTTGTCTT
This sequence comes from Clostridiales bacterium oral taxon 876 str. F0540, assembly GCA_000466585.1. Classification (GTDB taxonomy): domain Bacteria; phylum Bacillota; class Clostridia; order Clostridiales; family Clostridiaceae; genus Clostridium_AT. Next base: position 101,733 of record KE993461.1, read on the forward strand.
TCACTATAACTTCCAAATATCTTATTTAGTACACCCATATTTTTCATCCTCACTATCTTATTAAATTAAATATTATTTCCAATACACTTATACTTAATAGATTATACCATCTAATGTAATGTCATTCAACTTTATTGTATGTAAGTTGTGAGTAATTAACAATAAATTTACTGTTTTTTACAAATACAAAGAGCATAAGCACTATCGCTTATGCTCTAAAAAGCTTTATATATTAGAATTCCGGTTCAATTAAACCATAATTTCCATCTTTCCTCTTATAAACTACATTTACATCTCCGCTTTTATCATTCGAATAAACAAAGAAATCATGGCCCAGTAAATCCATTTGAAGTACCGCTTCCTCGGCAGACATTGGTTTTATAGCAAATCTCTTAGTTCTAACGATAGAAGGTTCTTTTTCCTCATCGTTGCTTTGGAAAGCTGCAACTTCTTGATATTTAAGTGGAGAGTTGACATGATATTTTCTTTCAAGTCTTGATTTATGTTTTACCATCTGTCTTTCAAGCTTATCGCTAACTATATCTATTGCTGCATACATATCAGTATTTGCTTCCTCACTTCTAAGCAAAACACCATTAAACCTTATAGTAACTTCTATTATTTGTCTTGCCTTCTGAACACTTACAGTAACGAAAGCTTCCTGGTCATCTTCGAAAAACTTATCCAACCTGGACAACTTTTTCTCAATCGCATTTCTTAGTCCTTCTGTAACCTCAATATTTTTTCCTAATATATTTACCTTCATAAACACAGCCCCTCTCTACCTATATTAGGTATTAATATACTGGTTTTATAGTTTACTCGCATAAAGTTTAACTTATGCTGTTTAAGTGAAATTTGTTACTAATATTTTATAACTGTTTTTTAAAAATAACAAGCATTTTTTAGTCAATTTACAAAATATTAAATAAATTGCTATATTATTTTTCTATGTTTTTTCTCTTTATAATTATATGTACTTTTAAAATTTATATCCTAAAGTATTTTAGTTAAATTTTTCAAAACAATAGAATTACTTCTTAAATAAAAAAATAAAATACAGCAGTCTAAAAGACCGCTGTATTACACTACTTTTTGATATTAAGTCAGCTGACCTGGTCTTTGACCCCACACTCGCCTGCTGGAGCTTTCGCTACCCGGAATCAACCTCTCACTAATAACCCTCTCGTTTAAAAACGGCAGGACTTACCTCTAAGCCGCACCATGCTCATTAAAACTTTGTTTAACTTACGTGGGTCGTTTCGCCTGCGACTGGCATCGACTTTCAACCACAAACCTAACTTAATACATTATAATTATAACCTACTTTTTGCTATAGTCAAGATAGTAACTTTTTCCGCACCTTTGTTCATCAGTTCATTAGCACAGTAATATGAGGTTGCTCCAGTTGTAATTACATCATCTATAAGTAATATTCTTTTATTTGTAAGTATGCTCTTATTTTTAACTTTAAAGCACGAGCTTAGATTTTCCCATCTATTTTCGTCATTTAAGCCTATCTGATCTTTAGTCTCACTTGATTTTATAAGAATTTCTTCTGTCTTAACCTCAAAGTGTTCAGAAATTAAAGATGCTAAAAATTTGCTTTGATTAAAGCCTCTTTTTCTTAAGGCTTTAGCTGTCATAGGAATATAACTTATTAGATTGTATTCTATCCTATTAGTATTTATCAAATCTATAAGAAGACTTGCTAAAAACTCACCTGCTAGAAAGTCACTTTTATATTTTAATCTTTTTATCAAATCTGCTATAATTGTACTATAATATGCAGCACTAAGGCATTGAAGTTTTGAGTCGTCTTTCTTTATAGTAAAACTTTTATTATAAAACTCTATTTTACTAAAGCATTTGCTGCAAACAAGCTTTTCATTCACATTATCAGAATTACATACTATGCAATTTTCATTTGTGCTATAAATAACACTCAATAAGCTTTGTTTTATAAATCTAATAAACTCATTTCCCATGCTTCTTTATTGAAGTGCCTAATTATGCTTTTAGCTTTATCCATATTATCATTTTCCGAATTAGCTAAAAATATAACCTCCGAATTTCTTAACTTATCACTTCTTCCAACCTTTCCACAAAAGTAAACAAGTTTTTTATAATTAAAGAACAAGTCATCTGAGGAATACACTACTATATCTGTATCATTTAGGCTTACAAACCTATCCTTATAGTCATTAGTAACTAAAATAGCTCTTTTAATTATCGCAAAGTTATAAAGTACTTTTTCATCGCTTTCATCACCAATATAATACATTATATTTTTACTTAAACTACTTCTAAAATTACTCAAATATGAGAAAACACTATGCACTTTTTCTCTGTTTGTTACGTATATTACAACTTTTCTATCGTTCTCAATAGAAAAATTAAGGTAATCATAAATTAAGTACGGGATTTCTTTATCCAAATCTATTCTGGTAATAACATAGCGAGGTTCTGCCAGAGGTTTTTTATTTCCTCTAGTAGGTATAATTATATCCCTTTGATGTTTAAATATACCTTCTATGGAAGAACAAATAATCTTTCCTTCTTTTTTTACACACTTAATAGCTAAATCCATAATTTCATAATTGTTATATTCTGAAAAGCTGCCGCAATCATCATAAATAACTAAATCATACTTTTCACTAATTCTTATTGCATTTTTGTAATTACATATGTTTAATAAAGCATTAACTGGTGTAAGAGAGTTCCTAATGTAGCTGTATTCTCTGCAATTACTATATCTTTTGATTAAGTTCAATATTTGAATATTATTTTCTCTTTCCTCAGTAATATATAGAATCTTTTTCCCATTTTCTATACAAGTTAATATTGTTTTAAGAAATATATCTGGTGAAGCATACGGAGGACTTATGACATTAAGTACCTTTTCTTTTCCATGACTCCAATTTAATATACTCTCACTAATTTTATCTTTATAATTTACAAAGCTGGAAGTTTTATAAATTATCATGTCTATACCCCTTCGAAAACATAATTAATTTTCTTTTAAATCTTTACCATTGCTATCAATTATCACATTACTATCTATAATATCTGATATTCTCCATTTTAGTGCAGAATATCTATCAAAGCTTCTATTATTGCTTATCATAAATTGTACAGCCTTTATAGAACCTACTAAGACTACCATTTGTTTTGCCCTTGTTATTCCCGTATAAAGTAAATTTTTATTCATTAAAAGAGGAGCCCCCATAAACGCAGGTATAATAACAACCGGGAATTCGCTACCTTGGCTTTTATGAATAGTTATGGCGTACGCTAAATCCAATTCATCAAAAAATGTATTTTCATATATTACTCTTCTTTCTTCATCAAACAATACTGTCATTGTGTCATTATCTTCATCTATATTTTCAATATAACCTACATCTCCGTTAAAAACTCCAAGTCCCTCTTCTCCATCATCGTTAACTCTGTTCCATTTAATACTGTAATTGTTTTTGACCTGCATAACTTTATCTCCAGTTCTAAATATCATATCTCTAAACGGTCTTTCAGCCTTTTGAGGGTGCTTAGGATTTAATATATTTTGGAGCTCTTTATTTAGATTTAATACCCCAAGGACTCCTTTCCTCATAGGAGATAAGATTTGAATCTGCTTATCCTTGTTCCATTTTTTATTAAACTTTGGCAATCTTGTATTAATTAGATCAATAATAGTACTTAAGGTTTCATTTTGATTTTCATTTCTTATAAAATAAAAATCTTTATTTTTTTCATTTAAAAGAGGCATTTCTCCATTATTTATTTTATGTGCATTTACGATAATCATGCTCTCTTGAGCCTGTCTAAATATATGTTTAAGTCTTACAACCTTTACACATTTACTTTCAATTATGTCTCTCAGAACATTTCCAGGCCCTACAGATGGAAGCTGATCCACATCGCCAACAATAATTACTCTTGTACCTATTCCCACAGCCTTTAAAAGGCTATTCATAAGCATTATATCAATCATGGAAGCTTCGTCTACAATAACAACATCACACTCTAAAGGTGATCCTTCATCCTTAATAAATTCTAATGACTCTTCATCCTCAACCCCTAGCTCCAATAGCCTATGAATAGTCTTAGCTTCCCTTCCGGTAGCTTCACTCATCCTTTTAGCAGCCCTTCCTGTCGGAGCTGCCATAAATACTTTCATTCCAGCTTTTTCAAAAATATCTGTAATGCAATTAATTATAGTAGTTTTTCCTGTACCTGGGCCTCCGGTTATAACTTCGATTCCACTTTGTACAGCGCCAATAATTGCTTCTATTTGAGAATCAGCAAACTTTATATTATTCCTATTTTCAAACTGTTGAATTTCAAATTGGACATCTGTATTAATAAGCTCATAATCAGTAAAAGATAAGTTTATAATTTTTTTAGTTACGCTAAGTTCACAATAATAAAAAGGAAGTGAAAACACACATTTTTCATTATTAATCACTTCTACTTTTATTTTACCTTCTAATGTATTATCATAAAGTACTTTTTCTATTTCATCTTCTGCTACCCCAAGAATATTCCTACCTTCTTTAAGCAATTGCTCAAGAGGTATATAGGTGTTACCCATTGCACAAAAATCGTTTATGATATAATTTATTCCGCTTCCTATCCTAAAGGGAGAGCTTGATTCAACTCCTAAACTTCTTGCAATTTTATCAGCAGTCTTAAAGCCAATTCCCGAAATTTCCTCTGTTAATATATACGGATTTTGTTTAACAATATCAATAGACGCTGCACCAAATCTTTTATATATTTTTACGCATTGATTTGTTGTTACTCCATAGCTTTGAAGAAATAGCATAATATTTTTAACTTCTCTTTGTTTTAAATAGGACTCCCTAATTACTTGAATCTTTTTATCGCCTATCCCTTCTATTTCTTCCAGCCTATCTATATCATTATCTAAAATTTCTAAGGCCTTATCTCCAAACTTGCCAACAATTTTCTTTGCGGTTATTGGTCCAATCCCAGTAATAATTCCGGAAGAAAGATATTTCTCAATCCCTGCAGAAGTAGTAGGTAAAATTTCTTCATAACTTTCTACATTAAATTGTTTCCCAAATTGTGGATGTATATCCCAATTACCTTGGAACTTAAAACTTTGGCCTTCTGAAATATTAGGTATATACCCTTTAATTGCAATTTTTATCTTATTATCAACTATATGCGCAATTACAAACCCATTTTCATCATTCTGAAATACTATATCATCAATTACTCCATGTATTTCTGGCATATAATCTCTCCTATACTCTATTAAATTGATTATTTTTAATAATAATCATAAATATAGAATACCCTATTATAATGGAATTCTCAACCTTATATAACTAATACAATTATTTCCAACCATAACCTTTTCTAACCTTAGTTTTAGTTGACTATAATCTTAATAAAAATTACAATATACTTAAATCAAATATTAAGGAGGCATAGAAATGTTAATTAAAAATTGTAAAATAATATTTGAAGATAGAATAGAGTCAGGAAGCATACTAATTAGAAACGGAAAAATAGAGAAAATTAATCCTTCTGAAATCGAATCTGATGCAGTAATAGATGCAAAAGGACTTTATGTATCTCCTGGCTTTATTGATGTTCATATACATGGAGCAGGCGGTTTTGATACTATGGATGGAACAAAGGAGTCTATAAACGCCATAGCTAAAACTATTGCAAATTACGGAACTACATCCTTTCTTCCAACTACAATGACATGCGCCATAGATGATATTAAAAAAGCTGTTGAAATTTCACATGAATGTATGAGAGAAGGAACTGAAGGTGCAAATGTAGTTGGTGTTCATCTTGAAGGTCCTTTTATAAGTCCAGCTATGATAGGGGCACAGAATCCCAACTTTATCCAAAAACCTTCTGTTGATACTTTTAATGATATAGTTGGCAATAATATAGATGCAATAAAAAGCATAACCCTTGCTCCTGAAATAGAGGGTGCATCAGAACTTATTAAATATTTGAAAGAAAAAGGGATTGTCGTTTCAATTGGTCATTCAAAAGCAACTTATGCTGAGGCCTTAGAAGGTATAAAAAATGGAATCGGCCATTCTACTCACCTTTATAACGCTATGACTCCTCTTCATCATAGAGAACCCGGAATAGTAGGGGCTATATTTGATACTGATATAACTACAGAAACTATTTCTGATGGAATTCATATTAGCTATCCCTCTTTAAGAGTGGCATATAAACAAAAGGGATTTAACAAAGTTTTACTTGTTACTGATGCCATGATGGCTTGCGGTATGCCTGAAGGGAAATACTCTCTTGGAGGTCAGGATGTTTTTGTAAAAGATGGGGCAGCCAGGCTAAAAGAGGGGAATTTAGCAGGTTCAATTCTAACGCTAGATAAAGCTATAAGAAATGTTTATAAAAATTCAAATTACGAGCTTTACGATATAGTTAAGATGGCTACTTACAACGGTGCTAAACACTGTAAGGTAGAAAATAAAAAAGGACTTATAAAAGAAGGTTATGATGCAGATTTAGTTTTATTCGATGAAGATATAAATATTGAAAAAGTAATTATCTCAGGAAAAGTTTTTAAATAGTAATAAGCTCTAGCATAGCTAGAGCTTATTACTATTTATTTTCAATATAACTTGTTAGTCCTCTTTCAATGCCATATGAAATTAGTGGTATTCCAATAAGAGCAAGCAAAGAGCCTGTAATCGCTCCTGGATTAACCTTATATGCCCATTGCATAGTATTTATAAAATTAATAATAGAATATACAGATAAGAGTGCAGTACCAACTGCAATTATTCCAATAACTACAAATAGTCTATTAAAACCAACTCTTACATTATGAAAAAACTTGACTAGTTTTTTACTCCATATATGCTTCATTTACATCCCTCTTTTCCATTTTTCGCTTATAAAATATTTTTTACATCTTATTGAAAAATATTCTTTCATTATTTATTTTTGTAATAAAAGTATTTTTTAAACAAATTGTCTTTTAAAGTATATAAGACCGCTGACAATGTCAGCAGTCCTATATTTTTATATATATTTTTTAATTTCTTCTGCTTTATCAAGTCTTTCCCATGGAAGATCTACATCAGTTCTTCCAAAATGTCCATAAGCTGCAGTTTGTCTATATATAGGTCTTCTTAAGTCTAGATCTCTTATAATAGCTGCCGGTCTTAAATCGAAGACTTTATTTATAATTTCAATTATCTTGTCATCAGAGATTTTACCAGTTCCAAAAGTATCAACTTCTATAGATACAGGCTTTGCAACTCCAATAGCATAAGCTAATTCAATTTCAAGCTTATCAGCAGCACCGGCAGCTACAAGATTTTTAGCTACCCATCTTGCTGCATAAGCAGCTGATCTGTCAACCTTAGTCGGATCCTTCCCGGAGAATGCTCCTCCACCATGTCTTCCATATCCTCCATAAGTATCAACAATAATTTTTCTGCCTGTAAGTCCTGAGTCTCCTTGCGGTCCTCCTATAACAAATCTTCCTGTAGGATTTATTAAGTACTTTGTATTTTCATCAAGAAGTTCTGCAGGAACAACATTCTTAATGACATGTTCAATTAAGTCTCTTTCAATTTCCTCACGAGTCACTTCTGGATTATGTTGAGTAGAAATAACAATCGTATCTATTCTAACTGGCTTATTATCCTCGTATTCTACTGTAACTTGAGTTTTTCCATCAGGTCTTAAATATGAAAGAGTTTCATTTTTTCTAACTTCAGAAAGTCTTCTTGAAAGTCTGTGAGCCACAGCAATAGGAAGAGGCATATATTCTGGTGTTTCGTTTGTAGCAAACCCAAACATCATACCTTGATCTCCAGCCCCTATGGCTTCTATTTTATCCATTTGTCCCTTTTTAGCTTCTAAAGCTTCATCAACTCCCATAGCTATATCTGTTGATTGCTCATCAATTGATGTAAGAACAGAACAAGTATCGCAGTCGAATCCGTATTTCGCTCTAGTATATCCTATTTCCTCAATAGTTTTTCTTACAACTTTAGGAATATCTACATAGCAATTAGTTGATATCTCTCCCATAACTAAAACCATACCAGTAGTAACTGCTGTCTCACAGGCTACTCTAGCATTTGGATCTTGAGCTAGTATTGCATCCAACACGGAGTCGGAAATTTGGTCGCAAATTTTATCTGGATGTCCTTCAGTAACTGATTCAGATGTGAATAATCTTCTCATTTGAAAATCTCCTTTCAGCTATATTACCTTTATTTTTATGTTATGCAAAACAAAACCCCTTCCATAAGAAGAGGCACATTAGCGCATCCCTTATCTTGCAATTTTGCTGGAATTGGCACCTTAGTATAAAAAACTGGTTGCCGGGCTTCACAGGGCCATGTCCCTCCACCTCTCTTGATAAGAGTTCATATTGAATTTTAATCCTAAGATATAATATCATAGTAATATTTTACTGTCAACAAAATTCTATGTTATCTTTCTTATTTTGATATTTTTAATTTATTGTGCTTCCATATAATTTTTCATACTTACCAGCTAAATCTATAATTTCTCCATAATCTTTATTAGGCAATCTTTGTTTAAGTAAATTTAGACAGGCTAACAATTCTTTTGCTGTACTGCTTTCTATATAACTATTTATTTTTTGCTGGTCTATAGAGGAGAGCTTTTTGGAGACGGAAAGTAATCTTTCTTTATCATATTCTGCTAACTTAATTTTTTTATCAGTACTATCAAGATTATGCTGTCTATTGCTTACAGTAATTTGAGATTGTTGCTGCACCTCATCATATTTAATTTGTGTACTATTACCTACATCTTTTATCTTATTTAACACGGTATCTTTTGAACTAACCATCATATTTCCAAACTTGTCCAAACAGGTTACTGCTGGCCTAATACTTATGTCAACACTTTGCAGCACATAAACAGTTGTAAAAAATACAACTATAAGAGAACAAATCTTCTTGTACAAACTTAATCCTCCTTTAAGCAAGACTAATAATTAATATTTTTTATTGTTATCATAAATCGAAATTTTCCATTAACATACCTATCAATTTAGTATCTCCATAATAAATAAATTTTATTCGTTTTTCTTATATTCCAATAAAATATCACATATATATTATTGAGAGGTTTATAAATTTCATATGAGTATGAAATTTAGCAGTATAAGCGAGGCAAGGGGGGTATGTTCTTGAGCAAAGTAAAAACACATTATAAAAATCCTTTAGCTTACTATGATATAGCAAATTTTCTAAAAGATTATATGGATGAAAATACAGTAATAGTATGTATAGGTACTGATAGATGTATAGGAGACTGTTTAGGACCGTTAGTAGGGACTTTTTTGAAGGAAAGTTTTTTCCCTTGTCCAGTATTCGGAACAATATCAGAACCGATTCATGCCCTTAATATAGATAAAAGACTTTTAGAAATAAAAACTCTATATCCCAGGGGTAATATACTAGGTATTGATGCTTGCCTAGGTGATGGAGATAGTATTGGCGAGATTCAGGCTCGAGACTATCCTATTCATCCGGGAAAAGGGGTTGGAAAGTCCCTTCCTGATGTTGGAAGAGCTTCAGTTATCGGAATAGTTGATTCTAGTGACAGCAGTGAACTGTTCACTAACAGAAACATAAGACTTGACTTGATTATGAATCTATCTAAGGTAATATGTCGTTCTATTGTACATGCATACCATCTTCACTCTAAAGACATCGGGAATATTGAACTATATAAATAGGCTCTACCATCTGGTAGAGCCTATTTATATTATTTATCAATTAAAGAAACATCATATCCATTACTTCCTATATCTATCTTGTCCATATACTCCAAGGTCTTGCCTGTGCCTAGTGCAACACATGAAACAGCATTTTCTGCTATACGAACTGGCACCTTTGTAACATCTGCAATAAGCTTATCTAGCCCATTTAAAAGTGCACCGCCTCCAGTCATAATTATGCCTTTATCTGCAATATCAGCTGCTAACTCTGGAGGTGTCTTTTCTAACACTGAATGTGTACAATCCGCAATAGCATGCACAGTATCCCTAAGTGCCTCTCTCATTTCTTCAGAGGATACAATTATATTTTTGGGAAGACCTGTTACAAGATCTCTTCCTCTTATTTCCATAGTAACTTCTTCATCTCTTTTATATGCAGAACCAATATTGATTTTTAAATCTTCTGATGTTCTTTCACCAATCATTAATTTATGTTTTTTTCTAATATATCTTATAATTGCTTCATCAAATTTATCTCCTGCCACCTTAATAGATGACCTTACAACTATCCCACCTAAAGAAATTACAGCAATATCAGTAGTCCCCCCACCAATATCAATAACCATATTTCCACTTGCCTCTGTTATATCAAGATCTGCACCAATAGCTGCCGCTAGTGGCTCCTCGATTAAGTAGACTTTTTTCGCTCCTGCATTCACAGCTGCATCTCTTACAGCTCTTTTTTCAACTTCTGTGGCTTGACATGGTATACATACCATAACTCTAGGAGCCGAAATCCTTCTTTTGCCACAGGCTTTTCTTATAAAATGTTTAAGCATGGTTTCAGTAATATCATAATCAGATATTACTCCATCTCTCAGTGGTCTAATTGCCACTATATTTCCTGGAGTTCTTCCAATCATCTGCCTTGCTTCTTCACCAACAGCTCTTACTTTATTATTACTCTTATCAATGGCAACTACAGAAGGTTCTTTGAGTATAACACCCTTACCCTTAATATAAACTAGCACAGTTGCCGTACCTAAATCTATACCCATGTCTGTCCCTAAATTAAAAAACATCCCTATCTACACTCCGTCTCTTTTGTATAATATACAAGTTAGTTTTTAATTAAAAAATAACCCACTTAATTCTTATAATTTAATTATAATAGGAATGCTCTTAACCTTCAATAGCTTTATACTTCATTTTGGTAGCTTTTCCACCTCTTATATGTCTTTCGGCCTTATTATAATCTAAAATATTTTTAGCCTCATCTGCTACTTGAGGATTTATTTTAGGCAATCTCTCTGTCATATCTTTATGAATTGTACTTTTACTTACTCCAAATACTTTGGCTGTTTTTCGTATTGTAGCTTTTGAACTAATAATGTAGTTTGCAACTTCAAGAACCCTTTCTTCAATGTAGTCTTTCAAAGTGCTACCTCCTTAACCCTTCTATAATTATAAATATGCATTTTGACTTTGTTAAATTACTTTCATTAGCCATTTTCCGATAAATATTTCGGAAAACAGCTAATGAAAAACATTAAGATTATTTTTGTTTGCAGAAACTAAATCATAAATTGCTTATTCTTCATAATTGCTCCAAACTATTTTGTGTCATATTTTATATATTTAGCTGGATCAACGTAATCTTTTCCTTTTAGAACTGCAAAGTGCAAGTGACTGCCATACTTTTCATAGGAAGTTCTTAATGTAGTGTTACCAACCTTACCTATCTTTGCACCCTTCTTAACTGTTTGACCTTTAGTAACTGTTATAGATGGGTCAAGATTAGCATAAACAGTCTTTAATCCATTCTGATGATTAATTACTACTTGCTTGCCATAGCCTTCCTTGCTATCGCCAACTTCTTCTACCTTACCATCTAAAGCTGCAAAGACATCTTTTCCTAAGTCAGCCTTAATATCGATACCAAAGTTAGGTCTATATGTTTCAGTAGTATCTGACCATACTGGATCTTCTGAATATGCTCTAGCAAGAGTACCCTCAACAGGTTTTGCAAATTTAGTGTCAACACTGCTAGAAACTGCTGCTGTTCCTGTTTTTGGAACATTAACATTGTTATTAGCATTAGTAGTAGTGTTAGGCTTTTTAACCTGTAGAGCTCCTGGGTAATCTACTGTAGGCTCTTCTGCTATAACTCCTGTTGGCTTTGTATTATTTGCCTGCTCTTGAGCAACTGGCGGCTTTACAGCTTTTTTAGCTGTTCTTGAAGTAACAGCTGCAACAGTAGCAACTATGCATAAGCACACAAACAGGATTACATAAAAGCCCTCCTTTTTGAAAAAGTTTGACGTTTTGCTGAATAATTTTTTGTCCATACAAACACCTCCTTTTTGTAGTTTGTCCAGAGCTTAGCAAATAATACATATTTTATGAAATTTTAATGCTATTTTTTTCCTGCATTTTTGACAAATTGTGACTATTTATATATAAAAAACATGCCCTAAAGCATGTTTATACAAGAATTTATTTAATATCATCGATTTTTTCTATCTTAACTCCCTGATAGTAGTGAGTTAAAATCTGCTTATAATTACTTCCGTTCTTAGCCATAGCTCCCGCGCCATACTGGCTCATTCCAACATCGTGTCCATAGCCCTTGGTAATTATTTCAATATCCTTAGAATTGAATTTAAAAATAAAATTTGATGATTTTAGATTAAGCATCTCTCTAAATTGCGGCCCTGATATTATTACGTTCCCTATAGCTACTTTCTTTACACTTCCTCCTCCGGAGGTCGTCTCTTTTATAACTATCTGTGAACTCAACTTTTTTGGTGCTACTCCAGCCTTAGGGTACTTTGAGTTAATAATATTTGAAAGCTCGCTATAAGTGTACTTTTTTATTGTTTGAAAGTCTTTTAAAGATTTATCTTGAGAACTATCTACACTTTTTAGGTATGGTACATCCATTGAAAATACATCTGCAGCATTCTCCGTTTTTCCGCTGCTCATTGAAAAATAATATGGATTTTTGATTATGCTGCCCTCATATGTGATAACCTCGCCTGAAGTTTGTTTCACTGCCTCAGTTATCTTAGCCCAGTATTCTTCTGCATTTTTTTTAGGCCAATCATTAAATCTGCTTTCTTTGGTTTTATAGACTTGGCAATGCACTGTATCGCATATATCAGCACCTTTATCCTTTGAAATTGTACATGTACTACCTCCAAATTGCTCCATATGTGATAATGCATAGGTTCTAGCTGCCACAGCTTGCGCCTTTAATGCTTCTATATCGAACTCTGCAGGCATTTCACCTGAAACTACCCCTCTCACATAATCTTCAAGGCTCATATCTACTACTTTATCTTGCTCGGATAAAAAAACCTTTATGTTTGCTTCTCCCTTTACATTTTTTAGAACTATATCATTTTTATTCAAACTATATTTATTAATAATTCCATTATTTTTTAAAATACTGCCATTTTTATTTCCTACTCCAACTATAATTATTGATAATAGAATCATTATAACCATACTTCCTAATAAAGCCAGAACCATTTTTTTAAATTGGATAGATACATTTACTCTGTACATTTAAATCCCCCTCTTTGGTTAATCTACCTACTTAAGTTTATTAAGGGGATTTTATAATTATTACTTCTTTAAAAGTATTATAAAAAGGCTGACCATTGGTCAACCATAATTAAATCAAGCTTTGATTCTTTCTATATCTGCTCCTAATCCTTTAAGCTTTTTTTCTATGCTTACATAGCCTCTATCCACATGATATATGTCGCTAATTTCCGTCATACCTTCTGCTGCAAGTCCAGCAATAATTAAAGCAGCACCAGCTCTTAAATCTGTTGCTTTAACCTCTGATCCGGATAGTTTTTCAACCCCTTCAATTACTGCACTTCTACCATCAATTTTTATATTTGCTCCCATTCTTTTTAATTCTTGAGCATGCATAAATCTATTTTCAAAAATAGTTTCTGTTATTACACTAGTTCCATTGACACCACATAGTAAACTCATCATCTGTGCCTGCATATCAGTTGGAAAACCAGGATAAGGCATAGTTTTAATGTCTACGGGCTTTAAAGAACGGCTTCCATCTACTATTATATTATCTCCATTAATCTCCATGGAAACTCCCATTTCTGTTAATTTAGCAATTACAGGCTTCAGATGTTCCTCATTAGCTCCGCAAACTTCTATTCTGCTTCTAGTTATAGCTGCTGCAGCCATATATGTTCCTGCCTCAATTCTGTCAAAAATAGGTCTATGAGTTGTTCCCTTTAAACTTCTTACTCCCATTATTTTGATAGTATCAGTACCTGCACCTGTTATCTTAGCTCCCATACTATTTAAGAAGCTTGCTAAATCTTCAATTTCAGGTTCAGCTGCTGAATTTTCTATTATAGTTTCACCTTCTGCCATTACGGCGGCCATCATTATATTTTCTGTTGCACCAACTGAAGGAAAATCTAAATATATTTTATTTCCAATAAGTCTATTTGCTGTAGCTTCCACATATCCATGACCAATGCTTACCTCTGCCCCCAAAGCAGTAAGGCCTTTTAAATGCAAGTCAATAGGTCTTGTTCCAATATTACAGCCTCCAGGAAGAGATATCTTAAATTTGCCGAACCTTGCAATCATCGGCCCCATTACTAGAAAAGATGCTCTCATCTTTCTTACGAGTTCACTGGACGGCTCGCCGTATTTTAATTTTGAATTATCAATTATTATTGAGCTATTATTAATTTCTATATCCGCAGATACACTTTTTAATACATCACCTATCACCAAAACATCCTCAAGCATAGGAGCATTTTCTATTACACATTTTTCATCACTTAATATGCTTGCAACAATTATAGGCAGAACTGAATTTTTTGCTGAGCTTACATTCACTCTTCCACTCAAGCTCACTCCGCCTTTTACTACTATTTTTTCCATTTATATCCCCCATTTCGTTCTTTTAATAGCTTGTGATTATTACAGGTGTTCCTATTACAATGTAATTACCTGATGAATAATGGCATACAGCAACATTAAAGTCTATCATCTTTCCACCACTTGTTATTGAATTATATCTTTTAGTATTGGCGGAAGTACTAAAACCGTTATCCAAGGCTACTGTATCAACATCAATTGAACCTTGTTCCTTTAATATGTCAGTAATTTCATTATTAACTTTAAAAAGATCTTCATTATCAATTTGGGCTTTTAAGTACTGAAAATACTTTATATCCTTTTGATCCTTTTCGATATTCTTTTGTAATAAGTTTATAAGTTCGGACAGCCCGTTCTTAGAATCGTTTTTAACAATATTTACGGACACAACATTATGATTATCATTTGATGTACTTTCTATGTACCCCTTATAATTGTTATTATTAAATTCTAAACAATAACTATCATTATTTTTAATAGCATTGATTTCCCCTCCGTCAAGACCTAGCCTTTTAAGCAAATCAATGCAATATAGTTCTCCATCATTATTTACATAAAAACTGGCCTTAACTCCATATTCAAGAGTTCTCCCATCCGTTTTTTCTATGATAGTGTTAAATAAATCCACATTCTTCTTAGCATAAGATAAATCATTATAATTTCCTAAAGATATCATTAGTAATAGTATTATAATAAAGAGCTTGTTTTTCATGGCACCCTCCCCATACTCCTTAAGATATACAGAATTAAATCTAATCAGTCTATTAAATCTTTGAAGCTTTCTGCTATCACTTCTTTTAGAATTATGGACAAGATCTCTAAATTTTATACCTGAGTATATTATTAATATATAAAAATCAATAAAAATTGTGAAAAAAAAAGAAGGCCTAAGCCTACTGCTGTTGCATCAAAGAAAAACTTACTTG
>KE993462.1:0-135257 GCA_000466585.1 Clostridiales bacterium oral taxon 876 str. F0540
AGATAGACTACCCAGTGTTCCGAGTGAAAGGAGGAAAAATATTATGTTAGAATTTAAATTTCCTGATATAGGTGAAGGAATAACAGAAGGAAAACTTTTAAAATGGATGATAAAGCCGGGTGACAAAGTAAAAGAAGGCGACACCTTATTCTTGGTTGAGACTGATAAAGTTAATGCAGAAATTCCATCTCCGGGAGAAGGTGTTATTTCCGAGGTAATGGCTAAAGAAGGAGACATAATATATGTAGGTAATGTTATAGTTAAGATTGATACTGGAGATGATTCAGGTAAAGCTGAGGTTAAGACTATTAATGAAAAGGAAGAAGAAAATGCTGGAGTTGTTGGTGCTATTGAAGTTTCTTCTGAGGTTATAGAATCAAGCTTAGAAAGCTATAAAAATGGAGCTTCCGTAAAGCAAAAGGTTTTGGCTACTCCTGTGGCAAGAAAACTTGCAAAAGACTTAGGAATTAATATAAATGAAATAAAGGGAACCGGACCCGCAGGAAGAGTAATGAAGGAAGACATATATAAAGCTAAAGAACAAATAGAACTTCCTAAGTCAGAAAGGAACTCCGAGACAAAACAAGAAGTAATCAACCGACCTACGATAGAGATACCAGAGTTAAAGGTAAGCGGAGAGGTTGAGAGAGTATCATTGTCTACGTTGAGGAAAACTATTGCTAAAAATATGGTGCTTTCAAAAACAATAATACCTCACGCATCAGTTATGGATGAAATAGATGTTACTAAACTAGTAGAGTTCAGAAAGAGCGTTAAGGAGATGGCAGAAGAAAATGGAGTTCATTTAACCTATATGCCATTTATAATTAAAGCATTAGCACTTACCTTGAAGGACTATCCGTTATTTAATTCAAGTTATGATGCGGAAAAAGAAGAAATACTAATTAAGAAGTATTACAATATAGGTATAGCAGTAGATACTCCTGATGGGCTTTTAGTTCCTGTAATAAAGGATGCAGACAAGAAAGGAATATTTGATATTGCAAGAGAAATTCAAAGCTTAAGTGAGGGTGCAAGAAATAGAAATATTGCACTTGAAAAGCTTCAAAATGGAAGTTTTACTATAACAAATTATGGTGCTCTTGGATCTAGCACAGGAATACCTGTAATCAGATATCCGGAGGCTGCAATTTTAGGAATTGGTAAGATAGGAAAGAAGCCTGTAGTAAGCGAAGAAGATGAAATAGTTATAAGAAGCATAATGAATATAAGCCTTTGTATAGATCACAGAATAATTGACGGTGGAGATGCAGGACGATTCTTGAATAGATTAAGAAAATATCTAGAAGAACCAATGCTTCTTCTTATGAGCTAGGGGAGGAAGCATTATGAAAGAATATGATATTGTTGTACTTGGAGGAGGTCCCGGGGGATATGTGGCAGCTATTAAGGCTGCCCAGCTGGGAGCTAAAACAGCTCTTATAGAGAAAGAAAACGTAGGTGGGGTTTGCTTAAATGTGGGCTGTATTCCTACGAAAACTCTGCTTAAAAGTGCTAAGGTTTATGAAGATATAATGCAGTCAGAAAAGTTTGGTATAGATATTTTTGATAAAAGCTCAGTAAACATTAATTTAGACAATCTTATGAAAAGAAAAGATTCTATTGTAAATAAGCTTACCGGAGGAGTTAAAGTCCTTTTAAAGCAAAATGGAGTAGATGTTTATAACGGGTACGGAGAGGCGATAGACAAGAACACATTGCTAGTTAATGGAGAAACCCTAAAAACTAAAAATTTAATAATAGCTACTGGGTCTTCAGCTTTTATTCCAAATACTAAAGGACTAAAAGAAGCGTTGGAAAAAGGTTATGCAATTACAAGTACTGAAGCATTAACTATAGATAAAATACCGAAAAAATTTATAGTTGTTGGCGGAGGGGTAGTTGGTGTAGAGTTTGCAGCTCTTTATAATGCTATTGGAAGCAAGGTTACTATACTTCAAAGATCGCAAATCTTACGTTCTCTTGATAAGGATGTAAGAGAGGCAATGGAAAAAATACTAAGAAGTAAAGGAATAGATATTGTATATGACATAGACATAGAGGAATATGAAAACAATAAAGTAGTTTGCAAGGTAAATGGTGAGAGAAAGATATATGAAGGCGACAAAATATTAATAAGCATTGGAAGAACTCCAAACTTAAAGGGAACTGAAAAATTAAACTTAAGTGTTGATAAGAAAGGCATTGTAACTGATGAGAAATTAAGAACAAATATTGAAGGCGTTTATGCCATTGGAGATGTTAATGGAAAGTATATGCTTGCCCATGTGGCATCTGCAGAGGGAATAGCAGCTGTGGAAAATATAATGGGTAAGGAGGAAAAAATCAACTACGATAAAGTACCTTCCTGCATATATACCTTCCCGGAAGTTGGAGTGGTAGGCCTTTCAGAAGAGGAAGCAAGAGAGAGGGGACACAAGGTAATAACAAGTACATTTCCTATGACAGCTAATGGCAAGGCAATGGCAGAGGGAGAGACTGATGGTTTCGTAAAGATTGTTGCTGATGAGCAGTATGGAGAGGTTTTGGGAGTTCATATAATAGCTTCTCATGCTACTGATATGATTGCTGAAGCAGTAACTACACTTGAACTTGAGGGAACCGTACATGATTTGGCTAAGGCAGTTCATCCTCACCCAACACTTTCAGAGGTTGTTATGGAAGCAGCACATGGTGCTATTGGAAAACCAATACACATATTTAAGAAATAGAAAATTATCCCCTCAGAAGTATCTCTGAGGGGATAATTTTCTATGCTGCTATAAATTACTGCTGTTGTCTTAAATGTTGAAGCAAGGATTTAAGTTTTGTTCTTAATTCTATTACTTCTTCAGCTGCAAGACCGGTACAGCAAAAAATTTTGTTCGGTATTTCTAAAGCTTTAATTTTCATGTTCTTGCCGTCTTCAGTAAGCTCAACATAAACATTTCTCTCATCTTTAGTATCTCTTTTTCTTTTTAAGATATTCATAGTCTCTAGCTTTTTAAGAAGCGGAGTCAGGGTACCGGAATCAAGAAAAAGTTTTTCGCCTAATTCCTTTATTGTTATATTATCTTTTTCCCAAAGTACAAGCATTGTTATATATTGAGTATAAGTAATGCCAAGTTCGTCTAAAAAAGGTTTATATAATCTGGTTACTTCTTTGGAGCATGCATATAGTGCAAAACATAACTGATTATCAAGCATAAGCATTTCTTCGTCCATAACTTCACTTCCTAGGAAATATTTTTTAGATAAGCTTTTCTACTTCAGGAGCAATATCCATTGGTTCAACAGGAGATTCAAATCTTGCTACTACATTTCCTTCTCTATCTATTAAAAACTTTGTAAAGTTCCATTTAATTGAGTCGCCGATTAAAAAGTCAGGGAAGTTCTTTAAAAGGTGATTATTAAGGAATTTTCCTGTAGCATCTTCTAAGTCAAAGCCTTTAAAAGGAGATTCACTAATTAGATATTTAAATAAAGGATGAGCAGTTTCTCCTCTAACATCTATCTTTTCAAACATAGGGAATTGAACTCCATAATTGATTTCACAGAATGTTTTTACTTCACTGTTACTTCCTGGTTCCTGTTCTGCGAATTGATTTGAAGGAAAACCTAAAATTTCAAATCCTTCTGAATTATATTTTTCATAAAGTTTTTGAAGATCCTTATACTGTGGTGTAAAGCCGCATTTGCTTGCAGTATTAGTTATTAATAATACTTTACCCTTATATTTGTCTAAGGATATTTCCTCTCCGTCTATAGTTGTTACTTTAAAATCATAAATACTCATAATAATATACCTCCATAAATTAGTAATATATTTTGTAAAATTTAATTTTATACAACTTAATTCTATGCTTAAATATTAGCACTTATTATATTCAGAGTCAATAATATTTTTTATTTTATTTCTATAAATTATGTAAAAGATTTAGTGCATAATAAAGCACTAAAATATTTAAAGGTTGGATACTTGTGCTATTATTAAAGTAATAACTTTAGTGTATTGTATATAGATATTTGCCAGTATATAACTTATAATTAAATTATTATGATATTTTCGGAGGAGAAAATGTTTAAAAGTTTGTTTGGCAGGAATGATGATGAGGACGATTATAAGCTTTCAATTGAAGATGATACTGAATTACAGAGCATTAGAAAGGCAGTTTTTAAGATAATTAATGTGCAAATAATTTACGATAGTGATGAATGCTTGTTTTATACGGCTGCAACATGTATTAACGAGAACAATAAGATTGAAACTATAAATTTAGATGATTTTATTGTGGATAAAGACATTGACAGTCTAATTGGTTCTAATATTGATTATGAAGAATTTGAGGAATTTGAAGAAATAACTGTTAAGGGAAGGATATACAAGGAGAATAAAGATGAAACAAGAGTACTTTGATATATATGATGAAGATATGAAGCACATAGGAACAAAGCTAAGAAGCGAGGTTCATAAAGAAGGTTTTTGGCACAAATCTTTTCAATGCTGGTTTGTGGGAATAGATAATGAAGAAGAATATATTATGTTTCAGAAGAGACAATTTGATAAAGACACTTATCCAAATCTTTTAGATATAACAGCCGCAGGACACCTGAGTGCTGGGGAAACTGTTGAAGATGCATGCAGAGAGATTAAAGAAGAGCTTGGCTTGGATGTGAAGTTTCAAGAAGTAACTCCTATAGGTATTATAAAAGAACAAAAGTCTGAGGTTAACTTTATTGATAATGAATTTGCAAATGTATTCTTGTACTACTGCAGTACTCCGATTGAAAAATTTAAATTGCAGCAAGAAGAGGTTACGGGAATTTATAAGGTAAATTTAAGTGATATAGTAAAGCTTTTTAACAAAAAAATTGATTTTGTTGATATGAATGGATATAAAATTAATGAGTCCGGAGATAAAGAAAAGAATGATATAAAAGCTTTATTAATGGATTTTGTACCTCATGATTTTAGCTACTATGATAAGGTTTTTAAATGTGCAAAAGAGCTCTTACAATCTATATAATTAACATAAAAAGCTGTCGCTATTGTGACAGCTTTTTATGTTAATTATATTTAATAAATAAAATAGTAAAACTGAATATTTCATAAATATATACTTAGATTAATAAAACATACATTCCATAAAATCATCTATACTTATTGCTGCAAAATAATTTTCAAAATCGATTGAGTGCAAAAGTTCCTTTACAGAAGCTTCTTTATATTGATTACCTAAAAGTAAAGCTTCCAATTCAGTAACTTCTTTTTTACCAAAGAAATCACCTAAAATTTTCATGTTGATGATTTTCCCATCTTTAACATTAAATCTTAAGTCAAGCTTGCCTCCGGTAAATCTTTTACTTTTTTCAATATCAAATTCAGGGGATTCACCGTAGTTCCATTCCCAAAGAGAATATCTTTTTGACATAAGCTCTCTAATTGAAGATAAATCTTTATCAGATAATATATATTCATTTTGCTTATAATTCTCATCTTCTAGCAGATACTTAAGTAAAGTATCCTTAAACTCCTCAATTGTTATCTTATTTGCCATGTAGGGATATATGTTGGTAACTCTGCTTCTAACAGACTTAACACCTTTTGATTCAATCTTTTCAGGTTTTACATTTAGTGCATCTTGAACTACCGAAAGGTCAGAATTGAAAAGTATTGTTCCATGATGCAAAAGCCTGTCTCCAAAATAGTATTGCGCATTTCCAGAAAATTTTTTGCCATCAATAGTTATATCATTTCTTCCGGAAAACTCTGCATTTACTCCAAAATTTTTAAGGGCTTTTATTATAGGCTCAGTAAATTTACGAAAGTTACTTACAACGTCCTTATTGTTTTTTACTATAAAAGTAAAATTCAAATTTCCCAAATCGTGATAAACAGCGCCTCCCCCTGAAAGCCTTCTTACGACATTAATGTTATTCTCATTAATGAATTTTGAATTTATTTCTTCTATAGTATTTTGATTTCTGCCAATAATAACAGACGGTTCATTTTGCCATAAGATAATGAAATCTTCTCCTAAATTAAGGTGCTTAACAGCATATTCTTCAAGCGCAAGATTAAAGTGAGGATCATTACACACATTTCTTATACTAATCATAATCTAATCTCCTAAGTAATAACTATTATTAATTAATAATTTACACTCAAAACGTTTACTTGTCAAGATATATAAAGTTAGTGGTATAATATATTTTTGATTTTAAAAGTTCTTACAGGTTACATTTTTAAAGACATCAGTATTTTACTAGCCTATAGAATTATATACTTTAATTTATATTTATATAAATATATCATTGTAAAATTGGAATACTAATCATATGCGAAAACTTTAATGTATTTTATGGTTAATTATCCATAGTTTTCTACAAGAGGATGTGATATATGTGAAGATAACATCTATTAAAGTATATGAAGGCAATAATATTAAAAGAAGGAAAAGAATAATTCGAGTCACAATTGAAAATAGTTATGATGCTCAGATCAATAAATATTTAAAGTCCTATTTTAGATTATCTTTTCTATTAGGCTTTAAAGAAAAGCTTATCGATATAGAAATTAAGAAAAATTTATATAATGTGTGGGTTACATATACTCAGGAAGAAGTATCAAAGTACCTTCTGAGCAATATTTTCTATGATATGGACAATGCTGAAAAAATAATAGATAAAGCAGATAATCTTGTGAAAAAGGGATTTTTATATGATACCGTGAAAGGCTTTAGAGATAGAAATATTCCTGTAATAGATATAAATGAAGATTTATTTCAAATCGGTTACGGAAAGAACTCAATAATAATAGGACGAAATTTTCAAAGTTATGAAAATATGGTTGAGGTTGAAATTTCAAGAAATAGGAAAACCTTATGGCAGTGTTTGCGGTATGCACATATTCCTAAAGTAGAAGGAAAAGTTCTTTACAGCATTGAAGAGATAAAGGAAATAGAGGATTTTAAATATCCTATAAACCTAAGAAATATAGACAAAACTGCTGATATAAAGATAACCATAGCTGATAAGGAAGAATTAAATAGAGTGTTAGATAACATGATGAAAATGTATACTCGAGCATTTATTTACAGTGGTTCAGTAAATTACAGGATAATTTGCTATAAAGGCGAGGTTAAAGTAATACTCAAAAAAGAAGATGGATATAAGATTATTGAAATCAGTGACAGAAGCATGGCAATACTGGAAGTAGTTGATACAATAAGCAGACTTAGAGCATTTTGTAAAACCGTGTATAAAAGTATATCCATCGAGTTCATGTATATAGATATAATAGAAGATAAAGAGCTTAAGGTTGTTGATATAGGAAGTGTATTTGATATAGGAGAAGAGCTTAAAGAAGTTAAGGATAAAATTATAAGTTCATTTATTGACTGTGTGGTTGATGAAGGAATTGGTACTATACCTATAGTATCAGTAACTGGGACTAATGGTAAAACTACAACTGCCAGAGTCATAAACTACTTATTAAATAAAATAGGGTATAAATCTGCCTTAACATCAACCGGCGGAATTTTTATTGACGGTCAAAAAATAAAAAACGGGGATACAACGGGATTTTTAAGTGCCAGAGAAGTTTTAACAGATAGAAGTGTAGAAGCAGCTGTAATGGAGACAGCCAGAGGCGGAATTTACAGAAACGGACTTGGATATGAAATGGCTAAGGCAGCTGTTATAACTTCAATATCCGAAGATCATATTGGCATGGATGGTATAGAAAATATGGAGGATTTAATTGGAATTAAAACAGTTATACTTAATGAAATAGATCAGGACGGTAAAATTGTTTTAAAAGCACAAAAGGAACTAATACCATATATAAGCGGGAAAAATAATGTCTGTCTATATAGTACCGAAAAAAATGAAATTATTAAAGAACATGTAAATAATAAGGGTGAAGCCTTTTATGTTGAAAATGATTATATAGTTCATAACATTAATAGTTATGAAGAAAAAATTCTTAATATCAAAGACATACCTTTTACACACGGAGGGTGTTCAAAAGGAAACACTCTGAATATAATGGCAGCTATTGCAGCAGTTTCATCTATCTGCAATGATACAAAAAAAATAGTTGATTTATTAAGTGAACTAAAATGTGATCTTTATTTTAATCCGGGAAGGCAAAACATACTTGAGCTTCATGACTTTAAGGTTATATTGGATTATGGTCATAATTCCGAAGCGTTTAATGAAATTTTTAGTATAGCTCAATCTTTAAAACCCTCAAAGCTTACTGCAATTATTGCTGCACCCGGAGATAGAATGAATAAGTATATAAAAGAACTTGGAACTATTTCAGCTAGATTCTGCAATCATATAATAATCAGGGAACAAGAAGACCTTAGAGGAAGAAAAGCGGGGGAAACTGCAGCACTTATTAGAGAAGGAATTATTGAAGAGGGCTTTGATGAAAATGAAATAGAAGTAGTCTACAAGGAACAAGAAGCATTAATGCAAGCTATGGAAAGGGCAGCAGAAGGTGAAATTATTGTGTTGTTCACTCAGTGCTTGGACGTTATTATACCAACTATAAATAGTTTCTTGAAGAAGTCAGGCTATAACGGAATTGCTGAGGATTTGAACTTTTCTCATTAGAATAATAAACTTAATAAGTTGCGTTTAGAAACTTATAGTAATATAATATTTTTAAAAAGACACTTTGAGGTGTAGTATGGAGAATAATATAGAAATCTGTAACTGCCAAGAGATACATAGTGACTGCGTAAGCTGTGTTAAGGAAAGCATGCTCAAAGATGAGACTTTTACAGAGGTTTCTGAGCTTTTTAAGGTTTTTGGCGATTACACCAGAATAAAAATAATATATGCACTATTTAAAAAGGAACTTTGCGTTTGCGATATAGCCGAGGTACTAAATATGAGTCAATCCTCCATATCGCACCAGCTTAGAGTTTTAAAAGCTGCAAGACTTGTTAAGTTTAGAAAAGAAGGCAAGGTTGTGTATTATTCCTTAGACGATGAACATGTTGGAAGCATTTTTAATGCCGGTCTTTCTCATGTAGAACATAAATAGTGGAGAGCGATGCTCTCCACTATTTATGCTTTAAAATCTAAAATTTTAACTATATTTGTACCTTCGATTTTACCCTCAAGCTTTAAGGTGTTTCCATGAACCTTCTCGCCATTTTTCATGTGCAATAAAAAGGTTTCGGCTCCCTCTATTGGAATGCTTACAGCGGAGGTTTTGAAATGCATAGGTATTACAATTTTAGGATTTAGAAGTTTGCATACAGCAGTAGCTTCTTTGCCATCGATTGTGTAGTTCCCGCCTACTGGAATTAATAGCACATCAATCTCTCCAATTTGATCTGCATCATGAAGTGAAAGTACGTGGCCTAAATCCCCAAGGTGACAAACTCTGTAGTCATCCATTTTGAATACATAAATAACATTTTCACCTCTTTTAGCTCCCTGAACATTGTCATGATAGGAAGGAATACCTTTAATGTCAATATCACAGACATTAAAAAATCCAACCTTGTCAATAATTTTAGGCTCTCCAGTTATTTTTTCAGTATAATCATGATCGAAATGATGGTGACTTATTGTCACTACGTCTGCATGACCTTCAAATATATTATAACCTACGGTGTCATCAAAAGGATCAGTAAGAAGAGTTCTGCCCTTGCTGTCTTTAATTAAAAAAGATGAATGTCCAAGCCATGTTATTTCCATATGTTACACTCCTTTGTGGATTGGATTTTGGATAATATCAAATATATTATACCCTAAAACGTAATATCATAACTTATTACTTTTTAAAAAATAGTGTATCAAAATAGTATCAAATTTATAATTGAAATAGTGTATCAAATAATATATGCTGTGACACACTAATGTAAACTATTTAAAAATAAAGGCTTTAAAAATTTGGCATGGTATTTGCTATTAGTTATAGTGTAAGAAATTATTATTAATAGGAGGAATCATATATGAAGGTTTTAATGGTATGTTCTGGTGGAATGTCAAGTGCTATAGTAGTTAAGGCTATAAAGCAAGAAGCAGATAAAAAAGGTTTTCCTCTAGAAATAAAAGCAGTTGGTACCGGAGAATTTGAGGACGAGCTTAAGACTGGAGGTTACGATTTAGCTATAGTTGCACCACAGGTTAAGCATAGAATGGCAGTGTTTACAGAACAGGCGAATGCAGCAAAAGTACCAGTAGAGTTAATTGTACCAATGGGATATACTCCGATAGGAGCACCAAAGGTATTAGATCAAATTAAAAAATATGCTAAATAAAAAATTATAAGGAGGGTTCTTTTATGGAATTATTTTTAAAATGGATAGAAGAAAAATTTATGCCTCCAATGGCTAGACTATCCGAACAAAGACACTTAAGAGCTATCAGAGATGGAGTTATCTCTACGCTATCATTAATTATTGTAGGTTCATTCTTCCTAATTATTGCACAGCCTCCTGTAAAAGCTTGGGCAGATGCAATAGCACCAAATGTTGGAAAATTAATGGTGCCATACAGATTAACAATGGGACTAATGTCGCTTTATGCAGCTTATGGTATGGGATTTAGCTTAGCTAAATCTTATAAGCTTGACGGGGTGAGCGGTGGAGTACTTTCGCTAGCAGCATTTCTATTAGCTACAATACCAGTAAATATCGATGCCTTTATTACTGCAGCCGGTAAAGCCGGAGTTAAGGGCGGAGCTCCAATGGGTTGGGTACTTCCAATGGCTAACCTCGGCGGTGCAGGTATGTTTGTAGCTATTATAGCTATGATATTTGCGGTTGAAACTCTAAGATTACTTAAAAAGTATAATGTTACAATAAAAATGCCTGAACAGGTTCCAGAGTCAGTTTCAAGATCCTTTGAAGCATTAATACCAGCAGCAGTTATTATTACAGTTGTTTGGTTTATAAGAGTATGGTTAAATTTTGACATTCAAACAGCAATAATGAATATATTTAAGCCTGTAGTTAATCTAGCAGGAAATAGCCTTGGAGGAGTTTTAGTACCAGTAATATTTATTACTGTACTTTGGTCAGCCGGTATACATGGTATGTCAGTTATTGGTTCCATAGTAAGACCTGTGTGGCTTGTATTACTTGATGCGAATACTGCAGCAGTAGCAGCAGGACAACCTCTTCCAAACATTGCTCCAGAACCATTCTTCCAATGGTTCATATGGATAGGTGGAGCGGGAGCTACATTAAGCTTAGCAATATTAATGTGTTTCTCTAAATCAGAATATCTAAAGAGAGTTGGAAGATTCTCAATAATACCTGGAATATTCAATATAAACGAACCTTTAATATTTGGTACACCACTTGTTATGAATCCAATACTAGCAATACCATTCATAATTGGACCAGTTGTAGCAGCTATAATAGCTTATGCAGCAACTGCAGCAGGACTTGTTGCTAAAGTATCGGTTATAGCTCCATGGACTTTACCTGCACCAATAGGAGCAATGTTTGCTACAGGAGGAGACTGGAGAGCAGCTGTTCTTGTACTTGTAAATATTGCTGTTGTTTCAGTAATCTACTATCCTTTCTTTAAAGCTTATGAAAAGAAAATGATAAAAGAAGAACAGGAAGCAAATGAAGCAGCTTAATATACTGTAATTTTATAAAAGTGAAATAGCACCGATGGATTATTTTAACCGCGGTGCTATTATAAATTGAATGTTATTGGATAAATGATATAATGGAGGAATTGACAATGAATATGGAACTTGAAATATTTGAAATAATATCACATGGCGGGGATGCAAGAGGTTTTGCTTACGAGGCGTTAAAAGCTGCAAGAAAAAATGATATGAAAAAAGCTGATGAACTTTTAGTAAAAGCTCAAGAGGAGTTAGATTTGGCTCACAATACACAAACAAAGCTTATACAAGCTGAACTAAATGGCGAGGATTTAAAAATGTCACTTCTTATGGTTCATGCTCAGGATCAGCTTATGACTGCGATTTCTGAAAAGAATCTTATTGAGCAGATGGTAGAAATGCTAAAAATAATATATTCTAAATAAAGAGGGTGAAAGTAAATGCTTTCAAAAATTTTATATATAATGTTTTTAATAATATTGCTTTTAGCATCTGTTGCATTAACTAAGTTCTTGATGAAAAAGGTTAAGCTTAACAGATGGGTTATTGCATGTGCGGCTCCATTTGTGTTAATAATACCATCGTTCCTATTTGAAAATATGAGTGCCACAGTTTGGAATATACTTTCCGTTATATTTGCGGTTATGTGCATAATGTTTTTTGAAATAACCAGAACAAAACTTGAGAGAAATGAAATTAAAGGTATAGTTAACTATAGTGATACAGATTATAAAAAGAAAAAGTAATTTAGGGTGTGATTATTTATGAGGTACAAGATAGTCTATGAGACACTCAAAAAATTGTGTTTAAAGCAGCTAAAGGAAGATGGCAACATAAAAGGTTTTAGTGCAGAGGATATTGCATTGAAGCTTGATATGCATAGAAGCAATGTAGCCAGAGAATTTGGAAAACTGTATAAAGAAGGTATAATAGATAAAAGTGACGGCAGGCCTGTTTTATATTTTATTAAGGATACAGAAAGAGAAGAAAAAGTAAGCGGAAA
Organism: Clostridiales bacterium oral taxon 876 str. F0540; assembly: GCA_000466585.1. Lineage (GTDB taxonomy): Bacteria > Bacillota > Clostridia > Clostridiales > Clostridiaceae > Clostridium_AT. The sequence continues at coordinate 12,618 of KE993462.1, forward strand.
TACAAATATTTCTCCTGAAAAGCCTTCTATTTTCGATAACATAATCGGAAAAGATTTGAGTTTGAAACATCCTATAGCTTTAGCAAAGGCTGCTATAGTATATCCTCCTAGAGGACTTCATACTCTTATAGTAGGAGAAACAGGGGTAGGAAAATCATACTTTGCCAAGTGTATGTTTAAGTATGCCTTAGAGGTTAATATAATTAAAGCCAGCAGTAGATTTGCCATTTTTAACTGTGCAGACTATGCAAATAATCCTCAGCTTTTAGTATCCCACCTATTTGGGGTGAAAAAAGGCGCCTACACAGGAGCTAATGAAGATAGGGAAGGAATTATTGAAAAAGCCAGAGACGGCATTTTGTTTTTAGACGAGGTTCACAGATTACCTCCTGAGGGTCAGGAAATGCTGTTTACTCTTATAGATGAAGGAAAGTATATGCCGCTTGGAAGCACAAAGGAAATAGGCATAAATGTTATGATAATATGTGCTACTACAGAAAACATAGACTCTTCTTTACTAAAAACCTTTACTAGAAGAATACCGGTTACTATATCTCTTCCAAGTCTTCGTGAAAGAACAAGTGATGAAAGACTTAACTTAATAAAGGCCTTTTTTCAAGAAGAATCAAAAAGGATTGGAAAGAAAATAGAAGTTAATGAAGATGCTTTAACAGCAATATTAAATTACGAATGTCCTAATAACATTGGTGAGCTAAAAAGCAGTATTCAGATTGCAAGTGCTAAAGCTTTTCTAAGAAGTATGTTCAAAAATGAAGCAGTTAAAATTCAGCTTGAGGATTTTTCAAATGAAGTTAGAGCTGGACTTTTATTGACTAAGAAAATAAAAGGGAATAACTTGAAACTTAATATAAGAGGAAATGAAGAAATTGCCGATGATGGAGTAGAGGATAAGTACAGCTTATCCGAAAATATATATGAATTCATAGAGACGAGGACAGAAAACTTAAAAAATAGAGGTTTAGACGAAGATACAATTAAAAACAAAATATCCAATGAAGTTGAAAGTTTCATAAATAACTATCTTTTAAGTATTAATAATCATCAAAGAGAAGATGACATAAAAAGAATAGTTAATAATGATTTATATAACTTTTTAAATAGTTTTATGTATTTGGCAGAATATAGGCTCAAAAGAAAAATAACGAAAAATACTTTTTTAGGATTATTAATTCATATCGATACTTTTTTAGGCAGAATAAGAGAAAATAGAATTATTGAAAATCCTAAGATAGATGAAATAAGGAAAAAATATTCTGAGGAATTTAAGTTAGCTATGATTTTGGCAGAAAAGCTTGAAGAGAAGTATGATGTAGCTGTGCCGATGGACGAAATAGGTTTTATAACTATGTTCTTTGCTGCAGATGTGGAAGAAGTAAATGGAAGAGTAGGAGTTATAGTTGCAATGCATGGAAACAGTACTGCTTCCTCAATGGCAGAGGTAACAAATCAGCTTCTAAACACAAATCATGCTCTAGGATTTGATATGCCGCTTTCCATGAAACCTGACACAGCTCTTGAAAAAATTGAAGAACTTGTTAAGGAAAGAAATGAAGGTATGGGAGTAATACTTTTAGTTGATATGGGTTCACTTAAATTCTTTGATAAAATAATAAAGAATAATACAGGTATAGAAGTCAGAGCAGTCGATATGGCTACCACTGCTACTGTTATTGAAGCTGCAAGAAAGGCTCTGATGAATACAAGCCTTGATGAGATCGTAAAATCTGTAGATTTGGAAAGCAGATTTTTAGGAAGTTTTTTAGAGGAAAATATAAAGCCTAAAAAGGATGTTATAATAACAGCCTGCTCAACGGGAGAAGGAACGGCTCAAAAAATAAAAGAAATTATATATAGTAAGTTTGATAAAGAAAAGTATGAGGTAATAAATCTAAGTATAAGAGATGAACAGGAATTTAAAAAAGCCGTTGAAGATATAAGAAAAGATTCAAAAATAGTGGCCATAATTAGCGCCTTTAATTTAAATATTGAAGGTATAGATTATATATCTATGGATAAATTCTTCAAGGATTTCATGGGTGAAAACTTTGAGGAAAATATAAAAGATGAAATGCTTATACAAAATATAAAAATTGTTTATAAAGATTATTTAGAGCTTAAGCAGTATGACTTTATAATAAACAGCTTAGTAGAAATTATTTCAACTATAAAATATGTTTTTGAGATTCATATTGACAGTGAAAAACTGCAGGGGCTTTTAATGCATATGGGCTGCTTGATTCAAAAGCTTATTAATAAAGAAGAGACAAGTACCTGCAAGAATTTAACTATTATATTATCGAGAAATCAAGATATATTTAAATATTTACAGGAATCGCTCAACAACATGGAAGAAAAGCTTGATATAAGATTTAGCGAGGATGATTTAGCAAATATAGTGGAGATACTTATTAATTTGTAATCGAAAGGAAGTAAAAAAATATGAGACAGTTGGGAATATCAGTATATTCGGGCCACGCATCTATGGAAGAAAATATAGCTTATTTAAGGCTTGCTGCAAAATATGGCTTTACCAGAGTTTTTACCTGCCTTTTGTCAGTAGAAGGTGACAAAGAAAAGATTGTAAAAGAATTTAAGGAAGTAATAGCCGAAGCTAATAAGCTGGGAATGCAGGTAATAGCTGATGTAAGTCCAAGGGTTTTTGGAGACCTTAAAATAAGTTATAGCGATTTATCCTTTTTTAACGACCTTGGAGCTTACGGAATAAGATTGGATTTAGGATATACTGGTTCAGAGGAATCACTTATGACCTTTAATCCTTATGGGTTAAATATAGAAATCAATATGAGCAACGGAACCAGATATCTAGAAAACATAATGAGCTACAAGCCAAATACTGAAAAACTTTTAGGATGTCATAACTTTTATCCTCATAGATATTCTGGTTTAAGCTATGAGCATTTTATGTACTGCAGCAAACAGTTTAAACAGTTTGGTGTAAGAACAGCTGCTTTTGTATCTTCAAATGATGCAACCTTCGGGCCTTGGCCTGTAAGAGAAGGGCTATGCACACTGGAAATGCATAGAGAAATGCCTGTTACAGCACAGACAAAACATTTATTTGCAACAGGGATAATAGATGATGTTATAATAGCTAATGCCTTTGCATCAGAGAAAGAGCTCAAAGCTTTAAGCAATATAAATAAAGAAAAATTAACCTTTGATGTTGTTCTTGAAGAAAGCATACCAGAGGTGGAAAAGAAAATAGTTTTAGAAGAGCTTCATTTTAATAGAGGTGATGTATCTGAATACTTAATTCGCTCAACTCAAAGCAGAGTTAAATATAAAGGTCATGAATTTGTACCTTTTAATACACCTCACATCAAAAGAGGTGATATACTGATTGATACTTCACTTTACGGTCATTATGCCGGTGAGCTTCAGTTAGCATTAAGGGATATGGAGAATTCAGGCAAAACAAATGTAGTTGGACATATTGTAGAGGAAGAGTTATTTCTTTTGGAATATATAGAAGCTTGGCAGAAGTTTGGATTAGTGGAAAGAAAATAATAAGAGCGGCTAACAGTATAGGTTAGCCGCTCTTATTTTTATTTGATATTAGTAATGTAATATTTAATACTGTCATATGTATTTAGTATGTACAACTAAATATGCAGGCGGTGTATGAGAAAATGGATAACATGTTTTATTATTACTTGGATAAAAGCTCTGGCATTCTATTAGTGTGTGATAGATTTTCTTATGCAGTTGGAGTGAATAGTGAAGGGGAAAGACTTACTATTGGAGGATGGGGCTCAAGGCTGATTGAAGATGGCAGTGAGTATTATATAGGATTAAGTGCTATAAAAGCTGCTATTTCTGAATATGAAATGCTGGGAGGCAAAACTCAGCTTACTGAAGCAATAAAAAATAGATTAAAAATAGAAAAGCTAAGTGAGCTTAAATATATTTTATATTATAAAACCCTAAATGATAAGAAAATACAATCCTTAAGTAAAGAAGTTTTAAAATGTGCTAAACAAGGAGACCGAATAAGCTTGAATATTATAAATTCTGCTGCAGATAAGCTTTTTAATATGACAGATATATTAATAAGAAGGCTAAGTATGTATGATAAAAAATATAATTTATGTTTGACAGGAAGCATAGTTAGTTTTGGCGAGTATATTACAAACCCGCTTTGTGATAAAATATATAATAGGTATGAAAATATAGAAGTTTTTACTCATAAAAATTATGCTGACAAAGGAATAATTTAAGCTTTAGAAAGGAGATAAACATATGAAGCTAACAGTACTTGGAAATTACGGACCTTTTCCCGGCAGAGACGGAGCCTGTTCCGGTTTTTTGCTTCAAGATGATAATACAAATATATTAATAGACTGCGGCAGCGGTGTTATTTCAAGGCTTCAAAGATACTTAAAAGTTGGGGAGCTGGACGCTGTAGTGCTTTCACATCTTCACAGCGATCATAGCTCAGATATGTATGTTTTAAGATATGAAATGCAAATTAAACTAATGTTAAAGAGTATGGCTAAACCTCTTGAAGTCTATTTGCCTGAAACTCCGGAAAATTATTATAAGGAGCTGGATTTTCATGGAGCTTTTAATCTAAATACTATATCGGAAGGAATGCAGTTAGATATTAAAGGATTTAGGTTTACTTTTTATAAAACCATGCATCCTGTAGAATGTTATGGTATGAGAATTGAAAAAGGCGGAAAGATTTTTGCTTATAGTGCAGATACAACTTATACCGATAGCATAATTAAGCTGGCAGAGAACGCAGACTTATTTTTATGCGAGGCTAATGCTACTGAAAATCTAAAATCTAAAAGCAAGCCGCCTCATTTATCAGTTAAAGAGGCCTGCGATATAGCAAGAAAAGCTAATTCTAAAAGACTTTTGCTTACTCATTTCTATTATGATGAGCCAAAGGAAAATTACAAAAGAGATGCTGAAGGCGAATTTAATAATATTGAGCTTTCAGAAGAATTTAAGCAATATGAAATTTAACCAGCCAAATTTTGGCTGGTTTATTTTTTTTGTATCTTGCAAAAACTAATATATAAAGCTTTTGTGAGAGAGGTGAACGTTGATGCCAGGCACTCAAGCTGCACATAATAATCAAGGTGAAAATAAGAATTCAGCTAGTAACGAAGAAATAATAAGCGACTTAAGACCTAATGAAGAGACTATAACTTTTGACTTAAGGGAGAATGTCTCATTTTTGAAAAAGGTATTTTGTTATCCGATAAATCATGATTTTGTAATTAGGCAAATTTATATAAAATCAATTAAAAGGCAAGCAGTTCTAATTTTTCTTCAAGGTATGGTTGATGTAGATACAATAGAAAAGCAAATCATAAAGCCTTTACTAGAGAATAATACAGAGGTAAGTGAAGTAAGTGATATAGCTTCATCACTTATATCAAAAATAATTACAGGAAAAAATGTTTATAAAACTGATAGCTTCAAACAAATAACAAAAGAAATAGTTAATGGGAATTCTGCCTTGCTTATACAAGGGATAAAAGAGGCAATTATCCTAGCTACGGTTGGCTATGAGCACAGATCTATCGAACAAACTACCTCTGAAAATACATTAAAAGGACCAAAGGAAGCTTTTATAGAGTCAGAACAAACTAATCGTTCACTTATTCGAAAATATGTAAGAGATGAAAAACTCGTAACTGAAACCATTGATTTAGGAGGGAAAGGAAGTAATATAGCCATTATTATGTATATAGCCGATTTAGCTAACGATGATTTGGTTAAAACAGTAAAAAGTCGAATGCAAAATATACAAGCTGATAAAATTCAGACTCTATCTATCCTTGAACAATATATTGAAGATAGACCCTACTCACTTGTACCTACTGTATTATCTACAGAAAGACCTGATAGAGTTGCGGCATTTTTATCAGAAGGGCATGTTGCAATATTGATGGACGGTTCACCTGAAGCATTAATTGCTCCTGTGACCTTCTGGTCTCTTTTCCAAAATCCAGAGGATCAGTATCTGAGGTGGACATATGGAAATTTTATAAGAATTATAAGAATTTTATGTTGTTTTATAGCTCTGCTTACTCCCGGATTATTTATAGCTGTAACCAGTTATCATGTAGATATGATCCCTACGGACCTTGTCTTAGCTATTGCTGCAAGCCGAGAGAAACTTCCTTTTCCGGCTTTTATAGAGGTTTTAATTATGGAAATATCCTTTGAACTTCTAAGAGAGGCTGGGGTAAGAATTCCAACCCCTATTGGACCTACTATAGGTATAGTTGGGGCCTTAATACTTGGTCAGGCAGCTGTTGAGGCAAATATTGTAAGTCCTATTCTTGTTATAATTGTTGCAATAACCGGATTAGCCTCTTTTGCCATCCCTGAGATGAGCCTCAGTTTTATGATTAGGATCGGAAGATTTATGTTCTTAATAGCCGGTGTATCCATGGGCTTTTATGCTATAGCAGCTTTGTTTACAATTTGTATCGCATATCTTTCCTCTGTTCAATCCTTTGGGGTTTATTTTATGTCACCATTTGCACCTAACTATAATTCATCAAAAGATTTAGTTGTAAGACCTCCGGTTTGGAAACAATGGCTCAGGCCACTGAATATTAAACCTAAACAGAAGGTTAGAGACAAAAAATCGTAAAGGAGATGAAGCTTATGAATATAAGAGATGGTGATAAGCTTGGTATAAAAGAATATACAGCTGTGCTGATAATATGCATTGGAATAAAAGCTACGGATAGCACTCCAACACTTTTATATAAACAAGGCGCTAATGCTGGATGGATGATTCCTATTATTTCATCGGTTATAGTCTTCTTATCTCTTTCTTGTTTATTAGCTGTGCTGGAAAGATATAAAAATATGAATTTAATTGAGATTATATATCATCTGACAGGTAAATATATAGGGGCAGTTTTAGGAACTTTATTTTTTATTTCAGTTACACTGATTTTAGCTACTAACATAAGAAATTATGTTGATGTTTTATCTTCAATATACTTTAGACGTACACCTATATTTGTACTTGCAGCTGTTATGATAATAAGCTGTTATATTATTGCAAGACTAGGGATTAGAGCTATAGGAAGGACTGCCTGGATGGCTTTGCCATGGATAATTGTAATTACTATAGCCTTTGTTATTTTAGTTTATAATCTTATAAAAGTTGATTACCTTTATCCAATTGGAGGAGCGGGAGTTAAACAGATTTTAAAGGGCGGGGTACTGTATAGCGGCATATTTTCAGAAGTAATAGTGTTTTCAGTTATTTTTCCACAGGTGAAAAACTATAAGTCTTTCAAGAATTCAAGCTATATTGCATTACTATATGCAGTAATTTCGATAAGTCTCATGAGTGCTATATACATTATGGTTATGGATTATCCACCTGTTGTAATTAACTCAAGTCCATTTCATACTGTTGCAAGACTCATATATGGTGGACGATTTGTAAGTAATCTGGAAGCTTTTTTTCTTCTGTTTTGGATAATAGCTTCTATTATAAGGTTCGGTATGTATGTTTATACGGATGCCGCTCTAATAAGTTATACACTCAAGCTAAGTGATAAAAAACAAATGCTAAGTGCAATTTCAGCTATTATTTTAATGTTATCCATGATTCCGGAAAACTACATTGAAAATATTAACATAGGAAGAAGAACATTAATAAACGTAGATTGGATTCTTATGTACATAGTTCCGTGTGCTTTGCTATTCTTATCTCAGCGGAAAGGGGATTATAAGCTATGAAATTTAAAAAGCTATGCATAATATTAGTAGTAATATTTATGTGTTCAATACTTACAGGATGCTGGGATAAGGTGGAACTGGAAGATGAAGGATATGTAGCTGCCATAGGCATAGATAAAGGAGCAGGAAGAAATGTAAGAGTAACCTTTCAAATAACTAACCCTAAAACAATTGGTTCAGGAAGATCTGGAGGAGGATCAGGAGAAATAAAATCAGAGGTAATGACGCTAGAAGCTCCAAGTGTATTGAGTGCAAGAGATCTTATTACGATATCTGTAACCAGAAGAATTTCATTAGCACATGCAAAAGTTGTTATAGTAGGAGAACAATTTGCTAGAGATGAATCCTTTTTTAGATATATTGAAGCCTCGCTTAGGGATAAAGAGATGAGAAGAATCATGACTATAATTGTCTCCAGAGAACCTGCAGAAGAGTTCATCAAAAAAAACAATCCTCTTTTAGAGGATAGAATGCAGAAATTTTACGAATTTACATCAAGAAGATGGAAGGAGACCGGCTTTGTCCCTCCATTTGCAAATTTAAATAGATTTATGCAGAGAACTGAAACACATGGGAGTTTATTTTTGGCTATATATGCAACTACAAGAGAATTTCCAACCAAAAAAGGTGCTGATGAAGGGGCTTATATGCCTGGACAAATCGAGAAAAGTGGCGGAAGTCCAGCGGAAATGATAGGAGGTGCAGTTTTTAAAGATGGCAAGATGATTGGTAAATTAGACGGAAATGAGATGAGACTTGTATCGATGCTAAGACAAGAGCCAGAGACAAAAGCAATGCTGGTAACATTTCTAGATCCTATGGATAACAAATATAGAATTGATGCTCGTATAATAAGAGAAGATAGAACAAAGATAAAATTGAATTTAGAAGGTGAAGTACCTGTTATTGATACTTATGTCCCGCTTACTATGGATATTTTGGGTATACCTAGTTTTGTTGACTACGCGGAAAACATAGATAAACAAAAATTTTTAAAGGATTATCTTGAAAAATATTTAGAAAAAATATCTCTGAAACTTGTTGATAAAACACAAAAGGAGTTTGCTGGTGACCCATTCCAGTGGGACTTGGCGGCTAGAAGAAAATTTTTTACCTATGATGAATTTCATAAGTATGATTGGATGAAACATTACCCGGAAGCAAAAGTAAATATAAAGTTTGAAATAAATATAAGAAGTTTTGGAAAGCAGCTTGCACCTCCGTCTAACCCCATGGAGAAAGGTAATGATGAAGGCATAAGTCCTTTGGAAAGGAAAGAATAAAAATGAAATGGATAACATTGATTGTCTATTTATATATTGCGTTAACTACCTTTAAATATTCAAAAGAGGTTTGGAAGGAGAAAAATATATTTGCAAGTGTAGTTATAATAATTATGTCAATAAGTTTATTAATATTTCCTATTGTGATAATGTTTAAATAATAAAACTAAATATATAAATATTTATATATTTACATATTTTTATATGAAGTATAAGACAATAAATTGACATTTTAGCATTATTGTAATAAAATAATAAAAAATAGTATTATAACAGCTTTGACAAGGAAAAGTACTTAAATACGAAACTTACAGAGAGCGGGTATTGGTGGAAGCCTGCAGGGAAGTTTTAAGGAAAATCACCTTTGAGCTGAGAGCTGAAATTTAGTAAGCAAATCCGTAATCCTGCGTTAAAGGATAGAGCGTGTCAGCGTTTGAACATTAGGTGGTATAGCGAATTTAACTTCGTCCTTTTGGGATGAAGTTTTTTTATTTTTATGGAAAGAATTATAATAGTAGTGTGAAAGGAGTCGAGTATATGTACAAAAAAGTTGATTCTTCCAAGGGTTTTGTCAACATGGAAAAAGATATATTAAAGCTTTGGGAAGAAAAAGATGTTATTCAAAAGAATTTTGATATGAATCAAGATGGAGAGTACTTTACTTTTTATGATGGTCCTCCAACAGCAAATGGTAAGCCTCATATAGGTCACGTTATAACAAGAGTTATGAAGGACCTTATTCCAAGATACAGAGTTATGAAGGGCTACAAGGTTCCAAGAAAAGCAGGCTGGGATACTCATGGACTTCCCGTTGAGCTTGAGGTTGAAAAATCACTTGGAATCTCAGGAAAGCCTCAAATAGAGGAGTATGGTGTTGAAGAGTTTGTTGAGAAGTGTAAGGGAAGCGTATTTACCTACGTAGAGCAATGGAGAGAAATGACAGAGAGAGTTGGCTACTGGGTAGATATGAAGGAGCCATATGTAACCTACCATGATAATTATATTGAATCAGAGTGGTGGGCTTTAAAACAAATGTGGGAAAAAGGACTTATATACAAAGGTCATAAAATAGTTCCATACTGCCCACGCTGCGGAACTGCGTTATCTTCACATGAAGTTGCTCAAGGCTACAAGGATGTAAAAGACAGTTCTATATATGTTAAGTTTAAAGTTAAGGGTGAAGACAAGTATATACTTGTTTGGACAACAACTCCTTGGACTCTTCCTAGCAACGTAGCTTTAGCTGTAAATAAATCTTACGACTATGTAGAAGTAATTCATCATGAAGAACACTTAATACTTGCAGAAGCTTTACTTGGAAAGCTTGACTGCGAATATGAGGTAGTTAGAAAGTTTAAGGGTGAAGAACTTTTAGGATTAGAATATGAGCAGTTATTACCATTTACAAATGTTGATAAGAAAGCTTTCTATGTAATCCACGGGGATTTTGTAACATTAACTGATGGTACCGGAATAGTTCATATAGCACCAGCTTATGGTGAAGATGACAACTTAATGGGTAAGAAATATGATCTTCCATTAGTTAACTTGGTAGATGTTGAAGGTAAGTTTGTACCAGAGGTTGAACCTTGGGCAGGGTTGTTTGTTAAAAAAGCTGACCCTAAAATAATAGAATATTTAAAGGAAAAGAATATACTTTATAAAACAGAAAGCTTTACACACTCCTATCCATTCTGCTGGAGATGTGATACTCATTTATTGTACTATCCAAGAGAATCTTGGTTTGTAAAGATGTCTTCCTTAAGAGATAAACTTTTAGAAAACAACAACAAGGTAAACTGGCTTCCAGACAATGTTAGAACAGGAAGAATGGGTAACTTTTTAGAGAATGTTATAGACTGGGGTATCTCAAGAGAAAGATATTGGGGGACTCCGCTTCCAATATGGGAATGTGAATGCGGTCACAGAGAAATGATAGGCAGCAAGGAAGAATTAAGAGCAAGAGGAAAGAATGTTCCTGAAAATATAGAACTTCATAAACCTTATATAGATAACGTACATTTAGAATGTCCTCACTGTCATAAGGAAATGACAAGGGTATCAGATGTTATTGACTGCTGGTTTGATTCAGGCTCAATGCCATTTGCTCAGCATCATTACCCATTTGAAAATAAGGAATTATTTGAAGCTAACTTCCCAGCACAGTTTATATCAGAGGCTGTTGACCAGACAAGAGGATGGTTCTATACACTTCTTGCTATATCAACTGCAATTTTTGACACAAATCCATTTGAAAATTGCGTAGTTCTAGGACACGTACTTGATAAAAATGGACTTAAGATGTCAAAGCACAAGGGTAATGTATTAAGCCCATGGGTAGCCCTTGACAATGAAGGTGCTGATGCTACAAGATGGTATTTCTATACTGCAAGTGCTCCATGGCTTCCATCAAGATTCTATGAAGAAGCAGTTATAGAAGCACAAAGAAAATTCTTAAGCACTCTTTGGAATGTTTATTCCTTCTATGTGCTTTATGCAGAGATAGATCAGTTTAACCCAACAAAGTATGAAGACTTTGTAAGCGGAAACGTAATGGATAAATGGATAATGTCTAAGTTAAACAGCTTGGTTAAGAGCGTAGACGAAAACCTTGCAAACTACAGAATAACTCAAGCCGCTTTATCAATAGAGTCCTTTGTTGATGAATTATCTAACTGGTATGTTAGAAGAAACAGAGCTAGATACTGGAGTGAAGAGTTAACAGATGATAAAGTTGGAGCTTATGTAACACTTTACAGAGTTCTTAAGACACTAAGCTTAATAGCAGCTCCGTTTGTTCCATTTATAACTGAAGAAATATATCAAAACCTGGTAGTGGGATTAGATAAGAATTCACCAGAAAGTGTTCATTTATGCCACTGGCCAAAGGTTTCTGAAGAGCTTATAGACAAAGATCTAGAAGAAGAAATGGATTTGGCTTATAAAGTAGTTAACCTTGGAAGAAGCGCAAGAAATGGTGCTAATATAAAGAACAGACAGCCTCTTTCTAAGATGCTTTTAAACACAAAGGTACTTCCTGAATATTATAGCGACATAATAAAGGATGAGCTTAATATAAAGGATTTAGAGCTTGGAGCTGACCTTTCAAAATATGTTAATTTTGAAATAAAGCCTAACCTTCCTGTACTAGGAAAAGCTTTTGGAAAACTCATACCAGGAATAAGAAAAGAAATTGCTTCAAGAGATCAGATGGAACTAGCTCAGACTATCCAAAATGGTGGAGTAGTAGAAATAAATGTTCAAGGTACAGAAATAGAATTAAACAGTGAGAACCTACTTGTAACCATGCAGGGACTTGAAGGATATGCATTCGCCGGAGAGGGGCAGATAGGTGTTGTACTGGATACTCATATAACTGAAGAGCTAAAGGAAGAAGGTCACGTAAGAGAAATCATAAGCAAAATCCAAAACATGAGAAAAGAAAGCGGCTTTGAAGTAGCTGACAAGATAATTCTTTATGTAACCGGAAACAAGATGCTTGAAGATGTAGTTGAGAAGTTTGAAAACCATATAATGAAGGAAACACTTGCTATAGAAGTTGTGTACAATGCAGCTAGAGAATATAGTGAAGCTAACATCAATGGTGAAAAGTTAAATTTAGCTGTTGAAGTTGTAAGATAATTAGAAATGCCGTCCATTAAGCATAAGGTTAATTGCTTTCTGGGCGGTTTTTTCTATATAAAGCTTGAAAGAATAGCCAAAAGAAATAATATAAACATTTATTTAATATTTAATGAACTATGTTGTTATAATAAAAATATTATAGTAACATAAAACTGAATTTGTGAAAGGAAGTGAATATATGAAGGAAAAATCAAAGAAGGCATATCATACGTTGAGCAGAATGATTTTTATGCTTTTAGGTATTATTCTATACTCTATTGGTCTTGAAATATTTTTAGTTCCCAATAATATAATAGATGGTGGAGTTGTTGGAGTAGCTATAATGGCAAGTCATTTAACCAAACTTCCCCTTGGACTATTTACTCTCATTTTAAACATTCCTTTCTTTATCTTAGGGTATAAACAAATAGGCAAAACCTTTACCTTTTCTACGATATTTTCTGTAATAGGCATATCTATAGGCGTTTCTCTGCTGCATCCAATACCCGGATTAACACAGGATGTATTTTTAGCAGCTATTTTTGGAGGCATAATACTAGGTGCAGGTGTAGGATTGATTATAAGAAACGGCGGATCACTGGATGGAAGTGAAATTGTTGCAATAATACTTGATAAAAAGATAAGTTTTTCAATAGGCGAAATTGTAATGTTTTTTAACTTTTTTATTTTAAGCAGCGCAGGCTTTATATTCGGATGGGATAGGGCCATGTACTCGCTTATAGCATACTTTATTGCTTTTAAGGTTATTGATATTGTGGTAGAAGGAGTAGATGAATCAAAAGCAGTCATGATAGTATCGGAAAAATATAACGAAATATCAGAGGCATTGATGGCAAGGCTTGGGAGAGGGGTAACCCTCCTCGATGGTAAGGGCGGTTATAAAGGCTATGAGACAAATGTTGTTTATGTTGTTGTATCAAGGCTTGAGGTCGCAAAGCTTAAGGACATCGTTCATGGCTTTGATGATGATGCATTGATAACAATAGGAGCTGTTGAGGTTTCAGGAAAGAGGTATAAGAAAAAGGCAATACATTAGGAAGATTAAGCTTTATGGTTTTTAGATGCAAATAAAAAAACTGAAAATTATATAAATAACAAATTGCTTTTAATAATATGATATAATACCATTGTCAAAAAACTAACCAAGGGGGATCGGCTAATGTTTAGTTCTGATATTGAAAACGTAGTACATTATGCGGAAAAGAAAGCAAAGGTTTTAAAAGAAAGCAAGGCAAGTTATCTTACAGCTTCAGCTCTTGCAGGGATGTTCATCGGTATCGCATTTATTTTTATTTTTACAGTAGGAGGATACCTTCACGCGGCAAATTCTCCGGTTTACAAGATAGCTATGGGTGCTTCATTTGGTATTGGGCTTAGCTTGGTAATGGTAGCAGGAGCAGAACTTTTTACAGGAACTAATATGGTTATGGCTATTGGAGCTCTTGAAAAAAAGACTAGCTGGTTTGATGCAGTTAAGATTTGGGCAGCAAGCTGGATAGGTAATCTTATTGGATCTCTTGTAGTGGTTGGCTTATATTTAGCAACCGGACTTGGAGCAGGAAGCATAAACAAATTTATCATCGAAGGTGCACAAGGCAAGATAGCACCAACAGGACTTCAAATTTTTGCAAGAGGAATACTTTGTAATATATTAGTTTGTCTTGCAGTTTGGTGTTTCTATAAGTTAAAAGATGATACAGCAAAATTGATAATGATTTTCTGGTGCTTATTTGCATTTATAACAACAAGCTTTGAGCACAGCGTTGCAAATATGACGCTTCTTCCCTTAGCAGCTATACTTTCTCATGGAGTAGAGGTTACTGCGGGCGGAGTTGCGCACAATCTAATTTTTGCAACCTTAGGTAATATAGTAGGTGGAGCTTTATTTGTGGCTTTTCCATACTGGTTTTCCTCAAGAAATAAAATAACAGTTGTAAAGCATGAAAATAATTCGAAGAGTTTATAATATAAAGCTAAGCTGTACAATAATAAAATGCAGCTTAGCTTATTATTTTTGTTTCAATAGTTAAAACTATTCTATATAATAGGAGATAGGGACATCTTAAAGTGTGAAACCTTTATATATTAAATGTTTTTATAAATTTTGAGATAACTCTGAAACACATGAATTTGCATATGCAAATTCTAAACTATCTGGAGGGCTATATGATTTGCACTGGTTTATTAACAGGAGAAAAAGTCAGACTCACAGCTATCGATGAAAGGGACATACCTATTATAAGCAGTTGGTATTCTGATGCAGATTTCTTAAGATATTTTGACAAGGTGCCGGCCATTCCTAAATCAATAAAGCAAATTGATGAATGGATTAATGCTATACAAAGTTCCAATAACACTTGTCCTTTTGCTATAAGAGATATAAATAATGGTGAAATGGTTGGCTATATAGAACTGGGAAGTATTCAATGGTGGAATGGAACTGCAACAATGGGTATAGGTATCGGAACAAATGCGGAAAGAGGTAAAGGCTACGGAAAAGAAGCATTAAAGCTTTTGCTGGATTTTGCATTTAAAGAATTGAACTTGCATAGAGTTCAGCTTAATGTATTCAGCTATAACCAAAAGGCTATTAATTTATATGAAAAATTAGGCTTTAAGCATGAGGGAACCTATAGAGAATTTATACATAGAGATGGAAAAAGATGGGATATGTACCTTTATGGAATACTGGAAAATGAGTGGAGCGAGATTTCGAATAATTTAGGAAAAATTAGTAAACATTAAACTTGTAAAGAGTGGAATTATTAAGTTATAATAATAAAAATAGAATAAAAATTAGGAGTTGATATTGTGGCGGCTTCAATTAAGGATGTTGCTAGAGAGGCAGGAGTATCAATAGCTACTGTTTCTAGAGTATTAAATGATGTAGATGTTGTTAATGAGGAAACAAAAAAGAAAGTACAAGATGCTATTAAAAAGTTAGGTTACAGACCTAATATAGTTGCTAGAAGTTTAAAAACACAAAAAAGCAGAACTATAGGAATAATTATTCCGGACATATCAAATCAGTTTTATCCTGAAATAGTTAGAGGTGCAGAGGACGTAGCTAATATTTATAATTATAACATTATGCTTTGCAACACTGACTTGGATCCTGAAAAAGAAATGGAATATCTTAGAGTTCTTAAAGAAAAGATGGTTGATGGAGTTATATACATGAGTAATTCCTTAGAGCCGGAAATCATTGAATTAGTAAAAAGCTTGGAACTTCCTGTTACTCTTGTAGAAACAACTGACAGAGATAATACTTTCCCAAGCGTAACTATAGACAATGAAAAGGCAGCTTTTGATGCAACAGAATATTTAATTAAAAAAGGCAATAAAAAAATTGCATACATAGGAACATATGAGGATTCTGTAAATGCTGCGGCATATAGATTTTCAGGTTATAAAGAAGCGCTGTCTAAAAATAATATAGAGTTTAATAAAAGCTTATGCTTCTTTGGCGGACTTAAGGCTCATGATGGCTACGAAGGCATGAACAACATATTAAAAAATGGTGATATTGATGCTGTTTTCTGTGCCAGCGATGAAATAGCTATGGGGGCTATAAACGCTTTAAGAGAGAGCGGAAAGAAGGTTCCTGAGGAAGTTGATGTTATGGGCTTTGATGATATATACAGTGCATCAATATTCTATCCAAAACTTACCACAGTTGTTCAGCCAATGTATGACATGGGATCTGTAGGAATGAGAATGCTTATAAAGGTAATTAACGGAGCAGAACTTGTACAACACCACTTTGTACTTCCACATCAAATTGTGGAAAGAGACTCTTGTAAGAAATAATAAACACGGACTTTAACAGAAAACGCAGAAGACGCGGAAGAGTTTTCTACTATTAACCTCTCCGTGTATTCTGTGTTTTCTGGCATTTCTTCCGTGTTGAATAAATTTTAATATAAAATTTTATTCATGGAGGTATTCTAATATGAACAAAACATGGTGGAAAGAGGGCGTAGTTTATCAAATCTACCCTCGAAGCTTTAAAGACTCCAATGGAGATGGTATTGGTGATATAAGAGGTGTAATTGAGAAGCTTGATTATCTTAAGGAGCTTGGTATAAATATTGTCTGGTTAAATCCGGTTTATAAATCGCCAAATGATGATAATGGCTATGATATAAGCGATTATAGAAATATTATGGATGAGTTTGGCACTATGGAGGATTTTGATGAGCTTTTAAGTGAAATGCACAAGAGAGATATTAAGCTTGTTATGGACTTGGTGGTAAACCATTCTTCAGATGAACATAAATGGTTTATAGAAAGCAGAAAATCAAAGGACAATCCTTATAGAGATTACTACATATGGAGAAAAGGGAAAGATGGAAATCCTCCAAACAACTGGGGCTCTTTTTTCAGCGGTTCAGTTTGGAAATATGATGAAACAACAGATGAATACTTTCTTCATCTTTTCTCAAAAAAGCAGCCTGATTTGAACTGGGAAAACGAAAAGGTAAGAGAAGAAGTTTACGATCTTATGAAATTCTGGTTTGATAAAGGTATTGATGGTTTTAGAATGGACGTTATAAATTTAATATCCAAAGCACCTGGGCTTCCTGATGGTGAAAAAGGAGAAGGTCAACTATACGGAAACGGCTTCCCGTTAACTGCCAATGGTCCAAGAGTGCATGAGTATTTGCAGGAGATGAACAAGGAAGTTTTAAGCAAATATGATATTATGACTGTTGGTGAAACTCCGGGGGTTACTCCTGAAACTGCAGCCCTTTATGTTGGAGAAGACAGAAATGAATTAAACATGGTATTCCAATTTGAGCACATGGATGTTGGAACAGGTACTACTAAGTGGGATATAAGACCTTGGAAGCTTACAGATTTTAAAACTATTATGAGCAAGTGGCAGGAAGAGTTAAACGGCAAAGGCTGGAACAGTCTTTATCTTAATAATCACGACCAGCCTAGACCGGTTTCAAGGTTTGGCAATGATAAGGAGTATAGAGTCGAATCGGCGAAAATGCTTGGAACAATGCTTCATATGATGCAGGGTACTCCTTATATATATCAAGGTGAAGAGCTTGGAATGACAAATGTATCCTTTGGAATGGAAGACTACAAAGACTTGGAAATAATAAATGCCTATAACGAATTAGTAAAAGGCGGATTTATGAACGAGCAAAGATTCATGGAGGGAGTTCATTTAAGAGGAAGAGACAATGCAAGAACTCCAATGCAGTGGAATGACTGTGCAAACGCTGGCTTTACTACAGGAACTCCATGGATAAGAGTAAATCCTAATTATGTAGACATAAATGTAGAAAAAGCACTTCAGGATAAGAACTCAGTGTTCTACTACTATCAAAAGCTTATAAAACTTAGAAAAGAAAATTCTATTATAGTATATGGTGATTACGAAGAAATACTAAGAGACAGCGAGAGTATTTTCTCATATATAAGAACTCTAGGAAGCGAAAAGCTTTTAGTTATACTTAACTTCTATGAGCAGGAAACAGAGTTTATCCTTCCAGAAAATATTAAGTACGGCAGCAGGGAACTTTTAATAAGCAACTATGCTGTAGATGAAAATGAGGATATTAAGAATATTAAACTGAGGCCTTATGAGGCTAGGGTGTATAGATTAAAATAATATAAACCATGGAGTATAGTACTAAACTATACTCCATGGTTTTTTAGTTACCAAATACCTTCTCTGAGCTGCCGTCAAGACTGACTCTATAAAGCAGCATTCCGCTCTGTCCCCAGCTGATACAAAATAAATACTCATCAGTTACATAAATATAATGTATAGGTCCAACAGTACTTACTGAAGATAGCCGATCAGGAGCGTTATTTGTAAGTCTTTTAAGGTTGCTTCCATCGGTTTTTAGTCTGTATATATTTTGAATATCGTTATTTATGTTTTGGTTTCCGCTAAAATAAATAGCATATATATAGCCATTAGATATATTAAAAGTTCCCACAGGCATATTTAAAATTTTTGTTTTTGAACTTCCATCAATTTTTGACTTATATAAATTATAGTTGTCAGAAACATTTGTATAATAAATCCAATCTCCATCTATTATAGACTGCATAACATTATCAGTAATTATTTTAGAACGACCTGAGCCGTCAAACTTAACTTTGTAAATAGAGCAGTAATCATCTGGTTGTGTACCAGTAGCTTTAGCATCTATATTGGAATAATAAATATAGTTATCCTTAACAAAGAGTATGCTTCTAATACTGCCATCAATAATAGGTCTTTGTTCGCTGCCGTCAGTTTTTATTCTATATATGCCTACAGGTGAGATATAATAAATCCAATCCTCAACTACTATAAATTGATTAGCACTGTCCATAGTGACTTTGGTTTTTCCTGTCCCATCGGTTTTTACCTTATATATGCTGCTTTGGTTATCCGGGTCTATGTAATATATCCACTCCCCAACTACATTAAGTGAAGTAATTCCGGTATTTTCAGAAATAAGCTTTAATCCGGTCTCACCATCCTTCATAGACCTATATAAGTTTTTACCTATACGGCCATTAGTTTTTTCAGGGTAAGTAAAGTAAATCCACTTTCCTTGGGAGGCAAATTGACCTATATTCGAAAGGTTTCCGGAACTATTTCCAATGTAGTTTGTTTTTGTATCTACCATAGTTATATCCTGATTATTATTTTTGTTTTCCTCCGGCTTGGTATCTGAAGCAGGCTTAGTGGAAGTTGATTCGCTATTTTTTACAGTTTCTTTTTTTTCAACCTTTGCATTAGCCTCGGTACTTATTTTTTTAGCTGGTTTTGATGAAATCTTGACAAGAATAAAAGAAAGTACAGCAATAACTGCTAGTCCATATACTAAATATTTTTTATATTTCACTTTAATCTCCCCCAAATTCTTATAGCCTTAAATTACCATATAATTATTATACAACGAAAGAAATATAAATACTATTCAGAAAACTAAGAATATGAATTAAGTATAGTAGATTTATTAACTGAAATTTAACCTGTTATTACTAGCCTATAAATTTAGTTTATAGTATAATGGTGTTGATTTATTGAACAGATGAAATATAAGCTATATTAAAGGTTTATGGCCTTTAAAGGTTATCTGCAGATGAAATGACAGTCTATATTGCAGATTACTTTAAACGAAGGGAGAAAGAGAATGATTGAGTTTATAGTCAATTGGGCGGTAGCAGTGCTTGGAAAGTTTGGATATTTTGGAGTTGCAGGGCTAATGGCACTAGAAAGTGCATGTATTCCAATTCCAAGCGAAGCAATTCTTCCTTTCGGAGGATATTTGGCTTCGACGGCAAACACAGGAAATCGCCTTAATCTATTTTGGGTAATTATTTGGGGTACAGTGGGAGGTACATTAGGCTCAGTATTATGTTATTATCTTGGTGCTTTAGGCGGAAGGCCTTTGGTTGATAAATATGCTGATAAACTTAGACTTAAAAAGTCTCATATAGAAATGAGCGACAAGTATTTTCAAAAGTATGGAGAGAAGATTGCATTTTATTCAAGACTTCTTCCTATAATAAGAACTTTTATATCTCTTCCTGCTGGAATAAGCAAAATGGATATTAAAAAGTTTGCTGCGTACACCTTCTTTGGCTCTCTATTATGGAGCGTAGTGCTTGGATATGCAGGGTATTATATGGGAGAAAATTGGGAACAAATAAGAGGCTGGCTGCACATACTTGACTATATAGTAGTTGCTGTGGTTGCAGGTTTGATAATTTACTTTGCGTTCTTTAAAAAGAAAAAGAAAGCAAAGTTTGAAACAGAATAAGTTTATATTTAAAATGGCAACCTACATATAGCAGGCTGCCATTTTTCTATGCTGTTTCTGTATTTTCTTTTGGAAGTGGATTTGGTGTTTCAACCGTGCCTTCTTCAAGTTTAACAGCTACAGGTATATTAGTTTTATTTTCATCAGGATTTGGAGCTGCCGGTTTAGAAGCAGGAGCAGCCGCAGCTGCCGCAGGTTTAGGTGCTGCCGGCTTTGGAGCAGGTATAGGAACCTCAACCTTGTGATGCACGAATTCCTTATCCTCAGCGGCATGTCTTCTATCATTATTCATACTTATAGACTTCTTTGGGCAAGCGCCTACACACTCTCCGCAAATTATACATCTGTAAGCGTCCAATTCCCAAAAGCCTTCTTTTCTGTCTACTTTTATAGCATCTGCAGGACAACGTCTTGCGCAAATGCTGCATAGTATACATGTATCAGGATTTAATACTATTCTTCCTCTTGAACGTTCAAAGGCTGGTCTTTCAGCACTTAACGGGAAGAGTCTTGTTTTCTTCTTGTTAAAAAGGTTTCTTGTTATTAACTGAAACATATTTGCCATAATCTCACCTCCGTTACCTCTCTGTACAACTGATACATGGATCGATTGTAAGTACTAGTACTGGTACGTCCTGAAGTTTGCTTCCTGGAAGCATTTTTAATAGAGAAGGTATGTTTGCAAAGGTAGGAGTCCTGATCTTTAATCTTTCCAAATTCTTAGTACCATTTGCTTTAATATAGTATATTGCTTCACCTCTAGGTTGTTCAAGTCTTGAAATAGTTTCTCCCTTAGGGAAGCCTTTTACAGGAACTGCTATATCTCCGGAAGGAATCTTTGCAATTGCCTGTCTTATAAGATCAAAGGCTTGATATATTTCCTTAACTCTTACTATACATCTTGCATAAGAATCTCCGGCATTTTCAACAACTGGCTCAAAGTCTAAGTTTTTGTAAGCACTGTAGCCTGTAGCTCTTAAATCATACTTAATTCCGCTACCTCTGGCCATAGGACCTACAACAGCATACTCCTCAGCATCCTGCTTTGTAAGTATTCCAACGCCAACAAGTCTTTGTTTAACTGTATAGCTGTCAAAAAATACTTTTTCAACATCCTTCATTTCTTTTTCAAGCTCATCAACAGTTGAAAGAATAATCTTCATTTGCTCTTCTGTAATGTCTTTAGTTGTTCCGCCAACCTTGTTAGCAGATATTATAACTCTGTTTCCGGTAGTCATTTCCATTAAATCAAGTATTTTTTCTCTGTATTTCCAAGTTTCCATGAAAAGACTTTCAAAACCAAAGGCATCTGCAAGAAGTCCAAGCCATAGGAAGTGACTTTGAAGTCTGCCTATTTCAGCCCAAATTACTCTTAAATATTCTGCTCTTTCCGGTATTTGTATATTCATTATATTTTCAATACCTCTGACATAAGCCATAGAGTGCATAAAGCTGCATATACCGCAAACTCTTTCTACAATATATACAGATTGGTTGAAATCCTTAAGCTCTGCCATTTTTTCAAGGCCTCTGTGTACGTAGCCGATGGAAGGAAGAGCTTCAACAACCTTTTCATCTTCCATAACCAGCTTTAATTGCACAGGCTCAGGTAGAACAGGGTGTTGTGGTCCAAAGGGAATAACTGTCTTTGCCATAATTTCTACGCCTCCTTATTGTCTTTCTTTGCAAGCATTGGAGTGTCGGGCGCCTTATCAGAAAGCATAAGGTGACCTTTATAATCAATTAAAAGTCCTTCAAAGTTAAAACCATATAAATCTTTATATTCATTTTCAATTAGAAGTGCAGAAGGATATATCGATGATACACTTTTTATAACATCTTCAGACTTTATTAAAATTCTGATATGGCTCATTTCATAGTTTAAATCAAAGTGGTAAGTAAGCTCATAATCTTCGCCTTCTTTTTCACAGGTAACAGCCACAAATCTATGTCCATAAAGTTTTTTGTTATTTACAGCTTCTCGGATATTATCCTTATCTACTAGGATTAAGTTATCCAACATATAAAGTCCCCCTTTTTAGCCGATTTTTTTCTTCATTTCCGCTCTTTTTTCATCAAGTATTGCTGCAGCTTTAGCTATACCTTCCAGTATAGTTTCAGGCTTCGGGCAGCAGCCAGGTACGTATACATCAACAGGGATAATTTTATCTGCACCACCAATAACATTATAGCAGTCGTGGAATATGCCTCCTGTGCAGGAGCAGGCACCTACAGCTACTACTGCTTTAGGCTCAGGCATCTGATTATATACATTTAAAACTACATCTACGCTTTTATAGTTTACTGAACCTGTAATTACCATAATATCAGCCTGCTTTGGAGTACCTATGTTTATTACCCCAAGTCTTTCAGCGTCGTAAAGAGGAGTTAAACATGCTAATACTTCTATATCGCAGCCATTACAGCTATTGCAGTTCATATGAACAATCCAAGGAGATTTTGACATAACGGAACTCATAAATTAGCCTCGCTTTCTGAATTTAGAATTTATATTATACATTGATTTAAACGATTCTTACGTTGTTAAAATAGATAAACAGTATATTTGCTACACTTAAGCCAACAACAATAGTCCAAGTTACTTTTACCATCCATTCCCAGGAAAGTCTGGCTGTAATATTATCAATTATTATTACGAATATAAAGGTAAAGATTGATAACAATGTTCCAAGTACATAGCTCTGTTTCCAGAATATAAACATCAAGCCGGACAAAAATACATATTCATACCAGTGGGCGAATTCTATCATACCCATTGTAGGACCTGAAAAGTCAGTAAACATTCCTTTTACAAGCTCTTGATGGGAATGGTGAGCAGTAGAAAAGTCAAAAGGTGACTTTTTAAATTTTATGCTCATTATAAACAGCATGGATATAAATACTAAAGGTAAATACAATATTAGTGGTTTATCCGCAGCGTTTAATCTTGATATATTAAAGGAACCTGTAAGCATATACATTCCAACTATATAAAATACAAGAATAGGCTCATAAGCAAGCATTGAAATTGTTTCTCTTGCACTACCGATTTTGCTGAACGGGGAACCTGTACTCATAGCGCCAACTATTAATGCTACGTTGGCAATTGTATAAACAAATATAATCATAAGCAAGTCCATTTCTAAAAATAGCATTAAAAGGCTTACTATTATAAATATTACATAGAACAATATATATATATTTTGATATTTATTTACTACTATGTTTTCCTTGCTCATAAGCTTTCTGAAGTCATACCAAGGCTGAAGAAGTTTTGGTCCTACTCTTCCCTGGAGCTTTGCAGTAAGCTTTCTGTCTATTCCTGCGAAGATACAGCCTATTACCGGTGCAGCAAATAAAACTAAAAGACTTCTTATAATAATTTCCATTGTGCTCATTATGCAAGTCCTCCTAAGATAACAATTAAGATTATTGATACGGATATTAAGCTTCCAAGTCTAGTCATAAGCTTTTCATCAAAAATTCTGGTTAAGTAGTAATTGCTGACAACTGCCTTTTCATAGCTGCCATCAGGACCTCTAAATAAGTTTTCATCTTCTGCGTTGTTTTCACCGCACATATAAATATTTTTCCTGGTTGGTTTGCCAATAAGAGTTCCTTTTACAACTAATGCGATCAATATAACAAAAGCAATTACTATAAATACAATATTGTTATTGAAGCTTCCCAGCTGAGTGCTTATATTTGCAAGTGATATATTTAGTGCTTCAGGAGCTTTTGGCAAAAGACTTTTAATTTCGGGTGATACTAATTTATTATAAACAGGTGAAACAAATATACTTGATAGTAAAACTAATATACTTAATACCCATAATGGAAGATATACATTAAAGTCTCTTGTTTCTTTGTTTGGAAACTTAACAGCAGGGTAGGAAAGAATTGTTCCCATCCACTTAATGTAATATAGTGTTGTAAGTGCACTACCAAGAACTAAAAGTATTACTATAAATGGGTTTTGTGCTGCAGCTTCAATTGAAATAAGCTTTGTTATAAGTACTCCAAAAGGAGGAAGAATCATTGACACGAGACCGAAAGCTGTAATTAAAGTAAGTACTGGTGCTTTAGCTATAAGTCCGGACATGTCTTCAACATCTCTGCTGCCTATTGTATGTTCAATTTGTCCTGTGCAAAGGAATAATAAGGCTTTTGATACAGCATGGAAGATAATTAAAATTATCGCTGCTGAAATTCCAAGGCTTGTTCCCATTCCGGCACTACAAATAATAAGTCCTAAATTAGCAATAGTTGAATAAGCAAGAATTCTTTTTGCGTTTCTCTGGGTTACTGCTATAGCCGAACATAACAGGAAGGTTATACCGCCGTACAAGGCGATTGCGGTTCCAAGTTTTGTTCCTGCATAAGCAGGTGATAGTTTTATTATTAAGTAAACACCGGCCTTAACCATAGTACTTGAGTGAAGTAAGGCTGAAACAGGTGTTGGAGCTACCATTGCACCTAAAAGCCAGCTTTGGAAAGGCATTTGTGCAGATTTCGCAAAGCCTGCTACACATAAAAGAAATACAGGAACCAAGAGAACATAACTCTTTGAACCATAATTAGCTATATCTGATAGAGTTGTAATTCCATATTTGCTTTGAAATATAATATTTCCTGCTGAAAAACAAAGACCGCCTATAAGATTTAGAAACAATGCTCTAAAGCCGCTTTGATAAGCTTCTGCGTCTCCGTTATAGGATATCAGCATAAATGAAGCCAAGGTTGTTATTTCCCAGAAGAAATATATCCAAGCTAATCCATCACTCATAACAAGGCCGTTCATAGCTGCAATAAATATACTTATTACAAAATAGAATAATTTCTGTTTGCTCTTCATATGTCTGTGATGTTCATATTCAGTAATGTATCCGTTTGCAAAGACTACTATAAGAGTACCTATAATATTTACTAAAAGGAGCATTACTATAGAAAAGCTGTCCACATTTAAGACAGTTTCATGGTGTTTTTCCATAAAAAAAGCAGTATAAATAAATAATATTGACTGCAAAAATGTTAGTGAAAATACACCTTTTCTTTTATGTTTCATTGATACTGAGAATAAGAATACGATAATTAGAATTTCTAAAACAGTTATTAGTGCCTCCAGAGTAGTGAAGGCTGAACCATCAATTATTAATTGAACTGGTCCATGAATTGCAAGAGTAACCGAAGCTATTGTTCCAAAAGCACAAAGCAAATAGGAAAGTGCTTTAAAATAGGTCTTGCCATTATTTAGCAAAAACAACAAGGCAAAGACAATTGGAACAACAAGAAGAGAAATGATTAAAGTGTTCATAATAAGACCTCCTTACTGTCAATTCTTTCTAAACAGTTCTAAATTTTTACTGTAACAGTTACTTTCATTATAGTACCAATTTTCAAAAAAAACAACAAATTGTGATAAATGAAATTGGTCTGTCCATTTTGGGTTAATTGAATAAGTTCTATCTGAAATTGAAGGAAGTCCTTCAATTTATTTTTGTCACACATTATGGTAAAGCTCATATTATGAACTAGGACAAGAGTCCTATAATCAGACATATAAGAAAGGAGGAAGCAAAGGATGGATTTTTTAAATGAATTAGCAAACAATATTGGACAAACAGTCACAATTTTTACAACAAGCGGTGGGGAATCAGGCAGAGGTTTTACAGGGGTTTTAACAATAGTTAATGCCAGCTTTGTAAGACTAGTTACACAAATTGGACCAGCTCCTGGATGTGCACTTGGAAATTGCTGTGAAAGACCTCACTACGGAACTAATGTTGAAGGGACACAACAAGGTGGGCAAGATAGATTTAGCTGCCGTCCAAATCAATTTGGTTCAATAGTAGATATACCAGTAGACAGAATTGCAGCCTTTGTACACAATGCTGTAGGAAGCAGCGGATACTAGAATAAATATTAAAGCAAGTTTATGGGGTACGCCTTTAGAGGCAGCCCCTTTTTATATAAATTCTATTAATAAATCGGTATTTAATCGAGTAAAATATCGATGCTTTTACAATTCTTACAAGAATTAAATGGTTGAATTACTTTGATATTTATATAAAAAATATTTTTAAAATTTAAGTAGCACTTATTATACAAGCTTCATAGTATATAGCAGGACAAGAAGTCCTAACATATCTTCATAATAAGAAAGGAGGAAACAGAGGATGGCAAACGGAAACTTCGCAAATAATCTTGCTAATTATGTTGGTCAAACTGTTACTATTTTTACAACAAGTGGAGGTCAATCAGGAAGGGGATTTACTGGCGTATTAGCAACTGTTAATTGCAGTTTTGTTAGACTTATTACACAGATAGGACCAGCACCGGGCTGCGCATTAGGAAATTGTTGCGACCATATGGGACCAGTTGCAGGCGTAGGTGATGACGTATGTACAGATGGTATAGGAGATTATGGAAATAACTTAAATAATCAAGGAGTACAAGGATATAATCCAACAGGTGTACAGGGAGCTAATCTAGGCGGACAACAGCATAGGATTAACTGTAATGCAAATCATGGACTTGGAGCAGTTGTTGATATTCCTGTTGATAGAATAGCATCATTTGTTCATAATGCTGTTGACAGTGGTTGGTAAAAAATAAGCAATTAATAGGCATCATCTTATAAGATGGTGCCTTTCATAACTATATAGTATCAATATTTAAGTCTTGTCATATTATAATATAGCAAATATATATGAAAGGTGAGGTTTAATGGCAAGAAGAAATGTTAACATCTTCAATATAAGAACAAAGAGGAAGAAAAAGATATATGTTAAAGCAGGCAGTAATTATGAAATAAAAGAAAACATAAAAGCAAGCAAGGTTTTATTAAATGATAATAATTTTATTCAAAGCTTAATAAAATACATAGGTCAAACCATTACTATATATACAGTCAGTGGGGGAGAATCCGGAAGCGGATTTACCGGGGTACTGCTAGATGTAAAAAAAGATTACATAAAAGTGCTTTCAAGATTGGCTTCGCCACCTTGTATTCCGGAAGAGTATTGTAATAGCGAAGAAGGAAGTGCTGAACTAAATAATAATGAAATTTCTCTTGGTGCAGTAACAAATATTCCAATAAATAAAATAGCAGCATTTGTTCACAATACAATTTAAAAAATAAATTTAAAATCTGTAACCCTTTCTCAAAAGTAACATATTATATACTAGGACAAACAGTCCACATAATCTTTAATATGAGAAAGGAGGAAACACAGGATGGCAAACGGATATAGTTTAGTATCAGATTTAGCAAGACACATCGGACAAACAGTTACAATTTTCACAACAAGCGGAGGAGAATCAGGCCGTGGTTTTACAGGAGTACTTGCAACTGTTAACTGCAACTTTGTTAGATTAATAACTCAGATAGGACCAGCACCAGGATGCGCACTTGGAAGCTGCTGTGACAGAGAAATGAGACCTTATGGAGTAGAAGGTTCACAGGTTGGCGGACAAGGAAGAATAAACTGCAGTGGTAATCATGGCTTAGGCTCTATAGTAGACATTCCTGTAGACAGAATCGCAGCATTTGTTCATAATGCAGTAGGAAGCGGCTGGTAATAGACATAAGATAATACACAGTAATGAAAATATGGCCCTCATCCATTTGGATGGGGGCTTTCTTATTATGTAGTTTTATAAGTGATTTTAAAAATATTGCATAAAATGATTAGAGAGTCGCCACATTAACATGCTCTTTTTTCATAGAGGACTGATAGTAGGTCATACCTTTCTTCTGAGCATAGTACAGATAAACCTTTATAATATACCATGTTGACAAAATCCATTTTCTTTAGCAATGTTTTTATCTTTTCAAACATTCGTTTAAAATTAACTTTAATAAAAAATTAACAATTGTTAAATACTAATTAGGCGTATCCCTGAAAGGAGTATTGTAAATGAAAATGGAGATTGGAAACGGACTTGAAAAGGCTCTATGGAGCATTGCTATACCTGGTTTTGGGCAATTTTTAAATAAAAAATATTTTAAGGGCATAACCTTAATTGCATTAGAATTTTTAATTAACAATAAGGCAAATATAAATACGGCAATTGTTTTAAGTTTTTTAGGACAGACAAAAGATGCGGTGGAAGTGGCTAATTATCAATGGTTAATGTTTTATCCTTGTGTCTACTTGTACTCTATATGGGATGCGTATAAAGATGGAAGTAATGAAGAAAAACCACTTTTATTTGTACCTTTTGCATTATCAGCTTATATTGAGACTGTAGGCGTAATCTATTCAAAAACTTTTAAAATAGATGGATTTTTACTGGGACCAATATTTTTACCAATGATATGCATATTTGTAGGGTTTGGTATTGGACTTATACTTATAAGAGTAGTGAATATAATGAATAATAAATCCTAAAGCTATCCTATTGCAACAAATACGCATCATAAGCTGAAACAAAAAAGAGCCCAATGTGATACGAGAGACTGTGGCTCTGAGCGAGGAAAGATGGACAAGAGGCTTGAATTACTATAGAAAAGCTGAAAGGCTCAGATAGATGTTTAGCAGAATAGACTTTGACTTTTATTAAATTTAATTGATATTGATGAATGGAGGCTAATTATATAGAAGCAGAAAGGAAAGCCGGTGTAAAAAATGAAATTTCAAAAAGATAATATTTTTATAAATACTACACTAGCTACAGCATTACTTATATTTAGTTTCATATTTTCCATGTTCAGCGAAGTAAAAGCGAATATGATTAATAGCAAAGAACTTAATAGAGAAAATACAATCTATTTAACCTTTGATGATGGACCGAGTAACATTGTAACTGATAGGATTTTAGATATATTAAAACAAAATGGAGTAAAAGCTACCTTTTTTGTTATAGGAGGCAGAATACATGGGAAGGAAAAAGTACTAAAAAGAATTGCCAATGAAGGGCATTCAATAGGCCTCCATTCATATACTCATGATTATAAAAGGATTTATTCTAGCTCAGAGGTTTTTATTAAAGAAATGGATGATACACAGTATGCAGTAAAAAAGGTAACTGGAATAACCTCTAATATAATACGCTTTCCTTCAGGGAGTAAGTCCTATTTAAATAAAAATTTGCTAAATAAACTGCACAGAAAAAACTACAGGGTATATGATTGGAATGCTGCTTTATCAGATGGCTTATATCCTCATACTACGCCAACGATGCTGCTAAAAGAATCTATTAAGGTTTACGGAAGAGATCCGAGGGTTATACTGCTTATGCACTGTGACGATGTTAATGCAAATACTTGCAGTGCCCTTCCTAAAATAATAGCTTATTATAAGCAAAAGGGATATGTGTTCAAAGTTATTTCTAATACGACATCGGAATTTTATTTTTAATGAATATTGCAAAGAAAACCGAAATTCCTTTAATTAAGGATGGAGTGAATGTAAGAAAAAGGGTGAATAATAAAATTATAAAACAATGAGAGGTATGACGTAAATGAAAGGTGTAAAATTTATATTTATTTTGATGATATTTATTATTTCTGTAAGTTTTTTTAATGAGAACTATGCTGAAGCTTATAGCAAGGTGCCTGAGTCGAAGAAGGTTTATCTTACCTTTGATGATGGTCCTATACCAGTTGTTACTGAACAAATTCTTGATGTACTGAAAGAAGAGAATATTAAGGCTACTTTTTTTGTAGTAGGTAAAGAAATACCTGAACGTGAACATATACTTAAAAGAATTTATGAGGAAGGTCATACAATAGGACTTCATACCTACAATCATAAATTTAGAAAAGTATATAAAAGTGAGGATGCCTTTATAAATGAAATGCTTCAAACAAGGGAACTTATTAATAAGTTGTTGAACATTAATCCTACTGCTATAAGATTTCCGGGAGGAAGTTCGGGACGTATGACCCAGGAGATGCTTGATAAAATTCATAGCAATAATATGAAGGTATACGATTGGACTTTGGATCTCCATGATGGTGATGGTGGAATTAGTGTCAGCAGGATAATAAGAAATGGAGAGAACTTTAACCCTAAGTACTCAAGGCTTATAATACTTGCCCACTGCAATTCAAACAATAAAAATACTGTTAAAGCTCTGCCGGAAATAATAAAATTTTATAAGAATTTAGGCTATGAATTTGAGGCAATTAAAGATGACACTCCAGATTATTATTATAGACTTAAAACTAGATAGTTTTTTAAAAAAATCTTTTATGTGAATAACAGTGCCGCATTAGTATATTTATGTATGCTAATGCGGCAGCTCTTTTTATTATCTTTAATTAAAGGAACTATGGGGTCATGCCAACATTTAAACGCCACCTTTAGTAGTAAATCTTAAATGTTATATATATTTTATCCTTATGTTTTTTAAAGAAAACAAGCAAAATATAAAAATTTTCAATTAATAAGCTTTTAACTTCCTAACCTATATCAATATTGTACCCCCAATATTGATATGGTTCCAACAATATAAAAACTTAAGAAGATAAGAATATATCTTCTTATCTTCTTGATAAAGTTTCAAGGTAAGTTAGCATTTAATAAGCAAACTCACAAGGTTGATGCAAGTTTGAAAAAATTACCAACAAATAAATAAACAAAATATTCGGATAAAAGACAAGCTAATGTCGCAATATTGAAGATTAATTGCATTGTTAAAGTGTAGTAACTGATGATATAATCTGAATAACATAGTATCAAATGAAGTTCAAACACGAACATAATGAGCAGTAATTTATTTGTGCAAGATTTTTATATAAAAGTTGCATAATGTAATTCAGTAGCACTTTGCTTATGATGCGTGTGACTATTAGTAAATTCAATTGAATAGTCATGGAGGTGAACAACAAATGAACTTAGGTCACGAGATAAAGAAAAGGTTATCAATATTCAAAAATTTTTATGATACTATCAGAATCATGGATCCAATAAATAAAACATCATACATAATTACTGAAAATGGAGTGCGTGCAGTAAATTATAATTGTTACTGTATGTGGAACAAGAGTAATGCCTGTGACAACTGTGTTTCTATGAGAGCATTAATTGAGCAAGATACTTTTATAAAAATAGAGCATGATGATGGAAAAGTTATGATGGTCATTGCAACATCCGTTGAAATCGAAGGAAATGCTTACATCGTAGAGATATTAAAGGATATTACTAAAAACAGTAAACTGGATGCTATATTTGATAAAAATCGTGATGTTGTAGGTGATCTGATTAATTCTGTAAACGAAAGAGCAGTCGGGGACGAGTTAACGGGTTTGTATAATCGAAGATATATAAATGAAAGACTGCCCCTTGATCTGAATTATAGTAAACTGAATAATTCACCATTATCAATTATAATGGCAGATATTGATTTCTTTAAGAAAGTTAATGACAAGTATGGTCATTTAGCTGGTGATAAGATCCTTAGAGAATATTCAGGTATATTATTAAACTCAATAACAAGCAACACACATTGGGCATCCAGATTTGGAGGAGAAGAATTTCTTATTGTATTAAATAATGCTAATTTAAAAAAAGCTTATGATATAGCTGAAGAAATTCGGATAAAGGTGGAAAACACTTCTTTTCACTTTGAGGGGCAAATGATTAATATAACCTCAAGCTTTGGAGTATATTGTACTCAAGACTATAATATTAAAGTTTCTGACCTGCTATCTAAAGTTGACGATAATCTATATGAAGCTAAATTTTCAGGTAGGAACAGAACTGTGGCAAAAGAAGACAATTCACAGCAACATATTAATATAGAAGAGAGAATTAACATTGAAAATAAAAATCTTAAGCTTTTAAGAATCAAAAATCAAATAGACGAATTAAGAGAAACATTAAACGAGATATGTTGTACTATTGATGAAGGCAAATACAATCCGGACAGATTATTTATTAGCGAGTACTTGGATGAGCTGATAGTAGAATATATGAAGGAATTTAATTCTTAAATAGAAACTCTATGGTTATCCATAGAGTTTCTAATTTTAGTAATTAAACTCATATAGAATTATTTTTTATTAAGAAGCTTAAACACGTCTATATTAGCTTTTAAAACATTAACTCTTGGTTCACCTAACACTCCAAGCTGTCTGTCCTCTGTAGAGGCTTCTATAATTTTATTCAGTTCAGCTTCACTTATACCCGTAGCTTTAGCTACTGAAGGAATCTGAAGCTTTGCTGCAGCGGGACTTATATGAGGATCAAGCCCGGAGCCTGATGCAGTTAAAAGGTCTGCAGGTATATCCTCTTTTTTAACACTGGGGTTTGCTTTTAAAAACTCATCCATGTCCTTCTGGACTCTTTCTGCTAAGGCAGGATTTGAAGGAGCAAGGTTTTGAGAGCCTGAAGAAACTCCTGAGTAAGCGGTTTTTCCGTCCTTGTCAGGTTTTGTATCAGCTTCCGTATAGGTATTATAATTAACAGCGGAAGGTCTTCCTTTAAAATACCTTGCATCGCTAAAGATTTGGCCTAAGACTTCAGAGCCTACCTTTTGACCATCTAGGTCTATAATACTCCCATTAGCCTGCTTTGGTAGAGCAAGCTGACTTAAACCTGTCATTAGAAGCGGGTATCCTATACCAAATATGACCAATAATATTATACTTAAAAGAAAAGCTTTCTTAAAAATTTTCATAAAAATTCATCCTTTCACTAAAAGGCTAAGCAAGGTTTAATACTCTTAATAGAGGTCCAATAAAAATATCTATTATCTTGATACCAACAAAAGGAGCAACTAAACCACCCACACCAAAGATTAGTACATTTCTTGCAAGCAGCACAGAGGCTTTCATAGGTCTGTATTTTACACCTTTCATTGCTATAGGTATGAGCAGCGGTATAATTATAGCATTGAAAATTAGGGCTGAGATTATAGCACTTTGAGAAGAACCAAGTCTCATTATATTTAAAATGTTCATTTGTGGTATAGCAGCAGCAAACATAGCTGGGATAATGGCAAAATATTTTGCAACGTCATTAGCTATACTGAAAGTTGTAAGTGCTCCTCTTGTTATTAGAAGCTGCTTACCTATTTCCACAACCTCAAGTATCTTTGTTGGATCAGAATCTAAATCCACCATATTAGCTGCTTCCTTTGCAGCTACAGTTCCGCTGTTCATTGCAAGACCAACGTCTGCTTGAGCTAGAGCTGGTGCATCATTCGTACCATCGCCTGTCATAGCAACAAGCTTTCCCTCTGCCTGTTCTTTTTTAATTACTGCTATTTTATCCTCTGGCTTGCATTCAGCAACAAACTCATCTACTCCTGCTTCTCTCGCAATGGTGGCCGCGGTTAATGGGTTATCTCCGGTACACATTATAGTTTTTATTCCCATTTCTCTAAGTCTGTCAAATCTTTCTACAAGACCGGGTTTTACAGTATCTTTAAGGTATATTACACCTAAAATAATTTTATCAACACATACTACAAGAGGAGTTCCGCCAAGCTTTGATATTCTTTCAGTTATTTCATCAAGCCCTTCAGGTATTGTACCTCCCAGTTCGCAGGCAAAGGCTTTAATGCTGTCAGCTGCGCCTTTTCTAATTTGTGTGCCATTTTTCAAATCCAAGCCGCTTTTTCTTGTTTGGGCTGTAAACTCTATAAATTCGCAGTCCTCGTATTCCTTTGTATCAATGCTAATACCAAGCTTGTTGGCAAGCTCTACTATAGATCTTCCCTCAGGCGTTTCATCCTTTATTGAAGAAATAAGAGCAAATTTAATTAACTCATTCTTAGAAATATTATCAACCGGGTAAAAGTCCGCAGCCATTCTGTTGCCAAAGGTTATTGTACCGGTTTTATCCAGTATCATGGTGCTTACGTCCCCGCAAGCTTCTACAGCTTTTCCTGACATTGCTATTACATTAAAGCGTGTTACTCTGTCCATTCCTGCTATACCGATAGCGGAAAGAAGCCCTCCGATGGTTGTAGGAATTAAGCATACTAAAAGAGCAATTAAGGTTGCTACATTAATAATTACTCCTGAATATGAGGCCATAGGAAGAAGTGAAATTATAACAACTAAAAAAATAATAGTTAAGCTTACAAGTATGGTGTTCAGTGCAATTTCATTTGGGGTCTTCTGTCTTGCTGCACCTTCAACCAAGGCTATCATTTTATCTAGGAAGGACTCACCAGGTGTTGCAGTGATTTTAATCTTTAGGAAGTCACTGACAACCTTGGTTCCGCCTGTAACAGAGCTGAAATCACCGCCGGCTTCCTTAACTACCGGAGCAGATTCTCCTGTTATGGCAGATTCATCTACAGAGGCTATACCTTCAATAACCTCACCGTCGTTTGGTATAATATCTCCTGCTTCTACTAATACAATGTCATCCTTCTTAACTTCATTTGAGCTTACAATTTTAATGCTGCCATTTGAACTAAGAAGTTTTGCCTTAGTATCCTTGCGAGTTTTCTTAAGACTGTCTGCCTGAGCCTTTCCTCTGCCTTCAGCAATTGCTTCTGCAAAGTTTGCAAAGAGTGCAGTGATAAGAAGAATTATGAATACAATAGCATTATATAGTCTTAAATTTTCACCGCTATCTCCAAAAATATTAGGAAACAAAGTTAAAACTAAAGTAATCATGGCTCCAAGTTCTACTATAAACATAACGGGATTTTTAATCATAAAGGCTGGATTCAATTTAATGAAGGCCTCCTTTATAGCTTTATATAAAATGTTTCTAGACATAAATTTATTTTTACGTTCTTTACTCATAAATAATCTCCTCCCTATCTCCAAAGAGTTAAGTGTTCTGCTATTGGACCTAATGCAAGGGCTGGGAAGAAGGTTAAAGCAGCTACAATTATAATAATAGAAATCAGCATTACAACAAACATTGCATTGTCTGTTTTAAAGGTGGAATCCGTAACCGGTACTGCCTTCTTTTGTGCTAAAGAAGCTGATACTGCAAGAAGCAGTATTATAGTCAAGTATCGCCCTAGAAACATTACTATACCAGTAGAGGTATTCCAAAAGAATGTGTTATCTGCTAAGCCCTCAAAGCCCGAGCCATTATTGGCTGCAGAGGAAGTGAATTCATACAATACCTGACTTAAGCCGTGAAAGCCCGGATTGGTTATTCCGGCTAATCCGCTCTTAGTTATTAAAGCAATAGCAGAAGGAATTAATATTATAACAGGATGCACAAGAATGCCTATAGCAATAAGCTTCATCTCTTTGCCTTCTATTTTTTTGCCTAAAAACTCAGGCGTTCTTCCTACCATAAGTCCACACAAAAATACCGTTAATATTATATACATAAGCATATTCATAAGACCTACGCCCTTGCCGCCAAAGACTACATTAAGCATCATCTGCCACAGAGGAACCAAACCTCCGAGAGGGGTTAGGGTATCATGCATATTGTTTACTGTTCCTGTGGTAAAGGCGGTAGTAACAGTTGTAAATAACGAAGACCCAGCTAGGCCAAAACGTACTTCCTTACCCTCCATGCTTCCCATTAACTGACTTAAGCCAAGTTTTCCAAGTATAGGGTTTCCGGCTTTTTCAGCAAGGTAGCATGCAGTAAGAGAAGCTATGAATAAAATTGACATTGCTGCAAATATTGTATAAGCCTGTTTTTTATTTTTAAGCATATGTCCTAGCATAAATACTAAAGCACCTGGGATTATCATCATGGATAACAGGTTGATTAAATTGCTAAGTGGTGTTGGATTTTCAAAAGGATGAGCCGCATTTGCCCCAAAGAAACCACCACCATTTGTGCCGATATGCTTTATTGCTTCAAGCGAAGCTACAGGACCTAAAGGTATATCCTGAAGTTTTCCCTCTATAGTGTTAACTGTAAGATTAGATGACAAAGTTTGAGGTACCCCCTGCCATACTAATAATAAAGTTACTATTATTGAAAGAGGAAGCAGAACTCTCGTATGAATCCTTACTAAATCTACAAAGAAGTTGCCAAAGCTCTTTCTTCCGGACAAACCTCTGATAAAAGCAACTGCTGCTGCAAACCCTGTACCTGCTGAAGTAAACATCAGATAGGTAATAGCAGCCATTTGACTGAAATAAGAGAGTCCTGATTCTCCTGAGTAGTGTTGGAGGTTTGTATTGGTTATAAAGCTGATGGCAGTGTTAAAGGATAAGGACTGTTCCATAGGTTTTATTCCATTTGGATTAAAAAGACCCATTCCTTGAATTCTAAAAATTAGAAATACTATAAGTGCCATCACAGCATTTGTTGCCAGCAAGGATAATAGATAAGTCTTCCAGTTCATTTCCTCATCATTTATGCCTGCAACCTTATATATAAACTTATCAACAGGATTTATTAATGGGTCTAAAAAAGTTTTATCTTTTATTGAGACCTTGTACAAATATTTCCCTAAAGGAATAATTATTAAAATAAACAGCAATAAAGTTATTGCAATCTGTAAAATGTCCATGTTGGGTCCGCCTTTCTAAAATTTCTCTGGGTTTATGAGTGCATAGCCTAAGTAAATAAAAAGCAATGCAGCAATTATAATTAAAATAATCATATTAATATCCACCTTATCCTTCTTCTTTATTAGATATCTGCTTGTCACACCAGTTTGTAAATAAATAAGTTAAATAAAAGCATATTAGTAATGCTCCTATAAATAATAAGTCCTTCATGGTATCCCTCCTAAAAAATAACACGTTGCATAATGGGTTGTAGAATTAGCACGTGTTATCCGGCTGTTAGCATATAAAGATTATACATCCCATGACAGTTAAAGCTCGATTATTAAAACCTGTGCTTTAATAAGCTAATACTGCTTATAGATTCTAATTTAGAGAAACTAGGTTCTTTTTTCATAGCAAGGATTAAGTTTTCTTTGGTTTGCACATGTACTTAAGGAGAGTTTGACTTTTCTAATTGTAAAAATTATACTAGCTTTATTAAGGGAAGCTTTAAAATTTAAAGGGTTGATTGCACAGGAGAGAGAATTATGTTAAAAACCTTAAAAGGCAAGTTTTTGATTGTTTATCTGCTGTTAGTATTTATACTTGCGGTGGTAGGGGCAACCTCCATAGCTAATATATATTCCTTAGGGAAAAGCATACAAGGACTTATGACTGACAATTATAAAAGTATAAATGCGGCCGGTTATATGTTGGATGCACTGGAAGGACAGAACTCTGCTGCACTGACCTATATAAATACCAATAAAAATAAAGGAATTAGCGATTTTAATAAAAACAGCGGTTATTTTTATCAATGGTATAATGTAGAGGCGTCAAATATTACCGAAAAAAATGAGAAGCAATTTGTAGAAGATATAAATAATTCTTATACAGCTTACTTAACATTATTTTCAAAGCTTCAAGAAACAGCAATAAATTCGGATAATTCCAAGGTAATAGATTTTTATAATAACGAAATGTACCCTGAGTACAGCAATCTCAAAAAACTTCTAAGAGATTTATCTATTCTAAATGAAAAGGCTATGTTTAGCGGTAAGGAAAAAGTAATAAATGCTTCTGAGAAGTCCATGAATATAGTTATAATTCTATCTGTGCTTTCTATAATTGGAGGTCTTACTGCAGCATGGTTATCACTAATTAAATTCCTAAGTCCCTTGTACGCTTTAAGAGATAATATGAAAGCGCTAAAGGAAGGCGAATTAAATAAGCAGACGAAAATTGTAAGTCAGGATGAAATAGGTGAGCTTTCTAAGGAATTCAATGATATGACTAAAAGACTTATGCAGTTTGAACAAAGCACCTTAGGCAAGGTTTTAGCTGAGAAAAATAAGTCTTTAGCTATAGTTAAAAGTATTTCGGATCCAATAATTGTTATGGACGCAGATTATAAAATAGTGCTCATAAATGATGCTTTTGAACAGCTATTTAAGCTTGAAGAAAAAAACGTCTTAAACAAGTATTTTCTTGAGGTAGTGAGAAATGGTGAATTGTATGACTATATTAAAAATATATATAACTCAGAAGAAGATAAAATAGAGCAGAAAATTTTTTATTTTAATTATAACAGTAAAGACTATTATTATAATGTTCTAGTAACTAGACTAAGAGAAACAGATAATAAGAGATACGGTTTGGTTGTACTTTTTCAAAACGTAACAGGTCTTAAAGAGATAGAAAAACTGAAAAGTGATTTTATAGCTACGGTTTCTCACGAATTTAAGACTCCACTTACTTCTATAATGATGGGCGCAAGTTTAATTGGAGATGAAGCTGCTGGAGGTCTTAGTAATAAGCAGCAGGAAATAGTTGAAACTATAAATGAAGAAAGTGAAAAGCTTTTGAATTTAGTTAATAATCTTCTTCATCTTTCAAAGCTGGAGTCCAGTAAATCTATATTTAATACAGAGGTCTGCACTATAGAAGCTATTGTAGAAAATAGTCTTAAGAGC
Source organism: Clostridiales bacterium oral taxon 876 str. F0540 (assembly GCA_000466585.1). Lineage (GTDB taxonomy): Bacteria > Bacillota > Clostridia > Clostridiales > Clostridiaceae > Clostridium_AT. Next base: position 51,457 of record KE993462.1, read on the forward strand.
TTTGTCAGTGAGGCTAAAGAAAGAAATATAAGCCTGCAATATAATCCTATTGGAAGTTCTATAAAGGTTGAAGTGGATTTTGATAAAACTGTTTGGGTTTTAAATAATTTAATATCAAATGCACTAAAGTTTACTGAAGATGGAGATCAGATACTAATCAGGTCTTTTGTTAAACAGAATAGAGTGTGTGTTTCAGTTAAAGATACAGGGAAAGGTATACCTGAAGAATATGTTGAAAAAATTTTTGACAAGTTTGTTCAGGTTAGGGGAACAGAGGATAGAGGCACAGGTTTGGGTCTTTCTATTGCAAAGGAAATTGTGGAAGCTCAGGGCGGTGAAATATGGTGTGAAAGCAAGCTTCATGAAGGCAGCATCTTTACTTTCACACTACCGCTTGAAGAAGAATTTTAGTATTTAAGGGGTATAGGAGGTAGTTATGAAAAAAGTTCTTGTGGTTGATGATACAAAAAGCATAAAGCAGCTGCTAACAACTTGTTTAGAGTTTAGTGGTTATGAGGTTTTTACTGCAAACAATGGAGTAGAGGCTTTGGAACTAATAAAAAATCAAAAGGTGGATTTAATATTCTTAGATATAAAGATGCCTGAGATAAGCGGTACTGAGGTACTGAGGAGAATAAGAGGACTCGGAATGGAGACTCCTGTTATAATTATGACAGCCTTTGGAACAGTTAAAAATGCAGTTGAGTGTACTAAGCTTGGAGCAGTTGCTTACCTTCAGAAACCTTTTACAGCAGAAAAGGTAAGACACGTTTTAGGTGAAGTTGAGCCTTATCTTAAAGCTGATTCCATTTCTACAGAAAAATATATTAAAAAGGTTAAGGAACTTTTAGAAATAGGAGAGCTTGAGGAAGCATTTAGTCTGTTAAAAAAAGCTTTATCCGAGAATGTAAATAATGGAGAAATATATAGGCTTTTAGCCAGAGTATATGAGCTCAGAGGAGATTTAAAAGAAGCTGAAAAGTTTTACAACTTCAGCAAGCAGTTTAGACAGAACAATGAGTAATTTGAAGGAACAGAGTTTAAAATTAAGCTTGACCTATATAATATTAAAATTTAGGCTGTTATAAATATGGATAATAAAATTTGCCGTCTGACTTTAAAATTGGTGTTTTGACTATTGGGGAATATAATCAAAATGTACTGATCAATTAAAGGGGATGGCGATTTTTATGAAAAAGTTTATTGTTATAGTTATATTGACAATTTCAGTATTAACTGGATTTGTGATATTAAAGGATAGAGGTTATAACCCTTATTCAGGAACCTATATTTATACAGGTGAAGGAAATTTAATTTTAAAGTTAAAAAAGGACAACACCTATATTCTTTACTATCCTGTTGGCAGAAGAGATGATTTTGTTAAAGGTGAGTATGAAGTGAAGGATAACAATATAGCTTTAACTCCTGACAAAGATAATATAAATAAAATTATGTCTAAAGCTTTGCACGGAAAGGTTGAAGGGTCAAAGATAAGGCTTGTAGAGTATGATGGTGATTTTCTAAAGCATTAAAATTTTATGAGTTTTGAGGTGTAGTTTATGGCAAAAAAATCTCCTGATCAGTTTCTTAAAGAAATCGAAAATTCCAGCAAAGGCAGACTAAAGCTTTATATCGGTGCCGCCCCCGGAGTAGGAAAAACCTACGAAATGCTTAGAGATGCCCATGAAATGAGAGAATCAAACATTGATGTGGTAATAGGTCTAGCAGAAACTTATGGCAGGAAAGGGACAATGGAACAAATAAGAGATCTTGAGATTATTCCGCTAAAGGAGATACACTACAAAGGAGTAGTTCTTAAGGAACTGGATTTAGAAGCCATAATTAAAAGAAAGCCTCAAGTGGTCATTGTAGATGAACTAGCTCATACTAATGTACCTACCTCTATAAATAATAAGCGATATCAGGATGTGTTAGAACTTATTAATAATGGCATTAGTGTTATGACAGCAATGAATATTCAGCACCTTGAAAGTTTGAATGACTATGTAAACAGAATGACCGGAGTAAAGGTTAGAGAAACAGTTCCTGATTCTATGCTTGAGCTCGCTGATGAGGTAGAAGTTATAGATATCTCTATTGATGCTTTAAGAGAAAGATTGAAAAAGGGTAAAATTTACAGCCAAGATAAAATTGAAACTGCCTTAAATAACTTCTTTAGAGTTGGAAATTTAACCGCACTAAGGGAACTTACCTTAAGAGAAGTTGCCAATGAAGTAGATGAGCATCTTATGGAGTATAAGAACCAAAAAGATGTCGAAGGGCTTATTGGTGCACAGGAGAAAATATTAGTATGTGTTAATCTAAACTTTAATGCAGAATATCTTATTAGAAGAGGCTATAGGATTTCAAAAATGCTAAAGGCACCTCTTTATGTGCTTTATGTAAGAAGACAGGATATCACCGGTAATTTAAACAAGTTAAAGAAGCTTGCTGATTTAGCACAGCTTTGTACAAAACTTGAGGCAGAGTTTCAAGTTGTTACTGCAAAGGATGCAGCGGCTCCAATTATAAAATTTGCAAAAGAAAACGGCATAACACAAGTAATAATAGGTCAGTCTGCAAGAACCAGATGGCATGAGATATTGAGAGGTTCTATAGTAAGAAAGATTATGCGCGGAACAAGATATGTGGATGTTTTAGTAGTAGCAGATCCTAGGGAATAGATAATAAAATTTGCATAATATCTAATTTGAGATGGATGTTTAACTATTAAATCTTAGCATTTTATTAAGCAATTTTAAAATTTTTACGACTTTTATAGCTGCAATCTTATTTGTAATTGTCATTTTTATTGTATTGGGAAAAATAAAGAAGACCTATTAAATCTTAACATTGATTTAATAGGTCTTAATTTAGATTTTATAAACAAATGATAATCAAAATAATGTCCCAGCTCAATACATTGTTACGGTGTTATGATATAATCATTAATGGGGGTGAGGAAGTGGGAGAATGGCTTTTTAAGGAAGACGAGTACACTCCAAAAGAGGATAAGGACAAGTTTGTTGATAAAAGCACTTTTACTATTTTAAAGATTCTTTCAAATATAAAAAAACAAGACTATATTATTAAAAAAGGACAGTTTTATTCCTTAAATCCAATGTTTAAACTGTTTTTTACTATTGGAATATTAATTTTTATATCACTTTCAAAAAATAGTCAATTTATTGTATTAGCATTATTTTCTGCACTGGTATATTTGATTTTTTTAGACAGGAAGGATGTAAAAACAATAGTCAAATTAAGCTTAATACTGCCTGTTTTTACATTGATAATGTTGCTTCCTTCAATAATGCTGGGAAACATAAGCAATTCTTTAAAAATTATATTAAAGGTTTTCACCTCTATTTTGCTTATAAATGTATTATCCTACAGCACAAAATGGAGTGAAATTACAAAAGCCTTAAAGGTATTTTTCGTGCCTGATATATTTATTTTTGTGCTTGATATAACAATAAGATATATTTATGTGTTAGGGGAGTCTGCACTGGAAATGCTTTATGCTCTAAAGCTAAAGTCTATAGGCAGAAATCCTAAAAAATATAATTCTTTATCAGGAATACTTGGTAATCTGTTTTTAAAGTCAAAGGAAACAGGGGAAGAAATGTATGCAGCAATGGAGTGCAGGGGATTTACGGGAGAATATAGTTATTCATCTAAATTCAGAATTAGTTACAAAGATATTTTATATTGCATCTATAATATCGCATTGATTGCAGCTTATTTTATAATATAGGAGACTTAGAAATTATGATACAGTTAAACAACGTGAGTTTTTGCTACAAAGAAATAAGTGCGCTAAATAATATAAATCTTACTATACATAAAGGTGAGTCCGTAGCCTTAATAGGAGCAAACGGCAGCGGAAAATCAACCCTGCTAAAGCTGATTAATGGTATTGTTTTTCCAAGCGGCGGCAGCTACATGTTTGACGGCAAAGAAATAACTGAGGATTCCTTAGAAGACAGCAAGATTTCAAAAACATTTCATAAAAGGATTGGTTTCGTTTTTCAAAATTCAGAAAGCCAGCTTTTTAATTCCAATGTTTATGAAGAGATTGCTTTTGGGCCGAAGCAGATGGGGCTTGAAGAAGAGGAGATAGAAATAAGAGCTAATGACTGCTTAAAGTTATTGAATATAGAAGCTTTAAGAAATAGAACTCCCTATAATTTAAGCGGAGGAGAGAAAAAGAGAGTAGCAATTGCCAGCGTATTAGCTTTAAATCCTGAGGTGCTGGTTTTGGACGAGCCTATGAATGGTCTTGATCCTAGAACAAAGAGGTTTATTAGAGAGCTTATGCTGAAGCTGAATGCTTCAGGTAAAACATTAATTTGCTCAACCCACGATTTTGAGTATGTGGATGGGGTTTTTAAGAGGGCAATAGTATTTTCTAAAGATCACACGATTATAAGAGACGACCTATATAATGAAATTATACAAGATGAAAAATTTTTAATAGAGAACAATATAAAGTAGGGGCTGCTTTTAAACAGCCCCCAATTTCTTATTAATCTTTTACTTTTGTAATTTCTTTAACCTTCCATTTACCTTCTGTATTTATTAAGGCTACTTTTATGTCTTGAGTAGATTTAGGACCACAATACCACCTTCCAAGAACACTCACTTCATTATTTTTTAAAATATCCATAGAGGTTATTGATAAATGAATTCCTTTTATTCCGTTAAAATTTAAATTGTTATCCTTGTCAAACATCCCTTTATTTCTCAAATCATTAGTAGAAGAGGCAATAACATTGATATGATTTATATCGTATTTCTTCATATGATTTAATACTTGAAGCTTCTCAGAAGCAGATAAGCTTTTAAACGGTTCTGTGCTTAGATCTATTGCGATATAGCTTTTATCTGTAAGAACCGTCTGATCTTGAAGCATGCTGTCTAAAACCTCTGTGCTGATTGAAATTATATCTTTATTGCTGAGTGAGGGGGAAGAGTGTACCGTAGTTGTATTTAACAGAATTATTAGGAATAACAAAGGTAAAGTAACTATTTTTTTCATAACTTCATCTCCTATTACAGTATTCAAATTATAGTATTTGTAAAATTTTAAATAAAAAACATGAAATTATAAAAAATATTAAATTATAAGTTGTAAACTAATGCTATATAATTGGTTGACAATCTTTTGTTTTGATTGTAAACTTATAATATAAAAAAGTTAACAATTTATATAAGGAGATTTTATATGAAAATTACTCCAAGAGAAATGATTTTTACTGCGTTATTTGCTGCGCTTACAGCTATAGGAGCCTTTATTAAATTTCCAATAGGAGCAGTTCCTATAACTCTGCAGTTTTTATTTACCGCTTTGGCTGGTATAATGCTTGGAGCAAGGCTGGGTGCTTTATCTCAATTGCTTTATGTTATAATAGGCCTTGTGGGCATTCCTGTTTTTGCATCAGGAGCGGTTGGATTAAATGCTGTAGTAAGTCCAAGCTTTGGGTATCTGATTGGATTTATATTAGGTGCTTATATCATAGGGAAAGTTACAGAGAGAAGTCCAAAGCCAGGCTTTGTAAGATTAATTGCTGCCTCAATTTTAGGAATGGTCGTTATATACCTAATAGGAGTTCCATATCTTTATTTTATTATTAAAAATGTAATGGGAAAGAATATAGGCTTTTATAGTGCATTAAAAACCGGATGTATAGTATTTCTTCCCGGTGATTTAATAAAATGTATTATAGCAGCTGCCTTGGGAGCTAAGATAGTACCGACACTTAAGAAGGTGGCATAAACAAAAGGAAGCTATATTGAATTATATATAGCTTCCTTTTCCGCGTATTGAAACTTCTCCTGAAATCAGATATTCCTGCCTTCCATCACGGTATTCTATAAGCAGTCTTCCAGCTTCATCAATATCTAAAGCCTTTGCTTCAGTATTTGTGCCTCTGTTTATAACCACAATATTATTATTAATTAGGGCAGATTTCTCTCTGCAGATATCTAATGAGGCTTTAATATCATTGTTATTGATAAATTCAAGGTAAAGATTTTCAAAATTATTTAAAATTCTGCCTATAAGCTCTTGTCTGCTTATGTTATGCTTCAATTCTATCTTTAATGAAGTAGCTGTTTCCTTTAAGCTTTCATCAAATTCTGTTTCATCTATATTAACATTTATGCCTATGCCTACAATAATATAGTTTATCCTTGTAAGTTCAGCATTCATTTCCGTAAGTATTCCGCAAACCTTTTTATGATTAATTACAATATCATTTGGCCACTTAACCAAAGTATCAACATTAAGCTCACTGCAGCCCTTAACTACTGAAGCAGCGGCTATTTGAGTAAGTTTAACCGCATCCATAGGATTCAAGTCAGGCTTTAATACTATAGACATCCAAATTCCCTTATATTTTGGAGAGACCCAGGTCCTGCCAAGGCGTCCTTTGCCGCTTGTTTGTTCCTCGCTGACAATAACAGCTCCATCTTCCTTTAAAGAGTCAGCAAGCTGTTTTGCTTTAGTATTAGTAGAATCTAAAGAATCAAAATGCAAAATGCTTTTACCGATTAAAGAAGTTTTTAAATAAGGCTTTATCTCTTCAAAGGTTAATAAATCAGGAGAAGAAACAAGTCTGTATCCTTTGTTTGAAATGGACTCTATTTCATAACCATCTTGTTTTAATTGATTTATATGTTTCCATATGGCAGTACGAGTTACGCCTAATTTTTCGCTTATATATTGTCCTGATATAAAATCATTTTTATCATTTTTAAGAAGCTCTAATATTTCACTTTTCAAATAAGCTCTCTCCTTATTTTAAATACTTTATTTATTATACCAATAATTCTAAGCTTTACAAAGCAAAAATTATACTGCATTCTGCTCCTGTTAAAGCCTATGAAAATTGAATTATATATATTATTGGAAAAGCGAATATATTTTTTACAAGTGAAGAAGAATAAGGTAGTAAAGTATAGTTATAGGGAGGTGTGAATTTAAGGAATGAAAAATGGTAAATTGGATGTATTATTAGTGGATGACAATAGAGATCTGGACTATTTGATAAAAGAGTACTTGGAAAGAAGTGAAGATTTAAACATCGTCGGTATAGCAACAGACGGAAATCAGGCACTTGAATTAATACAAGAGACGAAGCCTGATTGTGTAGTTCTAGATATTATTATGCCAAAGCTTGATGGCTTGGAAGTTTTGGACAAAATTAATGAAATTGATTTGCCATACCATCCTAAAACTATTATCTTATCAATTATAAATCAAGACAGCATTATTCAAAAAGCATTTGAAGAGGGAGCAGACTATTATTTGGTAAAACCGGTTTCTCTTGAGCTTTTAGAAAAGAAGATAAGGCAAACCTGTCTTTGTGAAGAGCATGATATACTGACTAGTAGACTTAAAAATTATAAAGAAGCTATAGAATTAGATAAAGAAGAAGAAATAACAAATTTGCTTAGAATTATAGGTATGCCCTTTAATATTAAAGGATATAGATTTGTTAAAGATGCTATTTTAATGGTTTTGGAAGATAGAGAGCTTTTATCATCAATTACTACAGTTTTATACCCTCATATAGCAGAAATGCACAATACTACTTCAAGCAGAGTGGAAAGAGCAATAAGACACGCTATAGAAACAACATGGCTACGCGGAAATATGGAGGAACTGCAAAATATTTTTGGCGATTTTTCAAAGTTTCATAAATCAAGACCGACAAACAGTGAATTCATAGCTATATTAGCTGAAAAATTAAAGTTTGAATTTAAATAAGATATTTATGGCAACAATGCCAATGATTTTATAGAGTATTTATCCTTTAGCGGTTAATAATAATATTGCAAACAAAAATTATTACATAACAAAAAAAGGAGGAATACATTATGTCAAATAGAAGTAACAGAGTATTAGTACCACAAGCTAAGGAAGGTTTAAACAGATTCAAAATGGAAGCTGCTAGAGAAGTAGGAGTTAGCTTAAAAGAAGGTTACAATGGAGACCTTACTTCAAGAGAAAATGGTTCAGTAGGCGGACAAATGGTTAAAAGAATGGTTGAAGCTTACGAACAAGGCTTAAAATAATTAGCTTGTAAACAATGAAAGATGCTGCTGCTCTCAAAAGGGTAGCAGCATTTATTTTTATAATATTAGTACAAGCACTAAAGTTTATTGTATAATATTTTAAGTAAATATTATATAAAGACTGTGAGTGATACTAATGATAAATGAATTAAGATATAGGTCAAAAATAGTACCGGCATTTAAAGACAGATTTTTTACATATTCAATTATTATGATAATGCTTAAATCCATGTTGTTTCTATCAACACTGCATACAGAGAATTCTGCCGGAATCAGTATAACTAAAATGTACTTTTCTCTGCCTCCATTTATATCCCAGATAATGATGGTTGTAATTTTAGTGTCCTTTGGATGGCTTTTTAAGGGCAAAAAAAGAATTTTGTTCTATATAATAATTGATTTTATAATAAGTATACTGCTTGTTTGTGATCTTTGGTATTATAGAACTAACGGTAATTTTTTGAGCATAAGATTTTTATATAATAGTGAATTGTTTAATCCAATGAAAAGAAATATATTTGCCGTACATCCTATAGATATTTTGTTTTTTATAGATACATTGCCAATAGCACTTTTAATAAAAAAATCAGATCAATTTATAAACATTAAAAGAAATATAAAGGCCTTTTTCATAAGCTTAGTTTTTCCATTGTTATTTATAAGCTTATCCCATTATTTAATTGATAAAGTTGACGCTACAAAGGGAACTATGATGATGTTTAAAAATTCCTGGGCTCCTTTTCAGACTATGTCAAATCTTTCGCCTTTAGGCTATCATGCTTTTGATATATACAGAGAATTTGAAGAAAATAATAGAGTATTATTAAGTGAAAAAGATAAAAATGAAATAAAAAGCTGGTTTGAAAAGAAACAAGAGAGTATTCCTGACAATGAATATAAAGCAATGTTTAAGGGCAAAAATCTTATTGCAATACAAGTTGAATCTCTTGAGAATTTTGTTATAGGACAAAGTGTGGAAGGCCAGGAAATAACACCTAATTTAAATAAGCTTCTAAATAATAGTTTTTATTTTAGCAATGTTTATGAACAAAACAACAATGGTACAAGCTCTGATGCGGATCTTATGGTGAACGCTTCTTTATTTCCTATTAGAGAAGGAGTAACCTTTTTTAGATATCCTTATACAGAATACAATTCTCTGCCTAAGTTATTAAAAGACATGGGCTATAGTACAATATCAACTCATGCAGAGATAGGCGGAAACTGGAATTGGGCTGAGGTTCATAGAGCTTCCCTAGGTTTTGAGACAATAATTGATGAAAATGAATATAAGTTGGAAGATTTAATTAGAGGAGATCTTTCTGACGGAGCTTTATTCAAGCAGTTTGAAAGTAAGTTTAAAAATATTAAACAGCCTTTTTACTCCTATTCAGTTACACTATCAAGCCACGGCCCCTTTAACCTTCCTGAGAAATATAAGTACTTAAAGCTCTCTAAGGAACTTGGAGGTACTATTTTAGGAGATTATTTTCAAAGTATAAGGTATGTTGATGAACAGATAAACAATTATCTGCTTCAGCTAAATAAGGATGGACTGCTTCAAAATTCTGTTGTTATAATATACGGAGATCATACAGGCGTTCATAAGTTTTATAATGACAGATTAAAAAATGTAAAGCTTGAAGGAAGCTGGTGGCAGACTGATGATAAAAAGATACCTTTTATAATATATAATCCAAGTATTCAAGGCAGAAAGATTGAAACTATAGGGGGGCATGTTGATATAATGCCAACTGTCGCTTATATGCTTGGAGTAGAGGAAGAAAAATTTAAATACTCAGCAGTAGGTAAGATTTTGGTTAAAACAAACAAAAATTTCACTGTATTAAATAATGGGAAAATTATAGGCAATACTTATAGTGAAGAAGATAAGGAAAATATGCTTAAAGGAATTAAAATATCTGATATGATAATAAAAGGTAATTACAGATAAACAATACGAAAACTTAACCTACAGACTATAAAAATAGCAAATTTTCAATGCTTTTTTATTGTTTGTAGGTTTATAGTTGAAGTTGTTTATCTATACTTTAAAAATTAAATATATAATTTTTTAAAAGGAGATGTTTAGATTGAAAATAGTTGTACTTGAGCCTTTAGGAATTTCAGAGGAAGAAATTCTTAAAATAGCAAAGCCGATTACTGAAAATGGACATGAAATTATAGTACATAAGAATAGAATAGAAGATGTAGAGGTTCTGAAAGAAAGAGCAAGAGATGCTGAAGTTTTGGTTGTTGCCAACATGCCTTTAAAGGGAGAGGTTATTAACTCTGACAACAGTCTAAAAATGATTTCTGTTGCTTTTACAGGAGTAGATCATGTGGATTTGAAGGCTTGCAAGGAGAAAAATGTTACTGTGTGCAACGCAGCAGGTTATAGTACTCCTTCTGTTGCTGAGCTTACCTACGGACTTATTTTTTCAGTGCTTAGAAATATAGTTCCACTTGATAAAGCTGTAAGGGAAGGCAAAACTAAAGAAGGCTTCAGTCAGCTTGATCTTTGCGGCAAAACAATCGGTGTTGTAGGAACAGGTGCAATAGGTGCTAAAGTTGCCGAAATTGCTTTAGCCTTTGGCTGTAAAGTTTTAGCTTATAACAGAAGTGAAAAAGAAAGCTTAAAAGCAAAGGGAGTTACTTATGTCTCATTAGATGAGCTTTTATGTCAAAGCGATATAGTAACTATACATACACCTTTAAATGCTTCTACAAAAGGACTTATAAGCAAAGAAAAAATTTCTATGATGAAATCAAATGCAATACTTATAAATACAGCAAGAGGACCAATAGTTGATAATGCTGCTCTTGCTGAAGCTCTAAAAGAAGGAAAAATAGCCGGCGCAGGAATAGATGTGTTTGATATGGAACCTCCTCTGCCACTTGATTATCCATTGTTAAGTGCGCCAAATACTGTACTTGCACCTCATATAGGTTTTGCAACTAAAGAAGCAATGGCGAGAAGAGCTCATATAACCTTTGGGAACATTGAAAAATGGATGGAAGGAAAACCTGAAAACCTAGTTACACTACAATAAAAGGCTCCATGGCAATGGCAATTTTATTAATTATTGCATATAATAACGCTGTAGGTAAACAATTATAAAATTTAGAAGGCGGGGAATTTAAGTGAGTATAAAAGATATGGCAGAAAAAATTAAAGGAACAGTAATACCAAAGGATGTTAAAAAGGAAGACTTTGAAGTTACGGAAGATGAGAAAAAAGAAATTATTGAGAATAATGTTTCGGAAAATGAAGATAAACCTATAAGTGATGAGGTTGAGGATGTAGTTGAAGATATAAATAATGGCAGTGAAGAAAATAAAAATGAAGAGCCTATGAAAATAAAGACAATGTTTGTAAAAGAGGAAGATCAAAAGACTGAGGAAACTGCAAAGGATAAAATTAAAGGTGCAGCTAAGATAGCAGCAGGAGTAGGAATTGCAGCTATTGGATTAGCAGCAGTACTTTTAAGAACAAAAAGAAAAAGATAAGTATCTTCTAAATTTTGCAATCATCTCCCGAGTTTCCCACTAAAAAATATTTATGGATATGGTGTAAATATATTAATTATTGGGTAAAATTTAGTTATAAACTAATGGGGAGCGTGGTAGTATGGTAAGGAAATTATTTATCGGCGTAGGAGCATTAACTGCAGCAGGTTTCATCAGCATGGTAGGCTATGTTAGGAAAAAATATAAGCCTTTATACAAATAATATTAAGGCCCGTGAAGTATAGCTCCACGGGCCTTAATATATAAATATATTATTTCAAACCTAGTGCTTTTCTCTTTTTAATAATATGCGCTTCAATATTATTTGCAACTTCTACAGGATCATCGCCTAAAGCTATCTTTCCTCCGGTTACTTCTTCAGCTTTTTCCGTTAAAAGCTCAACAAGCTGAGGTGCGCCAGTCATAAAAGGTGTAGGAGATAAATGAGTGTAAGTACCATAAGCTAAGGCAAAGATACCGTCTATGGTAGCCTTTTGTTCCATCCATTCAGGTGCAGTAACTGCTATAGGAAGGTCTGAGACATCAACATCAAGATGATCTGCAAGAGCTGTAACAAGCATTGAAATTCTTCCTGTATCTGTACAGGTTCCAAAACTTAGTACTGGAGGCATCTTTAATAAATTACATACTTCTCTTAAGCCTTCACCTGCTATTTCATTAGCAGCAGCAAGTGTACAAAGACCGGCTACTTCAAGAGCATGATTTCCACAGCCGCCTGAAACAACTAATATGTCCTTCTTTATAAGTTCTTTTGTAAGATTTATTGTATTCCAATCCTGAGGACCATTTCTTAAGGTTGAGCAGTTTGCAAGTGCTACAACACCTTTGATTTTACCTGCTGCAATAACATCAACCAACGGATCAAGCTTTCCGCCAAGTGCTTTAAGTACTGCTTCTGTTGAAAAGCCTGCAATTGCTTTTTGAGTTATCTTAGGTACAACAGGAGTTATTTTATCTTTCCTCTTTTTAAAGTTTTCTATAGCAAGCTCAATAAGTCTGTCTGCCATAACATCGACTTCTGATGGGTCATAAGGAATTTTATGCTGAAGCCCGGGCAGATCAATAATTGTACTTACCGATACCAAAGTTACCTGATATTGTTCTGCATACATATCGATAGCCGGAGGAGAACAGTTTTCTTCCATAGCCATAACATCTACCGTCCCGGTAGCTAAAAGAGGTTCTATAGTAAGCCAGTTGCCCATATGTCCAACAAATACATCGTCCATTTCAAATCTTTGAAGGAGCTCCTGACCGGTTTCAATAGAGCCTATGATTCTAAGACCCTTTGCGCCTGCAGCTTTAGCTCTGTCCTGAACTTCCTTGCTTCTTGCTTTTTCTATAGTAGCTGCACCGGCCCATGGCTGATGACCGTTGAATACTATATTTACGTATTCAGGATCCATAATTCCAAGATCCATATTAACTTCATGAGGCATTGGAGTTCCAAAAAGAATATCCTGAACCATTTCAAGTCCTATCTGAGTGTTATAAATAGTAGCAATACCAAGTCTTAAAGCTTTCATTGCCAAGGATACATGGCTTCCGTCTACATTAGTTAAACAGCTTGCAACGCAATTTTGCTCTTCATGAACAGTACCTGCTGGATAAATTCCCAGACTTCTCCAACGTTCTTTTCTCTTTCTAGGTGCAAAGGCTTCAACCATTATGTTTTGTTCTTCAATACCAATTCTCTGCTGATCTTCAAGAAGTATAGCAAGCTCGATTGCCATATCATTTATATCTTGGTTTGTATCAATTCCTACTTTTTCGCACATCCATTTAAGCTTATCGACATCTTTAATTTTGAATGGTGTTTTTCCTTCTGCAGTTGCCTGAAGTGTCCTAAAAGCTTCATAGGCATGATGACTGTAGGTGCCTGCTCCCATAATGTTTTTTAATAAAAAGTTTCTCATAGCCATTGCATCAGGACCAATTCCGCAAACGCCTTTGGTCTGACCTGTTTTTTCACTTATTCTGCAGGGACCCTGTGAGCACAATTGACAGCTTAAGCCTTCAAGACAGAACTTGCAGCGTATTTTTTCCTGAAGAGCCCATCTGTCAAAAACATTTGACATTCCATCTTCTCTGATTCTCTTAAGCATTTCTTCAACTGAGTCATGGTAACTGACTCTGCCTTCAGTCTTTTCCAAAATGGTTTCACTCATCTCATTTTCTCTCCTTTGTTATATATGTAACATTATCCAAATATAAGTTTTCTCATAAATTTTAGAAATATGTATGAGATGAGAGAGAAGTCAGACATATGTTTAAAAGGTTATATGTAAAACATATAACCTTTTAAACATTTAACATTTATATAGATTTTTTGAAACCTTTTCCTAAAATCTCAGAAGTATCAATTATTGTCATAAAGGCATAAGTATCAGCACTTTCAACTATTGTTTTTACTTTTGGAACCTGAGATAAGGTTACAACACAGTAAATTATCTTTTTAGGACTTTTAGAATAAGTTCCTATGCCGTAAAGTAATGTACAACCTCTCTTTAGGTCGGTTTGTATATTTTCGATAATTTCCTTTTCCTTATCTGTAACTATAAGAATCATCTTCTTTATATCAAAACCATTTATAACTTTATCCATAACTGCAGAAACTATATACATAGATATTAAAGTATAAAGGCCTCTTTCTATGCCAAAGAATATGGAACCTATTGATACAATCAACAGATTTATGCCAAAGGATATTTTTCCTATTTCAAAATTATATCTTCTTCTTATAATCATAGAAATAATATCTGTTCCTCCAAGGGAACCATGATTGCTGAATATAAGTCCAAGTGCTATACCATGCATAACTCCGCCATATATACAGCTTAAAATCATATCTTTTGCAAAATAGAGCTGAGAAACATTTCTTGTTAATATCAAAAATATTGATTGGCATACAGTTCCTATAATGGTAAGTATAGTGAACTCTTTATCAAGCTCTTTTATACTAAGTACAAATAAAGGAATATTAATTAAAATTATAATAATACCTGCTTGAATACCTGATAAATATTGAACTATAAGAGCAATACCTGAAACTCCGCCGCTTAAAAGCTTATGAGGAATAATAAACATATTAAGGCCTACGGAAGAAATAAGACTCGCAATTGCAATTATAAAAGCGCGCCTTATAAGATCAGCTTTATTTAACTTCATAATTAACCTCCTAATAAAATTTCGAACTAAAATGGCTCATGCTGTGGTGCAAAGACCTTAGAGCCTAGCCTGCTATAAGTTTATTTAGAAATCCACTTATTCTTTTATACCACAAAAACTTATATTATAAAATACATTATTTATTAATATGTACTTAACTTCCCTAAAATATATAAAAGTAAGTTTGGTTAAATTAATAGGGTAAAGATTTTTATTTTGCAGGAGGTATATTTATGGATAATAATAAAGGTCTAAGAAAAACAAGACATAAATCTAATCCTGAACTTAGAAGAATTCATTTTCAAAACGGCGGTCACTTTGGAATTGAAAATGGGCATAAAATAGGAATGCATGAGCCCGAAAAACATTCTTTACAGGCAAATAGCGAAAAGTAAAATATTAGTCCATAATTTAGGTTATAATATAATCTAGATTATGGATTTTTTTATTAATAAATAATTAATATCTTTATTAGCATAAATGAATTAAAATTGACTTATGTATAAAATAAATTTGTATAAAGTGAATCATGGAGTTTATTTATAGAAATATATAGTTTATATGTAATAATTAAGAGGAGGAGATTTTGTTGGAAGATAACAAAATAGTAAAAATTATTCCCTTAGGAGGATTAGGGGAAATAGGAAAAAACATTACAGCAATCGAATATGAAGATGAAATAATAGTTATTGACTGCGGTGTTGCTTTTCCTGATGAAGAGATGTATGGTGTAGATTTAGTTATACCTGATATTACATATCTTTTGAACAATAAGAAGAAAGTGAAAGGCTTTTTCTTAACACATGGTCATGAGGATCATATAGGTGCACTGCCTTATATTCTAAAGCAGCTTAATGTGCCTTTATATGGAACAAGATTAACTTTAGGGCTGGTAGAGCTTAAGCTGAAGGAACATAATATTCTATCAGACTGTACCCTTAATGTTGTTGAACCCGGAGATATAATTGAAAACAAACATATAAATGTAGAATTTATAAGAAACAGTCATAGTATAGCAGGATCTTGTTCATTAGCACTGCACACTCCAATTGGTGTAATAGTACATACTGGAGATTTTAAAATAGATTATACTCCCATAGATGGAAAGATGATGGACTTTGAAAGGCTTTCAAGACTTGGAAGAGACGGAGTATTGCTGCTTATGGCAGACAGTACTAATGTAGAGAGACCGGGATATACTGTATCTGAAAGAGTTATAGGAGAAACCTTTGACAGAGTTTTTGCCAGAGCTGAAGGAAGAATAATAGTAGCAACCTTTGCGTCAAATATTCACAGAATGCAGCAGATAATAGATGCTTCTCTTCAGTATGGAAGAAAGATAGCCTTTAGCGGCCGCAGCATGGAAAGAGTTTCACAGGTTGCTATGGAGCTCGGCTACTTAAATATTCCTGAAGGATATAATATCAGCATTGATGAAATAAGCAAATACCCAAATGAGAATATTACTGTTATAACTACCGGCAGCCAGGGAGAGCCTATGTCTGCTTTGGCAAGAATGTCAACTTCAACCCATAAGACACTCAAGGTTGAACATGGAGATTTAGTTATAATTTCAGCTTCTCCAATACCGGGTAATGAAAAGTTTATATCAAGAGTTATCAATGAATTATTTAAAAAAGGTGCAGAAGTAGTTTATGAGGCCTTTGAGGAAGTTCATGTTTCCGGGCATGCTCGTCAGGAAGAATTAAAATTAATTCATACCTTGGTAAAAGCTAAGTATTTTATGCCTGTTCATGGAGAATACAGACATTTAAGACACCATTCTATATTGGCACAGAAGCTTGGGATGGATCCACATAATATAGCAATAGCTGAAACAGGTCAGGTTGTAGAACTTTCAAAGGACGGTATAAGAGTTAATGGAAGAGTAAGCTCCGGTGGAGTTATGGTTGATGGCTTAGGTGTTGGGGATGTTGGACACATTGTACTCAGAGACAGAAAACATTTAGCTGAAGACGGAATACTTACAATTGTTGTAACTATAGAGAAGGAGTCCTTCACAGCAATAGCAGGTCCTGACATTATTACAAGAGGCTTTGTTTATGTAAAAGAGTCAGAAGATCTAATAAAGGAAACAAGAGAAATAGTTAGACAAGAATTAGATAAATGCTTGGATAACAGGATAACAGAGTGGGTTGTAATAAAGTCAAATATAAAAAATGCAGTAGGAAAATTCCTATATGAAAAAACGAAGAGAAGGCCAATAATTCTTCCGATTATAATGGAAATATAAAAACAGCGGTTAACAATTTTAGAATATATGCTAAAATTGTTAACCGCTTTTGTAATTTATGATAAAATATAAGTTGTCTTAATAGTTTCAATTAGTAAATATTTATTTGAGTGAGCAAAAATCCTGATGCTCTTACAGGTTTTTGAGAAACTTAAATAGCAGCTTTACTTTGAAATTTATAAAAAGGGGGGATTTTTTTGAATACAATTAAAAAATTTATTAGTTACTATAAGCCATATAAAGGCATGTTTTTTATGGACATGTTTTGCGCGTTGACTCTTTCGGCTATAGACTTAATATTTCCTATTATTGTTAGATATCTATTGAATGATGTGTACTTAAGAGACAAGTCAACAATAATTAAGTATGTTGCGTTAATAGGCGGGGTACTTTTGCTAATGTATGTTGTTAAGTATTTCTGCCAGTTCTATATAACCTCTTATGGTCATATAATGGGAGCAAGAATGGAAGCAGACATGAGAAATGATATATTCAGTCATCTCCAGAGATTATCCTTTTCCTATTATGACAATACGAATACAGGAAAATTAATGTCTAGGATAGTTACTGATTTATTTGATATATCAGAGCTTGCTCATCATGGTCCTGAGGATATTTTTATCTCAATACTAAAAATTGCAGGTTCCTTTATAATACTTATGAGCATTAATATAAACATAACAGTTATTTTGATCTTTATAACATTGTTTATGCTGTATTTCTCCGTTAACTACAATAAGAAAATGAAGGCTACCTTTAAAGAAAATAGAGAAAAAATTGCATTAGTAAATGCTCAGGTTCAGGATAGTTTATCAGGAATTAGAGTAGTAAAATCCTTTTCAAATGAGCACATAGAAAATAAAAAATTCCAAAGGGGAAATAATGAATTTTTAAGAACCAAGGAAGATAACTATAATTTAATGGGAAGATTCTTCAGTATGAATGGATTTTTTCAGGGGATTCTGTACTTATCAGTAGTGCTGTTTGGAGGTATATTTATAAGTACTGGAAAAATATCAACCTCTGATTTAGTAGTTTATATACTTTATATAAATATTTTCCTTAATCCTATTGATAAGCTTGTCAATTTTACAGAGCAGTATCAAAGAGGAATCACAGGTTTTGAAAGATTCTTAGAGGTTATAAATACTCATCCGGATATACAGGATAAAGAGGGTGCTGTGGAATTAGTTAAGCCAGAAGGACAAATTACTTTTGAGGATGTAACTTTTAGCTATGACAATAAGAATACTGTGCTTAACAGTATAAATGTAAATATTGAAGCAGGAAAAACTTTTGCAATAGTAGGACCATCCGGCGGTGGTAAAACAACCTTTTGCAGCATAGTACCAAGGTTTTATGAGGTAGATAAAGGTTCGGTTAAAATTGATGGAATTGATATAAGAGATA
Organism: Clostridiales bacterium oral taxon 876 str. F0540; assembly: GCA_000466585.1. Classification (GTDB taxonomy): domain Bacteria; phylum Bacillota; class Clostridia; order Clostridiales; family Clostridiaceae; genus Clostridium_AT. Next base: position 69,902 of record KE993462.1, read on the forward strand.
TAAAACTGAAATCCTTAAGAAATAATATAGGTATTGTTCAGCAGGATGTTTATATGTTTGCAGGAACTATAAAAGATAATATAGCTTATGGAAAGCCTGGAGCTACTGATGAAGAAATAGTTGAAGCAGCTAAAAGAGCTAATGCTCACGAATTTATTATGGGCCTTGAAAATGGCTACGATACTTATGTAGGGGAAAGAGGAGTTAAGCTTTCAGGCGGACAAAAGCAAAGAGTATCTATTGCAAGAGTATTTCTTAAGAATCCTCCTATATTAATACTAGATGAGGCTACCTCAGCACTGGATAATGAAAGTGAAAAGTACATCCAGCAGTCCTTAGAGGAACTTGCTAAGAATAGAACTACAATAGTAATTGCTCACAGATTGAGTACTATAAGAAATGCAGACAACATTCTTGTTCTAACAGAAGAGGGAATACAGGAAAGCGGAACTCATATGGAGCTTCTAGATAAAAACGGCATATATGCCGGGCTTTATAATATGCAGTTTGAAATTGCATAATAAAAAAATCACATAATCATATTCATTTCAAAGGTTTTATTTCCGACTCTTAGAACGCAGAACAGTTTCTTTAACAGAGCATCACATACTTCTGAATCTTATATAGCCTTGGCTCTAATAGGAACACGTTTAGGACTGCATTGGAATTGATTTATGACAACCTTTAAGAAAATTATAAAAGTAAATGCTCAAGAAAGAGTATTTGGACATATTGCTAAAGCGTTAGCAGCAGTAGTATTAGTCTTATGGTGTGAAAAGTTATTTTTAAATGCGGAGGGAATATATGAGTAATGTTGCTTTACTGGTAGTAGATGTGCAGAACGCATTGATTAAGGCACATCCGTATAATGAACAGATAGTTATTGAAAACATAAAAAAACTTATCTTAGAAGCAAGAAATAATAACAAAGAAGTTATATATGTGCGTCATGATGATGGGAAAGGGACAGACCTTGAAAAGGAAACAGACGGATGGCAGATTTATGATGCCATAGCCCCTGAGAGTAATGACGCAATCTTTGAAAAGCAGTATAATAGTGCGTTCTTAAAAACCGGGCTAAAGGATTATTTAGATAGTAAAAATATAGATAATATTATACTTACGGGGCTTCAAACTGAATACTGTATTGATGCCACCTGTAAAAGTGCATTTGAAAATGGATATAAGGTAATTATCCCGGAACAAACTAATACAACCTTTGATAATGAGTATCTATCTGCAGATAAACTTTATGAGTTTTATAATTATAAGATTTGGAATAAACGTTTTGCTGAGATTCTTTCTATTGAAGAGACAATTAAAATTTTGAAATGTAGATAATGGATAAATTACTTATGTATTGATAACTATTTACTAAAGAAGCTTCCACTTATCCTAATAAGCTTAAACCAGCTGTACTAGAATACGTGGAAGCCCTTTTTATTTGGGACAAATGTTTAATGTTTAGATTCTTTGGACATCATTTTTTTCCACTGCTTGTAGTGCTCCGGATAGTCGTGTTTAATGTAATCGAAGAAAAGCATCAAATCACCATGCTTTTGAAGACCTTTAAGCATAGATTTCGGATAGGGCTGAATTCTTTCGTAGCTTTGCCTAGGATCAATAATCTTTACTGTGTTATCAGGCTGAAGAAATATATGACCTAGACGAGCGTCAACTCTTGTGAACCCAAGCCTTTTCAACTCATCAATAAGCTTTACCAGTTCAATAGATAGAGACCTGTCAATATTGTGATTTTTTAAATAAAAGGATAAGCGACTTCCATACACAAAGCCCATAACAATTGAATAACTGTCAAAATCAAAGATAGTCGGGAAAAATCTGCTGTCTTTTGCACTTAGAAGTATTTCCAGCTGCTTTTTGCAGGCGTCTGGATTATAAAATATTTTTAAGACCTTATCATTTGGAAGCATATAAACTTTGCCTTGATGCCCTTGGCCTATAAGCTTCAGTTTTGTTACATCGTACCCTAAATATTCAAATCTGTATTTCGGTGTTTTTTTCATTCCATATCCTCACTGCAATAATTACTAATTTATTATATATCCTTATTAATTATATTTTATGGATAGTAATTCAGTTTGTTACAAAAATAATAAGAATTATAGATACTATAATTCAACACTTAGCTTTCGGGAGATAGCTTCCCAATTTGCGAAAATAATTAAATGGATATATTTATTTTTAAAAATATATATTTTGTTTTGATATTTGTGTTATACTATTATAGAAGAGTAAAATAATATGATTAAGCTTTTAGTATAACAATTCAAGCAGTTATGCCACCTTAAAAGGGTGGTTTTTTTATCAATTGCTGGACCAAGAGCAAAAATCATATAAAAAAAGAGGAGATTATTTATGTTTAGAACAAATCATGCTAGAAAAAGTGCTGTATCTATAAAGATGTTTATAAAAGAGTTTGGAGAGGAATTCTCAGAGCACGTAAAGGAAAGATTGATGGATCTTGAGGTTAGGTGTTTTTTGACCAGAAAGGATATAGCCTACAGGTTTGATTTGAAGCATGTTGAGCATCTCCAGTATGAAATTGCTGCTGATGCAGAGGAGCCTTCAGCTCCAAGAAGCAAGGAATATGCATATGGACAATTTGTAGTGCTTGATGGAAAGCTTTATTTTTCAGAGAGCTGCCTTGAAAGCAAGGATATAATGCAGTCTCCTACGGTTAGTGATATATATAACGCTTTAGATAGCGAAGGAAGTATTTTTGATGAGGGCAGAAATTTAAAAAGACTTAATGACAGCAATATTGATTTTGTTGTAGACAGTATATTGTCTTCATGCCCGGAAGTATCTCAGGCTTATCTGGATATTGTAAAGGGAATGATATCAAGATCTAATAATAAATAAATTTTTAGCATTATAATTAAGTACCTGCTTCTGAAAAAATATATTATTTGAATCCATTTTTGACCTCAAATTGCCGGCTTTCACCCCGATTTTTGTAAAATATTTTAAAATATTGCGTTAAATATATTCCTATTTAAACGGGTAGATTAACTATATGTATTTAATTTTATTAATCATAGGAGAGGTGCACTATGATATCGGAAAAAAGGTTAGCAGAAAAGAGATTAACAGAAGCTTATAATAATGCTCATATTGAATATTTTGATAACAATTCTAAATATATATTTTTCAGCGATTGTCATAGAGGAGATAATAATCCATCTGACGAATTTGCGAAAAATCAGAATATATTTTTATGCGCATTGCAGTTTTATTATAATAATGGATATACCTATGTGGAGCTTGGCGATGGAGATGAACTTTGGGAACATTCCAATTTTAAACATATAAGGCTTGCACATGACGAAGTATATAGTCAATTAAAAAAGTTCTATGATTTAAATAGATTGATTATGTTATACGGTAACCATAACATACATCTAAAGTATAAAGATTTTGTAGAAAATAATTATTATAGATTCTACGATGATTACAATGAGGAAGAAATAGAATTATTTCCTGGGATTATTGTGCATGAGTCTGTTGTTTTTAAGCATAGAGAAACAGGGCAGGAAATACTAACTGTTCATGGTCATCAAGGTGATAGAATGAATGATAACTTATGGCACTTTAATATGATAACAGTAAGATATTTTTGGAGATATCTTCACTCAATAGGGTTCATAAATCCTGCGAGCCCTGTAAAGAGTGCTGAAAGGATTCATAAGATTGAACGCATCTATAGCGGCTGGATTGAAAAAAATAAGACTATGATCATCTGCGGACATACGCATAGGCCTCATTTTCCCAAGCCTAAGGAATTGCCTTATTTTAATGATGGGTCCTGCGTAAGGGCAAGCGGAATACAAGGCATTGAAATAGCAGATGGAAAGATAGCGTTAATTGAATGGGCTATCAGAACGGATTCACACTGTGATCTTCATATAAAAAGAAAAATATTACGAGGCCCTGAACCAATTGAAGCTTTTGATTTAAGAAATAATGAAAATGTTCATAAGTCCTTAATTTAAGTTAAAACAGAGTGAGAATCATTGATTTTCACTCTGTTTTTAGTTTATACTATTATCTATTTTTCTTAACAGCTTTACCGCTGCCATGTTTTTCTTTCTTTTGCTTCTTTCCTTGGTTAGAAGATGAATCATCTTTTCCGCTCATAATATTTGATCCTCCAAAATCTAATTTTATTTTAGTGTTACATTAATATTTTGTTCAATATATTCACTATAATACTATGAAATTCATAGTAGCAGATAGGTCTAATTTCTTAATTTAAACTCTAATGCTTTTGACAAGCTATCTATATTTCCATGAAATTTAAAGAAGGAGGGCTTATCCCTATCTTCATATATTATAAAAAATGGTTGTCTATCTGGAGGGACTACTATATAAACCTCACTTATGTTTCCGCTTAAACTTTTCTTGTTCAATTTAACAGGCGGATCAAGCGGAATCCGTACTTTATACCCATCGATTGCAACAGGGCTTATTCGGCCATAGAAATTATCTATACTTCTTACCCAGCCTGCAACCATATCATAAATTTCCGAATTTACCTGAACGGCTTTTAATACACTTTTTTGCCTTGTATCAAAGATTTCGGCGCATGGTGATCCTTGAGCATAAGCAGGAATTGAGGACAGAAGTATTGTAATAAAAATAAGTATTGCTGATATTTTTTTGACCATAAAAATCACCTCTATAATTATGTTTCCACAATGAATTGTCACTATACTATATAGAAAGCATTAAATATCGTCACATTGAACTGTTCCAAAAAATCCAGTCTTAAAGGATTCATGGGATTGTTCAATGTGATTAGATATTTGCTTTCTATATATTTGTGAGATGAACAGGACAAAATAAATTTAAGTTAATGTCGGGTATCTATAGAAGGTATATATTTGCAAACTTCTTCCATAGGCTTTTCCTATGGAATAAATTAATTGTTTACATAGGTGACAATGCATATAACTGCACGACTAAATTAACAGGGCTCATTATATTGACAGTGTTAATAAGATTTTTTATACTATATATAGATGAATATCTATATATAGTTTTTACACGGTTCTAAATTAATGATTTTTAATACAGAATAAGAAATTGGAGGAGCAAATGAGCCTTAATTATGAAGAGCATGCTAAAATTATTAAAGCACTATCAGATCCTAACAGATTGAAAATAATAGACATTTTATCCTGTGGTGAAAGGTGTGCCTGTGATATATTGGAGCACTTTAATTTTACCCAGCCTACATTGTCTCATCATATGAAGGTATTAAGCGATTGCGGAATTGTTTATTCCAGAAAAGAAGGGCAATGGAATTATTATTCTCTTAATAATAAGAATTGTAATAAACTTATTATATTCCTTATGAATATTACAACAGATACTGATGATTGTATTTGTAAAGATAAAAATAAATGCAGCTGTAAATAAAGGAGTGTATGAAAATGAAAAAAATGATTATTTTTGATCCGGCAATGTGCTGCCCGACAGGAGTATGCGGACCATCAGTAGACAAGGATTTGTTAAGAGTAGCTACCTTGTTAAATAGCTTAAAGAAGAAAGGAGTTATAGTTGAAAGACATAATCTTACCAATAATCCTCAAATATTTGTAGACAACAAAGTAATAAATACAATGCTTTTAAAAGAGGGTATGGAGGTACTTCCTATTATAATGGTTGATGGTGAAGTGGTTAAGACTAAGTTATATCCGACAAACAAGGAATTTTTAAGCTTGTTAGAACTTCCTGAGGACTATTTGAAAATTACAATAAAAATGCCTTCAAAGGCTTGCAACAGTGGAGATGAATGCTGTGATGATTAAAGATTTTAACCTTTCTGATATAACTTTAACTAAATATTTATTTTTTACAGGGAAAGGCGGAGTAGGGAAGACTTCTGCCGCCTGTGCCGTTGCTGTGAGTTTGGCAGATGAAGGCAAAAAAATAATGCTTGTAAGTACAGATCCTGCTTCAAACCTTCAGGATGTTTTTAATACGGATTTAAATAATAAGGGCGTCACTCTAAAGGAGGTACCTAACCTTGTAGTTGCTAATTTTAATCCGGAAGAGGCTGCCGCTGAGTATAGAGAAAGTGTTGTTGGACCGTTCCGCGGAAAGCTTCCGGAGGCGGCAATAAAAAGTATGGAGGAGCAGCTGTCTGGAAGCTGCACAGTTGAAATAGCTGCCTTTAATGAATTTTCTGGCTTTATCACAGATGATAAGGCTGCTTCAGAATATGAATATATTATATTTGATACGGCACCTACAGGACATACATTAAGAATGCTTCAGCTGCCTTCTGCCTGGAGTAATTTTATAAGTGAAAGCACCCATGGAACTTCTTGCCTTGGACAGCTTGCAGGACTTGAAGATAAGAAAGAAATATATAAAAAGGCAGTTGAAACTTTGTCTGACGGAGAAAAAACCACATTAATACTTGTAGCAAGGCCTGAACAAGCGCCCTTAAAGGAAGCTGAAAGAGCTTCTAAAGAGCTTAGGGAGATAGGAATTAATAATCAGCTTATGCTTATTAATGGAGTGCTCCAAGAACATAATGATGAGCTTTCAAATTCAATTTTCCATAAGCAGCAAGTGGCATTAAGTAATATGCCCGAGGGACTAAATACAATTGAAGCCTATAAGATTCCGTTAAGACCTTATAATGTTACCGGAATTGAAAATGTAAGAGCATTTTTAAAGACAGATAATATAAAATCAGAAGCTGATAAATTAAATACAGAGAAAATGCCAAAGCTCAACAGTATTATAGATGATTTATATAGCAGCAATAAAAAAGTAATTTTTACAATGGGCAAAGGCGGTGTAGGTAAGACAACAATAGCTGCTGCAGTTGCGTTAGGACTTGCCAAGAAGGGAAAGAAAGTGCATTTGACAACTACAGATCCAGCTGCTCATTTAAAGTTCGTTTTGGATGAAGGCTATGGTATTACATTAAGCAATATAGACGAAAAAAAAGAACTTGAAAAATACAGGGAAGAGGTCCTTAAAAAGGCCAGAGAAACTATGGATGAGGAGGATATTGAGTACGTAGAAGAGGATTTAAGATCACCTTGTACTCAAGAGATTGCTGTGTTCAGAGCTTTTGCTGAAATTGTGGAGAGATCGGAAAAGGAGGTCGTTGTTATTGATACTGCTCCAACCGGTCATACTTTACTTCTGCTGGAATCTACCCAAAGCTATAACAAAGAAATTCAACGCTCTCAGGGAGAAGTGCCTGATGCAGTAAAAAAACTTCTTCCAAGACTTAGAAATGCTGAGGAAACAGAGGTAATAATAGTAACCTTGGCTGAAACAACTCCTGTTTATGAAGCTTCAAGACTTAAGCAGGACTTGGATAGGGCAGGCATACACAGCAAGTGGTGGGTAATTAATTCAAGCTTTTATGCAGCGGATACTACTAATGATATTTTAAAGGCAAAAGCTTATAGTGAGATACAATGGATTAATAAAGTGGATGAAATATCAAAAGGGAATTTTGCAGTTATTAAATGGATGGCAGAAGAAGTTAAGGGTGATAAGCTTGAAGATTTAATTAAGGATATAAACTAATCAGCTTAAGCTAATAAAAAATATTTGGAGGATAATTTATGAAACCCAAAGTAGCATTTATATGTGTTCACAATTCCTGCAGATCGCAAATGGCTGAAGCATTAGGAAAGTTATTTGCTTCAGAGGTTTTTGAAGCTTATTCAGCGGGAACAGAGCTAAGGCCTCAAATCAATCAGGATGCAGTAAGGATAATTAAAAATTTGTATGACGTTGATATGAATGAAACACAAAAATCAAAACTTTTAGACAGTATTCCTCAGATTGACATAGTTGTCAAAATGGGCTGTAATGTATCATGTCCTTTCCTGCCTTCAAAACACATGGAAGACTGGGGGCTTGATGATCCGTCCGGTAAAAGTGATGAAGAGTTTATAAAGACTGCAAAAGCTATAGAGAAAAAAGTAAAAGACTTGGCTCAGAGAATTCAAAATAATGAAATTGATTTAACTGTAGAAAGAGATATTAAATAAGTTATGTTTAATTATGAGGAGGGGTATTTTGAGTAAATCAGTTGGTAAATTAGCTTGGCTAGACAAGTATCTTACATTATGGATTTTCATAGCTATGGCTTTAGGAGTGTTTTTAGGATGGGCAGCGCCGGGATTGGCTTCAGGCTTATCCTCATTGTCTGTGGGAACAACATCAATTCCTATCGCAGTTGGTCTTATTGTAATGATGTACCCGCCGCTCGCTAAAGTAAATTATAAAGAATTAGGAAAAGTATTTAAAAATCCAAAGGTTTTAACTTTATCTTTGGTACAGAATTGGATTATAGGACCTGCTTTGATGTTTACTCTTGCAGTTATATTTTTGAGAAATTATCCGCATTTTATGGCAGGGCTGATACTTATAGGACTTGCAAGATGCATAGCTATGGTAGTTGTTTGGAATAGTCTGGCTGATGGGGATAATGAATATGCAGCAGCTCTTGTAGCCTTTAATTCTATGTTCCAGGTTGTATTTTATTCAATATTTGCTTATATATTCATCACAGTACTTCCAAAGGCTATAGGGCTTGAAGGAATGGCTGTCCATGTATCAATGGGGGAAGTAGCTTCATCAGTAGCTATATATCTTGGAATACCTTTTATAGGAGGTATGCTTACAAGATTAATACTTGAGCCTAAGATGGGAACTAAATGGTATAGAGAAAAATTCATACCTAAGATAAGCCCCTTTGCATTAATTGCTCTTTTATTTACCATAGTTATCATGTTTATGTTCAAAGGGAAATATATAATTGATCTTCCGATGGATGTAATTAGAATAGCAATACCACTTGTTATATACTTTATAATTATGTTCTCAGTTTCTTTCTATATAAGCCATAAATCCGGCATAGATTATCACAAAACAGTAAGTCTTTCCTTTACAGCTGCCAGCAACAATTTTGAACTAGCTATAGCTGTAGCTGTTGCAGTATTCGGCATAGAATCAAAAGAAGCTTTTACTGCAGTAATAGGTCCTCTTATTGAAGTACCGGTGATGATTGCTCTTGTTAATGTGGCGCTTAGGTGGGGAAGAAAATATTTTAACTATAGAAGAGTGGATTAAGCATTTTAAATATTTATTATTAATATAATGCAGCTAGCAAAAACTAGCTGCATTATCATTTTAAGAATGTAAATATTAATTTGAGAGATAATATTATTGACTTACTATATGATTATTGCGGAGGTATATTATTTTCTGGTTTCTGAATGCTGTTGGCATTAGGAGTAGGTTTATTCTTTCCAAGAGTATACCTGTTTTGGTAGCTTCAAGCGGATTTGCACTCTGTTTACCTATGAAGTAATTTTGTCTGTACATATAAAATTTCGAAAGTTAAACGGATGCACACCCCGAGGAGAGTGTCAGATGCCTGGGTTTCCTTATACATCCTCACTTGCCTTAATAGGAACAAATGTTGTTATGTTAAGTATGCCTTTCATTCGTGGGCAAGGAGCATGGCTTGCAGCAGGAGTTGTAATGTTAGTATTATTTTCATTAATATATTTAACAATGAAGTTTTTCAGTAGTTCTAAAGGGAAGGATACTTCTTATAAAAGTATAGATTTCAAAAGATTTCATGGAAGGTTAGCGTCAGAGTTCTCCAGAGAATTGACTATCGATGCTGATAAGAAAAAGAATAATAAAAATAGTGGTAAATAGAGGCTGACGTAAAGCCTCTTTTATTTATGAAAAAGTAATAAAGTTGAGCGAGGATCAGTATAATTTAGGGGCGACTTAAAAAGAACTAATACCAAGGAATTAATGAAAAAAGGAAAACTTAGCGTGGGGGTTAGAAATGTCAACAATAATTAAAAATGGTACAATTATTACTGCTAGTGATACTTATATTGCAGATATTCATATTGATGGGGACACTATAAAACAAATAGGTGTGAACCTACCTATAAACAATCATGAGGTTATTGATGCCACAGGAAGATATGTGATTCCCGGAGGGATTGATGTTCACACACATTTAAATCTTGATGTAGGAATTGCAGTTGCAAAGGATGACTTTTATACTGGTACAGTTGCAGCGGCATGTGGTGGGACAACAACTATTGTAGATCACATGGGATTTGGACCAAAAGGTTGTAATTTAAAGCATCAAGTAGATGCATATCATGGATATGCAGATGGGAAGGCGGTTATAGATTACAGTTTTCATGGTGTTTTGCAGCATGTAAATGAAGAAATCCTTGATGAAATGGAAGAGATAATAAATAACGAAGGAATTCCAAGCTTTAAAGCATATCTAACCTATGATTATAAGCTGTCAGATATGGAGGTTCTAAAAGTTCTGATAAGGCTTAAGGAATTAGGAGGTTTGACAACTGTGCATCCTGAAAATGACGCTGCAGTAAATTATCTTAGAAGCTACTACTCTCAAAAGGGGATGCTTACACCAATTTATCATGCATTGAGCAGGCCGCAGGAATGTGAGGCAGAAGCAATAAATAGGATGATAAATCTTGCTGCAATTGCAGGAAATGCACCTTTATATATAGTTCATCTTTCCTGTGGTCTTGGACTTGATTATATAAAAATGGCTTCAGAAAGAGGGCAAAAGGTTTATGCTGAAACATGTCCTCAATATTTATTGCTGGATGATGAAAGCTATAATGACCCAAACAATGAAGGTTTAAAATATATAATGAGCCCGCCGCTTAGAAAAAAACAAGATCAGGAAAAACTGTGGAAAGGTATAAGGGACGGATTTATACAAGTTGTTGCAACAGATCACTGTCCTTTTGATTTTAATGGACATAAACAGCTTGGCAAGGACGACTTTACAAAGTGTCCCAATGGTACACCGGGCATAGAAACAAGAGTGCCTCTTTTATTTTCAGAGGGTGTTTCAAAAGGAAGGATAAGCATAAATAAATTTGTTGAGATTATAGCTGCAAATCCGGCAAAAATATTTGGGCTTTATCCTCAAAAGGGTACCATAGCCGTAGGAGCAGATGCAGATATAGTTATAATTGATCCTAAAAAAGAGGTAGTGATGACAAATAGTATTCTTCATGAAAATGTAGATTATACTGCCTATGAGGGTATGAGACTTAAGGGATATCCGGTGCTCACTTTAGTTAGAGGCAAAGTAGTAGCTAAAGATAATAAATTTGTTGGAGAAGCTGGATACGGAAAATTTATAAAGCGAAGTATCAACCTATAATATGTATTATGCAGTAAATACAAGGAATCAAATATATAACTTCTAGCTCTATGGAACACGGCAGGTCCTAGAGCTTTAAATCTATTTTAAGAGGATAATATAAACAGGCAGTATTGTATTAGCAAAGAGCTTGTATTAAAATTAATATTTGTGAGGGTTTTTTATGGAAAACAAATAGTTTTATTTGTGGCTGACACATTTAAATAAAAAGTTATTTCGATTTTAGTTAAAATAATGACAGTAAAGGAAGTGGAGCCATTATGATTACCCGAAGCAGAAACATTGATATGACAAGTGGTCCTTTGTTTAAGAAAATATTAATATTTGCCTTGCCAATTATGGCAATGTATATCCTGCAGCTTATGTTCAATACTGCAGATATGGTAGTTGTGGGACGTTTTTCCGGAAGCAAGGCTCTTGCGGCAGTGGGGTCTACAGGTTCACTTATTAACCTGATTATTACATTGTTTATGGGTTTGTCGGTAGGTACAACGGTTGTAGTGGCTCAGGACTCCGGAGCTGGTAAAAAAGGGGATGTGAGCAAGTCTGTTCATACTTCAATTGCTATCAGCATTATAGGAGGAATTATTGTTATGGTGGCGGGAATATTACTCTCGAAGCCCTTGCTTAACATGATGGGCACCCCGGAGGATATTATAGGGCTTTCGACGTTATATATGAAAATTTATTTCATAAGCACTCCTGCAACCATGGTATATAATTTTGCTGCTGCTATTCTACGCGCTGCAGGTGACAGTCGACGTCCGATGTATTATCTTGTTATTACCGGAACTTTACATGTAATATTAAACCTGTTTTTTGTAATTGTGCTGCACATGAGTGTAGCAGGGGTGGCAGCAGCAACAGTTATTTCGGAGTATCTTTCTGTGGTGCTTATTATAATGTGCCTGATGAAATGTGATGGAGGCTTGCGTTTTATACCGAAAAAGATGCGTATTGATATGCAGAAGCTGAAGATTATTGTAAGGATCGGCCTGCCAGCAGGTATGCAGGGGCTTTTATTCTCCATTTCCAATGTATTGGTTCAATCAGCGGTTAATTCCTTTGGCTCCACAATGGTTGCAGCAAGTGCAGCTGCAGGAAATGTGGAAAACTATATCGGAACCACAATGAATGCCTATTATAATGCAGCCATTTCCTTTACCGGACAAAATATGGGAGCAAAAAAGTATGATAGAATTGATACTATTGCAAAGGTGAGCACAATCTTGGTTTTCTCTACCTGGATTCTCTTAGGAGGTGCAATTTTACTCTTTGGAAGGCCTCTTTTAAGCATATATACTTCCGACCCCGCAGTAATAAAACTTGGGATACTGAGAATGAATATAATGATAGCTGCATTTTTTACCTGTGGAATTATGAATGTATTTCCGGGGCTTACTCGAGGAATGGGCTATTCTATAATGCCTATGCTTTCAACTCTTATCGGTGCCTGCCTAATGAGGATTGTGTGGCTTGTTACAATATTTAAATGGTATCCTACAGAAGTTATTCTCTTTTCCTGCTATCCTGTGACTTGGACACTGGCAGGACTTGGTCAAGTAGGAATTTACTTTTATGCAAGACGTCAGATTCGAAAGAAAGCAGAACCTCAGATCCAAGCAGCAAAACTATAGAATTATTATCGTCAGATTTAAAGTTAATAATGATAAACAAAAGACAGTTGGAAGTCCAGCTGTTTTTTGTTTATGGAAAATTATTTTTATGGAAAACATTACAATTTCACATAAGTTTCACATAATTATCTGATAATGCTGCAACAATTTAATTATATAATTTAGTCAATAAATGAAATTGTATATGAAAATTGGGGTGAGAGAATTATGTATGGAAAAACTTATTCTTTAGTAGTGCCCGTGTATAATGAGGAGCTTGTTATTTTTGAGAGTTATAAAAGATTAAAGCAAGTTATGGAACAAACTGAGGAAGAATATGAAATTATATTTGTTAATGATGGAAGCAAAGATAAGACAAGAGAAAAATTAGAGTCTATATGTGAAGAAGACGAGAATATAAGACTTATAAACTTTTCTAGAAATTTTGGACATCAGGCGGCAATTACAGCTGGTATGGAATTATCTTTAGGACAAGCTATTATAGTTATTGATGCAGATTTACAGGATCCTCCTGAAGTAATTTTAGGCATGATAAGAAAATGGAAGGATGGTTATGAGGTCGTTTATGGAAAAAGAGCAAAGAGAGAGGGAGAAACCTTTTTTAAGAAATTTACAGCTAAAGCCTTTTATAGAATTTTAGGAAGCATGACTAATATTGAAATTCCTGTGGATACGGGAGATTTTAGATTGATTGATAGAAAAGTTTGTGATGCGCTTACTTCACTTCCTGAGAAAAATAGATATGTAAGAGGGCTTGTGAGCTGGGTTGGTTACAAGCAGACCTACGTAGAATTTATAAGACAGGAAAGATTTGCAGGTGAAACCAAATACCCTTTGAAAAAAATGATAAAGCTTGCCCTTGACGGCATAACCTCTTTTTCATACAAACCTTTAGTAATTGCGAGTTACCTGGGCGGCATTACCTTTGTAGCTGGGCTGATTTTACTTATTACCGACATCTTAAAGTCCTTTGTAAATAGTTCAAGAGTATTGGATTTAGGCTTGATTCTTTCTATCAATCTTATGATGTTCGGGTTAATATTTTGCTGTATTGGCATCATGGGGCAATACATTGCAAGAATTTTTGATGAAAGCAAGGCACGCCCGCTTTATATTATAGAAAGCGAAATCAGTAAAAAGGAGTTTGAGGAATAATATGAAACTAGCGATGGTAAATAATCAAACCTTTAGGCACATTAATAAGTTCGGTTTTGTGGGATGCCTGAACACCTTGATTGACTTTGGAATCTTTTCAGTGCTAAATGGTGTGGTTGGAATTAACTATGTAGTAAGTCAAATTTTATCTTATTCAAGCGGCACGCTGAATAGTTTTTTCTGCAATAAGTTCTGGACTTTTAAAGATACAAGAACTAATAAAAAAACTTCAAACGAAATTATTCAATTTATTACCGTTAATTTAGCATCGCTGAGTGTCAGCATAATAGGTTTAAGTGTGCTGCTTAAAGACCATTATATGAATGCCTTACTGGCAAAAATTGTATCAATGGCACTTGCTCAGATAGTTAATTTTTTAGGATATAGATTTTGGGTTTTTGGAAGATTTATCAGGCGTTCAAATGCTGTCAAAAGGATTTAATGTAAAGCAGCATTAAGTTTAACAGCAAAAGACAATGGATTTGACAAACATGATAATAGGAGGTATGTAAAGTGAAAAAGATTAGGGAAATAAAAGAATATATTTATCTTACAGCTATTGTTATCTTATCTGCTGCATTAAATTTTGTAAACTTAGGAATAGAGGGGACAGCTAATCAATATTACGCAGCAGGAGTAAAGAGCATGACCATGAGTCTAAAAAACTTCTTTTTTGTAGCTATGGATCCAGCTGGTTTTGTTACTATCGATAAGCCGCCTTTTGGTTTTTGGATTCAGGCTATATCTGCTAAGATATTTGGTTTTAGCGGATGGAGCATACTGCTTCCACAGGCTTTGGCAGGAGTTCTTTCCACAGTAGTATTATATATAATAGTTAAAAAATCCTTTGGAAGTGCTGCCGGATTAATTTCAGCTTTATGTCTTGCGATTACACCAGTGTTTGTGGCAGTAAGCAGAAACAACACTATTGATAATCAGCTTGTGCTTGTTTTAATTCTTTCCTGCTGGGCACTATCTGCTGCAGCAAGGAAGGGTAAATTTAAATACCTTGTGTTAAGCATGGTACTTATAGGAATTGGTTTTAATATAAAAGCACTTCAGGCCTATATGATTGTGCCTGCTGTATATATTATGTACTTGTTTGCAGGTACAATATCATTGAAAAAAAGAATTACACATTTAGCTTTAGGTACAGCAATCTTGCTTGCAGTATCATTTTCCTGGGCGCTGATCGTAGATTCCATACCTGCAAGCAACCGTCCTTATGTTGGAAGCAGCGGTAATAATACAGAAATGGGACTTATTATCGGTCATAATGGCTCAGAAAGGCTTAGCCTTGGCAGCCTATTTGGAGGCAGCAATAATCAGCAGGGGCAAGGAAGACCTGGAGGTTTTAGTCAGGGAGGCCCAGGACAAGGAGATCCAGGAAACTTTGGACAGGGTGGTCAAGGTGTACCGGGAAACTTTGATAATGATGGACAGATGCAAGGAGACAGGGAGCATGACGGAAGCTTCAAGGACATGAACCTTCAAGATGGAGGAAAAGGTCAAGGGGCGCCAGGTATGGGTGGAGGTTTTCAAGGGGGAGGTCCAGGAAGCAGCAGCGGGCTGTCAGGTACCTTTGGAAATCAAACTCAAGCAGGCATTACACGTTTATTCTCTAAAAACATACTTGCAGATCAAATAGTTTGGTTTATACCTCTGGCGTTTGTTGGATTTATATCAGCATCGGTAAAAGAAAAATTGAGAATTAAATTGGATAATTCTAAAAAACAAGCACTTATTTTATGGTTTATGTGGCTGTTCCCTGAATTTATATATTTCAGCTTTAATACAGGATTATTCCATCCTCATTATTTAACAATGATGGCTCCTCCGGCAGCTGCATTATCAGGAATCGGAATTGTGACTATGTGGGAAATGTACAAAGAGGGAGGCTGGAAAGCGTGGTTTTTGCCGGTAGCTTTACTTATTAATGGTTTAGTACAGCTGATAATGCTTTCTTATTTTGTAAGCTCCTCACAGAAAGTTAAGATATTGATGGTTTTATTAATTGCCTTAAGCTTTGTACCTGTTCTTATAATGATTGGAACTAAGCTCTTGAAAAAAGACTCAACTAAAATCAATAAGATGCTTGTATCTTTAGGAGTAGCAGGAATTCTTGTATCACCTTTAGTAGGTTCCAGTGCTGCAATGTTTTATGCCGTAGATTCAACAAATCCGTCAGCGGGCATGGAACTTCTTCAGGCACAACTAGCCTCAAAGCAAAATTCATCTGAAGGTTTTATGAGAAATAACGACCGTGGGCTTGGCTTTGATAATATAAGCACAGAGAATTTAGTTAATTTTTTAAATAATCACAAAGTAAATGGAAAAGCTCAAATTGTTGTAAGTTCATCAAATACTGCAGAAAACCTTACAATAAATACTGATTTATACGTTGCTTCCCTGAGCGGATTTATGGCGAATGAAACTGTAATGAGCCTTGATCAATTTAAAGCTCTTGTAAAAAACGGAGAAATACGATATGTTTTAGCTGGTGATAGTGGCAGAGGAAATTCTAACAGTGAAATTATGTTCTGGGTTCAGCAAAATGGAAAGTTAATTTCATATGGTGCAGATTCATCTGATGGAGCAAGTCCAAATAGTTCAGAACAACTATATGATTTATCTGGCAGTGTTAACAATTAAGCGGGGTACTAAAGTACTCTGCTTTTTTTATTTTAACGTATTTTGTTATTAAAAATAACAGGTTGATAAAAATTATCAACCTGCCTATGCACTTTATAATACATATGAAATATATAAAAATTAGAAGACAGCAAAGAAGTAAGTATTTAAGCCATTTTAGGGTAACTATGACTCAAAACTTAAGTTTTTTGCTGAATAACTATATTTGGCATGTTTATTGCTAAATATATAATTGAAAATAAATTTATAATTTGCAGGGGGTAACCAAAATGATATCAAAACAAATAATTGTGGAAAATAAAACAGGAATACATGCTAGACCGGCGGCTGTGTTTGTAAAGACAGCAGCAAGCTTTAAGTCAAATATAACAGTTTCAAAAGACGGAAGAACAGGAAATGCAAAATCAATGATAAACATATTGTCACTAGGATTGACAAAGGGCAGCAGTATAACAATTTCTGCTGAGGGTGAAGATGAAAAAGCAGCAGTAGATGCACTTATAAAATTAGTAGAATCAAAGTTTGGAGAAGAATAGGATATAAAATGAAATAAAGTTCTCACATTGAGGTTGTTGCAAAATATTTAATCTTTAAAAGTTTTTTGGACAACATCAATGTAGTAGAACTTTTGCTTTATATATAGTAAAAATTATCAACTTTTTATTTTCCTTGATAAAAAATATCAAGCTGAAGAAAATGGAGGTAAAGCCTTTGAGAATAGTATTACTAGGTGCACCGGGATCCGGAAAAGGCACCCAGGCAAAATTGATTTGTGATTATCTTAAAATCCCGCATATATCAACCGGTGATTTATTTCGTGCACAGATAAGAGATAACACTCCATTGGGAATTAAGGCAAATGAGTATATTCAAAAAGGTGATTTAGTACCGGATGAGCTCACAATTTCAGTAGTTAAGGAAAGTCTTAAAAAAGAAGAAAATAAAGATGGATTTTTACTTGATGGGTTTCCAAGAAACCTGCATCAAGCAAAATTGCTTCAATTAATATTAGCTGAAGATAAGCAATATATTGATAAGGCTTATTTGATTAATGTTTCAAAAGACACTGTTTTAGAAAGAATAGCAGGCAGAAGATTTTGCAGTAATTGCGGAGCAAGCTATCATGTAAGCTTTAATCCTTCAAAACTTAAGGATAAGTGCGAGGCCTGCGGAGGAACTTTAATTCATAGAAACGATGATGAAGAACATATAGTTTTAGACAGGCTTACTGTTTACAATAAATCCATACAGCCGGTATTAAATTATTATAAAGAGATTGGGATTTTGGAGACTATAGAGGGCAATGCCAATGCTTTTGATATTTTTGATAACATACGCAGTACTTTGAAGGCTGTATAGATAGGTGAATTCTGCTCTATAGCTGATGGAATATTTCTTATTAGAGTAATAGAATAAAGATTTCATTAATAAAATAATATGATATTTAATAAAGCTGGGGGTAGCAAAGTTGAACGACTTATCAAACTGTCCTTTGTGGACTGATAAGCAGACATCAGCCTGGAGCATGGTTCATGAAGCTGTTAGATGCATTAGAGTGGGAGAACACAGAAAGATAAATGCTATATGGCTTGAGGCCACAGGCTGTTCAGGCAATATTATTTCACTTTTGGATGCAACCGACCCTGATGTATTATTTTTTCTAAGGGAAATGGTGAATCTAACCTACAACAACAGCATAATGGCTAAAGAAGGCGAAGTTGCCTTTGAGGAGTTTATAAAAACCCTGGAAACAGAATTCATATTATTAGTTGATGGAGCTGTAGCATTAAAAAATAACGGAAACTATAATATTGTTGCTAAATACAAAGGAAAGGAAATAACTGCTCTGGAGGCGATTAAAATGGCAGGGGAAAAGGCTAAATATGTTTTGGCTGTGGGAACCTGTGCCTCCAGCGGCGGAATTTCAGCTGCAAGACCTAACCCTTCAGAAAGTGTGAGTTTAAGCACTGCATTAAAAAGGGATGTAATTAACCTTCCCGGATGTCCCTGTAACCCAGCCTGGGTCATAGGAACTCTCGCTCATATCGTTACAAAAGGTAAACCAGAGGTTGATAATATGAACCGACCTCTTCTATTCTACGGAGTAACCATTCATGATCGCTGCCAAAGAAGATCCTTTTTCGATAATGGAATTTTTGCAAAAAAGCTTGGAGATGAGACTTGCATGTTCAAGCTAGGCTGCAGAGGTCCAATTACAAGAACCGACTGTCCAACTAGAAAGTGGAATGGCAGGGTTAACTGGCCTATCGGAGGCAATACTCCCTGCATCGGATGTGCTAATTTTGCATTTCCTGATGGCATGGAACCCTTTGTAAGATATTAAAGAGCAATAGAGAGTGAAGGTGAGTTTATGAGTAGAACAATAACATTAAATCCAATTACTCGCATAAGCGGCTTTATGGAGATAGAGGTAAAGGTTGAAAATAATAAGGTAGTTGATGCTAAAAGCAGCGGACTGCTATTTAGAGGCTTTGAGAAAATGCTTTTAGGCAGAGCACCCTTCGATGCAATTTATTTCACTGAGAGAATATGCGGAATTTGCTCCACAGCACATTCGGTTGTATCTACTCTTGCGCTTGAAGATGCAATTGGAGTGCAGCCTAGTGAAAATGATAAAATACTGAGAGACATTATTCATGGCTGGGAGTTTATTCAAAATCATGTAAGACACTTTTATCTGTATACGTTGCCGGATTTTGTACTAACTCCGGACATCCAGCCTGTATCTTCTGCAGGCTTATATGACTTAAGGCTCCCGGAAGCCTTAAACAAGAAAATATCAGAGGACTACCTGGAGGCCGTAAAATTCAGCAGGCTTTCACATCAAGGACTGGCAGTGCTTGGAGGAAAGGCACCTCACAATCATGGAGTTTTCGTAGGCGGAGTAACAGAAGGCTTAGATGCTTCCAAGCTTGTTCATCTAAAGTATTTGGTTTCTGAAATAAAGGCCTTCATCAATAACAGGATGCTGGAAGATGTAAATATTATAGCTGAGTACTATAAGGACTATTTTAAGATGGGTATAGGTTATGGAAACCTGATGAGCTACGGAGTATTCGACACCTATAAAGAAAAGGAAATAAGCTATGTAAATCCCGCAGTTTTGATTAACGGACAGATAAGAAGCTTTGAGCAGATAAAAATAACTGAAAATATATATAACTCCTGGTACAAAGGTGAAACAGTTCAGGATAATCTATTTGGAGGCTTTACAGAAGATGATATGAACAAGGCTCAGGCGTACAGCTTTGTAAAAGCGCCACGTTACCAAGGTCATCCTATGGAAGTAGGGCCTCTCGCCAGAATGATACTAAGCGGAAATTATGAAAATAAGATATCAATGATGGACAGAACTATTGCCAGGGTTTTGGAGGCTAAAAAGGTAATAGAAATAATTGAGGGCCTGCTTGAAAGAGTCAGCTTTGAACCAGTAGGACAAAGGCAGTATGACATATCTGACAGCTCAAGAGGCAGCGGACTTAAGGATACAACAAGGGGTTCTCTAGGACACTGGGTGTCTATTGAAAATAAGGTAATAAACCATTACAACATAATCACACCTAGTGCATGGAACTGCTCGCCGACGGATTCAAAAGGAGCAAGAGGGGTAATTGAACAGGCACTTATTGGTACAGAGCTTCAAAACCCTGAGCAGCCAGTTGAAATAGGCAGAATTGTAAGATCCTTCGACCCATGTATATCCTGCGCTACACATGTTGTCAGCGATAGATTTAAATCGGTGGAGATAATAATATGTCCATAAAAATAATAGCAATAGGAAACAGACTCATGGGTGACGATGGATTGGCTGTTCATATAATTGAAAAGTTAAGTGAAAAATTTGAGAAGAATGGCATAAAGGTAATCATAGGAGAGACAGACTTTGAGTATTGCCTCGGAAAAATTGAAGAAAACGACTATATAATCATAGTTGATGCAACCTGCTTTGGCATTGAGCCGGGAACAGTAACGGTTAATAGTTTAAATGATATTTATGCAATAGATGATAACCAAAGTTTGTTTTCTCAACATGGATATAGCCTTATAAAGGCTTTTGAAATTTCCTATAAATCTATTGATTTTATAATAGTTGGTATCGAAGGGAAGAACTTTGATTATGACTTGTCGTTAAGTAGGCAAATTGAGGATTGTTTTGATAATATATGCAATAAGGTTTATGAAACAATATACAGTAGGGTAGAAGCAAAGGTAGTTGTATAAGCAGGTTACAGTATGTGCCCTGCTTTTTTTATTTGGATATGTTAAAATAGTCTTATTATGTTATTTTATTGCGGGGGATATATGAGAGTTGCAGTAGTAAATTTTAATTCCAAGAAAGTTATTGAAGATAATATCATTTTAATGAAAAAATATATATGTGATGCAATTAGCAATAAAGTTAATTTTATTATATTTCCTGAATTAAGTTTAACAGGTTATCAATATTACATGGATAATATAACGCTTTTAAGTAAAGAAAAATTAGATAATGTTATTGATTTATTTTTAGAGCTCTCTACTAAAAATAATATTTATATTTGTTTTGGGGCTCCTTCATTTAGTGAAGAAACGATATTTAATTCAGCTATCATCATCTGCCCTGATAAAACAGTTAAGATATATAATAAAATTCACTTATACGGCTACGAACATAAGATATTTTTAAAAGGTACTAAACCGATGATTCTTGAAACTGAATTCGGAAAAATAGGCTTTGGAATTTGTTATGATACCATAAGCTTCCCGGAGTTAATAAGATATTATGCTTATAAGGGCGTAAATTTATATATTAATCTTTCTGCTATTTATTTATCAGACCTAAAAAGTTCCAAGGATTATTTAAAGAGAGCAATAGAATATCATGTACAAAGCAATGGCATATATTTAGCAAGTTCAAATGCTTGCGGTATACAAAATGATGAAAAATTTTTAGGCTGCAGCTGTGTCGTTGGCCCAGATGCTGAAAATGAGATTCCTATTCATTACTATTGTAATTCTAAGTTATCAATTAAACCAAATATGTTTATAGCTGATATACAATTAGATGAAAATTTGAGATTTATTTGTGATGGAAATAGATTTAATCAAATTCCAGATTATGATATAGAATTGTATAAGTCTTGGTATAATTAACATGAAACTTAGAATGAGGGGTTATTTAAAAAAATTAATGAACATATAATCAAAGAGCGTGGGCAGATTTTGCAAATTAAAGCTATCTATGCTCTTTTTTATATAACTTCTAAAGAAGATATATTCTTATCTTCCTAACTAAAAATTTATTGTACGGTCTTATAATATAAGGCATAATTGTATTATATTAGAAATTTAAGCTATTGCATAGAGAGAATACATTGCAGAAAATAATATATAAAATAAGAGGTGTTATCTTGAAACTAGTATTTATAATCGGAAATGCTGCTGTGGGTAAAATGACTGTAGGGCAGGAACTTACTAAAATTACTGATTTACGATTATTTCATAATCATATGACTATTGAACCAATATTAGATATATTTAGGTACTTTAATGGAAAAGCAATATCTCGTATGAGAGAAGTTATTTTTGAAGAATTCGCAGAGTCTAATAACTATGGATTGATTTTTACATACATGTGGGCCTTTGATCAACAGTCAGACTGGGACTATGTTGATCATGTATGTGATATTTTCAGAAAGTATAATACAGATATATATTATGTAGAGTTGGTTGCATCTAAAGAGGTCAGATTGCAAAGGAATGCTACAGAAAATCGTTTGAAAAATAAAGCTTCAAAACGAGATATCGAAATATCAAATCAAAGAATCATGAATGATGATGAAAAATATCGTTGTGTAAGCAATGAAGGCGAAATTTCTTTTGATAATTATATAAAAATTGATAATTCCAATCTTTCTGCAGAAGCTGTTGCACAGATGATAAAAGAGAGGTTTGATCTATAAATGAATATAAATAATATTTTACACTATTATTTAGTAACTTATTTGTATAGAAAATTTAAGATGGGGTGTTCAAATGCTTAAAACGGACAGATGTGTATTAAGAGGTTTCGAAGAAAAGGATCTAGACTCTTTCATGACTTATAGAAACAACGAAGAATGGATGAAGTATCAAGATTTTAAGAACTTAAAAAAAGATGAGTATAGAAAATCACTATTGGTTCCTTTGAATATAGAAAGGGGAATGCAGGTTGCTGTTGCAGATAAAGCCACAGATGAGCTTCTAGGGGATTTATATCTGGCAAAAAAAGATAAGACTATTTCAATTGGATATTCAATCAATCCGATTTATGCTCGTAAAGGTTACATAAGCGAAGTTTTGAAGGCTTTATTGCCGAAACTTAAAGAGTGCTATCCTGGCTGTGAAATAGTGGCAATGACTGAAAAAGAAAATATTGCTTCTAAAAATTTGCTGATTAAACTAGGTTTTGTATATGATGGATGGATAGATAAGTGGCAGTCAGAAGTTTATATTTATTCTGAATGATTAAAAGGCTTACCATTGGGTTGGTCTATATTTTATGGGGGAATATATTATGGGAAAAAGAATTAAAAACTATTTATTTGCTATATCAATAGTTTTTATTGTAATAGCAGTGTATCTTATCAGAGAAAGTGCAGCTGAATTTTCTTATGCAGCTGTTAAAGATTTAGAACCGATAAACAAAAATGTTAACGGAATAAATATGATGATTGACCCTAGAATTGAGGTATTAGCTGCTCTTCAGTCAGTGAGCGGCTATAATGAAAAGTATCATCTTTTAACAGATAGGGATTTTTCTTATAAAAATGATATGATAAAATACTTTTCTAAGTTTTCAAAGCATGAAGCGGTTAAGCTTTTTGATACTATGAGCAGTATAAATTTTGCATACGATGCACCTCCCTACACTATGCTTTATTTGTCAAATCCATTAAGTTTAAAAGCGAAACAGGATTTTGATGAACAGCTTAAATCCAGAATTGGTGAAGGAAGCTTAAATAAGTTTTCAGAACAAATTAAAAATTTTGCAGTTAAGACAAAATTTAATGAGTATTTTAATAAGCATCAGGAATTTTATAAATCTGTATTGGATAAAAATTCAAAGCTTATGGGAGATGAAGATTATATAGGTTATCTTGAACAATATTATGGTATGAAACAAAAAAGCTACAATATAATTTTAGCACCAATGTTTGCTGGCGGAGGATATGGACCAAGAATAAAAAGCGAAAATGGCAATTATGATGTCTACAGCATTCAAGGAACAAATTCGGTTGAAAATGATATACCTGTAATGGGAGAGAAAGAAAGCTTTAGGTACGTAGCTTTACATGAGTTCAGTCATTCTTTTGTTAATCCACTAACTGAACAATACGAATCTGAAGTTCAAAGTTCTAGCAAACTTTTTGACCCCATATCTGACAAGATGAAAAAGCAGGCCTATACAAATTGGGAAACCTGTGTTAATGAACATATTGTAAGAGCAGTTGTAGCAAGACTTGCATATATACATGCAGGAAAACAAGAGTATGATAGAGCAATCTATCTTGAAAAGGCAAATGGATTTCTTTATATTGAAACACTTACAAATAAGCTTGAAGAATATGAAAATAATAGAGAAAAATATAAAAGCTTTAAAGATTTCTATCCTGAGCTTCTGGATGTTTTCAAAAGTTTAAATTAAAAAGATTTATTTCGTGATTTTAATACTGTTGAATAAAAAAGCATAAATTAAAACAAGTATCAATACTTTATTCATATCTTTACAGCTATATGGGAAAAAGATTGAAATGAGATTTGTTATTAAAAATATATACACTGGTTTAAATGTTGAATAAGGAGAATAAGGATATGAGAAGAGCTGCTGTTTCAGTTGTTATCTGCTTCATGATAACATTGCTATACAATCCATTGAAAATAAAGGCTTATTTAAATAATGATGTAAAAGCAAAAGATGCAGTGGTCTTTGTGAAAAATGGACATATAATTTATAAGTCTTTAAAAGATGGCTATCAAAAGGATATTGGTGAAGGTCAGGAGCCAAGCATATCTCCAAATGGAGAATATATAGCATTTATAAGAACTGAAAGGTATATAAAAGAAATAAGAAAAAACGTAAAAGTTGAGGTTAATTTACAGAATGTATATATGGTTAATAAAAATAATTTTTCTATTGCAAAGCGTTTGACTGACAATACACCCCTCAAAGATATAGATGAAGCGAAGTGGTTAAAGAGTATCACTAAATCTAAGGAGGAGCAGATATTATCTTTTAGTGGGAGATTTTGCTACAGAAGTCCATACTGGAGCGAGAATTCAAGAACTATATTTGTCAGGAGGCTAGATTTTCTTAATAATAATATGGGATTAATAAAAATCAAGATATAAAAAAACTTGGTTTTTCTATGCGCCTTATTAAAATAACACATATTTTTCACATAATTTATCTAAAATCCTCACTAAATTTTGTGCTACAATATAAGAAATCCTAAAGTTGAGGTGATAAAATTGGCTGGAAAAATATATCTTGTTGAAGATGAAAAAAGCCTGAATATATTGCTTGAGAAGTATTTGCAAAGAGAGGGGTATGAAGTAACAACTTTTTCAGACGGCTTATCAGCACTTGATAAAGTTAAGGATATGCCTGATCTTTGGATACTTGACATAATGCTTCCGGGGGTAGATGGCTATGAACTTATTAAAGCTATTAAAGATAATAATAAAAATACACCAGTAATTTTTATGTCTGCAAGAAATGAAGAGCTTGATAGAGTGGTAGGATTAGAGCTTGGAAGTGACGATTACTTGTCGAAGCCTTTTTTGCCTAGAGAGCTTGTTATAAGGACTAATAAGCTTATGGAGAGAGTATATGGCAGTAATTCTTCCCAAGGAGCGGATTCAATTGTAAATATATGCGGCTATAAAGTTAGTAAAAATCAGAGAACGGTTTTCTTAGACGATGAAGAAATACAGCTTACTAATAAGGAATTCGAACTTTTAAGTTATTTTATTGAAAATAAGAATAATCTTATTTCTAGAGAGCAAATATTAGTAAATGTATGGGGAGACGATTACTTTGGTTCAGATAGAGTAGTTGACGACACAATAAGAAGGCTTAGAAAGAAGATGGAGAAACTAGCCCTAGAAACTGTTTATGGTTATGGCTACAAGCTGGTGAATAAATGATGAAAAAATTAAAAGACAGATTTAAATTTAAATCTTTAACTATGAGAATATGGACTACCTTTACAGTTATTATATTGATAATTATATTATGTATTTCGCTATTATACTTATTTGCCTTTAGAAAAATAGATGAAAGTAATAAAATTCAAGATTTAAAGGTTGTTCATGATTATTTGTTAAAGGGTAATAACTTTAATGGTACAGATACAAATAGGTTTGATGAGTTTAAAAACCTTAAGGGAAGCAATAATTTTATTCTAAATATAGATGACAGTAAAACACAAATAAGAGACTTAAATAAAAGAGACCACATACCGCCTCAAGGTAAAGATATAACTGGGCCTCGCCCACAGGATTTTTTCAATGATAACGAAGTTAGGATGTGGATGGCAGGCTTTATAAAGGACGGTAGCATGAATGGGAATGAATTTAAACAGACCTATAAAAATGTTAGATTTCTATTTATAATAAGTTCTGTAGACGACGGCAGCTCCGGTAAGTCTTATTTGGTAACCTATATGCCATACAAGGATGAAAATAATCTTCTTTATATGTTTATAATAGTGGGAGTTGTGTTTATTGCCATAGGCTTTATAGCATCAAAGATTGTAGCACAATTTATTGCAAAACCTCTTAAGGAGCTTGAAGCATTTACTAAGAAAATTGCCAGAAAGGACTGGAAGGAACCTATAGTTGTAAGAAGTGAAGATGAAATAGGAAGTCTTGCAGCCTCTATGAATCAAATGCAGAAGGAATTAAAAAAGGCAGATGAAGAAGAAAAAACATTTTTGCAGAGTATTTCTCATGACCTGAAAACCCCTGTTATGGTTATAATGAGTCATGCAGATGCAATTATAGACGGTGTGTATATTGACTCAGTTGAAAATACTGCTGAAATAATAAGAGATGAGGCTATTGGTCTTGAGAAAAAAATAAAGCAGATATTATATCTAAATACCCTTGATTATGTCCTTGAAAATAACAGTGAGGATACTGAAGTCAATTTAAAGGAGCTAATCCTTCACATAACAAGCAGATTTGAAGTTGTAAACAGTAAGATTGACTGGAATTTGGATTTGAAGGATGTTATAGTTAACGGAAATCTGGATAAGGTTAAGGTTGCTGTTGAAAATATCCTAGAAAATGGACTTAGATATGCGAAAGAAAAAATATCAGTAAGTTTAAGCAGAATGGAGGACTTTGCCTTACTCGAAATATATAATGACGGACCTAATATAGACTCAAAACATATAGAACATATTTTTGATAATATGTATAAGGATAAGACAGGAAACTTTGGACTAGGTCTTGCTATTACAAAGAAAATAATTGATTTCTATGGCGGCGAGATAAAAGCTGTCAACAGAGAACATGGTGTAAGTTTTATAATTAAATATCCAATCTTAAAGAAAGATAACCAGCAGTGATGCTGGTTATTTTTTATCACACAAAGTTCACATAATTATTTGATACTCATGCAACAATTCGAAGATATAATTCATTTATAGATGAGAGAAGGATAGTGGAGGAATGACAATTAATAATTGTCATGTACTTATAAAGAATACAGGAGGGTTAATAATGAAGAGTAAATTGATTAAAGCTATTGTTACAGGGGTAATTGTTATTGCAGTCGGATTTGGAGGATACTACGGTTATAAAACCTACTTTGCAGCAAAGCCAGCCACAGCATCAGCAGTTCAAAGTATACAGGTTACTGCTAAAAAGATGAATCTTCAGGTTACGGTTCAAGGAACAGGAGCTGCTTATGCAGCAAATACTAAGGATGTAATGCCTAATAATAATGGAACAATATCGGGATTATCTGTGAAGGTTGGCGATACAGTAACCGCAGGGCAAAAGCTTTTTACTGCTGACAGTGATCAGCTCAAGAATGCTGTAACTACAGCAAAAAATAATGTGACTAAACAGAGCCTTTCTTTAGCAAGCGACGAGAGTGCAGAGAAAGTAGATGATAATAAAATAGCAATGGACAAGTTATCTTTAAGCGATGCTAAAACTCAGTTAAGCGAAGCGAATAAGGCGGTAAGCAATATGACAGTTACAGCGCCTATAGGTGGGGTTATTACTGCAGTAAACAATACTAACGGAGACAGTGCTCAAGGGGCAAAAGCAGTATTATCTATAGTAGACATGACCTCAATAAAAGTAAAGGTGTCTGTAGATGAGCTTAATATTAATAATGTTAAAATAGGTCAAAAGGCTCAAATAAAGTTTGATGCAATAAAGAACAAGACTTATGAAGGGGCAGTTGAAACAATAGCTCAAACAGGAACCACATCAAATAATGTAACAACCTATGATGTAGTTGTGGCTGTTAAGGATCCATCAGGAATAAAGCTTGGTATGAATGCAAATGTAACCATAGCAATTGACAGCAAGGAAAATGCGCTTGCAGTTCCTGTAGAAGCTGTAACAGAAAGCAACGGCAAAAAGTATGTGAGATTAGCAGACAGCAGCGCTGGATCAGATACTGATTCACAAAGCAGCAATAATCAGCAAGGAAATACTAAGCAAAATTCAACTGCCAACGGTAAACAGGTTGAGATTAAAACAGGGCTTGAAACAGATAATTATATTGAAGTTACAGAAGGACTTTCAGAAGGTGATAAGCTTGCAGTAAAACTTCCTTCTACAAGCAGCAGCACGAACGGCAATAAAAATAATAATATGGGCGGCTTTGGCGGCCAGGATATGATGGGCAGCGGAAGACCTCAGGGAGGAAACCAAAGCGGAAGCAAGTAATAATTACTCAGCTCTGTTTTAATGGGAGGTTAATATGGAACAGAATTTAAATAAAAAATCAATGATAGAAATGACTAATATTGAAAAGGTATATAAGATGGGAAGCAGTAGCTTTAAAGCCTTAGACTCTGTTGATCTGACCATATATAAAGGAGAATACACAGCAATTGTTGGACCTTCAGGAGCAGGTAAGTCTACGCTTATGAATATCATAGGCTGTCTTGATACACCGACTAATGGAGAGTATATTCTAGACGGGCTTAATACAAAATGCAGCGATAATAAGCTTGCTGAGATAAGAAATAAAAAGATAGGCTTTATATTTCAAAATTATAATTTGCTTGCAAAGCTAAGCATTTTGGAAAATGTGGAACTTCCGTTAATTTATTTGGGATATTCAAATAAAGAAGTTAGGGAAAAGGCAAAGCTTGCTCTGCAGAGAGTAGGACTTGAAACCCACTTAAAGCATAAGCCTTCCGAGCTTTCCGGAGGCCAAATGCAAAGAGTAGCCATAGCAAGAGCATTGGTAACGGATCCTCAGATAATACTTGCAGATGAGCCTACAGGAGCGCTGGATAGCAAAACAGGAAAAGAAGTATTAAAAATGCTTACGGATTTAAATAATGAAGGCAACACAATAATTATGATTACACACGATAAAGAAATTGCATCTTATGCTAAGAGAATGATTACAGTAAGAGATGGAAGAATTACTTCAGATGAACTTAATGATAAGGAGATGAGAGCATGAAAATTACAAGGCTTATTAGGATGTCACTATCTTCCGTTTGGCATAACAAAATGCGCTCATTTTTAACAATGCTAGGAATAATTATAGGTATTTCCTCGGTAATTATTCTTGTAGGTATGGGACAGGGAACTCAAAAACAGGTAAGCGACCAAATAGAGAAGCTTGGAACTAATTTAATAACAGTAAATATAACAGGAAACAGAACTCCTACCATAACTGAGGAGGAACTTGAGGAGTTAAAAACAAAGCCGGGAATAAAAGAGATTGCGCCAACAATTTCTCAAGGAGGCATTAATATTAAGGCTGGAGAAAAGACAAGCACTACAACTCTTGAGGCATCTACACCAAACTATGCTGAAATAAGAAAGCTAACAGTGGCTTCTGGAAGATTTATAAATCAGAGAGATATTGACAGCAGGCTAAATGTGCTTGTAATAGGAACAGAAACTGCCCAAAACATTTTTGGTTATACAAACGTAACAGGTAATACTATGTATGTAAATGGTATTGAGTTTAATATAATCGGTGTACTTCAATCATCAGGAACCTCCAGTCAAGGCTCCAGCGATGACAGAATTATAGTTCCTTTATCTACAGCAGAGAGATTATTAAAAACTGCCAGTGCAAAAACTTTCTATATAGAAGCAGAAAGTAAAGACAAAGTGGATACTGCAAAGGCCTATTTACAGCTATTCTTAAATAAAAAATACAAAATAAACAGCAATAGTAACAGTACAACAACACGAAGTTATTACAGAGTTATGGATCAAACTAGTTTATTAGATACAGCAACTTCAACTAACAAGAGTATGACAACAATGCTTGCCGGCATAGCTGCAATATCCTTGGTTGTAGGCGGAATCGGAATAATGAATATAATGCTTGTATCTGTGATTGAAAGAACAAGGGAAATAGGTACAAGAAAAGCTATAGGAGCAAAACGAAGAACAATACTTACGCAATTTTTAATTGAAGCTGCAAGTGTAAGCGGATTTGGAGGAATACTTGGAGTTTTATTAGGTTATTTAGGCTCCTATGTTGGACAAAAGTTCTTCAGCACTACAATTTTAATATCCAATAATATTGTAGCTGCTGCCTTTCTGTTCTCAGTATTAGTAGGAATAATATTTGGCATATATCCTGCAAATAAGGCCTCAAAATTAAATCCGATAGATGCTTTAAGGTTTGAATAAAGTTAATAATGCAACGTAAGGTTAATGAGATAAGTTGAGATAACATAGCAGAAAAATATAAACTGGGGGAAGACAAGATGAAATTTTTTAAGAACATTAAATTAGCACAAAAAATAAGTATACTTTCAGCAAGCTTTTTAATCTTTCTTTTAGTAATTGGAGTAGTATCAGTAAAACAAATATCTAATGTCAACTCAAAGGTTATTGAATTAAATGATTCGAGGCTTGCTCCCATTGTTTATTTGGATGGAATTAAATCTGATGTTGAGTATATAAGAGCTCAGGCAAACTCAATAATGGATGCCAGAAGCGATGAGAAAACTATGAAAACAGTTCAGGATGATATGACTTCTCGTGCAGCTACTCTTGAAAAGAAAATGGAAAACTATAAGAGTAATTCTGAGTATAAGGCTTTACTGGAAAAATATAATGCATTTATAACCGCAAAGGACACATTCATAAAGAATAATGGAGTTAATGCAACTCAAAATACGCAATCTAATGGACAACCAGGGCCTCCGCAAGGAATGACTGAATTTGACAGCACAAAAAAAGAATTAGTTACTGCTTTAGATAAAATTATAGCGGACCAGGCTGCTGCAGCAAAGCAGACCTACAATGACAGCAAGCTGGTTTACAGCAATACTATAAAAGCAGTGGTAGTCTTATTAGCTGCTTGCGCTGCTATAGCATTAGTTATATCTATAGTTATAATAAGATCTATAATCGTTCCTGTAGGACAGGTTACAAAAAAGCTAAAGGAAGTTTCACAAAATAACGGTGATTTAACTCAAAGAATAGGCTATGAAAGCAAAGATGAAATAGGCGAACTTAGCAGAAGCTTTGACTTATTTATAGAAAGACTGCATAGCATTATTAAAGAAGTGTCTTCTTCTGCAAAAACTATAACATTCTCAAGCGAGCAGTTAGCTTCGGCAACTGGAGTTACAACGCAGTCATTAGAGCAAATATCAAGTACTGTTGTTGAAATAGCTTCAGGAACCTCAGATGGCGCTGCAGCTGCAGAAGAAACAATGGCAAGCCTTTCAGAAGCAGCGAAGTTTTCGGAAGCAACTTCTTTAGCGAGCAAGAATACGACAGATAACAGCAGGAAGGCTGAAGAAGCGGCAAAAGACAGCGCAGATAAGATTTCTGAGATTGTTTCTTCGATAAAGGAAATAGCAGATTCTTCAAAAGAAGTTTCAGCGATAATTAATGATTTAGACGATTCATCAAAGAAGATAGGTGATATAATTCAGATCATAACATCTATTTCAGAACAGACTAACCTTTTAGCTTTAAATGCTGCTATAGAGGCGGCTAGAGCCGGAGAAGCAGGAAGAGGCTTTAACGTGGTGGCAGATGAAATAAGAAAACTTGCAGATGAGAGCAATAATGCAGCAAACGAGATTTCCAAACTTATAAAGGAGAACCAAGTAAAATCAGCTACTGCAGTAAATTCTGTAGTACAGGTTGAAGAAAAGGTATCTCTTGGAGTTGATAAAGCTTCAGAAGCTTCACAGAGTATAGAGAACATAATTGAAAGTATTCAGCATATTGTAAGCGAAATAGAGCAAATTGAAGATGCTAATGAGCAGCAGGCTCAAAGCACAAAAGAAATAGAAAGGGCTATAGGCAATATTGCGGAAACTTCAAATGAAATGGCTGGCGGTACAGAAAACATAAGTGCAAGTATAGAAGAGCAGTTAAGTACAATGACTGAAATAGGAAAGACTACGGAAAGTCTGTCTGAAATGGCTAAGAAATTAAATGAACTTACCTCTGGTTTCACAGTATAATATATTAAGGGGATGTATGAAGCATCCCCTTAATATATTATCTGGGTTTATTTTTCCATAACCTGTTAAGTCTATCCTTAATCTTCCCTTCAATTCCGTTTTCAGTAGGCTTATAGTAAATTTTGTTTTTATGTGAATTAGGAAGGTACTGTTGTTCTACAAAGCCGCCAAAGGTATGGGGATAAAGGTAACCAATTCCACGGTCAAGCTTTTGGGCTCCTTTGTAATGGGCATCCATAAGATAGGGAGGGATTCCGGAATCTCTATGCTGCCTAACATCACTGAGAGCTGTATCGATAGCCATTATGGATGCGTTGGACTTTGGAGCACAAGCGGCATAAATAGCAGCTTGTGATAAATTTATTCTGCATTCGGGCATTCCTATCATATGTGCTGCTGTCATAGCGCTGGTAGCAACAACAAGAGCCATTGGATCAGCATTTCCAACATCCTCAGAAGCGAAAATTACAATTCTTCTTGCTACAAAAACCGGATCTTCTCCAGCATCCAGCATTTTTGAAAGATAGTAAACTGCTGCATCAGGATCGCTTCCTCTCATGGATTTTATGAAGGCACTAATTGTATCATAGTGGTTATCACCATTTTTATCGTATAAAGTCATTTTCCTTTGTATACATTCTTTTGCGTCTTCTACGGTAATAACAATTTTATTAGCATGTTTTTTAGAGGTCTTGACAGCCATATCAAGAGCATTAAGTGCTTTTCTGATATCTCCGCTGCTGTGAACAGCAAAGTATTTAAAAACATCCTCTTCAATATCTATAGAAAGATCGCCAAACCCTTTTGGACTTTTTAATGCATTCTTCAAAGCTTTTATTACATCCTCATCAGTTAACGCTCTAAGCTCAAAAATCATGGAACGGGAAAGAAGCGCATTATTTACCTCAAAGTATGGGTTCTCAGTTGTGGCGCCAATTAGAGTTATAATTCCTTTTTCAACTGAGGGGAGAAGGGAATCCTGCTGCAATTTACTAAACCTATGAACCTCGTCTAAAAACAGAATTGTTTTTCTGCTGTATAGCTTTAAGCTGTTCTCAGCATCATGTACTATTTTTTTTACATCAGCAGTTCCGGCAGTTACGGCACTTAACTCTATAAAATTAGCCTTTGTCTGGTTGGCTATGATTCTTGCAAGAGTAGTTTTTCCTACCCCAGGCGGTCCGTAAAATATTGCTGAAGATATATTATCTGTCATAATAGCTCTATAAAGCATTTTATCCTTTGCAAGCAAATGCTCCTGTCCTATGTACTCTTCAAGAGTTTCAGGTCTTACTCTCTCAGCCAAAGGCTTTAAAGCTGAGTTATTCTTTTGATTTGCTATATCAAATAAATCCATTTCTTTCACTTCCTGAATTATATTAAATTAACCTGCAATAAGCTGAATTAAAACTGTAATTAGTATTATATCATACAATGAGCTAGCACATCTAGAAAGCATAGCCTTAAATGAATGATTTGATAAAATACAACAAGAATAAACTCAATTAAAAGAGTAGAACAATGAGAGTAATGAAAGGAAGACTGTCCTAAAAGCCACTAACTTATAATTCTACGTTTAGTGATTTTTTGAACAGTCTTTGTTTATGAGGAGCATAATAAAAATAAGTATAATAATAAAGGATTTACTCTTCTTTTACTTTTTCTGATTCTAAAGTAACAGTAGAAGAAGCGTCCGGGGACTCCTTAGGGGGAGCTGGATCTGTCTTTGGTGCCTTGGAGACTGATTCAGTAGTTGGGATTATATTTTTTAAACCAGGAAGTTTTCCGAGCAATCCCCCAAGTATATTAGTAACATCAAGTTTTCCTTCTAATTGAGGGAAAAGCTTAACAAGATCGTCTTTACTGATATATATATATTTTGATTCCTCAGGTATGTTTTCATTGCTTTCAAATTTTTCAGTTTCCTGATTTTGTGGGAATTGTTCTACTTTAACAAACTGTGATAGGTTTGATAATTGGCTAAGCTGTGATATAGTATCAAAAACCTTCTTATAGTTATTGCTCATAAAATTCAACCTCCTTTTAGTCGGAAGCACTGAGCAATTAAAGATTACTCGCTCCGCTCGCTGATTGCTCGTAAAAGTCCCATTTATAGCTTTTACCTCCTTTGAAGTAAGTAAAGAACTGTGACAAAAGTAAGTGTATACTTTTGTCACAGAGATTAGAATATATTATTGATTAACTGCTTCTATTCTTCCACCAGCCTGTCTAATTCTGTCAAATATATCGTCATATTCATGGTGGTTGCTTGTACCGCATTCTCCACTGAGGAATGGAAGCCTAAGAATCAGGCATATACCTGTAGGTGAAGTAAGTTCAATAAGATTTAATAAATTTATGGTTGTCCCTGCTGGAATATATATACGAAATATTGTTCCAGGAAGCTGTCTGCAAGCATTTTGACCAATAGGCTGCAAGTAGTTAGACATCTTAGTATCCCTCCCGTTAAGTTAATGGATTATCTCTGATAGGTCTTACGTATCTCTGTGAATTTTACCCTTAGTGGTGACATTCACCACATTCACCACCTAAGAAAGGAAGTCTAATTATTAAGCATATTCCTGAAGGAGAAGTTAATTCTACAAGGTTAAGAATATTTATAGTTGCACCTGCAGGTATATTAATTCTTAATACTGTTCCAGGTAACTGTCTGCATGGGTTTGGATGTGGATGAGGGTGTGGATGCGGTTCCGGATGCGGACAGTGTGTTTCAGGTGATATTTGTTGTGGTCTTTCGCATTGGCATGGGTTATAGTTGTAATTTTGCTGCATTGGTTGTCCAAATATATCATTCATAATATACACCTCCTTTTCGTAGTACATATTATTCGCAATGCTTTAAAATTGTTACTGACAAAATTAATTATTTGAAGGATTTTTTTTATACTTGTAGAATATATAATTTCTAGAAATTAGCAATTTTGCTGAGGGAGAAGACCGATAAAATGGAGACTGAACAGGTTTTAAACAAAAGAAAATTCTTTAGAGTTTATTTAGATACGCCTTTATGCTCTGAAATAACAATTTCTAAAATTGATGATAAGAAGATAGATTCAAGCAGTACAAAGATCTGCGTTAATGATATCGGTCCGGGAGGATTATTATTTACATCGAACTTAAAATTCCCGGTAAATGATAGTGTGGTTTTTGAGTTTTATATAAAGCTTTTAGACCAAACAATAAGAATTGAAGGGATAATTGTAAGACAGATCTTATGGAAAAATGATCTTTCACAGTACGGAGTAAATTTTGAAATGAATGATTCAAAAAGAGAGCACCTTGTAAGAATACTAAATGAGCTGGCTATCAGACTTAAAAACAAACGATTTCTTGTAAATAGTTCAATATGCACAAAAAAAGATATAGTAAGATGCTTAAAGCAAAGATAAAATTAGGGAGTACTGCTCAGGTACTTTCTTTTTTATGCACAAATGAGCATAGGATGTTAAAAAAAGGGTTAAATTACTAATGAAAACGTATTGACTTAAGCATAATATTACTATATAATCAAATCAATCAATCAAAAACATTCATAAACAATCATAAATAATCAGAGATGAGAGTGAGTATAAATGTTTGCTGAGGAAAGACAAGAAAAAATAGCAGAGCTTTTAAAAGAGAAAAGTAGTATAAAAGTTAATGAATTATCAAATATTTTTAATGTATCTGAATCCACCATAAGAAGAGATCTCCAGGAGATGGAAGCAAAAGGACTATTAACTCGAACCCATGGTGGGGCTGTTGAAGTCAAAAAGACTAACTTTGAACCAACCTTTAAAGAAAAGGAAGACAAAAAGCATGATGAAAAGTCCGATATTGGTAAACTAGCTGCTTCTTTAATAGAGGACGGCGACACAATTATTCTTGACTCAGGAACAACAACATTAGAAATTGCAAAGCACATAAATTCAAAGAATATTACAGTTATAACTAACTCAATAGATATTGCTTCTGAACTTTCAAATAAGGAAGATATAGAACTTATCGTTACAGGCGGAACATTAAGGAAAGTAACAAGAGCTATGGTTGGATACTTGACAGAAAGTTCTCTTAGAAATTTTAGGGTTGATAAGGCCTTTATCGGAGCTAACGGAATATCCTTAGAAGAAGGTATAACCACTCCGAATTTTACTGAAGCTCAAAGTAAGAAAGCTATGATGAATGTTGCTAATAAGGTTTATATTGTAGCTGACAGTTCTAAGTTTAATGAAGTAAGCTTCTCAGTAATAAGTCCAATCAGAGCAGCTACTGCAATAATTACAAGCAGTGATTTAAATGATGAGATGTATAGAGAATTTCAGGACGCTGGAGTTGAAGTTGTAACTAAGTAGTTTCAATTAGTAAATCCCATAAATCGAAAGGATGGTTAGGAATATGGTAATAACTGTAACACTAAATCCTGCACTTGATAAGACCTTAACCATTGATAATTTTACACTTGGTACTGTAAACAGAGTATCAAATATTAGATACGATATAGGTGGAAAAGGAATAAATGTATCAAAGGTTTTAAAAAATTTTAATATAGCTTCAGTTAGTACCGGTTTCCTCGGAGGCGTTTGGGAGAAACACTTTCTTCAGGAACTAAATTCGAGAGAGATAGAGACAAAATTTGTTCATATAAAAAACAGCACTAGAACAAATACTAAAGTAGTAGATAATTTGAATAAAGTTTACACAGATATCAATGAAGCCGGGCCGTTTATCAGCGATGGTGAATTGAATGATTTTATGGAAACCTTTAACAGCTTATGCAGCAAAGATGACATTGTAGTATTATCTGGAGGGGTAAGCACATCAATACCTTTAGATATTTACGGAAGATTGATAAAAATTGCCAAGGAGAAAGGCGCCGTAACCATACTTGATGCAGAGGGGCAGCTTCTAGAAGAAGGCATTAAAGAAAAGCCGGATGTAATCAAGCCTAATATCCAGGAACTAAGCAAACTTATGAATTTAGATGATGAGTCTGAGGACGCTATAGTTAAGGCAGCTAGAAAGCTTATTGAAGGCGGGATAAAAAAGATACTGGTTTCTTTAGGGGATAAAGGCGCAATTTATATAACTGAAAAGGGTGTTTATGGCTGTGAAGGACTAAAGGTACCGGTAAGAAGCACAGTTGGTGCCGGGGATTCTATGGTAGCCGCACTTGTTTACAGTTTAAGAAATAGCCTTAGCGAAGAAGAAACACTCCAGTTTGCAAATGCCTGTGGAGCTGCATCTGTAAGCTTGGAAGGCACAGAAGCATGCACATTAAATCAAGTAAAGCAATTATTGGATAAAATAATTGTTTCAATAAAGGAGGCTTAAGTATAAATGGCGACAAAGGATATGTTTTCAAAAGAAAGAGTTAACTTTAATTTAAAGTCAGCAACAAAGGATGAAGTTCTAAATGAATTAATAGAAATGCTAGTTAATGATGGCAAGATTATAGATAAAGATGAATTTAAAAAAGCAGTTTTAAAAAGGGAAGAAGAATTTTCTACAGGTATAGGTATGGGAATTGCAATACCACATGGAAAAAGCTCAGCTGTTAAGGAAGCTTCAATAGTCTTCGGAAGAAGTGATAAAGGAATTGACTATCAATCTATGGATGATCAGCCGGCACATTTGTTTTTCCTTATAGCTGTCCCAGAACAGTCCAGTGATTTACATCTAAGAGCACTAAGCGAAATATCAAGGAAGCTAATGCACGCAGATATAAGAGAGAAGATTTATAAAGCTGATTCCTTTGAAGAATTTATTAAGGTTTTTGAAGAGTAAACTTGTTATTATTGGGAAGCAGGTGTAGAAATTTTCAAGGAATTATTTATACATTGTGCTATGGCTGCTTTCCTCAATATAAAAACTACAATTTAAGGAGGATTTATTATGAAATTTGTTGCAGTGACATCTTGTCCTACCGGAATTGCTCATACTTATATGGCTGCAGAGGCACTTTTAATGGCAGCAAAGGAACTTGGTCATGAAATCAAGGTAGAAACCCAGGGTTCTGTAGGCGCTGAAAACGTTATTACAGAAAAAGACTTGAAGGAAGCTAAAGCAGTTATAATAGCTGCCGACACTAACGTGGACAAGTCAAGATTTACTGGTTTGCCTATTATTGAAGTTCCTGTAAAGGATGCTATAAAAGATTCTAAAGGGCTTATAGAAAGAGCCATTAATGCAAAACCAATACAGTCAAATGCTAAGAAAATAGATGAAAAGAAAACTGAACAGAAAGAATCAAAAACAGGAGTTTATAAACACCTAATGACCGGTGTATCCTTTATGATTCCATTCGTTGTAGCTGGAGGTCTTCTTATAGCTTTAGGCTTTGCTATTGGAGGTATTTATGTTTTCAATGCTCCCGGAACTTTAGGTGAAACTCTATTTTCAACCGGTAAAGCAGCATTTGCTTTAATGGTGCCTATACTTGGTGCTTATATATCATATTCAATTGCAGACAGACCTGGTATAGTACCTGGTATGGTAGGTGGTTTTATTGCTTCCAATAATGGATCTGGATTTTTAGGTGCAATGGTAGCCGGTTTTGCAGCTGGATATATTGTACTTGCAATTAAGAAGTATGTTAGACTACCAAAGTCCTTACAAGGCTTGATGCCTGTACTTGTTATTCCTCTGCTTTCAGCAGCTATAATGGGAATACTTATGGTTTATGTTATAGGAAAGCCGATGGCATTATTCAATACTACTTTGGCAGGATGGTTAACTTCCTTAAGCGGAGCAAATGCTGCACTTCTTGGAATTATTCTAGGCTGTATGATGGCATTTGATATGGGAGGCCCTGTAAATAAGGCTGCTTATACTTTTGCTGCTGCTACAGTTGCAAGCGGAAAACCATCAGCAATAATGGCTGCTGTAATGGTAGCAGGAATGGTTCCACCACTTGGAATAGCGCTTTCAACAGTAATAGCAAAGAATAAATATACATTAGAAGAAAGAGAAGCAGGTAAGGCTAACTGGGCACTTGGAATATCCTTTATAACTGAAGGAGCAATACCGTTTGCAGCAGCAGATCCACTTAGAGTTATTCCATCATTAATGGCAGGTTCTGCAGTAGCCGGAGCTATATCAATGATATTTGGATGTACACTTATAGTTCCACACGGTGGAATTTGGGTATTAGCTATACCTAATGTTGTTACAGGACTTCTTTCTTATATTATTGCTCTTGCAGCAGGTACAGTAGTAACCGCTTTGATATTATCAGCATTAAAGAAACCAATTGAAAAATAGCAAATAAAATATATCATATTAAGCCATAAATGAGGATTATTTATCCCTATTTATGGCTTTTATTTTGTTCATAATATGTTAACAATGTTGTCACTTTAGCTACACCTTCTCCACATAGTATTTAAGTATTATTTATATGTAGAAGGTAAAATTCTTTTACATTTATTCCTCGTGAAAACATATGAAGTTGGGTATGTTTCTGGGAATAATATAAGAATTGCATTACTTTCCATATAGGTAAACATGCTGAGCGCTGTTTATCAGTAATAAGTATAAGTTTTATTATGATTTAAAATACAATTCTATAATAAATTTTTAGGGGGAATTAAAGTGAAAAGCAAGATAATTAAGGCGATTATTGCTTGTGTAATAGTTTTAGGAGTTGGATTTGGAGGATACTACGGGTACAATAAAGTTTTTGCTAAAAAGCCAGTAACAGCATCAGTTCAATATATGACTGTCGCAGCCAGAAAAACAAATCTTCAGGTTAGTGTACAAGGAACAGGTGCGGCATATGCAGCGGTTACAAAAGATGTAATACCTAATAATAATGGTACACTAAAGGACTTAACTGTAAAAGTAGGGGATAATGTTACTGCAGGGCAGAAGTTATTTACAGCAGATAGCGATGATCTTAGAAAAGCTGTTACTACCGCTCAAAATAATTTGTCAAAGCAAAATATAACTTTGCAATCCGATTTAGATACTCAGGCAGCACAGGCAGCTGCAGCTCAAACTGTTCAACCTGGAGGACAGAATGGCCAATCAAATAATCAAAATTCATCTAAAGTAGATGATAACAAAATAGCAATGGATAGATTAAATGTTAGTGATGCGAAAAATCAATTAAATTACGCTAACCAGCAGGTATCTAAAATGACTGTTACAGCTCCTATAGGAGGTATAATAACTGCAGTAAATAACAGTAATGGAGACAGTGTTCAGCAGAGTAAGGCTGTTCTTACAATAGTGGATACAACTTCAATGAAAGTAAAAGTTGCTGTTGATGAACTTGATATTGAAAAAATTAAACAAGGTCAGAAGGCAGAAGTTAAATTTGATGCAATAAAGGACAAGACCTATGAAGGTTCAGTTGAAACAATTTCTCAAACGGGAACAACTTCAAATAATGTTACTACCTATGATGTAGTTGTAGCTATAAAGGATCCATCAGGTATTAAGCTTGGCATGAATGCAAATGTAAATATTCTAGTAGATGGCAAGGATAATGCATTAGTTATACCTTCAGAAGCATTAATTGATAGAAACGGAAACAAATTTGTTATGGTTCCAAACACAGATAGCAGTGCTTCAGGTTCAAACAATACAGGCAATGCTCCACAAGGAAATAATCAGCAAAATAACAGCCAGCAAAATCAACAAAATAGTACACAAGCTTCAGGAAATGGAAATTCTCAGACAAGAAACAGAAATGGACAAAGCGGACAAGGTGCAAGAAATGGAGCCTATGGCGGAGCTGCATACTCAGGTACAAGTAAGATGGTTCAGATTAAAACTGGAATGGAAAATGAAAACTATGTTGAAGTAACTGAAGGCTTAACTGAAGGACAGAAGATTTTAGTTCAGCTTCCACAAGCAAGCAGTACAACTAATAACAATAATAACAGAAATAATCTAGGTGGCTTTGGAGCCGGTGGTTTTGGCGGCGGAAACATGGGTATACAAAGAAACCAAACCGGAGGAAATGCAACCAGAAGGAATTAGTTTAGATAAAATAAATATCTCGCATACTTATTCAGAGCTTTAGCCAATTATAAATATTAATGTTATAAAAAGGGGGAAGCTGCATGGCAGAAACTATAAATAATAAAGAAATTATCAGTATGAGAAATATACAAAAAGTATACAAGATGGGCAGCAGTAGTTTTACAGCCTTAGAAAAAATTGATTTAACAATTACACAGGGAGAATATGTGGCTATAGTTGGACCTTCCGGCGCAGGAAAATCCACACTTATGAATATAATTGGGTGCCTTGACACTGCAACTGATGGAGAATACATTTTGGACGGCCTAAATACAAAATGTAGTGACAATAAATTAGCAGAAATAAGAAATAAAAAAATAGGATTTATATTTCAGAACTATAATTTGCTTCCCAAGCTGAATATTTTAGAAAATGTTGAGCTGCCATTATTATATCTGGGGTATCCAAACGGTAAGATTAGGGAAAGAGCAAAGCAAGCCTTGCAGAAGGTAGGACTTGAAACACATTTAAAGCACAAGCCTTCAGAGCTATCTGGAGGTCAGATGCAAAGGGTTGCCATAGCAAGAGCTTTAGTTACAGATCCTCAGATTATATTGGCCGACGAGCCTACAGGAGCCCTTGACAGCAAAACCGGTAAAGAAGTTCTCAAAATGCTTACTGATCTAAATAGTGAAGGAAACACTATAATAATGATAACTCACGATAGGGAAATTGCAGCTTATACAAAAAGAATAATAACCGTAAAGGATGGACAAATTACCTCAGATATGTTAAATGAAAAAGAGGTGACAGCATGAAATTTACAAGATTAATAAAAATGGCATTGTCATCTGTATGGAATAACAAGATGAGATCCTTTCTAACAATGCTTGGTATAATTATAGGTATATCTTCTGTAATTATATTAGTTGGAATAGGTACAGGAACACAAAAGCAGATTACAGATCAAATAGAAAAACTAGGAACTAATCTTATTACTGTTAATATAACAGGAAATAGGACACCTACAATTACTGATTCAGAGCTCGAAGAGCTTAAAACAAAGCCTGGAATTAAACAAATAGCCCCTGCATTATCTCAAGGAAATGTAAATATAAAGGCAGGAGATAAATCAGGAACAACAAACTTGGAAGCTTCAACACCTAATTATGCGGAAATTAGAAAGCTTACAGTTGTATCAGGAAGATTTATCAATCAAAAGGATATTGATGATAGATTTAAGGTGCTTGTAATAGGACCTGAAACAGCTCAGACTTTATTCAGCACAACAAACGTTGTTGGGAGTAAAATGTATGTAAACGGAATTGAATTCACTATTGTCGGAGTACTAAAATCTGAAGGAACTTCAGCTGCAGGCTCAAGTGATGATAGAATTATTCTTCCGT
Organism: Clostridiales bacterium oral taxon 876 str. F0540; assembly: GCA_000466585.1. Classification (GTDB taxonomy): domain Bacteria; phylum Bacillota; class Clostridia; order Clostridiales; family Clostridiaceae; genus Clostridium_AT. The sequence continues at coordinate 112,668 of KE993462.1, forward strand.
TATCTACTGCAGAAAGACTTCTCAAAAACAGCAATGTACGAAACTTCTATATCGAGGCTGAAAGCAAGGATAAGGTTGATACTGCAATGTCATACCTGCAATTATTCTTAAATAAAAAGTATAAGATTAGCAACACTAATACTAATACTCAAAATACAAGAAATTATTACAGAGTTATGAATCAGACAAGTATCTTGGAGACAGCTAATTCTACTACTCAAAGCATGACAGCAATGCTTGCCGGAATAGCTGCAATATCACTTTTAGTAGGTGGAATTGGTATTATGAATATAATGCTGGTATCTGTAATTGAAAGAACCAGGGAAATCGGAATAAGGAAAGCAATCGGAGCGAAGAGAAGAACTATACTTATTCAATTTCTGATTGAAGCCGCTAGTATCAGTGGACTTGGTGGAATAGTAGGAGTACTTTTTGGGCATTTAGGGGCTTACTTAGGACAGCAGTGGTTTAAAACAACTATTCTTATATCAAATAATATTGTAATTGCAGCATTTGCTTTCTCTGTTGTAGTTGGTATAGTTTTCGGAATATATCCTGCAAACAAGGCTTCAAAGCTTAATCCTATAGAAGCACTTAGATTTGAATAAAAAATAAAGTATAATGTAAGTAGATTGCCTCGCAATCTACTTAATTATTAAGGAGGTTTCTATGAAAGAGAAAATTCTTGTTGTAGATGATGAGGAAAGAATGAGAAAGCTTATAGCTGCTTATTTAAAAAAGCAAGGATATGAGCCGATAGAAGCTGAAAATGGTTTGGAAGCATTAAGAATTTTCGAAAATGAAAAAATTCATTTAATAGTACTTGATGTTATGATGCCTGTTATGGATGGCTGGACAGCCTGCAAGGAAATTAGAAAAATTTCTGATGTCCCCATAATATTTTTAACAGCAAAAGGTGAGGATGAGGACATGCTGCTTGGCTTTGAATTCGGCACTGACCATTACCTTACTAAACCCTTTGATATGAGAGTACTTTTAGCTCATATCAAAGCTCTGATTAATAGAGTTTATAATGCTAATACTCAGACTAAGAAGGAAATTCATATTAATGGACTTCATATTGATGAATTATCTCACAGAGTAACGATAAACGGCGAAAATTTAAACTTATCTCCAAAGGAATATGATTTACTGGTGTATTTTGCCGCAAATAATGGTATTGTTTTAACCAGAGAGAAAATATTAGATTACATTTGGGGAATGGATTACTTTGGCGATTATAGAACTGTAGACAGTCATATAAGGAGATTGAGAGATAAGCTTGGAGAGAATGCCAATTTAATTACAACAATAAGAGGGGTTGGTTATAAGTTTGAGGCTCAATAAGATTAAGTTGAATAAATTTAATATAAAAAATATGAATATGAAAAAAGCTGGTGTGACCAGAAAGCTGTTTATTATAACAGTTTTGATGTTTGCAGTGTTTATATTGGGTACTCTTATTGTTCAGTCTTTATTTTTTGAAAGATTATATGTGAGCAAGAAAAAAGCTGATTTGCATGAGTATGTTGAAAAGTTCAAAATTGATTATAACAAGGCAGATTCTTCTGATCAGGCATTTCAAATAATAGATGAATATGAACTTACTTATAATATGAAGATTCTTATATTGGATAAAAATTATATGTTAAAGGGCGGAACGCAGATTTCTTCTAAAAGCAGAAATGACGGCTTTAGAGTAAGGGAACTTACAGATTTTATAAGGCAGCTTACAGCCCAATACGATAATCAGCAGATATTAAGCTTTGGTAATAGCAATAAAATATATTTAGTTAACAATAAGCAGGCTGGAACAAAAGCTATTGTCGGGATTTCATCCAATATTCAAAAGCAGGAAATAATTTTTGCATCTTCCTCGCTTCAGCCTGTTAATGAAGCTTTATCAGTAATAGAGAAAATATATCTATATTTTAGTATTGGCGCTATTTTATTTACAATATTACTGGCTTTTATTTATTCTAAAATGATTGCAAAACCGCTTTTAAAAATTAATAAGGTAGCAACAAAGATGGCTCAGCTTGATTTTACGGAAAAGTGTGACGTGGAAAGCGATGACGAGATTGGTAATGTAGCAGCTTCTTTAAATTTTTTATCAGGAAATCTTTATGAGGCTCTCACTTCTTTAAGGGAGGCCAACGAACAGCTTGAAAAAGATATTGAAAAGGAAAGAAACTTAGAGAAGATGAGAAAGGAATTCGTGGCTTCTGTATCTCATGAACTAAAAACACCTATAAGCTTAATAGATGGATATGCAGTAGGATTAAAGGACGAGATTTTTGAAGATGAAGATAAAGATTATTATCTTGATATTATAATAGATGAAGCTAAAAAGATGAGCAACTTGGTTTCTGATATGCTGGATTTGTCTCACTTAGAATCAGGACTATTTAAGCTTTCAAAAGAGGAATTTAATATAACAGAGCTTATTAATTTTACTTTAAGAAAATATAAAGGCAATATGGAAGAAAGAAATATTAAACTTGAAACAAGTTTAATTGATGATATTTTAGTTGATGCAGATTGGGATAGGATGGAACAGGTCTTAACTAACTTTATTACAAACGCAATCAAAAATGTTGAAGATAATGGAACTATTTATGTAAACATGACTGAGGATAACGGCTTTATATCAATTGAGGTGGAAAATACAGGTTCAAGTATACCTGAAGATGAACTTTCAAAGGTATGGGATAAATTCTACAAGCTTGATAAGTCAAGAAATAGAAAGCTTGGGGGAACAGGTATAGGATTATCGATTGTAAAGAATATATTAAGTCTCCATGGATATACTTTCGGTGCATTGAACACAGAAAAAGGTGTGAAATTTTACTTTAACATTCCTAGGTATTTGCGATAAATCAGAGCATAAGAAGGTGAAATAAAGACTTCTTATGCTTTTTTACTTGGTAATACAAAATAGTTGCATATGCAATGAATTTGAAATATAATAGTCTAGTGCAAAATAGAATTTTGTATTAATCTATGATATCATTCGATATTAATAATGTGGAAATGGAGGAGTATAATGGAAAATAAAAATAATGAAGTGAATTCCAGAAGGTGGATTATATTGTTTACAATATTAATGATGACTTTTATGTCAACACTGGACAGCAGTATAGTAAATGTAGCTTTGCCTGCTATGTCTAAACATTTAAATGTGAGCATGGCTGCAATTGAGTGGGTAGTAACAAGTTACCTTATAATTATTTCTGCATCCATTCTTATGTTTGGAAGGCTGGGAGACATAAAAGGTAAAACTAAAGTATTTAAATTTGGTATTATATTATTTACTTTTGGATCTTTATTATGTGGTATTTCTAACAGTCTAGTCATACTTGTAGCTTCAAGAGTTATACAAGCTATAGGAGCTGCGGCTAGCATGTCTACAAGTCAGGGAATTGTAACTCATGTATTCCCAAGCAATGAAAGAGGAAGAGCTCTAGGACTAACAGGTACTTTTGTTGCATTAGGATCTATGGTGGGACCTCCTCTTGGAGGATTTATTATTACATTGCTTAGCTGGAAATATATATTTTTGATAAATGTACCTATAGGAATTTTGTCATTTACTCTTGGAATGAGAACTCTTCCAAAAGAAATGAATAAATTAAACGAAAAGTTGGATTTCGCAGGAACGTTACTATTTGCAGTTTCAATTGTATTAATTTTTGGATCATTAACTCAAGGGCAAAATATTGGCTACAATCATCCAATGATAATAATAGGTTTTATTTTAGCGATAGTTTCAATGATTGCTTTTTTAATACTAGAAAAGAAGATTTCTATGCCGTTACTAGATATTGATATATTTAAGAACAAGCTGTTTTCTTTAAGTATTTTCTGCGGCTTTGTAACTTTTATAGCAATAGGTTCCTCAAATATTATACAGCCCTTTTACCTTCAAGATGTTAAGAAACTTTCACCGGGTACTACAGGTCTAATAATGATGGTATATCCTATTGTGCTTTCAGTTGTTGCGCCGGTTAGCGGCTATATATCTGATAAAATAGGTTCTGAGTTTCTCACTTTTATTGGTCTTTTAATAAGCAGTACCGGCCTTCTATTAATGTCAACGCTAACTCAAAATTCTTACTTGTGGATGCTTATTATTTTTGTAGGGGCAATGGCACTGGGAAATGGATTATTTCAATCACCTAATAATTCCTTAATTATGTCTACGGTTCCTAAACATAAGCTTGGTATAGCAGGAAGCGTAAATGCTTTAGTAAGAAATCTAGGCATGGTTTTGGGTGTATCGCTTTCTACAACCTTATTGTACAACAGAATGAGTTACAAGATAGGCTACCGCGTGGTCAACTACGTAGAAAATAGAGATGATGTATTTGTATACGGAATGAAATATGTATATATTGCAGCTGCCTCCATATGTTTTATAGGAGCAATCTTGACTGCTTATAGGCTATATGGAAGTAAAATTAAAAATAAAGAAGTTGTAATAAATACAGTAAATAAGTAGATTGCTTGGCAATCTACTTGAGTTTAGATATAGCATTTACAGACATTTTCTTTAAAAGATCGATAGCAAGTTTTTTTTCTGTATCTGTTAAGTTTTCAGAAAGTATATTTGATGAAGCTTTCAGTACCTTAAAAATCTCGGGTTTAATGGCATATGCTTTTTCAGTTGCATAAACCTTATAGGCCCGTTTATCCTTATCATCAACTTCTCTTCGTATATAGCCTTTAGTTTCAAGTTTTTGAAGTGCTCTGGCTGTTGTGCCCTTATCTATACTTAATATTTCAGACAGCTTATCCTGACTGATTCCGTTATAATCGAATAGTGTTATGATAAAAACATATTGCCCACTTCCTATATCATATTTTTTTAAATTTTTGCTTATGTAGGCCTGACAGTGTCTGTTTAAAATAGAAATCCATTTTCCAACGGAACCTTCATCTTTAGTCATGTGATTGTAGCCTCCTAAATAAATATAAAGTAAGTCTATAAATATAATAGCCAAAGATTGATAAAAAATCTACTTATTTTGATTATAGTTTTACGCAATTTAACAGTTGTATATGCAACAAAGGTCAAGTATAATTAATATGCTATAGATATATATAATGAAATAAAGTTTCTAAATTAATATGTCACAAAATATCCACGCTTCAAGGATTTTTGCGACATTATTATTGTGTTAGAATTTTAATATTATTTAGCGAGAGTGATTATATAATAATAAAGGGGGCGTTTTTATTGAATAAAACAAATGAATTAGGAACAGAAAGTGTTGGAAAGCTTCTATTGAAATTTTCTATACCTTCAATTATAGGAATGCTTGTAAATGTTTTGTACAGCATTGTAGATAGAATATTTGTAGGGCAGGGAATAGGATCAATTCCTTTATCCGGAGTCGCAGTAACTTTTCCAATAACAAATATTATTATGGCTTTTGCAATGCTTGCCGGAATAGGAGCGGCTGCTGTAGTTTCCATTAAGCTTGGGCAGCATAAGAAAGAAGAAGCTGAGAAGGTTCTTGGAAATGCATTTGTACTGCTGGTCATTTTTTCAATAATGCTTACAGTTTTTGGTTTATTATTTTTAAATCCAATTTTAAGAGTCTTAGGAGCAAGTGAAGAAATTCTACCTTATGCAAGACAATTCTCATTTATAATAATACTAGGAATAATGTTTCAAAGTGTCAGCATGGGATTAAATAATATCATTCGTGCAGAGGGTAATCCTAAAACAGCTATGATGACTATGCTTATTGGAGCATTGATCAATTTTATTGCTAATCCTTTATTAATATTCGTTTTCAAGCTAGGGGTTAGAGGTTCTGCGTTATCAACAATTATTTCTCAGTTTATTACTACTGCTTGGACTTTAAGATACTTTACAAATGGTAAAAGCTTATTAAAGCTTACGAAGGAGAACATGAAATTAGATTCTGCGATTATAAAAGAAATAGTTGCTATTGGAGCATCTCCATTTGTAATGCAGGTTGCAGCAAGTATGGTTACAGTAACTTTTAATAAAAGTCTAGCTACCTATGGAGGAGACCTTGCTATAGGAGCAATGGCTCTTGTAAACAGTGTAGCAATGCTTATATTAATGCCTATATTTGGGATAAACCAAGGAGTTCAGCCTATAATAGGGTATAATTATGGAGCAAAGAATTTCAAAAGAGTTAAAAAAGCCTTAAAATACGCAATGCTTGCAGCTACAGCAATTACTACAGTAGGTTTTGTATTTGTTCAGCTTTTCCCAGTACAGATAATAAAGGTGTTTAACTCAGATGATGCGTCATTAATTACAATAGGTTCTAAGGGCCTGTCAATATTTCTTATGATGCTCCCGATTATTGGTGTGGCCATAGTAGGGTCAAATTACTTCCAAGCGGTTGCTAAGGCAAAGCTTTCAATGATATTGAGCCTTTTAAGACAGGTTATTTTATTGATACCTCTTATATTGGTATTACCTCATTTTTATCAGCTTAATGGAGTATGGATGGCTCAGCCGGTTGCAGACTTACTTTCAACTATAATAACTGTTTTGGTAGTTTTAAATGAGTTAAAGAAATTAAATAAAGTTGAAAACAACAATGGTAAAGATAATGTGGAATACGTTGGAGCGGAAGAATACTAAAATGTGTTGGAATAATTAGGTATATAATATATCATTTAGCATAATAATATATCTGGATATATTTTGTGAGAGGATGTGTTATTATGGCATTAAAAAATGCAATGACAGCGGATTTTTTACGTTCAGCTTACGGTGGAGAAAGTATGGCTCATATGAGGTATCTTATTTGGGGGGACTCTGCTGAAAAAGACGGTTTTCCTAATATAGGAAGATTATTTAGAGGAATAGCTTATGCAGAACAGGTTCACGCAACTAATCATTTCAATGTAATGAAGGAACAGGTTGGTGACAGCACAGTTGCTGCAGGTGCAGTATTCGGTCGTACAAATATAGTAGAAAATCTTCAGGGAGCAATTAATGGAGAACTCCATGAAATTGATCAGATGTATCCTGTATATCTTGAAACTGCAAAATTCCAGGAAGAAAAAGATGCACAAAGATCTTTCCATTATGCATTAGAAGCAGAAAAAATTCATGCAAAGTTATTTAAGAATGCTCAGGATATGGCTAAGGAAGGAAAAGACATAGGTTCTGAAACAATATATATATGCCCTGTATGCGGCTTTACTGAAATAGGTGACGAAGTTGAAAAATGTCCGGTTTGCGGAGTTAAAAAAGATTTATTTAAGGCATTTTAATTTAAGTTATGTTTTAAATTAAAGTAAGACCAGATAAGCAAGTATTTAAGAATACTTACTTATCTGGTTTTTGAATTTTGTTCATAATTTGTTAACTAATTTGTTATAATACTGCCACAGAGCACTAGTAACATATAGATGTTAATAAATAATATAGAAGGTGAAAGAGGATGGAGCTTCACAATAGCAATGCTGTACCCGGCAAAATGAGTCTGCAGTGGATAGAACATTGGGATGTTTTATCTTTTCTGATTATAGTTTCTGCAAAGGTCTTATATTACGGTAAACAAGTTTCTCCTGATAGATTTGATATAAGGCTGGTTCAGTCTCCGGTAATAGCTTCAGTTTTAACAATTGCAGCAATAGCTTATTTGTTTAGAGAAAAGGGAAGGATTAAATTTTTATATATAGTTAATATAATAATAAGTATTGTTTTGATTGCTGATACAGTTTACTTTAGAAACTTTATGGACGTAATATCATTGGGTGCTTTGAAAAATGGATTTTTGTTTAAAAATATACTAACAAATACTATTAATGTAATAGAGCCTTTTGACTTTATTTACTTTCTTGATTTAGTTTGCTTTATTCCATTAGTAAAAATCATGAAAACAGTAAGAAGAAAGCAATTAAGCTTTAATGGAAGACTAATTATTTTTAGTGTAATTTTTTGTTTGGGAATTACTTTAGATGGAAAGTTTATTTATAAGTTCTCAGGCACTCAGCCTCATCCCAGCACACAAATAAGCAGCAGCTTATATCTAACTAATTCTCTCGGAAGTATAAATTATCATGTTTTAGATATTTACAATTTAATAATTGATACAGTCGTAAAATAAGATAATAATTAGTTTAGACATTTAAAATTATATAAGGTTTAAAAGTGCCTGCTGATGATATACAGCTTGGCGCTTTTTTCATTTATAAATAGTTAGATTTTTACATAATAACAATATATAATGTTAATATGTATGTTTTATGAAATTGGCGGTGATCTAATGAAACGAATTGAAAATGTTTTCGAAGCATTGAAACAATTATGTTTAGAACAATATAAGGAAAATAGAACTATTGTAGGAGTATCGGCTAATACAATATCAAGTTTATTAGGTATTCAAAGAACTAATACTTCAAGTGATTTAAATAAATTATTTAAGGAAAAAAGAATAGAAAAGGTAGAGGGTAAACCGGTACTCTATAAAGTTGATAGTATACAATTAAGAGAAACAAGTTTGAAACATAAAGAAGGTTTGGAAGAGAATGGTGTAAGTATAGTTGAGGGATCAGATAACACTGGAGATGTATTTGAAGGAATTATTGGAGCTAAATTAAGTTTGAAAAACTCGGTTCAACAAGCAAGGGCTGCTATTATTTATCCCCCTAATGGTCTTCATACATTACTTTTAGGAGAGACAGGAACGGGAAAATCAATGTTTGCTGAAACCATGTATAAATACGCAAAGGAAATAGGTAAAATTAAAAGTAATAGCCCGTTTGTAGCTTTTAACTGTGCTGATTATGCAAATAATCCTCAACTCTTGATGGCACAACTTTTTGGAGTAAAAAAAGGCGCTTATACAGGAGCCGAAAGAGATAGAGTAGGTCTTGTAGAAAAAGCAAATGAAGGAATACTGTTTTTAGATGAAATACACAGGTTGCCTCCAGAAGGACAAGAAATGCTTTTTTATTTGATAGATAAGGGAATTTATAGAAGGCTAGGAGATCCAAATACTCAATACCATGCCAAGCTATTAATTATTTGTGCTACTACAGAAAATATAGAATCAACTCTTCTGAAAACATTTACAAGAAGAATACCTATGATTATTAAACTTCCTTCATTGAAAGATAGGACTATAGATGAAAGATATCAACTAGTAAAAAGTTTTTTTAAGATAGAAGCGACAAGTATCAAGTCAGATATCCATGTGACTTCGAACGCATTAAAAGCATTATTGCTCTATGATTGTTCAAACAATATAGGACAATTAAAGAGCGATGTTAAGCTATGTTGCGCAAAAGCATTTCTGGAAAATATGATGAGAAGAAACAAGCAAATATGTGTACATAGTGAAGATATGCCGGATTATGTTTTAAGAGGTGTCTTTAAATATAAGGAGTACAAGGAGGAAGTTGATAGCTTTATAAATAAAGACTTGATAAAGTTTTCAATTAGTGGAAGCAATGGCTTGGAAACTGAAGACAGAAAAATATTTAATTTTTATGAAGCCTTAGAAGAAAAACGAAGGTTATTAGAGGATAAAGGTGTAAGTGAAAAAGACATTAAACTCATAATGAGTCTTGATATAGATACATACTTAAAAAAGTATATTTTAAATATCGACGATGAAAACTTAGAGGAACTATACAAAGTTGTTGATAAGAGAATAGTAAATGCAGTTGAGGAATTCTTGAAATATGCCGGTGAAAATCTGAAAAGAAGATATAGTTCTAAAATATTGCATGCGCTTTCAATGCATTTGGCAAGTGCAATTGAAAGAATTAGCAGTGGTAAGGAAATTCAAAACCATCAATTAGAGGATATGAAGAATCAATATAAAAAAGAATTCAATATTTCTTTTGAACTAAAGGCAAAAGTAAAAAAGCTATTCAACATGGATTTGCCAGAGTCAGAAATAGGATTTATTACTATGTTTCTAACTATGGATGAAGAAGAGAGTCATGAGGGAAAAGTTGCAATATTGGTTGCGATGCATGGCGAATCAGCAGCTACTTCAATAGCTGATGTGGCTAATCGGCTCTTAGAAGAAAATTATGCTATAGGATATAATATGCCTTTAGATCAGAAACCTGAAATTGCACTTGAAAGAATGATTGAAATAGTTAAGAAAATAAATAGTGGTAAAGGTGTAGTTCTTATGGTTGACATGGGGTCTTTAGTATTTTTTGGAGATATGATTTATGAAAGAACAAAGATTCCAGTAAAAACTATTGAAATGGTATCCACTCCTATGGTACTTGAAGGCACCAGAAAAGCTTTGCTTAATTCATCGTTAGAAGATGTATATGATTCTTGTACAAAACTAAGCCCTTATATAGGGAGAATTTATAAAGAAGAGTATAGATTTAATGAAGGATTTAAAAATGATGTAATTCTAACCGCGTGTGTTACTGGACAAGGTACAGCACTCAAGTTAAAGTCAATACTAGAAGAAAAAATAGAAATTTCTAAGTTTGGTATTGATATAATTCCAATTGAAATATCTGATAGAGTAAAATTTAAGGACAATATAAGCAATTTGAAAAAACAAAAAAATGTTTTAGCTGTAGTTAGTGCTATAAATCCACAGGATGAAGAATTGCTTTACGTATCCACATCAGAAGTATTTAACAAAGAGAAATTAATAAAACTAAAAGAAATGCTAAATATTATTCAGACAATAAATAATATGGAGGATGTTATTGACGAATCTGTTGATATAGATGCTCCTAAATATATCAAAGCATTTAAGAGGTTTTATATCTGCTTATTAAATTCAAATGTAACTGTTAGTGAGGATATCTTGTTAGGATTGATCTTACATTTAGCATGTGTAGTTGAAAGAATACAAAAGGGTATGGAACTTATACACATTAATGCTAAAACAAGATTAGTTGAAGAGCATTTAAATGAATATACGATAGTGAAAAATGCCGCAAAGTCCATAGAAAATGACTTTAATATAAATCTAGTAAAAGAAGACTATATAAATATAATGAAAATAGTATATTTTTTATAATACACTTTCGATACACTTATGTGTATCGAATAACGTTTACATAGGTGTATAACGATACACATAATACAGGTTATAATAAGATATTGATTTTTAGTATCTTATTATAACTTTTTAATTTTGGCATGGGACTTGCTTAAAATAATTACGTAGGATAAGTATAATTGAGGAGGAATGCAAATGGAAAAATTTTTTAATTTTTTTCAAGAAAAAATGATTCCACCACTCGTAAAGGTTGGAAATCAAAGACATCTTGTGGCAATTCGTAATGGACTTGCTATAACTATTCCATTTATCATTGTTGGAAGTATATTTCTTATTTTAGGGAATCTACCATTCTCATGGTGGGCTGATTTTATCGGAGACTTCGGAAACAAAATGAATGTTGTTGTAAACTCTTCATTTGGGGTTTTAGGTGTTCTTGCCGCTATAGGAATTGGATATTACTTAGCAAAAGGTTATGGACTAGATCCTATAACTGGATCAGTAATATCTTTTGTAGCTTTCTTAATGACACAAGTTACAGAAGATTTTAAAATGGATATAAGTAAATTTGGCTCAGAGGGACTTTTTACAGCAATAATAGTTTCTATCTTTGCTATAGAAGTTTTAAGATTTTTTATAAAGAAAGACATAGTTGTAAAGCTGCCTGAAGGAGTTCCTCCGGCTGTAGGTAACTCTTTCGTAGCACTTACACCTTCTTTAGCAGTCATTATTATTCTTTGGGTAGTAAGGGTAGTTTTAGGATTCGATATATCAGGATTTATAACTACAATATTCAGCCCAATAGTTTTTGCTCTCAATACTTTACCAGGAATATTGGTTTACAGCGCATTAGTAACTTTGCTATGGTCTGCAGGTATTCATGGTGACATGGCGCTTGAAGGTGTAGCGGATCCAATTTTTCTTCAATTTTTAACTGCTAATACAGCAGCATTTATGGCTCATAAGCCAGTACCATATGTTACAGCATCAGGGTTCTATTCGTTATTTGTTAATGTTGGTGGAACAGGTGCAACTTTGTGTTTAGTATTATTGATGCTTAAATCAAAGAGCAAGCTATATAAATCTTTAGGAAGAGTTGCTTTTCCATCGGCTTGTTTTGAAATAAATGAGCCGGTAATATTTGGTTTTCCAGTAGTTTTAAATCCAGTAATATTGTTACCGTTTACTTTAGTACCATTAGTTCTTACAACATTATCTTATCTTTTAATGTATTTTAATATTATAGGGAGGCCGGTGGCGATGGTTCCATGGACAATGCCGCCGATAATAGGACCATTTATTGCAACCGGAGGAGATTGGAGGGCAGCTTTATGGTCAGCTGTATCACTTGTAATCGCAATGGTTATTTACTATCCATTCTTTAAAACAGCAGAGAAGCAACAATTGGTAAACGAAGCAAATGATGCAGCAGCAGAAGCTCAATCTGTTCAGGCATAGCTAAAAAAATTTAGGTTTCAGGAGCTGTATAAAATATACAGTTCCCGATTTATTAATATAAAAGAATGGGTTTTATTTTTTAGGAGGAATGAAAATGAAAGTTTTATTAATGTGCGCAGCTGGAATGTCAACAAGTCTACTAGTTACTAAGATGGAAAAGTACGCAAAAGAAAAGGGGATAAATGATATATTAATAAAAGCCGAACCAGTCGAAGATCTCGATAAGAATATTGATAAATATGATGTGTTTTTACTAGGTCCGCAAGTAAAGTATAAGGAAAAATGGGTAAAAGAAATAGTTGAAGGAGTGGGAAAAAAGTATACATGTATTCCTCCTCAAGTATATGGAATGGTAGATGGTAAAAAAACTTTAGAGCTTGCTTTAGAATTACTAAAATAAGTTATAATGGAGGCAAAAATTATGGGCTTAGAAGAAATAGTTTTTACAATAATAAGTCATGCAGGAAGTGCAAAATCAATGTGTTTTGAGGCTTTACGTTTAGCAAGAAATGGAGATTTTCAAACAGCAGAGGCTCTTATTAATAAAGCTAAAGAAGAACTTTATGAAACGCATGATATTCAGAATAATATGATTCAAAAAGAGGCTTGCGGAGAAAGACAAGAAGTGACTTTACTTTTAATGCACGCAGAGGATCATTTGATGAACGCAATGCTTGCAAAGGATTTAATTGAAGAGATGATAGAGATGTATAAGGAAAATAAGAAGTATAGGGAGATGCTCATAAATGACTAAAAAGGGACTCAAAATTGTAACTATAGGTGGCGGGTCAAGTTATACTCCAGAACTTATTGAAGGATTTATTAAAAGATATTCGGAGTTGCCTGTAAAGGAACTTTATCTTGTTGATGTACAAGAAGGAAAAGAGAAGCTAGAAATTGTAGGAAAACTTGCAAAACGAATGGTTGAAAAAGCAGGGCTTGATATTGACATACAACTGACTTTGGATAGAAGAAAGGCTATAAAAGGTGCAGACTTCGTAACAACTCAATTTAGAGTTGGGCAGCTTGATGCTAGAATTAGGGATGAAAAAATACCATTAAAATATGGTGTTATAGGACAGGAAACAACTGGGGCTGGAGGATTTGCCAAGGCGCAAAGAACCATTCCCGTTATACTTGATATATGCAGAGATATTGAAGAATTAGCTCCAAACGCTTGGTTAATTAATTTTACTAATCCATCAGGAATAGTTACAGAAGCAGTATTAAAGCATACTAATGTTAAATCTGTAGGACTTTGTAATGTTCCAATTGGTATGGTTAATGGTGTGGCTGATATACTGGGAGTGGATGCTGCACGAATAAAAATGGATTTTGTTGGACTTAATCATCTTGTGTGGGGAAGCAAAATTTATCTTGATGGAGAAGATATAACTGTAAAATTAATTGATGAAGTAGCTAGTGGAAAAAACATGTCAATGAAAAATATTAAGGAGTTCCCTTGGGAGAAAGAGTTTATAAAATCCTTAGGCATGTTTCCTTGCCCATATCATAGATACTATTACATGCCAGATGTAATGCTTAAAGAAGAGAAGAAAGCAGCAGAAACAGAAGGGACTAGAGGAGAAGTGGTAAAGGCTACTGAACATGAATTATTTGAGCTTTATAAAGATCCTAATTTAAATATAAAACCACCTCAGCTTGCCAAAAGAGGTGGAGCACATTATTCTGATGCTGCATGTTCATTAATAAGCTCTATATATAATGATAAAAGAGATATTCAAGTCGTGAATGTAAGAAATAATGGTGCTATTTCAGATCTTAATGATGACGTGGTGATTGAAACAAACTGTATAATTGGAAAAGATTCTATTAGGCCGATAAATATAGGTCATGTGCCTGCTAAAATTAGAGGAATTATGCAGTGCGTTAAGGCTTATGAAGAATTAACTGTCGAAGCAGGAGTTTCAGGAAACTACTATACTTCATTGCAGGCACTAACTATTCACCCCTTAGTACCATCAGCAGATATAGCAAAAAAGATATTAGATGATATTATTAAAGAAAATAAGGATTATTTACCGCAATACAAATAATAAATAGGCTTTCTTCTAACTAATTAGAAGAAGCCTATTTATTTAAGTCCACATCTCAGCCCACTTTTGAATTTCATCCATAGACTTTTCTAAAGCTCTTCCTTTTTCGGTAAGCTCATACTCAATTCTCACAGGCATCTCAGGATAAACATTACGTGAGATAATACCTTGCTCTTCAAGCTCTTTAAATCGTTCAGTGAGCATACGAGCACTCAAATTAGGAATAATTTCTTGTATATCTGAAAATCTTTTAGGGCCACTGAGTAAAGATCTAATAATTAATCCTGTCCAGCGCTTTCCTAAAAGCTCAAAAGCTGCTTCAAATCGTGGACACATTTGAAATTTATCCATGCTTATCATCTCCTATAATTATTATAACATATTTACTTGACAAAAGTAAGTAAAAAAATATAATATAGTTATATAAAGTAACTAATTTATGTTTTACATAATAACTGAATTATATAGTAATACGGAGGGGTTTGTAATGGCTGAACTTAAAAATATTATAGAAGAGAGACGATCAGCTAATAATTTTATTAAGGGTATAAAAGTACCTAAACAGGATTTTATTGATATATTTGAAATGTTAAAGCTTGCACCATCCTGTTTTAATATTCAACATGCAAATTATTTAGTTATAACTGATGAAGAAAAAAAAGAGGCATTAAGAGAAGCTGCATTTAATCAGTATAAGGTTCATACAGCTTCTGCAGCTATTATTGTACTTGGAGACAAAGAAGCATATAAAAAGGCAGATAAAATTTATTCAGGAATGCTTAATTTAAGAATGATATCACAATTTGATTATGATAAAATGCTGGATGATATAAATAGTATGTATGAAGGAAGAGGACAATTATTCCAAAGAGATGAAGCAATAAGAAATGCCTCTTTGTCAGCTATGATGTTTATGCTTATTGCTAAGGATAAAGGCTGGGATACATGCCCCATGATAGGTTTTGATTCTGAAAAAGTTAAGGAATTATTTAATATTCCGGAAAATTTAGAACCTGTAATGCTTATAACCATGGGAAAGGAAGATACAAGTAAAAGGAGATTTAGAGGATACAGGAAGCCGGTAGGAGAGTTTGTTGTCTTCGAAGAATTTAAATAGTTGACAAATACAGAAATAATTCGTACACTAACTATATAATTAGTATACGAATTATTTCTGGAGGAAAATTATGATGGAAAAAATATTAGTTACTGGCTTTACTGGAAATGTAGGAAGTTTTGTAGGAAAATATCTTAAAGAGGAAGGCATTAATTATAAAGCTGCAGTTAGAAATGTTAAAAAGGCCAAGGAAATATACGGTGAAAATAATGATTATGTTGAGTTTGATTTTGAGAAGGCGAGTACTTTTGATAAAGCTCTTGATGACGTAGATAAGGTGTTTTTGATGAGGCCCCCTGCTGTTTCTGATGCAAAGAGATACGTAAAGCCTTTCATAGAAAAAGCCAAGGAAAAGGGAATAAAACAAATAGTATTTTTATCTTTAATGGGCATAGAGCATAACCCTATACCACCTCATTATAAAATTGAAAAATTTATTGTAGAGTCAGGAATTCCATATACATTTCTAAGACCAAGTTTTTTTATGCAAAACTTAGATACAACACATAGGTTTGATATTAAGGAAAACAATAATTTATTTATACCTGCAGGTAAATCAAAATCAAGTTTTATAGATACTAGAGACATAGGAGAGGCGGCAGCAAAAGTATTAGTAGAAGATGGGCATCTTAATAAGGCCTATACCTTAACCGGTGCAGAAGCATTAGATTATTATGAAGTAGCTGAGATTTTTTCAAAGACTTTAGGCCGAAAAGTAATATTTTCGAATCCATCACCCTTAAAGTTTAGAAAAGTTATGATAGATAGGGGAATAGATAAGAGTTTTGCAAATGTCATGGTAGGACTATATATGTCAACAAAGATGGGAATGGCAAAAAAAGTAACTCCTGAGCTTGAAAAACTTTTAGGAAGAAAACCAATCTCATTAGAAAAATACGTTCAAGATTATGTAGAGTGCTGGAAATAAGATGTAATGAAAGGGGGATAGTTATTGAAGAATTATAGCAGTGATAATATAGGATACCTTATAAATAAAGCATCACGTTCCCTAAGGTGGCAGCTGAATAAAAGTTTGGAAAAATATAACATAACCTCAACCCAATGGTCGGTATTAAAAGATTTAAACATTTTAAGTGAGAAAAATAGAAATCAAGAAGCTACGCCCGCAGCTATAGCTAACAGACTTAATATGGATAGACCTACAATGTCAGGTGTAATGAACAGGCTTGTAAAAAATGGCTGGATAAAAACTGAAACTAATCCCGGAGATAAAAGATCGCAAATAATCAATCTTACAGACAAATCCAAAGATGTTCTATTTGAGCTTGAAGCCTTAAGTGATGAAATATTAATTCAAGCTTTAAAAGAATTTGAAACTGAAGAAAAAGAAATTTTAAAAGGGTTATTGATAAGAATAATTGATAATCTTACTTAAAATTATTGACAGTTTTATATAAAATGCTATAATGTACTCAATATAAAAACATTAAACACTATGATGAGAAGAGTAAGCTTTCTATCATTTTCAGAGAGAGGATTTATTAGCTGGAAGGATCCTTAAATGCATAATGGCTGAAGACCACCTCAGAGTGACTCTAATAAAGTCCGGTAATTACGTTATAATTTTTCAAGTGGCTTATATTATATATAGGCAATTTGGGTGGAACCGCGGGAGAAGTATACACTCTCGTCCCATATTTTTATATTTGGGACGGGAGTTTTTATTTTGCTTAAATTTGTTAATAATAAAAATATATAAAATGCAAAAGTTCTAATACATTAATGAAGTCCCAAAAATCCTTGAAGATTGGATATTTTATGACATTATTAATCTAAGAACTTTATTGCATTATATAGATGAAAGGGGATTTTTAGATGATAAAAATAAGTTTAAAAGATGGTTCAGTAAAAGAATACGAAGCTGGTATTTCCGTTATAGAAGTTGCTAAAGACTTAAGCGAAGGCTTAGCAAGAGTAGCTTGCGCAGGAAGCGTAAATGGAAAAACAGTAGACTTAAGATTTAAATTAGAACAAGACTGCGAGTTAAATATTTTAACTTTTAACGATGATGAAGGTAAAAAGGCTTTCAGACATACTACAACTCATATATTGGCTCAGGCAGTTAAGAGACTGTTCCCAGAAACTAAGTTAGCTATAGGACCTGCTATAGAAGAGGGCTTCTATTATGACTTTGACAAGGAAGGTTCCTTCTCAGCTGAGGATCTTACAAAACTTGAAGAAGAAATGAAGAAAATCGTCAAGGAAGAATTAGCTCTTGAAAGATTTGAACTTCCAAGAGAAGAGGCACTTAAGCTTATGGAGGAAAAAGGTGAGATTTATAAGGTTGAGCTTATAAATGATTTACCAAAGGATGCCGTAATATCATTTTATAAAATGGGTGAGTTTGTAGATCTATGTGCAGGTCCGCATCTAATGAATACTAAGTTTGTTAAAGCCTTTAAGCTTACTCAAGTTGCCGGAGCTTACTGGAGAGGAAGCGAAAAGAACAAGATGCTAAGCCGTATTTACGGAACTTCCTTTACAAAAAAGAATGAGCTTGAAGAGCATTTAGCAAGAGTTGAAGAAGCGAAGAAGAGAGATCACAATAAGCTTGGAAGAGAACTTGAGCTATTCACAACTGTAGATGAAATAGGTCAGGGTCTTCCGCTTTTAATGCCAAAGGGAGCAAAGGTAGTTCAACTTCTTCAAAGATTTGTTGAGGATGAAGAAGAAAGAAGAGGATATCTTTTAACTAAGACTCCATTTATGGCTAAGAGTGATTTATATAAAATTTCAGGACACTGGGATCATTATAAAGATGGAATGTTCATCCTTGGTGATGAGGAAAAAGATGAAGAAGTTATGGCGCTTCGTCCTATGACTTGCCCATTCCAATTCCAGATTTATAACTCAAGACAAAGAAGCTACAGGGATCTTCCTCTTAGATATGCAGAAACTTCAACACTATTTAGAAATGAATCTTCAGGTGAAATGCATGGACTTATAAGAGTAAGACAGTTTACTATATCAGAAGGGCACTTAATTGTTAGACCTGATCAGCTTGAAGAAGAATTTAAAGGTGTTGTTGATTTAATTAACTTCATGATGGATACTCTAGGAATTAAAGAAGAGATAACTTACAGATTCTCAAAGTGGGATCCGGACAATAAGGAAAAATATATAGATAATCCGGAAGCTTGGGCAGATACTCAAACTAAGATGAAAAAGATACTTGATGATTTAGGCTTGGACTATAAGGAAGCAATAGGGGAGGCAGCCTTCTATGGTCCAAAGCTTGATCTTCAATTTAAAAATGTTCATGGAAAAGAGGATACAATAATAACTGTACAAATAGATTTCTCTCTTCCACATAGATTTGAAATGACTTATGTAGACAGCGATGGAGAAAAGAAATATCCATATGTTATACACAGAACTTCAATAGGCTGCTATGAGAGAACATTGGCAATGCTTATTGAGAAATATGCAGGAGCTTTCCCAACTTGGCTTGCACCAGTTCAGGCTAAAGTACTTCCAATTTCAGAGAAGTATCATGACTATGTTGAAAAGGTAGTTAAAGCACTTCAAGCTAGAGGAGTTAGAGTTGAGCCGGACTACAGAGCAGAAAAGATAGGATATAAGATTAGAGAAGCAAGAATGCAGAGAGTTCCGTACATGCTTATTGTAGGTGAAAAGGAAGCAGCTGAAAATACTGTTTCTATCAGAAGCCGTAAGAATGATGATGAAGGCGCAATCGCATTGGATGCATTTGTAGAAAGAATAGTTAAGGAAATTCAAACAAGAGAAAGATAATAAAAAATTAGAGCTGCAGACTTATGTTTGCAGCTCTAATTTTTTTATGCAAGTAATAAATTAAGATAATAGATTAGAAAATGGATAAATATACTATAAGTAAGAATTATTTAGTTAAACTTTTGGTGTAAGGTGGATTAACGATTTAAGAAGAGAGGGTGGAAAAATGTACACTGTGGGAATCATAACTCTAAGCGATAAAGGGTCAAAAGGGGAAAGGGAAGATATTAGCGGCAAATTAATTAAAAAGATAGTTGAAGACTTGGACTACGAAGTGAAAAAGTATATTGTTCTTCCGGATGAGAAAAGATTAATAGAAGAAGAATTAAAGTATCAGTCTGATAATTTAAAGGTTAATATAATATTTACAACAGGAGGTACAGGCTTTAGCAAGAGGGATGTAACACCTGAAGCTACTTTATCCATCATTGATAGACAAGCTATGGGGATTTCTGAGGCTATACGATACTACAGTTTGAAGATTACCCCGAGAGCTATGCTTTCAAGGGCGGTCTCAGGAATAAGAGGGGATACGTTAATTATTAATCTTCCGGGCAGTCCTAAGGCTGTTGAGGAAGCACTTACTTTTATTCTGGATTCTGTTAAGCATGGTATTGAAATTCTTATTGGAAGTGCTTCAGAGTGTGCAAGAAAATAATTAATAGCTAAGGCAAACGGGGGAGAGAAAATGAAAAAGATTAATGTTTATGATGCTGTTGGATCAGTAATATGCCATGATATAACTCAAATAATACCAGGAAAAATAAAGGATGTGGCCTTTAAAAAAGGACATATTGTCAAAGAAGAAGATATACCTATACTATTATCTCTTGGGAAGGAGCATTTATATGTATGGGAAAAGAAAGAAGGCATGCTTCATGAGAATGAGGCGGCAGAACGGCTTAAAAATTTGACTGCAGGAGAAGGATTGTCCTTTAGCGAAACTAAGGAAGGAAAAATTAATTTTATTGCTCAAGCTGATGGGGTGCTTAAAATAGATAAGGAACTTCTACTTGAACTAAACAGCTTGGGTGAAATTATTTTATCTACCTTGCATAATAACATGCCTGTAAAAAAAGGCCAAAAGGTTGCAGGAACTAAAATAATACCTTTGGTTATTGAAGAAGAAAAAATCAAAAGAGCAGAACATCTTATTAATAAAAAAATAATTAAGGTGCTTCCATATAGAACAAAAAGAATAGCTGTCGTGACTACAGGAAGTGAAGTATACAGCGGCAGAATAAAGGATGCCTTTGGGCCTGTAATAAAAAGAAAGGTTGAGGAGTTTAATTGCGAAGTAATTGGACAAGTAATTGTTCCGGATGATTTGGATAGCATTGTTGAGGCAATAAGAGAATGGATTGATATAGGCGCAGACATGATTATATGTACCGGAGGAATGTCAGTAGATCCAGATGATTTAACGCCAACTGCAATAAAGAGCATAGGAGGTGAGCTCGTTTCTTATGGAGCTCCAATACTTCCCGGATCAATGTTTTTATTAGCCTACGAAAAAGAAATGCCTATTTTGGGCCTTCCGGGCTGTGTAATGTATAACGATAGAACAGTTTTTGATTTAGTACTTCCAAGGCTTCTTGCCGGCGAGAGGCTTACTAACTATGATATAGCTGCCTATGGACATGGCGGGCTATGCATGGAATGTGAGCAATGCAGGTTTCCAAACTGCAGCTTCGGAAAGGGAGTGTAATAATGGAATGTAATCTAACTCATTTTGATGAGAATGGAAAAGCAAGAATGGTTGATGTAAGCGATAAGAAAGATACTAATAGAACAGCTATTGCTGAAGGAAAAATAAGGATGAAACCTGAGACTCTAGCTATGATAAAGCGTGGTCAAGTTGAAAAAGGAGATGTTCTTGGAGTTGCAAGAGTCGCCGGAATTATGGCCGCTAAAAAAGCTTCGGATATTATTCCAATGTGTCATCCTATTATTATATCGGGATGCAGTTTAAACTTTAAGATAAATGATGAAGAAAGCTTTATAACAATAGAAGCTGAAGCTAAGACAACAGGAAAGACAGGAATTGAAATGGAAGTGTTAACTGCAGTTTCTGCTTCAGCGCTTACTATATACGACATGTGCAAAGCTGTAGATAGAGGAATGATTATTGAGAACATTCATCTGCTTAAAAAAAATGGAGGAAAGAGTGGGGAGTGGATATATTGACTGACCAATGGGGGAGAACCATAGACTATTTGCGAATATCTGTTACTGACAGGTGTAATTTAAGGTGTAAGTACTGCATGCCTGATAAAAATATAGGCTTTATGCAGAAGGAGGATTTGCTTACAAAAGATGAAATATATAGAATAGCAAATCTTGCCTCTAATATAGGAATAAAAAAAATAAGAATTACCGGGGGAGAGCCTTTAGCTAGAGAGGATACTGTCGAAATTATTAAAAACATAAAATCTCTTAAGGGAATAAAGGAAGTTTGCTTAACAACAAATGGCATATTCTTAAGAAGTTATCTAGATAAGCTGATAGAGGTAGGTATAGATGTGATCAATATAAGTCTGGACACATTAGAAGAAAAAAAATATAGAACCATAACAGGCGGGGGTGACATTACAGCTGTTTTGGATTCTATTAATAAATGCGTTGAAAAAGGAGTCAAAGTAAAATTAAATACTGTTATTATAAAGGATTTTAATGAAGGGGAAATTCTTGATTTTATACAGTTTGCTGAGGATAAAAATATACAAATAAGATTTATTGAAATGATGCCTCTAGGAGCGGGAAAAAATTTTCAAACTATTGCTGTGGATAAAATAAAAGAAATAATTGAAGAAAAAATAAAATTGATTTCATATAAAAGCTCTGCAAATAGTAACGGTCCCGCAGTGTACTATAAGTCAGAAGAGGGAAAAGGAACAATTGGATTTATAAGCCCAATAAGCCACACCTTCTGTGAAAGCTGCAACAGAATCAGATTAACTGCTGACGGCTTCTTAAAACAATGTCTTCACTTCAAAAAGGGAGAAGATTTGAAGAAATTAATGCGGCAAGGAGTCACGGATGAAAAGCTGATTAATGTAATAAAAAAATGCTGTTATCTAAAACCAAAGCATCATTCATTCCAATCTGAAAATCAATATTCAGAAAAAAGATTCATGTACCAAATTGGAGGGTAAAAGTCCTAAATGGGCTTTTACGGGCATACTACGAGCGG
>KE993462.1:135357-230064 GCA_000466585.1 Clostridiales bacterium oral taxon 876 str. F0540
GACAAAGCCCTAAATGGGCTTTTACGGGCATACTGCGAGCGGGAGCGAGTGAGTACAGTATGCCTTAAATAGGAAAGGGGGATTTTAAGTGGGAGAAATATTAGCCTTATGCATAAGTGAAAAGAAAGGCACAGAGAAAATTAATGCAGGTGAGGCAGAGTTTATAGAGAATCATGGTATAAAAGGCGACGCACACGCCGGTAATTGGCATAGACAGGTAAGTCTATTATCCTATGAAAAAATAGAAGAATTTAATAATAGAGGAGCAAGTGTAGAATTTGGAGCATTTGGGGAAAATATAGTAGTCAAAGGAATTGATTTAGCTAAGCTTCCAGTAGGAACAAAATTAAGAATAGGTGAAATTCTTCTAGAGGTAACTCAGATAGGGAAAAAGTGTCATGATCGGTGTCATATTTACTATGCTGTGGGGGATTGCATAATGCCAAGAGAAGGCATATTTTCCATAGTATTAAAGGGTGGAAAAGCAAAAATAGGAGATAAAATAGAAATCGACCAGTGGAATAATTTATGATAAAATGAAGTTGTAAAAATACTTATGAATAAATAGGAGAGAGTTATGGATAAAAAGATTGTATCTACAAAAAATGCTCCGGGAGCAATAGGACCATATTCACAAGCAGTAAAGGCAGGAAATTTTGTTTATACTTCAGGACAGCTTCCAGTAAATCCTGCTACAGGCGAATTAATTTCTGATATTAAAGAAGCAACTGCTCAGTCCTTAGAAAACGTGAAGGCCATATTAGAAGAAGCAGGAACCTCTTTAGAAAAGGTAGTTAAAACACTAGTATTTATAAGTGACATGAATGATTTTGCGGCAATGAATGAAGTATATGCAAAATATTTTACAGAAAATGCACCAGCAAGATCTTGTGTTGAAGTTGCAAGGCTTCCAAAGGATGCTAAAGTAGAAATAGAAGTTATAGCTTTAATTGATTAGAAAATAAAAGTTCCTGTGACAGAAAAGGTTGCAGGAATTTTTATTTTTCTAATTTTTCTGTCATTAGGCTACCAAATTAAAAAAAATCTTGATATAATAGGGATAAGTGGTGAAATTTTGGCAATGGGGGAGAAAAAATGAAAAAGAAAGTAGCTAATGACAAATTAAAGCTAAAATCGCGTATAGGATTCAAATTAATTGTTATTTTAATACTTTTAACAATTATACCTATCACTTCACTTGGTATAGTTTCTTATATAAGTTCTAAAAAAGTAATAATGGATAGATTTAAAGTCAGCACTGAGCAGACATTATCTGAAGTTAATAGGGGAATTGATAACTATTTTGACAGCTTAAAAAGGCAAATAAATATTTTAGCCTCAAATGAAAATGTACAAGCAATTAATACGAGTCCGGCATATCAGCAGAAACTGATAGATTCTCTTTCATCAGTCAAAGAAAATAACAGGGACCTTATGTTTGTTTATTTGGCTACAAGTACAGGTAAGTTATATTCATACCCAAACAGTGAAACAGTCTCAAATGTAGATTGTACAAATAAACCTTGGTACACAGAGGCTCTGAAAAATAAAGATTCCATAGTTGTAAGCGACCTTTATAAGGATGAAAAATCCGGGCAAACTACCGTAACTATTTCAAGAACAGTTCAATATAAAGGTGATATGGTCGGCGTATTAGCTATGGATATTGATATGAATAATCTTGCTAACCAATTGTCAAATATTAAAATAGGAAAAGAAGGTTATGTGTTTATAATTAATAAAACAGGGATAGTAATTTCTCACCCTGATAATTCAAAGATAGGAACGGATTTACCTACTAAAATGGCCTATTGGAAGAATGTAAGTACTAAAGAAAGTGGTTTTGAGCAGTACACCTATCTTGGTGAAGAAAAATATAATGTATATGTTACAAATAAAGAAAGCAGTTGGAAAATACTTGGTGCGATTGACCAGAAGGAAATAATGACGGATATTAAGGGGATAGGAATAGCAATCTTTATATTTACTGCGGTATCAATAGTATTATCTACTATAATTGCTGTATTCTTAAGCATGTGGATAACAAAGAATATAAATAGACTTAATGAAGTATTCAGAAAAGCAGCAGATGGAGATTTAACCTCAAGGATTAAAGTTAAGACAAAGGATGAATTTGGGCAACTGGGAACTAATTTTAATAATATGCTTTCAAGTATAAGTTTACTTATAAAAAGCGTTAAGGAATCCTCAGGAAGTATCCTAGAGACCTCAGA
The DNA here is from genome assembly GCA_000466585.1 of Clostridiales bacterium oral taxon 876 str. F0540. Classification (GTDB taxonomy): domain Bacteria; phylum Bacillota; class Clostridia; order Clostridiales; family Clostridiaceae; genus Clostridium_AT. The sequence continues at coordinate 137,592 of KE993462.1, forward strand.
AATTATAAGCAATATAAGCAATGAAACAAACAGTTCTGTAAGCGAGGTTGCTTCAGCAGTTGATTCAGTGGCTATGGGGGCCTCAAATCAAACAAAAGATATCGAAGATGGAGTTAGTAAGTTTAACGAACTTGAACATAAAATTGATAATATAGTTAAGTTAACTAATGATATGGGAGAGATATCAAGCAATACAGAAAAAGTTAGTAGAGAAGGCCTAAGTATTGTTGATACTCTGTCTGAGAAATCAAGAAAAACTATAAAAACTACCTCAAACATTCAAGAAGCAGTTTTAAACATGAGTAAATCAACTAATGAAATTGGAACTATTACTGAAACTATTAACGATATTGCAGAGCAGACAAATCTACTGGCACTTAATGCTGCTATAGAAGCGGCACGAGCAGGAGACGCGGGAAGAGGGTTTGCAGTAGTTGCTGATGAAATAAGAAAGCTTGCTGAACAATCTACTGATGCTACAAAGAGAATTCAGCAGCTCATCGAAAAGATCAGTACTAAGTCTAAGGCTACCGTTGATGCTATGCAGGGAGCCGCGATAATTGTAAATGAGCAAAATACTGTAGTAGATAGTACAAAGCAGATATTCGGAAGCATAATTAGTTCTATAAACGAGCTTATTAATGGACTTCAAAGCATTGAAACAGCGGTTAAAGATGCAAATGACAGTAAAAGTGAGATAGTAGGCATAATGCATAATATAGCTGCAGTTTCTGAAGAATCAGCAGCAAGCACTGAGCAAGTATCCGCTTCAATTGAAGAAGTATCAGGGGCTTTAAGTGAATTTATGAGTAATGCGAACAGCTTAAAGAATATATCTCTTAAGCTTCAAGATGAAATTAATAAGTTTAGCCTCAATGATTAGTTATTGTATTTTATGAGATTTAATGTATATAAGCAGGAAACAGAAATCAGATATCAATAACACTAACCATAAGGCTATAAAGGATATTATTAGTAAGCTAGAATAAGAGCTGGCATTTTTAAGCGGAAGATTTAACGAAAAGCTGCCTGAAGATGAAAAAGAAGAGTTAGATATAAAGTTTATTGAAATATCCAGAGAGATTAACAACTATAGACTCAGATTATAGAGAAGATAAGAAGATAAATTCTTATCTTCCTATCTTCCTTCTATAAAAAGTGTGTGCTAGAAAGAGAACTGCACTAACATAAGATATATTATTTCCCCGGGGTAAAGCTGCAATAGCCTATTTTATCACAAGCCACTTTCATTTCAGACCATATGCTTTCTTCCTTAAGTGTTTGTACAGAGGAAGGATAAAGTATATGGTTTTCTTTATATATGTGATCTCTTAAATTAAATATTAAGAACTTAGCTGCTTCATCAAGCTGAGTTTTAAACTCTGTAAAGTTCATATTTTGTACCTCTTCAGCAAGCTTTTTAATTTCATGCTTCTTAGCTCTAAGCATATCATGTTCCATTCTCATTACTCTGGTAGGTCCTGTAACACCCCTTTTTTCAAGCTCTGGGAAAAGAACGTCTTCTTCTCTTTTGTGATGAGGCTCAGCTCCTATTATTTCTACTGCAGTAGAATGCAGTTTTGTAAATATATCATTACTTTTATCATAGCTTTCTAAGCTTTGAATTTTATTGTTTATATCTTCTAAAATATGAAGTCGTTTATTAATTTCTTCGTGCTCATCAATTAATGTAGTTAATACATGATCAGGGGCTAGACCAAGCTTTAACCTGTCTAATTCATCCTTTAAAACTTCCATGTGTATATCGCAAAGATGTCTTAAGTCTTCTGGCTTAGTTCCATTTTCTATTAATTTTTGTTCGGCTAAGGAAAGCTCAAGAGGGTCTACGTTTTGAACCATTTTTAAGGCTTCCTGTCTTAATTCTGGAGATATATCACCGCTGTTCAATTTTTGAAGCAATTCTACTAAATTATCTACTCTATTCATAAAAATCCCCTTTCAATCCTACGTTTATTCAACTTGTTGAGTTTATTATATCTTCATTGGTATTTATTTTCTGTGATTTAAATCAAATTTAAGGAGACAATATTAAAAGAATAGGAAATTGTAGATATATTTAGCAATATGAATTATAATAATTATGTTAAATTTATAAGCAATTTTGAATATGGAGAGTGATTATAATGATTCCAACACCGCATATTAATGTAAGTGAGCAGGGAATAATTGCTGAAACAGTGCTGCTACCTGGAGATCCTCTGAGAGCAAAATTTATTGCAGAAACTTTTTTAGAAAATCCTGTTCAATTTAATACTGTTAGAAATATGTTTGGTTATACAGGCACATATAAAGGTAAAAAAATTTCTGTAATGGGAACTGGAATGGGAATGCCTTCCATAGGAATATATTCCTATGAGTTAATTCATTTCTATGGGGTTAAGAATTTAATTCGTATTGGCTCAGCTGGTTCACTTCAGGAAAATATTAAGGTAAGAGATATAGTTATTGGTATGGCAGCATCAACAAACTCAAATTTTGCAGCACAGTATAATCTGCCAGGAACTTTAGCGCCAACGGCTTCCTTTGAACTTTTAAAGAAGGCTGTAGATGCAGCGCATTCAAAAGGAATTGAACCAAAGGTAGGCAACATATTATCCTCAGATACTTTTTATGATGATGATACTGAAAGCTGGAAGAAGTGGGCTAAGATGGGAGTTTTAGCTGTTGAGATGGAAGCTGCTGCTTTATATATGAATGCTGCACGAGCAGGAGTAAATGCTCTTTGCATTTTAACAATATCAGATTCTCTTGTTACTCATGAAGCAACAACAGCTGAAGAACGTCAGCATACCTTTACTCAAATGATGGAAATAGCTTTAGAGCTTGCTTAATAATAAGGAGAGTGCCAACCACTCTCCTTTAGTTATATTAATACGAAATTATAAGGTGATATAAATGAAATTTTTTAGTAAGAGCAGACTAAAATTAAGAAAAGAGATTATAAATGAGTCAGTTAAATTTTATGTTGATTACTCAAACTTAAAAGATAAAACAGAGTTTAAAAATAGATTGTTTACTAATTTAATTAATGAAGAAAGCTGTATAATAGTTATAGATTCAAAGCTACAACAAAATGATAGCAATCAGGAGAAGTTATCAGACGAACTTGAAGATTATCTCTCTAAAAATAGCATTACATATGAAAAAGCAGAGGATAAAGGTTCAGAAAGCGTTTCTGTTCTTGGTGTTTCTATAAAACTTGATAGTAAAAACAGACCTAAAAATTATATAATAGCATTTAAAATTTCAGCAAAAGTCTTAAACAAAGCAAGAGATTTTATAAATAATTACAATACCCGCTTTTACATAGGATTTACAAACGAAGACATAGAATCATTAGATAGTATTATAAAAATATATAAAAGTGATGAGGTAATATTAGACGAGAAATTCAAGTGTAGTATTTTTGATAATAATCTGCTAGAAAGTATGGTGGTTTTATCTGAAAGCGTGTATTCGGACAAAGTTAAGAATATTATCGAACAAGCTGCTAATTGACAAAGTTAGTTTGATGCAAACCCCTCACACATACCAGATGACTTTCATACTATAACATTGAAGCAATATTTGGAGTGAGTATTTTTGCTGTATGCACTAATATTAGCAGGAGGAAAAGGCCTAAGATTATACCCGCTATCTCGAGAAAAAAATCCTAAGCAATTCTTAAAGGTTTTAAATAACAAAAGTTTTTTAAGGAATACTGTAGACAGAATTAAACCCCTTGTTAATAAGGAAAATATTTATGTTGTAACCAATGAGGAATATTTGGATAAAATTTATGAAGAGCTTCCGGATATCAACAAAGCAAATATATTCGTTGAGCCTGCAAATAAAGAGACCGCAACATGCATTGGACTTTCAGCAGTTAAGCTTTTAAAAAAAGATAAAGATGCTACAATGATAGTTCTTCCATCTGATCATTATATTGAAAATGATAAAGTATTTATAGATACTTTAGAACAGGCTGTAGAAATCGCAGAACGAAGGAGAGGCTTAATAACTATTGGAGTAAGTCCAACAAGACCTGAAACAGGGTACGGATATATAGAAATGGGTGCAAGAATAAGTGGAGATATGGCAACCTTTAAGGTTGAGAGGTTTACTGAAAAACCTAATGTTGAGGTTGCTAAGGATTTTATTATAAAAGGCACTTATTTATGGAACAGCGGTATGTTTGTATGGAGAGCAGATGTATTTCTAAGAGAGATGGAAAAATATCTTCCTAAAATGTATAAAAACTTGATGAGTATATATCAGCATCTAGGGGAAGAAAATGAGCATGAAGTTATAGTTGAGCAGTACAACCTTATAGATGGAATTTCAGTAGATTTCGGTATTATGCAGAAAACGAGAAAAGCATATGTTATCAAATGCGAATTTATTTGGGATGACATAGGAAGTTTTGCTGCATTAGGTAGATTTTTAGCAGATTTCCGAGGAAATAATGTATCTGGAACAGCCTTTATGGAGCAAAGTGAGAACTGTTATATATTTGGAAATAAAAAGCTTATTATCGGCTTTGGCATTAAAGATTTGATAATCGTAGATGCCGGTGATGTGATTTTAGTCATGGATAAAAATAAGGAACAGGAAGTTAAGCACTTAGTAAATGAGATAAAGAAAGAAGAAGGATTAGACCAATACTTGTAGTTGCAAGCTTTAGTGAGAATAGCACTCACTAAAGCTTTTTATTTTTATAGAAATTATAATGCGGTCTGTGATTTTTTATAAGTGAAATTAATATATTTGTAATATGTATTTAATGATAGTAATTATCATTTACAAAATCGTATCATTATGGTAGCATATTTGTAGGTTAAATGACACAAACTTTGGATATTAAAACAAAAAAAGAAATAGGGGGAAAGACAAACTTGGAAGATTTAACTTCAAAGAGTCAAGTAAGAAGCTCAAGAAAAAAAGAGCATGTTCAGCATTTTTTAACAGGTAATTTCGAAGGAGACAACTACTTTAGACATATATACCTGGAACATAACTCACTTCCCGAGTTAGATTTTGAGGAAATAGATACAAGGTGCAGCTTTCTAGGAAAAAATATAAGCTTTCCTTTAATGATTAATGCGATGACCGGAGGTTTTAAGGATGGAGTTCATATAAACGGTAATCTTGCAAGGCTTGCAGAGAAATTAAATATACCAATGGCTGTAGGTTCTCAGGCTATTGCTGTAAAAGATAAAGAGTATGAGTCATCTTTTAAGATTGTTAGGGAAATATTAAAAGATGGACTAGTCATTTCAAACATTAATGCCTTCGCGGAAATAGATGAGGTACGTAGAGCTATTGATATGATTCAAGCTGATGCCATACAGATTCATTTAAATCCGGCACAGGAAATTGTTATGCCTGAAGGGGATAGGAATTTTAAGGGGGTATTAAGAAATATTGAAAAAATAGTGGCAAAGATAGATAAGCCGGTTATTGTAAAAGAAATAGGTTTTGGCATTTCAAAGTATACAGCTAAAAGGTTATTTGACGCAGGAGTGAGGTATATAGATATAGGCGGGAGAGGTGGAACTAACTTTATAAAGATAGAAAGCGAGAGAAACAAGGAATTTGAATTTGGTGAATTGTTTAACTGGGGAATACCTACTGCTTTAAGTCTTTTAGAATGCAGGTCTGTAAGTGGAGAATTAAATATTATTTGCAGCGGTGGAATGAAAAGTGCAGACGATATTATTAAGGCATTATGTGCAGGTGCAGATATAACGGGAATAAGCGGGCCAATTTTAAGAGCACTTTTAGAGGGAGGCTTTGATAGTGCTTATAAATATCTTGAAAATATTATTTATAAAGCAAAAGTAATTATGCTTCTTTTAGGTAGAAAAAATATAAATGATCTCAGAAGTGTGCCTTATAGAATAAAGGGAGAGCTAAAGGAATTACTTGATTGTTAAACTTAGAAAGGACGAAATAACATGATTACATTTTCTAAAGAGCAAGTTGTAGGAGAGGCACATAGTAAACTGATTTTAGTAGGAGAGCATGCTGTTGTTTATGGAAAGCCAGCTATTGCTATGCGGTTTCCTCTTAAGGCAAAAGCTATAATTCATAGAATTAATGGACCTACTATCCTTGAATCATCAGTTTATTCAGGACCGATTGACAGCTTGCCCGATAAGATGAAAGGAATATCAACTTGTATTAAGAAAACGCTGCAGTATTTAAATCATGATTGTGATGAGCTGTATATAAAAATTGATTCAGCGATTCCTTTAGGTCGTGGACTGGGTTCTAGTGCTGCAGTGGCTATTGCAATTGTGAGAGCTTTAGCCTCTTTTTATGGAAAAGAGTTTACACAAAAAGAGTTGTTTTCACTTGTGCATGTAGCTGAGACCTACGCTCATGGTAATCCAAGCGGAATTGATATGGCTTCAGAATTAAGCGAGAGCCCAATATGGTTTCAAAAGGGAAAAGAAATAAGCACTTTAAAGATGAAAGAAAATTTATACATAGTAGTTGGAGACACCGGAAGAGTAGGAGATACACGTACTGCGGTAGAAAACGTGAAAAAAAACTATGACTCAGACCCAGCGAAAATAGAAGGAGCTATAGAAGAAATAGAAAGAATAGCAATTGAAACTAAAGCCGCTCTTATTAATGGTGATATGTACCTTCTAGGAAATTTGCTTAACAGAAATCAGGAAGAACTTATGACAATGGGAGTTAGTGATGAAGGACTTAATAAATTAATTAAAGCTGCAAGGAATGCGGGGGCCCTAGGGGCAAAGCTTACAGGAGGTGGCCTGGGAGGGTGCATGATAGCCCTTGCACCGGATTTAAAAAAGGGCAAAACAATCTCAGAGGAGCTAATAAAAGCGGGAGCTGCACAAAGCTGGTGTTTTTCAACCGCTGAGGATATATTCTATCAGACATAAGTATGGAAGGAATTAATAATATGAAAGCTTCAGCAAGAGCAAACACAAATATTGCGCTTATTAAATATTGGGGAAAGCGTGACGATAAATTATTCTTACCAATGAACAGTAGTTTGTCTATAACGCTAGACAGTTTTTATACTGAAACAACTGTGGAATTTAAGGAGGAGCTTAATAAAGATATATTTACCCTTAATAGCAGCCCTGTAGACGAAGCAGAATCTAATAAGGTTTTTAAGTTTCTTGATAAGATAAGACAATTGTCACATACCAAAATGTATGCGGTGGTAAGTTCTCAAAATATGGTTCCTACCGCGGCCGGATTTGCATCTTCTGCTTCAGGTTTTGCTGCCTTAGCAGCTGCAGCAGCAAAAGCACTCAGTTTAAATATAGGTGAGAAGGAAATATCCATATTGGCGCGCCAAGGCTCCGGGTCTGCCTGTCGATCTATCTATGGGGGATATGTAGAGTGGTATAAGGGTGAGATGGAAGACGGAGCTGATTCCCATGCGAACCAGCTTTTGACTGAGAAGGATTGGGATATCTGCATACTTTCTGTTCTTGTAGAGTCTAAGCAAAAGAAGATATCCAGCAGAGAAGGCATGAAACGTACTGTAGAAACGTCACCCTTTTATTTAGGATGGCTCAATACCGTAGAAAAAGACTTGGAAAAGGCAAAGGCAGCTATCAGAAATAAAGATTTTCAAAGCCTTGGTGAAGTCACAGAGGCAAATACTTTAAAGATGCATGCTACAATGCTTGGAGCTGAGCCTCCGGTATTGTATTGGCAAAGTGGAACTATGGAAGTAATAAATCACGTTCAAGCTCTTAGATTATCTGGGATCAAAGCTTATTTTACAATAGATGCAGGTCCGAATGTAAAGGTGCTATGTCTTCCTGAAGATGAAACTATAGTTAAGGATGAATTAATAAAACTTCCATCGGTAAAGCAGATTATAACTTGTCATCCAGGACCAGGAATTAGATATCTGTAACAGTTATATACTTTATTAATAGTAAATAATTAGCTTAATGCTATTTAACATATATAAATTGCAGCCGTTATATACATGAGGCAAAAATAGTTTAAAGGAGTTGATTTGATGAACAATAAAAATAATGATTCAAAAAATAATATTGAGGTCTGGGAGGATCTTGTTAACATTAAAGATTTAATTATATCACTGGTTGTTTGCAGCATTACAACTATGGGAGCTTATTTTCTTGCGCCTAAACAGCCTCCTAAGCCTTTGTTATTTGGACTATCAGGTGCTATTTTAGGCTTTATTTTATGCAGTATTATAATAAAACCCAAAAGAGTGTTTATAGAAACTGATAAGGAGAATTAATATGGATATTGTTTTAATTTTGCAGATGATTTTCGCAGCAGTTATTGCTGCAGTTATGTATACAATAATTGGTGCAGCTCCAGGAGCAGATGAAACTGCCACAATAGCACCTGTAACATTAGTACTTGTTTTATCAGGAGTAAAACCTGTTATTGTTCTCTCTTTCTTTATTTCTGCCATTGTCGCAAGCAAGCTAATTGATGCCGTTCCTGTTTCCATAGCAGGTATTCCTGCAGGCGTTATGTCAACTCCAATGGTTGAACATGCTATGGTACTAAAGAAAAATGGCCTTACGGATACAAGTATTAGGAAAATAGCTTCTGGTGCTATAATTGGTACCATTGTTTCTGTTCCGGTTAGCTTATTCCTAGCACGTGCCTTAGTACCTTTTTCCGCAGTTATTAAACAGTATGGGGATCCGGTTTTCTTTATTGGTGCCATACTTTTAGCTTTAATGTCTAAAAACAAGTGGATATCTCTTGCAGCTATACTTCCATTTGCTCTGCTAATTCAGGGACTTAGATATTTATACTGGGGAATAGGGGTTGTACCAAAGGGAACTAATGTTTTTACATCTTTCTTCTTAGCTATCACTATAGGACCGGTAATTTTAATATTGTTTGAACTTTTGAATAAAGAAAAAAGGGACAACATGAAGCGCTTTGATAAGAAGGAAATTCATTTAAAGAAGGTAGAGGAAATTAAAAAGTTTCCTAATCCTTTTAAGATTCTTACTAAAAAAGAAGTTGGTTATAGCGCATTGGCTTCTTTGATAGGATCTGTTACATTTATACTAAGCCCTGTTGGTCTTACTACTTTCCTTGGAGAGCTTTTTTCAAGTCGTACGAAAGACCCAGTAGAAAAAGCTTCACTTGCGGTATCAACAATGGAAGCTTTGGCTCAGGCAACTTATTTTTCAGGAACCTTAATACCTCTTGTAGCTTTAGGAATTCCTCTATCACCGATGTCTATTGGTCCGGCAAATCCATTGTTTAATGCTCCTCCGGTATTTACTTTGCAGCACAATATGCATCATATATTAACAAACTCTGACTTTGTTTGGGCTACAGTAATAGGTGCAGCAGTTGCAGCAGGTATTACTTATTTTATAACAGTTAAATACTCCAGGCAGATTTGTGCTTTTGTATTTAAAAGAATACCTCATGAAGCTTTGCTTGGTTTATTTTTCAGCTTAGTATTATTACTAGCCTTTATGGATGCAGGATGGGTTAATATTGCAGGCGTTCTGCTGCTGGGTATTGTTGCAGGTACATTATATCGTCTAGGAGTAAATTATGGTGTACTGTTTATGATTTTATACTCTGCGCCATGGATTATTAAAACAATGGCTGGTCAATAATAACAATACCAAATAGTTCTAACAGGAAGGATGAATAGCAATGACTTACTTAAGCTATGGTGTGAAAGTACCAGGAAAACTTATGATTGCTGGAGAATATGCGGTGCTAGAGCCTAATCAAAAGGCTGTGGTAACAGCTATAAACCGTTATGTAACAGCATATATAGAGCCATTCAGTGATAACTATATTTCCATTCCCCAAATGAAACTTGAAGATATAGCTTGGGAGATGAATGATAAAAGTGTACTGTTTAGTATATCAGATTCACGCTTAAGTTTTATTGGAAATGCTATTGATGCAGCACTTCAGTTTTTAAAAGAAAAATCGGTTTTGCTATCTCCTTTTAGGTTAGAGATTAAAAGTCAGCTGGATGATCCTATAACAGGAAAAAAATATGGACTCGGATCAAGTGCTGCAGTTGTTGTTTCGGTTGTTTCTGCCGTACTTTATTTACATAGCGACCAGATTGGAGTACCTAAGCTTGATGAAATATTTAAGCTTTCATCCATTGCACATGTAAAAACACAGAAAAGCGGATCTGGGGCAGATATTGCAGCTGCTGTTTATGGAGGCTGGCTTGAATATTCAGCTTTCAAGTCAGAGTGGTTATTGGGCCAGCTAGAGCAGGAAAAAAGACTCACTGACATAATGGAAAGCTTGTGGCCTAATTTATCGGTCAGGCCATTGACCTCTCCAGCAAACCTTCAATTAGCAGTAGGATGGACGAAAGAATCAGCAGCAACAGTACCAATGATTCAAAAAGTGCATAAATTTAGACTCAGTGATACTGAAGCCTATAACGGTTTTTTAAAAGAAAGTCAGGATTCTGTATCAAACTTAATTAGAAGCTTTGAGACAAATAATTGTGACGAGGCTATTAATGCTCTTTCACAAAATCGCAGGACTCTTAGAAAATTAGGAGAAAATGCGGGTATAAGCATTGAAACAAAAGAGCTTATAACCTTATGTGATATTGCTGAAAACTTCGGCAGCGGCAAGCCTTCAGGAGCTGGAGGAGGAGACTGCGGCATAGCTTTTATAAAAGATAGAAGCAAGATTAAAAAGTTATACGAAGTTTGGCAGAAAGCTGGTATTGAACCATTGGATCTACAAATATCGAAAACTGGAGTTTCGGTAATAAATAAGAGGCTAAGGGTTTAATAAGATAAATAATTAAAAGCTTTAGTGAGAAATTTATTCCCACTAAAGCTTTTTTCATTTATAAATATAGAATTGCAGAAAGTGCAAGATAAAATATTTAGCTGCATCAAACTTCTGCATCCTTAAGCAAAAAATTATAGTTTGATTTTATATAATCTGTTAATTTATCTGCTATAAATTTATGTCCTAGCCTATTTGGATGGATACCATCAGCACATAAATAGGAGGTATAATTATCTGTATTTAAAAATTCACTTCTTACATCAATTAAATTAGTTTGAGTTTCTTTAGCAAGCTTTATAATAACTGAGTTGTAGTTTTCGTGCCAGGAGTAAATTGTGTTAACGTTTCCGAGCCATTTAAGTATATTTTGGCTGTAATCCTTGCTCCTTTCAGATATCCACTTGTAATATTTATTTGGATCCAAAGGAGGAAGTGTCATTAAAACGGGAACAATATTCAATTCTTTTAAATTAACTATTATTTTCTTTAAGGTTTCTTCAAATATGTTAAGTTCTGTATTAGGTTTATGTTCTTCAAAAGGATTTTCAGCAACTTCCTGCCAATTAAAATCGCAATCATTTCCTCCAAATTCTATAACGACTATATCAGGTTTTTTCTTAGTCAAATCTTCATACAGCCTTTTCGAACCTTTCATTATGGTGCTTCCGAATTTGCCAGCATTATAAACTGCTCCCTTGAGCTTATTCTGAACTAAATTGCAAAAGCTGTCTTTTAATATAACATATTTGCCTTTTTCCTCATCATATACTACGCCTTTAGATATCGAGTCTCCAAGTAAAGTTATGGAATATTCATTTTCGTTCATAAACTTCCCACCTTTCATAAATATAATATACTGTTATACAATCTTATTATGTGAAGTAGTTTTTAAAACTATGTATAATTATATTATAATATTACAACAACAATATACATATTTCAAGAGTTTTTTCAAGAGGATTTTATAATTAAATATAGAATATATATGTAAGTTAATGGCTTAGAAAGAAAAAGGAGACAAATAAAATGGACATTAAGCAAATACAAGATTTAGGAATCAAAATAAAGAAAAATATAAGTAAAGTAATCGTAGGAAAGGACGAAATAATTGAGCTAATAACTACAAGTGTTATTTCAGGGGGCAATATACTGCTTGAAGATGTGCCGGGAACAGGAAAGACTGTACTTGCGAAAACGCTTGCAAAGTCTATTGATGCAGAATTTAAAAGAGTTCAATTTACACCAGACCTGCTGCCATCAGATTTAACAGGCATAAATTTCTATAACCAAAAGTTAGGAGAGTTTGTACTAAGGAAAGGTCCTATATTTACTAATATATTGCTGGCAGACGAAATAAATAGAGCTACTCCAAGAACTCAATCAAGTCTTCTTGAATGCATGGAAGAAAAACAAGTAACTATAGATGGAGAAACCTATAAATTAGGAGAATTATTTTTTATAATAGCTACTCAAAATCCGGTAGAAATTCAAGGTACTTTTCCGCTTCCGGCGGCTCAGCTAGATAGATTTACTATGATGATTAATATGGGGTATCCAACTGTTGAGGAAGGAAAAAGAATTTTTAAAAGATTTATAGAACATAATCCATTAGGGGAGCTAAAGGAAGTATGTAGTCTTTCTGAAATCATAGATGCACAGAAAAGCTTTAGTAAAGTTTTTGTTCATGATGAACTTCAAGAATATATGCTTAATATATCAGACAGAACCCTAGATTATGATGGAATAATTTTAGGAGTAAGCCCAAGGGGAAGTCTTGCTCTTTTAAAGACCTGTCAGGCATATGCTGCGTTATTAGGAAGAGAATTTGTTACCCCTGAGGATGTAAAAAAGCTTTCACCTTATGTGTTAGGTCATAGAATTATACTTAAAGACAGCCTCAGAATAAAGGGAGTCAAAGGGGCTGATATGATAGCTAAAATCCTAAATGAAATAGCTGTCCCTACAGAAGACTGGAAGGCTAAACTATGAGTATAGTTTATCTTTTGATAGTATTTTTAGTATTTTATTTTGTACAGTCACGCATCTATGAAAAATATTGGAACAATAATTTAGCTGCTGATATCAGGTTTAGCGATAAGGAAATCTTTGAAGGTGAAGAAACCTATATGATTACAACTATAAAAAATAATAAGTGGATTCCCATGAGATGGTTTTGTTTTCAATTTACCTTATCCAGATATATAGTCTTCGAAAAGGAAATAAAAGCTAGGTCTAAGGAAACTATGAAAAAGACTTTTTATACACTTCTATCCTACGAAAAAATGACCAGACGTGAAAAAATCACTGTTCTTAAAAGAGGAATATATAGCATAAATGAAATTTTTATATCAAGCGGAGATTTATTTGGACGGTATAAGTTTGTTGAAACGAGACAAAATGATGCCTGCCTTAGCGTTTATCCTAAAATCATAAATATCGCTGAGTTCAAAATATTTTTGAATAAGATGACTGGAGAGATAATTACAAGGAGACATGTTGTAGAAGATCCTTTTATTTTTAGAAATATAAGAGATTATACCCCTTTTGACAGCCAAAAGTTAATAAACTGGAAAGTATCAGCAAAAAGTATGGAGTTAAAGGTTAATCAATTTGAAAGTACTGCTTCTAGTGAAGTACTTATATTATTAAATACTGATAAGTATAACTCCTGGGATAAAGAAAGCCTTATAGAGGAAAGTGTTAGGCTTGCTGCAAGCACAGCCTGTGATTTTATTAATAATGGAATTCAGGTGAGATTGTTAGTAAATGGTTTCTACAGGAATACAGAAGAGGAGGTAAGTATTGCTTCAAAAAGTGGAAACACACAAACGGAGATTATTCTTGAAAGCTTAGCAAAGCTTGATGCAAATAGAACCTCACGACCTATGAGAGAAGTGATTGAGGAGGAAGTTAATAAAAATATAAGTGATTTAACCATAGTTCTGATTTCTTATTACTGTGCAGAAGAATTATATGAAAAAGTTAGAGAAGTATTAGGTATGGGATCTCACATACAATGGATTTTACCTAAGATGAGAAGTGAAGAAGTTAAGCTCGAGCCTTTAGAAAATATATATTTTTGGGAAGTGAATGAAGATGAAAAAACAATATGAAAAATTTATGTTTTCAGAGGACTTTCACAATGCAGGCTATGAGAAGAGATGGATTTTTGACCTTTTAGAAATGGTTATATCATTTTTATGTTCCTACTCTCTTTTTGCGTCTTTTATATTTATAGGAACTATAGATCAATCTAAAATTTACAGCGGGATTCCTATGCTGTTAACAGTAACTGCAATGTGCTTTGTAAAAAGGAAAATTAAAGACATATATAAATTTACTATAGCTGCAGTTTTTGCGGCAATTGTTACTATTGCATTAATCTATTCTTCAGAAACAGCTGCTTATTATATTCTATTTTTGTTAGGCTATTTAATATACTATATTAGAAAACACAGAAGTAATGAAACAGCTTTTTTCACAATAACTAAGCTTGTGATGATGAATATATTAATGGGATTCACTTACGGCTTTTCCTTATTATATAAAGCTCCTAAACTCCAAAAACTCTTATTAGTAATAAGCATACTCCACATATTATTAAGTTTGGTTTATTACTGTTTGTCTAGCAGTGAAAAAGTTCTTTATTGGGAAAGTTACGAAGATGAAAAATACAGAAAAAATTTATCGCAAATAAATTTAATGCTTTTAGCGGTGCTTGTTTTACTTTTTGCCTTTGTAATAATATTTTCCTTTAAAATAGGAGTATTCAAAGAGCTTGATTATTTATATGGATATATTCTTAATTCAATAATAAAATTTCCTATGCCAAACAGGGATGCATCTGACACACAATATGCTAATGATATTTTAAATCAAAGCAAATTATTAAATTTTGCTCAAGATAATCATTTAACAGGAGATAGCTATTCTATATTATGGTATATATTTATTATTATTTTAATTGCTGCAGGTATATTTTTATTAATGCTGGCTGCTGTAGGGGTAATAATGGTGTCCATGATTATCATTCAAATAATATATAGAAACCTTTTTATCAAAAATGGGCCGGGGGAAAATAGGGAATTTATGACCACGAAGGAAATTGTAAATGAAAATTTGGAAAGAGTAAAAGGTTCTTTAAAAATAGTTAAGAAAACTCTTTACAAATCCAATAAGGAAAGAATTAGAGGCATTTATGAAAGATTAATAATAAAATATATTAATAAAGGGTTGGTTATTGAAAAAAGTCATACTCCTTCAGAAATCGAGAGTAGTATTAAAACAAAATATAACGATGAATTTTCTAAGGCTACAGAACTTTATGAAAAAGCCCGATACAGTGATGAAGATATAAAAGATGAAGATGTAAATGCTTTGAGAAAAATGCTTTGATTAAAAGTTAAGGAGATGGTATACAGCATCTCCTTAACTTTAATTTTATTTAGTTTTTCGCCATTTCAATAACTAGAATATGAGAAGTGGTTTCTGCACTTATTTTAATATTTTCTTCAATTATTTCCATTGCATCTCTAATGCTCAGCCTTATATTGTTAATGGAAGCTTCACCTTCAATTTGGACAAGATACGCCTGCCTATTTCTTTCTACTGGAAAAGTTATTTCTTTACCTTCATCAAGCTCTATAGCATATAAATTAGCATCCTGATTTATTTTAATAGGAGCACTGCCTGATTTTCCTGAAACCATGTGCAGCCACTTATTTTTTCTATCTTCAAAGGCAAATCTATAATCTCCATAATTAGGAGCATAACCGTTCTTTTCCGGCAGAATCCATATTTGAAGGAATCTAGCGGTATCATTTCCTAAATTGTGCTCACTATGAAGAACTCCTGTACCGGCACTCATATATTGAACCTGGCCTCTGCTTAAAGTGTTTTTGTTACCCATGCTGTCGCCATGAGTTAATTCACCGTTAACTACATAAGATATAATTTCCATGTTTCTATGCGGATGTGTATCAAAACCAGTTCCTCCTTCAATAAGGTCATCATTTATAACTCTCAATACTCCAAAATTCATATTGTCGGGATTATAGTATTCAGCAAAGGAAAAATGAAATATACTCCTTAACCAGCCTAAATTGCTTCTTCCCATTCTTTTATTATCTAATTTTCTTAACATTTTATTTTCTCCTTTCACTCCAAACACTGGAAACTCAATGTAATCTAAAATTAGCTAGGATTTTTATTCATATTTAGATAAAAACTTTTCAAGCAAAAATATTAAGTAACAATTATTATTGTTTATATTACTATAATATAATAACTTACTTACTTTTGTCAAGTTGATATATATATTGATTATTATTAATATAAATAAATTTCATAAAAAGTTAATATTACATATCTATCAATAATTATTACAAATTGGGTATAATTAATTTATTAGAATTACTTTAAATTTATACAGCAAATGGAGGTGAATATATGGCAGTAAAAGTACTTTTTACCTATGACTATGGAAAAGAAAATATGAATAAAATAAGGGAACTAGGCTATGAAATTACTATAGCGGATGAAAAAAGTATAATTTATTCTGATAAGCTTTATGATACAGAAATTATGGTTTGCTATAATCCTTTTCAAACTTTAGATGTTGATCAGATGAAGTTTTTAAAATGGATACAACTATCAAGTATAGGAATAGATCAACTTCCAATAGAGTATGCAAAAAAGTCAGGAATTATGGTTACGAATAATAGGGGAGGCTACAGCATACCTATGGGTGAATGGATTGTAATGAATATACTTCAAATTTTAAAAAACAGTTTTGGATTATATAAAAACCAAATGAATAAGCTATGGAAAATGGATACAGGTGTGTTAGAGCTTTTTGGAAAAACAGTGGGCTTTATAGGAACTGGAACAATAGCTGTGGAAGCAGCAAAAAGGCTTCAAGGCTTTGGTGTTAAGATGCTAGGATTAAATACAAATGGAAGAGATACAGAGTACTTCCACAAGTGTTATGAAATAAAGGAAATAGATAATATGCTTGCACAGTGCGATATAGTTGTTGTGACAATACCAAGTACTAATGAAACTTATCATTTATTTAATGAAGAGAGATTTAATTCTATGCCGCAAGGAACAGTCTTAGTTAATGTTGCAAGAGGAAATATTATCGATGAAGAAATTTTAATAAAGAATTTGAAAAACAGAAAACTGAGAGGTGCAGCACTTGATGTGTTTGACGAAGAACCACTAAGTGAAAATAGTCCGCTATGGAATTTAGATAATGTTATTATTACCCCGCATAATTCATGGATCTCAGAAATGAGAAATATAAGAAGATGGAATGTAATATATGAAAATCTGAAAAGATATATAAGTGGAGAAGAACTTATAAATAAAGTCAATTTAGAAAAAGGATACTAATTAAGAAGGTGAAGGTTAAAATGTCAAAGTTATTTTCAAATTTTAAGATTAAAGATTTAGATGTTAAGAACAGAGTTGTAATGGCTCCAATGTGTATGTATAGTGCTGAGGATGACGGAAAAGCAAAGGAATGGCATTACATACATTATGCAGCCCGAGCAATAGGAGGGACTGGACTTATTATTCAAGAGGCAACAGCAGTTGAAAAAAGAGGAAGAATTTCAGATAGAGATTTAGGCATATGGGAGGATTCTCAAAAGGAAGGCTTAAAAAAGATAGTTGACGAATGTAAAAAATATGGAGCTGTTATGGGAATACAACTTGCTCATGCCGGAAGAAAGTGTGAGGTAAAGAGTGAGAAGATAATTGCACCAAGTCCATTAGCGTTTAGTGAAGAATATAATACTCCAAAGGAAATGAGCGTAGAGGATATAAAGGCTGCAGTTAAGGCCTTTAAGGACGGTGCTAGAAGGGCTAATGAAATAGGATATGATATTATTGAAATTCATGGTGCGCATGGATATCTTATAAATCAATTTCTATCACCGCTTACAAATAAAAGGAAGGATGAATACGGAGGAAGCTTAGAAAATAGAGCAAGGTTCCTTAAAGAAGTGACAGCAGCTGTAAGAGAGGTTTGGCCTAAGGAAAAAGCTATTATATTAAGAGTATCTGCAGAAGACTTTATTAAAGAAGGTAATCATCCTGAAGACTTAGCCGAAATAATAAATATGGTAAAAGATGATGGGATTGATATAATAAACGTCAGCTCAGGTGGAGTAGCTTTAGCACAAATTAATGTTTATCCAGGCTATCAGATAAGATATGCTGAAATAATTAAAGAAAAAACAGGCTTGCCTGTTATAGCAGGAGGACTAATAACTTCGGCTCTAATGGCTGAAGAAATTCTTCAAAATAACAGAGCTGACATGGTTTTTCTTGCAAGAGAGCTTTTAAGAAATCCAAACTGGCCACTGTATGCAGCTCATGAATTAAGAGATGATATTGAGTGGCCGGAGCAGTATTTACGAGGAAAAATAAGATAAGAAGATAAGAATTTAAATTCTTATCTTCTAATAATGGTTTATAACAGATAATAGTCTAGCAATTTAGCAATCTTGTTAATTCTAGTACGATATCCTCCACATATTTTAGTTCATCCATTAATACTTCTGAGAAGGCTTGTAATTTATTATTAGATATAATGATAGCAAATTGAGCAAATGAAGTATAAAGCTCGAAGAGGTTACTTCTAATATTAGCTAATTGAATCTCTAACGCTTTTATATTTGTTTGTTTACTTTGTGCCTTTATATTAGTAGAGATAGATTCAAGTTTGTTCATAAAGTAAGTAGATTTTTCTAGCATAGGCTGCACCTCTGAAATATGATTTGTATTTTTTATAGGATCAAAAAAATTGGTACAGCTAGTTAAGAATCTGTCAATACATTGAACCAACATAGGAAGCATATGGTATACTAGTTCATGATTTGTTTCTTTCATTAAAAAACTCCTTTTATTAAAAATAAAAAACCGAAACAAAGCTTAGAAGCTTTATTTCGGTTTATGTTTAACTCATAAAAATATGTTTAACTCATTTCCACCGTAGGTATATTTAATTGTTTGTCTGGGTTAAGTATGAATAAAAATATACTCTTATCCAATTGAAAATCCCATGCAGTAAAAGAATCTATTATAGATTTATTTAGGATTAACTCTAGATCAATATTATTATGAAGATATGTTTTTTCCATTTCCTTTTTTACTGTTCTTAGTATATCCTGATGGCCTCTTCTAACAAGTTCTTTTTCCAGTCGAACCATTATACCTTCACGTACCACTAAAATGGTTCTTGGATTTAACTCGTAGGAATTAATTTTGTCCGGAGCTCTTTGTGAATAATGGCTTAGTTTAATCATTTCTGCTTCAAGACCTTCTTTTCCATAGTAGTTTTCAATATGGTCATCACTAGTACCAAAGGCATGGCTGCATAAAAAAGTCAACATTCCGGACTTATTATCAAGACTCCAATCGTAATAAAATTCCTGTATAGTATTTTCTGTAAGCATTTCAATATATAATTTTATTTCTGGAATAAGTGAGTTGAAAATCTTTATTCTAAGATGATTAACTATGTTATTCTGATTTTGATCTATAAGTACTTGTTCCATGGGTGAAAGAAAGTTCCTAAAATATACAGTTATAAAAACTTTCTTTATAGAAACAAAAACAGATTCAGGATCTCTGCCAAAGTTATCTCTTAAAAGCTTTCCAACATAACTGCTGATTTCCTGCTCAGGCGATTGATGTATCTTATTATTCATATCCATCATCTCCTTTAAAGGTATGCTTTATTTCATGCCTTCATATTTTAGGCTAAGATAGATATAAATATGTTGGATATTATTAGTCATAATGAGAATTAAGAATAAATATCAGAAAACTCAATATTTACTGTTTCAATTTTACTATTTGAATTAGGCATATTTTCTATTGATATCGTATCTACAGTACTCATTTGTTCAGATGGAAGTTCAATTATAAATTCACTTCCTTTTCCGTATTCACTTTTAGCTGATAATTTTCCATTATGCATCTCAACAAGTGATTTTGCTAGTGAAAGACCAATACCGCTTCCTTCAGCTTTTCTTCTAAAAGAAGAATCTACTTGTCTGAAGGTCTCAAATATCTTATCCAACATTTCATTAGGTATGCCTGAACCAGTATCTTTTATAGAAATAATAATTTTATCGCTATTATCATACAGGTTTACTTGTATTTTTCCACCAGGTTCAGTAAACTTAATAGCATTTGAGAGAAGATTAAGAATAACTCTTTCAAGCTTTTCTGCATCGCAGGCAATTACTTTCTCCTCAACATTAGTATCAAATATAAGCTCTATACCTTTACTGTTAGTATAATCAACCACAGAAAGAGTTATATCTTCTATAATTTTTACTATATCATAATTTTTAAGCTGAAGCTTATAAAAACCTACTTCAATTTTATTAATATCAATTAGATTATTTATAAGTCTTATCAATCTGTAACAGTTTTGTTTCATAATTTTTAAATATTTTTTTAGATGAAAAGGCATGTCTAATTTTTCTAAAAGCTGAACTGCACCAAATATTATATTAAGAGGAGTTTTTAATTCATGAGATATTGTAGAAAAAAACTGTGTCTTTAGACTGTTGTATTCTAAAGCAGCTTTTAACTGCTCAGTTTTTTCCAATATGCTTTTTTCCAATTGATGCAGCTTTTTTCTTTCAGTTATATCTCTAACAATAGCAGTTACAAAAAATTGATCATCATTTTTAAATGAGAAGCCTCCAGTCTCTGTATCTATTTCTGTTCCATCATCAAGTATCAGCTTTTGTTCCATAAATTCTACTGAAGTTTCAGCATTGTGAAGTTTTTTAACTCTTTCCATATCATTAGTTTTATTATCAGGGTGAATCTTTGCTAAAGTTCCTCCAGACTTTCCTAAAATATCAACTTTGTTTTTTCTAAGAAGTTTTGCAGCAGCTTCATTAACCAAAAAAATTTTGTTTTCCTTATATACAAAAATAGCGTCAGGTAGATGCTCGATTAGTCTCCTGTATAGTTTTTGACTGCGGGCTAATTCTTTTTGCAGAATTACTCGTGAGGTAATGTCTCTGTAGCTCCATACCATGCCACATAAATTATTTCCTATAATAAGAGGATTAAAGTTTTGTTCGAAAACTTTTCCATTCTTAAAGAAAATTTCATTTCTAGACTCTTCTAAAGTATCAATAATTGTGAGGATTGATGTTATAAATGCTTCAGGCTCAGATAATTGGGGCTTAACATACTTTGCTATTTGTGAGCCGTCTTTTTCAAATAATACTTCCTCTGGAACATTCCACAATTGTTTAAATCTATTGTTAATATGGAGTATGCTCAGATCATAATCTAAAACAAGTATTCCATCAGTTGTAGATTCCAAGATTGCTTGCAGTATGGTTTCGCTGTTCCTTAATTTGTTTTCATAGCCCATTGATAATCCCCCCGAGAATTAATTACAATTCTACAAAATATTCCAATTAACATTATACTTTGTGATTTTTATTTATTCAACGTGATATATGTCGAAGTATGGACTATCAATAAATAAATATAGCAGCCATTTGGCTGCTATATATTAAACACTTAATTCAAGCTCATCTGATTCTTCTTTATTAAAGGCTGCTCTATCAAATTCGCCCTCAGAATCAGCAACTAATAATGCAGTTAAGGAAGCACCAGTAACATTTGTAGCAGTTCTTGCCATATCTATTACTGTGTCTACTCCAAGAAGCATTGCTATTCCTTCAACAGGAAGCCCCATGCTTGCTAAAACGACTGTAGACATAATTGAGGCTGTTCCGGGAACACCGGCAGTTCCAAAGGAAGCTACTGTAGTTACTAATATAAGAACAATATATTGATTGGGTGCTAGAGGAACGTTGAATACTTTTGAAACAAATAGCGCAGCCATAACTGGGTAAAGACCGCCGCAAGCATTCATTCCCATCGAAGCGCCCATAGGGGCTACAAAATTTGCTATTTTTTCAGAAACTTTAACTCTTTCTGTTAAGCTCTTTATTGTTGCAGGAAGTGTTCCGTAGCTGCTTCTTGTTGTAAAGGCAACAACCTGAGCAGGGTAAATGGCTTTAAAGAATTTTAAAGGATTTACCTTGGCTACAAATGCAAGTATGCCTGAGTGAACTACAGCAACCTGGATTATGCAAGCTACATAAACTGCTATTACAAATTTACCAAGAGGAAGCAGGGTTGACAGACCATATTTGGCTGCAACAACTGCCATAAGACCATAAACTCCGTATGGAGTAACTTTTAAAACCATTTTTGTTATTCTAAACATTATTTGTGCAAAACCATTAATTATATCCTTAACAGGTTTAATAACTTCCGGCTTTTTAGCACCTTCTATTGTTATTGCTATACCAACAAGCATTGCAAATATAATTACAGGTATTATTTTTGCATTTGCAGCATCTGATACAGGATTTGAAGGAGATAAGTCTACTAAAACTTTTGCAAAGGTAGGGATTTCTCTTGCTTTAAAGGAAGCATCCCTTGCAAGCTTAACTCCGGCACCTGGATCCATAACAAGGCTAACTACAAGGCCTACAACACAGGCAATTGCAGTTGTGGCCACTAACCATCCAATAGTTTTAATACCTATTTTTCTAAGCTTGGAAGGGTCATCCAAGCTTGTTATACTTGAAATAATAGCTGCAGTCACTAATGGGACAACAAGCATTTTAATTAAGTTTACATAAATTTGACCAAGTGGATCTATTATCAAGGCATCTTTTTTGAATATAGCTCCTATAACAACACCTAAAAGCATAGCAAGAAGAACCCTGTTTCCAAAGCTAACCTTTTTCTTCTTTAAAAAGTATAAAAAGCCAAGTAATATTGCAGATATTAATAATACTATATATTCCATAAATATTTTTCCTCCTTTTAGTCGGAAGCACTGAGAAATTAAAGATTACTCGCTTCCGCTCGCTAATTGCCGTAAAAGTCTCATTTAGGGCTTTTACCTCATTTTGTCGAAAACATTAAAATTCAAATGTTAATTTGTACACTGGCGCCTTTAGCGTACAAATAAAATAAAAAAACCTTCTGCCTCCGTAAAAATTACAGAGGCAGAAGGTTACTTCCGCGGTTCCACTCTGATTAGGCAAATATGCCTATCTCATTCTGACACGATCATGTCATAGCCCTATAACGTGAGCTCACGTAACTGCCTACTAAACTTCGGCTTAATGCTAACAGGGGCATTTGGGCTACAATCCAGCATAAAGTTCTCTCAGCCAAGGAACTTCTCTCTGTCTGATTCATATAGCTTACTTATCCTGATCACTGCATTTAAATCATACTGTTTTACTAAGGATTATATTAGTATTATATTAAGCAATAATAAAAAATGCAACTGTTTTTTAAAAATAATATCTTTTGTTTGCAAGTTTTTATTAGTAATTCAGAGTATATTTACCAAGTTAGTTTGTTTTGATACAATAGAGAAGATAGTTTGTGAAAAGGAGGCTAAAGTTCTGAATGGACTTTAGCGGGTAACTTTTGAACAAAGTGAATGTCTTAAGTTACCCCGTGCCAGAATGGGAGCGAGTGCTGGAAATTACCCAGTGTTTCGACTGAAAGGAGAAAAAGATGACTAAACAGCTTAAAGCAGATTTAAGTCTTATTGCAGTCACAATAGTTTGGGGAGCCAGCTTCCCAATAATGAGCGTTGCTTTTAAAAGTATTCCTCCATACTCTTTTATAGCAATAAGATATATATTGGCAGGACTAATATTAGGAATATTTTTTATAAAAAAATTTAGAAATTTTAATTCGGAAATGCTGAAGCCAGGCATTTTAATAGGCCTGTCTTTAGGTTTGGGCTGTATACTTCAAGCAGTAGGTCTTCTTTATACAACTCCAAGTAAATCAGGATTTATAACTGGACTTAATGTAGTGCTTGTTCCTATATTTATTGCAATTTTATATAAAAAAATTCCGGATTTCAAGACTAATCTGGGAGTAGTGTTTTCATTAGGTGGTCTTGCACTTATGTCTATTAGTGGTAATATGGGAATAAATAAAGGGGACTTTTTAACTCTTCTAAGTGCAGTAGCTTTTGCAGTTCAAATTATACTGGTTGATAAATACTCTAAAAATAGTGATATTGCTGTATTAACTTGTATCGAGTTTATTACCGTAGGTCTTCTGTCGGCAGTTCCAGCAGGAATTATAGAAGGCTTTAAGATGAATCTTAATATATTTTCTGTTGGAGCGGTTTTATTTACAGCTTTATTTTGCACTATTTTTGCTTATGGGCTTCAAAATGTTGCTCAAGTATATACTACTCCAACACATACAGCTGTTATTTTTTTAGCTGAACCTGTATTTAGTGCTTTATTTTCTGTATTTATTGGTGATAAGCTGAGCGGAAGAACTTTTTGGGGATGTTTACTTATCTTAATTGGAATGATAGTTATTAATATAAAACCTAAGAGAAGGGAAGAAACAGCATGAGAATATTATATTATGATTGTTTTTCAGGAATAAGCGGAGATATGAACTTAGGAGCTATGATAGATTTGGGAGTACCTAAGGAATATTTAATAAACGAACTTTCAAAGCTTAATATAAGCGGTTATGAAATAGAAGTACAAGAGGACAATCGAAAAGGAATTACAGGGACAAAGGTTAAAGTAAGACTTGATAGTGAAGAAAAGGAAAATATTGCTCAAACAGAGCATGATCACCATAGTCATTCAGGTCTCAATCACAGTCATAATGAACACATTCATGAACTAAGCCACACATATATTCAAAGCCACGGTGAACATAGAAACTTAAAAGCTATAGAGAGAATAATTGATGATAGCCTTATAAATGAAGAAGTGAAAGCCTTAAGTAAAAAGATATTTTTAAAGGTTGCAGAAGCAGAGGCAAAAATTCATGGAAAGACTATTGAAGAAGTGCATTTTCATGAAGTGGGAGCGGTGGATTCTATTGTTGATATCATTGGAGCAGCTATATGTTTTGATTATTTAAAGGTTGATAAAGTTATGTCTGCCTCTGTAGAGCTTGGAGGGGGCTTTGTAAAATGCGCTCATGGATTATTTCCTGTACCTGCCCCTGCAACAGTTGAAATACTAAAAGGAGTACCGATAAAGCTTGGCGCTGTTCAGGTTGAAACTACTACACCTACAGGTGCTGCAATTTTAGCTGCAATTGTAGACGAATTTACTGATAAAAAAGAGTTTGTTATAAATAAGATTTCCTATGGCATAGGGCATAGGGATACAGTTATACCTAATGTGCTTAGGGTTTATTTAGGAGAGACTATGGAAAAAGATTCAAACAAAGCCTATGAAGAAGCTTATATGATTGAGTGCAACATAGATGATATGAATCCAGAGTATTATGAATATGTTATAGATAAGCTTTTTGATTTTGGAGCAATGGATGTATATATGACTCCAATAATTATGAAAAAAGGAAGACCGGCAGTTAAGCTAAGTGTTTTATGTTCTGTAAGCATAGAAGATAAAATAACAGAATTAATATTAAGAGAAACAACAACTTTAGGAGTTAGAAAATACAAGACTGAGAAAACAATGCTGAGAAGAGAATTTTCAAAAGTGAAGACAAAGTATGGAGATATAACAATAAAAAGTTCACTGCTTAATGGAGAAAAAATTAAGCAAAAACCAGAGTATGAGGAATGCAAGGCTATTGCTAAGGAAAATAATATACCATTAAGTTTAGTTTATGAGGAAGTGCTCAGGAAATTAAGTTTAAAAGATAATAACTTATAATATAAGGCGGTGAAATAATGACCGAGAA
This sequence comes from Clostridiales bacterium oral taxon 876 str. F0540, assembly GCA_000466585.1. Classification (GTDB taxonomy): domain Bacteria; phylum Bacillota; class Clostridia; order Clostridiales; family Clostridiaceae; genus Clostridium_AT. The sequence goes on from KE993462.1 coordinate 163,170, forward strand.
GGAAATAGAGGAGCTTTTATTAAGCATTAAAGATGGAAAAACAAGTGTTGAAGAAGGTACAGATAAACTTAAGGATTTAACTTTTAAAGAACTTGGCTACGCAAAAATTGATAATAATAGAGAAGCAAGGGTAGGGTATCCTGAAGTTATATACTGTGAAGGAAAAACAGTTGAGCAGGTTGAAGGCATAGTAGAGTTTATGCTTACTAAAAATAATAATATACTTTGTACTAGGGCTTCAGAAGAAATGTATGAAGCAGTTAAAAACATATGCCCTGAAGCCGTGTATAATAAATTAGCTAAAACAATTACTGTAAGAAAAAAGGACATTGATGGTCCTAATACATATATTGCTATCGTTACAGCAGGAACTTCTGATATACCTGTTGCGGAAGAAGCTGCGGTTACAGCTGAGCTTCTTGGAAATAAGGTTGAAAGAGTCTATGATGTAGGGGTTGCAGGAATACATAGATTATTCAATAGACTTGATATTATAAGAGGTGCAAGGGTTGTGATCGTTATAGCTGGTATGGAAGGAGCTCTTGCAAGTGTAGTCGGAGGTCTTGTAGATAAGCCTGTAATCGCAGTGCCTACAAGCGTGGGATATGGAGCAAATTTTGGGGGACTTTCAGCACTTTTATGCATGTTAAATAGTTGTGCAAGCGGGATAAGTGTAGTAAATATTGATAATGGCTTTGGGGCAGGTTATTTGGCTAGTATGATTAATAGGCTGTAGAATATTCTACAGCTTTTTTTAGAATAATAATATTATTAATTATAGTTTTATTTTATAAATAGGGGGCTTGAGAACATGAGAAGAAACATTATTGTGCGTTACATAAGTATATGTGTACTTATAATTATGGTTTTATTTGGTACAAGCTGTAATAATATACCAAAAAATGATAAACAACAGGTGCTCTTATCTAATAGTTCTGATATAGAAGACCAAAATGTTAAAAAGGAATTAGATAATGATTTACTGATTTCAGAGCAGAGGGAGCAGTATGAATGCAACAAAGTAATTCACAAATACCAGGCAAAACAAGAAAAAAAGTTAAAAACTGATAAAATAAAAGGAATCCCGGTTTTGATGTATCATTCTATAGATTTCCAGCCCAAAAATGATCTAAAGGTTCCAAAGGATAAATTTGAAGAGCAGATGAAATATTTAAAAGAAAATGGATATACAACGCTCACGATGGAGGAACTTTATAAAGCTCTTAATAACATGGATGAAATTCCTGAAAAGCCAGTAGTATTATCCTTTGATGATGGGTATAGAGACAATTATACAGAAGCTTATCCTATACTGAAAAAATATAATCTAAAGGGTACTGTATTCATTATTTCAGATCTTGTTGATAAAAGTACAGCATATTTAAGCAGCAGTCAAATAAAAGAGATGAGCAATTATGGAATTAATATAGAGAGTCATACTGTTTACCATGAAGAACTTAATTTATTATCTTATGACAGACAGTTTAAAACTTTAGCTAGATCTAAGAAGGATTTGGAAGGAATTACAGGAAAACAGATTACGGCTTTAGCTTACCCGGTTGGCAAATACAATGATAATGCTGTTAAGGCGACTTCAGAGGCTGGTTATAAGATGGCTTTTACAACCAGATACGGATTTGCAAAAAAGGACAGCGGTATGTACACTTTATCAAGAATTAGAATAAATGGCTCTGACAGTATAGCCACTTTTAAGGCCAAACTCGGACTATAACATAGAAAAGTGGAAAAATTTTAATAATATGGTATACTAATAAAGGTGCTTAAATAAATAAAACCCTATATTGATTTTAACTGCAGTTTAAGATTATATAAATTAATCAAAACTGTTGTGTGCTCGAAAGAGAGGGGAAAATATGAAATTCAAAAGAACAGCTGTTATATTATTAAGTTTGATTATGATGCTTGCAGCTGGTTGTAGAAAAACAAATATTGTGGAAAATAAGCCAAATGATGATTTTGAAGGTAATATTACTGTTTGGGCAACTAAAGAAAATAGTAATTACATAAAGTATTCTATTGATAATTATAAGAAAGTGCATGAAAAAATACATATTGATCTTATCGAGATGGATAAAGGAGATATGGAATCAAAGCTTCAGGTAGAGATAGAGAAGAAAGGCAGCTTGCCTGATGTTATTTGTGTAGAAGATGAAGATGTTCAAGCGTTATTTAAAAAGTTATCAGCTTCTTTTGAAAATACAAGTGACGACATTAAAAAAGAAAATTACCTTAAATATAAAATTGATAATTTAACCTATCAAGGTAATTTGTTGGGAGTTCCTTTAAATTCTAAACCGGCAGTAATGGTTTATAGAACAGATATTCTTGAAACTGCAAAAATTAATTCTGAATATATAAAAACCTGGGAAGATTTTATAGACGCCGGAAAATTATTAAATGTCAGCAGTAAGTTGATGATTGCACTCCCCCTTGAGGATGAAAGAACTTATAGAATTTATTTAAGTGAGCTGGGAGGGTCTTACTTTGACAAGGAAGGCAGAATTTCTGTAAATTCGCAGAAATGTATCAAGGCCCTGGAGATATTAAAAAGGATGTACAGCTCACAAATTGTTCAAAATGTAAAAAATGATGATGAAGCATTGAATCTATTAAAGCAAGGAAAAACTGCAGCTGCTATTGTATCTCCAGAGGAGGTTACAAGTGTGCTTAAGAATTCGGCTGAGCTTAAAGGAAAACTTAGGCTTATGAGGCTTCCTGCGTTTGAAGAAGGCGGAAATCAATCAGTAAGCTTTAACGGATCTAATCTAATGATTATTGGAACATCTAAAAATAAAAAGGCGGCAATTGATTTTACAAAGTATACAACTGAAAATAAAGAAAATTTGTCTGTGCTTATGAAAGGGACAGGAATGTTTCCGGCCTATTCCTATAATTATGATGAAAAATGGTTTAAGGTAAAAGATAGTTTTTTTGACGATCAAAAACCTTATTTCATTTACTCAAATACTGCTAAGGAGATAAATGGGTTTAATTATAATGAAGCTTTCAGTAAAATTACCGGGTCAGTAAAAGATGCTTATTCCTCTGTAGTGCTAAAAGGACAGGATATAAAAATTACACTTGATGATCTTCAAAAAAGAATGGAAACGGCCAAATAAAAATCTCTCAATACTAGGCTCCTATAGTATTGAGAGATTTTTTTATATTACTTCCTGAAGCTCGTAAACTTTTTTATAGGCTTCCAGAGTTTTTTTACTAGTTGCTTCCCAAGAAAATTTTGCAGCCCGTTCCAAGCCTTTTGTACTATAATAAGCTTTAAGCTTATCATCGTTCAAGAGTTTAATTAGCGAAGCCATAAGCTCCTCTTCGCTATGCGGGTTAATTAATAGTCCGGCATCTCCTACAACTTCAGGAATAGAAGTTAAATTTGAAGTTATCACGGGGGTCCCGCAGCTCATAGCTTCCAGTGGAGGAAGGCCAAAACCTTCATAAAGAGAAGGATATACAAAAACTTCAGAAGCATTATACAATATTGGCAAATGTTCTTCAGGAGCATATCCTGTGAATTTTATTTTTGAAGAAAGCTCCAGGTTGCCTGAAAACTCGCTTAGATATTGACCTTGATCCCGTGTAGCTCCAACTATTACTAAATTATAATCCTTCTCTAAATTCTTATAGATCTTAGAAAAAGCTGTTATTAATGCCTTTACGTTTTTTCTTGGACTAAAGCCACCTATATATAGAATAAAAGGGCTGTGTATATCATATACATCGGCTGCCAGTTTTTTGCATTCTTCCTTATCTAAGGGCTTATATTTATCGTCAGCAGCAAGAGGAGTTACAAAAATCCTATCTTTATCTATGGGAAAGAATTTCAATATATCCTGCTTAGACCACTCAGAGACGGTTATGAGAGCACTGCATGACTCAATAACTTTTGGGACATCCTTTAGAAATTTAAGCAAATATCCACGTCCAACTGTTTCTGGCATTACATAAGGAATTAGATCATGAATAGTAGCAATCTTTCTACAGTCTATATTATCATTCATGCCAATGCCGTTTTGCGGAACATGAAAAATGTCTATATTATTATTCCTTAGATTTTCGGGAAAGTAGTTCTGCTCAAAAAACCTATGATGTTTCTTTGATGCCATTAGAACCTTGCTGTTTTGTTTTTGAAATTCCTCATATTTGTCACCGGACCAATATATATGGTAATAATTTTCACTATCTGAATTTAATAAATATTTAAGAACCTTATCTGTATAAGTACCAATTCCAGTACCTCTATACCAATTGATACCTCGAGCATCAATTGCAATCCTCATCAAATCCTCTCCCCTAAATTGATAAAATGGCGATATATATTATTAATATTATCTTCAAGCTAAAAATGTTCCATTGTAAATAAACAATTCCTTATAATCACACACTTAACAAGGACTTCATATACTAAAATTAGAGTAATTATCTGGAGGTACTCTTTTGAATAAAGATGAACTTAAGCAGACGATTGAAAATAATTATAAACTTAATATTACTGAGCTTGAAAAAATAAAGAATGTATACAGAATTAAAACAAAGGAAGAAGATTATTGTCTTAAGATGATTAAATATAATTTTTCACACTTTTTCTTTATATTAAGTGCAATCAAGCATCTTCAGGAAAATGGATTTAATAAAATACCTGAAATAATAAAAAGAAATGACGGTGTGGATTATTTAAGTATAGATAATTGCAATGCCTATTTAACTAAATGGATTAATGCCAGGGAATCAAATTATGATAACCCACTAGATGTATCCAAGGCAGCTATAAAGCTTGCTGAACTTCATAATAAAAGTGAGGGTTTTATAGTAACGGATAAAATGCAGCCAAGAAATTACTGGTACAAGTGGTTTAGAAATTTCAGCACAAGAAAAGATGAAATTTTAGATTTTAAAAGGCGTATTTATAAAAAGGAGAAAAAAAGTGAGTTTGATTATATATACTTATCAGTTATGGAAGGTGAGCTTGCAAGAGCCGAAAAAGCTATAGATAACCTTATAAAGAGTGATTATATTGATAAGGTAAATAAAGATATAGTAAAGTTCGGATTTTGTCATCATGACTATGCGCATCATAATGTTCTGGTTGAAGAAAATGGAGATATAAATATAATCGATTTTGATTATTGTATTCTAGATATTAACCTTCATGACTTATCAAGTCTTCTTATAAGAAGAATGAAAAACGGAAAGTGGGACATAGATAATGCTGAATTTGTGCTTGATAGTTATAGCAAGGTTAGAAGTATAGATAAAAGAGATATACCTATTATGGCAGCTTTTATGGAGTTTCCTCAAGATTATTGGCAGGTAGGTATACAATATTACTGGGAAGAACAGCCTTGGGGCGAAGAGTTTTTTGTGAAAAAGTTAAAGAAAATTAATGAAGATAGAGAAGAAAAACAGGAATTTATAGAGGATTTCAGGGTTTTAAGATAGGCTATATTAAAAGATAAGTTAAATCGAGGTGTTGAATTTGATTAGAGATGATGTATATAAATCCTTTGTAGAATACTTAAACTCCAAGGATATGAAGGTTATAGAAAAAATTGATGATGAAGATTTAATTAATGAAGCGGCTGTCACTCAAGAAATGATAGAAATGCAGCTATACGCATTGAGTGAATTTCATAAAAAAATAATGGGCTATAAAGGTTATATGGGTAAAAGATTAGATAATAAGACAGGAAGCACGGTAGAACAATATAAAGTTAACATAAAAAGATTAAAAAGATATCTAAAAAACATACGTTTAAATTCTGCAAGCAGTGACTTTGAGAGAATGCTCCTTAAGGTAGGCTTTGATTACCTCCAAAGATCAGAAAACTGTATAACTAAAATCTATGAAGCAGGTTTTATGAGTATTATTGAAAGAAGTATGAAAAGAACTGAAATATGTGTTGGAAATACAGATTTTAATAATATAAGAAGGATAGGGGATGATTTAGTAATTACTGATTTAGATAAATGCTGTTATAACAATGTAGAAATGGATTGTTTTAATTTACTGAGCAAGTATTTAAGGAAAGGCACTGAACTGGATTATAAAAGCCTAGTAGAGAAATTCTGTGTATTTGAAAACTTGGAAAGTAACAGTTGTGATTTTATCTTAGCTCTGCTTTCATATCCTTACTCTTTTATGAAATGCTGCAATAGGTACAGAGAAAAAAGTAAGGAATGGGATGAGGAAGAATACAGAGACAGACTTGAGAAAGCTATATTAAAGGATGGAGAACCCCTGTGGTAGGAGGAGGTGAGTAAATGCTTGATGGAAGATACAGGGATAGAAAGTACTTGTCGAAATACGATCTGTCAATTGAGTTGTTTGATAGATTTGATTTAAAGGTAAGTGATGTGATTCCAATAAGAAATGTATTTATATTAGCTACTGACAAAGGGGATAAAGTTTTAAAGAGAATTGATTATTCTATAGAGGACTTAGAGTTTATAAACACCGCCATAAAATATATAGGCTGTAATTTTAACAGAGTACTTCAATTAATAGAAACAAAAGATAAGAAAGCTTATGCAGAGTGGAAGAATGATATTTATTGTGTTATGGACTTGGTACCAGGAAGAGAATGTGATTTTAATAATCCAATAGATTTATGTATAGCTTCTAAAGGACTAAGCCAGCTTCATAAAGCTTCACAAGGATTTAGGGCGGGTAATCCTAAAAAATATACTGCAGGAAGAAGTGTTGAAAGCTTCAGCAGAAGAATTAAGGAAATGGGGATATTTAGAAGTATAGCGAACATGCATGAATTTAAAAGTGAATTTGATAAAATATTTTTAGATAATATAGACATTCACTTAGAGGACATGAAGAGAAGTGTAAGAATACTAGAGGAATCAAAAATATCTGAGTTGTGCAGTGAAAATGATAAGGTGGTTATATGTCACAATGACCTGGCTTATCACAATATATTAATAAGTAACGAAGAAGCTTATTTTATTGATTTTGATTATGCTGTAGTTGATTTAAAGGTTCATGATCTTTGCAATTTTATAAACAAGGCAGTAAAAAATACTGCTTTTGATATAGACAAAGCTAGAGCTATCTTGTCAGATTATTGTAAGAATAATTCTCTAGATGAAAGAGAGCTAAAAGTACTCTATGGAATGCTCACCTTCCCTGAGGATTTCTACAATATATCAAGAGATTATTATACAAGAAGAAAAGATTGGGAAGAGGAAGTTTTTCTTGATAGGCTTGTAAAAAAGGTGTCTTACAAGGAGGACAGAGAAGAATTTTTACAAAGTTTTGAAGAAAACATATTATGCTAGCAGTTAAAAAGTTCTAAGTCTTTTACGGCTTAGAACTTTTATGCTTTTACATAAAGTCTTTAAGAGAAGCTAAATCTTTGATGGTTATATCTTTATCATAATCTATTACGCCTTCTTCTTTAAGCTTAATGAGTTCTCGTGAAAGAGAAGGCCTTTGAACGCCGATCTTGTCAGCCCAATCCTTTTTAGTCATATTAAGCTTTATTTTAAGTGACTTTTGTTCTTGATATTGATTAAAAAGATATTCACATATTTTTTGCCTGATGGTTTTAAGCGTAACCTCTTTAAGCTTTAAGTTTAGAATTAAAGCTTTATTAGATATTATTCGTAAATATTCCAGAAGAAATCCTTTATTAGACTGGCAAAGGCTTATTACTGCATCCTTTTGAATATGAAGTACTGCTACCTTGCTTTTTGCGAGCACATTTATCGGAGAAGTATTTTTATCAGCAAAAATAAGCATCTCTCCAAAGATATCTCCTTTACTAAATTCAGCTATAGATAAAACCTTTCCGGAAGCATCCATCTTTTGCACTTCCAGTGAGCCTTCTAATATTAAGTTTAAAGTACTGCAGGTATCATCCTCTGCTAAAATTAAATCTCCCTTGCTGTACTTTTCTATCTTATATGGAATTTCACTGAATAGAGAAACAAGTTCTTCATTACTGAAAGACTTAAATAAATTTGTAGCAGTTAGTACACTTAAATAGTTTATTATACTCATAAATAGAACCACCTTTAATAAAATAGCAAATTAAAGCGACTGTAAGCTGTGACGTAAAGACCTTACTCAATAATCGCTGTATAATTAAAACTTTTGGCTTTGTTAAAAGCTAGTAATAGCATTTTTAGCATCCACCTACTGAAATATAAACCAATAAAAATATTTGAATATTTAAATATTTACTTGAGCTATGCCGGTTTGCAATAAATTTGATTTTGCTTTATCAAAGAGCATACTTATGCCAACATTATTACTAAACAGCTCCAAACATTTTTATGTATATTTTGCTTAACTATATTATATTAAAATTACGATAAGACAAGCAATATATTTGTAACACAAGTTACCGACTTTTTATTGTAAATACTTTAGAATAGGCTTAAGATTAAGTAATATATTTTTTTTGGAGGGGTTAAGATGGCTGTTAGAAAAATTGTTAGTATAGATGAAAGTAAATGTAACGGATGTGGACTATGTATTCCTAATTGTGCTGAAGGTGCACTTGCTATAATAGATGGAAAAGCAAAGCTTATAAAAGACTTATATTGTGATGGCTTAGGTGCTTGTCTTGGGCACTGTCCTCAGGATGCAATTACAATCACTGAAAGAGAAGCAGAGGAATTTGATCAAGAGGCTGTTGAGATAATGCTTAAGGAAAAAAACAGCGGCGAGAAATCTTTAGAAAACAAAGAAACTCAGAAACATATACATGGTGGAGGATGCCCAGGAAGCAGAATAAGAATGACACAAAGAAGAGAAAATGAAGATGATGTTAATGTAAAACAAACTTCAAAACTTAGACAATGGCCCGTTCAGCTTATGCTAGTTCCTGCGTCAGCTCCATATTTAAAAAATGCAGATCTTCTTGTTACTGCTGATTGTGTTCCTTTTGCTTATGCTAACTATCACAATGATTTTCTAAAGGGTAAAGCAGTAGTTGTAGGATGTCCAAAGTTAGATGATACTAGATACTATGCTGACAAGTTAGGAGATATTATTAAGCTTAATGATTTGGAAAGCATAACTGTTTTAAGAATGGAAGTGCCTTGCTGCAGCGGTATAGCACAAGCAACAAAAATAGGAAGAGATAATTCAGGAATAAATATTCCTATAAAGGTTGTTACAATAAGCATTGAAGGTGAAGTTCTAAAAAGGGAATATATTTAGAAATATAATATGCAAAAGTTCTGATACATTAACGATGCTCCAAAAATCCTTGAATTTTGGATATTTTAGGGCATCACTAATATAAGAACTTTATTGCATTATATAAGGCTGCAGAGATAGTATTCTGCAGCCTGTTTTGTTTATTTATTAGCCTTAAACATAATAATAAACTATAAACCTAGAATTCAGTAAGGTGTTTCCAGTATCTAGACGGCATCATCCTCTTTTGAAGTCTTGGATTAATTCTATCATTTATTGCAATGGATCTAAAGAAATCCTTCCATAACTCTTCATATAGCCCGTTTTCTCCGGAATTAAATATATCTTCTCCACTCTCTTTACTTAAAGAAGTAATATACCATTCTCTTTTATTATAAATCAAAGCAAGACCTCTTTTTAAGTCATGAATGATCCAAAGTTCGTTCTGAAGTCGAGAAGCAAAATGCTCAGCTAAAAGACAAAGTATATTATGATCAGGTTCTATTTGTGAATAGTAAATATTATTTATACATTTAAAACGAACAAAACCTAACATTCTATGTGTCTCATAGGTGACTTTTCTGCGTATTTTGTGAATAGCTAACACTGTATCATTATGTAAGTGAAGATCGATTTCATTCCCAAGCTTAAACCCAAGCTTTATATAGTTGAGAATTATAGTACAGCTTCCTTCAAGCTCGGATAAGAAAACATAATATATGTTTTCTAAAGCAGCAGCAGAAATTTTATTTTTTATAGCATTATGAACCTTTAAGCTTTTTTCTGCGTCTGTCTTTATAGATATAGGTTTTTTTATAAGCGAAGGTTGAAACTGCCAGTCGGGAATTATTTCCTCAGGTTTAATATGATTATAATAGGCTTCATATATGGAGGTAAGAAGCCCTTCAAAGGTTCCGTCAAAAACATAACAAACCATATTTATAATTCTCCTGTTATGCTTGTAAATGAATCTTTTGGAAATAAAGTAAGCTGCTCAAAACCGGGATTATCAAAATAGTTTAAATCTACTTTTGGACTAAGCTTCTTTTTAATCAAGTCTTGACTAAGAGAAATATCACCATAGTATTTGCCTTTGCATGTAATAAAATATTGTGCTCTTTTTAAGACAATCCCCAGCTTTTTTAAATCATCAAAGTTTAGTAAATGAACTCTTCTTGCAGCCAGTATTTTTTGCACGGACCGCACGCCGATACCCGGAATCCTTAAAAGCATCTTTTTAGGAGCTGAGTTTATTTCTACAGGAAACTGATAAATATTTTTTATTGCCCAATCAGTTTTTGGATCAAAGTTAATGTCTAGGTTCGGGTTATTCTCATTTAAAAGCTCGGAGGCAGAAAAATCATAAAATCTTAAAAGCCAATCTGCCTGATAAAGTCTATGCTCTCGAATCATAGGAGGATTTATTAAGCTTGGAAGCTTAGGACTGTTGTTTACAGGTACATAGGCAGAATAATAAACTCTTTTTAAGTTAAATTTATTGTATAGATTTTCAGAAAGCTTCATTATTTTATAATCACTATCTTTTGTAGCACCAATAATCAGCTGGGTGCTCTGGCCTGCAGGTACAAAAGAAGGAGCATTTTTATACAGCATTTTTTCTTCTCTATTAGCAATAATTTGAGATTCAATATAAGACATTGGCTTTAAGATAGAGTCTGAATTTTTCTGAGGGGCTAAGAGTTTAAGACTTTCATTTGAAGGAAGCTCAACATTGACACTCATTCTGTCTACAAGCTCTCCAGCTCTTTTTATTAAGGTGCTGTCTGCTCCTGGAATAGCTTTAATATGTATATATCCGTTAAAATTATAATTATGTCTAAGAAGAGTTACTGTTTTTAATAAAAGCTCCATCGTGTAGTTTGCATTCCTAAAAATTGCTGAACTTAAGAATAAACCTTCAATATAATTTCTCTTATAAAAGTTAATTGTTAGGTCTGCAACTTCTTCAGGGGTAAAGGCTGCTCTTGGAACATCGTTTGAAATTCTGTTTACACAATACACACAATCGTAAACACAATAATTTGTAAGCAATATTTTAAGCAGAGAAATACACCTTCCATCTGCAGCAAAACTATGGCATATTCCGCTTTCGCTTGCGTTTCCTATGCCTAAAGGCTTATTTTTTCTGGTGCTTCCGCTAGATGAACAGGAAACATCATATTTTGCTGCACCGGATAAAATTTTTAATTTTTCATGTATGTCCATAATATTTCTCCTTTGCTAAAAAGTTGATATCTTAGAATTATTATATCAAACATATGTTCGTCAGTAAATGTCTTTAGAAATAATTTATATTTTGTATTAAAAATTAATTATTAGTGAAATGAAGGATTATGGTAAAATTTATTTAATGAAAGTTGCAGGGGGTTATTATGAAAAAATTGAAGTTAAGAAAAATAATAGGGATTGTATTTATATTGCTTGGAATGTACAGTATTATTTACTGTTTTAGTATCATGTTTTATGGAGTAACTTTTTCAAAGTTTTTTGCGGTGCTTGGAGCAATTTTAATATTAGTAGGGCTTGGGGTTATTTTTTTATATGATAAAATTTCAATTTATAAGAACAGCAATGCGGCAAGGATACTAAAAGGGATTACAGCTTTGTTTTTAGTTTCTTTTATTATTATAGAAGGTTTAATAATATATAATGGCAGTAAAACTGATAGTGCGAAGGTAGATTATCTGGTTGTATTAGGTGCAGGCCTATGGGGGGATACGCCTTCTCTAGCTTTGAGGCAAAGACTTGATGAAAGCATAGAATTTATAAAAGACAATCCCGATACAAAAATAGTTCTATCCGGAGGAAAGGGACCGGGTGAGACTATCACTGAGGCAGAAGGTATGAAAAGATATTTGATTTCAAAGGGGATTGATGAAAGGCTTTTAATAAAAGAGGAAAGATCAACAAGTACAAAAGAAAATATGAAGTTTACTAAGGAACTTTTAAAACAAGCTGATGGAAGAGATAAGATAAGAATAAAAATAATAACTAATAATTTTCATATGTTTAGAGCAAAATTGTTGGGTAAAAATAATGGGTTTATTGTATATGGACAGCCTGCGCCACTTCATCCATTGCTTGTTCCTGCTTATTATATAAGAGAATATTTAGCGGTTATAAAGTCTTTTGTTTTTGATTTTTATAAATAATTATATAGAAAATGTTTATTTATAGTAATTACTGTATTTGTAATGTATAATAAAATGGTTGAATATTTAAAAAGTTAGGAGAAACAACCATGGAACATAAGACCTCTAAAGCTTCTTTAACAGAAATCAGAAAAAATATATATTCTATGATACTTCCTATTACTATATCAAGCATTTTAGAAATGACTACAGGTCTTGTTTCTATGGCAATGATAGGAAGAATAGATCCAAGCAATTCAACTGCAGTAAATGCTATTGGTTTAAGTCAAAGAATAACACAGGTAGTTTGGGCTTTATTTAAAGGAATTACGACAGGTGCCTCAGTATTTGTTGCTCAGGCATATGGTGCAGATAATCCTAAAAAGTTAAAGAAGGTTATACAGCAGACTATTTTATCTTCAGTTATGGTTGTTATAATACTACAGCAAATCATATTTTGGAATGCTTCAACACTTTTAAGCATGTTTAACCCTAATCCTGTACTGCTTGAGAGTGGAACCTTATATTTAAAAACAGTTTCATGGGGACTGTTATTTTTAGTAATAATGCTTGCAGTAGCAGCGGCTCTTCAAGGCATGGGAAATGCAAAAACACCTATGGCTATAGGTTTTATAATGAACTTTATTAATATATTGTTTAGTTTGATACTTATTTTTGGATATCTAGGTAGTCCAAGGTTAGGAATTAAAGGTGCTGCAATCGCTACGGTTATTGCCCAGTTTTGCGGAGCATCCATTGGACTTTATGTATTACTCAGTAAAAACGGAATACTAAATTCTTTGTTAAACAGAAAGTTTTTTAAAATAGACTTAAAAGAGGTAATAAGCATATACAAAGTTGGTATACCTACATCCTTAGAATCAATATTTTGGCAGATTGCGGCTATTATTTTAACTAAAGCCATATTAACCTTTGGAGATACTTCTTTCGCTGCTCATCAGCTTGGACTTCAGGCTGAATCTATTTCCTATATGCCGGCAGCTGGTTTTGGAGTTGCTGCAACCACTTTTATAGGTCAGGCTTTAGGCGCAAAAAACAGCGAACTTGGAAAAGCATATTTGAAAGAGACTATGAAAGGTGCTATTTATGTAACCATCTTCTGTGCTTCTCTTTTAGTATTCTTGCCTAAATTTATTATGGGAGCATTAACTCCAAATAAGGAGCTAATTAATTTAGGTGCGAAATATCTTATTATCATGGGACTTGTTCAAATTCCTCAAAATGTATCCGGAGTTTTAAATGGAGCTCTTAGAGGAGCAGGATATACTAAAGTGCCTATGTATGTTGCAGGAGCAGGATTATGGGGAGTAAGAGTTCCTATGACTTTACTTATAACCTATAAAATACATTCAACAATAATAGCCATTTGGATTGTTATGGGTGTTGATTTAATTGTTAGATTCATCTTAAGCTATGTTATATATAAAACTAAGAATATTTACAATAGAGAACTTGTATTTAAGGAAGCAAATGCTTAGTTTATTAAAAATTAATGATATAAAACTAAGCAAAATAAGAGACCTTACAAATAAAGCGAAATGGAAAATCCCCTAAAAGGGGATTTTTTTAAGTTTAATAACTATTAATTGTTTTACTATATGCAATCAGCGTGTTTTTAGCTGTTTTATCCCAGCTAAGCTCTGAGCTTCTTATAAGCCCCTTCATTATTAAAGCATCCTGCAAATTATTATCGCTTAAAACATCATACATGGAACTACAAAGCTCATCAACATTATACGGATTTATAAAAACTGCAGAGTCCTCTAGTACTTCAGGAATAGAGGTTATATTTGAAGTTATAACCGGAACTCCGCAGGCCATCGCTTCTACAGGAGGAAGTCCAAAACCTTCGTAAAATGAAGGATATACCAATAGTTTAGAGGCGTTATATAAATGTGGAAGATGGTCAATTGGAATAAAGCCTGGGAAAATTACACTATCTTCAATACCTAAGCTTATAGTCCTACTTTTGTATATGCTATAGGACTTTCCTTGCTTGCCTGCGATTACTAATTTTATGTCTTTCTTATATTTTTCTTTAAGCTTACTGAAGGCTTCAATTAAACCTATAATATTTTTTCTTGGGCTAAAGCCGCCTACATATAATATATAATCACCTGCAATACCATAATACTGTTTTATTAGAGCCGCACAAATGTCTTTATCAAGGGGAGTATAAATATTCTCGGCTGCTAAGTGGGTTACATGAATCTTATCCAAGGGATAATTAAATGCTTTTGCTATATCTTCTTTTGAAAACTGTGATACAGTAATTATTCCATCACAGAAAGACACTATTTCAGGCATTTCCTCTTGAAAAATTTTTAAATAAGTTTCACCTACTGTTTCAGGCATTCGTAGAGGAATGACGTCATGCAATGTTATCACAAAAGGACATTTTTTTTCTTTAGGAAGTCCTACGCCATTTTGAGGTACATGATAAAGCTCAATATCTTTATCAGTAAGTATATTGGGAATATTTACTTCATCCCAAAAATTGCTTTTATTACCTTCTGATATATTTCTTATTTGGAAATTTTTATTGAAGGATATATCCATATTTGAGCTTTCAGGCATAAAAAGTAGATATTTATTTAATGTATCTATTGCGTTTAAGGATGAAATAAGCTGATAGGTATAGGTGCCTATTCCCGTACCTCTATACCATTTGGCTGCTCTTCCGTCTATTCCTACTTTCATAAAGTTTTCCTTTCAAAATGATTATAGTTCATTATATTAATAATTAAGTAAAAGTGTTAATAAAACAATATAGAGGCACATATAAATTATATAGAGACTATGTATTGGATTTTATGAATTTATGATTAAAATCCTAAATAATCACAATATGAGAAGGAGGGCGGTGAGCAGTATGATGAGGGAGTTTGAACTTGAAAGGCAGTTCAATATTGAAATCGAAAGCATTAAACCAAATAAGGGAGTATATCTCTTAAAGACAAATAAAGGAATGAAATGCCTAAAGAAAATAAATTATGGTACCCAAAAACTGCTTTTTGTGTATGGGGCCAAAGAACATCTTATAAAAAATGGATTTCCAAGGGTAGATAGATACAGTTTAAATATAGATGGTAATCCTTATGCTTTAGTAAATGAAGATATATACACTCTTTCTGAATGGATTGAGGGCAGAGAATGTGATTTTTATAACAACGAAGATTTAATACTGGCTGCTAAAAATTTAGCATATCTTCATATTGCATCAAAGGGATATGAGCCACCAGAAAATAGTAAGCTCAAGAGCGACTTAGGAAGGTGGCCGCATCTTATGGATAAGAGAATTAAATCCTTTGAAAAAATGAGGGATATGGCAAGGAAAAAAAGCATTAAGCAAAGTTTTGATCTAAATTATATTAAATCAATTGAAGTATTTAAAGATTTAGGTAAAAGAGCCATGAGAGTTCTTGAAAGTTCTAACTATATGGAGTTTTGCAGAATAGCTGATGAGGAGATGGGCTTTTGTCATCATGATTATACCTATCATAATATAATTATGGACAACGAAAATAATGTACATGTTATAGACTTTGATTATTGCAAAAAAGAAATAAGAGCTTATGATTTATCACTTTTTTTAATTAAAGTGCTAAAAAGAATGGACTGGAATATTGAATATGCTAAACTTATAATTGACGCTTATAATGAGGTGAGTGAGCTTAGGGAAGATGAATATAGAGTATTATTTGCTTTCTTACTATTTCCGCAGCGTTATTGGAGATTGGCAAACAGATATTATTATAATGAAGTGAATTGGGCTCAAGCTACCTTTAACAATAAAATCGAAGAGTTAATTGAAGAACAAAGCAATTATAACAATTTCATAGAAGAGTTTAAAAAAATGTATGGACAAAAAGAATGATGTTTTTTTATAGTAAAGCCGTGTAAATTCTTATTTACATGGTTTTATTTTGAGAAATTTTTATTGCCTTGATTAATGCACCCATTTTTGATTATTATCATACAATATATTATGAAACTATGGAGTTGGAGATGAGAAAATGAATGTAGGCGATACTGTCGTTCGAAAATCTTATGGCAAAGATATCACCTTTAAAATAATTGATATAAAAGAAACAGACAGCGGAACAATTTATACCTTAAAGGGTATAAGTCTCAGAGTTATTGCAGATGCTCCAGTTGAAGATTTGGAGGAAGTTGTTGAAAATTCTTTAGGTGAAAAAGAAAAAATTTTAAATAGAAAAGTAAATACCTCCATAAAGAACATAATGCTTAGTAGAATAGATATTAGCAAGGCTTATAGAAGTCCTAAAATAACTGTAAACAAGGAGCTTACATTTGGAAGGCCGGGAAAAATCCTACATGTAGATGGCGATGCGGAGTATCTTGAAGTATGCCTTAAAGTATACAAAAAACTTGAGCTTGATGTAGTTGGTAAGGTTGTCGCTGAGAAAGATCAGCCTGTTGAGGTGCCAAATCTTGTAAAGCAAATGAAGCCTGACATAGTAGTAATAACAGGGCATGATGCAATAACAAAAGGTACAAAAGATTATACAGATATAAATAATTATAGAAATTCAAAATTTTTTGTGGATACGGTTAGTGAGTTGAGAAATTATGAACCTAATTATGATGACTTGGTGATTTTTGCCGGAGCATGCCAAAGCCATTATGAGGCAATACTCGATGCTGGTGCTAATTATGCATCAAGTCCAAGCAGAGTACTTATACATTGCCTTGATCCTGTTTTTGTATGTGAAAAAATTGCATACACAAATATAGAAAAGGTAGTATCAATTCAAGAAGCTTTAGAAAATACTATTACAGGAACAAAAGGAATAGGTGGGCTTCAAACAAGGGGCAAATATAGAGAAGGCTTTCCCAAATCCTCATATGCTTAAAGTTGATGAAAAATTCTGCATATATATAGATATTAAGGGAACAATAATATTGTACTTATGGAATATGTTTTAGTAAATATTATCTTCAAGTCATAAGTACGGATGTATATCTTAAGAATAATTAGATATATATCCTATGACTTGAAGTTTTTGTTTTGTTTACAAAAAATTAATATTGACAAAACACTTTGTTAACTGATAAAATAATTAGTTTGTTTGACAGTTAATACGTTATGAGGTATAATTACAATGTAGAAAGAGGGTGTTTAATGTGGAAAAAAGAAATGTGCTTGCTACAATAAGAAGGGACATTGAAGACCATGTTGGAGAAAAAGTTACCTTAAAGGCTAATGGCGGAAGGAGAAAGGTACTTGTAAATAAAGGGATTATAGAAAAAACCTATCCTAACATATTCGTCATTAGATTAGATCAGGACACCCAAAGGACAGTGACATACAGTTATTCAGATGTTTTAACAAAAACAGTTCAGATAGTCTTCGTAGGATAAGCGGTGCTAGTTTACTAGTATCGCTTTAATTATATATGATAAAAATTACAATAAAAAAGAAAGATGGTGGGTTCCATCTTTCAACTATGGTATAAAAGGGTATTGAGAATTTATGAGAGGTTATATGGTCAATAACCAAGTTCTATATTAAGCCAAAATGGACAAAATGTCAACAAGTTTGTCTATGAAAAGACAGGAAAAATAAAAATATGTCGAATGTTAAAAAGATTGTAAGTTAAATAGATATAGGTTTGGAGCAAAGAACTTAGAGACTAACCTACAAAATAACATTTTGCTTTATGCCGCTAAGCGCATGTTCTAAGGGTTGCAATGCTGAAAAACCAAGAGTTACTATAAGCTCGCTCGGGCCTCTTGGACCTTTATAACTGCAGGTTCGTGACTCAAACCTTATGCTCCAACTTATGTTTATAATATTTTTTAAATTAAAAAAGATTTGTCATATTTCTCACAGGATATCTATATAAATTAATAGTAGGTATTTTATGGGAGGGATAGAATAATGGCTATAGATCTGGTTAAGGAAAATATAGAATGCGAGCAGCTCTTAGGAGAAAGTTCTGCTGATTCAGTCATTAAAGGGGAATACGTTATACCAGATACTCATCCTGATGTGTATCAAATTTTAACTTTAGATGCTAAACCAAGCATTCTAACAAAAGATGTAATGCAGGACAAGATATATTTAGAAGGCCAAATTCAGCTTAATGTGTTGTATTTAGCTAAGGAAGATGAAACAAGAAGTGGTGTCCACAATGTGGTATATACGGCTAAATTCCAAAATAGTATTGAGCTAAATGGTGTAAATCGCAATATGCCATGTGAAGCAGAATGCTACATAGAGCACATAGAGCCTGTTGTGATTAATGAAAGAAAGATAGCTGTAGAGGGAATAATAAAACTCAAAGCTGCAGCTTATAAGGTTTATAACTTTGAAATAGTTAAAGACCTTAGAGGGCTTTCTGATGTTCAAGTACTGAAGAATAATGCTTCAGTAGATAAAATTGTAGGTACTTGTGATGGTGAAATGGTGGCTAAATCACATATGCAAATTCCTATGGATAAACCTCAGATAGGAACAGTTTTAAAATGTGATGTAAATGTTCATAAGAAAGAAACTAAGGTTTTAGATGGAAAAGTTCAGGTCTCTGCTTTTGCAAATATCTATATGCTTTACAGAGGTAAAGATACTTCTGATTTATGCTATATAGATAATGATGTTTTAGTAAATAAGGAACTGGAGATTGAAGGCGTTAGTTCATTTATGGATAGTTTCACTGATTTTAGAGTAGATGATATGATATTTGATATCAAGGAAGATGACTTGGGAGAAAATAGAGTGGTTGATGTTGAGGCTCTAATAAGAAGCAATACAAAAGTAATGAATAAGGAACAGATGGATACTATAGAAGATGCATATTCGCCATCAATGATTATGGATATGGAAAAGAAAAACTATGAGCTTAATGTTATGCATGGCCAAGCAAATAATGAGACTATTGTTAAAGGTAATATTGAAATAGATCCAGACATGCCTAAGCCGGCTTCGATAATTATGTCTACAGGAAGTGTATGCATAACAGATAAAAAGCTTGTTGAAGACAAAGTAGTTGTTGATGGGTTATTAAAGGTTGAAGTTCTTTATAAGACAAATGATGAAGATAAATGTGCACATGTAATAAGGGACGAAATACCTTTTACAACCGGTGTTGAAATAGCAGGTGCTAAGATTGACATGCAGTGTGTAGCTAAGGTTTCTTTAGAAAGTATTGAAGCTGCAATTGAAGCTAATACTATAGGTGTTAAGGCTATAGTAGAGGTTTATAGCAGAGTCAACTACATGAAGAATAGAGAATTTTTAGTTAATGTTGTTCCTAAAGAAGGTGAAAAACCGGCTAAAAAGGCAAGTATAACAATTTATGTCGTACAAAAGGATGATACTCTTTGGAAGATAGCTAAGAGATATCATACTACAGTTGATACCTTAGTTCAGATTAATGAGCTTGATGGCATCGATGCCGTTAATGCAGGTGAGAAGCTTATAATACCCGGAAGAGCATTAATTTAAATAAAGTTTATTTAAATACACCTTATTTGATATAATATATATCAAATAAGGTTGTTTTTATTTTGCACAAGTCAAAGTACCTAAGGAGTTTTTAAGGATATGCCTAAAGAAATCACTATGCATGTTGCTTTGGCGAAAGGGGAAGAATTATGAGCTTACAATTTATATTTGGTCGTTCAGGCAGCGGAAAAAGTACTTATTGCCTTGAAGATATAAAAGATAAATTATCGAGAAAAGAATATTTAGATAAAAAATTGATTTACCTTGTTCCAGAACAATTTACTTTCCAAGCTGACAGAAATCTTGTAGAGGTAATCGGAGAAAAGGGAATACATAGAGTTCAGGTTTTAAGTTTTACTAGAATGGCTTATGTGGTTTTTAATGAGGTGGGAGGAATTACAAAACTTCATATGAATTCTGCAGGAAGGAATATGCTTTTGTATAAAATAATTGAGGAAGTAAAAGAAAAATTAACTGCATTTAACAGAGCTTCAAAGCAAGCAGGATTTATAAATATAATGTCAGATATAATTACTGAGTTAAAAAGATACGATATTCCTCCAGAACTTTTAAATAAAGTTACCGGGGATTTGCAGGAGAATGATCCTTTAAAAGAAAAGCTTGAAGATATTAATTTGATTTTTCGAAGGTTTGAGGAGTTTCTCCATGAGAAATATATAGATAATGAAGATCAGCTAGCAATGCTTGTAGAAAAATTGGATATATGCAATCTATTTAATGAAGCTTATATATGGATTGATGAGTTTTCAACCTTTACTCCTATTCAATACAATATTATTGAAAAGTTATTAAAAAAGACAGATAAGATTAATATAACCTTAACTACTGACTGTTTAACTGACGGCAAAGATGTTGATAATACAGATGTGTTTGCAGCTATAAAAAACACTGAAACAAAATTGCTAAAACTTATTCAGAATAATAATATAGCCTATGAAAAGCCAATTTGTTTAAATGATGATATGATTTACAGATTCAGAGAAAGTAAAGAGCTTAATCATTTAGAAAGATACTATTTTAGTTTTCCTTATGAAATTTATAAAGATAATACCAAGGATTTGAAAATGTTTAGGGCTCTAAACATGTATAGTGAAATACAAAGCACTGCAAGAGATATAATAGGGCTGTGCAGGGACAAAGATTTGAGATTTAAAGATATAGCTGTTGTTACAAGAAATCTCCAAGGTTATGAAAAACTCATTCAAGCTATTTTTACAGAATATAATATTCCTTATTTTTTAGATAAGAGAAGAGACATCAATAGCAATCCTCTTATAATACTTTTAAATTCAGTTATAGATATATTCACTAAGAATTGGTCCTATGAGGCAGTTTTTCGATATCTTAAGACAGGGCTTACTGATATTGAAAGAGAGGAAATAGATATTATAGAAAATTATGTTCTTTCAAATGGCATAAGAGGCAGAAGGTGGATGGAGGAGCATTGGAGGTATACAATTAATTATAGATATGATGACTCTTCAGATGAAGAGGAGATGCTTGAAAATATAAATAATATAAAGATAAAAATTACAACGCCACTTTTTACTTTGCAGGAAAGAATAAAGGGAAAAAACAGTGTAAGAAATATATCAGAAGCCTTATATGAATTCTTAGTAGAAATTAAAGCTTATGAAAGAGTTGAATATTGGGTAGAAGGTTTTAAAAAAGAAAAGGAACTTGATAAGGCTAATGAATATAGTCAGGTATGGAATTTGGTGATTGAGCTTCTGGATCAATTGGTTGAAGTGCTTGGAGATGAAGAGGTAAAACTTGAGGAATTTGTAAAAATACTATCGACCGGTATAAATGAATATGATATAGGCGTTATTCCTGCGGCATTAGATCAAGTTCTTATTGGAGACATTGAACGTGTTAAAAGTCATGAGGTTTCTGCAATATTTCTAATTGGAGTAAATGATAAAGTGTTTCCTAAAGCCTCGGATGAAGAAGGAATACTTAATGACAGAGACAGAGAGTATCTAAAGGATTTAGGTATTGAACTTGCTGCAGATACAAAATCTCAGGCTTTTGAAGAACAGTTCTTAATTTACAGAAGCTTAAGCATGGCTGGAAAGTTTTTGAGAATAAGCTATCCAATTGCTGATGTTGAAGGAAGAAGCATGAGACCATCTATAATAGTTTCAAAGATAAAAAAGATTTTTCCTCAAATTACTGAAGAAAGCGATATTATAAAAAATGATACTGACGAAGAAAGCTTGCTGCAGATTTCAGGCGAGTATTCTTCTTTTAATGAAATCATTTCAGCTTTGAGAGGAGAAGCGGAGGGCAAAGAGCCAAGTGCTGTATGGTGGGATGCTTATAGATGGTATATGGATAAGCCTAAATGGAGGGAGAGATGCAGAAGAGCTTTTGCGGGACTTTCCTACACAAATCAGGTTCAAAAGGTAAATTCTTCAAAGATAAAAAAGCTATACGGAACGCCTCTTCAATTTAGTGTATCAAGACTTGAAAGATATGCCAGCTGCCCTTTCGCATACTATGTTCAGTACGGTTTGAAGGCGAAGGATAGAAAGGTTTATGAGTTCAGTATGCCGGACTTAGGTACTTTTGTTCATGAAGTGCTTGATGAATTTTCCGAGGTTTTGGAAAAGGAAAAAGTTGGTTTTAGAGAAGTTGAGGATAGATTTGTAAGCGAAGCAATTTCAATGATTGTTGATGAGAAAGTTGAAGAGAAAACAGGATTTATACTAAACAGTTCTCCAAGATATAAATTTATGGCAAGAAGACTTAAAAAGATATTAACTAGGTCAGTAGATATTATTTCAGAACAAATTAAAAGAAGCAGCTTTAATCCCACAGAGCATGAAGTTGATTTTGGAAGTAAAGGAAAGTATCCTCCTATAACTATAAAGCTTCCATCAGGAGAACAAATTGAGCTTATGGGAAGAATAGACAGAGTGGATGAGCTGGAAACAGAAGAAGGAACCTTTATTAGAATAATAGATTACAAATCAGGAAACAAGGGCTTTAAACTTTCTGATGTATATTATGGCCTTCAGCTTCAGCTTTTGGTTTATTTAGATGCAATACTTTCTAATAAAGAAAAATATACGGAAAAAGGCATCTTCCCAGGAGCTGTGCTTTACTTTAGAGTAGAAGATCCAATGATAAGCAGCGAAAAGGAACTTTCTTCAGACAAGATAGAAGAAAAAATATTAAAGGAATTAAAGATGAGAGGACTCCTTTTAAAAGATATTAAAGTAATTAGAGAGATGGATAAGGAACTTGAAAATGGATATTCACTAATAATTCCTGCACAGCTGTTAAAGGGAGGAGAAATAGGTGAGAAAACTTCAGGTGCAACTCTAGAACAGTTCGAAACTTTGAGAAAATATGTGAGAAAAATTGTTGTAGACTTATGCGAGGAAATGCTTAACGGAAATATAAGTATTAAACCCTACAAGAAAAAAAAGAATACTCCATGTGAATATTGTAATTTTGCTAGCATATGCCAGTTTGATGCTAGTATTTCTGATAATAAGTATAAGATTATAAACGAAAAAAGTAATGATGAAGTATGGGAACTAATGAGAAAAGAAGTAGATGAGGTGAAATAGTTGGGAGACGCAAAATGGACTAAGGAACAGGAGCTTGCTATAAAAACAAGGCATTGCAATCTTTTGGTAGCAGCTGCTGCCGGTTCGGGAAAAACTGCCGTGCTGGTTGAGAGAATAATAAGGATAATTACAAATACGGATACCCCTATTGATATTGATAAACTTCTTGTAGTTACCTTTACAAATGCAGCGGCTGCAGAAATGAGAGAAAGAATAGGTGATGCAATTTCTAAGGCTTTAGATAAAAATCCAGAATCAAGGGTGCTGCAAAAACAGCTTACTCTGCTAAATAATGCCAGTATTACTACTATGCACTCCTTTTGCCTTCAAGTAATACGAAATAATTTTCATCGCATAGATCTTGATCCAAACTTTAGAATTGCAGATAGTACAGAAGAAACACTGCTAAGAGGAGAGACCCTTCAGGAACTTTTTGAAGAAAAATATGCTGAGAGTGAAGACGCTGATAATGGCTTTTTAACTTTAGTAGAAAGTTATGGCGGAGGTCGGGATGATTTAAAGCTTCAAGAAATAGTGATGAATCTTTATGGTTTTGTTATGAGTGGACCTTGGCCTGAAAAGTGGGTTCATGAGATGACAGGGGCTTTTAATGTTGATGAAACATTTGATTTTGGAAGCTCAATGTGGGGAAATGTTCTGATATCCAGTATAAAAGTAGAGATTCTAGGTATAAAAGGTGTTGTTGAAAAGACTATTGTTTTGATAAAGGACGCCAAAGGACTTGAACCTTATCTTAGTACATTGATGGAGGATTTAGAACTAATTAATAATCTTTATAAGCTTTGCGACAGCAGCTGGAATAACTTGTACGAAGGATTTATAAATTATAAATTTGTCAGAATAGGAAGTCTAAATAAGAAAGCTGAATACGATAAGGAACTTTCTGAAAAAGTGAAGAATATACGTGATAACACTATTAAAAAGAAGCTTAATAAACTAAGAGATGATATATTCAGATTCAGTCCTATGGAAATACAGGAAAGCTTAGAAAAGCTTTATCCTATGATGAAATGTCTTGGGGAGCTTGTATTACAATTTGATGAGCACTATAAAGCTAAAAAAAGAGAGAGGGGATTATTAGATTTTGGTGATCTTGAGCATTTGGCTTTAAGCATATTAACCGTTCAAGACGAGGACGGAAATGTAACTCCTTCTGAAACAGCCTTAGAGCTTAGAAATCATTTCGATGAAGTACTGGTTGATGAGTATCAGGACAGCAATAATGTTCAGGAAGTTATTATTAATATGGTTTCAAAAAAGCTTACAGATACGCCAAATGTTTTTATGGTCGGAGACATAAAGCAAAGTATTTATAGATTTAGACAGGCTGAGCCGGGGTTATTCCTTGATAAGTATGAAAATTATTCAATAAAAGAAGGTTCCTTAGACAGAGTAATAACTCTTTATAAAAATTTTAGAAGCCGTGAGGAAGTTATAAACGGGGTCAACTATATTTTCAAAACAATAATGTCAAAAGCCGTTGGAGAACTCGAATATACGGAAGAGGAAGCCTTAAATCTCGGAGCTGATTTTAAGCCGTTAGAGGAGGATAACTCTATAGCAGGGGGCCCAATAGAGTTTCATATTATCGAAAAAGTAAGCAGTTCGGAGGAACAAAGTTTTGATGAGGAAGAAGAAGTAACAGAAAATGAAGAGTCTAGTGAAGAAGAGGAAATGGATGATATACAGCTAGAGGCAAGGGTTGTTGCAAGAAGAATCAAAGAGTTAATGAGTGATAATGAAGGGAAAATCTTTAAGGTATATGATAAAACAATTGATAAATACAGACCAGTACAGTATAAAGATATTGTAATTCTTATGCGTGCTACAAAAAGCTATGCTCCTGTTTTTGTTGATGAGCTTTTGAATCAGGGGATACCTGTATATGCTGATACCGGAACAGGATATTTTGATACTATAGAAATAAGAACTATGATGTCTATGCTTCAAACAATAGATAATCCTCTTCAGGATATCCCATTAGTTGCTGTGCTAAGATCACCTATATTTGATTTTACTCCGGAGGAGCTAATAGATATTCGACTTGGAGCTGAAAAAGTACCCTTTTACATGGCATTAAAAAAGTACATTGAGGACGTAACCGAAGGTACAAATGATGCTTTAAAAAAGAAAGTAGAGGACTTTATTGATACTTTAGAAATGTGGAGGGAAAAAGCTCTTCATATTCCTATAGATGAACTTATTTGGTATCTATTTACTTCTACCGGATATTATGGCTATGCCGGGGCAATGCCTGGGGGAATACAAAGGCAGGCAAATTTAAGAATACTTTTTGAGAGGGCAAGACAATTCGAACAAACAAGTTATAGAGGACTATTTAATTTTGTGAATTTTATAAACAAATTAAGAACCAGCAGCGGTGATATGGGAAGTGCTAAAGTTCTTGGCGAGAACGAGGATGTTGTTAGAATTATGAGTATTCATAAGAGCAAGGGATTAGAATTTCCTGTAGTCATTTTGGCTTCCTGCGGAAAGAACTTCAATCTTATGGATATT
Organism: Clostridiales bacterium oral taxon 876 str. F0540; assembly: GCA_000466585.1. Classification (GTDB taxonomy): domain Bacteria; phylum Bacillota; class Clostridia; order Clostridiales; family Clostridiaceae; genus Clostridium_AT. Next base: position 189,144 of record KE993462.1, read on the forward strand.
AATAAAACTATTTTGTTTCATCAGGATTTGGGAATTGGACCGGATTATGTAGATACAGATAGAAGAATAACATATCCAACAATAATTAAACTTGCTCTAAAAAGAAAAATTAAGCTTGAAACCCTGTCTGAAGAAATGAGGATTCTTTACGTAGCATTCACAAGAGCTAAAGAAAAGCTAATCATAACAGGAACTGTTAGAAACATTAGAGCTACATGCTTAAAATGGTGGAGCGGTATAGAAACAGACAATGAGAAAGTACCTGAATATACAGTTTTGAATTATAAAACTTATATGGACTGGATAGGAACTTCGGTTATAAAGCATATAGACGGAAGTGTTTTACGGAAATATGCAGAAGTTGAATCCTATAATACAGGTAAATTAAATGAAGATAATTCACATTGGAACATAAGAATGTGGAATAAAAAGGATATAACTGTGGATAGTGTTTACCAATTTGTGGATAATTTACAAGAAAATAAGATTTCTTGTGACTATTTAGAAAAAGCTGTGGATAACAAGCCGGAAAGTGTTTATAAAAAAGAAATAGAAAGAAGGCTAAACTGGAAGTATTCTTATATGGAGGCATCCAAGATTCCAGCCAAAATTTCTGTAACAGAACTAAAAAGGCTCGGTAACGAATTATTTTCAGATTCTTATACTACAAATATGTTCACGCCAAAGCTTTCCAAAAAACCGGTTTTCCTTGAAGAAAAAAAAGGACTTTCAGCAGCGGAAAGAGGTACAGCAGTACATTTTGTTATGCAGCATTTAGATTTGAGAAAAATTTCCGACTTTAACGCTATAAGCGATCAAATTAAAAGTATGGTAAGAAAAGAACTTTTAACAGACGAACAAGCAATGTCTGTAAATATTAAGAGTGTTCAAAGTTTTTTTTCCTCACCACTTGGCAGAAGAATGTTAAGTGTCAAGGATTTTGATAGAGATATAAGAAGAGAGATTCCTTTTTATATAAAGCTTAGAAGCACAGATGTATATGGTTATCTACCAAAAGAAAATTATGAAAATGAGATAACTCTTCTTCAAGGAGTTATAGATTGCTATTTTATTGAAAAGGATGAAGTAGTGCTCTTAGATTATAAGACAGACTATGTTGAAAATGATAATATCGAAGAAATAAAAAAAAGATACGAAAAACAAATATACTATTATGCAGAAGCGCTAACTAGAATTACAGGAAAAAAAGTAAAAGAAAAATATATTTATTTGTTTAGTAATGGGCAAATTATAAAATATTAGTAAAAATTATGAAAGTTTTTAATCGCCATATTTGTTTTTATGAATGGAAAATGTTATATTTTATATATAGCATAGTTAAATCATTCTATTATTAACGGAGGAAGAATATGAATAATAAGAGAACTAAGGTATCAATAATTGGGGCTGGCTTTGTTGGCTCAAGTATTGCTTATGCACTTATGATGTCTAACTTGGTTTCTGAATTAGTTATTGTAGATATAAATAGAGATAAAGCTGAAGGCGAAGCAATGGACTTATCACATGGTTCAGCTTTTGTTAAGCCAATTGATATAGTTTCCGGCGATTACAGCAGTACAGTGGATTCTGATATTGTAATTATTACGGCAGGAGTTAATAGAAAACCTGGAGAATCTAGGCTAGACTTAATAAACAAGAATTTAAACATATTTAAAGCAATAGTGCCTGAAGTAGTAAAATACAGCCCACAGGCTATCCTTCTTGTAGTATCAAATCCAATGGATATACTTACATATATAACTTATAAGCTTTCAGGTTTCCCGAAGGAAAGAGTAATTGGTTCAGGAACGGTTTTAGATACATCAAGGCTTAGATACCTTTTAGGAAAGCATTTTTGTGTAGATGTAAGAAACATTCATGCGTATATTATGGGAGAACACGGGGATTCTGAGATTGTTGCATGGAGCACTGCCAGTGTGGCCGGGATGGATGTAGATTCTTTCTGCAGCACTTCCTGTAAAAAGTGTGATGATTCATTTAAGAATGGTATCTATAACGAAGTTAAGAATGCGGGTAAAAAGGTTATTGAGAAAAAAGGAGCAACCTATTATGCAATAGGGTTGGCGGTCAGAAGAATTGTAGAATGTATACTTAGAGATGAAAATTCTATACTTACAATATCTACATTACTAACCGGCGAATATGGAATCAATAATGTTTATATGGGAATACCGACAATAGTCGGAAGAGATGGTGTAAAGCATGTTCTAGAGGTAAAACTTAATGAGGATGAGAAAATGAAGCTTAAAACCTCCTCAGATACATTAAAAGAGTTTATATCAGACGTAGATATATAAATTGGTTTTAGCTTGGAAAGGTGGATTTCATGGAGTATAAAAAAATAAGTGAACTCGAAAATGGCGAGAGAATTGATGGGTTTTATTTAGTTAAATCTGTAGAGCTTAAAACTTCTTCAAATAATAAAAAATATCTTGATTTTACTCTTGGGGATAAAACCGGAGAAATAAATGCTAAGCTTTGGGAAGTAGCAGATGGCGATGAGCAAAAGTATACAAGTAATGTGCTTATAAAGGTAAGGGGAACAGTAAGCAGCTGGCAGAACAGCCTTCAGTTAAAGCTGGAAAGACTGAGGGAGGCACTGCCTTCTGATGGAGTTAATATTGAGGATTTTGTGCCGGTAGCACCTTTAGATCCAGCTTTTATGTATTCTGAAATATTTAAATATGTGGAGAATATGCACAATAATGATATCAAAAACATTATAAGCATTATTTTAGAAGAAAAAAAAGAAAAGCTTATGCACTATCCTGCAGCAAAAAAGAATCATCATGCTATTAAAGCGGGTCTTTTATATCATGTTCTTACTATGATAAGAGCAGGAGAAAAGCTGTGTGAGATATACACATTTATAAACAAAGACTTGCTATTTGGAGGCATTATTCTTCATGATTTATCAAAGCTTGAAGAAATGGAAGCAAGTATTCTTGGAATAGTGAGTGAGTATACAATAGAAGGACAGCTTCTAGGACATATTACCCAGGGAATTAAAAAGGTAGAACTTGTTGCTGAAAGTATAGGTGCAGATAAAGAAATTACTATGATGCTTCAGCACATGATATTATCTCATCACTATGAACCAGAATATGGAAGTCCGGTTAAACCAATGTTTCCGGAAGCAGAGCTTTTACATCATCTTGACATAATAGACGCAAGGATGTATGATATGAAAAGGGTTACAAGTGAAACTGAGAATGGGGCTTTCTCTGAAAAGATATTTTCACTTGAAGGTAGAAGAATATATAAGCCCTCAAAAGATTTTTAATAATTTTAATACAAGTAAGGAGGAAGACAACATGAGTAAAGTTGTTGAAAGATTTTTAAAGTATGTAAAATATGATACAAAGGCTGATGACAATTCTGAAACAGTGCCAACAACTAAGGGTCAGCTTGTTTTAGCAAAGGAAATAGGAAAAGAACTTGAGGAACTAGGCCTTTCCGATGTTTCAGTAGATGAAAATGGTTATATAATGGCCACACTTCCTGCAAATGTAGATAAAAAGGTACCTACTATAGGTTTTATAGCACATATGGATACAAGCCCAGATATGTCTGGTACAAATGTTAATCCTCAGTTTGTAGAAAACTACGATGGCGGTGACATTAAGCTTAATAATGAAGTAACTCTATCACCAGTAGATTTTCCGGAACTTAAAGAATACATAGGCGAGACCTTGATTACTACAGATGGAACTACTCTTCTTGGGGCTGATGACAAAGCAGGTATTGCAGAAATAATTACTGCTGTAGAGTATTTAATAAATCATCCTGAGATTCCTCATGGAACAATAAAGCTAGGATTTACTCCTGATGAGGAAGTAGGAAGAGGACCAAATCACTTTGATGTGGAGAAGTTTAATGCAGATTTAGCTTATACTATGGATGGTGGAGCTGTAGGAGAACTTGAATATGAAAACTTTAATGCTGCAGGTGCTAAGGTTACTATTCATGGAAGAAATGTACACCCAGGCTATGCTAAAGATAAAATGGTAAATTCCATGCTTATAGCAAATGAATTTATAGCTAAGCTTCCAGAAAGCGAAACACCACAAACAACAGAAGGCTATGAAGGCTTTTATCACTTAAACACAATTAACGGCGATGTTGAAAAAACAGTATTAAGTTATATTATTAGAGACTTTGATATGGATAGCTTTGAAAAGAGAAAACAAAACATCAAAGCAATTGCAGAAGAATTAAACAAGAAGTATCCAAATAGAGTTGTAATCGAAGTAAAAGATCAATATAGAAACATGAAAGAAAAAATAGAGCCTGTTATGTACGTTGTAGATAATGCTAAGAAGGCTATGGAACTTGTAGGAGTTAAACCTTTAGTTAGACCTATAAGAGGCGGAACTGACGGAGCAAGACTTTCCTTCATGGGACTTCCATGTCCAAACATTTTTGCAGGAGGTTTAAACTTCCACGGAAAGTTTGAATATGTACCTGTATCTTCAATGGAAAAAGCTGTTGATGTTATTCTAAAAATAGTAGAATTATATGTAAATGCTTAATTATAAAAAAGGATCGTATTTTATTAATACGGTCCCTTTTATTTTCATATATCTTTAGAGGGGTAATATTGTCCTTTGTCTTTTTTTACTTTATCTCCAACTTCTATAGACTTATACAGCTCTTCTGTTACATCTATAGTTGACTTTTCACCATTGTCCTTTAGAATTTGAAGAATATAGATATAGCTATGATTGCCTCTATAAAAATAATCCTTAGTTTTCTTTCCTTGAACTAATCCGGTCCAAGTTGTGTTTAATCTGGAGAACTCTATAAAATAAGTTGTAAATACTACTGCTAAAGCTAAAATAAGAAGAATAAAAATCCATAATTCATTCATAATACTTCTCCTCTTTATTAATGCCTAATATAGTATATTCAGTTTTAGACTCATATGTTATATTTAAAAATAATAATAATAGGGAATATAAAAAATCAAGTCCCAGAAATTAATCTAGGACTTGATTTTTTATTTATGCATATTGTTCATTTGTTCTTCTCTATTTTCCTGTTTTTCCTTTGTTCTCTGAAGAGTAGCACTATCCATTTTATCAGAGTTTGCTTCAATATAACTATTGGTAAATTCATAATTTCTTTGTAAATTTTCTAAGTCATTTACATTTACATGTTTTCCGTGTGCTACAACATTTTTTAGATTTTCTATTTCCTCTTCGCGTTCTTTTTGTATCTCTTTAGAGTGAGCAATTGCCTCAGGAGAAGCTATATCAGAGTGCTGTTCTAAGTGTCTTTCAGTTCTTGTATGCTTATCAACTAAATTAATTAACTGATCTATCCTTTTTTCATCCTGTTTTTCAGCATCCTGATCCTTATTGTAATCATTTACTTTATGATCCTTTTCTTTATGACTCATATGAAAGCCTCCTTCACATAACATTTTCCTTATTATTTTGGTTTAATATTAAAGTAAAATACTATAATTAAAATTCTAGTGTTGTATTATCTATCCAATTCCAGTCTGGCCTTAATACTTTAATATCTTTTACTAACTGAAAAAGAGCCTTATCCTTCATTTTAGCTTCGAGCATAATATCAAAATCTTTATCTAAAGGTCTGCAGATTTCTATAAAGCTTACAAAATCCTCAGCATTTATATAATCTGCATGCTTTCTATCTTTTTCTGTATCTCTGGGAGTTGAAAAATGAAATTTGGCAGGAAGTGGCTGACTTTCCCAAGTTTTAAAAATATCAGATATAAGACTTTCTACAGTTTCACCGGTATTATTGCACATGTGGTGATGAACATCAAAAACTATTGGTGCACCAGTCTCTCTGCAAATATATAAAACCTCCGTAGCAGTAAAAGTTTTATCATCATTTTCAAGCATTAATCTATCTGTTATTTCACAAGGAAAGTTTTTAAAATTATCTATAAAACGCTGCATTGCAACTTCCTTTCCTCCTTGAGCTCCTCCTATATGGAGTACCATTCGTCCATTTGGATACTGCATGTCATCGAATAAATGTACATGGCTCCAAAGATTTCTCTTCGCACTTATTACGACCTCTTCTCTAATGCTGTTTATCACATTGAATTCATCCGGATGAGTATCAACTCTCATATTATTGTCTTTTATAAACTTTCCAACATGCTTAAAATCTATGCTGAAGATTTTTCTGTAATCCCAATCAGCTACATCTGGATGTGTGGCAAGCGGCACTAAAGCAGAGGTTATCCTATAAAAGTGTATATTATTTTCTACATTGTATTGAAGAATTTTGTATAAGTCATCAATATTTGAAAGAGTTACCTGTTTTAATTTATTTAACTTCTGCTCTGAAGAGGATAATTTTTGATAATTTGTATAAGTAACTGTACTTGAAGAAGTTACTTTTGGCAAATTTAAAGCTATAGCTACATAACCAATCCTTATTCGCATTTTATAACCTCCTAAAAGTAGGCTTAAATTTATTATGTGTAAATTAGTTTTTTTAACACAATAAAAATAGTAAAGAATCTTAATAATTCTTTACTATTTACTAAATCTTCTTCTATAATCACATTTTTTACATAGCTGTTCTATAACTTTTCGGTTTGAGAAACCTTCATATATCTTTTTAGCTCTGTCATTATTGATAATATCATAAAAGCTTTCTGCACATATGTTTCCTAGATTTATTATGCCTTCACCATCTAAACAGCATGGAACAACTGTGCCGTCTACTAATATAGCTATTTGATCCCTAAGTCCGTAACAGAAACCGTAATCATCACTTTGCTCTAAGCTATTGTCTGGCCATTCAAACCTTTCAGCAGCATTTAAATAAACATTTTTAACTATTTTTAAACCGGGATTATCAATAAGTTTATCTTCAATCTTGTAGTCTAAGTTAAAGCACTTTTCTAATAGTTTGAATATATGTCTGTTTTTTTCTATATTTTTCATATCTTCTTCCAGATTCCATAATCTATAGGAAACTATTATATTATTTTTAGCTGCTTCTAAGGTGAAGTCAATAATTTTATTTAAATAATCTTCTAATGAGAAGTTTAAATCATTAGCATCAAAGCTGTGTAGGGAGATATTAATTTGCCTTAAAGAGTTACTTGACAGAAGTTTATCTTTAACTTTATAGATAAGAGTACCATTTGTCGTCAAATTAACTTTTAAACTATATTTTTCAGCGGAAGTTAGAAAACTGTCAAGTTCGGGATGTAGAAGAGGTTCTCCTTTAACATGCAAATATATATAATCTGTATACTCTTTTACTTGATTTAAAATACTGTCAAAAGTATCTATACTCATAAATTGAGGCTTCCTTTTAGTAATAGGACAAAATTCACACCTTAAATTACAAACATTAGTTATCTCTATATAAACTTTTTTAAATCTTTTCATAAATTTCTCCTTTCAGTCGAAACACTGGGTAGTTTAAAATGCTCGTTCTCACTCGCAAACTACCCGTGCAAGGTCATTTGGACCTTGCACCTCCTTTCACTCTGAACACTGGGTGTTTAGAGAGTTCGTTACATTATGCATACTGCCTGTTTAAGTCCATTTAGAACTTAGATCTCTCACTATAATAAAATGGTAATTAAAGATTCATTTTATTATATCAGAGTATAATTATAAAGTGAAAGGAATATATTACACAAGAGTTAAATATGTACGGTCTGGTGAAAGTTATGAAGGGGAAAATAAATAAAAGATTTATTATTAGAATGTACTTTGGTCTTAATATAGTGATATATGTGTCTTTTTTAGATATGGATTTAATTTATAAGAATTTGAGCAACATTTATACAGTAGGCTTAAAATATTTTATTATTATTCTATGCTTTATTCTAACGTTATTAATAGGAAAAGACGGTTATGGGAAAATAGATACTGTTCTAGTTAATTGTGCAAAATTATTAACTCTGATTGCGGATTATTATCTTTTAATTGCCAATCAATATAAATCAGGAATTTTAGCCTTTTGCCTTGTTCAAATAGTCTATATCTTAAGACATACGCTGATGAATAAAAAGGAATATAGAAATTTAATATTCCTCATAGTAAGCTTAAGTATAAGTCTTATATTAAGTTTGAATATATGTGTAAAAGGAATTGAAAATGATTTGTTAGGTATTTCTTTTGTATATGCAGCACTTCTTATTACAAGCTTATATTGCGGGATAAATACAATAAAAGGTGGTTTATATCCGAGGTACAGTGCAATGCTTATAGGAATTGGAATATTTTTATTTTTTATGTGCGATCTCAATGTAGTATTATTTAATATTTTACAAAACCAAGATTTAAAAATTTTAACCGGTTTTTTAATTTGGTTCTTTTATGCGCCTTCACAGTTATTGTTAAGCCTAAGCGGATATAATAAAAATTATATGAAGCAGGTTTTTTCTTATAAAGGATAAAAAAGCTTCTTTCACTTCATACTATTAATGATTAATCAATTAGTATGATAATGAAAGGAGCTTTTTATATATGAAGACAGTTCACTATAATGTTTCAGGAATGGCAAACAGAAAAAGCAAAGCACAAATACTAAATGCACTGGACAAGGTTAAAGGAGTACAGGAAGTAGCGGTAGATTTAGCTAGAGGAACTGTTGAAGTTCAGTATAATGAACCGGCAGATCCCAATTCAATAAAAAACTGTATTGAGCATACAGGATATATAATAGAGGGATAATAAGCTGATATTAAATTAAAGCTCCACATGCTGATATGTGGAGTTTTACAAATTATTTTATAAATAATCATCCTATTAAAGGAGGTTAAAATTATGATAAAAGAATTTTTAGATGTAGTAACTGGTGAACCTCTTGCAAATGAGGAAACAGCTCATGAAAAATATAATGTACCATTTGGGCTGGCTATAATGGCAAGTGATGCTATTTCATCGGTAGCTTATGCTGCAGAGGAAATATTAATTGTTTTAATTGCTGGTATTGGCTTAATGTCATATACATGGCTTGGATGGGTTTCTCTTGCTATTATAGGTCTTCTGTTTATACTTACTGTTTCATATTTGCAGATTATCAGGGCGTATCCGCAAGGAGGCGGTGCATATATTGTTGCTAAGGAAAATATAGGAGTTAAGGCTGGACTTATTGCAGCTGCAGCTTTATTAATAGACTACATACTCACTGTTGCAGTAAGTGCAAGTGCAGGAGTTGCTGCAATTATATCTGCATTTCCAAATTTGAGCACCCACAAGGTTTCGCTGGTTATAAGTCTTATAACAATACTAACGATATTAAACTTAAGAGGAATAAGTGAATCCTCAAAAATTTTCAGTATACCAACTTATTTATTTATGATCAGCATGATTTTTATGATCATATATGGTCTTATTAGGGTCTCCTTATATGGAGCTCCGCCTCCAATGGTACAGCAGCAGGTAAAGCTCACAGGAGAATTAAGTATATTCTTAATACTTAGAGCTTTTTCCTCAGGATGCTCAGCTTTAACAGGACTTGAAGCAGTAAGTAACTCAGTGCCAAATTTTAAAGAACCAAGTCAAAGAAATGCTAAAGTAGTAATGATACTATTATCTTCCTTAATTCTTTTTATATTTGGAGGAACTTCAATTCTTGCCAGATTCTATCATGCTGTTCCGGTAGGATATCCTACTGTTGTAGCACAGATAGCATACGGTGTATTTGGTAAGGGTTTTATGTTTTACGTTATTCAAATAACAACAGCTGTTATATTAATAATGGCTTGTAATACAGCATTTACAGGTTTTCCAATGCTTATGTATGTTGTCGGAAAGGATGGATTTGCTCCAAGACAGTTTACTATAAGAGGAAGAAGATTAAGCTTTTCCACAGGAATAGTAGCTTTATCAATAGTAGCCGGCATTCTGGTAATTATATTTAATGCTACAACACATAGACTTATTCCATTATATTCTGTAGGAGTTTTTCTATCCTTTACTTTAGCGCAGACAGGGATGGTAATACATTGGAGAAGAAGTAAGGAAAGTGGATGGAAAAAAAGAGCTTTTATAAATGGCTTTGGTGTTGTTATTACTATTATAACAACTATAATAATAGTTTTTGAAAAGTTTACAGAAGGTGCGTGGATTGTAGCAATACTAATACCAATCATAGTATATGGGATGTCTAGCACAAGAAGACATTATAAGAGAGTAGCCGATCAGCTTAGAGTAAGTACGGAGGAACTTTCTAAATCAGAAATAGACAAAAAGTTCAGTCATGTTATGATAGTTCCTATTTCCAGTTTGAACAAAGCTTCACTAAGTGCACTGCAATATGCCAGAAGCATTACAGATACTGTTATAGCTATTAACGTTTCTCCAAGTAAGAAGGCATTAGATAAACTTAAAGACAGATGGAAAGAACTGAATACAGATATAGTTCTTGTAGCAAAATATTCTCCCTATAGAGCTGTGGTTACTCCTTTATTAAGCTCTATAGGAGAGATAATAAGTGCAGCTGGTGAAGAAGAAAGAATTACAGTTGTTCTTCCGGAGTTTGTGGTGCATGAATGGTGGGGAGAGATACTTCATAATCATACAAGTTTCTTTATAAGAGAAACTCTATTAAGAAATAAAAATGTTGTAATATCAACATACCCTTATCATTTAAATGAAGATTAAGCTAAATGGTAAAATTATAGCACTTCCTTTAATTTTAAAAAGGATTTATGATATTATTATCGAACATATTATCTATAAAAATTAAAGGGAGTGAAATATATGAGAATACTTCATACTTCCGACTGGCATTTGGGAAAAACCTTAGAAGGGTTCAGCAGGCTGGAAGAGCAGGAACTGTTTATAGAGGAACTCGTTGAGAAAATAGAAGAAAATAATATAGATTTAGTTATAATTGCAGGGGATATTTATGACAACGGAAATCCTCCTGCAAAAGCAGAAAATTTGTTTTACAACGCCATAAAGAGAATTTCAGGCGGAGGTAAGAGAGCTGTATTAGTTATTGCAGGAAATCACGACAATCCAGAAAGGCTTGTAGCAGCAAGCCCTCTTGCTTATGAACATGGGGTAATAATGCTCGGAACTCCTAAAAGCTGTGCTCTTACAGGTAGGTTTGGGAATTTTGAAATTGTAGAAGCCGGAGAAGGATTTGTAGAAATTGATGTGAATAAGGAAAGAGCTGTAGTGCTTACACTTCCGTATCCTAGTGAAAAGAGATTAAATGAAATATTAACAGAGGAACTTGAAGAAGCAGAGAGAAGAAGAAGCTATTCTGAAAGAGTAGGGGAAATATTCAATAGATTATCTGAAAAATATAGAGAGGATACTATTAATCTGGCTGTTTCTCATATTTTTGTTGCGGGTGGAGAAAGCAGTGACTCGGAGCGACCTATTCAGCTTGGTGGCAGCTTAACAGTTGATGCACATATGCTTCCTAAAAAAGCACAATATATTGCACTTGGCCATTTACACAGGCCTCAGAGAGTTAAAGCAGAGGACATAGAGGCCTACTATGCAGGATCGCCGCTTCAATACAGCAAGAGTGAAATAAATTATTCTAAGTGCAGCTACATAGTTGATCTAAAAGCTGGAGAGAAAGCTAAAATAGAGCAGTTATTTTTTAAGAATCATAAACCAATTGAAGTATGGAAATGTAAGTGTGTGGAAGATGCAATTGAAAAATGCAGGGAAAATAGCGAAAGAAATGTTTGGGTATACCTTGAAATAGAAACCGATAAATTTATTACCCAGGAAAATATCAAGCTTATAAAAGAACTTAAGAAGGATATTATTGAAATCCTGCCTGTAATTGATGGACAAGATGAAACTGCTATAGACTATGAGACTTTGAATGAAAAAAGCATGGCTGATATGTTTAAGGAGTTTTATCTAAAGGAAAGAAAAGTTGAGCCAAGCAATGAACTAATGGATTTATTTTTAAGAATCGCTCAGGAAGAGGAGGAAGGTGCAAATGAAGCCTAGAAAGCTTAAAATTAAGGGTTTAAACAGCTTTATAGATTCTCAGGAAATTGACTTTGAGAGACTTACGGAAAAAGGCTTGTTTGGAATTTTTGGACCTACCGGAAGTGGAAAATCTACAATTTTAGATGCAATAACTATAGCACTATATGGAAGAATAGCAAGAGATTCAGATGAATTTATTAATACTGAGTGTAATGATCTATCAATTACCTATGAGTTTGAAATTGGACAAGGTAGTGAAAGAAAAAAATATGTAGCCGATAGAAATGTTAAAAGAGATAAGAATGGAAGGTATAAGACCTCTTTAGCAAGGCTTTTGGATGTAAACGGTGGTGTTATTTTAGCGGAAGCAACCAGAGATGTCCAAACAGAAGTAGAAAAAATAGTAGGCCTTACCTGCGACGATTTTACACGCTCTGTAGTCCTTCCTCAGGGAAAATTCAGTGAGTTTTTAAAACTTACTGGTAAAGAGAGAAGAGATATGCTGGAAAGAATTTTCGGCTTAGAGAAGTATGGGAAAAATCTATTAGATAAGATAAGAAAAGAGAGAAATTCAAAGCTTAAGGCTATGGATTTATTAACTGGTGAGCTAAAAGGTTTTAAAGATATTTCTGAGGAAGTTTACGAAGAAAGCAAAAATCAGTTAGATATACTTCTAGAAGAGGAAAAGATATTAAAAAATAAAAAGGAAATTTTAGATGGACAGTATGAAAAATTCAAGGTTACTTGGGAACTTCAAAAAGAACTGGAAGAATATAAAAATTTAAAGATTATATTGGATAATCAAAAAAAAGATGTTGAGGATAAAACTGAAAAAGTTAAAAAAGCTCATAATGCTTTAATAGTTAAGCCTTACATAGACAGTTTAAAGAATACGGAAGAGAAAATAAACAAAAATCAAGAAGAATTAGCTAAACTAAGAAAGATTGTTGAGAATGTTGCTGAAAAGCTTAATTTAACTGAAAAAGACTACAACTGTATCGTTTTAAGGAAGGATAAAGAAATACCTGAGCTTGTAACGAAGGAAGCAAATTTGAATCAATCAATTGAGCTTTTAAATAAAACAGAAAAGCTGGAAGAAGAAAAAGCAGACTTGCTAGCTATTTATTATAAAAAACAGGATGAGCAGCAAAAACTTAAGAACGAACTTGAGAAAATAAATAAAGAAAGGCTCTTACTTCAGAAAAATATTGAAGATACAATAAACAGGTTAAACTCCATCAGAGTTGAACCGGAATATAGAGATAAAGTTCAGGCCGCTTCCTATAAAGAAGCTGAATACTATGATTTAGAGGCTAAGCTAAAGGAATTATCCGGTAAGCGTGAAGATAAGAAAAAAAGCATAATAAATTTGAAGAAACATTACAAGGAGATTACTCTAGAACATGAAAAAATAGATAATGAATTCTTAATTATTCAAAAGGAAAAGCATGAATTAGAAAATAATTTTCCGGGAGATAATAGTATTTTGCTTGAAAAGCAAAACTTATTAATGCAAACTAGCAAAGTTTTAGATGAAGCTCTTAGAAATATTGAGGAAAGAGATAAATTAAATGATAAGCTTAAACCTGTTTTGCAATTTAAGGTTAAGCTTGAGCAGAACCTTGCATTAGTAAATGATAATATAATGACTCTACAAAGCTCCATTGAGTTAATGCAGAAAGAAATAGAGATATCTGAAAGGGCAAATTTAGCATTTATTTTAGCAGAAAAAATTCAAGAACAAGAACCTTGTCCGGTTTGCGGGTCAGTTCATCATCCTAAACTAGCAGAACAAGTGAAGGCAGAAGGACTGGAGGACAAAAAGCAGTTATTAGAGAATTTAAAAATCAAGTTTGACAAGCTTCAGAGTGAAATGAGAGAAATTAATATGAAGCTTGTTGCGTTAGAGAAGGATAAGCAATTCATAGAAGAAGAACTTGAAAAGATCAATGAGAAGTTGGTCATAATTGATATAAATGAGATTAAGAATAGAAGATCCGTTTTAGAATATGAATTTACTGAACTTAAGAGAAATATAGAGCAATGGAACAGCAGAAAAACTGCTAATGATAAGAATCTTTTAGATATAAAAGACTTTAAAACTAATATAGAAAAAGATCTAATTAAGTTAAGCGAAACAGTTAAAGGTGAAGAAGTAGCACTAGCTGAGGTTGATAATACTTTTAATGAACTATCCGAGCAGCTTAAAAATTCAAAAGAAGAATATTTAAATTTAAAAGTCGAACTTAAAATAGAAAATATAGAAGTAAAGCTTCAAGAGCTTAAAAATTACGAGAAGGAAGCCTTGACTCTGCAAAGGGATGAAAAGAATTTAAGAAGTTCTCTGGAAAGTGTTGAAGAAAGAAGAGAAGAATTTAATAAATTGATAGGTAATTATGAAGTAGAGATTGCTAAAATACTTGAAATCGGTAAGGAAAAGAAAGCTGTAGTAGATGATTATAAAAAAGAAATTGGCAGGCTGTCCGAAGGAAAGGAACCAAGAAAGAATATTGAAGTTATAAGAGAGGCTATAGCAGAAATAAAGAGTTTAGAGGCAAACTTAAAGACTAAGCTTGATAACATAAAAAATGAAAAGCAGCAGTTAGAAAATAAATCACTAAGCTTAGAAGAAGGTAATAATGCTTTGAGTAAGGTCCTCATAGAACAGGAAGAGCAGTTAATAAAATCATTGACTGATAATAGATTTACAAGCAGAGAGGAAGCTTTAAATTGCTTATTGCCTAAGGAGTATATTTCAAATCTTGAAAGCTTTATAAAGGATTATGAAGATAAACTAAAGAATACTGAAAATAATATACTTAGAATAGAGAAAAGATTAGCCGGTGATTTAATTGAGGAAGAGATGTGGAATAATCTTCAGCTGGAAAGAATAGAAAATAATAATAGGCTTGATATAAAGCTTCAAGAAATAGCTAAGTGTCAGCAAAGCATAGAAAAACTTAAAAAAGAACTGGAGGAGCTTAAAGAACTTTTAAAACAAAAGAAAGAGCTGGAGCATATACAGAGTTTATTAGATGACTTAGATAAATTGGTTCAAGGAAACAGATTTGTAGAATTTGTAGCCATGAACCAACTGAAATATATTGCACTGGAAGCGTCAAAAAGGCTTAAGGATATAACAAGAGGAAGGTATGCTCTTGAATTGGACTCCAATGGAAACTTTACTATGAGAGATGACTTTAACGGAGGGGTTATACGACCTACCAGTACTTTGTCCGGAGGGGAAACCTTCCTTACCTCGCTTGCACTGGCATTATCTTTATCATCTCAAATTCAGTTAAAAGGGAGTGCACCTTTGGAATTCTTCTTTCTTGATGAAGGTTTTGGAACTCTTGATACTGATCTTTTAGAAATAGTAATAAGCTCACTTGAAAGACTGCATAGTGATAGATTGAGTGTAGGTATTATAAGTCATGTAGAGGAACTTAAAAATAGAGTCCCTGTTAAGCTAATTGTAGAACCAGCACTTCCAGGACAAGGCGGAAGTAAAGTTAAGATAGAATATACTTAAAATATAAAAAACAGAGCAGTAATAGAAACTGCTCTGTTTTTATATGATTATATCTTAAATTTTTCAATAAGTATATCTAAATTTTGTGCAAGCTTATACAGATCATCAGCCTGTGACCTAACTGTGTGAATATCGTTAAGCTGACTTGATACACTTGCATTAACTTCCTCTGAAGCAGCGGCAGATTGCTGTGCTATAGCAGAAATATTATAAATATTAGAGGTTAATTTACTGCTCTTTGAAAGCATAGCTTCTATATTAGAACTCATAGCTTGTATAGTTTGATTAATCGCTTTTATTGATTTACTTAATTTGTTAAAGCTCTCTTCTGTAATAGAAACTGCGTTACTTTGATTTTCTACATTTCTCTTTATATTATCCATATCAGAGGAGGTTAACTTGGTTGTATCTATAATTTTTGTTATTATAGCCTTAATATTTTCAGCTGAGTCAGAGGATTGCTCTGCAAGCTTTCTAACTTCTTCTGCGACTACAGCAAAGCCTTTTCCGGATTCACCTGCTCTTGCAGCTTCGATGGCAGCATTAAGAGCCAAAAGGTTTGTCTGTGAGGAAATATTCAGTATAGTTTCCAGTATATTTCCAATGTTTTCGGTTTGTTTAACTAAATTATCAATACTATATGAGATTTGTGATACACCGTCGATAGTTGATATATTTTTCTGCTTTAAGTCTTTCACAGAGGCGACAGCTCTTTCATTATTTAAGTCCATATCTTTGCTTTCATGAATAATCGTTTCTTTATATTGGTCTATTTCTGAAAGGCTTTGATTAAACTCAGCTGTTATTCCTGAAGCCTTCTCAGTTTCTGAAGCTTGCTGCATAGTACCTTGAGAAATTTCATCAATAACTCTTGCAATTTCTGCTGAGGACGTAGTAACTTCGTCAGAACGTCTGCTTAATTCCTCAGAAAAATTAACTACTTGTGCAGCAGAAGCCTTAACCGAATTAACTAAGCTTTTCATGCTGCCTATCATATTGGTAAACTTGTTCCCAAGTTCTCCAAGCTCATCTTTTGAATTCACCTCAGTGATTACCGTTAAGTCTCCCGCTTCACCTTTTTCCATAGCTTCCCTTAAGTGATGAATTGGCGTTGTTATGTTTTTAGAAACTCTGTATCCTATAATTATTGATATTATTATAAATAAAATAAATACACCGATAAGTATAGATAAAGTTTTTATAATTTTTGAATTAACTTCAGAAGTATCTAAAAGACCAACAAGTTTCCATCCGGATTTATTGTTTTCAGTATAATAAATATATCTATCTTTACCGCCAAATTTTGATTGAACAGTTTGAGATTTACCGCTCATAAGCGGTTTCATCCAGGATACTTCACTAGCATTTTTAAAACCATTATCGACCTTTTGATCTTTAGTGTCATCATTTGAATTAACTCTGTCAGGATTTAAGTTTTTAGAAGTTAAATCTTTATTTTTAGAAGCGATTACTACACCGGTTTTATCAAGAAGCATTATTTCTCCAGAGTTTTCTATCTTGGTATCTATAAATAATTTCGCTATGTTTGAAATATCTATATCAATACCTGCAACTCCAACAACGCTGCCCTTATCGTCTATTATAGCCTTAGTGGCGGTAACAACCATTCTTCCGGTAGAAATGTCAAAATAGGCATCCTGCCATAGTGTCTTTAAGCTGTTTGAAACTGAATTTTTATACCAGGATTTTGTTCTGGGATCATAGCCTTCCGGAAGCTTAGCTTCTGGATATATATACATTAAACCGTTTTCAGTAGCTATATACGAATTTAATATTTTTGAGTTTGCTTTAATAACTGAATTCAATTCTTTTTTTAACAAATCAGTCTTATCTTTATCTAAAGAAGCTTTAGATGTAGGGTTTTCTGCAAGCTGTGCAAGATTTGACTCATAGCCTGTATACATTTCATCAATAACATTATTTACACCTTGAACAGTTTTTTGAACAGAATTTGTGTAGGAAGTCTTGAGGGTACTTGATAACATTGTATTAGATAGAACTGCAGTGATAGACATTGGAAGCAAAATAATAACTAAGAATGTTGCAATTAATCTTCTTTTGATGGTTTTAAACTTCATGTTTTATATCACCCTTATGTAATGCGCATAATTTAGCAAAAAAAATTGTATCCACTCAAGTATACTAAATTTTTTTGCGAAAATAAAGTCGAATTTAATGTTTCAGATATCTTCATATCTTCTGTCAAATTGTAATATAAAATTTAATATGTTAGATACAAAAAAGCAAAAAAATAGATTTTTGCTATCCTAGCAAAAATCTATAAACAGGTATAAACAGTAGGCTTGCTATTGTGGTTACTGCAATCATTACCGAGGCATATTCATAATCTGCTCCATATTCTTTAGTAACTATTGAAGCGGTTGCCATTACAGGTAAAGCAGATTGAATAAAAAATACATTCTTCATGAGTGTCGGTGCAGATAAAATTAATGAAAAACAGAAAGTTATAAAAGGAGAAATAACAAATCGTCCGGTTATTACACCCATAGTATATTTATCAAATCTAAAATTCTTTAAATTTATAGAGCTTATAACTATACCTATAAAAAGCATAGACATAGGAGTTGTTAAGTTTCCTAAATACTTACATGTATCCATAATAAACTTTGGAAGCCTTATATCAAGAAGAATAAAAATTATGCCTGATATAAATCCAATCAGGGGAGGAGTAAAAACATTTCTTAGATTATTTA
The DNA here is from genome assembly GCA_000466585.1 of Clostridiales bacterium oral taxon 876 str. F0540. Lineage (GTDB taxonomy): Bacteria > Bacillota > Clostridia > Clostridiales > Clostridiaceae > Clostridium_AT. Next base: position 207,353 of record KE993462.1, read on the forward strand.
TTGTAAAAAGTTTTGAGTTTTTTAGACCTCCATCCTTTTTTATCAAGTAAATTCCAAGCGTCCAAAATATTGTCGTATTTGAAAAATAATAATAAAGTACATGAGGAACGCTGGATTCTCCAAATAGGGCAATATTAACAGGAAGTCCTATAAAAATAGTGTTTGAAAGAAAAAACATACATTGAAAGGTACCACTTCTATCTGGAGCTATATTTATAACTTTTGAAATAAATACACTTATTAAATAGCAAACTATTATTGATATAAAGGGAATAATAATTCCAACTCCAGAATGTGATAAGCTTTCTTTTGTAAAAGTAGTCATTAAATTCGATACCATAAGTGCAGGAAGAGATAAATTAATAACTATTTTTGAAAAAAGTTTTGAGGTGCTCTCATCAAACCATTTCTTTTTTGCTAATATATACCCTAAACTAATCATAAGTATTATACTTATTATACTTTGTGCTGCATCAATTAGAAGCATCTATATCACCACCAGTATAATTATTGCACAAATTAGCGTTAAAAAGAAGGAATTTATTGAGAATTTAGAGAATAATAATCTTATGGTTAAAGGAGGGAAATAGATATGAATATGAGATGGAGTCTTGAAGAGCTTTATACGTCCTTTGAAAGTGATAAATTTAGAGATGATGTTTCTAAATATGATAAATGTATTAATGACCTAAAGAAATGGGCTTCTGAAAATTTAGTAGATGCTAATAGAGCAGCAGAAAAAATTGAGAAATATATAAAAATGAAGAGTGAGTTTTATAATCTTTATATAAAACTTAGCGATTATTCTGAGCTTACTTTAAGTGTTGATGCTAAAAATGAAAAGGCGGCTGCAGCTTCAGAAGAGATTGATAGCAAATATACAGAGCTTACAGAAGTTGATGTGAATTTTGAGAAGTGGCTTGCAAGTTTGGAACATCTTGCTGAAATTTTAGATTCTTCTAATTTTATTAAAGAGCATGAGTTTTATCTAAAGGAACTTATAGAAAGAAATAAATATCTTTTAAGTGAAAAAGAAGAAATAGTAGTTGCAAAGATGATGAATACCGGGTCAAACGCTTGGAGCAAGCTTCAAAATACTGTTACTTCAAATTTGCTGGTTGATATTGTGATTAAAGATGAAGAAAAGAAACTTCCTCTTCCAGTGGTAAGAAATATGGCTTACAGCAATGATGCTGAAACTAGAAAGATTGCTTATGAAGCAGAGCTTAAAGCTTATAAAAAGATGGAAGAGGCATCAGCAGCAGCATTAAATGGCATAAAAGGTGAAGTTATCACTGTAAGCAAGCTAAGAGGATATGAATCCCCATTAGAAGAAACTCTTATTAATTCCAGATTGGATAAGCAAACACTTGAAGCAATGCTTACTGCAATGAAGGAAAGTCTTCCAAGCTTTAGAAAGTTTTATCTTAAAAAAGCAAATAAACTTGGACATAAGAAAGGACTGCCTTTCTATGATCTTTTTGCTCCTACTGGTGAGTCTGACATGAGATTTACATATGAAGAAGCAAGAGATTTTGTAGTTAAAAATTTTAGAACCTTCAGCGAAAAGCTAGCTGACTTTGCGGATAATGCTTTTGAAAAAAGGTGGATTGATGCAGAACCGAGAGAAGGTAAAAGGGGAGGAGCATTTTGCTCTAACATTCATCCAATAGGCGAAAGTAGAATTATGAGTAACTTTACCGGAAGCTTTTCGGATGTAGCAACTTTAGCACATGAATTAGGGCATGGTTATCATGGAAGTTGTCTTATGGAAGAGAGCTATTTAAACAGCAGATATACCATGCCTATAGCTGAAACAGCATCAATATTCTGCGAAACTATTGTAAAAAATGCGGCTCTTAAAAATGCATCCAAGGGAGAGGCTTATACAATACTTGAAGGAGATATTTCTGATTCTGCGCAAGTAATTGTTGACATATACAGCAGATATCTATTTGAAACCGAATTGTTTAAAAGAAGGGAAAAGGCATCTTTGTCTGTGAATGAACTAAAAGAAATAATGCTGAAGGCGCAGAAGGAGGCATATGGAGAAGGTCTTGATGAAAATTATCTGCATCCTTATATGTGGGTGTGTAAACCTCACTATTATTATGCAGGCCAGAATTTTTACAACTTCCCTTATGCTTTTGGACTTTTATTTTCAAAAGGACTTTATGCTGAATATCTAAGACGAGGTGAAAGCTTTGTAAATGATTATGATAAACTTTTATCAGTTACAGGAAAAAATAAGATTGCTGATGTTACAGCTTTGATGGATATAGACATACATTCAGTAGATTTTTGGAGAAGTTCTTTAAAATTAATTGAGAAGGATATTGAGAAATTTGTTAGTTTATAATAGAATTTAAAAAATAATATTTTAGAAGGGTGATACAAATGATAGATTTATCAAAAGCGCTGGACTTTCAAGGTTATTTAAATAAGAGTACCGAGGAGCAAAAAGAAAAACTGCTTAAAACTTATGAGAGTACTAAACTTTCAAAGCAGGCAGAAGAAGAGATTAAGAAATTAGATAAAAATGTTAATGTTGTGGTGTTTTCAGAAGGCTACTGTCCTGATTGTGTAGTTACATTACCTTATGTAAAGAGAATGCAGGAATTAAACAGCAACATAAAAGTATTTTATTATGGAATGAATGGCAATAAGGAGCTCTTGGAAGAATATACCGGGACTTCAAGAATACCTACAGTTATGACTTTTACTGAGGACATGAAGCCAAAGGGGGCATATGTTGAGGTGCCTCAACCAATAGCCGAAAAAGCAGCAATACTTCCTTCCGATAAGCAAAAGGAACTTATAAAGGAATATAGAGAAGGCAAGTACAACGATCTTATTGAAAATGAACTCTTAGACATAATTAAATAGTAAAAATGGGATGTTTTTTAACATCCCATTTTTACTGTCATACTTTCAAATAGGTGTTTCCATCAAGCGGTATAACTACTTGAAGCGGAGGAGTTTTTCCTGCAAGTCCAACTGCATAAATAGTATAAATCCTATTTGGAAGCAGTCTTATGTTAGGTACATGAAGAACTCTTTGATTTGTTGAAGTTAAATATACATCAAAAGTATGAATTCCAGGAGTAATTGCTATATAGTTTGTCACTTGTTTATAAGAGGTATTGGTAAAGACTTTTTTTCCATCAGCATATATATCTACACTTGGTGCGTTAGGAGAAAGATGAGCAAATCTCACATATGCTTTGCCTTGAACGCCGTTGAATACTGGCTCTAAAATTGGCAGCAGACTTACTTCTGGAAGGGTACCTATTGCTGCTGCGGTTATAATTGATTTATCAGGAATATTAACTTCAGTATTTATGACAGAAATATCTTTTCTTCCTGATGGAAATACTTTTACGTTATATTTTCCTGCTTCAATACCTAAATATGGAGAGAAGTTTTTATAATGAAGATTCTTAACAACTAGCTTATCATTTACATAAACATCTACAGCAGGAGCATTTGGTGAAGCATGGAAAACACGAATGTATGAGCTGGTTTTAGGTGCTCTGTGAAGGGAGGAGCAGTAGTCATAGTAGGGGCTATACATTATAAATCTCCTTTTGAATTATTACTACATTTTTAATATATGATAATATTTTAGGAGTGTTACATTCAAAAATTACTGAATTTTTTGAAAAACAGTGATTAATATATTGACATATCATATGCCAAGTGGTAAACTTTTAAAAAATATATTTTAAAGCAATGATGAAGAGAAGAGTAGATTTTATTAACTCTTAAAGCGAGCTGTGGATAGTGAAAGCACAGCAGATAAAGTATTATTGAAAGACATCTCTGAGTTGTTTATCTGAAAATCTATATGATTAGTAGGATAAGACGGATTTCTACCGTTAAAAGGAATGAGTGAACCTATTATATGGTTAAACAGGATGGTACCGTGGGATTTAACTCTCACTCCTATATGGAGTGAGAGTTTTTTTATTTACGTATATTCTGGAACTATATGAAGGTTAACTAGGGTGGTACCACGAGAATTTCGTCCCTGGGCATTTGCTCAGGGATATTTATTTGTCAGCTATGGCCGAGCTGATAAATATATATTAGATATTATGATTGGAGGAAAGAAAATGAATAGGACATTAATTAATGAAGTAAGTAATAACTATGGAAGAACTATTATGATTAAAGGATGGATTCACAAAATAAGAAAACTCGGTAAACTAGCATTTATGGTTGTAAGAGATAGAACGGGTGTTATTCAATGCGTTATAAATACTAAGTTAATCGATATTAAGGGATTAAAGCTGGAAAGTGTTATAGAAGTTATTGGAGAGATAAATTTAAAAGAAGGGAGCAAAAATGAAGCAGAGATATGGGTTAATGAATTGTCAATTATATCTGCAGTAAGTGAAGACCTGCCTATAGAAATTAATAAAGATAATTTGGAGGCTAATATTGACACAATTCTGAACAATAGAGTTTTATCTTTAAGAAATTTAAAGATAAACGGAGTATTTAAGATACAAGCCGTATTGGCTAAAGCCTTTGAGGAATTTCTAAGTGAAGAAGGCTTTATTCAAGTATTCACCCCTAAAATTGTTGCTGAAGGTACTGAGGGAGGAACTGAATTGTTCGAACTTAAATACTTTGAAAGAAAAGCTTATCTTGCTCAAAGTCCTCAGTTTTATAAGCAGATGCTCGTGGGATCAGGATATGAAAGAGTTTTCGAAATTGGCCATGTTTATAGGGCCGAGGAGCATAATACCATAAGACATTTAAATGAATATGTAAGTCTGGATCTCGAAATGGGGTTTATAGAGGATGAGAGAGACATTATGAACCTTGAAGAAAGGCTCCTTAAGTATATGCTAAAATCAGTTTCTGAAAGATGTAAAAATGAACTTGAACTTTTAGAGGTTAATATGCCCGAAATAAAGGACGTCATTCCTTCAATGAGGTTAGCTGAAGCTATTGAAATATTGAGAAGGAATTATGGAAGAAATGACTTGGAGCTGGACTTAGACCCGGAAGGTGAAAAACAAATATGTGAGTATGCACAAAAAGAGCTTGGAAGTGAATTCCTATTCTTAACACATTACCCAAAAGCCAAGAGACCTATGTACGCTATGCCTGCTGAAGGTACACTAACGCACAGTTTTGACCTTTTATTTAGAGGACTTGAAATAACAACCGGAGGTCAAAGAATTCATAATTACAATCAACTTAAGGAAAACATTTCACAAAAAGGCCTTTGTGTGGAAAGTTTTAATGATTATTTAGAGGTATTCAGATATGGTATGCCGCCTCACGGAGGATTAGCTATAGGGCTTGAAAGGCTTACAGCACAGCTATTAGGTTTTAGAAATGTAAGAGAAGTTACATTATTTCCGAGAGACAGGGATAGAATTAGACCTTAAAATTGGGATATAATGAAAAATAGAATTAGACTGCGAACTAAAGTTAATGCAGGTTTTAGTTTAAAGTCAGCAACTCTTTTGGAGGGTAATAATATTTAATCTTAGTGATAACTTTGCTTATGTTCTTGGTTCCTCAGTATTGCAGGCCCTAGAACATAGGCAAAGTCATTATAAAACAGAATATTATTTTCTATACAAGGTCCTAAGGTACTTACACTGCGGCCTGCGACCATTTGAAGTCGCAATTATATTAAGAGGTGATTTAATGACTGAAAAACTATATTATGAAAATCCGTACCTTAAAGAATGGGAAGCAAAGATAATAAAGATTATTAATAAGGAAGATAAGATTTGTGCTATTTTAGATAAGACAGCATTTTACCCTGAAGGAGGAGGACAGTCTTCGGATAGAGGATTTATAGGAGAAGCTGAAGTCTTAGAAGTATTTGAGGAGGAAAAGCAAATTTATCATGTACTAGGTAAAATACCAAAAGAAAAATCGGTTAAGTGCGGAATTGATTTTAATAGAAGGTATGATTTAATGCAGCAGCATACAGGTCAACACTTACTATCCTCAGTATTTTATGATAAATATAAGGGAGAAACTTCAAGTTTTCATATTGGCGAGGAATATGTTTCTATTGATATATCTATACCGGATATGTCTGAAGATATTGTAAAGCATGTTGAGAAAACAGCGAATGAACTTATATATAAGAATATAGATATTAAAAGCTATATAGTAGAAAAATCAGAGCTTTCAAATTTGCCGTTACGAAAAGTTCCTAAGGTTGAAGAGGATATTAGAATTGTAGAAATAAAAAATATAGATTATTCCACATGCTGTGGAACTCACCTTAGAAATACAGGGGAGCTTGGCGTTATAAAGATAATAAAAACAGAAAATTATAAAGGTGCAACAAGAATTTATTTCAAATGTGGAAAAAGAGCTTTAAATGATTTTCAAAGCAAGCATAATATGGTTCGCAATTTAAGCAGGATGCTTGGCGTTGATTTGGAGATGCTTGAGAATAAAGTTAGAAGCAATATTGAAGATTTGGAAAGCTTGTATAAAGAAGTAAAACAGCTTAAGGAAAGTCTATACATTTATGAAGCAAGAGATATCATAAAAAACAATTCTTCAAAAATTATTTGTGTTGGATTTAGAGATAGAGCGTTTGATGATGTTCAAGGCTTAGGAAGAATCGTTTTGCAGGGCGGTGAATTTTTACTTATAGCTTATTCAGAATTAGATAATAAATTATGGCTTGCCCACAATGGGAATTTTAATATACATTGCGGTAAAATTTTCAAAGAAAACCTGCAAAAATTTAACGGTCGCGGAGGCGGAAGTGATAGGCAGGCTCAGGCATCCTTTCTTGATACTAAGAACCTTATGGCATTTTCAAGCTTTCTTAAGGAAAAATATAATCAATAGATAAGGAGCAATAAGAATTAAAATAGAGTTGCATTATATAGGCTTACTAGAGCCTATATTTTTTGTTTCTTTGAATAATTTATTATAAAAATTTGCAAAATAATGAATGTGCCGTTAAAACAACTTAAACAGGTATAAGCAGTAAAGATATGGTAAGAATAATAGATACATGTGGTTAAGGAAGTGATATACTTGGAAGAAATGCTAAAAGGTAACTTCATTATTATTGGAGGACATGAGGATAAAAAAGGCGGAAAAGATATTTTAAGAGAAGTGTGCAGCAAAATTGATAGAGAAAAAGATGAACTAGTCATAGCAACAATTGCTACTGAACTTCCTACAGAAGTGGGTGCTGAATACAGAAATATCTTTGAAAAATTAGGTGTAAAAAATATTAATATATTAGATGTTCAGGATAGAAAGGATGCTTGCGAACGGAACAATATTGATATGATGGAAAAAGCTGCACTGGTTTTCTTTACGGGAGGGGATCAGCTTAAGATAACCAGTCTTTTAGGAGGAACACCGCTTTATGATGCTATACATGAAAGTCATAAAAGAGGTTGTGTATATGTGGGGACCTCAGCCGGAGCCTCTGTTGTTTGTGATACCATGATTATTACCGGAGATGATGAAGCAGCGCCTAAAAAATGCACACTTAAAATGGCACCGGGACTTGGTCTTATAAAAAATGTTGTAATCGACCAGCATTTTTCTCAACGAGGAAGAATAGGAAGACTTTTAGTTGCTATAGCAGAAAATCCGGAAAGTTTAGGTATCGGAATCGACGAAGATACTGCAATAATGGTAAATGCTGACGGAGATTTTACAGCTATTGGGTCAGGTGCAGTTTATGTAGTTGATGGAAGTCAAATATCCTATACAAATGTATCAGAACAGTATCCTGATGAAATACTTTCTATGTTTGACATCAAGATGCATGTGCTTAAAAACGGCGATAGATTTAACCTAAAGATCAGGCAGCCAATTAAGGAGGAAAAACAGGATAAAAATGAAGATAGTAGACGTTAACATTTTTGAAGGGAGAAATATTTATTCCCATAAAAAATGTATAAGGATGGAACTAGATTTAGAAGGCTATTGTGAAACTCCAAGTAATAAAATTGAAGGTTTTAACACAAGATTAGTTAAATTATTACCAGAACTTAAAAAGCACAGATGCGGTATTGATGAAGATAGAGGGTTTTTAAAAAGGCTTAACGAAGGGACTTACCTTGCTCATATAACAGAACATTCCATAATAGCCCTTCAGAATATGATCGGTATAGATGTGGCATATGGTAAAGCCAGAGAAATACAAGGTGACAGATATTACATAATATATCAATATGAATATAAAAACACTGCTTTAGAAGCAGGAAGGCTTGCTGTTGATATTGTTAATTGTCTTGTTAAAGGAAATGATTTTAATTTAAAACCAAGACTTATAGATTTGAAAAATATACTTGCGGGCGAACAATTAGGGCCTAGTACTCTATCCATATGTGAAGAAGCTAAAAAGAGAGGTATACCTGTACTTAGCGTAGGGGATAGAAGTATGTTTCAGCTTGGTTACGGTAAATATGGAAAGATGATTGAAGCTACAATATGCGGCGATACTAGCGGGCTGGCTATAGACATTGCTTGTGATAAGCTTTTAACTAAGGAAATACTAGCAAATCAATGTATACCTGTAGCTAATGGTGAAAGAATATTAAGTCCAATTGATTTGATAACAAAATGTGAGGATATTGGATATCCCGTAGTTTTGAAGCCGAGATTCGGAAATCAAGGCAAAGGGGTTTTTGTAAATATACAGGACGGAAAACAGGCCGTTGAGGCATATAATATACTTGCAAAGAGCTTTGAAGATATTATAATAGAAGAACATATAAAAGGCAGAGACTACAGAGTATGTGTAGTTGATGGAAAGGTAATAGCTGCTGCAGAAAGGATACCCCCGTATGTAATTGGAGATGGCTTAAGTTCTGTAAGAAAGCTAATTAATGATATTAATAAGGATCAAAGAAGAGGAAATGGTCATGAAAAGCCATTAACAAAGGTAAAGATGGATGAGGCACTTTGTGCATACATCAATAAGAAAGGATATAACTTAAATTCAATACTGCCTAAGAATGAGAAGCTTATGTTAAGAGAAAATGCTAATCTTTCAACGGGAGGTATAGCTGTTGATTGTACAGAGTTAATCTGTAAAGAAAATATTGAAATTTGTGAAAGAGCCGCAAAAGCTATAGGTCTTAACGTTTGTGGTATAGATATATGCTGTAATGATATAAGTATACCATTAACTCAAGAAGGAGCTGTTATAGAAGTTAATGCAGCACCCGGTATTAGAATGCATCATTTCCCATATGAAGGAGAAAGCAGAAATGTAGCCTCTGCAATTGTTGATATGATGTTTAAAGATGGTAAGACGAATATCCCTATAGTTTCTGTTACAGGCACAAATGGAAAAACTACAACGACTAGATTAATCGCTCATACTCTTTCTTTATTAGGTCATAATGTTGGTATGACAACTACAGGAGGCATTTATATAAACAATAAGTGTATCTACAAGGGTGATACAACAGGCTATAACAGCGCCATGACTTTACTTATGAATAAGGAAATTGATGCTGCTGTTTTAGAGACTGCAAGAGGAGGAATAATAAAGAAAGGTCTGGCCTATGATTTTGCAGATGTAGGGATAATTACAAATATAACAGAAGACCATCTTGGTTTAGATGGTGTAAATACTTTAGAGGATTTAGCTAAAGTAAAGGCTTTAGTAGGTGAGGCTGTTAAGAGCAATGGTTATGTTGTCATGAATGCTGATGATGAAATAAGCAGAACTATTGTTGAAAGAATGAAAAATTCTATAATATTCTTTTCAAAAGATAAAAACAATAAGTTGATGAGAGAAAATATAAATAACGGCGGTTATGGAGTATATTCAGATAATGGATATATTTATTTGGAAAAAAGTGAAGTTGTCACACCTATTGTTAAAATAAATAACATCAAGATTACTCTTAATGGTAAACTTAAATATAATATAGAAAATTCTATGGCAGCTTGTGCAGCCTTAGTAGGCCTTGGAGTTGAATATTCTGTAATAAGAAAAGGACTTAGTTCCTTTTATTGTAACGAAGAACAAAATCCAGGAAGATTTAATATGTATAATGTAAATGGTACAACTGTAATACTTGATTATGGACATAATATTCAAGGTTATAAAGCAGTACTGGAAGGCGCTAAAAATATAAAACATAAGAGATTTATCGGAATCATTGGAGTACCTGGTGACAGGCTAAACAGCAATGTGCTTCAGGTAGGAGAAATAGCAGGCAGATACTTTGATTATATATATATAAAAGAAGATGAAGATAAAAGAGGCAGAAAAACTGGAGAAATTGCTGGGCTTTTAGAAAATGGAGTGCTGTCTTCTAATTTTGATAAAAATAATTATGAAATTATTTTGAATGAGGTGGATGCTTTAAATAAGGCAATAGAAGCTTCAAAACCCGGTGATTTAATAATTATATTCTTTGAAAAATTTGAACCTTTAGTTAAAGTTGTAAAAGAAAAGATAGAGTCCGAAAATGATATTATGCCTGAACCTGTGGCAGTGTTATAAAACATATAGGATTATATAAAGCTGGATTTTTTTCTGGCTTTATTTTTTTTAATGTAATATACTATAAAAGAATATCTAATGAAAAAAATTAGTAACTAGGGAAGGAAGAAGATAAAATGCTGCTTAAGGCTTATGCAAAAATTAATATTTCCTTAGATGCAGTGGGAAAAAGAGAAGACGGATATCATTTGCTAAGAATGATCATGCAGAGCATTGATTTGTATGATTTAATTAACATAAATAAAATTGATAATGGTATAAAGATAACTTCAAATAAACCTTATGTCCCTACGGATGAAAGAAATTTAGCATATAAGGCTTCAAAACTTTTTATGGATAAATATGATATAAAGGGCGGAGTTGAAATTGACATAAAAAAGAATATACCAGTGGCTGCCGGACTAGCAGGGGGAAGTACAGATGCTGCTGCAGTTTTGAAGGGTATGAGACACTTATATAATATAAATATAAGTGATGAGGAAATTATGGAATTGGGACTTCAAATTGGAGCTGATGTACCCTATTGTATGGTAGGAGGAACTGCTCTTTGTGAAGGTATTGGAGAAAAAATAACTAAGCTTAAAGATTTTAAAAATCACATATTGGTTGTTGTCAAGCCTCCTTTTGGGGTGTCTACAAAAGAGGTATATCAAAGCCTGGATATAGGTAAGATATATAAACATCCTGATACAGAAGCATTAATCAAAGCTATAGAGAATGACAATATCGAATTTATAAGCGGCAATATGAAAAATGTGCTTGAAAATGTAACATTAAGAAAACACCGAATACTAAAGGATATAAAATACGAAATGCTTAAGTATGGAGCTTTGGGTGCAATGATGAGCGGAAGTGGTCCAACAATTTTTGCTTTTTTTGATGATATGTTAAAAGCTCAGTATTGCTTTGAAAAGTTAAAGTCTAAGTATAATGAAGTTTTTATTACAAGAACAATTTAATATAAGTATTTTTGATATGTATTAAGGCATACTATCGTCGAGTTTAAGTTGACGATAGTATGCCTTTGTTATTTGTGGTGCATATTTTGGCATAAACAAGCGAAAAATACTCAAAGGAGGGAATTATAATGTTGATTGTTGGATTATTTACTAAATATTTTTTGATATTAATGCTTCTTGAAGGAGTAATTGTTGGCTTTATAGATGCTCCAAGTTATAAAAGACAAGGAATGAACAATTCTTTTAAGAAAGCAAGAGTAGCAGGTATTTGTTTTATAGTAATAGGTTTTTTACTTTATTTTATTAGAATGAGATTGCAATAATTTTTAAGGAAGTGATGGGAATGAAGGAAATTATCAGAGATCTAATAACTCCTAAGGTTGAAGAAAATATATCTTATTTAAAGGAGCTTTTAAAAGACAGTTCGGATGTTGTATATAGAGATTTTAATATAGGAAATTGGAAGGCTGCGGTCGTTTACATAGATGGAATGGCTGATAAGGTTCTTGTAGATAATTTCGTGCTTGAATCTGTAATGCTCAAAAGTGAACGTGTGGAAAATGTTATGCAGATAAAGGATAATCTTCTGACTGTATCTGACATGAAGGAGCAGATGAAGCTCAGCGAAGCAGTAAACAGCATGCTTTCTGGAGAAACTTTGATGTTTATTGAAGGTATACCATCTGTATTTGTTATTGCAACACGTTCGTGGCCTTCAAGAGGCGTATCTGAGCCTTCAGGTGAAACTGTTATAAGAGGAGGAAGGGATGGCTTTACAGAAACTATAAGATTTAATACTGCACTTATAAGAAGAAGAATAAGAGATACAAGACTAAAATTAAAGACAAAATCTTTAGGTACCAGATCAAAAACTGATGTAGCAATAGTTTATATAGAAGATATAGTGAATAAGGACGTTCTGCAAACTGTTATGGAAAGAATAGATAACATTAATATTGATGCAGTATTGGATAGTGGATATGTAGAGCAGTTTATTGAAGACAATAAATGGTCCCCGTTTCCGCAAATGCAAAGTACCGAAAGACCAGATGTGGTATCTGCAGCACTTTATGAAGGAAGAGTAGCTATACTAGTTGATAATTCACCATTTGCTATAATAGCTCCAACAACACTTCCGTGCTTGTTTCAAACTCCTGATGATTATTATCAAAGATGGCTGAACTCTTCTATGCTTAGAATTATAAGATTTGTTTCTATTTTTATTGGCATGATAATGCCTTCCTTATATATAGCAGTTACTTCATTTCATACTTCTATAATTCCTACGAAGCTTGCTTATTCTATCGCTGCTTCAAGAGAAGGAGTTCCATTTCCGGCATTTGTTGAAACATTGATTATGGAGTTTGCTCTTGCGTTTTTAATTGAGGCTGTAGTGAGGCTTCCAAAATCCATTGGATCTACTATTGGTATCGTTGGCGGACTTATTATAGGTCAGGCTGCTGTTAGCGCGGGAATAGTTAGTCCTATTATGATTATCATAGTATCTATAACCGCTATATCGAGCTTTACAACACCAAACTATGAAGTTAGTTCTGCATTAAGACTTGCTAGATTTCTACTTATAATCTTATCAACAATTATTGGATTATACGGAATTGCATTAGGATTAATTTTAATACTTATCCATTTGGTAAGACTTAAAAGCTTTGGCATCCCTTATTTGTCACCACTTGTGCATCCGCACAAAAAAGACTTTAAGGATGTATTTATAAGGGCTCCGCTTGATAGTTTTAAAGAAAGACCAGAGTTTATGGAGCCACAGGATAAGATTAGACAAAGCTAAGAAATACAGGAGGAATAACAATTGATAATTGTTATTGGCTTTTAAGGAATACAGGAGGGTTTTATGAAGGACAGAGGATTTATCAGCAAGTATGGTCTATTTGCTACCATTATTGTTACTGTTGTTGGAGTTGGAGTATTCTCACTTCCTAATAGAATGGCTGATGAGGTAGGAACTGATGGCTGGCTTGTAGTCATAATTGCTGGAGTAATATGTTTTTTGCTTCTTAGCCTTATATATAGGGTGGTTTTGAAAAATAACTATAATACATTTTATAGTATGCTCGAAGATAATTTAGGTAGTTTATTAGGCAAACTATTCGGTATTATTATTTGCATATATTTTATATTTTCTGTGGCTTTAGGTATGAGAGAATTTGCTGAGGTTATAAAAATGTATCTTTTAGAACAGACACCAACAGAATTTATACTGCTTGCAATGATTTTCACAGGTTTATATCTTGTAAGAGGTGATCTTTCGGCATTAGTTAAATTTAATGAAATATCTTTTTTTGCAATGTTTATACCTATACTAATTATTTTGGTTTTTGCCACAAGAGGCGGTTATTTAACAAATGTGCTTCCATTGCTACAATCGAGGCCGGAACAATATTTAAAAGGATTGACAACTGCAACTTATGCTTTTGGAGGCTTTGAAATAGCATATTTAGTTCTGCCATATATAAAAGACAAAGATGGTATAAAGAAAACTTTTTTTAAAAGTATTGCTGTTATCACAGCTTTTTATGCAATAGTTATAATTCTATGTTTAATGTTCTTCACTAAGGAGCATACCAAAAATTTATTATGGCCGACTATCACTCTTATTAGGGCAATAGTAATACCAGGGGCATTTATTGAAAGATGGGAAGGAATTGTGATGGCCCTTTGGGTTTTGTTCTATTTCACAACATTTGTAAACATGTATTATTTTTCCGGTGATATAGTAAAGGAAGCTTTCAAGCTTCATGATATAAAGCTTTCTTCAGCTTTAATTGCACCTATTATATATATAATTGCGTTGTACCCTCAAAATATAGCAGAAGTTTATGATACTTCATCAAAAATTACACCAATATTATCAGCATTTAGCTTTATTATATTACCCCTAATCTTATTATTTACAAGCAAGCTAAAAGGAAGGGGGACAAATAAAAATGAAGGTTAAAAAAATGATATCATTAGTTCTTTGCTGTATTCTTTTAAGCGGATGCTGGGATAAGATAGAGATAGACAGAAGAATATTTGTATCTGTTATAGGCATTGATTTAGGCAAGGACTCCGGAGATAATAAAGACTCTAAAAAAATAAAGTCTGATGATCCATTTCAAGAAAGAATACAACAAAAAAAGCTTAGTTTAATATATGGGTTCCCTGACATTAGTGAACTTGGTCCCGGTAAAAGCGGAACTGCAAAAGATCAATATATAAACGTAGATGCCTCATCTATGGAAGATGGAATACTCCAAGCAACTGGCAGAAGCAGCAGAAGTATTCATGTAGGGCAAACAAAGCTTATACTTATTAGCAGTGGGCTTCTGGAACAACCGGATACTTTTAAAGAAGTTCTTGATTACCTTGAAAGGCACCCAAATTTAAATAAGATGATGCAAGTGGTTGTTACAGAAGGAAAAGCAGAAGATTACGTGAAGTTTAAACCTTCAATGGAAAAAAATATAGAAACATATTTAAGTGGGCTTATGGAGAGCAGCAAAAGAAATTCAACAATTTTACCTGTAACTTTGAATGAACTGATTGTTTTGTTGGAACAAAATGGTAATGCAATTATTCCTAAGATAAGCATAGATAAACAAAAAAATGATATTACTCTTTCAGGAGTAGCTGTAATAAAAAACTATGCGTTAAAGGGATATATGACTCCAATAGAAGTGGCTGATCTTGAAATAATGAGAGGTAAAGTAAGAGGAGGAAAGAGGGTTATATACAAAGAAGGCCATCCTATTGATATTAATATTGAAGATATTGATAGAAAGATCGGTGTAAGCGGTGATAAAAATAAATTAAAATTCAATATCAATATAAGACTAGAAGGACAATTAAGAGAATACTACAAAAGTAAAGAAGTATTTTCAAAAGATGAACTTAACTTGCTGGAACAAGACTTTAGTAAATCAATTAGTACAGAATGTGATATAATTGCTAAAATGCTTCAAAAAGAATTTGCCGTAGATCCAATTGGACTTAGAGAATATCTTGAGCAGAGAAAACCATCGCTTTGGAAGCAGGTTGAGAATAATTGGGAAGAAGTATATAAGAATTCAGATATAATTACAAATGCAGATGTTAAAATAAGAAGGATTGGAGTAGCAAAATAAATTATCAATTTGATGAATATATTTACATAAAATGGAAATAATATCAGACAAATAGGACAATCAGGGGTAATTTATGGAGGGTTAATTTATAATGAAGAAAATGGTTTGTATTATTATTTGTCTAACTATATTATTTCTAGGTATACTTAACAATTTTAGTGTAAAAGGCTCTACTGTTTCCATTCAAGGAGAGCTGGAACAGAAGTTGATTAGATTCCATGTAATTGCAAATAGTGACAGTGTAGAAGATCAGGCTTTGAAACTTAAGGTAAGGGATAAGGTTTTAGAGTATATATCTCCAAAGTTAAAAAAATCAAAAAGTATAGAAGAATCAAGAGAAATTATTAAGTCAAACGATGCTGCAATAAAAAAAATAGCTCAAGATGTAATTAAAAAAAATGGATACAGCTATACTGTTCAAACAAAATTATCAAAAGAGAATTTTCCGGTTAAGACTTATGGAAATATAACTCTTCCTTCTGGTGAGTATGAGGCATATAGGATTTTAATAGGAAATGCAAGCGGGCAGAATTGGTGGTGTGTAATGTTTCCGCCACTTTGTTTCATAGATATTACAAAAGGAGAGGTATCTTATAAAGAAACTGAAAAGGCAATGAAGACTGTATTAACTGAAAAGGAATATGAGGCTATAGATAATACTCAAAGTCCAAATGATAACAATAATAAAATAATTGTTAAATTTAAGATTGTTGAATTATTTAACAAGTTGATGAAAAAATAGCTTAACCCGACATATTTTAGTCGGGTTTTTATATTTTGGTATAAGTGCAAATATAACTACAAATACTATGAGAAGATAGACTGAAATAAGTAGTGTTTAGGAGGTAGGATTAATTTATGCAGATGACAAAAAAGAGAATCATATATACTATAGCTGTAACTTTAATTGTAGTGTTTTCCACTACATTTGCGGTCCTAATGACATTGGAAAGAACTGATTATAGAAATTATCTTCAGGGAGAGTATAGTAAGAATATGTATGAGCTTATAACAGCAGTTGACAATATAAAGGTTAATTTAGGAAAGGCAGCTGTTACAGGATCCAGAGAACAAAAGATTGTAACCTTCGAAGAAATTTTCAGGCATAGTGCTATGGCTAATGATAAGCTCCACTCTTTGCCTATTCCGCAACAAAATATAGATAACACAAGCAAATTTTTGGCTCAAGTTGGTGATTTTTGTTACAGCCTTGCAAAAGCATCGACTGAAGGAAGAGATTTGACTGATACTGAATACAGTAATATTGATAAACTAAAAAATCAATCATCTGTTTTATTAGGTGACTTAAATAATGTTTTAGCAGATATAAATGAGGGAAGAGTAAAATGGGGCGAGATAAGACAGAAGGCAAGCGGAGTTTTCGCTAAAGGAAATGAAGAACAAAACATAAATACACAGTTTATGTCTATTCAAAAACAAATTGCTCAATATCCTTCTCTTATATATGATGGGCCATTTTCAGATAATGTATTGGATATAAAGCCTAAGGTTATATCTCAAAAGGAAGTTTCAGCAAATGAAGCACAAGATGTTGTAGTTAAAGCAATAGGTAAAGATAGAATCGAGAAAGTAGATAGTCTCCCAAGTGATGGAAAAACCAGAATACCTTCTTATAGGTTTAATGTAACCATAAAAGGCAGAAATCCAAAAGAAAATATTATAACCTGTGAAGTAAGCAAAAACGGAGGAAGAATAGTTTATCTATTAGATAACAGACTTATAAACAATCCGTCAATAGATATTAAAAAAGCAATAGATATAGGAACAAAATTTTTAGATACTATGGGATATAAAAACATGGTTTCTACATACAGCTTAAGATATGATAATACGGCAATTATCAGCTATATTTATAAACAGGATAATGTGCTAATTTATCCGGATCAGATAAAACTTAAGGTAGCTATGGATGATGGAAGCATAATCGGAATAGAATCTGAAAAATACTTAGTAGCACATGATGATAACAGAAAGATTGAAACTCCGAAGATTTCACAAGGAGATGCTCAAAATAAAATTAGTAAAAGATTAAATGTTTCATCTATAAGACTGGCTCTTATCCCTATTGAAACTGATAAGGAAGTGTTATGTTATGAGTTTGCTGGAAAATATAAAGAAGATAAATATATAATTTATATTAATGCGCAAACTGGTTTTGAGCAAAGAATTATTCAAATTATTAATACTCCTAACGGAGAACTAACAATGTAATTTAAGTAGATTGCTTCGCAATCTACTTATTTAATGTTATAATAAAAATATAAAATTGTTTGATCACTGTAAGGAGCGAGATATAATGAAGAAAAAAGTTGCAGTACTTTTTGGAGGTCAATCTACAGAACATGAGGTTTCTAGAGTATCAGCAGCATCTGTCTTAAGAAATATTGATGCAGCTAAATATGATGTGTACCCAGTTGGAATAACTAAAGATGGAAGATGGTTTGAATATACTGGAAGTATCGATAAAATTGAAAGCGGAGAATGGGAAAAAGATGAATTTTATAAAACTCCTGAAGGACAAAAGGTGTTATTTAATAAGGAAGTAGATGTTGTATTTCCGGTTCTCCATGGTTTGTATGGAGAGGATGGAACAATTCAAGGATTATGCAAATTGCTAAACTTACCTTGTGTTGGGCCCGGAGTAATGTCTTCAGCAGTATGTATGGACAAGATTTATACTAAATATCTTCTTGAAAAGTTTGGTGTTAATCAAGCTGAATATGTAGTAGTAAATAACTATGAATATAATGAAAACAATGAACAAATAATATATAAAATTGAAACAAATTTAACTTATCCTATATTTATAAAACCTTCTAATAGCGGATCTTCTGTTGGTATAACAAAAGCACATAATAAACATGAGTTAAAGCTAGGTTTGGAAGAAGCTTTGAAATATGATAGAAAGGTTCTTGTCGAAAGAGGAATAAATGCCAGGGAAGTTGAAGTTGCCGTACTTGGTAATGATTATCCCAAGGCAGGTGTTCCGGGAGAAATAGTTCCTGCAAAGGAATTTTACGATTACGAAGCTAAATACCAAAATGAAGCTTCTAAATTATTAATCCCGGCAGCACTAAGTGATGAAAAGCTTGAATTAGTTAAGAGTATTGCGATTAAAATATATAAAATACTTGATTGCGCCGGAATGGCAAGGGTAGATTTTCTTATTGATAAAGATACTGAAGAAATTTACCTAAACGAAGTAAATACTATACCGGGCTTTACTAAGATAAGCATGTATCCAAAGATGTGGCAGGCTGCCGGTAAAACTTATGTACAGTTAATAGATGATCTTATCGAGTTTGCTATAGAAAGAAATAATAACTAAAGATAGTTAAAATTTGGAGTGATAAGGATGAGGAAAAAAGCTATAATAAGTGTAACAAGCAAACAAACAGGTTCGGATGATAGTGTTATTGAAGTTGTTACTCCAGGAGAATTTTATAAGGAAGGTAATTCTTATTTTGCTGTTTATAATGAAACTGAGTTATCAGGTATGGAAGGTACAACTACAACTTTAAAGGTTGATCCTGATTCTTTCATATTATCAAGAGAGGGAACAACTGCTACTGAAATGAAATTTAAAAAGTATAATAGTGATTTAATATTATACAATACTCCATATGGAGTTATGGAAATGAAGGTAGAAACTAAGGATTTAGCTATAAATCTAGATGAAAATGGAGGAGACGTAGCAATAAAATATAATTTAACTATTGCTGGTCAAAATCCTCAAAACACAATTTTAAAAGTAAATATAAAAGCATAATATAAAAGCATAAAACCTTCAAGGACTAATAAACCTTGAAGGTTTTTAAATAAAAAAATATGGGGGAAATATGGGAGACTTAGGGAAAGCAAAATACTGTTTTGGTGATATTATAGGAATATCTGAAAATATAAAGTCTTGCATAAATAAAGCACAAAAAGCAGCAAATACTTTATCACCGGTACTTATTTTTGGTGAAACAGGTACCGGAAAAGAGTTGTTTGTACAGAGTATACATAATGCATCTGCAAGATGTAGAAATCCTTTTATTGCTCAAAACTGTGCTGCAATACCATCAGGTTTACTTGAAAGTGTTCTTTTTGGAACAAAAAAAGGAAGCTTTACTGGTTCAGAAGATAAAAAAGGGCTTTTCGAACTTGCGGATACAGGGACTTTATATCTTGACGAATTAAATTCCATGCCCTTTGAACTTCAAGGAAAAATATTAAGAGTTCTACAGGAAAAAGTAATATCTAAGGTAGGGGATAACTCTTTAAAAAAAGTTGATGTAAGAGTAATTGTTTCGCTTAATGAATGTCCGGAATACCTGATTGAAAAAGGTACTCTTAGAAAAGACCTGTATTACAGACTAAATGTGGTAAGAATAGATATACCTCCTCTAAGAAACAGGAAAGAAGACATACTATGCTTAGTTGAATTTTTTATAGAAAAATTTAATAAAAGCTTTAATGCAAGTATAACTGGTATTGAAGAGGAGGCTTTGGCTAGTCTTGTTTTCTGGAATTGGGATGGAAATGTAAGAGAGCTTGAGCATATTATAGAAAGAGTCTTTAACTATAAAACTCAAGGAGATATAGCAATTTATGATTTGATTAATAGCGGATTTAAAAAAAGTAAAAGAACTAAGTCTTTATATGAGAAAGTAGATGAATTTGAAAAGACATGTATATTAGAGGCACTTGTTGCTGCAAAATCAAATATTTCAAAAGCTGCAGAACTATTGGAAATTCCTAGGCAAACTCTTCAGAGTAAAATGAAAAGATTAAATATCAAATAAAATTTAGCGGGGACGGAATGTCCTCGTTTTCATATTTATATAAAAAATATATTAATAGCTTGTTTAAAGTATACTTTATTTGACTATAATTAGAATAATTTTTATTGAGAATAGAGGGAAAATATAATGGATGTTTTTCTTAAAAAAGAGGACAAATATTTAAAAATACTGGAGACAATATGTAATATCAAAGGAATTAATGAAAATGAGATGTTTAAAATTTTAAAGGATAGGGAGTGTAAATATCTTTTATTTTTGCTTTTAAAAAAATATAACTGTACCGATGTTAAGAAGATTAGTACGGATTTTAACATCGAAAGTAAAAAATCCATAAATTATAATATTAAAAAAGCAGAAGAAAAATTTTTTATAAATAAGGATTTCAGAGATATGTATTTTGAAGCAGAGGGAATAATAGATAGGATTAAAGATTAATGTTTTGATGATAATACTAAGTATATTTTTTTAAAATAGCAAAAAAATATATAGCATAATATAAAAAGTTATGCTATTATATTATAGTATTTTAACAAATAATACACCCATTTTATTTTATAGGGTAATTTTTATTATAATACGCCAAATTAACATTGTCAATATATTTAATAAAAAAATTAGGGGGTGAATACTGCCTTGAAGTAGTATGCTTTATAGGCAGGAAACTATGAAAAATAATACGAAATACATATTTGTAACTGGTGGAGTTGTTTCATCACTAGGAAAAGGAATAACAGCAGCGTCATTAGGAAGGCTCTTAAAAAATAGAGGTCTTAAAGTATCTATACAAAAATTCGATCCGTATTTGAATGTTGACCCAGGTACTATGAGCCCTTATCAGCATGGTGAAGTATTTGTTACAGATGATGGAGCTGAAACTGATCTTGATTTAGGACATTATGAAAGATTTATTGATGAGAATTTAAGCAAAAACAGCAATGTTACCACAGGTAAGGTTTATTGGTCTGTTATATCAAAAGAAAGAAAAGGTGAATACCTGGGTGGAACAGTTCAAGTTATTCCTCATATAACTAATGAAATAAAACAGAGAGTTTATAGGGTTGCCAAAGAGAGAGAAGTCGATGTAGTTATAACAGAAATAGGAGGAACGGTCGGTGATATTGAATCTCTTCCATTCTTAGAAGCTATAAGACAGATTAAATATGAAGTTGGAATGGAAAATGTATGTTTTATCCATGTTACATTGGTACCTTATTTAGGAAAGGCTGGAGAGCTTAAAACTAAGCCAACGCAACATTCAGTAAAAGAATTAAGAAGTATAGGTATTCAGCCTGATATAATTGTTTGTCGTTCTGAAAAGCCGCTATCAGAAGACCTAAAAGGCAAAATAGGGTTGTTTTGTAACATAGATGGAAAGTCAGTTATTCAGAACCTTGATGCGGAAAACTTGTATGAAGTACCTCTAATGCTTCATGAAGAGGGGCTTGATATATTAGTTTGCAAGAAGCTGCAATTAAACTGCAGTAGTATTGATAACAGTAAATGGATTGAGATGGTAGGAAGACTTAAGAATTTATCCAAAACCGTTAATATAGCTCTCGTTGGTAAGTATGTTGAGCTACATGATGCTTATATTTCTGTAGTAGAAGCATTGAATCACGGCGGACTGGATAATGATGCTAATATAAATATACATTGGATTAATTCTGTGGACTTAGATAGCGCAAACGCTGCGGAACTTCTTTCAGGTGCAGATGGAATTTTAGTTCCTGGCGGTTTTGGTGATAGAGGAGTAGAAGGGAAAATTGAGGCTATAAAGTATGCACGTGAAAATAAAATACCTTTCCTCGGAATATGTCTTGGAATGCAGTGTGCGGTGATAGAATTTGCAAGAAATGTCTTGGGATACAAGGATGCACACTCAGCAGAAATTAATCCTGAGTCTGCACACCCAGTAATTGATTTGATGCCTGAACAACAGGACATAGATGAAATGGGCGGAACTATGAGGTTAGGATTATATCCATGCAAGCTTTTAAAGGATAGCTTCTCATATGATGCCTATGGAGAAGAATTAATTTACGAGAGACATAGACATAGATATGAATATAATAATGAATATAGAAAAGAACTAACAGAAGCGGGATTAATAATTTCAGGTACTAGTCCTGACGGAAGACTTGTAGAAATTGTTGAAGTTAAAGATCATCCTTGGTTTGTTGGAGTTCAATTTCACCCTGAATTGAAATCAAGACCTAATAGACCACATGCTTTGTTTAGAGATTTTATAAAAGCTTCAATAAGCAATAAAAAATAAAAAAGTCCCGAAAGGGTACTGCTGTTGCATCAAAGAAAAACTTACTTG
>KE993463.1 GCA_000466585.1 Clostridiales bacterium oral taxon 876 str. F0540
ATATAAAATAGATAATATAGGTATATATAGGCTATATGTAATATGTCTAATATACCTATATAAGCATATATAGGTGAATGATGCTGCAATGATAACAAAAAGCTTGACCTGACATGGCTAATTGCCACCTTAGGCCAAGCTTTAATTATTGAAAATTTGTGTTTAACCTGCCGTCGTAAATCACGACGGCAGATATGACTTGTGGTTTACATCTGAAATCCTATTATAGTATTTTATATTGCTAACAACGATCTTACAAACTATGATAATATCTCCAATACAATTCAAATTATTTTATTTTAAGTTTTATAATCCTCATGTAAATTACTCCTTTTTTTGAGCATGCACTGTGTAAATTTATCACTAAAAATAATATGTATAACATATTCATACTTTTGTCTCCATGATATTTGTCTTAAGCCCAAATTATAAATATAAAAAGCCATTATTCCCTCTATATAGGCATTAACGGCTTACTTTTCGTATTAATATAGATTAAGCTATTTACTTATTGTATTTTTAATATTCAATTTCAGTAGCCTTATTAAACTATATTAATATTATTTACTTTATTATAATGTTTTAACTGCTTTATCATGAACTCGTCATCAAAAATTGTTAATTTTGAGTTTGTAAGTTTAGAAATATAGATTAATTCCTGTTTCAACTGATCATGAAATCTCATTGGACAAATAACAGCTATAATACCTACTCTGGTATCATGTGTCATAGATAAATATTGTTGTACCATTTCTCGTGATGGAGTTTCAGATAAATTTAGTACTGCTTTTCCTTCAATTCTACTCTTTGCAATTCCTACAAGTTCGATTTCTTCGCCCTGATATGTAACTGGAAAATTGACATCCCCAAATTCCATAGCTTGATGCGGACTAGGTCTATAGCCTTTATATGTTGAAAACAACTTCATAATACAAGTATCTTTTTGTGATAACAGGCACTTATTGCATTTATCATTAGTACTGTTTTTACACTTTTCTTTTACCCCATCAAATTTACAAATTAACTTGTCATACTCATCTTCTGTTATAGTTTCAGTAGTTATTGCATCTAGTTCTGCTAAATTGTCTGGAAGTATATATTTACCATCATTCAGTTCCAAAAACACTATATTGTTCCCCTGTAAATAAAAGCTTTCTCTAGAAGGATTAAAACTTATATCAAAAATCTTTTTAAGAACTGCACTACATTTTGAAAGCAATTCATATGTTGGGTATAATACCAATAACTCTTCTATATTATAAAATGTATTTATATGTCCTTCCTCACAGACAACACTGAAAGTCGTACTCTGTTGTTCCCCACACTCGTTGCATGTTAAACTCAATCCTGATCTATTAAAGGTTAAACTACTACTACCACATTTCTTACAGAAAGCTATTGCCATATCATCACACTCATTACAATTAAATCTTAATTCACTTATAAAATTTTTTCCCACTATAGTGTATAGTTCATTGAAATCTGTTTTTAATACATCAGCCTCGTTCTTACGCTGCTTATGCAAATAAATCCTATAGATAATTTCTTCTAGTATGTTCTTTTGTTTTTGATTAAACCCTTTCCAAATATCATCTTCCATTATATTTTTAGCTTTGAAGATATCAAAATCTATACTAGAGTCAGGTTCTTTTAAATAATTAATAATATCTCTAATTCTCCTAACACTCCAGTCCCTAAAGACCGTAGCTGTCATATTTTTTGTTAAGTATATTTTACCTTGATTACAATTAATGCCCAATGTACTATTTGAATTTTCATCAATTTGCTCATTCAAATACGAAGAAGTTATGTCATAATCTTGTAAGCTATTTTTTACAACATCTTTTTCAGCTAGGTGAGGATCTGATATCGTAACTCTTTGTGCCTCATCTTTTCCTGCTGTAGGTTTGTAAAATGCTCCTTTTTTCATACTACTCTCATCAAAAATCTCTTTAATGAGTGTTTTAGTAAGTTTTACATTATTAACACTAGCTTCATATACTTTAGCAAATATTTTTTTAAATATATTGATGACTTTGTTAGGCGAATTCTGGATTGCTATAAAATTATCTTCTAAACTTATCCAAACAAAACATTCTTCTAGTTCATAGATATATTTAGGTTCCTCATTTTCAGAAATGTAACTATACTTGCTTAGATACATGAATGTAAATTCATATACATTTTCAACAATCTTTGACTTATTCTTATATTTTAATCCTTTGTAGTTATCTAACTCGCCATCAACTAAATTATCTAAAGATTCCTTTACCTCTTTTTCAATTGCAGCTATAGAAACCTTTTTTGCAGCCCTACTTACCTGAAAAAGTATAAAGCCGGGTTTTAGACCATATCTATATTGCTCATATGCTTGATCAATATCTTTACCTTTAATACAACTCGGAGATAACTCAATTATTTTTATTAATTGCTGTCTGGAAAGTCTGTTAATTGCTGATTTTATATCCTTAATATCTGATACCTTAGTTACTGTTTCTATTTTATTTTTCAGTTCATCATGATCGATTTTAGATAAAAGCATTTTACAGATGCCTTCAATTCTTATCAAATCTAATTTTATCCTATGTTGTTTATTCATTAAGTTCCCCCCATTTTATTATTCTTTCTTATAAGAATAGATCATATATTTACATTTTATAGAATCATATCCACCCATTCTCAGTAAGGCACTTTATAAGTTCCAACCTCAAATTTGTGGTTTGATATACAAATTTCACTTATTACGTACGTAGTATTTAATTAAGTATACAATTTCTACGTGCGTAATTCAAGTAAATTTTTATATATTTTAGAACAATTTAAATTTTCTAGCTTCATAATTGAACTTTGTTGCAAACATATATTCGTAGTGTTATAATTTTGATGGTGTTATTCGTGACTATAATATCAATATCCACTTTACGTACGTATGTATGTATGTTATAATTTTCTTATAATATACGTACGTAAGGATGAGATTAATGAAACAAAATTATTACTATTCATTCCCAGCCATAAAGGGTAAGCAGGCACAACGTGATTTTTTTGTTATTATGTGCCCTCTAAACATACTTCCGAAGTTATTTATATTTACAGAAGAAGATCTACCTGCTGATTATAGAGCTCAAAGAACATTAAATAAAAACAGAATACCAGAGATAGCTAACTATATAGTTAATAATCCAAAAGAATATGTTTTTTCTTCACTAACAGCCTCAGTAGATGGCGATTTTGAATTTGATTGCCTTTCACAAAATATCAGTAAAGATATAGGCATTTTAAAAGTATCTATGGATAGCAAACTTCTTATCAATGACGGACAGCACCGTAGAGCAGCTATTGAGGAAGCATTAAAAGCTGCTCCAGAACTTGGTGATGAAACAATTTCAGTAGTTTTATTTATTGATGAAGATTTAAGAAGAAGCCAGCAAATATTTGCTGATCTAAATAAACATGCAATTAATGTTTCTAAGTCTTTAGGAGTTCTTTATGATTCAAGAGATCCTATAGCTATAATTACAAAGCAATTAATTGAAACAAACGATTTATTAAAGAACTATACAGATAAAGAAAATACATCATTACCGAAATTTTCTCCCAAGTTATTTATCTTAAGCAGTATAAATGAGGCAAATAAAAAACTACTATTTAAATCGAATACTGGTGATGAATCTTCTAAAAAATTCGTATTAGAATTCTGGGACTTTTTATGTTCCAATTTAAAAGAGTGGAAGTTTGTATTTAACAAAGAAATGAGTCCTCATCTTTTTAGAAATACATATATAAGTTCTAATGGCGTTGTTCTTGAAGCCTTAGGGATAGTTGGAAACTATCTATACAAAAATAATATTTCGAATTGGCAAGAATACTTAATCAAGCTTAATACTATAGACTGGAGCAGATCTAACTTAAAAGATTGGGAAGATCGTGTTGTAGGTAAAGGTGGTCGTATTATAAAAAGCTCTACGGGTGTTAAGTTGACCAGCAATTTAATAAAAACCAAGATTGGTATTCCTTTAAGTAAGGATGAAGAAAAAATTGAAGTGGAGTTCAAAAAATAATTTTTATATATTATAAGATTTGGGGTAATTAATTTAACTAGTGGAAGGAGAACTCCTATGAATAATAATGAAAATAAACTTTCTTTAAATGAGAAAGTTCAACTTATATTAGATGAGATGGAAATGGTATACAAGAATGATAATCGTCCTTGGGTGATAGGATACAGTGGTGGTAAGGATAGTACAACTGTAGTACAATTAACATTTATGATGCTTCAAAGATTACCTGAAGAAGAAAGAAAAAAGACTGTTTATATAGTTTCTTCAGATACTCTCATAGAAAATCCAATTATTTTGGGATTTTTAAAGCATAATTCAGATGCTATAAAAGAAGCTGCAAAAAAGATGAATTTAAGAGTTGAACCTCACATGGTTCATCCTGATTATAATAACTCTTTCTGGGCAAATGTTATTGGGAAAGGTCTGCCTACTCCTACTTCAATTCGTTTTAGATGGTGTACCGAGAAGTTGAAAATTAAGCCTTCTAATAAGTTTATTGAAGAAAAAGTTGATGAAAACGGTGAAGTTGTAGTCCTACTCGGCGTTAGAAAAGCCGAAAGTATAGCAAGAAGGATTAGAATAGAAAATAGACAAATAGATGGTTACTTATTAACTCCCCATGCAACTATTAATAATACATATGTTTATAATCCTATAGTGGATTTATCAACTGATGATGTTTGGACAATTTTGCTTGGCAATAATGGCGTTAGTCCGTGGGGTGGAGATAATAATGAACTTTTCAGCTTATATTCTGGTGCTGATGGTGGTGAATGTCCATTTACAATAACCTCTAACAGCAAAGGTGAAATAGACACTCCTTCTTGTGGCAATTCACGTTTTGGTTGCTGGATCTGTACTGTTGTTCAAAAGGACAAATCTTTAAGTGGTTTCATTCAATCAGGTGAAACCTGGCTACAGCCTCTTTCAGAATTCAGAGAATGGCTACTTAGTATAAGAAACAAGCATGAATATAGAATGCAATATAGAAGAGATGGAAATCATTACTATAAAAAAGTTTACTTAAAAAATATTCCAGTAGATGCACATGGCAATATAAATGAATATAGCCTTTGCACAGACGAAAACGGTAAGGTATTCATTAACTTGAAATATAAAGAGGTTTTACCTCTTCTGCCTAATGATTTTACAACATTAACTGAACAAGATAAATTATATCTTGAACTTCTTCCCTTAGGAGAAGAACCTAACTCTATTGATATTAATAGAATTCATGAGGATGAAAAAGGAAAATATATTGATGTTTTAGGTTATGGTCCTTTCACTTTTGAAGCTAGACAGATAATTTTAAAAAGATTACTTGAAGTTCAAAAATATATGCAAGAAAATGAAGGCATCGAATTTGACTTAATTAATGAAGGTGAGCTTAAAGCAATTGATGATATCTGGCAAGATGAAGAAGATTTATCAAGAAATACATTAACTAATATATATTTTGAAGTTTATAATAAAAAGTTACCATGGCATGATTTTAAAAAGCCTCTTCTTGAAGAAGTTGCGCTAGATATGATAAATGCCATATGTGATAAGAATGGTGTTTCAAAGGATTTATTAATTAAGTTACTAGTTGAAACTGATAAGCAAAAATTCTATTCAAACAAATCAAACCTAGTAAAAGAAATCGATAAAACATTAAATCAAAAGTACTTATACAAAGACATTTATGAGGCGGTAGCATATGATAATCAACAGAGTTAATCTAAAAAACTTTAGATCTTATGAAGATGACACAGAATTTCTTTTTTCTCCTGATGGAGATAAAAACATAGTACTGATTGGTGGAGAAAATGGTGCTGGAAAGTCCACATTATTCGAAGCGATAAAACTTTGTATTTATGGACCAATAACTTATGGATATCAGGGGCATAATTCAAGTTATATAGCAAAAATCAAATCTAATATTAATCATAACGCCTATAAGGAAGATAAAATAGACTCATATGTGAGCATAACTATAATTCTGCCTGAAGGGACAGATAAAAACGCATATAAACTCACTAGACAATGGACATTTGAAGAAAAGAAATTAATTGAGCATTATAAGGTTGAAAAGAATGGGACTATACTTAAAGGAGAAGCAGAAAACTATTTTCAAAACTATCTAACATCGCTTATTCCTCCAAACTTATTTGATTTCTTTTTCTTTGACGGAGAAGAATTAACTGATTCCTTTATCGGTAGGAGTGCAAGCACTCATCTGAAGGAATCTATACTTCAACTTAGCAACTATGATACTTTGGACATTCTAAAAAAATATCTATTACAATATCAAAGAAGCTCTGCTCTCAGCTCAAATGAATTGGCTGATTTAGAGAAAGAATATAATCTGGCCAGCGAGGAGCTTAGAAATAATAGGGATACTCTAGATTCACTAAATGATTCATTGAATGAAGAGACTCAAAACTTAGAAAGTCTTAGCTTGCAAAAGCAAAAATTAGAAGAAGACTTTAGAAGCTCAGGCGGTTTGTTAGAGAGCGAAAGAGACATATTAGTATCTAGACAGAACTCATTAGAAAATGAAAGAAGTATTATAAATCAATATATACGTGATTTCTGTAATGATACGCTACCTCTTCTTCTTAATAAAAAATTACTAGAGAAAATTAAGTCTCAGATATTGGATGAAGAATCTTTATATACCTACAGTAGTTTTAAAACCAAATTAAACGAGGATGCAATAAGATCCTCTCTCTTAGAAGCTAATATTATAAATAATAAAGAATTAGATTTATCAGGTGTTCCATCATTAATCTTAAATAAACTTTTTGATACTGAAAGATTAAACAATGTATTAACAATCCATCAGTTATCAAATGATGATAAAAATGTTGTTCTAACTAAAATAGACCATATTCTTAATAATCAAATGCCTCTGAGCAAATCGATAAGTGAAAAATACAATAGGTTAGATGAGATTGCAGTTGAATTAAAGTCAATTAGAGAAAAAATCAACTCATCAGTTAATGAAAATACATTAACTGAGTATTTAAAAAACAATTTATCTTTAAATGAGAAAATAGCTCATACAGCTGCTCAAATACAGGCTCTAACTTCTCAAATTGAGAGTCAGAAAGAAGACATCCATTTATCTGAATTTAGGTTTAAGAAAGCTCAGAATGCTTATCTTCAGTCAATACAGGGCAGTAAAACCCTAGAGATAACAAATACGCTTGTTGATACATTGGATGAAATTATCTTTGAATTAACTAAGGAAAAGATACATGAAATAGAAAATAACTTTATCTATATATTTAGAGAATTGATAAGAAAAGATAATTATATTGATAGTATTGAGATACAGAACAACTTTGAAACTACTCTATACATAAACAAAGAATATAGTTCAATTAATATATACAACCTTCTTAAAAATCTCGGTATAGATGAAGTTGAGAAAAAATATGGGAATAAATTTATTGAGGATTTAAATAACGTATACAAATCAAAAACTAAGAAAGAACTGCTTCAAAATATAGAAAATAATCTAAAATTCGAATCATTACTTCTTAGAACTAAGTTTAATATTAATGATTTCTCAAAAGGTGAAAAGCAAATATATATATTATCTCTTGTTTGGGCTCTAATTAAATCCTCTGGAGTAGAAATTCCATTCATTATTGATACTCCATATGCTAGAATTGATGAAAAACATAGAGATCTATTAACTACAAAGTACTTACCACATGTAAGTAGTCAAGTTATACTACTATCTACAAATGAAGAAATCGATAAAAAACTATATACCACTTTAGATCAGTATATATGCAATAAATACTTACTGGAATTTTTAAATAAAGAAAGAAAAACAAAAGTACACAATGGATACTTTTTCGAGGTGTAAGAATGGGATTCAGACTAAAAACATCTAAAAAAACAAAGGATATTTTTGATGAAATAGGCGCCAGCAGTAACCTAAAGCCATATGCTTTGTGTAAAATAGCAATAGCCTTATCCTTACAGTGTGAAGAAAATATAGATAAGTACAATAGTGATACTAACGGAATGGAGCTTCAGCGCACTACAGTAACTGGCGATTTAGATGCTTTATATAAATGCTTAATGGAGTCTTATGTTGGTACTCACTTAACTGATGATGATTATTTCCCAAATCATACAAAAAAACATATTGATAGAGGCACAGAGTTGCTACTTTCAAACTATAAGTATGCTGGAGGAAACCTTGAAAAGTTCTTGAATCAGTTAATTAACAAAGGAGATGTTTCTATATGATATATTTAGATAATAGTGCGACTACTCCTATCGACCCAGAAGTTTTGGATGCTATGATGCCATACTTAAAAGAGGAATTTGGAAATCCATCCAGTAGACATTACACTTTAGCCAAAAATGCAGAAAGGGCTGTAGAAGAAGCAAGAGAAAAACTTGCTTCTCTTATTAATTCCAAACCAGATGAAATAATATTTACTAGTGGTGCATCTGAAAGCAATAACTTTGTTATAAAGGGTGTTGCGGATTATAAGAAATTTTATGATAATGGCGGAAATCATATAATAACCTCAAAGGTTGAGCATAAATCAGTTCTTCAAACATGTAAATTTCTTAATGGTGAAGCCTACTTAAATAAAGATAAGAATAAGCGAAGATCTTATGTAGCTAGGAAGATAGAAAATAAAAAAGTAGATAGAGGCTATGAAGTAACATTTCTTGACGTGAACGAATACGGTCAAGTTAGTGATATCAACTTAAATGAGGCAATTAAAGATAATACCATACTCGTATCACTCATTTGGGGTAATAATGAAATTGCCAGTTTAAATAATATCAAATCACTTTCTAGCACTGCTAAAAGTAGAAATATATTATTTCATTCTGATGCTACCCAAGTGCTTGGGAAAGTAGATATAGATGTAAATGATATTCCTGTTGATTTCCTTTCATTTTCTGCACACAAGATTTATGGACCAAAAGGTGTTGGAGCATGCTATATGAGAAAAAACAAGGCATCATTACCTGACATAACAGCTTTGATTCATGGCGGATTGCAGGAATACGGGTATAGGGCTGGTACTCATGCGGTACATAATATTGTTGGGTTTGGTAAGGCTGCTGAAATTGCAAAGCGCGATATGAAGAATTATGTTAACAAGTTAACTGAACTTGAAATTGGAGCAAAAAAAATGCTCAAAGCAAAGTTTCCTGATGTTGAATTTTTAGGAGATCCGGAGAATCATATTCCTGGGGTTATACCAATGATTCTTCCTGGGGTTATTAATGAAATGCTTATTGAAAGATTAGGTGATGACGTGGCAATTTCTTCGGGGTCCGCTTGTAGTATTGGGGCGCCTTCTTATGTAATTGATGCAATAGGTAACACTAATTTTTCTAACAATTTTATTAGAGTTTCAATAAGTAAATATCATAATCAAGAGCTCTTCTACACTGTAATTAACTTACTATGAACTATGATTAAATAAATAATCGACTTAAGTACTTTCCATGTGTGTAGCATCAGAAAAATACTTAAGTCAAACTACTTTTCTACTGGGAATATATCTCTGTATAATACGGAAAATACTTATATAATTTCATATAGTTTTCAATTTCGTTATTTGATATTCCAGGTATCGCTATATCTTGAATATTGTCTGTAGGCAATTTAGAATTAAGTGCATTTATCTCTTTATAAGTGAGAATAGGTATATCTATTTCGAATGGTGTATCTCCATCACAAATATAAAACTCCTCAAAAAATCTACACTTATCATATTTTTCCCTATCAGCTTCTTCAAAAAGAATACCCCCTAGTGTCATCATAGGGGCACCATCAGAATAAGTAAAGTAAAATAATTGCTTATAGTTTAACTTTCCCTCGTCATCTCTCCCACTATTAATTTCATATAAAGCTTCATCGATATTGTTATCAATAATTTTTTTAATAGTAGAAAAACTCTTTTTAGGTACTAAATCTCTTTCTTTAGTATCAATTGGAACTCTAGTACCAAATAAGCTTTTTATATAATTTAGTCTTTCATCATTCTCAATATCACTGATTTCATTTCCAATAACTCTATTACAAGTAATGATAAATATGCTACCTGACACTAATTTAGGAAGTGCTATTTTTATATCATCCAACATAAATGGTTGAAATTTTTGATCATAATCAAGCCATATTATCGATTTCTTGTCGATTGGCCAGTCTAACCTTGGTAAAACATCAGTTGACTTTCCGAATTCTAGTCTGATACACCCAAAAGGCTTATTGTATTCATATCTTGATCTATTATCAGTATTTTTTTCTATACTAATCATGTCATTAATACCCAATTCTTTATGGAATAAAATAAAATCGGTAAAATACTTTGCCCCAAATCCAATGTATCTATAGCTTTGCGGAAATCCAAACCTTCTTATTTTTCTAAATGTCTCGCATATCATTTTTCTTTCAATAGATTTTGATGGACGTATATTGTAATTTATCATTGTACCCAATTTAATCACACTCCATCTTGAGAAAATATTCAAAAGTTTTTCTTCCAACTTCACTATTAGCACTGATTTTTAATTTTTCCTTAATAGCTTCTACTTCCTCTCTTGGTTTATTATATGATATTCTTACACTTGGATTTTCAATAATCCGCTTAAAGTTAGTTCCTATAATAAATTGATTATTAACTTGCAAATTTTCTACATTAACTAAGGTTAGATTATCTATTTCGCTCTCACTCTTATTTTCTTCAGAATCCTGATTTTTTAATGCAACTAAAAATTCAAAAATTGGTCTAGCGGCACTTTTCATTTTCATCTTAGCATATATATATATCGATGATGATGAGTCTACTCCAGTTTTTGTGGTGTTCCATGGAAGTTTTTCTAGGTTGTTTGATTGGAAGAAGACATACCCCCTAAACCTTGCAAATGTTGGGTGAAATTGTCTAATTCCATCCTCTCCCCAGCCAGTTATATTAGTTTTATCAGCACTTAATAGTAATCTTCCATTACTATATATGTACCATCCTGCTTCATTTGGCTTTCCTGTTTCACCGATTCCAGCAATTATTTTAACTTCAATTCCATCTATCGTAAATATTTCAACAACTGGTTTTAGATCATCCGAACAAAAGATTTGACTTTGGCTAAAATCCATAGGAACTCCATTAATTATGATTTTTATTCCTCTTTCTATTGCCCATCCTACCCTGTTTTGTATATGTTCTTTCAATTCGCTGATAAAGTTATGTATCTTAAACTTTTCAGATATTCCAGGATATAGTTTATCTACACTTATTGTTGTGCCTGTATTGCTTATATCGTATGCACACATTTCATTCAATTGAGTAAAATATATATCCCATTTTTCGTCATCTTTTCTCCATGTATCAATATCAAATTGAATAAGAAATTCCGAATCAATAGTTTTGGACATAACTTGAAAATAACTACCTAGCTTAAATAACGCACGCTTCATACCAATCCCAAATACTCCAGTAGAATACTCCACCTTATTTTCTGCATCAGCAGGTCTTCCAAATCTAAAGGCATACTTTTCAGCTATCTCTACAGGAATTCCACCACAGTTGTCGCTTATGGAAAAATTATTCTCATTTATTAAAATTTGAATTTCTAATCCATCAAATCTTGCGTCTTTTCTAAGCCTCTTCGCACCATCAATACTATTATCTACTAATTCAAGGATAGCATCTTTTAAATCTATATCCCTTGTAATCATATGTATAAAAAAATCCTTTGTAGGTGAAGCTTTTATCTCTCTTTGCATTATTTTATTCCTCCATATAATTTATTCTTAAATAAAACTCTCAAATCAAGAATTATTAACATATTAATCTGATTTTCTTCCATAAACCCCACTATATTGCAAAAATTATCAAGACATGATTTAAATTCTACAGGTAAGACAAAAATCCTCCTCAGTTCTATAAATTAGAGTATTTATTATTAAATTTATTAAGTGAAATACAAAAGGCTGCACTTATTTTGATGCAGCCTTTTAACTATTTATTTAGCTCCCAAAACGCCTTGTCTCTCATAAATATAGCCCTCTGACTATCTCCTGTCTTAACCAAACTATGATGCTTACTTAATCCTTTTATCTTGCTAAACAAATCCTCATCTTCATGTTTATTTTGAGTATTAAATATATACTTTACATCCTTAACACTTATGTCATCAACTCTATGAATAACCCAGGTCAAAATATAATTAGCATAATCATTTTCCCCAGTAGAAAAATGACTTAATAGCTGAGTTGAAAGAATTGTACCAACTCCAAATTCTCTACCTTCTTTTAATATCTTCTTTAAGGATTGAAAATCTTTACTCAAGAAGTTATCAGCTTCATCTACTAATATTATTTTATTTATTTGTCTCTTATCTCCCTCAATTTTACTATGGCCATTTGCTTGCATTTGTGAATAAAACAAATCTAAAGTTATAGCAACAATTAAATTTTGAGTTCCTGGATCATAATTTGATAGGTCAATTACAGTAACTCCATCAATTAACTCAAATAAACTTTTTGTCTTAAAAGGATCTGATTCAAATATCTTAAATATTATTAGCTTTCTGAAAGCTGCATATAAGCTATCATCCTTTTTTATATCTTCCCTTTGCTCATATATATTATATACATCTTGTAGCGTTGGTGCAGGCTTATTCCATGTATCTGGTTCCACACTTAGAATTCCACGCCTTTCGTACGCTTCAATTATTAGATCCCCTAGTAAGGCTTCTTGCTTTTTACCTAATCCAAAAGCCTTAACAATTGTTTCTGCAAATGTACTTGCTATGTGAAATGGAAGCATTGGCATTGGATCTTCAGATACACTAATAGAAAATGGATTAAATGGTAAGTTAAACAACTTATATACTTTTGCATCCGTAGCATCAATAAAATCTTGCTTAGACTTGTTATAATCGCCTTTATAATCGAAGATTAAAATACCGATTTTCTTTCCATCCACATTGAACTTTGATTCCCTATAAATCTGTGTAATCATAGATTTAGTGAACTGTGTCTTACCAGTTCCCATTGTACCAATTATACCTGTATTTGTATGCATTAATTTATTAGTGTCATTTGGATACCAATAAACTTCTTTATTATTCTTTTGATTAACACCA
Organism: Clostridiales bacterium oral taxon 876 str. F0540; assembly: GCA_000466585.1. Classification (GTDB taxonomy): domain Bacteria; phylum Bacillota; class Clostridia; order Clostridiales; family Clostridiaceae; genus Clostridium_AT. The sequence goes on from KE993463.1 coordinate 13,185, forward strand.
AATAAAATTTCCATACTCCTGGTATCCCCATAGCCACCTTTAGGATCGGCTACTTCTTCAATATCGGGTTTAACTTCAATAACCGGTTCGGTATCATCTATCTGAGTTATTACTTCTGGTTTTTGAGGTTTTGGGAAAGTTTCATGGACTTCTATTTGTATTGTCTCATTATTATGCAAGTTATTCTTTTCTGGTACATCGGTAATATCTTTGCCTTTCACCACATTATCTATAATTGATTTTGGAATTACGGTTCCTTCAATATCAACTCCATCAACAAGCTCTCGAATTTCTTCCACAGTCTTAGTGATAAAATTAATACCCTCTTCTTCTGACAGTTCAATAATCATAACCCCATCTTCCTGTCTTATATCATTTGGGCCATGACCTTTCTTAAATGATATAACAGCAGCTTCACCAATTGACTTCTCCAGAGAGTTATTTATTTCATATTCTTCATTAAGAAGTTTTCTTCTCAAGTCGGAATCAATTACTCTCTCCCAGTTTTCTTTACCACATACATCATATAAATTTAATTTTTCTGCACTAGTTATTACAAGCTGCATTAAGAAATTTCTATAAACTCTTTGAGTATCGCTTATACTACCACTCTCATTAGGTAGTAAAGTTTCATTGAATATTTTTTTGGTAGCCTTGGCTTGTTCTATTCCCTTTTGAACATATGAAGAATTGTTTTCTCCAATTTTAACTTCAATAGGATAATAGTGCACATATACCTTGTTTTCAAGCTCTTCTATTCCAATAAAAAGTATATCATCACTTGTTGCACCATTCTTTTCAAACCCTAAATTCTTGGCAGAAAAGAACCCCTCACTTTGCTTCAGACCTGCACCTCCAGATACTCTTAGAATTTCTTCTAATGATATTGGCACCCATGTGATATTATCTTTTTTAAATTCAGCAAGTCCTAATTTTATCGCTGATAAAATACTTATCTTTTCCTTAGGAAAATGAGACTTACTTGATAACAATCTTAATAGCCAATCACCGTTAACTGCATTAAACATATTAATTATTTTCGGTGAGTATTCATGTGAATTTTCTACTCCTTTTTGAGTTAAGAATTCTTCTATAACTCTTTGATAAGGACCCGATTTTCTAGTAACAGTTATAGCATCGTATCCTCCTGCAGTTGTATACTGATCACTATAATGTATAATTAATAAATCTTTAGCATCAGGATCGTTTTTAAAGAAGTTCAAATCTACCCTTGGATCTATAAAAGTAACCCAGTGACTAGCATCGTAAATACTATCCAATGCTGTTTTACTTTTATTTGGTATTGATATTGCCTTACATTGCTTACTATTAAAAGGCTCTCCGCCGCTAGCCGAATTTAATGCATTTAGATTCATAGCAATCTTCATTAGATCACTATCTATATTGGTATACTTAGTACCAAATCCTGTTCTGTAAGAGTCTCCTAAAAATACTGATGGTACTCCTGAAATTAGACCATTTAACATTATTCCTGATGTTATATCTTCCATGTTTGAGGTTATCGTTTTTACATCGTTACTCATCTCTATAAAAGTAATATGAGAATACTCTATTCCATCTTCAACTTTCTTGGAATAAAAATGAACTCTTTCTCTATATAAATTTAATACATCTTCTTCAGAGATATTATCAACATTCAAATCTAATCCATAAGTTGCTTTTAAGTCATTAATATTATCATTAAATGCTACTTCTTCAAAGGCATTTGTTATAGTTTTATTCGAATAGATAAATATATCAATTGGCAATACTTCCCTAGAACTATTTGATTTAATTTGCTTAACATAATACTTAAATATTCCTTGCAGTATTTCTTTACTATCACCTGTATTAATTAAGTTTATTCTTATAGGTGCATTATTGCCCATGTTAAACATATACTTAAAATGACCAACAAACTCATCTATCTTTTCTTGAACTAACTTAGATACAAAATCTCTAGAGCTTTTATACCTAGGTAGAGCCTCATCAACATAATACTTCCACTCTGGTGAGTGAGATTGTTCCATAGGTATATATAATCTACTATCATCATCCATTATATATGGCAAAAGATATGTTGAGGTGAACTTCTTAATTATTTCATCATCCATGCTTTCATTATTTGTTTCATTATTAAGTTGAAGCTGATAAGCAATATTCAAAGGATGTAATGAAGTAAGTATCATTTCCCTGTCCTCAATCTGTCTCTTTATTACCCCAACTTTAAATAAATTTTTCTGTTCTTTTGATAGATAAGAGCCTTCTTCTATATCTTCTAATAATTTTATATATTGCTTTATAAATCTTTTATACAAATTTTTAAGACTATCTTCTAAATATGTTAGGCTAGGTAGTTTATTAGATACACTGAAATACCTTATTATTTCCGCGTATATCGATTTAAGTTCTAAATTTATATCCAAATCAATAGACTCTAAGCCTTCATCAGTTTCAATAAAGTAAATGCCCTTATCAGAAATTATTTGTTTCTCTAACTGAAGATTTCTCCTAAACTCATCTCTAGCAAAATATTCCTTAGTCCCAAACCGAAGTTTGTTATCATCAACTAAACAAAAGTCACTTTTCTTTTCATTTTTTAATTTCCATACTTTTAATCCTTCAATAGGGGATATCTTTTCACTGGTTCCAATTATACCCACCGGAATAACACATTGATTTACTAACAAGTTAAATCGTACTAGATCACTATCATTTTCATACTCGAAATTATCACTTATTTTTACTATTAATTTTTCATCTTCACATAGTTTGATTGATTCATTGTTATATTCTAACTCATGATTTATAGTGTTTTGGGTAAATTCATTAAATACTACACTTGTGTCATTTGTATTTACTGAAATATAATTATTTTTCCCTTTCATTACAATTGAAAATTTAGTTTTAATGCTATCTAAAATTTTTTCATTGCATTGAAGCATTACGATTTTAAATTCAAACTTAACATTTTTCTCATTTTTATAAGTTATCTTATAAAAATCATTTCCTTTTTCCGATTTATGGATCGTTGCTTTAATCTTCTTTCCTGAAGTAATGCAGTCTATTAAACCTTCGGTCTTTACGAATTCCTTTTTCAGATAATCATCAAATTCAAATTCTAAATTTGAATTTTCATCCCCAAATTCATTAAATACTATGATATTTCTAATTCTTGCTTTAACTTTAGATTGTCCCTCTTCTTTATCCCATTCCTGATTACAAGACCTATATTCTAAAGGTTTTATCTTCTTTTTTTCTTCAACAGACTTATTTACATCTTTATAATCAACAGATCTCCAATCATCACCTTTTAGTTTGTCTATGCCTTTTTCATCGAAATATCTCTCTAATTGTAATTCTGGATTTCCGTAATTATGGATCTCATCAACCCTGCTAAAATAAAACGCATTATTTTCAATTCTATTTTTGAGTTCTTTACCCCTAAGGTTTTTTAATTCACTATCATAGAATAGTCCAAAATTCTTATACTGACTTTTTTCTATACATGACCGATTTATAATATCTAGTAAATCCATGTATTCAAAGATAGAAATATTATCACCAAATAAGTCCTTCTTCTTTCTTTCCAAATCCATTTCTATAATAGTCTTATCAATCTCGCTAAATTCTGAGGTTGCTAACTTTCTTCTAATATCCTTCTGAATAGAATTGATATGAAAGGGCATGCCTTCCTTACTAAATGATTCTGTTCCTCCCATAATACTGTCAAGAGTTGTATTATGAATAAACAATATTCCTTTATTTTCATAACCAGGCTCTATACCGACCATATTTCTAAGTCTTGTTAAAAAATCTGGTTGAATATCACCTATAGTCGCTGATACTATTAGCTTCACTCCAGAAAAATTTAAGAGGTATGATGTATATTTAACTTCTCCTTTATCATCCTTATATTTAAATTCTTCACATAAAACATTATTTTTTAATTCTTCGTATAATGCTTTAACTTGGTCTTGTTTCTCGAACTGAATGTTATATTTGGATCCAGATGTTAAAGGATTGGTATTAAAAAATTCGATTATTTTACTGGACAAATAACTATAAAATTGATCTAACATATTGCGCATCCCCACTATCTGATTTCTTTTCTAACAAATTTAGCTTTTCATATAACTGAACTATCTTAACTTTTGAATCTCTATCAAAGAATATTCCTCTTTTTTCAAATTCATCAAATAGTAAACTTAACTTAAGTTTACCATTATCATTTATACATATTTTCGTAAATAAAATTATATCTTCCTCTGTAAGATTCAGATTATATCCAAGTGCTCCTCTTCTCTTGGCGAAGTTAGCCTCAACAAAATCCGTAAATCGTTTGTTATATTTATTTTTTGCACCAGTCCTAGATGTTTGTACAAATTGAAATTCTATAGCTTCAAATAATTTATATACCTTATCAAATCCCTTATTTCCACTATTCCTGTCTTTGTATTTAAAATCGTTCCATGACTTATCTTTTATTTGCTTTGTATACATATCGAATAAAATATCTAATTCATTTTCTATTTCACTTTCATCACCGGAACAGAATAAATCATACAATTCTTTATATCCCAGTTGTTCCTCATTTCCACTATGATTTAATAGTTCTAGAGTAATAGAGTGTGAAAAAAGTGAATTAACATAATTTTTAACGTTATCCCATCCAAACTTAAACGCCGTTCTGTTTTTTGATGTACTTTCCCAACCCAAAGTGTAATATATAGCATCTGGCTTTGTTAAATCTGCCTTCTCAAATTCAGATAGTTTTAGTGCCAATTGAGAAACATAAAACATATAATAGAATTCTAATAATCGCTTTAATGAATTCTTAAATAGCTCCTCATTTTTTATAAGAAATTTAAAGTCTCTTTTAAACAAATCTTTTATAAATGGTATATAACATTTATAGTTTTCTTTGTTTGTTACATTCTCATCCAATTTAGGTAGAGCATTTAAAACTAATTTGTATAATATATTTTCAACATCTCTATCATAATGTTCTTGCACAAGTTGCTTTAATTCATCATCAAAGAAGATTGAAAATAAAAACTTTGAAATCTTATCGTCACCCTTAGCAGATGATATATAATTAATGGTTTTTATATTAAAATCAACAAGTCTATCATTATCAATAAACATGCTTCTAATAATATCTTTAAAAGTTTCTTTACTGGATGTACCTTCAAACTCACCTATTTCGTCTGTTACATCTTCAATTAATCTAATTAAATCTACCTCTTCTTTCAACTCCTTATTACATATCATCCTAGAAAATTCGCCAACTACACCTCTAAAGTCTATTACGACTTCCTTATCATTTGCAGTATAAGGTAGAATTTTTATCTTTATTCCTTGTCTATGAATTAAGCCACCATCTTCTTTAAAATTGAAACTTGCTTTTATATCATCAAACTTTAATTTATATTGCATCTGCTCATACATACCTACATCTCCACAAATTTATAAAATTCAAATTCATTATCATATTCTAATTTGTATTTCTTGTTAATATCTCTATTTTTTTCAGTAAATATTAGTTTATTGTTCTGTGACCCAGTCTCCTCTAAACTATCAATAAATTCAATAAACTTAATAAAATGATTTTTATCCTTTTTATTTGGCCTGTATCCCCTGTTTACTTGAATTAACAATTTATATAATGAGAAATCTACATCTATTTCATAAGATTTTCCAACCTTATCGTTCTTGTATCTTAACTTTAGCGTCGAAATAAATTTCTTAAGCTCCGCATCTTCATCTTTAGGTAAATTACTTGTATCTACTTTTAAATCTATATCTTCACTAACCTTATATTTACCCTGATTTTTACCAATAAAAATATTAATTTGTTCTTTATTAGCCTCGCCATTCCATTTTAATATTCCATTTTTCACATCGTCGTATATAGGCTTAAGCTTAGGCTTATCTCCTCTATTCCAAAAATAAAGTGCTTCGATATATTTTTCATAGACTTCATCTTTTAAAGAAAACAAATTTTCTTTTCCACAAAGATAATAACTCCTAATAAACAGCTTTAATAATTCGTACCTTATCTTTTTGTCATCTGTATCCCCTAAGTCTATATCGTTAAGTTTATCGAGATAGCCCTTTGGGTAATCTATAAACTGATTAAAGTATGATATAACTTCATTAGAATTATTGAACTTTATAATAAAATCATCCACTTTTTCATTTCTTATATTTAATGGATCTAATTCATTTAACGCTTCAAATATAAAAGATAATTCCTTATGATTAAAAAGCATATTGGGCATCAGCGATCTAATAAATCCGTAATTATTTAACTTCTTTATGTCACTTTTAAATATTGGTGAATTAACGTCAATATAAGCTCGAGGTACTATTAAATCATACATAAAGTTAATTAGTGCCCTAGTTGATATAATTATTTTATTTTTTATTATACACTGAACTAATAAATCTATTATTGATTCTTGTACATCTTTATTACTTAACAATTCGTAATTTGCTTTAATTGGACAAATGTGACTACAATCACAATTAGAACAATTCTTTTTATACGAATTATAGAAAATGTTAAGTTCCGATGTATCAGTGATTTTAGTTATTAGAGATTTTATATAATTAGAATTAATCCTGCCGTCTTTTAGAGTAAATATATGATAGTCACTGAAATTTACAAATTGAAAGTAACTGTTCTCATTAAATTTACTGTCTTCAATGCTAGTTTCTAGTATTTTTTTATCATAGACATACTTTTTTAATAACATAAACCTTTTTCCATATTGCGAATCTATGAAGTTATTTAAGGTACCAAGATTAATTGCTAAAATAAGCTTTTGATTACTGCTCTTTATATTTTCATCACTGAAGTTATCTAGAATATCATTCAGTGTATCCATTGATGTTTTATTTGGTTCTAAACTCTCAGTAGCATCATTGTGAAGGATAAAATTCTCTTTAATGTATGGGTATTTATTATTAAAGTATGATATAATATGCGATTTTCCATCGCCAACGCTTCCACATACTAAAATGAGTTGAGCCTTGTCTGACTTATTAGCATTAACTATTATATCTTCTAATTCTTGCTGGGCATCTCTTTCAATATGCATATATCTTTTAAAAGGAGTAAATTCACCTAACCCCTCAACTGCTTCTTTTGATGACTCTTTAAGTCTAGCTAGTTCTTGGATCAGACATTTTTTATTGACAATATTATCTAATATATCCTCTATTATAAGATCTTCAAAAACATCTTCTTCTTTTTTCATTTTATTAATTTTTAATTCATCAAATGCTTGCTCACTATTTTTACCGCCTAATTCAGATTTAGTTATTAGACTTTCCATTTTCTTTAATAATTCAGCTAAAGCATCCGAATTGATATCAGTTACTTTATGTCCTAATGGCATTGGGCTTTTATAAGGAAGTGGCACAAACTTATAATCAATATAGGTCTGAACAAACCAGCAAGTTATCTTATATACATTTTTATGAATGTATAAAGCTGCTTCTAATTCACCTTCTACATCTGCATGGGCAGCTTTATTTCCTAAAATCCTTACATTATGAAATAAACTATCTATTTCACCCTCTAAAACTCCATCTTCTTCTAACCTTTTTAATCTTTCGGCTTGAGTTATAGATATCAACAACCCATACCCCTCAAGCTTGGCTATTTCTTGAGTTAGTCTTTCCACAAAAGTTCTTCCTTTTATTATTGCACTATGTGGTGTAGTAAATAATGCATCGTCTATATCTCTTATATAATTATTTAAGTACCTATAATTTTTATCCAAATAACTGAAAACACTATTTTCCAATTATAAATCTCCCTCTCTATATTTAACTACAGATTCATTATAATAATATCTAAACGTTTAATTCTCTTCCATACATTATATTTTATCATAAAATATCAATATTCTGACATGGTAAATACTGTATATAAAATAAAATATAATATACTAAATATACATTCTTCATCACAATCTCTTAGTAATTCCTGCGTTTCTCTTTCTCAAAAGCTCCTCTTTAAGCTTAGCTTCAAGTAATTCAAAATTTTCACTTTTATCTGCAATCTTGATATCATGTTATTTTCCATCAGCCTCTAAAATCATAGGTATTTTGGCTCTGACAAGTTTGTTCTACACCTTGAAAATCTAATCTACCTTTACTGTGCAATTAATGTAGTTTTTACATTAATCTCTCGCTGAACGCTATAATGGATTTAATAAATATGGATCCTCTATGTTTAGAACTTTTGAAAGATGCCTTATATGTGTCTGGTTCTGCCATATTAGATTTACTTATAATATTCTTCACCAATCTCTTAATTCCTTCCAAAAAAGACAAATAGAGCGATTTTACTCGCTCTCTGGATTAGTTTTCCACATCAAAAGTATATTACACCGCAGCTCATAAAAATATTGCATGATTGAGTTCTTCAACATTAAGATCTGGCTTGCTTAATGCTGACTGTGTGGATACTATTTTCTTTTCATATTCTGGTATTTTTCTTTTTACAATTATTATTATCCAAATGGGCACATCTACAGCACGTACAAATATATGATAATGGGAATTTAAAAATTTCATCCAATAACCTTAAAACAAAATAACCGTTTGATAAATTGAAATTTGTTAAACTCTAATTATTCTTATTGATCATATATAAATAAAGTTACTCTTCATCTATTTTTACTCTTAACATTTTATTCTTAACTTTTACTGCATATTTTAATTCATATGCTGGTACACCATTATTAATTGCTTCCGCGATTTCATCCATTTCCTTTTTTATCTTTTCTTCATCAGCATACCAACCAAGTACAATTGATTTTTCTCCCCAAAATGCTCCGTTATTAACACCAATCAGCCAATATTTTGGTTCATCATTTTTAGCTTTGTACATTACATGTGACGCTAAAACTTTATAGCAATTAACAATTGATTTTCCATCATATGATTTTATAGTAATTTTCCCAGTTGGTACAACTATATTATTGGTTAAAGCTTTGTTGTTTTCAGTGGCCTTTATCTCACCTAACATCAAATAATCTAAAGATATATTAAGTTCCTTAGATAAGACAAGCAATTTTTCTATCTCTGGATATCCACTTCCCTGTTCCCATTTAGAAACTGCTTGACGGCTTACTCCAATTATTTCTGCTAAATCTTCTTGTGAAATATGTCTTTCTAGCCTAATTGATTTTAAATTATCTGCAAAACTCATAACTTTCTACCTCTTTTCTTTGTTATTATGTGTAAATTATAATAAGTTTTACACCAAAATAACACCAACCTACAATTGCAAATCCGCAACTTATATTTGCATTGTTCATAAACTATATTAAAAAACTCATATACTTTATTTACTTGACAAATTACTATTTATCTACTACTTCACAGTTATTTACTATTACGTTTTATAAGAAAAAAGAGACTAACATAACTTCCCATTATACTTATATCTTGTATCATCTCGTTAATTAGTAATTAACAATCAATATTTATATCCGTCATTCCAATCATTTGGATTACATTGCAAAAACCGTTCTACCTCTCTTATTCTGCCAATAAAGAGAGGTTAGGATATAACCTTGTAAGATTCATCTGATAGCCCGCTCGATTTTAAAAACCTGCAAAATCTTGTAAAACAATCAATAACTTCACTTATAACTTCATCCGTTACAGCCTCTTTATCCTCCCACCACCAATTTTTTATAACCAGAGGTGCATCTCCCCTATGTACTTCCGGCTCAAACCTTGCTATTATTTTATCTCCATATAATACAGGCAGCACATAATATCCATACTTTCTTTTAGAAACAGGTACATAAACTTCCCAGCTATATTCAAAATCAAAAATATCTTTAACTAACTTTCTGTCCCAAAGAAGATTATCAAGCGGCGCTAAGAAGGTCACCTTTTTATCAAAATTCTGTTCTAATTCCGCCAGCATATGTGAGTCTTCTGCTCTTATATAAAAGTTCTCTTTAACTCCTTCTACCTCAACTTTTAACAGCTCTCCTTCATCGCATAACTCCTGTAATATTTCACTTCTTAACTGCTTTTCAGATACAAAATGTCCCAGCCATCCGCCGCCATTTCTATCCCAGTATACTCCTATGCTGCCTATCCTTCTTTTGAAGTACCATTTATAGAAGCTTCTATCGCTGTCAAAAGGATCTTTCATTTGCAGAATTTCTTTTGGAAGTAAATTCTCAATAAGGTCATAAACTCTTTGAACATTTTTCTTCTCTTTAACTCCTAAAATCCCTATATTGAACATATAATCCATAGCTGCACTAGATAATTTACCATGTCCCCAGCTCCCGCATTTAGCTCCTCCTAAGTCTATCTTAGAAGGCAAGCATGCTCCATTCTCAGCTATGTATCCTTTTATAAAATCAACATTGGTAATTGCTTCACTTGAGTTTCGCCTTTTGAGCAATTCTTTGAGCTCTGATTTCTTTCTATTTCTTACTCTTTCAAAGTACGCCCAATCTTCTGTGCAATAAATGGACATCATTTTATCCCATCCATCTATTAATTCTCTATCCTCGTACATCAATTTTTTAAGCATATTAGGTTCATAATTTTCTATTCTGGATTGCAGAATAAGATCTATATTTCGACCTACAACATTTAGCGGGTCATATTGCAAGCATCCAACTCTTTTAACAAATTCCTTAATACCTGAATACCCATTAAATGTTTTTGGATAATGCAGCCCTTGATAAATAACTAAAAATTTTCTTAACTGGTCCTTCGTTATGCTTATTTTCTCCATTAAATCCTCCCCAAACTATAAGTTATCTGTTGCAATTTTTAAGATTTCACTTAAAACTCACCCTTATGCAAAATTAAATCAGTATTTTTCGAGTCATAATGGTCACCCATAATGGCTATACATTTTCCTTCAAAAATCAAACATTTCAAGCCTATCTATAGTGTAAAAATTTACTTATGTCTTTTATTATAGCATATTTTGTAAATAGCTTACTTTTTTTGTTGCTTTGCAGAAAAATACAACTAAAAATACTTATTGACGCAGCAAAACTCATCATATATAATTATAGATAAATACAGTCTGTGTTATCTTTATGGAGGAAATATTATGAAGTATACGAAAGCAACGAATTATGCCTTGCATATAATGGCCTATTTAGTTAAGCAAGAAGGCAAAGATAATTTGAGTCTTCAGCCTTTAGCCAACCACATGAATATATCCCCTACTTACCTGTCTAAGATACTAACTCAATTAGTGAAGGCTGATCTTATTCAGTCTACGCCTGGAGTAAATGGAGGTTATAGTCTTAGGAAACCTAAGACTGAAATTAGCTTTTATGACGTCATTCAAGCCATTGAAGGCAGCGGATCACTTTTCACTTGTGAAATGGGAGAGAATAAAGCTTGCCAAATAGAAAAGGTTATGAGAGATGCCGAAGAGAAAATGGTGAACGACCTTAAAGAAAAACGTATCTGCGACATTTTCTAAAAAATGAGCTAAAAAGCATAGGCAGTTTTAACTGCTCATTTTTTGCCACAATTATAGATAATTACAGTCTGTATTATATTTTATAGGAGGTCTTATTATGAATCACATGCATCATCACAACCATCCGGATCAAAATTTTCGAACCAAAATTGCCTTTTTAGATAGTAAACAAAGAGAGCGTCTCATACCTCCCGAAGAGCTTATCAGCCAAATGCCAATTGAAAAAAATCATACTCTACTGGATATCGGTGCAGGCACAGGCTTTTTTACAATTCCTATGGCAGAAAGTACATCCGGCAAAGTGTATGCTATGGACCCGGATAGACGTATGCTCAGCATTATAGAAGCTAAGGCTGAGGAAAAAGGACTTACTAATATTGAATTGATTCAATATTATATTGAAAGCTTAAATCTTCAAAATGACAGTATTGATTTTACAATGGCATCCTTAATACTCCACGAAGTAAGTTCCCTGTCAAAAGCATTGTCAAAAATATATGAGGTACTAAAAGCAGGAGGGCACCTGTTATGTCTGGAATATGAAAAGGACGACTTGATAGTGGAAGGCCCCCCTATGTCAATTCGTATTGGATCAGAGGAACTGGAAAATACATTGTCTTTAATTGGCTTTGAAATTGTGAAAAAGACTAAAATTAATGATGCAATATATACTGTTTTAGCAGTTAAAAAAGCATAGGCAGCTTTAACTGCCGATTTTTTAATCTAATTATAGATAATTACAGTCTTATTGTATTTTATAGAAGTTCTTATGCAGTGGATTTTATGACTGTTATTCTATATGGTACTGTATTTCAAGGCATTGGAACAGAGCTGCTAAATGTGGTAAGAGCTTCAGGACAGCCTGTCAAATCAATAATAATTTGAACAATCCCAATAATGAGTATAGAAAATGCTCTAGCATAAACTGCTAGAGCTCTTCATTTTGGCGGAGATAGTGGAATTTTAACCCACGGTATGGTTCTCCGTATCTGCCATAACATAGACTTTTTCGCATACTATCTTGTTATGTTTATTTTTAGATGTTTAGTTAGCTTATTTGTTATATAAAACCTTTTTGCTGAAGTAATATCTGGGTATCGCTCCATAACTTATTTTGCATTCCCCTATCATCACCTGGGTATATAGGAATTATAGGCTTCCCGGTTACCACATTAAAATATCCACCCGTCACACCATTATATTGAGGATCTATGGCTAAACGAGTTATGATTTCTGCTCCTCTATGTGGATCACCAATATGCAAAAACTTCAATATACGTTCAAGCAAAGGAGCAAACCAAAGCTCTCGCCCGAGGCCAGTAACATTAAAACCTGGATTAAGAGCATTAACTATAACGCTCGTTCCAGAAAGTCGGTATGCTAATTCTGCAGTAAACATAATATTTAACAATTTGGTTTTTCCATAAATAACAGAAGACTCCCTAGCTGTAAAATTAGATAAATCTATCAAGTCTTCTGGTAACTTAAGTTCACCATGCTTACGTGATGATTCAGAAGCAACATTTACAATCCGTGCATTTTCTGACTCAATTAGAGTTTGCAGCAACGTATTAGTTAATAACCAAGGAGCTAAATAGTTCACTGCTATCATTTCTGCAAAACCCTCGGAAGTTACTCTCTGTTCGAAGGCATGAAGTCCAGCATTATTTACCAATATATCGATTTTAGTATAAGAAGCTTTAATTTCCTCCCCAACCCTTTTTACATCTTTCATTAATGATAAATCTCCATAGAAAAAGTCAACCTCAGCTTTAGGTTTAATACCTTTTAGAATTTTTCGGGTTGCTTCAGCCCGCTCTTTGTTTCTGGCTGTTAATACTAGATGAGCATTTCGTTTTACTAACTCAATTGCCACTAATTGTCCAAGTCCACTCGTAGCACCAGTAATTGCAACAGTTGTGAGTTTATTCATAGTCAACCTCCTTAAATTTAATGCAGTTTAGAATACTATTATCTGTTTGCACAATGTTATCTAATAGTTTAATTTCTTGACATGATTTGTACAATTAATTATACTTGACATATATCAACTATATATTTTTATTTGACATATGTCAAATATTTTTATATTAGATTAATTTAATTGAGGTAAACTATGAAGGATAATATTAAAAACAATGATGCTACTCGAGTTCAATTAGAACTGGATTTAGGTGAACAGCTAAATGTAATTATAAGTGCCTCACATGCACTTAATGTGAGAACCGCAGCCCGTTTTGATCCTACATTACAGCCCGCGGCCTTTATCATTGTTCGTTGGCTTTTTTCATTTGGTCCAACAAGTGCAACAGCTCTATCAGAATCAACAGCTATGGATCGTAGTTCTGTTAGTCGCCTTGTAAATCAGCTAAAGAATCTTGGCTATGTAAAGAGCGAACAGTCTCCAAGTGATCGGCGTGGTGTACTTGTATCCTTAACTGAACTAGGACAACAAAGAACAATGGATGCTTTAAAAGAGAAAGAAAACGCTTTTTATGAAAGGATTGAAAAGTGGGATGATTCCAAGCTTGAAACCTTTATTGAACTTCTCAAAGATTTTAATTGTTACCGCACTAAATGATTTTCTGTTTTATATTAATTACTCAAAATAAAAGCATTAATTGAAATAACGCCATTATTTCAATTAATGCTTTTATTTTGTATTTTCCACCTCAAATCTAGTGATATCAATGGTTTTAAAGAAAATCCTTGTTATCTATGATACGGTTCATCATATCACATTCCAAATTCATTTATATACAAATACTTTTAAATTTAAATATTTTATATAAGCCAATTTAAATATATATATTTTTACCTATGTATAAATTTAAATATATAAATATTCACTGCAAATATGCACCTTTCCATTAAATTAAAGCCTTTATTACATCAGCTTTCTATAATAGTTGATCCCTTATTATCTAGTTCTTAAAAGTGATAAGTCCTGATGCAAATAAATTATTAATATCTTCATACAACCTTGCAAGATCACTTTCTATAGTATCTAAGCTATATGGGAACTCTTCATTCTTACAATATGTTCCTCTAAATACCTCAATGTCCAATTGCTCCATTCTTAATCTGATAGTAACAATATTTTCTCTTTTGCTGCCGTACTTACTCATAAGTTTTTCTTTTAATTTAATTGCAAAAACTTTTACATTACCTTCATCATTACGCCATGCTGGATAAAATTCTTTAGTACACTTTTCTTCAAAAATTTTAAGTATACTATCAATTAAAATCTTATTTTTATCATTACTATTTTTATATTTATTGTCAGTAAAAAATTCTTCGTATTTCATTTCTAAGCCACCTCTTATTAGAAAGTCTATCGTTAAAACATTTTAAGCATATTTAAATATTCTTCACCAGTCTCTTAATTCCTTCTAAAAAAGACAAATAGAGCGATTTTACTCGCTCTCCAAAAATGCAGCTTTTACTATTATTTATTTAATGTTCTTATATAATCCATAAACCTAATTTCCCATTTAGAATCAGAACTATACACTTCATCCTTGCTATCTAAATAATGTTTGATAATTCGGATTTCTTCTTCTGAAAGAGTTTTAAATAATTCAAATGCTTCATCATCCCAAAAACACACGCTTAGAACTTCCATCAAGTCACCTAAGCTATGAATCTCTTCTTTTAACATCGCAATCTTATCAGAAATAAATCTGCAATCATTTATTTCGTTTATTAAATCACGTAGCCTTTCGTCCCCCATAGGATAGTTATCTATAAACTCACTTTCTGCTAGGTCCTCTTCATACTTAATGGATAAAAACACATTATCAATATTTCCTGTAGATAGTACCACTTCAATTCTAGGATATATATTTGCAGCTGTATTTTGGATATATTTTATCTTATCACTATCAGCTATTCCTAAGGTATCACATACTCTCTTTGCTGAATTTTTTAGTTTAGTCAAGATTTC
Source organism: Clostridiales bacterium oral taxon 876 str. F0540 (assembly GCA_000466585.1). Taxonomy (GTDB): domain Bacteria; phylum Bacillota; class Clostridia; order Clostridiales; family Clostridiaceae; genus Clostridium_AT. The sequence goes on from KE993463.1 coordinate 28,628, forward strand.
ATCTTTGGATAAGCTTCTAAAAATCCTTAATAATTCTTGCCTTTGCAAAGTTGTGATATCTAATGTTAATATATCTCCGCCCAAAATATCAAGCCCTATTGCATTTATTAGTATTGGTTCAAAAATATTAATTAATAAGCCTTTATAATCACTGCAATAGCTATTTAGAATGCCTATGATATTCTCCCTATCAAAACCTATGCAGAACTCATTTTCAACAAGCAGCGCTTTTAAGTATTCATTTATATATTCAATTCCCTGCAGCTTTTCTGATATAGGATTAGAAAGTTGATAATCTATGCTGCAATTAATCCTATGAGCGAAAAACCTGTAATCATATTTACTTTTATTAAAGAATTCACTTATTTCATTTAATGTATCGCTATATGATATGTTTTCTATACTAGGTGAGCTTTTTTTAACCTCTTCTAATAACTTCTTCCCATCCTCCATTAAAGACGCTATTTTTATCCAGGAGGCTCTTAATAAGCCCCCAATATCTTCCTCTATCAATACTTCATTTACATTCACTAATCCTCTTAGCTCTAACTCCAAGGAAAAGCAAATTGAATTAAGAAGTTCTTCTGCTATTTCTATTGGAACTGATGTACTATCCCCCATGGTATATCTCTCAGTACGCTTGCCAAGCAAATTCCATACCTTTGCTTCAATAAGCAATCTATCTTCCTCACATATATCCTTATCTATTTGTATATTATCCGAAAATGCCAATAAGCTCTTGTTATTTTCCTCCATATACCCTCCTGTATTTCTAATACTGCACATAAAGATTATCAATCTTTATGCCTCCTGTATTTCTTATTCTGTTTCATTAACTTTATAACCATATCTTGTATTTCTGCAAAGCTCCTCCAGGTTAGTTCCGCTTAGATACTCTAAAGAACCTTGACATTTTCCATCAAAATGTATTTTCATAAACTCAATAAGTTCATCATCAGCTATTTGATCCATTGCTTCATTTTTAAAGAAATAAAAGCACTCCTGAATCTCCATTAATGTCTCTTTATAGTTCTGCTGCATTATATAAGGTGAATCACAAAAGGCTTCCACTAGCTTTTTCAAAATTCCTTCAGAAAACTCAATTCTTCCTGTATCTTTTAGTGCCTTAAAACGATTTTCAACCAGTTCATTAATATCAGCATCAGATAGAGCTAATCCATACTTAATTGTTATTTCATTACATGCTTTTAACTCGATTACAGCTTGTCTTTTTTGTATATTTTGTAATGCTAATGCCATATTATTATTCACTATAATCACCTCTAAATACACTGTACTCCTAGCTTTAACCCAGTACAAGACTTGACATTTTGGCAATTTTATGGTAATATAGAATCATAAAATACTTCCCGATTTAAAATTCAATCTGGGAAGTATTTTTTATTTTATACAAACCTGTTATGATTGAAGGCCTTATTCCTATTAGCATAACTTACCAGGCTCTTTTATAGCCAATCTTCATATCTTGTTCATATCTTTATAGTATATTCTTAACGTTAATCAAATGTCTAAAACTATAAATTAGCCGAATGCATACGCAGCGGAGGATGCATCTTTGGGGTGAAGCACATCTGTGCAGGGATTCCTCTTCCCGAACCCGTCAACTAACTTCGCAGGCTATTAGGAGGAAAAACTTATGAACAAAAGATTTATTGCTTATTTTTTACTTGCTGTCAGTCTTGCCGCATCATCCCAATTTACTTTAAAAAATCTTAAGACAAGCTTTAATTCAGCACCGGTTACATATTTTACAAGTGAACAGGATGCACAGATCACAGCAGAAAATCTGCTTTTAGCTAACCAGCAAATAATATTGGCTGAAGGTGCTGACATAAAAGCTTCATCATCTTCTGATGCCCAAGGCACTAAGCCTTCAATTGCATTATCTAGAGGAGGGACAGGCTTATCAGAATCGCAAGCTTCATCCTCAGAAAAATCAGTGGTAAAAAATCAGAATTCAGCAGCAGGTAAATCCGGAAGCACGCCTAAAACAGCAGCCTCTTCTAATGTACAGCTATTAGATTGGTGGAAAAGTGGACAATTTACCTTCTCAATTGGTACTGTAGCTGAGGTTAAGGATTTTTACACCGGAAAAACCTTTATGGTTAAAAGAACAATGGGTACTAATCATGCTGATTCGGAAGCTTTAACTAAAAAAGACACAGATATAATAAAAAGTATCTGGGGAGGATTTTCCTGGAATAGACGTCCTGTAATATTAACCATTGGCGGAAAAAGATATGCAGCTTCTATGAGTGCGATGCCCCATGCAGGCTTAGACTCAGCACCAGCATATGCAGTTATAAATAATCGTTCTGAAGGCTATGGCACCGGTCAAAATCTTGATGTAATTAAAGGAAATGGAATGGATGGACATTTCGACATACACTTTTTAAACAGTACAAGGCATAAAGATGGACAGGAAGATCCTCAACACCAAGCCGCTTTATTAGTTGCCGCAGGAAAATAAATTTAAGGCTAGTCATATTCTTGACTAGCCTTCGTTTTTGTATAGAACTTCATATAATTTCAGTCATATTCTATTAAGAAAGGTCTTTTTAAAACTAACTATTTCCTTTATCAAAAGAACTAAGCCTCAGCTCATAAAAATATTGTACGATTGGGTGCTTCAGCTTCATTTTTTCGGCCATATTTAAAAGCCGCTTCTTTCCAACTCGTCTATCCACCAGCGCAAAAATATTTAATAAGATATCCTTACTCTCCAGGCTTTCCTCTATTGAACTAGCTAAAAATCTATTTGCTTCAGACTCAAAATCTGATTTGCTTAATGCTGACTGCGCAGATAGTATTTCCTTTGCATATTCTGATATTTTCCTGCTTCTTGCAATCACTATTAATCTATCCTCAGGGATTTTACCTTGGGAATCTTTTCTGATCTTTTCAATTTCCTCACTGTTTATAGGAATTTGAACCTCAGGATCATTCTTTATTTCCTGCTCCGTTTCATACCATTTGATTGATGTGGTTGTATCCTTCATATTGAACACGTACTTTTTATCTACTTTAATATAAGATCGCCCGGCTTTATCAGGTAAATATCTGTAGCTGGTTGCAGTATACTCCACCCTTCCACTTAATGCGGGGCTAAGAAAACTCTCCAAACTTTGCTTCATTTTGCTCCAAGCCATGAATTCCTCCTATGAATTAACACACTAAATTAATTACAACTTATATTATTGCACATTTCTATAGCTTTTGGTAACTTTTCTTCTATCAATTGATAACATTAACTCTTTGCTTCCTCTTATTAAATTCAATCTCAGTGTTCCTCACTCTTTCTAAATAATTCGTTGTAAAAGAAAAAGAGCGATTTAACTCACTCTCTTTTAAACTATATTCTTCTTGCTATCTCGCTTGCCTCTGCAACAGCGTTAAGCGCTCTTCTTGCACGTACTGCATCACCTGCAGCATAACATGGTATTCCTTTTTCTTCGCAGAACTTGCTTATCTTTTCAAAGCCTCTTGATCTTGCTCCTATTGCCACAACAACTGAATCGCAAGGAAGCTCTTCTAAGCTGCCTTCTCTTTCAATAACAACAGCGTTTTCCTTGATTTCAACGCATTTAGCATTTGTTAAGGTGTTTATTCCAAAGGCATATAGGTTTTCCATGACACATATGTTACGAAGCGCTCCTAAATCCTTTGCTACTTTATCAAGCATTTCTACAACAGTTATAGCTTCTGCCTTTCCATGAAGATATTCGGCAACTTCGAGTCCTACCAGACCTCCGCCTATAACTACTACCTTTCCTGAAACCTTAGCCTTCCCTGAAAGTACATCATGAGAATTTGTTACCATTGAAAGGTTTCCTCCTGGAATATTTAAGCTCATTGGAGCTGCACCTATAGCAATGATAACTTCATCCGGCTTTATTTCTTCAATTAGCTCTGTGGTAACTGGTGTATTGAGCTTAATTTCGATTCCTTGTTCCATAGCCTGTCTTCCCATAGCCACAGCCGCTTCTTTCATTTCTTCTTTTCTGGGAGCTGCTCCTGCAAGAACAAATTGTCCTCCAAGGGAATCTGAAGCCTCACAAACTATTGGATTATGTCCTCTGCTCTTTAAAATCATAGCTGCCTCAAGTCCTGCTAGTCCGCCTCCTGCTACTAAAACCTTTTTTGGTGCATCTGTTTTTACTAATGCATATTCAGCTTCTCTTCCAAGAGCCGGATTTCTCATACAGGTTATAAAAGGCATATCCGGTGAAACAAAGCCATCATAACAGCCTTGATTGCAGCCAACACATTTTACTATGCTTTCTACTCTTCCTTCTCTGGCTTTGTTGCAGAACTCAGGATCTGCAAGCTGAGCACGTCCCATTACAACCATATCTGCCTTATTACTTTCAAGTATATCTTCGGCAAGTGCAGGATCGTTTATTCTTCCTACAGCTACAGTAAGCATTCCTGTCTCTTTCTTTATTCTTGCAGCATTGTCCACATTAAAGCCTCTTGGAAGGTCTATAGGCGGAACCTCATACTTTATAGCTGCAGAGGAGAAATTTCCACGGGATACGTCTAATATATCAACCCCTGCTTCTTCTGCCATTTTGCAGAATTCAATGATATCTTCTATTGTAAGTCCGCCTTCTAGATAGTCGTCCTGTGCATCAACACGCATAAATACAGGCATATCTTCAGGTATATTTTCACGAATAGCTTTGATGCATTCTATTGAGAATCTTGCTCTGTTTTCAAGTGATCCGCCGTATTCATCATTTCTTCTATTAAAAAATGGGCTTAAAAATGAATGTGGTACATAATTATGTGCGGCATGGAATTCAACTGTATCAAAGCCTGCTTCAACAGCCCTTCTGGCAGCATCACCAAAGGCCTTGATTGATGCCTTAATAGTTTCCATACTTGCCCCGGGCATTGTATACTCTGTTCCAGGAACAGGCATATCGCTTGGAATTATAAGCATTGCCTCAGGGTCGCTTGCAACTGCGAGGCCACCAAGCCAAAGCTGAACTCCGGCTTTTCCGCCTGCTTCATGAATAGCATCAGTAAGCTTCTTTAATCCAGGTATATACTTGTCCTCTGCAATGGAAAGAAACTTTTTAGGTGAAGCAGGTGCATATACTGAACATACCTCCGTAAAGTTTAGCCCGCAGCCACCCACTACTCTTGCTACATGATAGTCAATAATCTGCTGAGTTACAAATTTGTCTTCAGTAGGCATTTTTGTACCCATAGCCGGAAATACTACTCTGTTTTTTAATTCTAAACCTTTGATTTTGATAGGGCTGAATAGTTTGTTAAAAGCCATTACAAAAACCTCCGCTTATTAGTTAGTTTTTTAACATTATCCCTTGAAAAAGCTATTGATCTTTTATTTTTTTAGTTCAGTTTTAAAGACATTACTTATAAATATATTATAGATTATTTAACAATCTTAATCAATATGTTTAAAACAAATTGTTTTAAATTCTAAAAAATACTTGAAGCATAAAGCCTCAAGTATTTCTATGTTGGTAAAACTTATATTATTTTTAGGTACGGAAAATACCATCTATAGTTAGTGTTTGTCCAGTAATATAATTTGCTTTTTCTGATGCTAAAAATACTGCAGCAGCTCCAACCTCTTCAGGTCTTCCTAGTCTGCCTGCTGCAACGCTGCTTTTTATCCAACCCTTTATTTCTACAGGAAGAGCGGCAACCATATCTGTTTCTATGGGGCCTGGGCAGATTGCATTTACATTGATGCCTACAGGAGCTAAATCTCTTGCAAGTGTTTTTGTTAATCCAATAAGAGCTGCTTTTGAAGAAGCGTAAGCCGAGCTTCCGGATGCCCCTGTTGCAGCACTTGTAGAGGACATAAAAATTATGCTGCCCGCCTTTTTTTCCATCATATGCGGAACAACTAACTTTGACATATAAAAGGGTCCATAGGCATTAACTTTCATAACCTTATCAAATTGCTCAAGTGTAGTATCCATTATAGAACCATTTGCTTCTATTCCTGCATTATTTACAAGAACATCAATGCGTCCAAATCTTTCAAATACTGCATTTACTAATTTTTCACACTCATCATATTGTGAAACATCTGCCTGAAAAACCAAAACCTCTGCTCCAAGAGATATGCAGGCGTCAGAAACTTCCTTTGCCTTTTGAGGACTACTGTTGCAGTGAATAACCACGTTGTAGCCTGCTTCTGCAAACTCTTTTGCACAGGCAGCTCCAATACCTCTTGATGAACCTGTTATAAGGGCAACTTTTTTATTCATAAACTTATTCCTTCACTTTCCTTTAGTATATTAAATTGATTATGTATAAATTAGTTATTTTTTTAACACAATTTTCTTTAAACCACCCAAATATTTTGATATTTTATTATTCACAGTACTGTTTTATAAAGTTTGTCTACACATACATTGTATAATATTTAACAATTTAAATCAATACATTTTAAACATTTTGTTTGATTTTTTACATAAAAAAAGACTGCTTAATCTATGCAGCCTTACTCTGATTTTAATGCTTTTATTATATTCTTTATATAGTCAATTCTTTTTTCCTTGCTTTCAATGATTCCATCATCAAAATTTAAAATATCGTTATTCTCTATTGGGTGAATAATAGAAGACATGAAAATCATATATTTGTGCTCGTACTTCATGCTGCTGCTCTTTGTAACTTTATAAAGTAAGCTTTCAAATTTCTCATTCATTTCCTTGCTTGCAGCTAATATTTTTCTTGAGATTTCATCTGACTCTTCCTGCTTTGATGCGTCTCTAAGTATTACAGTTACCCCGGGAAACCTTATTATATATTCCATTATCTCATTAGAAGCTGCAATAAGCTTTTCTTCATCAGGGGTTTCCTCATTATCCAGTATAGAAGTAATGCTAAGTGTGTTTGTTATATAAAATTCCTTTACCTGCCTTAGCATTTCTTCCTTAGTCCTAAAATAATAATTTATGGCACTAACATTAACATTTGCCTCATTAGAAATAGCGCGAACAGATATATTCATAGATCTGTTCTTTCCTATTAAATACAAAGCTCTATCTAAAATTTTTTCTTCTACACTCTTTAGTTCTCTCATATTTTTTCCTTTCTATCATACCACCGGATAACTTAAAACTCTAGTTTCACTCATAAGTTACCTGCTAAAGTTCACTTGTGACTTTAGCCTACTCTTTGAAGCTGAATCTATCTTTATTATAACCATATCATAATATCACACTTACAATTCTTCTCCAATAGCATCAATAATTTCTATATCAATTTACTCATACTTAAGCACTGCAGCTCCTGAAAAATCTTTTATATTTTCTTTACTTAAGTTAAGTTCCTCATATTCTTTAGCCTTAAGTCCTGAAGCAGAAATGAATTTTTCAGCCTTGGCAAACAGGTGTCCTCTCAGACCTAAGGCTTTTGTTCTATAATGCATAGGTATAACAATTGTTGGGTTTAACTGCTTCATTACCTTAACAGCGTCAAATGCATCAATAGCAAATAATCCTCCAACAGGAATCATAAGTATGTCTACCTTTCCTATTTCTTCTATCTGATTTGGGTCTAACATATGTCCAAGATCGCCGCAGTGGCAGACATTTAATCCATCAATATTAAAGTTGTATATAGTGTTCCTCCCTCTCTTAGCTCCCGAAACCTTATCATGAAAGGTTGATACACCTTTTATTTCTATTCCATGCTTTGAAAAGCTTCCAGGACCATCTATGTGTTCAAAATTCCCCTTAACTGCGTTAATATTGTTGTGATCGTTGTGGTTATGGCTTGTAGATACTATGTCAGCTTCAATTTCGGGCAGCTCATAATGTACAAAGTTATTATAGGGATCAGTTAGTATCCTTGTTCCTTTTTCAGAGGTTATCATAAAACATGAATGGCCTAGCCATTTAATTTTCATATTGCATTCCCTGCCTTCTTTTAAAATCTATAATCTATAGTACTGTTTTAGTTATAAATTTTGCTGCTTTACTAAAGTCTTTATTATTGGGGTGGCCTTCAGCAAACTTGCTCATAAATTCAAACATCTTATTATTGCTGAATTCCTTACTTACAAAGCTTTCTTTACAGGCAAAGCTTCCTCTGCAGACTGCTCCTTTTGATTTTAAAAGCTTTATTAACTTGTTATTATAAAAGGTTAGCCCAACACCGCTTGTAGAAAATACAAAAACTTTTTTATTTTCAAGCTTCATTTTTTCAACAAAATTAAAAAGTTGTGGAGACATGCTTTCTCTGTAAACTCCGGACCCAAATCCAATGAGATCATAACCATCAATATTTATTTCTTTAGAATTTTTTAAGTTGATTAAATCTGCATCAATCTTCTCAGCAAATACTTTAGCTATTTTTTCGGTATTATTTTTATAAGTAGAACAATATACAATCAAGGCTTTCATATATTGCACTTCCTCCCATTTATTTCATTTTCTATATTAATCATACTATTAAATTAAAAGCTGATAAAGAATAATTATTAAAAATTGCAGAGTCATACTGAACATGATTCAAGTTAAATACTTCTTGTTTTGTAATTCATAGTAACTTATAATTAAATAAGCAAAAAATTAATATGTATTTTGATTAGGGGGAAATTAATATGTTTGAATTTAATCCTAAAGAAGCAAAATGGTTTTTTGAACCTCAGAACTATGTAATTGAAAAAGATAGAGTTGAAATTACAACTGATCCTAACACTGATTTTTGGCAGAGAACTTATTATGGCTTTAGAAATGATAATGCTCATGTGCTTTATATTACAACTGATGATAGATATTTTTCATTTACTGTAAAGGCAGAATTTAATAGTACGGTATTATTTGATCAGTGCGGAGTTGCAATTTATCAAAATAGCGATAATTGGGTAAAGGCAGGAATAGAATTTCATGATAATAACACTGCATGGCTTGGAAGCGTGGTAACCAACCATGGATATTCTGATTGGGCAACAACTGATATTGGTGCTTTTGTAAAGTGTGTGTGGTATAGATTGAGCAGACGAGAAAGTGATTATTGTATTGAAAATTCCTTTGATGGTGTTAATTTCAAGCAGATGAGAATTTTTCACTTGTTTGAAGGCGACGAAGAAATTAATATTGGGTTACTTGCATGTTCTCCCAATAACAATTCCTTTAAGGCTGTATTTACCGAAATGAAGGTAACGGATTGCTTGTGGAAAGAACATAATCCTGTTGCAGATTAACGGAACTCACAAAAAGAGTTCCTTTTTTTATTGCCTGTTTAAATAAAATGATTCATAATGCTTGTTCTGATTTTTTCCACATATAACAAAACTTTTACCATTTTATCAGCACTAAACCCTTTATAAAGCTAATTATCTAAACATTGTCTATCTGGCTTAGTATTTTAGAGTTATCATATTTTAAAAACCTTTACATGTTAGATGCAGCTAGTGTTAATTCCTTGACAATCTTTTCAGTATGTTATAACATACTGTACTGTACTAAATCATTTATTTACATTTGTAAGGGGGACAAACAATGAATAAGAAACTATTGACAACACTTGTTTCCGTTATGACGGTGATGTTCGTAACAGCGGGCTGCAGCGTTCAGACGGCAAAACAAAATCAAAGCACCAAATCCAAAGAAACTGAAGCAGTTTCAAGCGCATCTCAAGGCAGCTACACAAGTATGGATAAGCTTAAAGAAAAATACGATATCATCATTGTAGGTGCTGGCGGCGCCGGAATGACAGCTGCACTTGAAGCAAAAGCTAAGGGCATGAACCCGGTAATATTTGAGAAGATGTCCGTTGCAGGCGGAAATACAGTAAAAGCATCTTCCGGAATGAATGCATCCGAAACAAAGTTTGAAAAAGAACAAGGCATTAAAGATAGCAACGATTTATTTTATAAAGAAACATTAGAAGGCGGTAAAGGCACTAACGACAAAAATTTACTTCGTTACTTTGTTGACAATTCCGCAAGTGCCATCGATTGGCTTGATTCTATAGGAATTAAATTAAATAACCTTACAATTACCGGCGGTATGAGTGTAAAACGTACTCACAGACCGGAAGACGGATCAGCTGTTGGTCAGTACCTTTTTAACGGTTTAATAAAAAATGTACAAGAGAAAGATATTCCTCTTTTTGTAAACGCTGATGTTAAAGAAATTACGCAAAAAGATGGTAAAATAAATGGCGTAAAAGTTCTTTTCAACAAAAAAGATGAGAAGACAATTCAAGCAGATGCTGTAGTTGTAGCAACAGGCGGTTACGGTGCTAATCAAGATATTATTGCAAAGGTTAGACCTGACTTAAAGGGCTTAGTTACAACTAACCAACCAGGAACTACTGGTGATGGTATACTAATGATCCAAAAACTTGGCGGTACAACAGTTGATATGGATCAAATCCAAGTTCACCCAACAGTACAGCAAGAAAAATCTTATCTAATCGGAGAAGCTGTTCGTGGAGAAGGCGCAATTCTTGTTACAAGTAATGGTAAACGCTTCGTAAACGAAATGACTACTAGAGATGCAGTTACTGATGCAATTAACAAGCTTCCTGAAAAATCAGCTTATCTTGTATTTGATTCAGGAGTAAAAACCCGTGTTAAAGCAATTGATCAGTATCAAAAAATGGGCTTTGTACTTGAGGGAGATTCCATCGAAGCCTTAGCTAAAAAAATGAATGTTCCTGCAGATCAGCTAAAAACAACAATGGATACATGGAACAGCGCAGTTAAAAACAAGAAGGATGCTGAATTTGGCAGAACAACAGGAATGGACAAGGACTTGTCCGGTACACCATTCTATGCTATAAAAATTGCTCCTGGAATTCACTACTCAATGGGTGGTGTTAAAATTAATGCTAACACAGAAGTTTTAACTGAAAAAGGCGCACCTATTCCAGGTTTATTCGCAGCAGGTGAAGTTACAGGCGGACTACACGGTAATAACAGAATCGGCGGAAACTCTGTTGTTGATATAGTTATTTTCGGTCGTCAAGCTGGTACAAAATCAGCTGAATATGTAAAAGCACATAAAGCACAATAAAATTTAACTTCAAGGTACAAACATAATAAAAAAAGCATTATCTTAATTGCAAGATAATGCTTTTTATTTTAACGTCGATTATTTTTTATCTTCTTTAGTTTACAGCCCTTCCTCATCATAGAAAGCTTCCATAACAGCTCTTGAAGAGGTGATTTGAACTCAAAGTCATCTACATAAAACGTATGTCCTCTTCTAACCTCAAACTTTTTAACAACAAATCTATCCATGCCCATCTCCCCAAAATACATGCTACCTTATAATTTTATATTTAGAGTTTAAGAATTAATATTAAATAGAGCATCAATATAACTCTAATATTATTTATAGTATGCTTAGTCACCTAGTTACTATATCATGATAATATATGGATGGACAAAGTCTGATTTTCATTGAATAATAGATTATCTAGCTAATTATAATTGATTATACAGGAATAGGTCATTGTAATGCTAATTTTATTGCTTTTCCTTACAATAGGACATAGTTTTAATATAAACAGTAATATCTAAATCATATGGAAACTTCTTATCTTACAAAATTATCTGAAATATATATCCTGCCAGTATACCTCCCATATAGACAGATACAATATAAAACAGCATTGCTCTCTTCTTTAGAAACGTAGACATTCCTGCTATAACAGGCACTCCGGTAGCCTTACCCGTTATAATAAATGCAAGAACAACCCCCTGCCCTGCACCTGAATTAATCAAAGATTTTAGTAAAGGCAAGGCTGAAGAATCATTTAGATATAACGGCAGGCCGATGGTTGCTGCCAGAGGTATTGAATATGCCTTGTCAGCGCTGAATAATGTCATAATAAGGCTTTGAGGTATTATCAGTTCGACTATTCTTCCTATTGCTATAAATATAATGAAGTAAAATAGTATTTTCTTTATGCCTACATTTATAAATTCTCTTGCAAGTTTATCAAGTCTATATCTTTTTACAAACCCTTTATCCGTATTTTTCTCAACCTGGGTAGTACAGCAAGCTTCCTTGCTGATAACCGCCCTTTTTATCTTCAATGAATTTGATTTATTAATAACTGCTTTTTTAGTTGAGGAGCAGCAACTTTCATTTTTTTCTGATATGAGCCTGAACTGATCTTTAAAGAAGTTTGTTTTCTTCTCCAATAAATTAGCCAGAAATCCTGCTGCAAGTCCTATTAGAATTGATGATATTAATATCGCAGTTGCAAATTTACTTCCAAAGAATGCTGTTTCAAACATATATTCAGAAGGACTGGTTAATGGTGATGATATAAGAAATGCCATTACCGGCCCCCAAGGCATTGCGGAAACGAACATTGATAAAAGCACCGCCATTGTTCCGCAGGCACAAAGCGGAGTCAGTGAACCAAAAATTACAGCACCGGGTATTGAAACTCCTGTCCTTTTCATGAGCATATTCTTAAGTTTGTTAGAATCTACATAAACACTCATTGCCACCGCTAAAGTAATACCAATCAATAAAATAAGCCAATCTGCCCTTAGATAATGCCATATGCTTAGTAATATCTCCTTTATAATGTTTATCATATCAATCTCTCCTTTACATTTAATTTGTACTTAGCATTATTTGTATCATACAATTTTTAGTTTAAAAAAATTTAACAACAATTTGGATTAGCTATTTCAAAAGCCTTTATTAATACAGACACTGCTCTTAGTACCTCATCTATTGTTCCTTCCGGCAGATTTGCAGTTATCTTCTTGTAATACTCATTAACAGAAGAGTTAAGTATTAAAGCAGCTTCCTTTCCTTTTTCAGTTAAAGCCACCAAAACAATTCTTCTATCAGCTTCATCTCTTTCCCTTAATATAAGTTCATCTCTAACCAGCTTGTCAATAACTCTAGTCATTGTGCTGCTGTCCAGATTCATCCTGTCACTCAGCTCATTCATAGTCAAACTTCCGGACTTTAAAATTTCAAGCAGCGAATAACATTGAGAGCTTGTAAAACCATGAACCTTTATCTGGTCTCTTTCAAATAATTGAAACATCCTTACAAGCTTTTGAACCATTTCTCCAACTTCATCAACGCAACAGTTTTCATCTGGAATATTTTTGCCTGATTCATTAGTACAGTAGCCGTTATCTTCTAGTGTTTTTATTGAGGATTCTTCACAACCTTTTGTTTTATCTTCATTCATTGTTATCACCTCTCTTTAAATTAATTGTATGATACAAGTATCTTGAAGTCAATATATTTACATAAAATATTTGCAATAAAAAAGGCCCTATTGCTAGGACCCCCTTCAGCTTTATAAAAACTTTTTTATTTCTTCTGGTGTTAGAACTCTTCCAAAGGATTTTACTTTTTCATCAACTACTAATGCCGGTGTTTTCATAACTCCGTACTTCATAATGTCCTTGATGTTCTCTACCTTTTCAACCACAGCATCAATTCCTAATTCTGCTACAGCCTTTCTTGCGTTTTCTTCAAGTTGATGGCATTTTGCGCATCCTGTTCCTAATACTTTGATAATCATTATACTTCCCCCTTTATATTATATAAATAAATATGCAAATGCATTAAATAGATAACCGATTATAATTATGCCTGCAGCAACAATACTTACGAATATTGCTAAGAGTTTTGGCTTTACAACCTTGCTCAGCATTATTATAGATGGCAGTGAAAGTGCTGTTACAGCCATCATAAAGGACAATACCGTACCAATGCCTACACCTTTAGAAAACAAGGCTTCTGCTATTGGCAGAGTTCCAAAAATATCAGCATACATTGGTATACCAACAACTGTAGCAAGTAATACTGCAAATGGATTGTTATTGCCAACTACATTTTCTACAACTGACTGCGGTATCCAGTTATGAATTGCTGCTCCTATGGCAACACCAATCAATACATATAGCCAAACTCTTTTAACTATATCTACAACCTGCTCTTTAGCAAAAGATATTCTTTCTTCACCAGTCATTTCAATATTTTCTACATCTACATTTTCTATCTCACGAACATATCCCTGCACTTGACTTTCTAGACCAAGCCTATCAATAATGGTACCGCCTGCAACTGCCAATATAAGTCCCACGACAACGTAAGCTATGGCAATTTTAGCACCAAAGAAGGACATAAGTATTAAAAGTGATGCCAGATCAACAAGCGGTGAGGATATAAGAAATGAAAAGGTTATTCCTATCGGCAGACCTGCCGATGTAAATCCTATAAAAATAGGAATACTTGAGCAGCTTCAGAAGGGTGTTATTGTACCAAGCAGCGCTCCAAGTAAGTTGCCTTTTATTCCTTTTATACTTCCAAGTATTTTCTTTGTCCTTTCCGGCGGAAAATAGCTTTGAATATAGGAAATTCCAAATATCAGAACTGACAGCAGTATGAATATCTTTATAGTATCATAAATAAAGAAATGCAAGCTGCCACCAAGCCTTTCTTTTACAGACAAACCAAAAGCCTTTTCAACCAGCAGCTGAATCAGCTTTGAAAGCCAAGTCATTTTTAGTAATTGATCATTAAGAAAACTAAAGAAGTTAGAAACTAAACTCATTTTCTTAAGCCTCCCCCTTATTTAATCATGCTATATCTTAATTAAAAGTTATCTTTTGCAGGTGAGAAGATATTCTTCTGAACCATTTAACCTTTTAATATCATTTCTTATTGTTTCATAATCATCAATGCAGTCTATAATGTTTTTTAGTAAATCATCAAATAATTTATCACTAAAATTAAGGTAGTAATATATAAACTGCTCTTTTCTTTCATCTTTCACAAATCCCATATCCCTAAGCTTTGCCAGGTGCTTTGAAATCTTAGGCTGAGTTTCTCCCATTATTCCGCATAGCTGACAAACACAAAGCTTCTTATGATATAGAAGCACCAGTATTCTTACTCTTGTTTCGTCCGACAACATCTTGAAGAAATCTGTTAACTTATCCATAGTGCTTTACTCTCCTTATTCACATATCGCTACATACGCATGTGGGTATATGCTCATAATATATCTACTTCATATATTTGTCAACTACATACTACTAAAAAATAGATTATTATTAGTGCTCATTAAAATTGAAAAAGTGTCACAGAGCAACTTGCCGCCCTTCTGTGACACTTTTAAATACAAAAAGAGCGATTTAACTCGCTCTCTATTTAATCCTGTTAGCCGCATCAATCAAGCGCTGCCTGTCAACAGTCTGCAAGGCCTGATAGTCTACTTCTGCTATCTTCCCCTTGCTTAAATCCCAATAAGCTGCTGTTTTAATATCTGCCGGCAAATGTCCTGCCGGTGCAAATTCTTTAATCAGTCCTTTAATTACTCTTAGCTCTTCTCTCATGTTGTTTGGCTGACTGAAGGTGAAGATTATAAGTTTTTTATTTTTCTTATCCCATACACCTTCTATAGGTATTTCAATTCCTCTGTGCTTTGTGGTAATAAAGCTTTTATCTATAACTGCCATAGTATTAAAATATTGTATTTCAGCAAATGGATCTTGATACTGAAGCATTGCCTGTGAAACTAATCTTATAAGCATATCTTTTGTAAGCTTAAGAGAAAATTGCTTGTGAAGGTAGGTTTGTATTGGCTTTAAGTTATTTTCCTGAGCAGTTTCTCTGATAACCTTCATGGCTTCTGAAACTGCTCTTGCATAAATACGGTTTCCTGTACCGGTATAATTAAAATATGCTTTTAGAAAGCTATATGAGGATTTTAATCTCATCTTAACTCCTTGATGAATTAGTGTCACTAATAAATATATGAGTTAAGAAGTATAATTAGAATTAAGCCTTCATCAGATTAATAGTTTATCACCTGTATCATAGAGATTTTTTATATTTTTTATAGCTGTTTAGGCTTGCAAAAATATTTATAACACCTAAAAGTATGAATATTATTGCAGAGAATTTACTCTCATTCAAAGATAATATTCCTATTGCTGCAAAAGAAATGCCTATAAACAGGTTTATTTTCCCTAACCTTTTTTTATCATCCATAGCATTTAACTTTCCATATTTTTTTATTTGCTTGATTCTAGAATTGTAAGCTAGGTAGGGCATGAAATTAAAAGTAAAGATAAATATATCAATTACTAAAAAGCCTAATAAGATTAAGAATATTTGTCTTGCCGCAAATATAGATATAGTTAGCAGTGCTATTAAAATTATACCTGCTATTGATGAGTAAATAGCTCCCCTTTTGGTTGTATTTTTCACACTTATATATTTATCTATTTCTGATGGTCCATCACTGTATATTGGTTTAGTTCCGAATTGAGCTGAAAAAATGTGCATTTGGTCTTCTAAAGATACAACCTTCTTCCAGCCTGCTTCTTTAAATATTGTAAAATATTCCTCATCAGCATTAATATGATAATCTAAACTGTATACAAGGTCCTGAGGCTCATCCTTTTTAAGTTTATATAAAAATCCTCCTGAAATTCCTTCAAGTATCCAGCCCTGTTTTGCATAATTACTAAGTCTTTCCATATCGCTTTCTTCACTAAAAGCAAGCCCTCTTATCATTACATATTTAGTTTTCATAAATAGCCCCCTTTTATTTCAAAAAATTTTCAGCAAATTTGACCATCTGTTTTTTACGTTCAATCTCTTTTATGAGCATCTCGCGCCCTTTATTTGTTATTTTATATACCTTTTTATTATCATCTGTGTCAGAATTTAGCTCCACCAGTTCTGCCTCTAGAAGCTTCTTAAGTGTTGTATAAAGCGTTGCAGGACCTATAACAACCTCATTGTTTGTAAACTGCTCAATACTTTTCATAATAAGGTAGCCATGCTTTTCCTCTATAACACTGGATAAAATATAAAAAGCAGAATCCGTAAGCTCCCCGATATCAATAGAATCTTTTCTTGGCATAAAGACCTCCCTAAAAATATATATCATTTATTGATATATCATTAAATATAATATATCAATAAATGATATAGTTGTCAATTGCTTTTTTACATATTTAACCACTATAGCATAAAAAAAGCAGGTTCACATGAACCTGCAGTGTTAGTATAATAAAACTTATTTACTTTTTGATAAGCTCTATGGCTTTTTCCAAAAGCTCATCTCTTCCATCTTTTATTCCATTTATTGTGGGTTTAACGTAAATATCAGGCTTTATGCCTACCCTCTGTGTTTCCGATTTATCAGGATAATATACTCCAAGCCCTGAGAAATCTGTAGTTATACCTCCTGGCAGACTAAAGGTAACTACGTCGCCATCTGCGCCGGCTGAATTACTTCCAATAACCAATGCATTTGGTGCCTTTCTTAAAGCCATAGTAGTAAATTCAGCCTGGCTTTGGGTGTATTCGTTGATGATTATAATAACTTTTCCTTTATAAAAATCCGGGTTATTCTCTCCAACCTCCAAGCCGTCTAAATATACAAATTCTCCGGGTACAGCCGGGTTTGCTGCAGTCATCTTTGCAAAGACAGACTTTTGAGGCATAAGATAACGCCCCAAGGTATACATTATCGGATCCGATGGATAATTTCTTAAATCTACAATGAGTCCTTTGGTATCCTTAAACTCACTCATAATCTTATCTATTTCACCTTTAGCCAGTGCACCGGGATTTATATATCCAATATTGCCCTCCACAAGCCTGTGGGACTGCCCTGATTCTCTAAACATATTTGTTAAGCTGTAGCAAGTAACCTTTTCCGTTATTTCCTTGCCATTTCTCTCTATAGTAAGGTTTAAACTATTCTCGTTTGTACTGAACAAATAAACAAATAAATCTTTTACAATCTCCCTATCATCGGAGGTTGATTTATATTTAGCTCTTTCTTTTATCACCTCAAATATATCTTTATCATTGGCTTTTAATATAATATCTCCTTTTTGCACCTTGCAGCCTGCAGAATACTTTTCTATTATTTCTGTAATAACCACCTTATCCTCAATCAGCTGAAACTTTATAGGCGGCGCGTTAAATCCATGGTATCTATAAAGCTCATTTCTTTTATCAGAAACATTCACATGTGAATCATGGATTTTAGTTGTTAATTCCGAGACAGTAAGCTTATAGGATAAGGAATCTTTAGCCTCAACAAACTTAGGTATAAACTCTGCCAAAACTTTGTTCCAATCCTCACCCATTACCTCTCTATAAGGATAATAGTACTGAACTATATTCCAATATCTAAACAGACTTAAAAGCTTATATCCGTCATCATCGTAAGTCATATTAGGATAAGCTTTTTCATTTTTAAAACTTGCGTAGGGCGAATCCTTATCAAAGCTAACATAGCCTTTGCTTCTCTCAGAAATGTATGACTTTGAAAGCCTAGTTAATAAATCACTCAGATCTTTACTTATATAATTACTGTCTTTTATCCAGCCTGTATCCGGGGACAGCTTAATATCTTTGCCGATGCTTTCAGAACCTTCTTTTACTTCTCCAAGCTTATTGATCCAGCTGTATAAAATCTTATCAGTCTCTCCTGAGTCCTTAGCTTGCATAACTTCCGGAATAACTTTAAACAATTCAAAATCCCAATTTACAGAGGAATCTATAACTTTAGGATGATAATATTTAACAAACCCCCATACCTTGCACAGCTTGCTTAAGTCTTTAACCTGCTTATCATTTATGCTCTCAATTTTAATGCCGCTTTTCTTATGAAAAACATCCTCGAAGGCTCCCTCACTCTTTGCTCTGAAAAAACCTATTAATACAAAGAATGTAATTATACCAATTAATATCCCCCTTTTAACCCAGATACTTTTTCGATTTTCTTTTATTTGTTCTGTCATATCCGTTCTTACCTTCCAAATTTCTTTATAACAATAAACTTAATCAAGATATATAATTTGTAATCTTCTATTTATAATGTTTTGTTTTAGACTTAATTTTCTTTAGGATTATTAACTATCCCGACAAACAATATATTTCCACCATTAGCTTTTATAGCAAAGATAAATGGTCTGTTTAAAATCATTTCTGCCTTCTCTTGCTTTGGACGGGCTGAGCCGCCATATTCTATTCGTGTAAATGCAGCTGCTTCAACCCCTTTTTCATCAATAGCTATATGGCTTTCCTGCTTTGCATTTGAAATAAAAGCTTTACCATCTGTAACTCCTGAAAAATCCGCATTATTTTTAAAAGCCTCTTTTATTCCAAGATTGTTTAAAGCTTCTTTAAGATCAAGGCTGCTGCCATAGGAAAACTTAGGTATTTGAAAAATTACCTTTCCATTAATGCTGCCTTGTTCATCAAAAAGCTTTGCTGCTTTTTCAGGTGACTGCAGCAGGCTGTCTATACTTACACCCTTGTCAGGCAGAATAAAGAGCATGCTTCCATTGTTTTTTAAACTTAAGGCCGAGCTTGTATATCCTTCTCCTCTAATAAAACTGTGAACTGCATAGGTGCTGTTCATAAAATCACATTTAATCTCTTGTCCATTCTTTAAATAAAAGGTATCGGGCTTAGTTGCTTTTTCATCAAATTTATCCATCCATTGATCTTTATAATAGATAGTATTTATAATGGACATGATCTGATTTTTATCTAAGCTTATTTGGGGTGAAAGAGCATCATTTGTGTTTTTGGAAATCCAATCAGATATTTGCTTTGACGAACCTTTATCTTTAAAGTCAACATTGTATACGGATGAATAAAAATCTTTTACAGCTGTGTCTAAAAAACTTTTCTTAAAGTTTATGTCTTTATCAAGCCACACGGAATTAGCAATTTTAAGCTTTCCTATTTCATTATCAGAATATAAAAGCCTAAAGAGCTTTGAATTTTCATTACTTAAATAATCAGCTTTATTGTTTCCTGCTTCAAGTGCAGAAAAAATTTCCTTTTGCGTACTTCCACCTGCTCCTGTGCCCGCAAGTGAAAGTGCCATATAAAGACTTACAGGTGAATAGGTAATGTTTTTTGTCTTATTCTTTAATATTTCAGAAGTTGATTTATAGGTAAATTTTTTAAGCGCATCTAAGAAGCTGTCTTCAAGTTTATTTTCTTTCATAAGTAAAGCACGTCCATCATAATCTTCAAAAGCCACACCTTTAGGGTATACCGGATTTTCTGCAGCAGAATTCTTCTGAACATTATCTGCTGTATTTGGTTTACTCGATATATCTTTTATATCGGTTGTTTTTGTTCTGCCGCAGCCTGCAATTCCGCTAAAAACCATAAATACTGAAATAAGAGCAGCTAATTTTCTCATATTTCCATCCCCCTTATATTTCAGGTTATACATATATTGTAAACATTCCAATTATTGTTATCAATGCTTATTTATATTATATTTCTAACAACAAGGCTTACAATTTAAAAATAAAAAGCCAGGAAGACCCAGAAAATTCTGGGTTCTGCCTGACCTTTATGTTATAAAAGGGAAAACTTATATAAATTATTTTCTGATAAGCTTAGCAGCACTTTGAACAACGTTATCTACAGTAAATCCAAAGGTTTTAAATAGCACTTCTGCATTTCCTGATGCTCCAAAGGTATCAAGTGAAATTACCTTTCCATCAAGACCTGTGTATTTATGCCATCCAAAGGAAGTTAAAGCCTCTACTGCAACTCTTGCACGAACCTTGTTTGGCATAACTGCTTCTTTATAAGCTTCATCCTGTGCTTCAAACAGTTCAAAGCTCGGCATGCTTATAACTCTTGCAGCTATTCCCATAGTTTCAAGCTCATCTGCTGCTTTATATATTAATTCTACTTCTGAGCCTGATGCCATTAAAAGTACGTCCGGAGTTTCTTTACTGGATTCCTTAAGGATATATCCACCCCTTAATGCTCTCTTTGCACATCCTTCATATATAAGGAGCTTTTGCCTTGTTAAAACTAAGGAAGTTGGTGTAGTACCATTTGTCACAGCATAATACCAAGCTGCTGCTGTTTCTTTTGAGTCAGCAGGTCTAAATACAGTCATGTTTGGCATACTTCTGAAGGCTGCCAAATGCTCTATTGGCTGATGAGTTGGTCCGTCTTCTCCAACACCAATGCTGTCATGAGTTAAAACATAAGCTACAGGAAGGTTCATTAATGAGGATAATCTCATAGCACCCTTCATGTAGTCGCTGAATACAAAGAAGGTTGCACAGAATACTTTTAAACCTCCATGAGCATACATGCCGTTAACTATAGCTGCCATAGCATGCTCTCTAACTCCAAAGTGAAGATTTCTTCCGCTTCTGTCTTCTGCTGAAAAATCTCCCATGCCATTCATGTAGGTTTTGTTTGAAGGAGCTAGGTCTGCTGAGCCTCCTATAAAGTTAGGAATAAGCTTTGCAAGTCTGTTAATAACTACTCCTGAGGCATCTCTTGTAGCCATTTCCTTGTCAAACTTCCAGAACTCTTCATTGTTTAATAAGGCTTCTTTGTCTATTTCACCGCTCATCCATTCAGCATATTCCTTAGCAAGCTCCGGATAAGTTTTGGAATATGCAGCAAACATTTCATTCCAAGCTGCCTCTTCAGAAGCTCCTTTTTCTATGTAGTTATTCATGTTTGAATATACTTCATCTGGAACATAAAAGGCAGGTTCTGCTTTCCAGCCTAAGTTTTCTTTCATTGCTTTTATATTGTCAGCACCTAAAGGCTCTCCGTGAGCTGATGCTTTTCCCTGCTTAGCAGGGCATCCATAGCCGATTTGGTTTTTAACTATTATTATTGATGGCTTTGAAGTTTCTGCTTTTGCTTCTTCAATAGCCCTTTCTATTGCTTCTATATCATTTCCGTCAGCAATATTTAAAACCTGCCAGCCATAAGCTTCATATCTCTTAGCTGTATTTTCTCTAAAGGCTATATCTGTATTTCCTTCGATGGATATATTATTTGAATCATATAATACAACTAGCTTTCCAAGACCTAAGGTACCTGCCAGTGATGATGCTTCTCCTGAAATTCCTTCCATAAGGCAGCCGTCTCCAACTATAGCATAAGTGTAATGCTCAACTACCTTGTAGCCTTCCTTGTTAAACTTTTCAGCAAGATGTGCTTCTGCTATAGCCATACCTACTGCATTGCATATACCTTGTCCAAGAGGGCCGGTTGTAATTTCAACACCCTTAGTGTGCCCATACTCTGGGTGTCCCGGAGTCAAGCTTCCTATTTGCCTGAAATTTTTTATATCTTCAACAGTTATTCCGTATCCAAATAGGTGCAATAAGGAGTATTCAAGCATGGAACCATGTCCAGCTGATAATACGAATCTATCTCTGTTATCCCATTTTGGATTTTTTCCGTTATGCTTCATTTTTGTCCATAAGGTGAAAGCCATGCTTGCTGCTCCCAGTGGAAGACCGGGATGACCTGACTTTGATTTTTCTATAGCGTCTGCTGACAGTACTCTTATGGCATTAATGGACAGCTTATCTAGTTCTCTATTCATAGATTTCTCCTTTAACTTCACAATATTATAATTTAGGTTCAATAATAATGTTGAAGTCAGCATGGGATTTATATTGTAGAAAACATTGAGCGAACATCAATAAGACTTTGATTATTTTATATGTGAATCCGTTAAGAACTTTATATTGTTTGAACGAAGTGAGTTTATAAAGTTTAGGATTTTCATATAAAATAATCATTAGTCTTATATGTGCAGCGAAGTTTTCCTAAATGTAAATCCCATGCGGAAATTTCAACGTTATTAATATATAAGGCCAAAATTTCAATCTATTTACTTTCGTTAACTATAGCTATACTGTTGCTTGAGCCTATTCTGCTTGCTCCTGCTTCTATCATAGCCATGGCAGCTTTATAGTCTCTGACTCCGCCTGAAGCTTTTACCCCCATATCTTGTCCTACAGTTTTTCTCATTAAAGCGATATCTTCTACTGTAGCTCCACCTGTTGAGAAACCGGTTGATGTCTTAACGAAATCAGCTTTTGCTTCCTTAGCCATTTCACAAGCTATTACTTTTTCTTCATCAGTTAAAAGACAAGTTTCTATAATAACCTTAACCAAAGCTTTACCTTTTGCTGCATTAACAACTGCTTCTATATCTTCCTTTACTAAAGCATAGTTTTTATCCTTTAATGCTCCTATATTTATAACCATATCTATTTCATCAGCACCATTTTTTACAGCATCATCTGTTTCAAAAGCTTTAGCTTCCTTTGTCATTGCTCCTAATGGAAAACCTACAACAACACAGGTTTTTACTTCAGTTCCTGAAAGCTCGGTGCTTACAAGCTTAGCATGGCATCCATTTACACAAACTGATGCAAATTTATATTCTTTAGCTTCTTCACAAAGCTTTTTCACTTCTTCTACTGATGTTTGAGGTTTTAATACCGTATGATCTATATATTTTGCTATATTCATTTAAATTTTCTCCTTTCACTCGAAACACTGGGTAATC
>KE993464.1:0-118454 GCA_000466585.1 Clostridiales bacterium oral taxon 876 str. F0540
GGCGCTATAGCCAAGTGGTAAGGCAGAGGTCTGCAAAACCTTTATCCCCAGTTCAAATCTGGGTGGCGCCTCCAATACATAAACCCTTAGAAATTTAAATTTCTAAGGGTTTTTTTATATGTAAAAATAACTTTTAGAACTAATTGTATAAATTGTGATAACAGAAACATTAAATAATCTACTTGTGAAGTATTTTAAGCTTAGACCAAAAGTTACATAAATATACATAACCTTCCACAGTATGATATAGTTTTTACTTGGAAGGAGGGGTTTATATGACCAATATAGAAGAATTAGCTCTCAAAATTGAAGAGCTAAGAAGTCTTATGCAAGAGCTCATGAAAGAAAAAGATAATCTAATTCATCCGGAAGTTATCACTGCAAGTCAAAATCTAGATGATCTGCTTAATGAGTACAATGAGCTGCTGGATAAGACAAAATAAGTCATATAAAAAATAATGGAGAGAACTTATCTCTCCATTTAGAAATGGCTAACCCCGTGTAAAATAACTTTTAGGAGGAATCTAGTTCCTAATATAGAATATTCTAATTAGAGGAGAAAGGTTACATTATTAATTAATACCTTATATTAAATAATATAATTAGCGGAGATATTATTTATGTAGTTATTAGCAATTATGTAAAGGAGACAGAATGTTTAAGATTAATAAACCAAAGTATAAAGGATATGCTTCAAGTAAAAGTGAACTAGATAGTTTAATAGAAGAAGCTAAGAAAAAGTATCAAAAAATGTATCCTAATTCCGTAATAAATATTATTCTTGAACCTAATACAATAGATTTTGATGGAAGCATAAAAGAATTTGTTTATAGGGCGGAAATAACTCTTAATGAATAAGCGAACTGATAGGGCACCGGTAGGAATATTGGTGCCTTTTATAATGCTTAACTTATTTAAGGTATCAAGATATAAGATGATTATGCTATAATTTTATTGAAATCTAAAGTTTTTGTATTAATTTTAGAAAATATTATATAAATTCCGCTATTTATAATAATATGATGGAATTATTGCATAAATTATATTAAAATAATCTTAGATTTCATATGAAAATGTAAATAGTGAAAGAGGGCTGAAAATATATGAGCAGAGCAGGAGAAAAACTTAAAAATATAAGAGAACAATTGGGATTAAGTCAAAAACAACTTGCTAAAAAGCTAGGAGTTGCAGAGAGTTTTGTAAATGAAGTCGAGATGGGCAGAAAGATTTTAAATGAGAGTCTAATAAATAAGTTATCTAAGCTTGTTGGCAAGGATATAAATGATATAAGCATGTCTATCGAAGAGGATGTATCTAATGAGAAAGTTGATGTTAAGCCTAGCATGGTAAAGGTAAACAAAACTAGTTCTTTAAAAGGGTCTAGCAAAGAACTTTCAGAAATTAATGATGTATGGAGCGATGCTTTAAGTTCTGTACTGAAAACAGTACCAATATATAAGTATGACTTAAAGCAAACAGTAGGCTTAAAACAACTTCCGGTAGTATCTAATAAGGTAGAAGGATATGCTTTGGACAAGGTGTTATATCTGGAAATAGAAGAGGATGATATGATCGGGTTTAGAATAGCAAAGGGAGATATTGCTTTTGCACATTTAACTCATGAAGCTCCTAATAATACTATTTGCCTTGTTGATTATAATTCAGAAAGATGTATAAGACAAATTAAAAAATTAGACAGCAATAAGGTTCTTCTTATAAGCAATAAAGGTTCAGTTAGAACAGAGACTGCTTATGCTAAGGATATAAATATAATTGCTATACTTGATAGAGTTGAAATAAAACTGTAGCTTGAGGTATTTTTATGAAAAAAACTTATACTATACTTCTTGCTGCACTAATACTTCTTAGCACTGCAATGTTTTATATCAACTTTAAGACACCTATAAAAATTGCACTTATAGGAAATCTTGAAGAAGAGAAATATAACTTTTCTACAAGTTCAATTATTACAGCAAGAATTGCAGAAAAAGAAATAAATGAAAAGCAAGGTATTAAAGGCAGAAGTACGCAATTAATAATCAAAGATGATAACTTTAAAGATCCACAGGAAACTATAAAGTTTTTAAAGAAGAATAATATTGAGGCCATAATATCGACTTCTAACAGTGAAGAGATTTTGAGATTAAAACCATATTTAGATGAAAATAAAATAGTTTGCTTCTCTGTAGGGGCTACTTCTTCAGAGCTTAGTGAAAAAGATGATTATATTTATAGCATGTTTCCAAATGATGAGAAAGAAGTTAAGACCCTTATAGATTATTTAAATAATAATAACTTACCAAAGGATATTGTCATTATAAGTACTGAGACCAACAAAAACTACAAAGATTCTATAGGGAGAAGTATTAAAAAATTTGGAGGCAATGTAGCCTTTGAAGAGTCATGGACTAATGATCCTATTAAGTATATTCCAAATAATATAGAGGGGATGAAGGGCAAAACTATATTAATTTTATCTCCGGCAAGAGATACTGCTATAATTCTTCAAAAACTTGATAATCATGGTCTTAATAATATATTTGGATTGTCCTGGAGTGGAGATGAAAATCTGATTTCTTACGGAGGAAAAACTGTTCAGAATTTTAGGTTCATAAGTCCTGTGAATTTTGCTCAAAGTGAAGGGAAATATGCAGAACTTACAGATAAGTTAAAAGCCTACGGAAAAAGTAATGGTATGCTGCCGGCAGGGGTATACAAAGCTTGCTATATATTAAAGGAAGCATATACTAAAGAAAGAGACAAGCATATAACTTTAAAAGAGGCCATAGATAGAACTGATAAATTTGATGTATTAGATTCTAACATAGTTTTTAGTAAATATGGCGATCACGGAGGTAACGAATATATATTTACAGTTAATAATGGCAAATTTACTAAGCTAGGAGGGACTGAAGGTGAAAGTTCAAAAAACTAGAAGTGTTAAAGAAGCATCATTTTTTGGAATGCTTGGAGGAAGCTTAGTATTTGCTTTAATTAATTTTATGATATTTTTTGTCTTTGTACTAGGTTTAGGATATATGTTTATTAGTTCTCATGAAAATAATTTATCTGAAGTTCTAATTCATAATCTCAATGAAAAGCAAAATAGGATATTAAGTATCTCTAAAAACTTATCAGAATCTATGGCAAGTAATATAGCTGATCAGCAAAAAAAAATGCTTATTGAAAACTCTATGAAGAACAGTACAGATATTCAAGGTATATTTGTGCTAGATGATAAAGGTATAGTAAAAAATGCTTCTGATAATTACAATGATTTTTTAGGAATTGATTTTAGCGGCAAGGATTATTATAAACAAGTTATAAATGCCAATAATAAAAAAACAATAATATCAAGGTCTTATGTATCACAACAGGCGAAAAAGCTTACCTTAAATGCAGTAACTCCAGTAATGAAAGATAATAAACTAATTGGTATGATTGTAATGTTTATAAATCCAAATATAATCAAAAATAAAGATATAAGTGGAATGGAATATTATCTTGTGGATAATAACGGTGATATTATATTTCAAAGCGATGAAGATAATGCTATGTCCAGGGAAGACAATATAAAAAACTCTACGATATTAGAAAAGGGTTTAAACAAGAACAATGCTATGATATATAAAGATAAGGTAAGCGGTAAGATAGTACTAGGTATTATTAGAGAAGAACCCATAACATCTATGTATATAGTTCTTGAACATCATATTCTAGGAGATAAAGTAGTATTAAGTTCATTGGTAGCAATGCTTGCAGTTGTTGTGTTATTTATTCTAATATTTGTACTGTTATTGTCTATTCAAGTATCAAATGTTGCGACAAATTATGTTGGAATGTTTAAAGATGAAGTAAAAAAAATTTCTCAAGGAAACTATGATGTAAAGTTATTTAATAAACATCCCCATGAAGAGATTAATGAAATTATTGATAGCTTTAATAATATGGCGCAAAAAGTAAGGCTGAGAGAAGAAGAATTGCAGACATATAATGAGGAACTTATTGCAGCTAATGA
Source organism: Clostridiales bacterium oral taxon 876 str. F0540 (assembly GCA_000466585.1). Lineage (GTDB taxonomy): Bacteria > Bacillota > Clostridia > Clostridiales > Clostridiaceae > Clostridium_AT. The sequence goes on from KE993464.1 coordinate 4,019, forward strand.
TGAAATAAAGACAATGATGGCCGCTCTTAGCAAAAACGAAAAAGACCGAAAGGAACAATATCTTCAGATTATCTGGACAATGGTAAATCTTCTTGAGATAAAAGATGAATATACTGCAGGACACTCAAAGTCTGTTACGTATTATACAGAGGAAATAGTTGAAAAATTAAATAGGGATTACGGATTTAAGCTTGATGCAGATAGAATACAAATAGCAGCCATATTACATGACATTGGCAAGATAGGCATACAAAGAGAAATCTTAAATAAGCCTTCGAGACTTACTCAAGAAGAATATGAGATTATAAAAACTCATCCTACTAAAGGTTATTATGCATTAAAGGATATAGAAACCTTAAAGAATGAGAGGGAGATAATTAAATATCACCATGAAAGATATGATGGCAGGGGATACCCAGAAGGAATAAAGGGAGATGCTATACCACTTGGAGCGAGAATTATTTGCGTAGCAGACTCTTTTGATGCTATGGTTTCCGATAGACCATATAGAAAAGGAATGCCAGTTGAAATGGCTATTGGAGAGCTTATTAGAAATAAGGGAACTCAATTTGATCCACTGATTGTTGATGTTTTTGTAGCTATGTTAAGACAAGAGCAGGGAGAATTGTTTCTTCAGCAGAATGAGGCTTAATTCGAATAAAAATTAAAAATTGAAGGGTGCTTTGCGGTGAAAACTCTGATAGCTGAATAAGCAAAGTATCCATAAGATAAAAAATCCCCTTTTAGGGGATTTTTTATTAAGTATTAATCTTTTATTACCTTTTCAATTTTTACATCCTTATAAAAGAGGTTTAATATATCAGCATATTTTATGCCTTTTTTAGAAAGCTCTATTGCTCCATATTGACTCATGCCTGCTCCATGACCAAAGCCACCCCCGTATAGAGTAAACTTGCCATCTTTCTTTTCGCAGGAGAAGAAAGATGAAGGCAGAGAACCTACATTTGTAAGGGGATCACCCTTAAACCTGGTAAGTTTGGTAGCTTCGTTAGTATATTCTTGACTACATTTTATAGAACTTCTTATATAGGAATCACCTTTTACATTAACTGTGGCATTTGAAAATATAAAAGATATTTCAATTGCTATGCCATTTTCTCCTCTTTTAACGACTTTAATATCTTGAAGTTCCTTAAGTTCGGGAAGGGTATTGGTTTGTTTTGAGTTTTGGTATATAGTTAGGTATTTTTTACTTGTTTCACCGGAGTATAAACTTTTTAAAGTTTTATTTAGTGCTGTAGTTAATCCTGCAGTTGAATATTCTACCTTCCATCTAAAATAGGGATAGTCACTGTCAATAGCTTTGATGGATGTATTTTTATAAAAGTTTAACCAGCTTTCCTCATTTTTTGGAAGCTCTATTTTTGGAATCAGATAATTATTGTTAGCAATATATGGCCTGTTGTCACTAGTGCCATCTGCATTAAACCATACATCACTGTAATTAACACCTGTACCTGCAGAGGTTGAATAATATTTAGCATCAATTGGTGTTCCTTCATAAGTCATTATGATGCCCTTAGTAGCATCAACAGCTTCTGTTGCAAGAGGCTGCATTGGAATATTGTTATAAACCTGGCTTCTGGTACTGTCGTCCACATAAAAACCAAGGCTTGCGTATCTATTATTAATCATGTCAGATATAGCATAGGTTCTTGCAGCTACTGCCTGGCACTTTAGTGCTTCAACCCCACCGGATAATGGCATTTCAGAAGGAACTACTTTTTTAAGATAGTCTTCCAGATTAACATCATTTACAACGTAGATTCCATTATCAAAAGTACTAAACTCTAAAACACCACTATAAGAAGGAGAGAAGGTGCTTGAACCGGAACCTCTCTTAATACTTTGAATATCAATGGAATTACCTTTTATATAAAGTCTGTTTTTATAAACAGTTGTTTTATTATTGACTGTTAGTTTTATATTTGAACCATCCTTTTCTAATAAAATGACACTGTCTTTTGGCAAATCTACATTTAAGCTTTCTCGCACACTGTAAAGCTTGGAGGGCTCTAAAGTTTTAATTTGTACCTTATTATGATAAACAGAGGAAAATCCGGTTGTTGATATTCCTACCCTCATATTTGAATAATCTATAGGATAAATAAAAAAGGTTTTAAGCTCTCCGTTTTTAGTTTTAAAAGACTTTAAATTATTCTTACCAATAATAAGGCTTTTGCTTTCGGAAGGTTTTATATTATTATCTTTGTCCACTATGTAATAATAGGTCTTACTTGATAAATTTGTTGTACCTAAGCTCTCTAAATCATAATTACCTGTATTTTTGACCATTACCCTATCAGTTATAGGAGTTATAACCTTAAAGTTAAAAGCCTTAAGCAGATTATATTTAAAATCAACCACAGTAAGCTTAGGAAAATTTTCTGAAGTCTTATAAACCTTAACTTTACCATTGACAAGCATAGTTATCGAATCACCATTATGGCTAGTAACAATACCTTGCTCCACGCTTCTAGGAAAGAATAATATTCCCAGTATTATTATTAAAAATGTTATTAGTGCTACAACAATCTTTTTCATCAGAAACCTCCAAATCTTGTTTAAAAAGAGATATACACTATATATTATATTATAAATTATAATATAAAATTATAGACCTGCCTAAAATAAATTTTTAGCTTTAATATTGAAACTAAAATAAAAAATCTCTAAGTGCCCCCATTTTAAATCACAAGCACATGGTGTATAATTATATAGTTACTTCAATTTTACGACAATAATATATAACATTACCTATTATATTCCATATTACAAGTGTTATAGGATTTATATAAACTAAAATGAGGAGGGATTATTATGAAGGGTACAGTAGTTGCAACATGGATGAAAACCTGCAGAAAGCTGTATGGAGATTCTGTTGTAGACAGAGCTATGGAAGACAATGGCTGGACAAGCGATAAAATATTTACACCAGCAGAAAATGTAGATGATCAAAAAATTATGTCTGTTATAGGCAGTATAGCTAAAAATCAAAATTTAGACGTGAAAAAACTGTGGAGAAGCATAGGAAGTTATAATATTAAATCTTTTGCTGAGGATTTTCCTGCTTTCTTTGAGCATGAAAATGTATATTCCTTCTTAAAATCTATGTATGATGTACATGTGGTAATGGTTAAAAGACTGCCTGGTGCAACCCCGCCATTATTATCTATTGAACCTATATCAACTAGAGAAGCAGTGTTTTCCTATCATTCAAAAAGAGGAATGTTCGATTATTTCCTTGGAATGCTCGATGGAAGCTGTGAAAAATATAATGAGAAAGTTAAAATTGATGAATTAGAAAGGACAAGCGATTCCTTAAAATTAAAGTTGACCTTTGAGAAGGATATACTTTATAAAAAATCTTATTTATTTAATAAAGTATTATCTTTAGGTTTTATAAAAAACTTTGGAGCTAAGGTTGCATTATTTACTTTTTTAGCATCAGTTATTGCTTTTATTCCTCTTTTTGGATTAAGTAATATACCTAAAATATTAGCAGGAGCTGCAGTTAGCTCACTGGCAGCCTTTGTTGCGGGTTCAGCTTTAGTTAGACCAAGAAAACTTCTTGAGGAAAATCTAGTGAAGTTAAACACCAGTGATTTTGTTGAAGAAGTACAGGTTTCTACAGGAGACTTTTTTGAAGATTTATTTAAGCGTTTAGCTGATCATAAGAAGAATGTTAGAACCGATTTTGTAGGCTATAAAGGTATAACAGATGAAATGGGAACTTTTGCTGATAAAATTAATATTATAACCGAATCTATGAATACCACATCTGTAGAAATAACTGATGTAGTAGAGCAGGTCGCAAATAGTTCGGTGGATCAAGCAAGCAACACTGAAAAAGCGGTTTCTATTTTAAACGATAATATACAATCGTTAAGAGCTATAGTTGAAAATGAAAATATGAATAAAGAAGAATTAGAAAAAGCAATAGATAAAATTAATAACAGTTACAAGAATGTAGATAATACAAGTAAAAATATATTAAGCAGCCTTGAGAAATTCCAGGAAGTTAAAGATAAGGGAATTAATCTTGAAACAAGGGCAAAGGACATTACAAATATAGTGTCAATAGTCTCGGGAATATCTGAACAAACTAATTTGTTGGCTCTTAATGCTTCCATTGAAGCTGCAAGAGCTGGTGAAGCAGGAAGAGGATTTTCTGTTGTTGCAGAAGAGGTTAGAAAGCTTGCTGAGCAGTCTAAGGGTGCAGTAGAGGAAATCAACACAAATCTTGCACAGTTTGTGGAGGATATAAAGGTTCTTGTGGATAAAATAGAGCTTCAATATGATGTTCTTCAGGCTGAAACAAGCAGCCTTGAAACAGTTAGAGATATAAGCTATGCGGCAACAAATTCAGTGCAGACAGTTGCTGAATCCACTATAAAAACTATAAATGAGCTTAATAAGGAAACTGATTCTATAGCGAGCATTTATGAAACTATAGAGTCTCTTGCGGCAATTGCAGAAGAAAATTCAGCATCTTCAGAAGAAGTAAGTGCGAGCGTTGCAAATTATACTAATGAGATAAAGAAGCTTATAGATAATATTAAAGAATTTAAAAAAATAACTCAATCTTTTAAGTCTGATTTGAGTAAATATAAGATATAATATTGAGTCTGTTGATGAATTAAAATCAACAGACTTTTTTACTACATAACATATTGAAATTGTTATTTAAAGTGATAAAATTAAGTAGTCAGTATTCGTATGAAACTGAACATTATTTTATCAAAGGGGGGATGCTCCGAGTTGTATCCATTATGGAACAGCAGCGGAGGAAGACTATGCAAAGATCATTAAATACTGGAACAAGTACTAGGACAAGACAAATTACTGTAATTGGAATGCTTTCAGCTATTTCAATTATGCTGGGACTGACAGGCCTTGGATTTATTCCTATTCCACCTGTTAAGGCAACTATAATGCACATACCTGTTATTATAGGAGCAATACTTGAAGGACCTGTAGTTGGAGCATCGGTAGGGCTAATCTTTGGAGTTTTTAGTATTATTCAAGCTATAACAGCACCTACTCCATTATCTTTTATTTTTATGAATCCAGTAGTAGCAGTAATTCCCAGAGTACTTATAGGAATAGTAAGTTATTATATCTATAAGGGTATCAGCAGAAAAAATAAAAATATAGGTACAGCAGTGGCAGCTGGTATTGGTTCACTAACCAATACTGTAGGAGTACTAGGATTAATATACCTTATATACTTGGAGCCTTATGCAAAAGCGTTAGGAATAAGTGTCAGCGCTGCTAAGAAAGGAATACTAGTTGTTGGAGCTACTAATGGCATACCTGAAGCTATAATATCAATTATTATAACGATGGCTGTAGCAACAGCTGTAAAGAAGATTTCAAAAAGGTAAGACTTTATTCTCCAAGTTGGATTTATATCTGACTTGGGGATTTTTATATATTATGAAGTTAATCTTTTAGTTGAGAGGAAGAAAAATATGAGGGAAATTAACATTAATAAGATACAAGGAATAAGAATAGGAAATGCACAAAATATGAAAGGACCTACCGGATGTACTGTAGTTATTTGTGAGGAAGGTGCAGCTGCAGGAGTTGATGTAAGGGGGGGAGCACCGGGAACCAGAGAAACTGATTTGCTTAATCCGGTAAACTTGGTAGATAGAATACATGCTGTTATGCTCTCGGGAGGAAGTGCTTTCGGACTTGATGCAGCTAGTGGTGCAATGCAGTATCTTGAAGAAAAAAATATAGGATTTGATGTAGGAGTTACAAAAGTTCCTATAGTATGCTCTGCAGTACTTTTTGATTTGTCAATCGGTGATTATAAAATAAGACCTGATAAAGCTATGGGGTATGAGGCATGTATAAATTCAGAAATAAATGAGTGTAATCAAGGAAATATTGGCGCAGGAGCAGGAGCTACAGTAGGTAAGATACTTGGAAGCGATTATGCCATGAAGGGTGGTCTTGGCTGCTATGCTGTTCAAGTTGGAGAACTTCAAGTGGGAGCAGTAATTGCAGTTAATTGCCTTGGTGACGTGGTGGATACTTCCACAGGAAAAATTATTGCAGGGGTACTTAATAAGGGGAAAAACGGATTTGCAGATACTGAAAAAATAATGATTTCAAAATATGATGAAAAGAAAAATTTATTTAGCGGAAATACAACCATAGGTGCAGTCATAACTAACGGAAAATTTACAAAAACAGAGATGAATAAAATAGCTTCAATGGCTCACAATGGTTATGGGAGAGCAATAAGACCAGCTCATTCTATGGCTGATGGAGATACTATTTTTGCAATGGCAACAGGAAAAGTAGAAGTGGACATAAATGTTGTTGGACTTCTTGCTACAAGAGTTGTAGAGCAAGCGGTTATCAATGCTGTTAAAAATGCGGAGTCTATTTTGGGTTATAAGGACTATAATTCAATTATGAAGTAAAATTAACGTAGGCTGTGCTTTAAAGTCCGCAAGGGTTGTATACCACAGCCTACGCACATTTTATTTCGTAAAATTATTAAACTCCCCTCAAATCAAAATCAGGAATAAAGCTTTCAGAAACAGTGCCCTCTTCTTGAATGAAGGCATTTGTTATGCCTATACTCAAGCAGTAATCAATAAGACTTTCATAATGCTTTGGATTTAAAGGCTTATTGATTTCAGGGTATTTGGATACATTATTTATAGGCGTGTATTGATTCATAATGCTTATATACACATTATTATCAAAAGTATTATGTATATAGTCCATTATCTTCTTAGAGTCAAAAAGAAGTCCAGGAAGCATTAGATGCCTAATTATAACGCCTTTCTTCATCATACCATTAGTATTAAACTCATGCATACCCACTTGAGAATACATTTCCTCTATAGCTTTAGAAGCTATATTAAAATAATTTGGAGCGTGAGAATATTTAATTGCGTATTTATCATCATAGTATTTTAAGTCAGGAAGATATATATCAATAAAACCGTTAAGAGCTTTGATAGTTTCTATATTTTCGTAGCCATTACTGTTATAAACTATAGGAAGTGTTAGCCCATTACTTTTGGCTAGTTTAATTGCTTCAATAATTTGAGGAACAAAGTGCGTGGGAGTAACTAGATTAATATTGTTAGCTCCTCTTTTTTGCTGCTCTAAAAATATTTCAGCAAGCCTCTCTATAGTTATTTCCCTGCCAATACCATCATGACTTATGCAATGATTTTGGCAAAATACACATTTCAAATTACATTCAGAAAAGAATACAGTGCCTGAACCTGCCTCTCCAGACAAACAAGGTTCTTCCCAATGATGAAGAGATACTCTTGCTACTTTTACTCCAGAACCGGATTTGCAGAAGCCAAGTTCTCCTTCAAGTCTGTTTACCTTACAGTTTCTAGGACATAATTTACAGCTATATAATAAATCAAGCATGATCAACACTCCATGATATAAAAATTAACCTGAAGTAATTATACACTACTTCAGGTTAATCTTAAATATATATAATGAATTAGAACAATTGCATTAATATATTCTATCTGCAATTTTTAAAGTAAAAAAATACACACTCAATCATAAAAATGAGACTTATTACTCCAAAGGCCGGGTATATTACGCTTATTAAATTTACAAAACCTATTTGAGATATTGGTATAGCTATTAATATAACTATAATTACTGCAGTTTTGTAGGGTATTTTAAATATCTGGGTTATAGCTTTTCCAACACTATATACATCTGACACTTCAGTAGAAAACATTTCAAGCCATATTATACAAACAAGCATTATTTGAATTATATTGCCGAATCTGTGAGCTATATATAACAGTGGAATTTCATATTTAAATATGTACGGAACATTTAATAGAAGCATAAGATTTATCATTATCGTGAGACCGGTTAAAACTAACGCACCCATAGCAATGCCCCAGAGCATGCTCTTTTTATTTTTAATTTCTGTACTAAGCGGTACCAGTACACCGCTGCAGCCTAAAATATTAAAACCACTGTATAGAAGACATGAAATGAACCAGTTGCTTTTATATTGAGGAACTGTCTTTATGTATGTTAAGCTGACAACATCCTTATTAAAAAATATGTACATAGTAAACACTGTTAAAAGCACTATTATAAGTGATGGTACAATAAAAGAGTTTACCTCTATAAGTCCCTTTGTATCTCTTAAGAGAACAAAGAGTGATACGAAGACCATAATAAGAATTCCTATCCATTTGGATAATCCTAAATACTGATGAATTAAAGCACCGCTGCCGGCTAGTATTATCGCAGCACCGCTTATCATAAAAAGACTTGTTAATCCATCTGTAAAATTGGCAAACAGTTTAGGTCTGAGCACTAAATTTATAAGCTCATTGTAAGACTTCAGATTATATTTTGTGCTTATGGATACTATCATGAAGCCAATTATCATATAAATCGTACAGCATATTAGAATACCCCAAAAGCCTTTATAGCCGAATTCCGTAAAAAATTGCCTAATTTCCTGTCCCGAAGCAAGTCCAGCACCAACTATTGTTCCTATAAAAACTGCTGCAATTTGGAAAGCAAGCTTGACCCCTTTTCGCAAAAAAATCCCCCTCCAATAATATGTTATCTATATAAATATATAAAAAAAATTAAAAATAATGTATTTACAAATTAAATTTTTATTTTTTGGCAAACTATAAGTAGATTACGAAGCAATCTGATTAATTAACAATTAATAATTTCATAAAGAAAGTCCTATTATTATTAATTAGAAAATCGCGATTAAATCGCAATTTTATTAGAGGGAGGATAGAAATGAATAGGAAAATTAAGAGGATATTATCTTATATTATTATATGCTGTTTTATGTTCACTCTTTCAGCCTGTAAAAGCAAGAAAAGTGAGGTTTCAAACGAGGAGGCAAATGAGTTCGAAATAAAAGTCGCTCAAAATGTAGTAGATAACTATATGAAAGATTTAATGAGAGAGGACCTTGCAAATGCTAAAAAGCTATATACTAAAGAGTTAGCAGGAAAAACTGCCAATGATCCTAAAAGCGATTTAAAAGTAAAAGGCTATAGTATAGATGAAACCAGTGAGATAGGTAAAACAGGATTTTTTAAGGTAAAGGTAACTAGAATGAGTTTATCAGAACCTATAACTACATTGGATGAGTGCAGCATAAAAATAATAAAGGAAGGTTCTGACTATAAAATAAATGAAGTGAAAAATGAAACAGAAAAAGAGGCCTTTCTTGAGGACAATGCATTAAGAGTAAGGAGTAAAAATAATATAAAAACAAACCTGCTTATTGATAGCAGCAGTTTTCCTCAGTATGCCTTTTCTAAGGATGATAAAGGAAATTTAGCTAAGCAGGTAGTTCCAAGAAACAAGTTTTCTGTTATGAATTTTGGCTATGAAGGAGAAAGAATTGCTATATCAAGTTATGACAAAGATTCTTATATTGGAATAATAAAAATTGATGAGAGCATGGCCACACAAGGCGGCGGAGGTAGCGAAGAAGGCCAGGGACAAGGAGACCAGGGAGGAAAGTCAGGAGATAAAAAAGGCGGATCCCAAGGACAGATGGCGAGGGAGAAGCCTATAGGAAAAGAAATGACTTCTTTGGATTTATTAAAAGATTCAAAAGTTGAATTTATGACATTTTCAAATGGAGAAAAATTTTTAATGATCCAATATAATAGAAATAATATGGGCAGATGTATTAGGGTATATAATACAGACAGCGGAGAACTTATAAAACAAAAGTTTGAAGAAAAATATCCTTATGGAAAGGTTGAGATTGTATTTTCTTCCTTTGATAAAGATGTTATGAACTACGAAGTAATAGCAAAAGATCCAAAAGATAAAGAGGCTTCTGATCAGGCCGGAAAATACCAGATAAACCTTAAGGACTTTAAGATTAAGAGATTATAATGTAAAAAAGGGTAGATGCGCAGCAAAAGCTTTAATGATACAAAACAGCAGAGAAGATGATATCTTATCTGCTGTTTTATGTTTGTTGAATAAATCTTAACTGCATCTTCATATTAACTTGTTATCTACACCTGCGTTCATAAATTAATATTAAAACTATTTTCTATTAATATAATATCTAAACAGTTAATGTTGACATTGCATTAGTAGATTTATACAATTAAAGAAAATTATTAAATAAATAACCATAGAAAAGCTAATGATTAAAAGGAGGGAAAAATGCCATATTTTAATGAATCCTATAAGAAAAGTATTAGTGTATTTAAAGAAAGAGTAGAAGAAAAAATATATAGCAAAATTGCGTTGCTAAATATTAATGCATGGGTTACTGAAGAACCAGTTCATTTTAAAGAAAGAACCAAAGGTAAATATATTTCACTGAATTTAGAAGATAGTTGGGGAGAACTTTGGGATTGTGCATGGTTTAATTTTACTGGAGCTGTACCAAAATCTGCGGCTCATAATAAAATTGTATTATTGATAGACTTAAGTGGAGAGGCATGTATATTTGATGAAGATGGCTGTCCTATACAAGGGTTAACTAATGTTAGCTCTGAATTCGACTTAACTCTTGGAAGGCCTGGTAAGAGGGTAGTTCATTTTTTAAATGATGCACAAGGTGGTGAGAAAATTGATATATGGGCAGATGCTGGATGTAATGATCTTTTTGGGAATTACAGAGATAGCGGAAAAATTAAAGAAGCCCATATTGCAATTTTGAATGAAAAAATGCATCAGCTTTACTACGATATAGAAGTTCTTCAAGAACTGATGGAACAACTTCCGGAGGATTCTCCAAGACATCAGAGAATTCTATTTTCGTTATTTGCAGCCTTTAAGACTATGATAAATTATGATGAAGAAGAGGCTAAAAAAGCAAGAGAAATTCTTTCTGTAGAGCTTAATAGAAGTTGTGGAGATGAAGCTTTAAAGATAAGTGCTATAGGACATGCTCATATTGACTTAGCTTGGCTTTGGCCAATAAGGGAAACTATAAGAAAAGGAGCCCGTACATTTTCAACAGTATTGTCAAATATGGAGAGATATCCTGAATACATATTCGGAGCAAGTCAACCCCAGCTCTATGCGTGGATGAAAGAACGATATCCTAGGCTTTATGATAAGATAAAGGCGCGTATAGCAGAAGGACACTGGGAAGCTCAAGGTGGTATGTGGGTTGAACCTGATACAAATATTTCAGGTGGTGAGGCTTTAGTTCGCCAAGTACTTTATGGTAAGAAGTTTTTTAAAGAAGAATTTAATAAGGATGTGAAAATTTTATGGCTTCCAGATGTGTTTGGATACAGTGCTGCCCTTCCTCAGATTCTAAAAAAGTCTGGAATAGATTATTTTATGACAATAAAACTATCTTGGAATGAATATAACCAATTTCCACATCACACTTTCATGTGGGAAGGAATAGATGGAAGCAGAATATTAGCACATATGCCTCCAGAAGGAACTTACAATAGCTCTGCTGCTCCAAGGGCAATAAAAGAAGCAGAGAGAAATTTTAAGGATAAAGGAGTTTCGGAGGACTGCCTAATGCTCTTTGGAATAGGAGATGGAGGTGGAGGCCCGGGAGAAGAACATCTTGAGAGATTAAAACGAGAAAGGTGTTTAAATGGATTAGTGCCTGTTAAGCAAGAACCTTCATTAGAATTTTTCAAGAGGATTGAAAAAAATATATCAAGCTATAAGGTATGGTGGGGAGAATTATATTTAGAAAAGCACCAGGGAACTTACACTACGCAAGCTGAAAATAAAAAGTTCAATAGAAGAATGGAATTTGCACTCAGGGAATTAGAATATGTATCTGTACTGGCACATATAGAAGGTATAAAGGTATATCCTCAGCAAGAAATTGAGGCTATATGGAAGGAAATACTACTATACCAGTTTCATGATATATTACCGGGATCATCAATAAAAAGGGTATATGATGAATCAATTGAAAGGTACGAGTATTTGCTTAAGTTAACAGAGGAGCTAACAAAGAGTACCTACAGAGCTTTACTTGAGAATTCATGCCGCATAGATGAAGCTGCCTCTGATGCTTTGTTAACAAATAAAACCTCTAAAGGAACTAAAGCTTTTGCTATAATTAATTCACTATCCTGGGATAGAGAAGAATGGATTAATATAAATGGAAACTGGATTAAGGCTAAAGTACCAGCTATGAGTGAGACATCTATGATGTGCAGCATATGCAATACTGATTCTTTTGATGTTAGGTCAGAAAATAACTTTATAGAAAATAATTTACTGAAGGTAAGCTTTAATGAAGATGGCTCACTTAAATCTGTATTTGACAAAGAATTTTCTAGAGAAGTTTTAGATACGAATTTCAAGGCAAATGTGCTTACTGTATATGAAGAGCCTTATGGAAATGCGTGGGACTTTTCACCAGCTTGCTATGATATACCTCATGAGAACTTTAAATTACAGTATTCTGAAAGTATAACTGATGGGCCTAAAGCTATTATTAAACAAATTTATAAATATAATTTATCAACTATTGAGCAGCAGATTATATTAACTGAAGGCAGCAGGAGAATTGATTTTAATACAAAGGTTGACTGGAATGAGAGCAATAAGATGCTTAGAACCTCTTTCCCAATCAATGTATATACTAACGAGGTAAGTTGTGATATTCAGTTTGGTACTATAAAACGTTCTAATCACGACAACACAAGCTGGGATATGGCAAAGTATGAAATATGTGCTCATAAATATGTTGATCTATCTCAAAGAGATTATGGAGTTGCATTATTAAATGACTGTAAATATGGTCATAGAGTTAAAGAAAATATAATGGATTTAAATCTCTTAAGAAGCACTAATATGCCAGGTATTGAAGCAGATAAGGGAATTCATGAATTTACTTATTCGCTATATCCTCATAATGGTGATTGTATCACAGGACAGGTTAATAGAAGAGCTTATGAATTGAATCTGACGTTAAAAATTATTGAGTTTAGCTGCGATAGTTACATTACTGGCAGAAAAGAAGCATTTATAAGAGTTGATAATGAAAACATAATTGTTGAAGCTGTAAAAAAGGCAGAATATAGTGATGATATTATTGTAAGACTGTATGAATGCAGTGGAAGCAGTGAAAAAGCAAAACTTAAATTTGGATATAGGACTGAAAATGTACAGCTTGTTAATTTGATGGAGGAAGCTATAGAGAATGATGCATTTAATAGAGAAAGCAATGAATTAACATTCAAGCCCTTCGAAATTTTAACACTAAAGATAAGCTGTTCTAAAAAATAATATTCTAAAAACATATTGATTTCTAAATTTTATAGTGTATAATTAAATTAACCTATCAGATAGCTGATAGTGTTATGATATCGTTAACATGTGAGGTATATATGAGCACAATTAAAAGATTGCCATTACAATCAGAAATAATTGAATTTATAAAGCAATACATTGAAAAAAATAATTTAAAAAATGGGGATAGACTTCCTTCTCAGTCGGAGTTAATTGAGATTTTGGGAGTTAGCAGATCTTCAATTAGAGAGGCTATTAAAACTTTAGAAGCAAAAAATGTTTTGGAAGTTGCTAATGGTAAGGGCGTTTTTGTGAAGGATGGTTCTTCAAACACCATATCTGCCGAAATAGAGTTTGGAAAAGAGAAAGAATCCATATTAGAGCTCTTAGAGGCCAGAAGAATACTGGAAAAAGAAATTATACATCTAGTTATTCAAAATGCTACAGAAGAAGAATTGGATGGAATTGAAGAAATCTTGAAAGTATTAATGGAGAAATACCATAGAGGAGTAAAACAAAACGTTGAAGATAGGCAGTTCCATATGGCTATATATAACAGCTGTCACAATAGAATAATGATTCAGCTAATAGATTCCATAGATGGACTTCTAAACAAGCTGTGGGAGTTTCCTTTAGGAATGAAGGATCCTTTTACAGATACTATACCATTACATGAAGACTTATTTATAAACATAAGAAAAAGAAACGTTAAAAAAGCACAAGCAATTAATGATAAAATTATCAGTATGATATATAGAGATGTTAAGTCAGCTAATTAATGACTTCAAGAAATAACTAAGTCCAAGTATTTTTGAAAGTTATTAATGAATTATAACTTTTGGATTATGAATAAAGCTTGTATTAATATACAAGCTTTTTAGAAAGAACAACCTATCTGATAGCTGATAGCAGTTAGCATGCAGCTTGATTGGAAGTGCTTAATAGAAATTTAACCGGAAAGGTAGTGGCAATATTTTATGCCGTTTGAAATTGAACGAATTGAAAGAATAATAAAGGACTTAAAAATAGCAATTTACTCGGATTTAGAACCAATTACAAGATATAAGGTTTGTGAAGGAAAATTTGCTGGCGGAGAGCATAAAGAATTTAAGGATGAGGATTGGAATGATTATATAACTGGAAGCCTGTGGGGTGGTTATGACAAACATCAATGGTTTAGAACTACTGTTAGAATACCTGAGAGATTTGACGGTAAGAATGTAGTATTTAGAATTACTACAGGTCGTGAAGGTCTTTGGGATGCAACAAACCCACAATTTCTTTTCTATGTTGATGGAAAGCTTATTCAAGGCCTTGATGTAAATCACCGTGAAGTATTGCTAAGTGAATGTGCAGAGGCAGGTAAAGAGTACTCAGTAGCATTTTTAGGCTACAGTGGCCTTATTGATGCCAAAATAACTATCAACACAGAAATAGTTATACTAGATAGAGTGATAGAAGATATTTACTATAACTTAAATGTTCCATTATCAGTAGCTAAATTGCTTGAAAATAATGATGATAATAAGACTCGCATTTTGATAAAGCTTGGAAAAGCTATAGATATGCTTGATCTTAGGAAGCTTTATTCTTGCGAATTTTATAAATCAGTAGAGACTGCAAACAATTATCTGCAAAAAGAATTTTATTCTAATATTAATTATAATAGTCCTGTTGTAACAGCAATAGGTCACACACATATAGATATTGCTTGGCTATGGACAATTAGCCAAACAAAAGAAAAAGCTGTAAGAAGTTTTTCCACGGTTTTAAACCTTATGAAACAGTACCCAGAATATAAGTTTATGTCTAGCCAACCTCAGCTATACGAGTACATAAAAGAAAATGAACCGCAGCTATATGAAGAAATTAAGAAGAAAGTTAAAGAAAAAGCTTGGGAGATAGATGGAGCAATGTGGCTAGAGGCAGACTGTAATATACCGTCTGGAGAGTCTCTTATAAGACAAATTATATTGGGACATAAGTTTTTTAAGGATGAGTTTGGGATAGAAAGCAAGTCGCTGTGGCTTCCGGATGTATTTGGTTATAGCGCTGCGCTGCCTCAGATACTTCTAAAGAGTGGAATCAAATATTTTATGACTACAAAGCTTGATTGGAATCAATTTAATACCATTCCCAATGATACCTTTATGTGGCGTGGAATAGATGGAAGTGAAGTTTTTACGCATTTAGTTACAACCAGTGATTATAAAAAACAAGGTGAGGCTGTAACCTTCAGTGAATCAAAAAATAAGACAACCTATACAGGTATAATTAATGCAAATCAAACTATGGGAACATGGAAAAGATATCAAAATAAAGATATATCTGAAGAAACTTTAATGCTCTTTGGTTATGGAGATGGGGGCGGTGGTCCTACAAAGGAAATGCTTGAAAATGCCAGAAGGTTGAAATATGGTATTCCGGGATGTCCAAGAGTAGAAATAGGCTTTGAAACTGAGTTTTTTGACAGACTATATGAGAAAACAAAAGCAAAGGAAGAAATTCCAACCTGGGTGGGTGAATTATATTTTGAATATCATAGGGGAACTTATACCTCTATGGCTAAGAACAAAAGATACAATAGGAAAACTGAAGTTTTATATCAGGATGCTGAAATGCTATCAACCTTAAACATGATGTTAGGAGAAGCTTATCCGGAGAAAGAACTTAAAAAAGGCTGGAAGAAAGTTCTTATAAATCAATTTCACGATATTATACCGGGTTCATCAATAAAGCAGGTCTATGATGAATCTCATGAGCAGTACGAAGAAGCTATAGAACTGGGACAAGAACTAATTGATAGTTCCTTGAAAAGGATTACTTCAAAGATTAATTTAAATGAGAAGTCTGTTGTAGTATTTAATACTTTATCCTACGACAGAGATGATATTGTAGAAGTTGCTATAAAAGAAGGAACAAAGGTTCAAGGACTTCGGGACTTAGATGGAAAAAATGTCGATATACAGATAATAGATAATGGCAAGAAGTTTATATTCTTTGCAGAAAAAGTTCCTTCTAAGGGCTATAAGACATATAGCATAATAACAGAAACCCCGATGGCTTCAAACCAGACTACAAGCTTTGACAGAGAATTTGAAAACAAATATTTTAAAGTAAGCTTTGATGAAAACTATAATATTACATCTTTACATGATAAGGAAAATAATAGAGAAATAATTAAAAGTAATAAAAAAGCTAACGTACTTCAAGCCTTTGAAGACAGGCCGATGAACTGGGAAAATTGGGATATAGATATATACTACAAGATGAAGATGTGGGAAGTAAATGATATAAGTCATGTAGAGCTAATTGAGAAGGGTCCTGTAAGATACTGTATCAACATTAAACGAAGCTTCTGCGATTCGACTATAGATCAATATATTTATTTCTACAACAATATACCTCGTGTAGATTTTAAAAATAGTGTGGATTGGAAGGAAAAAAATATACTGCTTAAAGCAGCCTTTCCAGTTGATGTAAACTCAAGCAAAGCATCCTATGAAGTACAATATGGAAATATAGAAAGATCAACACATAATAATACAAGCTGGGATTTAGCTCAATTTGAAGTATGTGCACATAAATGGGCTGATTTATCCGAAGGCGCTTATGGTGTAAGTTTATTGAATGATTGCAAGTATGGGTATGACATTAAGGGTGATACAATGAGGCTTACATTAATAAAAGCAGGTACATATCCAAACCCTGAAGCAGATTTAGGATTACATGAGTTTACTTACTCAATATATCCACATAAAAACACTTGGAAGGAAGCAAGCACTCAAGAGATGGCTTATAACCTTAACGTACCAATGCACTCAGTAATTGAAGATGCTCATGAAGGAATGCTGCAAAATAATATGTCTCTATTAAAGGTTAATAAGGATAATTGTATTGCAGAGGTAGTTAAGAAAGCTGAAACCGGTGACGGAGTAATAGTAAGACTTTATGAATATAAAAACATGAGAGAAAAAGTAGAAGTAAGCTTTTGTAGTGAGATAGAAAGTGTTTATGAATGTGATTTATTAGAGAACCCAATTGGCGTTATTAAAAGTGATATTAATAAAGTTAACTTTGAGATAAAGCCATATGAGATTAAAACGTTTTTAGTTAATTTTAAATAATTATTTTAAGACAGGGGGTAATCCAATGCTATTAAAAGAATTGACTCAAACATTTGGTGTTAGCGGTTTTGAAAAAGAAATTGCTAAGATCGTTATAGACAATGTAAAGGATTTTGTTGATGAGCTTACGGTTGATGCTATTGGAAATGTCATAGCAGTAAAGAAAGGTACTGGAGATGAAAAGAAAAAAATAATGGTTTCAAGTCATATGGATGAGATAGGCTTTGCAGTACTTGGAGTAACTGACAAGGGTTTTGTAAAGATTAAGAAGGTTGGAGGAATATCAGCACAGGTTTCATTTATGAATAGAGTACAGTTCAAGAATGGGGCACTTGGAACAATAAGTTCTTTCGAGAAGATGGACAAAGTAGGAGCGGCAGATATAAATAAGCTTTATGTTGATATATGTGCAATTTCGAAAGAGGATGCATTAAAGTATGTTTCCATTGGTGAGCCAGCTTCTTATATAGGAGAATATAAAGAGCTCAATAATAATTGCGTAACTGCAAAGGCTTTAGATGATAGAATAGGCTGCTATATATTAATCGAGGCACTTAAAAAAGTAACCAATCCATATCATGATATTTATTTTGTATTTTCAGTACAAGAAGAAGTAGGTCTAATCGGTGCTACTGTAGCATCCGAAAGAATAAATCCTGATTTAGGAATAGCAGTTGATATAACAGGTTCCTTTGATGTGCCTACAGATACTGATGGTAATGCAGTATTTGGAGGGGGAGCAGCTGTTAAGGTACTGGATAATTCAGTTATATGTGATGAGGAATTAGTTGAAGTCATGATTAAATGTGCTGAAAAGAACAACATAAAGTATCAACTAGATGCTCTTGCAGGTGGAGGCACCGATGCTGGTGCAATAAACAAATCCAATCGTGGAGTAAAGGCTTTAGGCATATCCATACCAACAAGATATGGACACAGTCCTAATGGCATAGTAAATATGGACGATGTGAATGCCTGCATCGATTTGCTATGGAAGTTTACAGAAAGCACATTTAAGTTTGAGACTGAAAAGAAGTATATATAACTAGATAAATATTTATCTATATTAATATTTATCTATATTAATATATCAAAATTATAGGGGGTACATTTCTATGGGTAAAAAGAAACTTTTGGCAATGACTATCACAACTGTTTTGACAATGACTTCTATCCTTACTGGCTGCAAAGGTGGTAACACAACACCAACAAACTCCAGTACAAACAATACTCCGCAAGTTATTAATGTGGCAACTACACAGGATCCGGCTACTCTTGATACTTCAAAGTTGGCTGATTCTGCATCTAACACTGTAGCACAAGAAACTCAAGAAGGTTTAGTAAGACTGGAAAACAAGAAACTAGTAGCTGCGGGTGCAGAAAAGTGGGAGACCTCTGCAGATGGACTGACATGGACATTTCATTTAAGAGACTATTCATGGACAGATGGGAAAAAGATTACAGCTCAGGATTATGTGTATGCAGTTAAAAGACTTTTTGAGCCTTCAATAGCATGTCCTAATGCAGGAATATTCTATGTTATAAAAGGTGGAGAGGCATACAACACAAATAAGGGTAAAGCAGAGGATATAGGGGTTAAGGCAGTAGATGAAAAAACATTACAGTTCACATTAAATACACCAACACCGTATTTCCTTCAATTAATGAATTTCGTTAATGTTTTGCCACTTAGACAAGATATAGTAGAAAAAGCTGGTGAGTCTTATGGTACAGACCCTAAAGCATTGGTATATTCAGGACCATTTGTTGTAGATCAATGGGTTAAGGGTTCAAAGGTGATTTTAAAGAAAAATGAAAAGTATTGGGATGCTAAATCTGTAAAGCTTGAAACAGCGAATATAAATTTAATACCTGAAGAAGCAACAAGACAGCAAATGTTTGATGGAAAGAGCTTAGACTTAATACAGAATGTTAAGCAGGAATATTCAGCTAAGCTTAAAGACAAAATTGATAAAGGTGAAGTAACATCTATAATCGGATATTACCCAAGTGTAGGATATATAGCATTTAACAATAACGATCCAAACAAAATTTTTACTAATGCAAAGGTAAGATTAGCATTCTCATTAGCATTAGATAGAGATGGATATGTAAAGAATGTTACAAAGAAAGACCAAGCTGCATATGGATTAGTTCCATACGGGTTGAACAATGGAGATAAGATATTTAGGGAAGCAGCTCCGGAACCTCTAAAGGAAGTAAAGGGACAAGATCCTAAGGAATTGCTAAAGCAAGGTTTGCAAGAACTTGGACTAGACCAAAGCAAGCAAATTGAAGTAACTTTCTTACAAAGAAATGCAAATGCAGATACAAGAGTAGTAGGTGAATTCTATCAAAGCCAATGGGAAAAGAACCTTGGAGTTAAAGTTAAAATTGATACTGCCAGTGATGGTGCAACCTTTAACAAGATGATAATGAAGGGAACTTACCAAGTAGCTCAAACTGGTTGGGGCGCTGACTATAACGATCCAATGACCTTTATGGGACTATTTATAACTGGTGATGGAAACAACTCAGCATTTTTCTCAGATAGTCAATATGATGAGTTAGTAAAAAAAGCAAGTGTTGAGTCAGATATGACTAAGAGACTTGATATGTTTAAACAAGCTGAAAAGATTTTAATTGCTGATAAAGCAGGTATTGCTCCTTTAACCTTCAATGTTGCATCTAATTACATGCAAAGCTATGTAAAAGGCCTTGATATAGAAGCAGGCGGACCATCATACGAATTAAAGCGTGTTTATATAGAAAAGAAATAATTACATACATATAAGTACTGCAGCAGGTTAATACCGGCTGCAGTATTACTTACCTAGAAGGAGGTTTTAGTATGGCCCAGTACATTTTAAAAAGAGTAGGATACTTAATTCTTACTATGTGGGTAATTGTCACAGCAACTTTTTTTCTTATGAATACGTTACCTGGTGATCCAATACAAACAGGCACTAAGTTGCTGCCGCCGGCGGTAGAAGCAAACTTAAAAGAAAAATGGGGCCTAAATAAGCCTGTAGTAGAAAGATATTTTATCTATTTAAAAAATGTAGCACAAGGTAATCTTGGAGAATCTATGAAGAGTCCAGGACTTACTGCTAATCAAATAATCAAAGAAAAGTTTCCAGCATCAGCTAGATTAGGACTTCAAGCTATATGTTTTGGAGTTGTAGTTGGACTAATATTTGGGATAATTGCTGCCTTTAGGAGAAATACTTGGGTAGATTATTCTGTTATATTTATTGCTTTGGTTGGTGTATCAGTTCCAAGCTTTGTTTTAGCTGCATTATTACAAAAAGCTTTAGGTGGGAAAATACTTCCTATAATCGGATGGCCTTCTGAAAATATATGGACTTCAGGCTTTAAATATACAATTTTACCTACCTTGGCAGCTTCTTTTGGAAGTATTGCAACCTATTCAAGATTTATGAGAACCTCTGTTTTAGATGTATTAAATAATGATTACATTCAAACTGCAAAGGCTAAAGGGCTTTCAAAGTGGGCAATTATTAGAAAGCATATACTAAGAAACAGTATAACTCCAATTATCACAATGATTGCTCCACAAATCGCAGGTATTGTTACAGGCTCATTTATTATTGAAAGAATCTTTTGTATTCCAGGACTTGGTATGTATTATGTAGAAAGTATAAATGGAAGAGATTTTACCATGATCATGGCAACTACTATTTTCTTCTCATTTTTCTTTGTTATTTCAATAGTGCTTATGGACATACTTTATGGAGTTGTAGATCCAAGGGTTAGAATAACTGGAGAAAAGAGATAGGAGGTGCTGATGCAATGGAAACAAAAATTGATAAAGAATTGTTTGAAGTAGTTGGTTATGATAAGGAAGTATCTGATGCTATCGTTAGACCGAGTATTACATATTGGCAGGACGCCTGGAGAAGACTTAAGAAAAATAAAGTAGCGATGCTTTCAATGCTCCTGTTAATTATTATAGGCTTAGCATGTGCTTTTGTGCCTATATTTTCAAAAATGGATTTTAAAGAGCAGGCTATAGAATTGGCTAATCAAGGGCCAAGCAAGGAACACTGGTTTGGCATGGACGAGTTAGGAAGAGATATTTTTGTAAGAATCTGGATCGGTGGAAGGGTATCAATCTTAATCGGTCTTGTAGGAGCTTTTGTTTCATTAGTAGTAGGAGCTATTTATGGTGGAGTAAGCGGTTACTTTGGCGGGGTAGTTGACGACATAATGATGCGTATTGTTGAAGTTATAGTTGGAATACCATATATGATAATTGTAATTCTTGTGTCTATATCATTAGGTAAGGGCCTTACTTCTTTGATTATTGCATTATGCATAACAAGTTGGACGGGCCTCGCAAGACTTGTTAGAGGTCAGGTCCTGCAGCTGAAAGAAAGCGAGTACGTACTTGCAGCACAAATGTTAGGAACTTCACCTATGAAAATTGTACTTAAACATCTCTTGCCTAACACATTGAGTGTAATTATTGTTAATCTAACTTTCCAGGTGCCTGGATTTATATTTGCAGAAGCATTCTTAAGCTTTATATCCTTAGGAGTTCAACCGCCATATACAAGCTGGGGAGCCATGGCTTCTTTAGGTCAGCAGCAAATGGCCTACTATCCTCATGAATTGTTTTTTCCAGCAGCAGCCATAAGCGTAACTATGCTGGCATTTAATCTTCTTGGAGATGGGCTTCGTGATGCATTAGATCCTAAACTTCGCCAGTAGGAAAAGGAGGAAAACAACATGTCAAAACTACTTGAAGTAAATAATTTGAAAGTTTCATATCATACTTACGCCGGTGAAGTTCAGTCTGTAAGAGGAGTTTCCTTTGATTTAGACAAAGGTGAGTCACTTGCTATTGTTGGTGAATCAGGTTGCGGAAAAACTGTAACTTCAAAAACAATAATGGGACTTATTGATACTCCGCCAGGAGAAATAAAGCAAGATAGTGAAGTATTATTTAATGGCAAGAATATACTGAAATTTAGTGAAAAGGAATGGCAGCATTATAGAGGAAAAGATGTAAGCATGATTTTTCAAGATCCTATGACTTCATTGAATCCTACTATGAGAGTTGGAAATCAAATTGCTGAAAGTTTAATAATACATAGAGGTATGAGCAAAGCTGAAGCATTGCAAGAGGCAGTGAAAATGCTTGAAATGGTTAATATACCTAATGCGAAAGAAAGAATAAAGCAATATCCTCATCAGTTCTCTGGCGGTATGCGCCAAAGGGTTATGATAGCAATATCGCTTGCTTGTAATCCTCAATTGCTAATTGCCGATGAACCAACAACTGCGTTAGATGTAACTATACAGGCCCAGATTATGGATTTACTAAAGGAATTGCAAAGCAGATTAGGAACAGCAATAATTATGATTACGCATGATCTTGGTGTAGTTGCTGGTATGGCACAAAAAATTGCAGTTATGTACGCTGGTAAGATTATTGAAAAAGGCTTTGTTGATGAAATATTCGAAAATCCAAAGCATCCTTACACTTTAGCTTTATTAAATGCTGTTCCAAAGCTAGAGCTGAAAAATAAAGAAAAACTAGTTTCTATTCAGGGTACACCTCCAGATTTACTAGCACCACCTAAAGGCTGTGGTTTTGCAAGCAGATGCAAGTATTGTATGAAAATATGCAGAATCAAGTACCCGGAGGTAAGCACAATAAGTGATACCCATGAGGTAGCCTGCTGGCTTCAGCATCCATTAGCCGTGAAAGTAGACTTAGCTGAAGATATAAGGAGGGAATTATAATGAAGCCTGATACTTTAGTTGAAGTTAAAAATCTAAAAAAATATTTTAATGTTGGAAATGATAAAATACTTAAAGCTGTTGATGATGTTTCTTTTAGTATCAAAAAGGGAGAAACATTGGGTTTGGTTGGAGAATCAGGATGTGGAAAAACCACTTGCGGAAGAACTATATTAGGAATGTATGAAGCTACAGGTGGCCAGGCGCTTTTTGAAGGCAAAAATATTTATGAAATGAATAAGGCAGAGAAGAAGGCGTTTAGAAAGAATGCTCAAATAATCTTTCAAGATCCATATGCATCCTTAAATCCAAGAATGACTGTAGGAGATATTATATCCGAAGGAATGAATAACTTTAAAATGTATAGCGAAAACGATAAGCAAAATAGAATATATGAGCTTCTTCGCTTGGTTGGACTTAATAAAGAGCATGCTGGTAGATTTCCGCATGAATTCTCTGGTGGTCAAAGACAAAGAATTGGAATCGCAAGGTGTTTAGCAATCGATCCGAAATTTATAGTTTGTGATGAACCAATATCTGCTTTAGATGTATCTATTCAAGCACAAATTGTTAATTTGCTAATAACCCTGCAAAATGAATTTGGTCTAACTTATTTATTTATTGCGCATGATTTATCTATGGTAAAACATATTTCAGATAGAGTTGGAGTAATGTATTTGGGGTGCATGGTAGAGCTTGCAGGCAGCGATGAGCTTTATAAAAATCCACAGCATCCATATACTCAAGCGCTTCTTTCTGCGATTCCTATACCTAATCCGAGTTATGAAAGATCGAAAAAAAGAATTGCATTAGAAGGAGAAGTGCCAAGTCCTATAAATCCTGAGCCCGGCTGCAGATTTAGAGCAAGGTGTAAGTATGTCAAGCCAATATGCAGTAAAGAAACTCCGTATCTTAAAGAAATAAGCTCAGGACATTATGCAGCATGTCATTTGCTTTAGCATGATAGATTTTAAAATAGTTCCCACTTTCAATTTCTTATATTTAAAGCAAAAAGGATTGATATAGTAAATAAAATACTATATCAATCCTTTTTATATTATTGCAGCTTCTAAAGATAATTGTATAACTATTCCGCATAAACATATAAACAAAGAAACAAACATAACAACCATTCCAAGGTTTAGTTTACTAAACATCTTATTCCATGAATCTTGATATTTAAGTGGGCGTGTAGCGTTTTTTTGAATAAAAAAACCCGAACTTATAAGAAGGCCAAAGCAGCCTATGTAATATAAATTGTTTTTGATAAAATAAAGTAATGATGAGCTTCCATTGTTGTAGAAAATATAGTAGATAAATGTAAAAAGTATAGATATTCCCACGGAAATAAAAAGAGCAATCTTAGTACACTTTAAAATATCTTTTAGTATTGCGAATTTCATTATTTAACCCCACCTTTTGTTAAAGACTATATAATTTATTATACACCTTTTGTCAGTTTTGTTGTATTATAATCATGTTTAAATGTTTTAATAAGTAGATTAAAGGATAAGCTTATAATGATGTTTTTAGAAGAAAGGACTGCGACTATTTTATTTCGCTATAATATTAAGTTTTGAAAGGATGATTCAGCATGAGGACAGACTGGGACGGGAAGAAGTACTACAGTTTAAATTATTTTTTAAGGGAAAAGTTTGGAGAAAAGGTTTTTAAAATTTCATTGGATGCTGGATTTTCATGCCCAAACAGAGATGGAACTATTAGTCGCGGCGGATGCGTTTTCTGCAGCGAGAGAGGCTCGGGTGATTTCGCTGGAGACAGATGCTTCTCTATAACAAGACAGTTTGAAGATATAAAAGCAATGATGAATAAGAAATGGAAGGAAGGAAAGTATATAGCTTATTTTCAAGCATATACAAATACTTATGCCCCGGTTTCGGTTCTTCGTGAAAAATATGAGGAGGCTGTAAAGCAAGAAGGGGTAGTGGCACTTGCTATAGCTACAAGACCAGATTGTTTAAGTGATGAAGTTTTAGATCTTTTAGAGGAATTTAATGAAAAAGTTTATGTATGGATAGAGCTTGGACTTCAAACTATAAATGATAATAGCGCTAAAATTATTAATAGAGGATACAAATTAGATGTATTTGAGGAAGCTTTAGAAAAGCTCAATAAAAGAAAAATAGATGTTGTTGTTCATGCAATTTTTGGGCTTCCGGGAGAAACTCATGAGGATATGCTTGATACAGTTAAGTTTATAGCTGAAAGACAGATTAAAGGAATTAAATTTCATCTGCTTCATCTTATGGAGGATACTCCACTAGTTAAGCTTTATGAAAAAGGAAAACTTAAGTTTTTAGAACAGGAAGAATATGTTGATTTAGTATGTAAGTCTATAACCATGCTGCCTCAGGATATGGTTATACACAGACTCACAGGTGATGCGCCAAGAGAACTTTTAATAGGACCTATGTGGAGTCTTAAGAAGTGGGAAGTTTTAAATGCTATAGATAGAAAATTTATAGAAAACAATTGGTATCAGGGTTTGTATTTTTCTACAAAATGATACTTTTACTTTTGTAATGTTTACGAATAGATTTGTAATCCTTTAAATGATAGAATATCAGTATAATACGAAAAGGGTACAAGTAAGTATTCAGAGGGGGAAATGTATAATGGCAAATTTATCATTAAAAAACATTTACAAAATCTATCCAGGTAACGTAACAGCTGTTAGAGATTTTAACTTAGATATAGAAGATAAAGAGTTTATAGTTTTCGTTGGGCCATCTGGTTGCGGTAAGTCTACAACTCTTAGAATGATAGCAGGTCTTGAAGAAATATCACAAGGGGAACTTTTCATAGGAGATAAATTAGTTAATGATGTAGCTCCAAAGGATAGAGATATCGCAATGGTTTTCCAAAACTATGCTTTATATCCTCATATGAGTGTATTTGATAATATGGCATTTGGACTTAAGTTAAGAAAAGTTCCAAAGGCTGAAATTGAGCAAAAGGTTAAAGAAGCTGCAAAGATTCTTGATATTGAACACCTTTTAGACAGAAAGCCAAAGGCACTTTCCGGCGGACAAAGACAAAGAGTTGCTTTAGGTAGAGCTATAGTAAGAGAACCAAAGGTATTCTTAATGGATGAACCTTTATCAAACCTTGATGCTAAGCTAAGAGTTCAAATGAGAACAGAAATTTCAAAGCTTCATAAAAAATTACAAACAACCTTTATATATGTAACACATGACCAAACAGAAGCTATGACAATGGGTTCAAGAATAGTTGTTATGAAGGATGGAGTTGTTCAACAAGTTGATACTCCTCAAAAGATATATGATCACCCAGCTAACATATTCGTTGCAGGCTTTATAGGTTCACCACAAATGAACTTTATCGACGCTAAGGTTGAAGAAAAGGGTGGAAAGATTGCTCTTGTATTCGGAGAAGATACAGTTGTTCTTCCTGAAGATAAAGCTGCTATAATTAAAAAAGGCAATTATGTAGGAAAAGATGTTATAATGGGTATAAGACCAGAAAACTTAGATGATAGCGAAGACTTTATAGCTAAACATCAAGATGCTGTAATATCCGCATCTGTAGAAGTTACTGAGCTTATGGGAGCTGAAACATATATTTATCTTTCAAAAGGAAAGGCAAATATAGTAGCAAGAGTAGATGGAAGCTCAAAAGCTAAAGCTGGCGATGTATTAAAGGTTGCTTTAGATACAAGCAAAATACATGTATTTGACAAAGAAACTGAAAATACTATAATTTAATATATAAACAAAGTAAGTACAAGTGCTAAATGCACTTGTACTGGTGGTTTTGTGAATAAAAATGAACGGATATATACTACTTAGTGTTTTTAGTGAAAGGGGAAAATAAATGTACAGTTTTCAGAGTTTTCTACAAGACTTAAATCTTAATACAGGTGTAAGGTTTAATTTGAAACTTGAGGATGGAGAAATCTTCTACTCAAGTGCTAAAGTTGCAGCAGGCTCTGATATTGTTTCGTCAATTGTAACTTTAGGAAATTCCAGAATGATTTTAGAAATTCCTAAACAGTTTGAAAATTGTACATCACTTCTAAAATATACTATTGAAAATAAGTATAGAGAATTTTTTTCAATGAGGGAGCAATCCCTCATTGAAATATTAGAGGGAAAAGAAGTAGTCTCAGATAAAATTGGAAAAGCTCTTCCTTTCTTGTCAAAGGGCTGTACATTTTTTATAGTAAATGTTGATGGAAGCAGATACGAAGCTTTAAATATTATAAGGCAGCTTTATACCGAAGATGAAGTTGTAAGCTTTGTATATGATGACAATATAGTAGTTATGGGTGTTTTTGAAGAAATAAGTGATCATGCAAAAAGTATGAGAGAATCTATAGTTTCAGATCTTTATTGCAGATGTCATGTAAGCTATGGTAATATAATATATAATGCAAAAGATATTAAAAAAGCTTATAATCAAGCTAAAGAGTGTTTAATTCTTAGTAAAAATTTTAGTATAAAAGACGAAATTTTTTATTATGATAAAATGCTTTTTGAGAAAATTGTATATAATATAAGTACAGAGGTCAAGAATGAGCTTTTAAGCAGATTTAAGGAAAAGTTTAATCTCTTTGACAGTGAACTTATCAATACTATTGAAGAGTTTGTAAATTGCGGGCTAAATATAAGTGATGCCGCAAGAAAACTTTATGTACACAGAAATACGCTTATATACAGACTTGATAAAATAACAAAAGAAACTGGTTTTGATATAAGGAATTTTAAGGAAGCAACAGTTTTTATAATTGCATTTCTTATTTGGAAAGAAAATAATTTGTAAGAGGTAGTTATTACCTCTTATTTTAATCATATTTTGGATAAACGTTTTCACCGCATTTTATTAAAAAGAGGTTATGGTTATGGGGATGAATGTAACAATAAAAGAAGTAGCAAAATACGCAGGTGTTTCACCATCAACTGTATCAAGAGTAATATCAGATAGTCCTAGAATCAGCGAAGAAACAAAGGTAGTTGTAAGAGAGGCTATGGATAAATTGGGTTATCATCCTAATGCTATAGCCAGAAGTTTGGTTAGCAAGTCAACATATACTGTTGGAATTGTTATGCCGCAGTCTACAGAAAGGGCATTTTTAAATCCTTTCTTTCCTCAGGCACTAAGTGGAGTTTCAGCAGCTGCACATGAACAAGGTTATTGCATATTGCTTTCAACAGGGGTAAACGAAAAAGAGCAACTTGAATCCATTGAAAACATAGTAATGGGTGGAAGAGTAGATGGAGTTATAATAATGTACTCCTCAGTAGACAATGAAGCTTTGGATAAATTAAATAAGCTTAGAGTTCCAGCGGTAGTTATAGGTAAACCTCTTAAGCCTCAAGGAGTATTATATGTAGATAATGACAATGTTGAAGCTTCTTTTAAGGTTACTGAAGAGCTTATAAAGAACGGACATGAGAAAATTGCCTTTTTGAGTGGTTCTTTTAAGTTTGTAGTGTCTTTAGATAGACTTGATGGATATATGAATGCACTTAAAAAATATGATATACCTTTTAGAAAAGAATATATAATGGAGCTTTCTGATTATATAAAGGAAGGTGCCTATGAAGTAACAAAGAAGCTTATTCAAAGGGAGGATAGACCAACAGCGCTTGTAGTAACAGACGATGTTATGGCCTTTGGAGCTATGGATGCTATCAAGGAAAAAGGTCTTAAAATTCCTGAAGATATTGAAATAATGAGTTTTAATAATGTTCCAACGGCAGAACTCACAAGTCCAAGTCTAACTTCTGTGGATATAGATGCTTTTAATTTAGGATATGAGGCTTCAAAGCTTATTATAGAGAAAATAAAAGGTGAGGCTAAAAAGGATAGAGTGATTGTACCTACCAAAATTATTTATAGAGAGTCTTCTAAATAATATAGCCCTTTCATTATCTTAAATATAAAAAGGCTGCTTAATTCGTGTTATGAATTAGGCAGCTTTTTATGTTTATTTTTAAAATACGCTATAATTAAGGTGATAATAGGTATAATGATCTGAAGAGGCAGATGAATGTACTTTACTGTGAAGTCCAGACCCCGCTTAATGTGCTGAGGGTAATTGCTTGCTATTAACTCAGAGTATATTAGTACTATGATAGCAAATGGGAAAGACAAATACCGTTGATTTTTTACTTTAAAAAGCTGGGATGTTCCGAGTATTGAAACATACATAAATATGCTGATTTTCATAAAACCTGCTGTGACTAGAGTTACAACTATAAGTATATCTAATCTGTCCAGAAATCCACCAACATGAATAAGTCTCAGTGTTTCAAGTAGTGGAAAATTAGTTGTAGTAGCATATTTTACTCCTAAGCTGGCAATAAAAAGCAGAGTTATGGAGGAAAGTGAAATGCCCTCTAAGATTACTACCCAGGGTACAATCTTTATTAGTTTTTTAGGTTCATTTAGAGTTCTGTATAGCATTGAAAAGGCAATAAACTCTCCAAACGGAAATGCTATTAGTTTCCAGCTTTTTATAGTCTCAGTAATTAAACCGTCTTCCATGATAGGAAGAAGCCTGTTAAATACAAGCATGTTCTTAGTGTAAAAAAGTAATACGTATGATAGTAAAAGACCGAATATCATTAATGGGAAAAGTATTTCTGCAGCCCTGCATATAGTTTCAAAACCGGTGGTAATTCCATAAGCAATTGTTAGAGTTAGCAAGGTTCCAATGAATATTCTGGATGTTTGAGGCATTGAAGATATTGTAATAAGGCCTGTAAAATCCCTAAGTACTCTTGCAGAAAGATATTGAAAATATAAAACGTATAGGATGCTGAAAAAAGTCCCTAAGTATTTGCCCCAAATTTTAGGCATGTAATCAACTAGAGTGTCATTTGGATAATACCTAAAAATTTGTATATATATTAATTGAAGAAATATGCCGGGAAGTATATAAATTAGAATAACAAGCCAGGCATCTTGCTTTGCATCAGGAGCTAGAAAAAAAAGTACAGCACTGCCATAAGGAAGTATAAACATAGTTGCAAACAATTGATAAGGCGATATTTTTCTTTCCACTGTCAGACTTTCCCTTCTTATTATTTAGCGGACTTATTGGTAAGCCCCGTGCTTCTTATTGTACCGTTTACGCTTATTCTCACATCTAAGTTTTGATAAAAGGAGGGCCAATTTTTTTGTAGTTTCTTCCATTCCTTGGGGTAATTTCTGTGAACTACTTCTCCAAAACCAAATATATCTGTACCCAAATCATTCATTGCTGTATTCAAAGCAAGCTCTATCTCATTTTTTATTGCCTTGCTCTGTTCTCTGCCTATTCTGTCCAATATTTCAGGATTCTTTACAGGATCAATCTTTGCAGCGATTCTCCTTACATCAGATACTGTTTTAATGTTTATTTCTATACTTATCTTATCTCCATCAACAATTGACCTAACTTTGCTCTCAGATTTAATTATTTCACAGGAAACCTTACCAAACTCATCAGAAACGAAAGTAACACTTCCAACTTCCACTTTGCCATTAATCCACTGCAAACCTCTAGTTTCCTTATCCGTCATATAACCTATTAATTTATCTTTTTTAAAAACAGCGGTTCCGGCCATAACAAATGTTTTGTCAAGTGTATCCTCTGTGGGTTTGCTTGGATTAATGACTGCCAATACCGGGGAGGTTGTATCACTTGTTAAGGAATTTATAAAATCCAACATATAACTAAAAGGCCTATATCCAATCATCTCCTGCCTGAGAAATAGATTTTCAACAACTATGGCCGGAATAGGGCTTTTAGGCGTTTGAATTCTAACTATTTCTGAAGCTTTTCCTTTTGTAACAAGAATAGGGGTATTTAGTCTGAATTCTTCAATTCTTACAAAGGAGTCTATTAAATCACCTACTCCTTTTTTTGCTAACGATTCTCCGATAACGATATATTTTGTATGACCAAAGTGCTGAACCTGACTCATAGTTTTTGAGGCTTCAAAAACGGCATCAAAAAATGTATCACCAATACCGGATAATGTTATTACATCATTTCCTACTGAGCCCTCAGGGCTTCCAGCAGTCTGTTGAGTAGATATATTTGGATTTAGTAGCTGCATTGTAACTTCGATTTTGCTATCAGGTGTTAAATCCACTCCAACTGCCAGAACTATAAACAATCGCTGTATTTCTTTTTTATTTCCAGTACAACCTATAGTCGAAAAGGAAATACTTATTGTAAGGAAACATAAAAGTATTTTTTTCCATAACATATTGCATTCCTCATTTAAATTTATTAACTAACTCTGCTGTTCCTTGTTTTCTTGTGTTATAGGATTAGTAGCTGGTCTTCCTTTTCTTCTATAAGAGTCTTTCCAAGTAATAGTCTTCGGAAGCTTTTTTAGGCTCCATAAAGGAGCTCTTATAAATATATCCTTTAGTTCATTAGGTTTTAATGGACCCACAGGAGCTAAGAAAGGAACTCCAAAGGAACGTAAAGACAGAAGATGCATTATTATAGCAATTAATCCGCAGGTTAAGCCTACCATTCCCCCAAAACCGCCTAAGATTAGTAAAGCAACACGAGCATAAGATAAAGGAAGCTGAAATTCCACTGTAGGAACTGCCAATGAAGCAACAGCTGAAAATGCAACTACTATTATCATATGGGCACTTACTATACCGGCGTTTATTGCCGCTTGCCCTAATACTAAGCCGCCTACTATGCTGACAGACTGCCCCATGGTTTTTGGCATTCTTACGTCGGCTTCCTGAAGTACCAGGTAAGTTGTAAGCATAAATAAGGCCTCAAACATTGGAGGAAAAGGAATGTTTGCTCTGCTGCGTATAACGCTTATAATAAGTGAAGTTGGCAAAAGTTCCTGATGGTAGGTTATTAAGGATACAAAAGCACCTGGAAGAGCTAAAGATAAAGCAAAAGCCAGCATTCTGACCCATCTATTTAATGTGGCAACATAAAACCTTAGGTAATAGTCATCAGGAGACATAAAATATTCTCCAAATATGCTTGGTACAGATAGGGCTACTGGTATCGTATCCACAAAAATTATTATACGGCCTTCTAAGATTTTCCCTGCGGCTACATCTGGTTTTTCTGTTCTGAATATAGTTGGAAACAGGCTAAAAGGACTATCTTCTATATATTCTTCTATATAGCTTGCGCCTAGCACAGAATCTACTTTTATTTTGTTCAATCTGTCTCTTAATTCAGATACTATTTTTTCGTTTGCAATATTTGACATATACATCATTGTAATATTAGTTTTAGTCTCCTTGCCGATCTTAAAACCTTCTGTTTTAAGATTAGGGCTTTTAATTTTTTTTCGGACTAAACATATATTGGTGCCGTGAGACTCAGTAAAACCTTCTCTAGGACCTCTTAAAACACTTTCCGTAGGAGGTATATCCACTGCTCTTGAAGGCGGCTTTTTCATATCTACAGTAAAAGCTTTATTTATTCCATTAATAAATAATACGAGTTCACCCTCAACTATAGCGTCAACAATTTTATTCATGTCATCTAATATATCATCTTCTGCTATTCCAAAGATAGACATACAATAGGCTTTTATGTCTTTGAAAACTTCGCTATTTTGCACAGGCTGAGTTAATTTTTTTAATACTACGTCTTCCATAAGCTCAGTTGGTATCATATTAGCAATGTATATACATACAGTTTTGTAATTCGGATTGCTTGCAATATTAAGCTCTCTATACATTATATCTGCGCATTTTTGAAAAATGGTGGTAATATATCTTTTGTTTTTTTCAATATCCATAGAAGGTGTTAGTTTTTTGTTTGCAGTTGTATTCGAAGCGCTATTATTAAAGCTTTCATTAATGACTGTTTCTATATTCTTATATTGAATTCCATTAGACTTATCAGTTTTATAAAATAATTTCTTTAAAAAATTAAACATTATGCTTCACCTGTTTCTATGGGAAAAATCTTTTATAAGTTATTTTGTGTGAAAATGTGATAGTTATGCGTTAAGTATAGCCTATGAAAAATTACAAATAATAACTATAAATGAAGGGGTGATGAGATATGAACTTTTCAATTAGTCTTGCTCAAAATATTAACACATTAAAAGAGATTTTTAAAAGTGACAGTACAATTAAGTTTAGAGAATTTGAAAATAAATACAGCAGGGCACTAAGGTATTGCGTTATATTTGCAGATGGTATGGTGAACAAAGAAATTGTCGATGAACATATTATAGAAAAATTAATGAATGTTAATTTTGAAAATATAAATACTCATCAGACTATATCGCCACAGAACATATTAGACACACTAATAAAGAAGGCTGTTATCGCAGGGGATGTAAAAAAGAATAAAGATATTGATAAAGCTTTAGAAGACATGTTATATGGTGACACAATTGTTTTAGTAGACGGTATAGACGAAGCAATAATAATAGACACCAAAGGATGGCCTGTAAGGGCGATAGAAGAGCCTCCTTCTGAAAAGGTAGTTAGAGGTTCAAGAGAAGGCTTCACTGAAAGCATAATGAGTAATACTACATTAATAAGAAGAAGAGTCAGAAATAAAGATCTCAAATTTGAATTTATAGAGATTGGTACTAGAACTAAAACAAAGGTGGCTGTATGTTATATAGAAGGCTTAGCCAAAGAAGAAATTTTGAAAGAACTCAAAACGAGGCTTCAAAATATAAATATTGATGGAGTTATTGAATCGGAATACATAGAAGAATACATAAAAGATGCTCCCTTATCACTATTTAAAACCATAGGAAATACAGAAAGCCCTGATGTTGTATCAGGAAAGCTGCTTGAAGGAAGAATAGCCGTGCTTTGCGATGGTACACCATTTGTGCTTACTCTTCCGTATATATTTCTAGAATATTTTCAGATTTACGAAGACTATTATAATAATTACATATATTCATCCTTCAATAGATTTCTGAGATTTCTAGCATTTTTCTTAGGGGTCAGTGTTCCGGCACTATACGTAGCTGTAACTGCTTATCACCAAGAGCTTATACAAACTTCACTGCTCCTTAGCATATATTCCTCAAGAATAGGCATTCCATTTCCTATAGTTGTTGAGGCAATAGTAATGCTTGTAGGTTTTGACATATTAAGAGAGGCTGGAACGAGGCTTCCACAACCTATAGGGCAGGCTGTAAGCATAGTTGGGGCACTTATACTTGGAGATGCGGCAGTAAATGCAAGAATTATTAGTGCACCTATGGTAATAATAGTTGCAATAACAGGTATATCTTCCTTTTTGATTCCAAAAATGTTAGGTGTGTTTATGGTAGTAAGACTTGTATTATTGATTCTTGCATCTTTATTAGGTTTATATGGATATATGTTTGGAGTAATGGGATTATTTATCTACTTAGTATCCTTAAGATCTTTTGGAATACCTTATATGGCTAGTATGGCTAATATATCAAATATTAGTTCAGAGAGTATAAGGGATACAGCAATTAGAGTTCCTTGGTGGCTCATGAACTATAGACCTAAACTTATACCTAAAGATAGAAGACGTCAAAATAAGATTAAGGGGCAGAAAGGAAGGAGTTAATGAAACAAATAAAAAAGGTATTGTTTATTTTGTTTATAATTTGCAGCAGTTTTCTTAATACTTCCTGTTGGGACTATAAAGATGTTGAAAGGCTTAATGTTGTAATGAGTTTTGCAGTGGATAAAGATGTAAAAACAAATGAATATATTTTAACGGTTGAAGTTGCAAGACCTGAGTCTGGTCAAAATCAAGCCAAGTATATGTCAGATATTTATGAAAGCAGAGGAAGCACGTTGTTCTATGCAGTGAGAAATCTTATACCTAGAATAGGCAAAAAAGCATTCTGGAGTCATGTTGATATAGGAATTCTAGGAAAAGGAGTTGTTTCAGAGGATATTACTCCTGCACTAGATTTTTTCTACAGAGACCCTGAAGCAAGAGGTGATATGTTTATTTTGGTTTCTAAAAAGGAAACTGCAAAGGAAATATTAGAAACAGCTCATAATCCTCAAGAGTTAAGAGCTACAAAGCTTAGATATGTTATGGAAAATCAAAAAAACGCACCTAGGTTTCCAAAAACACTGCTGAAAGATTTGATAGAAAACTTTGAAAGCAAAGATAAGGCTATATTAATTCCTCTTGTTGACATAAAAGAAGCTGATGATAGCATGACTACAGAAATTAACGGAAGCGCTATTTTAAAGTATGACAGAGTTGTGGGATATTTGAATCCAGAAGAAACACAATATGCACTTTGGGCTATGAATAAACTGGATGGAGGACTCTTTGTTGTGGAAAATATAGGAGAAAGTAAGAATAACATTACCTTTGAAGTATTTAAAAATGCAACAAAGGTAAAGACAGAATATAGTAATGAAAACCTTAAGATTAAATTATCTGCATCCACTACTGTAAACATTGGGGAAGAGAGTGGAGATGTGCAGTTTCAAAAAAAAGAAGTGAAAGAAAAAATAAAAAATGAGTCTGAAAAAATTTTAGAAGATAGGCTCAAATATGTAATCAAAAAAATGCAGACAGAATATAAAAGCGATGTGTTTGGATTTGGGCAAAAGGTTGAGATTCAAAACACTAAGCTTTGGAAGGAATTAAAACCTAAATGGAGTGAGGAGTTCTCAAGCTTGCCTGTGGAAGTGGATGTAGAGTTATTAATACAGGGAAGTGCTATGACGTCTCAACCTACAAAGGGGGAAAAGTAATTGATAAAGGCAGTGCCTGTAATATTTATATATGTACTTTTATCCTTTATAGAGTTAAGTGAACTAAAAAGAAAAAAGCAAAAGAAGCAGATGATAGTTTTTTTTCTAGCTATGCTTATACCTTTGATACTCAGTATAAATATAGTCATAGGAGTAGCTATGCCTACCATAAACTCTATTACCCAAAGGCTGATCCAACCAATTACTAAACAAAGTTAGGAGAAATAAAATGAATAGAGAAATAATTTCAAGTAGACAAGGAATAGTTTTAATGATGCTGTTTTTGTTTGGAAGTACCTTTGTTGTTGGAGCTGGTGGTGAGGCAAAAAATGATATGTGGCTTGCCATCTTATTAGCCATGATAGCAGTTATACCGATGTGCTTAATCTACGCAAACCTAATTTCGAGATTTCCCGAAAAGGATTTATATGATATTTTGATTTTAACCTTTGGAAAGGCTATAGGTAAGATTATAATGCTTATATACACTTTCTATGCTTTACACTTAGGTGGTCTGGTACTTTATAATTTTAATGAATTTATAAGTAATGTAGGTTTAGGGGGGACTCCTAGGATTGTACCGAGCAGCATTATAATGCTTCTATGTGTATGTATTATTAAACAAGGTATTGAGGGGTTAGGAAGATGGGGGGAGATATTTTTACCAATACTCCTATTTATAATATTCATGGCACTTATCCTTTCGATACCAAATTTAAGAGCAAGTAATATTCTTCCGGTATTAGAAGATGGTATAATGCCGGTCATAAAAGGTACTGTAGCTACATTTTCGTTTCCCATGGCAGAAACGGTTTTATTTACTTTAGTGCTTTCTTCATTAAAAAGCAGTAAGGATGCCTATAGGACGTATATCCTTGCAATAATCTTTGCAGGCAGTGTGATACTTGTTTCAGCGGTAAGAAATACTATGGTTCTAGGAACATACTTAATATCCTTAAATTATTATCCAACCTTTGTCGCTGTGGCTAGAATAAATATAGGAAATTTTTTACAAAGACTAGAATCTGCCGTAGCAATTAATTTTCTTATCTCAGGTTTTGTTAAAATAAGTATATGCTTACTGGTGGCTTCTAAAGGAATTTCTAAGTTATTTAATTTTGAGGATTATAGATTTATCGTTGTTCCAACAGCTCTCATAATATTAAATTTTAGTTTTATTGTAACAGAGGATCCTATGGGATTAAGAATGTGGAATCAACAGGTATATCCTTATTATGCAGCAATATTTCAAGTAATATTACCAATTATAATATTTATCTGTTCTAAGCTAAGGTATGGAAAAGTTTATAATAAGGGTATACAATAAAGATAAGCAATAACATTTAACAAAGGACTGATGAAAATGAAAATAGATATTATAATATCAGCAGATGATATTAAACCCCAAAAAGTTAAGGACAAAACTGTACTAGTCATTGATATGCTTAGAGCAACTTCTGTAATTACTACAGCAGTAGCAAATCGCTGTAAAGAAGTTATACCCTTACTTACCATAGAAGAAGCTATGGAACTTGTTAGGGAAAACAGAGAGAAATACATACTAGGAGGGGAAAGAAATGCTTTAAAAATTGAAGGCTTTGATTGTTCTAATTCTCCTCTCGAATACAGCAGTGAAGTTGTAAGAGATAAAACCATAGTGCTTACAACTACAAATGGTACTAGAGCTATAAAAGGCAGCGAAGGGGCAAGTAATATTTTGATAGGTGCCATGATAAATGCTGAAGCTGCAGCTAGAAGAATTAAGCAGCTAAATAAAGATGTTATTATAGTGAATGCAGGAACCTATAATGAATTTTCAATAGATGATTTTATTTGCAGCGGCTATATCATTGACTGTTTAATAAATATGACTCATGTAGAGCTTACGGATATATCAAAAACTGCACACTATATTTATAAAAATAATGAGGAAATATTTAGTTTTATTAAACTTGCCAGTCATTATAAAAGAATTAAAGAACTTGGACTAGATGAAGACTTAAAATACTGTTGTCAAAAGAGCATAATAGATATTGTTCCAGAATACAAAAACGGAAAAATAAAACTATATAACTAGCTAGTTATATAGTTTTATTTTATATGTCTAATAAATTTTAACATTAGCTGCTTGAGGACCTTTTCTTCCCTCAACTAGCTCAAATTGAACTTCATTTCCAGCTTCAAGCTGTCTATCCATTTTTACAGCTGTATGATGAACAAAAACATCTTCTCCGCCATCTTGTGCTATAAAACCAAATCCTTTTTCAGGATCAAACCATTTAACTACGCCAGTTTCCAATTAAATACCTTCTTTCTTAGTTCAATATTATTTCAAAATTATTATGCTGCAAAACTAATATAAGAATACATACTTTTTAAAGGTCTAATTTTGCAACACCAAGAGCATGATTATTCCAAAGAGCATCTTTAATCATATCCATTTGACCTTCGCTGCACTCTATAATGAGCACTACTTCAGTAGACTTCATGGCTTTTGATCTATTTGAGTATTTTTTTGTTGTATATAACTTAATAATGAATCCTATAGCAAAACCAATAAGCATAGCTATTAATCCCCAAAGCAGAGGACCTAAGGTTAAAATAAAGCCATAAACAGCACCAAATATCATAAATAATGTTCCTAATATCATAGGTAAATCAAATAGGCTCAATCCATCAGAATAATGTATAGAATCAAAAAGCTTTCTTTGCTCGTCTCTTTTGTCCATAGGAACAGCAAGAATATTTTCTTTTGGAATTCCTTGTGACTGTATGTAAGTAATTGCAAGTTCTAAATAATTTGAATACTCAAAGGTAGAGATAATGTGCAAGATTACACCCTCTTATAACTATAATTATTTAAGTATCTGAGGTGTTTTTGAAACACCCTTTGGCAGATTAAAATTATTATTTTGATATTCTCTTTTTAAAAACTTGGATTGCTCCCAGTCGAATAAATTATTAGATTCTACGCAATTAACATAGGCATCATAAATAGAAAACATATAAATGGAAGGGATATTTAAAAACCAGTGAGCACCCACAACTTTTTTGGCATTGAAGAAATCACCCAGCAGTGTATAGTGAATACATGGAAGAAGCCTTGAGAAATAAACAGTAGCTATCCACCAGGTAAGTATAAAAAAAGCAACTACCAGCCTGTGAAGATAAAGCTGTCCTGTACCCGGTGCCAAAGCAGACCAGGCTGCAGCTACTAAAGGAGAACGTTTATCAATATAATTAAAGCCCATTGCATTAAATTTCATCGGGTATATTTGAGCATCTTCTCTTTTAGAAAGTTCATAAAGATTATTGATGGTTACAGTAGCTCTAAAGCTATCCCAGATTGCGAACATATAGGTTGGAAGGTATAAAAGAATCCATTCTTTATGTATTACATGCTTTGCAATCTCAAACTGCCCTGTAAAAGAATATAAAATAGCTAAATTAACATTAGATTTGAAGTTAATAAATACTTCCCATAAAAATAAAAGAATACCTCTCATATGTCTGTTTATAAGCATATGACCAAAGCCGGGAAACATAATAGACCAAAATGCAACTACGAAAGGATTTCTATAATGCATTTGTATTATGCCAAGCACATTAATATAAGCTCTGGGACGTCTTGCTTGATAATTATTAAAGCGGGCATTATTCATAATAAAACTCCTCAATTTGAAGGTTAATTAACTCATTAACTAGGATATCCCAGTTACTATTTTAAATACATTATATTAAATAAATCGTGTGCTTTCTCAGACTATAGATTAATCTTCTCAAATAAAAAAGGCTGCGAACTAATTACTTAGCATCACAGCCTCAAAGAGTTTTATTTATTCGTATATTGAAATCAATTTTCCGTTTTTTAAGTCAAACTTATT
Organism: Clostridiales bacterium oral taxon 876 str. F0540; assembly: GCA_000466585.1. Lineage (GTDB taxonomy): Bacteria > Bacillota > Clostridia > Clostridiales > Clostridiaceae > Clostridium_AT. The sequence continues at coordinate 43,776 of KE993464.1, forward strand.
TGTTTCAAAAAGCAAATTGTAGTAATGCTCTTGTAGATTATCAATGGATTGAAGTTGAGCCTTTGTACATTTTAATTTAACAGCACCGGCTTCTACTTTATGGCCTTTTAATATAGGCGCATTAGGAATTAAAATATAATAGTTTTTATCTTCATTAAATTTTTGTATTTTTTCGTTTTCATAAGTTGCAAGAATATTGTTATCACCTTTTTCTATCCTTACTCGGATAGTGCAGGAAATAGTAAAAGGTCTAACGGTTACAAAGATTAATGTAAGAAATATAAGTATAGGAAACAAAATTAATAAAATGGTCTTAAGTTTGCCCATATACAGAATTTATTTCTCCCTTAAATATCAATTATATTACACAAATATTATACCATATATTGGAGATGATATATATTTATATAACTTGGAATATTATAAATTTTAAGTAATAGGATTCATCAGAATTCCATAGTATTGGATGATCAGGGGCCTGAGTTCTGAATTCTACCTGCCTTAGTGTTCTTTTAGCATCTTTAGCCGCATCAGCTATAGTCTGCCTGAATAAATCCTCCTTCATAAAATGAGAGCAGGAACAGGTAACAAAGAAACCGCCAGGCTTAACCATTTTTAGTCCCCTTAGATTTATATCCTTATAGCCTCTGGTTGCTCCTTTAACACTTTCGCGGGATTTTGTAAATGCAGGAGGATCAAGTATTACAACATCAAATTTTCTACCTGCCTTGGACCACTCTGTGAGCACATCAAAAGCATTATGACACTCAAATTTTACAGTATCTGAAAGTCTGTTAAGCTCAGCATTTCTTGTTGCAAAATCTACTGCATGCTGAGAAATATCTATACCAAGTACGCTTTTTGCTCCGGCTATACCAGCATTTAAAGCAAAGGAACCGGTGTGAGTAAAGCAGTCTAAAACCTCTGAATCCTTACAGATTTTTTGGATGGCAGCTCTATTTTCCTTCTGGTCTAAGAAAAAGCCTGTCTTTTGGCCATTTTCAATATCTACGTAATATTTGACACCATTTTCAACTATTTGAACCATTGTATCAAAAGGTTCTGTGAGGAAGCCTTTAGTTTGCTCCATGCCTTCAAGCTCGCGGACTGAAGCATCGCTTCTTTCGTAAACACCTTTAGCGCCATATTCCTCAACAAGTATTTTGACAATAATGTCTTTATATTTATCTATGCCCAAGGCTAAAGATTGAATTACATAGTAGTCTTCAAATTTATCTATTGTAAGACCTGGCAGAAAATCAGCTTCTCCAAATACAAATCTACAGCTAGAAGTATCTATAACCTTTTTTCTATATTCCCAAGCATCACTTAGTCTTCTTTTAAAGAAAGCTTCATCAATTTCTTCGTTTATATCTCTAGTTAAAATTCTTATAGCAATTTTAGAAACATCATTTATGTAACCCTTTCCTAAAAAATCACGCTTGAAATTGTAAACCTCAACTATATCACCATTTGTATACTCACCATCATACTCTTCAATTTCATCAGTAAATATCCAAGGATGACCGCTTTCAACTTTTCTTCCTTTATTTTTATGTAAATAAAACTTACAAGCCAATATAAACACTCCTTTTGTTTATGAAGAATTATTAATTCTTAATTTCTTTTAGTAGTATACCACAATTAGGCAATATGTAGTATAAACCTATTAATTAATTTGTGTATTAAATCAATTGTAATGGCTTTTAAAAGGGGATAATATATACTTAAAATGCAGAAGATTTATACGAAAAGGAGTTATGATATGAAAAAATATAAGCTTGAAACACATCCTCAAGCAAACGAATGCGCAATTGTAAAAGGAGATAAATATCGTTTTACTGTGCTTACTTCCAGAATGATTCGATTAGAGTATGATGAAGAGGGAAGATTTGAGAACAGTGCTACTCAAAGTGTTATTAACAGAAATTTTCCAGTTCATGAGTATAGGGTTATTGATGAAGCTGATCATTTAGAAATTATCACGGATAATGTTCATTTAATTTACTATAAAGATAAAGGAAGGTTTTCTAAAAATAATTTAAGTATCCAAGTTAAAAGTATGCTAACGGGGCATGGTGCTACTTGGCATTATGGAGAAAATACAAATGATTTAAGAGGAACGGCAAGAACACTGGATGGAGTTAATGGGGCTACAGAGCTTGAGAGAGGTCTTATTTCAAAGTATGGTTTTTCAATTATTGATGACAGTAAATCTCTTTTGATTACAGAAGATGGATGGGTCGAACCACGCAAAGAAAATATTATCGATATTTATTTTTTAGGCTATGGAAGGGAATATTTAGATTGTTTAAAGGATTTTTACCACCTATGCGGAAGTACGCCTATGATACCTAGATTTGCTCTTGGAAACTGGTGGAGCCGTTATTATAGATACACAGAAACTGAATACAAAGAGCTTATGGAGAGATTTGAAAAAGAGCAGATGCCATTTTCCGTTGCTGTAATTGATATGGATTGGCATTATGTTGATATACCAGCTAAGTACGGAAGCGGATGGACAGGTTATACCTGGAACCGTGAGCTTTTTCCTGATCCTAAAGGATTTATGGAATGGCTGCACAGCAAAGGCATGAAAGTAACCTTGAACGTGCATCCTGCTGATGGAGTTAGAGCATACGAAGAAATGTATGTAGCTATGGCAAAAGAGCTTGAAGCTGATTATGAAAAGGAGCAGAGAATAAATTTTGATATTGCAGATCCAAAGTTCCTTGATGCTTACTTTAAATATCTTCATCATCCAAATGAAGAAAATGGAGTTGATTTCTGGTGGATTGATTGGCAGCAAGGGGGAACTACTAAAATAACTGGGTTAGATCCATTATGGATGCTTAATCATTATCACTTTTTAGACAGTATGAGAAATGGAAAGCAGGGGTTAACATTTTCAAGATATGCTGGCATAGGAAGCCACCGCTATCCGGTTGGATTCTCCGGAGACACTTTTATCACTTGGGAGTCTTTAGATTTTCAGCCTTATTTCACTGCTAATGCTTCAAATGTGGGTTATGGATGGTGGAGTCATGACATTGGTGGACATATGCTTGGATATAAAGATGATGAGTTAGCTGTTCGATGGCTGCAATTTGGTGTTTTTTCGCCAATCAATCGTCTTCATAGTTCTTCTAGTCCGTTTAACAGCAAGGAACCATGGCGTTATAATTTAATAGCTGAAAAGGTTATGAAGGAATATTTACGTCTTCGTCATAAGCTTGTTCCTTATTTATATACTATGAACTATTTAAATCACAAAGAGGGTCTTCCGCTTATGCAGCCTATGTATTATCATGGACCCTGGGAAGAAGCGGCCTACAACGTAAAGAATCAATATTATTATGGAACAGAATTAATTGTATGTCCTATTACAACGAAAATTAATAACAGTATAAATCAAGGCCACGTAACTGCATGGCTTCCAAAAGGGCTTTGGTATGATTTCTTTACAGGAAGAGTATATGAGGGAGAAAGGAAAATTAATCTTTATAGAGGAATTGAACAGATTCCTGTTCTCGCAAAGGCAGGAGGCATTGTGCCATTAGCCGGAGATTCTGAAATAAGCAATTTTACAAACAATCCAAGCGAGTTGGAAGTACATATATTTGCAGGAGCGGATGGAAGCTTTGTTTTGTATGAGGATGAAGCTAAGAGTAATGTAAAGACACAGATGGCTCTGGAGTGGAATAAGGAAAGCAAAGCTGTATTTTCTATTTCAAAGCCTGAAGGAGATATAGAAATACTTCCTAAGCAACGAGTGTATAAATTAGTGTTTGTTGGCTTTAAAGCTGCTGATGTACCGGAAGTATTCTGTAACGAGGAAAAAATTGAAGCAGATACCCTTATAGAGCAAGAGAAAAATGCAATAATTGTAAGTCTGCCTGCTGTTGATATCAGTACAGAAGTTAAAGTGATATTTAAGGAAGCTTTAATAAGAAAAAATTATTATGAACAAGAAATATTTGATTTTTTAAATAAGGCTCAGATTTCTTTCATAATAAAAGAACAAATTTATTCAGCAGTAAGAAAGTTTAAGAATTCACCAAGATTAATGGGGGAGCTTCAAGCGTTGAACTTGGAAACTGAATTGCTGGAAGCAATTAGCGAGATTCTTTGGGCATATTCTGAGTAATGTTATTTTTTAAGAAGGCTGCAATGACTTATTGAGCATATTTTATTAAACACGGAGAATATAGATAATGAAAAAGACGCGGAAGAGTATTTTTAAAGCATACTAACCTTCGCGTCTTTTGCGATTTTCATTCATATATTTAAGTATAAACCTAGAAAAATATTAAAATATATAAATATTTACTTGAGCCATGCTGGTTTGCAGTAGATTTGTCTTCTAAAATATTAGATAACATGTTTATATCAACATTATTATTAAACAACTCCTAAATAATTTTGGAATGTGTAATAAATATAATATCAACATTCTTGTAATTACCACAGTATATTATATAAATTTCCTTTGACATAGTGGTACTGCATATTTTAAACTATACTATGTGCGATAAATCGGACTACTTAGTTTAAATTTGTAAATCGCCATTTAAGTATGAAAAAGTCCTGATGTTAGTACAGGTTTTCGTGAAGCTCAAATAGGAGATTTGCTTTGAAATCTATATAAAAGGGGAGAAATTAATGAGTATACTAACCGTTAAAAATATGAGCCATGGCTTTGGAGATAGAGCAATACTTGAAGATGTATCCTTCAGACTTTTAAAGGGGGAGCACGTTGGATTTATAGGTGCAAATGGAGAAGGTAAATCAACCTTTATGAATATAATTACAGGAAAACTTATGCCTGATGATGGAGTAATAGAATGGTCCAACAAGGTTAGAGTTGGCTATATGGACCAGCATGTTGTACTTCAAGCAGGACTTACAATAAGAGATGTGTTAAAAGGGGCTTTTCAGTATCTGTTTGATGCAGAAGCAGAAATGAATGAGCTTTATGGAAAAATGGGAGATGTTACTCCTGAAGAATTAGAAAAGATGCTTGAAAGAACAGCAGTAATCCAAGACATGTTAGACCATAATGGATTTTATATTATAGACGCTAAGATTGAAGAAACTGCTAAAGGTCTTGGACTTTTAGATGTGGGACTAGATAAAGATGTTAAGGAGCTAAGCGGAGGTCAAAGAACAAAGGTTTTACTTGCTAAGCTTTTACTTGAGACACCGGACATACTGCTTTTGGACGAGCCTACAAACTATTTGGATGAAGCTCATATTGAGTGGCTCAAAAGATTTTTAAATGCTTACGAAAATGCATTTATACTAATATCACATGATATTCCATTTTTAAATTCAGTAATAAACCTTATATACCATGTAGAAAACAAAAAACTTACTAGGTATGTTGGAAACTATGAAGAGTTTGAAAGAATATATGAAGCTAAGAAGAAGCAGCTAGAGCAGGCCTATGAGAGACAGCAACAAGAAATCGCAAAATTAGAGGATTTTGTTGCCAGAAATAAAGCTAATGTTGCTACAGCAAACATGGCTAAGTCAAGACAAAAGAAGCTCGATAAAATAGATAGAATTGAACTTTCAGCTGAGAAACCAAAACCAACCTTTAATTTTAAGACAGCCAGAGCTTCAGGAAAGGTTATCTTTGAAACTAAGGACTTAGTTATAGGTTATGATAGCCCGCTTACAAAGCCTCTTAATCTTTATATGGAAAGAGGACAGAAAATTGCCCTAGTAGGTTCTAATGGATTAGGAAAGACAACACTTCTTAAGAGCTTAATGGGTCAAATAAAGCCAATAAGCGGAGAAGTTCAGCTTGGTGACTATCAATATATAGGATACTTTGAACAGGAAGGCAGAGAAGGAAATACAAATACTTGTATTGAAGAGTTTTGGAAGGAGTTTCCCGGCTACACCCAATATGAAGTTCGTGCTGCTCTTGCAAAATGCGGACTTACTACAAAGCATATTGAGAGTATGGTAATGGTTTTATCAGGAGGAGAGGCTGCTAAAGTTAGACTTGCAAAGCTTATAAATAATGAAACCAATATACTAATCCTTGACGAGCCTACAAACCATCTGGATGTGGATGCTAAGGACGAACTTAAGAGAGCCTTAAAAGAGTATAAAGGAACTATATTATTAGTTTGCCACGAGCCGGAGTTTTATAGAGATGTTGTGACTGAAGTATGGAACTGCGAGGATTGGACAACAAAAATTGTATAACAGTACCATAAGTGAAATATATATCAAATATTGATATATGATAGTATAAAGATAGCAGTAATACCAATGAGTGTTACTGCTGCTTTTATTTGCTTTCAAAGATTGTATCTGGAATACGATTGAAGTATAATACAAAGGTATGTTTGAAGGAAGGTTTAGAATATTTGTAAATTAGCTATTTTAGGGGGCTATTATGAGCATAAAAATGATACATCACATTTGCATTCAAACTGGAAGTTATTATGAATCACTTGAGTTCTATACTAAAATTCTGGGTTTTGAATTAGTTTCAGAAACACAAAACTTTCATGGTCGCAATTTTAATACTTGGTTAAGGCTAGGACAATTTATGATTGAATTACAGACTGCTAAAAAGGATGAGAAATTAAATAGCTGGAGTTCATTAAATGAAGGAATAGTACATATGTGCTTTTTTGTAGATAATGTTCAAGAAGAGTTTGAAAGAATAAAAAAGTTAGGTTATAACAGTTTTAAGATTAAAAATGGTGAAATAGTCTATAAAGTTGAAGATGGATATTTATTTAAAATTAAAGCACCAGAAGGGACGGAAGTTGAAATAAGGGACTTATTGATATAATTAAGAAGTTGAAAACACACCCTATGTACTCTTTATTGGACATATAAGATTGTTTAGAAGTTTTGTGTTTCCAAAATTAGTAAAGAATATAGTAAATAATTGAATTGAGATAGCAGTAATATTAGCAAATATTACTGCTGTTCTTATTTACCTGTCATTGTTGATTTTTTCAACATATAGTGTTACAATGAAGACAAATTTGAAATTGAGGTGAAAAGATGATTAATTTTTCTTGCTAGTTTTACAAAGTATAATAAAATTGTGGATTTGTTTTATGCCGCTTTTTTTGTTGTGCTTATGCAAGAAAGTTAATCTATTTTTTCGCTCAGACGGTATATCTTTGCCTTATCCTAACAGGGTCCGGCTTTGCTGTATTTATGAGCTGTAAGAAATAACTTTCTTGCGGCTCTTATTTTTTATAAATTATTAAGCTAAGGAGGATGAATAATATAATGAGCGTTAAAGAGCTTTTCGTAACACATGATAATCTTCATATAGAGCCGGATACTTCGGGCGACATTTATATGGAGTGATACCAGTCGCCTATTGTTCCGACTTTGGTATTTGCAGTAATAATTTCAAAGGAGGACAAGAATATGTCTATAATAAACGTTACAAACCTGACCTTCGCTTACGAAGGCAGTTATGATAATATTTTTGAAAATGTAAGCTTTCAAATTGATACTGATTGGAAATTGGGCTTTACCGGAAGAAATGGACGAGGGAAAACTACTTTTTTGAATCTTTTACTTGGTAAATATGAATATACCGGCAATATTTCAACTAATATAACTTTTGAGTATTTTCCTTATGATGTGAAGGAACCGGAGAATTTCACAATAGATATCATAAAGGATATCAGTCCAAACTCAGCGGATTGGGAAATAATGAAGGAATTATCTATGCTTGCTATAGACGATGATGTTTTATACAGGCAGTTTTATACATTATCAAAGGGGGAGCAGACAAAAGTTTTACTTGCTGCTATGTTTTTGAAAGAGAACTCCTTCCTGCTTATTGATGAGCCTACAAATCATTTGGATGCTGAAGCTAGAATGAAACTAAGTAATTACCTTAGAAAAAAGAAAGGTTTTATTCTTATTTCACATGATAGGTTATTTTTGGATAATTGTATTGATCATGTTCTTTCAATAAATAAGACCAATATAGAAATACAAAAGGGTAATTTCTCAAGCTGGTGGGAAAATAAAAAAAGGCAGGATGGTTTTGAATTGGCAGAAAACGAAAAACTTAGAAAAGATATTAACCGTTTATCTGAGGCTGCCAAACGAACAAGCAATTGGTCAGATGAAGTAGAAAAATCCAAAAAAGGGACTACAAACTCAGGTTCTAAGTTAGATAAGGGATACGTCGGTCATAAGGCCGCTAAAATGATGAAACGTTCCAAATCTATTGAAAGTAGACAGCAAGCTTCTATTGAAGAAAAATCTAAGCTTCTTAAGAATATTGAAAGTTCCGCCAGCTTGAAGATGTCCCAACATGATTATCATAAAAGTAAACTTGTAGAACTTGACAATGTTTCAATCTTTTACGGTGATACAATGGTTTGCAAAGATGTCAGCTTTAGTATTGAACAAGGTGACAGGATTTCACTCAAAGGTGAGAACGGCTCAGGAAAGTCAAGCATTATCAAGCTTATTTGTGGTGAAGATATAAATTACACAGGTACTTTTAGAAAAGGAAGTAATCTGAAAATATCCTATGTATCACAGGATACTTCGCATCTTAAGGGTAGCTTAACAGACTATGCCATTGAAAATAATATCGACGAAAGTCTTTTTAAAGCCACTTTAAGAAAGCTTGATTTTTCAAGAACTCAATTTGAAAAGGATATGTCATCTTTTAGTGGCGGACAAAAGAAAAAAGTGCTTATTGCAAAAAGCCTTTGCGAGAAAGCTCATTTGCACGTTTGGGATGAACCTCTTAATTTTATTGATATTATATCTCGAATGCAGATAGAAGAGTTACTGATCGAATATTCTCCAACCTTATTATTTGTTGAGCATGACAGTGAATTTTGCGTAAATGTTGCAACGAAGGTTTTTGAGCTCTAACTAATGAAGTAAGAGTATGTTAAAGGGGGTAGATAAGCTGCCCCTTTTTTCTCGTAATATGGTTATGAACGGAGGAAGCTGTATGGAGTATAGACAAAGAGCTGTAATTGTTGGGTGTAATATCAATAACGATATAGGATTTTTAAGTATGATGGAGGAGCTATCGGGGTTAGCTGATGCATGTGATATTGAGGTGGTTGGTGTAATTACACAAAAATTAGAGCGAGTGTATGCATCGCATTATATAGGAAAGGGAAAAGTCAAAGAAGTGATTTCGCTAATTCATGAGAAACATTCGGAAATGGTTATTTTTAATGACGAGTTATCTCCTGCGCAAATTCGTAATCTAGAAAAAGATTTAAAGTGCAAGGTAATAGATAGAACAGCTTTGATTTTGGAGATTTTTGCTAAGAGGTCTAAAACTAAAGAGTCACAACTGCAAGTTGAAATAGCGAAACTACAATATATTTTGCCAAGATTAACAGACTTCCAAGAATCATTAGAACATCAGATTGACGGTGGCTGGCTTACAAACAGAGATTCACGAAAAACAAAATTTGAACTGGACCGCAGAAAGATTAGATCTAGGATTAGTGCTTTAAACGCTGAACTGGAAACACTTTTTGCAACCCGTCAGAACCAAAGAAAACAGCGTAAAAAGGCAGGAATACCTGTGATTGCTTTAGTGGGATATACAAATGCAGGTAAGTCAAGCATTATGAATACTATGATTGATGTGTATGGTTCTTCAATTGGTAAGTATGTATTTGAAAAGGATATGCTGTTTGCTACGCTGGAAACTTATGTGAGAAGTATAAAGTTGTCTGATAATAGATCGTTCTTGTTAATCGACACTGTAGGTTTTATCAGTAAACTACCCAATCAGCTTGTTAAGGCATTTCGATCAACTTTAGAAGAAATTACTGATGCTGACATGTTAATTCATGTGGTTGATCGCTCAAACCCTGATTATAAACAGCATATTGAAGTTGTAAAAGAGATTCTGGGAGAAATGGGTGCTGCTAATATACCTACTATCTATGCTTATAATAAAGCAGATTTATTAAGAGATGAAATTACAAAAGAAGAAAAAGACTGCATATATGTTTCTGCTAAGTATAAAACTGGAATAGACAATTTGATAAATGAAATCTGCAAAAGGGCCATAGAGCAGCAGGTTTGTTGTCAGCTGTTAATCCCTTATGAAAAAGGAAGTATACTATCATATTTCAGGGACAATGCAAATATAAAATCAACTGAATATAAAACTAATGGAGTGTTTATATCTGTAGAATGCAAGGAATTAGATTATAGAAGATATAAACAATATGAAAGCCTGATTTAAAAATAAGCCTATAACAATAAAATTATGTAATCCTGGTACATCCCGTGTAGTCTTTATTGGATGACAAAAACAGTTTAAAATTCCATGTGTTTTTAAATATGAGTCCAGAGTAATATGAATGAAAATACTATGTCATTGGATTACAGAAGGAAAATCCGAAAAACAAATAAGTAATAACTTGGTTTAGGAAAAGAAAAAAGTTTAATTTAATTTATAATTTAAATATAGTGGAATTGAGATGGGGGTATTTGAATTAAATAGTTCCTCATTTTTGATGTTTTATTCGAGTGGAAATAGGCATGTCACTTATTATATTTGCAGTATTCGTTATTAGAAAAATGAGAAAATTTATATTATTACCTAATTTACTGCTACGAATAGTAGTAATCAGCAGAAATAATGTCAGGTATTAGTGCTGTTTTATTTTAATCCTGCATCTATAATTCCTATTTCTTGTATTGACAGTTAACTATTGTATCTGGATAATAGTAGATAATTGTAGATTCAGAAGAAGCGGAAGTGATTTAGTTGAAGAGAATAGAAGCAGTGTATGAAAAACTGAAGGAGTTTAGTAGTGAGAATGGGGTAAGCGCAATAGAAATTGCTGATGCCTTAAAGCTTGACAGAGCTAACGTAAGCAAAGACTTAAACAGGCTTTGCGAAGAAGGAAAAGCTGTTAAAGGAAAGGGAAAGCCTGTACTCTTTACTGCAGCAAAAGTAAGCAAAAAAGAAGAAACAATTTTAGATAGATTAGCCTCAACCAACGAGAGCTTGATTTCTGCTGTTAAGCAGGCGAAAGCTGCTGTACTTTACCCTCCCAAAGGTCTTCATATGCTTATTCTAGGTGAAACCGGTGTTGGAAAATCAATGTTTGCAGGGATTATTCACAGGTATGCAATTGAGATGAAGAGGATGGATGAAAAGTCTTCTTTTATAACCTTTAACTGTGCAGACTATGCAAACAATCCGCAGCTTCTTTTAAGCCAGCTTTTTGGAGCGAAGAAAGGTGCTTATACAGGTGCTGATGCAGATAAGCCCGGATTAATTGAAAAGGCTAATGGAGGAATACTTTTTCTTGATGAGGTTCACAGGCTTCCACCTGAGGGTCAGGAAATGTTCTTTACCTTTATGGATAAGGGCACATTTAGAAGGCTTGGTGAAACTGAGGCCGAAAGAAGCGCTTCTGTTTTAATTGTTTCAGCAACAACAGAAAATCCTGATTCTACTTTGCTTAAAACCTTTACCAGAAGAATTCCTATGATTATAAGAATTCCAAGCTTAAGCGAAAGAAGCCTTGAAGAGCGCTTCAATCTTATTAGCCAGTTCTTCAGAGAAGAGTCTTCAAGGCTCGGAAGGCAGATAAGGGTATCAGTTAACTCTATGAGAGCATTTTTGAGCTATCACTGCGAAAGCAATGTCGGCCAACTTAGGACAGACATACAGCTTGTTTGCGCGAAGGCTTATGCCGAATTCCTGTCTCAGGACAAGGATGAGATAGAGATAAGCAGCCTTGAGCTTCCGCAATATATAAAACAGGGACTTTATAAGGAAACAGAGCATCGTCAGCTTTGGAATAAGCTTATCGGGATAAATAAAAGGTACTGCATATTTGATGAAACTAAAGAAACAATGCTTTACGATGAAGAAGAAAACAATGAAAATATTTATGAAATGATAGATTTAAGAGTTCACGAGCTTAGAAGCAAGGGGATAAGCAGCGATGAACTTGAAGAAGAAATGGAAAGAGATATAAACGACTATTTTAAAAGTTACATTCATAGTGTTAATAGGAAGATTGATATTTCAAGCTTGGAAAATATAATTGATACTGAGATTATCGGAGTAGTGGAAGAAATAGTAAGATTTAGTGAGGAAAGCCTTGGCAGACAATTGAGTGAGAGAGTTTACTATGGCATGGCTGTGCATATAGCTAACTCCATCGATAGAATAAGAAAGAATAAAAAAATCATAAATCCTCAGCTTAACAGGATAAGAACTCAGTACAGCAGAGAGTTTAGCACAGCTCTTGACTGTCTTAAAATAATAGACAGAATTATGGATGTATCTATGCCGATTGATGAAGCAGGATTTTTAGCTATGTTCCTGGTGTATGATGAAAGAGATATCGAAGGGCAGAGGAAGGATGTTAATGTAATTGTAGTAGCTCATGGAGTTTCTACAGCCACATCTATGGCCGATACAGCAAACAGGCTTTTAGGAGCTAAGCACGCTGTAGGTATAAATGCTCCTCTTGAAGAGAAGCCTGAACAGGTTATTTCAAGGGTCAGAGAATATCTTCGTGAAGCTAATGTAAGTTCCGATATTTTATTTCTTGTAGATATGGGCTCCCTGACTACTTTTGGAAAGGAAGTTGAGCAGGAATTTGGAATTAGGACACGTTCACTGTCTTTAGCAAGCACACTGCATGTAATAGAAGCTACGAGAAAAGCTATGATGGGTTATACACTAGACGAGGTTTATAAGGATACCTATAATGTATTCAGTCTGATGCAAAATGAACTTATTGAAGAGGAAGAACAGGATATTCAAAAGCTTGCTATTGTTACTGTATGTACCACTGGAGAAGGCAGTGCAATTGCTCTAAAGAATATGCTGTTTAAGCAGCTTAAGTTTGATAGCAGTATACTTGAAATCATTCCTTTAAATCTTGTAGGAAAGGAAAGTATATACTCAAGACTTAGAAATATAGAGAAGGAATATAACATTATATGCATTGTAAGCTCCTTTAAGCTAAATACCAAAATTACTCAATTTGGTCTTAAGGAGGTATTGAAAAACGAAGCGGCTGAAAAAATGCAAAATTTAATAGATGTAGAGTCTACTTATATTAAAATGGGAGATACCCTGGCAAATATGCTTTCTACCATTAATGGAAAGGAAGCATTAAAGGATATTAAAAAATTTATCAGAGAGATAGAAAATGAACTTGATATTAAAATGGACACAAATATTTTAATAGGAGTGACTTTTCACATAGGCTGCATGCTTAATAGGATTAAGTCAGGCAGCAAGCTGCTTGAAGAATTTGAGGATAAAGAAAAGTTTATCGTTGAGAACGAGGAAATATATAGTGTAGTAAAGAGAGCAGCAGAGTTTCTGAATGAGAGATATGATATAGCTGTGCCAGATGATGAAATATGCTATATTGTAAGCTTCTTTAATCATAAGAAATATGTTTAAAATGCGGATTTATTTCTGCATTTTTTATTTTTTAAATTAACTTATAAAAAAAGTGGGTTGGCACGGAAGTTGCTATATAAATATACAAGAATAAAAAGCACTATAATTACAAAACTAATCACAGGAAGGGTGGTAACATACATGGAAGAAATAATCATGAACTTAATAGTTAACGGGGGAGATGCAAGAAGCAGAGCTATGATGGCCATACACAGCGCTAAGGCCGGAGAAATTGAAAAGGCAAAGGAATTCTTGGAGGAGGCTTCAGAATACCTGCATAAAGCTCATGACTATCAGACAAATCTTATACAAAATGAGGCAGCAGGGAACAAAACAGAATTATCGCTTTTGATGGTGCATGCTCAAGACCACTTGATGAATGCCATGACAATAAGAGATTTAGCTCAAGAATTTGTTGATATGTATGAACTAATTAACAATAAATAAAAATAACACAGATGACAAATAGAAATAACCCACTTGATAAAATAAGAACCCACATTAAACCCACAAAAAGATAAAAAATCTAAAAGCCTTATTTTATCAGGTGTCGTGAATAATTTATAAGCAAAAAAAGTTTTGGAACGATAGTTGCTATTAATAATTATATGATAACAAAACTTAAATAATAAGGAGGTTAAAGTTCTGAATGGACTTTAACAAGCAATCAGTAAGCGGAAGCGAGCAATTTATATTTGCTCAGTGTTCCGACAAAAAGGAGGAAATAAAAATGACAAAGATTACTTTAATATGCGGAGCAGGAATGTCAACAAGTCTTTTAGTAACTAAAATGCAGGCAGCAGCAGCAAAGCTTGGCAGTGAGGTTACAATAAGAGCTACAGCTGAAAGCAAATTTAAGGAATTTGAAAACGATACAGATGTATTGCTTTTAGGACCTCAAGTAAGCTTTATGCTCAAGAAATTCAAAGAAGCATACGAACCAAAGGGTATTGCAGTTGCCGTAATAAACAGCATAGACTATGGAATGATGAACGGTGAAAAAGTTTTAAAGACAGCTTTAGATTTAGCGAAATAATAAAAATACTAAATTACAATTATCTTATTTTAAAAAAGGATGGGAGATGGAAAAATGAGTTTTCAAGAGACAGTTCAGGAAAAGGTTCTTCCGGTTGCTAATAAAATAGCTTCAAACAAATATCTAAAGGCAGTAAGTGATGGATTTATGTCCTTAATGCCAGTTATCATTATAGGTTCTATATTTTCTTTATTGAATTCGTTGTCAATTAAACCATATCAAGATTTTATAGTAAAGACAGGATTAAAACCATTTTTAGCAATACCAAATACAGTAACAAATGATATATTAGCTATATACGCGGTATTTTTCATAGCTTATAATCTTGCCAAGTATTTTGAAAAAGACCAAGGTGTAGCAGGGATGATTGCATTGATTACATTCCTTGCTATAACTCCAATAAACAATACAGCCAATGTAGTAACTGGCTTCCTATCTTCAAACAAAATAGAATTGGCTAAGGGTACAGCAGTACCATCAGCAAATTTCATTCCATATGAGTGGATAGGAGCAAAGGGCTTATTTGTAGCTATCATAGTTGCAATAGTTTCAACAGTTATATATAACAAGCTTTTAGACAAAGGATTATCAATAAAAATGCCTGACGGAGTACCTCCAACAATAGCAAAATCCTTCGCTGGACTTATGCCGGGATTCGTGATAATAATATTATTCATGCTTATAAACAAGGGAGTTACACTATTACCAATTAAGAATGTTACTGGACTTCACTCATTGGTGTATTCATCAATTCAAGCTCCAATGGAAGCATTCTTAGGTAACAGCATATGGTCCTTCGTGTTTGCAATATTTATAGCTCACCTCTTATGGTTCTTTGGTATCCACGGTGTTACAGCTATAATTATGCCAATATTCTTTCCATTATGGACTTCACTTACAACTGCTAATTTAACTGCAATGAACAATGGTGTATCAATGTATGATCTTCCAAATATCATAAACAGACCTTTCTTCAGCGTTTATGCTATAGTTGGTGGTTCAGGTATGACATTGGGCCTATGTATCTACATGGCTTTAAGAGCAAGAAGCAAACAGTATAAAACTTTAGGAAGACTTGCATTCCTTGCTAATTTATGTGGTATCAATGAACCTATGATATTTGCTGTACCAATGGTGCTTAACCCATACATGCTTATTCCATGGCTTGCTGCACCAGTAATTACATCCTTTGTTGCATATGCGTTAACAGCTGCAAAGATACTTCCAAGATTAACAACTATAGTTCCACTTGGTACACCTGTAATAATGTCTGCTTTCCTTGCTGGCGGCGCTGAAGGCTGGAGAGTTGCGTTATTCCAAGTTATAGCTATAATTCTAGGCGGTTTAATATATATTCCATTCTTTAATGTATTAGACAAGAAGACAGCTGATAATGAAAAGGCTATGACTGAGCAGTAATAGAATAATCTTATACATTAAGGGTAAACAAGCTGGTATATACGGCTTGTTTACTTATTTAATAGCATGACATATAAAAAGGAGCTGAATTTAATGAGTAATGATATAGCAAAAGGATTTCCAAAGGGTTTTCTATGGGGTGGTGCAACAGCAGCAAACCAGTGCGAGGGTGGATACTTGGAGGGAAATAAGGGATTATCAACTGTCGATGTTGTTCCAACAGGAAAGGATCGTTTTCCGGTACTAAAGGGCGAAATGAAAATGCTTGAGTGCGACAGTGAGCACTTTTATCCAAGCCACGAGGCAATAGATTTTTATCATCATTACAAAGAAGACATAGCACTATTAGGTGAGATGGGCTTTAAGACATTTAGGTTATCACTTTCCTGGGCTCGTATTTTCCCAAATGGTGATGATATAGAACCAAATGAAGAAGGACTAAAGTTTTATGATGATATATTCGATGAGTGCTTGAAATATGGAATTGAGCCGCTGGTTACAATCACCCATTTTGATGTGCCAATGCACCTTGTAAAGACAATTGGCTCGTGGAGAAGCCGCAAAATGGTGGATTATTATGAGAGGCTATGTGAGGTTATCTTTAATAGATACAAAGATAAAGTTAAGTTCTGGCTGACTTTTAATGAAATCAATATGCTTCTGCATCTTCCATTTATAGGAGCCGGTTTAGTATTTGAAGATGGTGAAAATCAGGAAGCTGCAAAGTATCAGGCAGCACACCACCAGCTTGTAGCCAGTGCAAAGGCAACTAAAATAGCACATAGAATAAACCCTGAATTTAAAATAGGCTGCATGCTTGCAGCTGCTAATACCTATCCATTTACCTGCGCTCCTGAGGATGTGTGGAAGTCAATGGAGAAGGATAGAGAAAACTACTTTTTTATCGATGTTCAGTCACGCGGTGAATATCCAAACTATGCAAAGAAAATGTTTGAAAGATTGAATATCAAGCTTGTTATGGAAGAGGAAGATGAGGAACTTTTAAAAAACAATACAGTTGATTTTATTTCATTCAGCTACTATGCTTCAAGGCTCACAAGCGCAGATCCAAATGTAAAGGCAGAAACCTCAGGAAATGCATTTAAGACTCTAAGAAATCCACATCTAAAAGCTAGTGAATGGGGCTGGCAGATTGATCCTCTGGGACTTAGAATTACAATGAACTCACTGTATGACCGTTATCAAAAACCTTTGTTCATTGTTGAAAACGGACTCGGTGCAGTAGACATACCGGATGAAAATGGATATGTGGAAGATGATTATAGAATTGAATATCTAAGAGAGCATATCAAAGCTATGAAAGATGCAATAAGCATAGACGGAGTTGAGCTTTGGGGCTATACAACCTGGGGCTGTATAGACTTGGTGAGCGCCGGAACAGGTGAAATGAAAAAACGCTACGGGTTTATATATGTTGATAAAGATAATGAAGGCAGCGGAACTCTAAAAAGGTCAAGAAAGAAGAGCTTCTACTGGTATAAGAAGGTTATTGAAACAAATGGTGAAGTATTATAAATTATCTTTGCAAGGTAATACAAACTATTCCTATATTTGATTTTACAATGTTTATTGGAGAGATTGTTTCTGTATATGCAAATGAAGAGTGTTTGGATAAGGGAAGACCAAATGCTCTAAAGGTTAAACCGACAGTATTAATGGACACAGGCTATTTTGATTTAAATACCAGAGTTGGATCAATTTTTAAAGCATGCAGTGGTAATAAATAGGTAAGTGATTTGTAAAAATTGATAACTCGTAAAGAGAATTGGCTGCGTGTAATAGTAGTGTAAACTTCTATTACACGCAGCTTTTTATTTTTGCATTAAATTAGCAGCCATCTGAAGCCTTTTGCAATTAAGTTGAACGCCTACATGATATAATTATGAAATGTATTTTGCTTCAGGTAATAAAACAGGACCTTAAGGATAAAAAAGTATACTTTTTGTCTTTTAAAGTTTATTTTTTTGTATTATGTTAAAATTGCAGTACTAAGTTAGAAAAATAGTACCATTTAATTTAACTAAGTAAACATTTACAATGAGGTTAGACAGAATATTAGGACTTATAAATAGATAAAACTTATGGAGGGATAAAATGAAAAAAGTTAAAATTTTAGTTTCAGGTCTTTTAGTACTTAGCATGCTTGCTGGTGTTGGCTGTTCAAGTAAGACAAATGAAGTAAGCAATAAACCTACAGAAAAGACTAAGTTAGTCTGGGCAGGTTGGACTGGTGAAGAAGAAGCGAATAAAGGGATAATTAAAGATATCATAAGTACTTATAATACTTCAACCGATAAGGCTGAGATTTCATGGGTAGGTTGGCCTTGGGCTAATACACTTCAGCAACTTATAATAAGAACTCAAAGTAATCAAGACCTTGATGTAGCTCAGGTGGATATGGCTTGGGTAGCAACACTGGCAAAGATGGACGTGTTAGTAGACTTGAATGAAGTATTAGGTGCGGACTGGATGAAGGAAAATGTATCAGAAGCAGCTTTAAAGTCCGGAAATATAGGTGGAAAGCAGGTTGCAGTGCCATGGACACAGGCATCTATAGGCATGGTTTATAATCCTACCATATTAAAGAATGCAGGTGTTGCTAAGGTTCCTGAAACTGTAGATGAATTTGAAGCAGCTCTCAAGAAGATAAAGGAATACGATAAAAATATAATTCCATATGCAGCAGCAACTAAAGAAGCCGGAAGTATATCCAAAGACGTAAATGCTTGGTTCTGGACCTTTGGCGGACAATATATAGGTGATGATGGAAAGGTTGCTATAAATAGTGAAGCAAACGAAAAAGCTTTAACTTGGTATAAAGGATTAAAGGACAAAGGATATATAGCAATGGACTTAACAAGATTTGATGCAAGACAGTTATTTGCTCAAAACAAAGTTGCCTTCTATGATGATGCAATCTTAGCGAGGGGTATTGCTAAGAGTAACGGAGTCTCTGCAGATAAGCTAGATGCTACAATACAACCTATGGCAAGACCGGTTTTAAAAGCAGGAGATAAACCGCAGTCTACATTATGGGGACATCAGTTAGTTATATTTAAGAGTGCTAAAGATAAAGCAAAGGCCGGAGACTTCATCAAATATTTGATTGGCAAAGATACTTCGTTAAAATATTTTGACGCCACAGGCTCTGTTCCGGTAATAAAATCAGCTATTAATGATGATAAAGTTAAGAATAATAAGTGGTCAAGTGAATGGCTGAAAATAACAGAAACAGGTAAAAAGGCTGAAACTCAAAAATATGAGAATGACAGTCAGTTGGCTACTATAGTTACTGAAGAAATCCAAAATACTCTTCTTGGAACCAAAACTCCTAAAAAGGCATTGGAGGATGCACAAAACAGACTTCAACAGAACATCAACTAAAGGGGTGACTATATGCAATCGAATTTATCAGTAAAAAATAAAGATTATGAGAAGATAAAGAAGAATAGACTAACAGACAGCCAATTTGGCTTTCTGTTAGTACTTCCAGCTATAATAGTTTTTTCAATAATAGTTTTATATCCCTTTATATCCTCTGTTTCGCATAGCTTTTACAAGGCAGGAATGTTAACTCCTCAAAAAAGCTTTATTGGATTAGATAACTTTAAAAAGATTCTTTCTGATCCTAACTTTACTAAAATACTTATTAACACCCTTATATTTGTTTTTGGCACCACATTTTTGTCCTTCATACTTGGCTTTATATGGGCAATAGTGTTAAACCAAGGCTTTAGAGGTTCAGAAGTTTTGAGAGGAATCACTCTTGTTAACTGGATAATACCAGGGACGGCTATAGGATTTTTATGGATGTGGATATTCCATGGTCAATTTGGAGTGTTGAATTATGTTCTGAGGAGTTTAGGACTAATAAAAGACAATGTTACATGGCTTGCAGATCCAAAGTTTTCCATGATGGCGGTTATAATAGCAAGAACCTGGCAGTACATGCCTTGGTTTATGGCTCTTCTTATAGGGGGGTTAAAAGGAATATCCTATGATATTGTTGAAGCAGCAAGGATAGATGGTGCAACCAATTTTAAAGTGTTTACTAAAATAGTTCTCCCATCTATGAAAAATATTATATTCTTTATTCTGCTTTTAGGTATTATAGCCGGTCTTCAGCATTTTGATATTATATGGGTTATGACTACAGGAGGACCCGGTATATCAACGACTACATTATCAATTGAAGTATACAGAACTGCATTTCAAAATTGGAACTTGGGCAGAGCATCTGCAATGGGAACTATATGGGTTGCCATATTATCAGTATTTATGTTCTTATACCTAAAAATGCAGAGAGAAAAGTAAGGGGGGACTACTATGCCAGAAAATAAGTTGTTTGACAGTAAAAGTACGGGATTTAAGATTTTCTTTACAATTTCATTAGTTATAGTAGGATTATTTGTACTGTTCCCACTGTACTGGATAATCATAACTGCCTTGAAGCCTGCAAAGGATGCTTTTAATGTAAACCCAAGTCTAATACCTACTCATATAACTTTTGAGAATTTCAAGCAGGTAATAACGGACAAAAGAATATTAACGTATCTTAAAAATAGTTTGTTTGTATCCTTTCTCAGTTCTTTTATAACTACAGCACTATGCACTTACGCAGGCTACAGCTTTTCAAAGTTTCGCTACAGGGGGAGAAAATCCTTCATGATGCTTGTAATGACTGCACAGATGTTTCCTTTTGCAGTACTGCTGCTTACAATATACAGTGTAATGCGCAGATTTAATTTACTTGATAATTATATATCACTGATTTTATCCTTTGTTACATTCACATTGCCAATGGGTACTCTCACATTAAAGTCTTACTTTGATGAGATTCCTGATTCCTTAATAGAATCGGGAAATATTGATGGAGCCTCAAGAATGATGATAATGCACAAGATTATTTTTCCGTTAGTAATACCGGGTATAATATCTACCGCAATATATGGATTTGTATGGAGCTGGAATGATCTTTTATACTCCTTAACTCTTGTTACCTCAGCATCAAAAAGAACTTTAGCACCTGGTTTATCACTTACTTATATGGGAGAGTTTCAAAACAATTGGTCTAATATGATGGCTGCATCTATATTTGTATCTATACCGGTTGCGCTTATCTTTATATTTCTGCAGAGATACTTCATTCAAGGAATTACTTCTGGTTCAGTAAAAGGCTAAATTTGTGAGGTATAAGATTTAAATCATCTTGTACGGGTAGTTTGGGAGTGTGAACGAGTGTTATAAACTACTCAGTGTTTCAACTGAAAGGAGAGAAAATGGATAAGAAGATTGAAATCAAGGATTATGAAGTAGTAGTTATTGGAGGAGGTATGGCCGGTGTATGTTCAGCCATAGCCAGTGCCAGACATGGAGCAAAAACTGCGCTTATAAACAATAGACCTGTATTAGGAGGAAATGCCAGCTCTGAAATAAGAATGCACATATGCGGTGCAGACTATCACGGCTTTAGACAAAATGCCAGAGAAACAGGGATAATTGAAGAAATTTTACTGGATAATAAAAGAGTTAATAGAAGCCATTCCTTTTCAATACTAGATACTATCCTTTGGGAAAAAACAAGATTTCAGGAAAACCTGGACTTGTATTTAAATACTCATATCACAAGCTTGACTAAAAAAGAAGATAAAATTATTAAGGTTATTGGGGAACAATTAACCTCAGAAAAAGCATTTGAGCTTAATGGACAAATCTTTATAGATGCCACAGGAGATGGAACCATTGCTTATTTAGCAGGTGCTGAATATATGTCAGGAAGAGAAGGTAAAGAAAAATTTGGAGAAAAGTTTGCTCCTGATAAGCCGGATAACCATACTATGGGTAATACTCTTTTATTTACCGCTGTAGATATAGGCAAAAAAGTAGAATTTATAAAGCCAGAATGGGCTAATACTTATCGTGAAGAGGATTTAGCTTATAGAGAACACCATGAAATAAACAGCGGCTATTGGTGGATTGAAATTGGCGGAGATAACCTGGATGTTATACAAGATGGAGAGACTATAAGGGATGAACTTTTAAAAGCTGTATATGGAGTATGGGATCATATAAAAAACTCCGGACATCATAACGCAGACAATTTTGCTTTAGATTGGGTAGGATTTCTTCCCGGAAAAAGAGAAAGCAGAAGAATAGTTGGAGATTATGTTTTAAAAGAACAGGATCTGTTCGAGGGCAAGATTTTCGATGATGCTATTGCATATGGCGGCTGGCCTATGGATATGCATACAGTTGGAGGCATAAGAACCCGAAGGGAACCAAATGATTTTATTATGATGGAAGATTTATATACTATACCTTATAGGTCTATATATTCAAAAAATATTTCAAATCTTATGATGGCAGGCAGGGATATAAGTGCTTCTCACATGGCTTTTGGTTCAACAAGAGTTATGGCAACCTGTGCTGTTATCGGTCAGGCCTCCGGTACTGCAGCTGCTATGTGTATTGATAAAAAAGTTTCCCCAAGAGGCCTCAAGGAACATGTTCATGAGCTTCAGCAAAAGCTTTTGAAGGAAGATTGTTTTATACCCGGCTTTAAAAATGAAGATAAGAATGACTTGGCTCTAACTTCAAATATAAGTGCTTCAAGCTTCATTCAAAACTACGAACCTTCAAATGTAGTAAACGGATATCCGAGAACAGTTAAAGATCAAACTAATGCATGGATAGCTGATAGTAGTGACAATGCTCCATGGATTGACCTGGCTTTTAATAATAAGATTTCCCCTAAGGAAGTAAGGATAAAATTTGATTCCAATCTTTCAAGGGAAATAATGGTCTCTTTAACTCACAGTGTAAGAAATCGACAGCAGGAAGGAACTCCAATTGAACTAGTGAGAGATTACGATATAGAATTCTATAATGATGAAACGTTGGTAGAGACTAAAAAAGTTAGGGATAATCATAGGCGCTTGAGCTGTACTAAAGTAGATAATATCAACTGCAATAGAATAAGAGTGAAACCGTTGAGCACTTGGGGAGCAGAGAGGATTTGCATTTATGAGATCAGAGTGTACTAAAAGAGAGAACTACTGCATTATTATAGAGGATTTTGATGTATTGTGAAGAATAATATAGGGTGATGTTGTAATTCAAAATGCTAAAAGTCTGGTGGTGTTTAAATGTATAATCTTGTTATTGCGGATGATGAAAAGAATATCAGAGAGGGGCTAAGCAGGTTTATAGATTGGAAGGAGCTTGGCTTTAACGTTGTAATGAAATGTGAAGATGGTGATGAAGTAATAGATTATATAAACGCCATGTCAGTAGATGTTGTGCTTTGCGACATAAGAATGAGCAGAAAATCCGGACTAGACGTAGCTAAATATATATTTGAAAACTCACTCAATATAAAAGTAATTTTAATGAGCGGATATCAGGAATTTGAATATGCTAAGAAAGCTTTGGAGTACAATGTTGTTTCTTATATAGTAAAACCAATTGAGCTTGAGGAGATTAAAAATAAATTTACAAAGGTTAAAAATGATTTTGATCGTGAGAAAAATATAAAGGAAAAGCTTCAGCATGAAAAACAAAAGTCGATAGAACCTAAAGAAATAATATTAAAAAAAGAGGGTGAAATATACAAGGATGTATATGAACTGCTCGAAGAAACAAGAGTAGAAGCAGAGAATAGCAAGAGCGCTCAGTATAACTACAAGGCTCTTATAGAGCAGCAGTCTCACTTGATAGAACAATTTTTGGAGTTTAATAAGACTTCTATTTATAATACCTTTAAAGATATATCTGGTAAAATAGTAAATATTCCTTTTGAGTTTGGATTAAAGTTTTTGGACAATACACTGGTGATTTTGATAGACAAAATAGCAAGTTCCTACGTAGGTCTAACTATAAAGGAAGAATTAAAGGCAGAAATTAAAAATATTAAGAATGCTGAAAATTATAGTATTGGGCTTCAGTTTTTTGAGGATTGGATAAATAAAGCAGTTAATGCCATTGAGGAAAATAATAACAGCAATACTGAACTCATTATAAAAAGAGCTAACAAATATATTGAAGAAAACTATATGGATGATTTAACCTTGGAAAAAGTAGCAGAAGTTGTTTTTATCAGCCCGGTATATTTAAGTAAGGTATATAAGAAAAAGATGGGCATTAATTTTATCGATTATATAACTAAAATAAGGATAGAGAGAGCAAAGGAGCTGCTTAGCAATAAAAATTTAAAGGTATATGAGATATCAAACCTTGTGGGATATAAGAATCTTAAGTATTTTTACAAGGTTTTCAAAAATTATACCGGGTATACTCCCAATTCCTATAGAGAGATATTTATGAAACACAAAGCAACTAATTATAATAAAGATAAATAGGTGTTACTATGAGTAAAGTAAAGAGCTTGAATATTTGGAAATATATAAAGGAATATAGGTTTAACAGTATTTTAGTTAAGTATTTTATAACTATTAATCTTTTTATAACTCTGCCCTTATTTTTGTCTATATTTTTAGCTTTCAATTACTTAAATAACATCTATAAGAATCAGATAATGAGTGCTAATCTTGCTGCTCTTTCCAGAACAAAGGACAGTATAGATATGATAAGCAGACAAGTGGAGACTACTCTTTTAAGTATGGCTACGGATCTTGAGGTTGAAAATATATTAAGGTATAGCAGTAAAAATTACGATGAAAAAGATTCTGATATGCTAAGAAGTATAAACAGCATAGAAAAGGCCATGAATACCTATGTATATTACGGAGATTTCATCAATTCTATATGTATTTATGCAGAAAAAAGTAATTATAAAGTTGTTAGCAGCAATCTAGATTATGCGAATTGGAAATACAGCGACACTCTTGAAAAAGAATTTAAACAAAACAAAAGTAAGATGTATTGGACTTCGGTGCTTCCTGAAAAAAATACTATATCCTTCTTTAGGGCTATATCTTTATATTCCAGTGAAAAAAGCGGAGTAGTTGCGGTGAGCATTGATATTGATAGAATTAACAAGCTCATAAATCAGAACAAGGACGTAACTATTAAAGATTTCTATATACTTAAAGACAATTCAATAGTATTCAATAAAGATAAAAGTTTGCTTAATAAAGATGTAAGCAATATAAAAGCACTCCAAGGCATAAACTTGTCTAAGCTTGGGAAAGGAAGCACAATAACCATAGAAGGAAAGGAATACTTCATAAATAATATCCACTCAGACTATAATGACTGGAATTTTGTAGCGCTGGTAAGCACTAAAGATAATAAGTTAGAAGTAAACAGAATTAGAGACTTAATGATTGGCTTTTTAATTTTCAGCATAAGTATAGTTCTTATTATTTCATTTCTTATAGCAGTTAAGCTTTTCACTCCCATTGAAGAAATAATCGGAATACTGGAAAAGAAGGACTTTAATAATACAAAGGTATATAGCAAAACTAAAATAAATGAACTTAAAATCATATCCAGAGGCTTGGAAAGTTCAATAAGCGACGTTCAGCAGCTTAAGGAAGAGCTTAATAATAGAATGAGCCTGTTAAAAAAGGCAAGATCTATAGCACTTCAGTCGCAGATTAACTCCCACTTTTTGTTTAATACTTTAGAAAATATAAAGTGGAAGGTTATGGAGTTTACAAATGGAGAAAATGAAGGAAGTCATATGATTTCCAATCTATCAAAGCTTCTTAGAATAAGCCTTGATACAAAGGAGTATATGAATACTTTAAGAAACGAGCTGGAGCATGTAAGAATATACTTGGAGATACAAAAGGTAAGATATGAGGATAAGTTTGAAATTGTATATGATATTGAAGAGGAAACCTTGGAAGCGGTGCTTCCTAAGATAACTCTACAGCCAATTGTAGAAAATGCAATTTACCATGGAATAAAGCCAGTCAACAAAAAGTGTACCTTAACAGTTAAATCCTATATTTCCGAGGAAAAAGTTTTGATAGAAATCAATGATGACGGAGCAGGCATTGAAGAAGAAAAGTGCAATGCTATTAATAATGAACTTCAGACAGAATATATTAAAGAAGAAAATCATATTGGAATAAAAAATGTTAACCAAAGAATAAAGCTTAGCTTTGGAGAAAGCTACGGTATAGAAATAAAAAGCAGGGTTAATATTGGAACAAGTATAATTATAGCAATACCTTCAGCTCCTAATAACAACTCTGATAACACTTAATTGTATCCATATTGACCATAACATAAATTTATATGTATTATGGGGGGATAAAAGTGAAGAAAGTTAAAAAAATACTCAGCACTGCTACGGCATTCATAATGCTCTGCGTAACAGTGCTTTCAAGCATGCCCGTAAAGGCAATGGAAGATACTAGCATGGTAACTCAGGATAGCTCCAGCATTGTAATTAATAAAACAAACTATAAAATCGTAATAACTAAAGAAGGGTTTAAATATGCCTTTAAAGATCAGGATGGATCTACCATAGCAGATGCGCATCCAGTATCAGGTCTTCGGTTTACGGCACCAGGAGGCACTGAACTTTATGATGCAAGAACAACATCACTGATAGCTTATAATGATAAAGAAATACATATGTTGGTTACTAATACTAATGGAAACGAAGCAGATGTCTATATATATCCTAATGAGAGCTTTGTTAAATATAAAATAGTTCCGAGAGTGCAGGAGGGAGGCAACTCAGGGAATATTGAACCAACTGAAGAAAGTGTCTTTGTAGGCACAAATAATGCCGCAGAAGGACTTACTTGGGCGGGTGATAAGTCTTGGACAGACTATTCTGTTGAAGGAAAGGTAAAGCCATCTAATGCAATTATTGGTTCTAGTGCATCAGGGCTTCTATTTCGATATAAAGATGTTAATAATTACTATCATTTAAGATTAAATTCCGGAGGAAAGCTGGAACTCTTTAAAAAAGAGAATGGGGTTACTACCTTTCTTAAACAATTGGATGAAAAAATCAATAAGGATACTTGGTATAAGTTAAAAGCTGAAATTGCAGGCAGTACAATTAAGTGTTACCTAAATGATATTGAAAAGATAAATATTACTGATAGCGGTTCTGGGATCACAAGTGGTGCAATTGGTTTGAGAACCTATAAAGATACTTGCAGCTTTGATGATATTGCTGTAAAGTCTGATTCAAAAATACTATTAAGTGATGATTTTCAAAACGGTGGAACTGCTTCATGGAATAAAGTAAGCGGCTCTTGGACAATTAAGAGCTCTACAATTGCTAAACCTACTAAGGTAATAATAGATGCAAGAACAGCTTCTATGGGGCCTGTTTATGGATTAGGTGATCAAGGAGGCTATGGAAGCAGTACAAATGTGTCCGGAATATCAAATTCTGACTTTCATGATAGTGATAATGCAATGCGTTTTGAGTCTAACTTTGCTGTATTTCCTGCCCAGAAGTTTGCTGAGGTTTTATTTGAAGATGGCAAAAAAAGAGTATTCATTAATAATAATGAAAATACACTTGGGGCTGCTAATGTTGATAATGTAAGCAGTTTATATTATTTCATGGGCAGCATGGAACAAATATATAAGGATTATAAGGCTGCAAGAATAAATGAGGGATATCCTGATTATAAACCTAAGTATGAATTTTTTGAAGTTGGATATGAGGCATTTGGATCTCTTGGCTGGAATACTTATCAGCAATCTGTCACGAATGATTTAAAGAGTTACATAGATAAGGGCTATAATCTTAAATGGGGGGTTATAGGTTCGGGATTCTGGAAGGGTGATAGAAATAAAGATAATCAGGGGTGCACAACAAGTTTTGGATTATGGGATGATACCTACGATTCCTCAGGAAGAACTGATGGATTGCCAAACCCAAGATATCCGGATGTACAAGGCTTAAAGCAGTTTTTTAGCAGTAATGGCATAAAGCTTATGCTGGGACTAAGGACTAATTTTAAAGCAACAGCAGCGGATGGTGGTAATTATAATCCATCTAATGATGGAAGTTTCCCACTAGATGGTCTAAAGAATGGATATTTTATGAAGGATTCCTCAGGTAAGGTTAGTACTTTTAATGTCAATTTCCCTAAGGGTAAAGTCTACTTATTGGATAATAAGAATCCACAAGCTGTGAACTGGTATAAATCTCTTGTGGATACCTGGGGGGCGGATGGTTTTAAAGAAGATACTATGCTTGGCGATGGAAGTCAGCTGTATAATGATGCAAAGGCTAATCAAACAAATGGCAAGCTTATGGAAAGTGGATACTATGTAATGGTAAGGAAATCTTCATATTCAGTACCGGGAGATATTATAAGACTTGAAGATACACAGTATGGTTCTGACCAGGATAGGCCGGTTATAAATGGACTTAATTATGCTGCAAGCGCCGCTCCTAATTTCTATCCTGATATAGTTGGAGGTAAATATTTACCAAATACATTGACGGCTGATCAAAAAGAGTATTTTGTAAGGAATGCAATGTTTGCAGCTGTTAGTCCTGCAATGTCAATGGGGCTTGGTCCATGGAAAATGAACAATGCACAATACGAAGCAATAGTGAAGAAGGCTGCAGATTGGCACGCTAAATTTGCACCTTATATTTACAGTGCAGCAGTTGACAGCTTTAATACAGGATATCCGTATACAATGACCCCACTGCCAATCGCCTTTTCATCTGATGCCAATACCTACAATCTTGCTAACAAGACAACTAAACAATATGAGTGGATGCTTGGGCCATCAATGCTTGTGACACCTGTATATGGCAGTGACTATGCAAGTGCTGCCTCTAGAGATGTTTATTTGCCTGAAGGTAAATGGATGGATTATGAGACAGGAGAAGTGTACTATGGGCCAAAAGTATTAAAGAATTTTAGTCTGCCAAAGGATAAAATCCCTGTGTTTATTGGTGGAAAAGGAACGGTTGTATTGCAGGATTCAGAAGTAAACAAATTTTATGCAAAGGTGTATCCAATTGCAAACAAGGGTTCACAGTATAAATATACTTACACCGATGGAAGCACTACTTCCACAATAACTAATGATAATATAGGCTGGAATCCAAGCAATATGGTAATTAAAGATGTTACGGCAAATACAAATGTGGAATTTAACTATGAAGATAAGACGGATTCTTTTAAGTTCCAATTGACACCGGGGCATGATTATAAACTTTTAGGCGGCAATCCTATTTCTATAAAGGCTCCTTTTAATAATCAAATAATAAAGGAGCTTCCATTTACAATATCAGGTACCAGTGCTAAGACAAGCAATATAAATCTTACTATTGGAGAGCAAAGCATTCAAGTTAAACCAGCAGAGGACGGAAGCTGGAATTATGATATAAAGGATTTAACTGATGGTAAGTATACCATAAAAGCTGCTGCAGAATCTTACTATGGAAATGCAGAAGAAGCTGTAGATATAACGCTTGATAGAACTGCTCCGATTACAAAAGCAGAGATTGATGGTATTAAAGGGGATGGATGGTTTTTATCGGATATATCGATACTGCTAAATGCTGAAGATAATATATCCGGAGTGGCAAGCACAGAGTATAAATTAGGGGGAAGTGAGGACTGGATAGACTACACGAAACCCATATCCATAACTGAAGAAGGAGCTCATCAAATACAGTATCGTTCTATTGATAAAGCAGGGAATATAGAAGAAACCAAAACAGAAACTATAAGGTTAGATAAAAGCAAACCTACATTTATGTTGCTTGCCGATGGAAAGCAGCTAAGTGAAGGCAGTTCGTTTGAAGACTCGCAACCGTTAACTTTTAAGGTTGAAGATAATCTTTCGGGAGTTGCTGAGGCCAAAATAGATATTGGCGGAGAGGTTTATACCATAGACAAAGATAAACTGCTTATAAATATAGATATGGCAGGGAAGATTGGAGATTTCTCTGCTAAAATTACCGTTAAAGATTATGCCGGTAATTCCCTTGAAACAGTAGTGCCATTCAATGTTACAACAAGTATTAAATCGATGAAGACATTAATTGAACGATATAAAAAATCAAATGAATTAGGTGGAGCGTTATCAAGTCAGCTTATAAATAGTCTTGATCAAACACAGCATCAAATTGATAAAGGAAGACCTAATCAGGCCGCAAATCACATGGATAATTTTATAAAACACCTCAATAACAAGGCATTAGAAAATCAAGCACAGGATAGGGTTAAAGCAGTCCTAAATGTTGATGCTAATTTTATGATTGAAAATTTATTAGGAAAAAAATAGATCAAATGATCCCAAGCGCTAAAAATTTTTAGTTTTCAAATTTATGTTATAATCATGATAAAAAAGAACTCAGCCCACAAAACCCATCTATAGGTTTACATAAGAACTATTGAATCCTATAAACATCTAAAATATAATATTAATAGCAATCTACATTTTCGTGCATGAAATATCGGTTTTGCATAATTTATTTCATGTATATTGAATATAGAAAGAGGTGAGGGTATGGATTGGCTTCAGAGAATGAATCATGCATTAGATTACATTGAAGATCATCTTGATGATGAGATAGATTATGCCAAAATTGCGCAGGCAGCATGCAGCTCAGAGTATCATTTTTCAAGGATGTTTTCTTCTATCAGCGGCATATCGCTTTCAGAGTATATTAGACGCAGACGCTTAACAGCTGCAGCGTTTGAAATTCAAAAAACTGATATTCGTATCATTGATGCTGCTATAAAATATGGATATGAGTCATCTGATTCATTTGCACGAGCTTTTCAGAAGATACACGGAATAAATCCTTCTGAAGCTCGTAGTAAAGGAGTTCAACTTAAAGCCTTTCCACGAATCTCTTTTCAAATATCTATTAAAGGAGATGTAGAGATGGAATATAGAATTGAAAACATTGACTTCGAATTAAGGATAGCAGGGAAAAGCGAGCCTGTAAAAACAAACAGAGCGTTTAAAGTGATTCCGTCGCTGTGGAATGGTGCAAAAAAAGATGGGTCTATGCAAAGGCTTATTGATATGTCCTGGGAAAATCCAAAGTGCAAGCTTGAGGGACTTCTTGGAGTCTGTGGAAAAGAAGCAGCTATTACCGATGAAGTATTTAATTATTTTATGGGAGTAAGATACGATGGAGAAGTTCCTAGTGGTATGGAGACTCTGGTAATACCACCAAGCACTTGGGCAGTCTTCCCTAATATTGTAGAAGCATGGAAGCGTTTATACTCTGAATGGATTCCGACTTCTGGCTATGAGCTTGCCAACTTACCTTGCATTGAATGTTATTATGGACCTAAACATAAGCCAAGGCATGAACTGTGGGTTCCTGTTGTTCCTAAATAGCAATAAAAATGTTTTTAGATAATTAAGATGGGTGGGAAAATATGATAAAGCTTAAACCTTTGCAAAAAGAGGATTTTAAAAAGATACTTGATTGGAACGAGGACAAGTCTGCAGAGTTTTTGCTTCAATGGTCAGGACCCTTTTATGAATATCCGCTTACAGAAAATCAGCTGGAATGGTTTTTTGATAACTACATTATGAAGGAAAAGGAAACTCTGTTTGTCTATAAAATAATTGATGTGAAAACTAGTGAGATGATAGGCACCATTGAGCTTGATATAAAAGATACAGTAAATAAAATCGGCAGAGTAGCGAGGTTCTTAATCGGAGAAGAAAGCCTCAGGGGTAAAGGTGTAGGCAGAGAAGCTTTATCTGAAGCAGTTAGGATTGGCTTTGAGGCACTTAAGCTTAACAAGATAACTTTAGGAGTTTTTGATTTTAATACTAGTGCTATAAGATGCTATGAAAGCATTGGATTTAAAAAAGAAGACCTAAAAGAGAATTATAGGAAAATAGGAGACACTTATTGGAATTTATACGATATGCGTATAACTAAGCAAGAGTGGGAAAAGAAAAAATTATAATAGTTGAATAAATTAAGATTATAAAGATAAAAGGGGATTGCCTCAAAGCAGTTAAACCTACTGTGTAGTATTTGAATATGGTAAGATTCAAATGCCACGCTAAGTTTAGTTGCTTTGAGGCAGCTTCTTTTTTGTTATTAAAAAGAAATTGTTGACAATATCGACACTCGATATTACAATTAAAGCATAAATATCGATACTCGATATTAAAAGGAAGCATAAGTGATAAGTGCACTTGTATAGGTATTCTTGCGAATGGGAACGCATAGACTGCCTAGTGTTTAGAGGTTGAAGTGCGAAATGGAATTTGACTGGTAACTTATGAGCGGAGCCAATATCTTAAGTTACCAAGTGTTTGGTGTAAAGGAGAAAATAAAATGGCAAGGGAGCAATTTCAGAACCTAACTGAGCCAATGTATTATATACTCATGGCCCTAATGAAAGAAAGATGCGGTGTAGATATCATGGAAGCTGTAGATAAAATTTCAAAGGGGCGAGTAAAAGTTGGTCCGGGAACCTTGTATACTCTTTTAGATAAATTTCAGAAAGAAGATATGATTAAAGAAACTGAGGTGCAGGGGAGAAGAAAAAGTTATATTATTACAGACAAGGGCAGGGATATGCTGCTTGCAGAATACAAAAGGTTGATTACTATGGCTAATGATTGGGAGTTTTTAGAGAAAGGGGAAAATTAATTTATGTGGGGAGAGGGCAGAAAAATAGTTTTTTTAAATTTATTGCCTTATGAATGTGGGGCAGCAGAAGAATATCTGAGTAGAATGGCACAAAGAGGATGGCTATTAAAAAATGTAAAAGGCACCTTTTTAATATTTAAGAGAAGTGAGCCTAAAATGCTAAAGTATTCAGTTGATGTTTTGAACAAAATATCTATTTTTGATCATAAAGACAGTGATGAAGCCTTGGAATATAGAGAGTATTGTGAAGCAGCAGGGTGGAATTATGTATGTCAAAAGGGTAAAATTCAAATATTTTGTACTGAGGAGCAGAATGAAGCCGTTTCTATACATACAGATGAACATGAAAAGCTTAAAACGGTATTTAAGGCCTCATTCTATGATGTTGGATTTCAAAATTTACTTGCTATTTTATTTGTTTTTAATCTTTATATTTTGATGATATTAGGAAGAAGCAGTTTTTATTTGACTTCTAATATAGGAATATTATCGTTAGCAGTTATGTTGATTTTTATAGTAGTAAATATTATTGAAACTACCAGCTTTATTATTTGGTTTTTAAAAAATAAAATACGAGTAAAAGATAATAATTTAATGGCTTTTAACGACTATAAGCGGGTAAAAGCAAAAAATATAATAAAGACATCATTTTCTTTTATAATACTTATACTTTTAATAGTGGTTTTTGTTTATGATGATAATAACGGTGGTAAATTTAATATTTTAATGCTTGTAATGCTGCTTGCTTTAGCATTAGGTTCAGTATGTATTCAATGGTTTATTAATAATAATAGATATTCTAGAAATATCAATATTAGCTTATCAATTGGCGGCAGTATTATATTAATATATCTTGTATTATCGGTTATAGGAATCTTTATTTTTAATTATGCTATTGATGAAAGACCTAATGCATATGCAATGAAAAAAGCAGATCTTACTATTACGGATTTTGGTTATAATGATGGCAATAATGCCGGAACTCATTTAATATATAATAAGAGTGTTTTAGCACAGACTATGGATTATTTTTCTGATAATGACAATAACAGATTAAGCTATAATATCCTCCAAAGTCAGTATCCTTTGGTAATAAAATTTTATCAAAACAGATTAATAAGCTGGCATAATAGGTATGATAATGGATTAAGTCAAGAAAGTACTTCGTTGCCTGACAATATAAAGGTATATCGCGATAAGAAGAAAAGAATTTATATATTTATATCAGATAATAAGGTTATAGATGTTATAAAAGAACTTAAGGATACAAGCGATGAAGAATTTATAGATAAGGTTTATGATAAACTTATTAAAAACTAAGTAAAAGCTGCATACTTTTAAAGTTTGCAGCTTTTGTTATTCTTCTCTGTATTCTAATATATCTCCGGGCTGGCAGTTAAGTTCTTTGCAAATTGCTTCAAGGGTAGAAAACCTTACTGCCTTTGCTTTTCCGGTTTTTAAGATCGATAAGTTTGCATTAGTTATTCCGACCTTTTCAGCTAATTCATTCAGTGATATTTTTCTCTTTGCCATCATTACATCTAAATTAACTATAATAGCCATAGTAAGTACTCCTTATATTGTAAAATCATTTTCTTCTTTAACCTCTACAGCCTGCTTATACACCTGAGCTAATATTACAACAAATAATCCGGCAAAGAAAAATATTAAAAATTCTGTGTCTGTATGAATACCTGTTTTGTCAATTTCAATAAAACTAAATTTGGTAAATAAGTTATTGAAAATAAAATTAATTAAATAACAAATAGTAATAATAAAGCAGCAAATAGATATCTTATTTAAGCATTTAACATTGTTCATTGTAAAAGGACCATTACTTAAAACTGACTTTAATATCTTTTTAAGATTATATAATATGTAGATTAACGAAGCCGTTCCTATAAAAAATATTACACAATTTAAAGTGAAATTTGAGCTATTGACCTTTGGAACCCCTGAAATTACAGCGCTTACAATTATTCCAATCCCAGCAATTACTCCGACTGCCATAAGTATATTCAAGGTAATAATTAAAAAATTTGTTATGGTTCTATATTTTTTATCCTTCATATGCAACACCTTTCTGTATATTTGTTTTATTAAACTCATATTACAATAAGTTTTCTGAAGAATCAATAAAGAATTATTGTTTTTCAATAAAATAAGAAGCCTTAGATGCTATATGAAGCTAATTTGAAAATAAATCTTTAAAAACAGATCTAAGCAAACTATAAAGCTTTGACAAAAGGCCATACTAATAATAGAATTATATAGACTTTAAAAGCTATTTTATAAAGGAGGTACAAGGTCTAAATGACCTTGTACGGGTAGTTTACGAGTGTGAACGAGTGCTATAAACTACCCAGTGTTTCGAGTGAAAGGAGAAACAATGATGTCATTTGAAGAACTAGGACTTAACTTAAATTTAATAGATGGACTAAAAAAAGAAGGAATTACTGAACCCACAGACATTCAAGAAAAGGTAATACCATTGGCCCTTGAAAATAAAGATATCATAGGCCAGTCTCAAACCGGAAGTGGAAAAACACTTGCTTATCTTCTTCCCATATTTCAAAGAATGGAAGCAGAAAAAAGAGAAATGCAGGCAATTATACTTGCACCAACTCACGAGCTTGTAATCCAGATAGATAAAGTGATAAAAAGCCTTTCTGAAAACTCAGGTGTGGCTGTTACATCTGCTGCCATAATTGGAGATGTGAATATTAAAAGACAGGTGGAAAAACTTAGAGAAAAACCCCATATAATTGTTGGATCAACCGGGAGAATTCTTGAGCTTATAAAGATGAAAAAGATAAGTGCTCATACCATAAAAACAATTGTTGTTGATGAAGGTGACAGACTTCTTGATGATAAAAATGTATCTGTTGTTAAAGATATAATTAAGACAACTTTAAGAGATAGACAGCTTATGGTATTTTCGGCAACTATTGATGACAAAGTATTAAGCACTGCAGAAACTCTCATGAAAGCTCCTGAAGTAATAAAGATTGAAGAAAAGCTTCAGGTTAATCCAAACATTGCTCATATGTATGTTACATGTGAGCAAAGGGATAAGATGGAAATTCTAAGGAAGGTTATTGCCGCGGAAAAGCCTAAAAAAGCTATTGTGTTTATAAATAAAAGTATGGAAACAGAAATAACAACTTTAAAGCTTAAACATCATAATATCAAGGCTTATGGAATATATGGAAATGCTAAGAAGGAAGAGCGAAAAAAAGCTATGGAGGACTTTAGAAGTGGAAAGCTTCAGGTTTTGGTAGCTTCAGATATAGCTGCAAGAGGTCTTGATGTGAAAGATGTAACTCATATTATAAATCTGGATTTACCGCCGGAAGCAAAGGATTATTTGCATAGAGCAGGCAGAACGGGAAGAGCAGGCAAAAAAGGTACTACTATTTCTATAGTTACTCCTAAAGAAATATCATCTTTAAGAAAATATGAAAAAAGCTTCGAAATACAGATCAAAGAAAAAGATTTATTTAATGGTAAGCTTATAGATAAATAAAAAATAATGCCTCCTATGCTTGTAAATTATATTAGGCTAAGAGATAGGAGGTATTACAAAAATCAATCCTCATCATTAACATCTGTAAATTTTGTTTCTATAATCTTAACTACAGCTGTTTCTGATGAGTTTTTGTTATTATTGAGGCTTTGGGCTTTCAACAAATCCTTCAGCTTCATTCTTAAATCGTTGTTTTGATTTACTAAAAGTATATTTTGCTTTCGTAATAAGGCAATCTTATTTGAAAAAAATACATAGACTCCAAAGCAAACAATACACATGATTAAAAATAGTATAAATGTAAACATAATAGCCCCCTTATGTATATTTATAGGTTTAAGTCGTAATTTTAGTGAAAGTCTTTATATATGTATATTCAAAAATAAACAAAAAATCCTGCCGGTAAGCAGGATTAAGAGGCTTTTATTAAATCTTCATATTTATAAATATAATGGTCTGCAGTTTTTATTATGTCTTCCTTTTGATGCTCTGAATAAGCGTCATAAATGCCAACAACCTTCATACCTGCGGCCTTAGCTCCTTTTACAGCAGGAAGAATATCTTCATATACAATACATTCCTCAGGGGATACTCCTAACTTTTCAGCTGAAAGCAGATAAATATCAGGATTATCTTTACCTTTTGAAACTTCTATTGTTGTGGTTATAGAATCAAAGTATTCATATACACCATTACTCTTTAATACTGTCTCTAGCAGCAGCTGTGAATTGCTTGTTGCAAGAGCAAGCTTTATTCCCTTAAACTTTAATAATTCAAGATACTCTTTTACATCAGGCTTTAATTTAACCGTGCTTGAGTACTCATAATAAGCCATGTTGTTCCATTCATCAACTATTTCTTCTATACTTTCAGGTAGGTTAAATCTGTTTTTAAAGTACTTTGCGGTATCAGTAAAGCTTAAGTGTTCTATTTCTCCTCTTAAATCTTCAGGAACCTCAATACCCCTTTCCTTTAAAAAATCTATATCAACTTTTGCCCATACCCCCATGGAATCTACTAATGTGCCGTCCAAATCAAATATTGCAGCTTTTATATTTTTAAGCAAAGCTATTCAATCTCCCTTCGTGTTATCGCCATATCTTTCAATTAAGTATAGCATGTCCATAAATAAAATTGAATAAAAAATAATAGCTATCCACTAATTGTGAATAACTATTATTTTGGAGATGCATATTTTATGAAAAATCTCTTTCGAAGATTTCAACTCTTTCTTTGTGTTTAAAATCCTCTACGGAGTTAATTCCAAGTTTTTCAAGAATCCTGTTCATAGTATCACTGTCTACAGCTACTTTTACATCAGAATTATAAGCAAATTCGTTAACTCGTTCTCTTCCTTCTTCCTTAGGTATTATTGCTTTTGGGCCGCCTACACAGCCGCCTATGCAGCCCATACCTTCTATGAAGTTGGCTTTAATATTTCCTTCCTTAGCATCACTTAGCATCTTCTTACACTCTACTACACCGTTAGCTTGCGTGGCTTCCAACAATTTATATTTCTCAGGAAAAATTCTTTCTATAGCATCACTGACAGCTATAGATACGCCTCCTGTTCTCGCATAGAGTCTTCCACCTTTTGAGGCATATTCTGTAGAATAATCATTTGGAAGTTCTGCTGGGTTTATTCCTACAGCTTCAAAAATATCCTTTACTTCTGCAAAGGTTAGTACGAAGTCTATATCACCAAGCAAATCTTTTTCTTTAGCCTCTGCTTTTTTAGCTATACATGGTCCGATAAAAACAATCTTACAGTTTTCATTCAGCGCTTTCATAACTCTTCCGGAAGCAATCATAGGAGATACAGAAGGGGATACATGTTTAACTAATTCGCTGTAAACCCTTTTGAGCATAGCTACCCACATTGGACAACAGCAGGAAGTTATCATGAAATCTTCTTTTGTATGTACATGTTCATCAAATTCCACAGCCTCTTTCAAGGTAAGCATATCTGCAAAGAAGGCTACTTCTATCATTTCTGTAAAGCCAAGTTTCTTAAAGGCACTTCTTAGCTGATATATGCTGACATCCGGACCGAATTGCCCTGTTATAGCAGGGGCTACGGCCGCTATAACGGGGGATTTTTCTTTCAATAGATTTACAAAAGGAATAAACTCAACTTTATCCAGTATTGATCCTGTTGGGCAGGCTTCTACGCAGAAACCGCAATCAGTACATTTTTCTTCATCTATAGAAGAGGTGTGTCTATCTTCATCTATAGCTATGGCATCAAAGGGACAGGATTTCTGGCACATTGTCTTTCCTTCAATATCAACACAATCCATTGAACAAGTTTTAACTTTGTTAACAACCTTATGGTTAATTTCATAACCTTTTACAGCTTTTTTTAGGTCACTAATATAATCCACTGTAAAATCTAATTGAACTCCGCAAAGAGAAGATATAACTCGAGCTAAATCTTCTTTATCTACTTCGGGATCAGATAAAATAGTTTCAAGTTTTTTTTCAAATCCGCCATCATAATATGCATTCACAATTTCCTTAAAAAGATCGCTATATTTAGCTTTCAAAATACCATCTCCTAATGAGTAAATCAGTTATAAAAATACAATCCAGTATATTTTGTGAAAAAAGTATTTTTTTATACAAAAAAAAGAACCCTAGGGTTCTTATCTATATGGAACTTAGTAAAGGCAAATACTCAATTTTATCAATATAATTACCATTAGGACATGCTTCTATGCAAAAACCACAATCAGTACATTTAGCGCTATCTATCAATGTTGTATGCTTTGATTCGTCTATTACTATGGCATCAAAAGGACAGGAACTTTGGCAAAGTGTTTTTGTATCGGAGCTTGTGCAATTCATGCAGCAATTTTTAACTTTAATTACTACTTTATTATTAGCAGTATAATTTGAAATTGCTTTTTTTAATTCCCGGGAAAAATTATTTTTGGTATATGAACCTTCTACTCCACACAAGGAAGAAATGATTTTAGATAATTCATCTTTATTTGCGTCATCTTTATTTAATAAATTATCAACGGTGTCTTCAAAATTATTATCAATATAACTTTTTACTAAAATCTTAAACAATGCGTTATTATCCATAGCAACAGCTCCTTTAGTTTAAATATATTGATGAAAATATTATATCACAACGTTTACAAAATTGCTTTAAAATTTTTAAAATTGTGACTTAGATTTGATGCATAAGTAACAAAAAAATGCAAATACTATACTGTAAACTATAATTGACTAGAGGTGTTTTGTATGACTACAGTTTTATTAATCATGTTAGGCGGTACTGTAGGTTTTTTTACTGCAGCGCTATGCAAAGCAGCAGGAAGAGCAGATAGAGATATTGAGCTATTAGAAGCACAGGAAAACAATATTGATAATTATGTGGTACATGATTCGGAAGTTGATGGAGATTTAGCAGCAGAGAGTATTGAAATAGAAAAAGAAACCTTAATATAAGATTTGGATTACATGCCAATAATATAGTTTCTTTGAAACAGTTTACGAGGATATAGAACCTTCTTTATAAGCATTATAATATTGTATTCTTTATTAAATAGGAGGGTTAAATATGAAAAATCGTGAAGGTTTAATACCAACAATTTTAGGAGCAGCAGTAACAGCTACAGCAGCTACAGCAGCTACAACTAAATTCAGATCAAAAGATACTTCCTCAATGATTGCAGCAGGAATTGCTGGTTTTGGTCTTGCTCATATTGTTCTTGGAGCTATAGATTTGGTAGAGCATAGATAATAATAGAATATAGAGAATAGGGCATGCATAGAATTATATGTGATATAATTTGTGCATGTCCTTTTATTTTAAAGGAAATTGAAAAGGTTTGTAGAAATTATAAATGAAGAGGGGTGATATTATTTTG
Organism: Clostridiales bacterium oral taxon 876 str. F0540; assembly: GCA_000466585.1. Classification (GTDB taxonomy): domain Bacteria; phylum Bacillota; class Clostridia; order Clostridiales; family Clostridiaceae; genus Clostridium_AT. Next base: position 83,643 of record KE993464.1, read on the forward strand.
GATACTTTAGAAGTATTAAAAAACAGAATGTCTCTTAGAAAGTATGCTGACAGACCAATTTCAGAAGAAGACTTAAAAATTGTGCTTGAAGGTGCTATGAGAGCTCCAACAGCAGGAAATATGATGCTGTACTCGATAATAGTTGTTAAGGATAAAGAAAAAAAAGAAATATTGAGCAGAACCTGTGATAACCAGCCATTTATAGCTAATGCTCCTGTGGTATTAATTTTCCTTGCTGATATGCAAAGGTGGTTTGATTACTACAATTACAGCGGTGTAAAGGAATTTTGCGTAGAGAAAGGTATAGAGTATAATTCTCCGGATGAGGGAGACTTAATGCTTGCAGCCGCTGATGCGATTATAGCTGCTCAAAATGCGGTAATAGCAGGCGAGGCTTTAAATATTGGTTCTTGCTATATTGGAGATATCATAGAAAACTATGAGATACATAGAGATTTGCTAAAGCTTCCAAAGTGGGTATTCCCTGTAGCAATGCTCTGTATGGGATACTATCCTGAAGAGCAAAAAAGAATTATTAGTCCACGATTTGATAGTGAGTATATAGTTTACAATGAAGAATATAGAAGACTTACCGATGAGGATTTTAAGGACATGTTTGTAGAAAGAGAGAAGAGAGTATCTCCGGATAATAAACTGGGTGCAAAGAATTTAGGTCAATTTATGTATGCAAAAAAAACAGGTTCGGAATTTTCCAAGGAGATGACTAGATCAGTAAGAGAAATGCTGAAAAATTGGCATGGAGAAGATATATAATTGATAACTATTTTTAGGGCAGTTTCATAGATTGTATTAAGAACAAGATTTTGGAGGATTCTATGATATTTGCCGCCGCTTCAGTTATAGCATTAATTACAATCATCGTTATTATAGCCTGCTTTAAAGCCACAGGGTTTTTTATTGAATTAAATAAAATTAATATAAAGGACAAGGATGAAAAATAAACATGTGAATAAAATTTTATGTTTTACTTATAATCTCTAATAAAGGGCTATTATGAAACTTATGAGAGGGATGAGAAAAGTATGAGCATAAATGAAAAAAAGAAAAAGGCTGAAATCGAAGATGCTATAACAGATATGATAAATGAAGGATCAGAAGGTGTTACAACCTTAAGTAAAGATGTAGAAGCAAAGTATGAGTCCAGAGCTTATAAAGTTCCCGGAGATGATGACAGAGAATAAGTTTTGCAGCTGCTATAGAATGCAGCTGTTTTTTTGTACATTAAAATAATTTATTTGGGAAAACTTAAATCAGGATTATATATTTTATTAAATATAGGAGGTACTTAGATGAGAATGCATCATAGACATAGAACAAGAAATATTGCAATAGGAAGTATAATAGCCGCTGCTGGAGCAGGCTCAGCTGCATATGCTATTTATAAATTTACAAAAGGAAAAGGCAAGAAAGATAATGATTCTAGGCTTGAACCAGAAGATATAAAGATTGTTCAAAGCGCAAATGATGTACTGCTGAATAAAATTGGAACTACAAATTCAGAGATAGAAGAAGCAAAGCATACTCATAAGACTGCCTATGATCTGGCAAAGGATAAAGGATTTAGCGAAGAGCAGTTCAAAATGTTTGTCAATCAGGAAAGAACAAGAGGAATTGATGAGCTTGTACTAAATAGAAAGATAAGTGATGAAGTAGGAGAACAGGTTAAGCAGAAGATAATTCAGCATACAAACAGCTGGGATGGAATGCTTTGCTAAGTTAAAGCAGATAAAAAGCGTGCCTAGGGATTAAAATCCCCTGGAACGCTTTTTATATATTTACTGGTTCATCCGGCTTTCCTAAGACATAAATGTTCACATGGTCGTCATAATCAACTGAAAAAGATCCTGTGTATATGTTTATAAGTTTCCAGCCCTTTTCTAAAAGTTCATTTGCTTCATTTTGGCTATGTGTTTCCTGCACTCTTGTAATACTTAAAAGGCTTTCCTGAAGCATATTTTCACCACCTTACTTTATAACTATTTATTATAAATAGCTTTTACATTTTTAAATAAAATATGTTAGTTAACAGGTTTATATAGATAATTTAAAAAATAAGTGGGCAATCTATAATTACAACTACAAAATAAAAGGAGTGTTAATTATGATAAGAGAAATGACAGGAACAAGAACATTGGCTTCAGTATTTATGCCTAAAAAAAGAAGAAGAAAGAGAAACATGATGGTTCCAAGTATGAGCACACTTGGAATAATGGCAGGTGCTGGAATAGCATATATGGCTATGAGAAAAAATAAAGATAGCAATGAAGAAAGTGAAGAATAAATAATTAAAGGGCTTAGATTTTTCTAAGCCCTTTAATGGAAATGGTCGGGGTAACAGGACTCGAACCTGCGACCTCATGCTCCCGAAGCACGCGCGCTACCACCTGCGCTATACCCCGATATAATATATCGATATAAAATTATTATATATAAATAAATCTATAAATTCAATAGAAAAAGTTAAAAGAAGTTATCATTTGATAACTTCTTATCTTTGGTCGGGGTGACAGGGATTGAACCTGCGACCTCATGCTCCCAAAGCACGCGCGCTCCCATCTGCGCCACACCCCGTAGCACAAAGATTATTATATAAGAGAGTAGTGAAAAAATCAAGCATTTTTTATAACAAATCTAAGTTTTATTGTTAAAGGATATTTCTCCCGACAGAACTGTCACTGCGGAGCCTCCTACTTTAACACTTTCAATCATATTGTTCTTTCTAGAAGTTGAAACATAAGCACAGCTAGGTCTTAGATTTTATTTAAGCCAATCACTAAGTATGTTGACTAATAAGAATTGACTTCAGATTTATTAAATTGTTATGGTTTTAGTTGAATTTTAATTAAAAATAAATTAATATTGATATAGAAAAGGTTTTCTAAAGCATACTGTGATTAGATGAGGAGGCGGCATATATGAAAAAAGTTACGTACACACCACCTATCAATGAATATCCCGAATGGAATAATAATCCTGAGGTTTTTCAAATTAATAGATTAGAAGCACATGCAACACTTATGCCTTATGAGGAAATGGTTAATTCTCAAAACCATTTATCCCTTAATGGAAGCTGGAAATTTAGCTTTGCAGAGAATCCGGATAAGAGAATAAAAAATTTTTACGATAAAAATTATGACATTAAAAGCTGGAAGGAAATAAAGGTTCCGGGACATTGGCAGCTTCAAGGCTATGATTATCCTCAATATACTAACAAGCTCTATCCATGGCACGGAAAAGAAGATGTTAAAGTAGGATTTGCTCCAACAGAGTATAATCCGGTTGGTTCTTATGTGAAGGTTTTTGATATAACTGAATCTTTCATTGGTAAGCCGGTATATATAAGCTTTCAAGGAGTTGAATCGGCTTTTTACTTGTGGGTAAATGGGGAATTTGTTGGTTATAGTGAAGATTCATTTTCGCCATCTGAATTTGATATAACCTCATATGTGGTTTCCGGAGAAAATAAAATATCGGTTGAAGTTTACAGATGGTGTGATGCGAGCTGGCTTGAGGATCAAGATTTTTGGAGGCTAAGCGGTATCTTTAGAGATGTTTATATTTATTCTACATCTGATACACATATATATGATTTCTCTGTAATTACAGATTTAGATGACAATTATAAAGATGCCGAATTAAAAATAAATGCAAAGATTACTAATTACTTTTCAAAAGAAATGGAAGCTATAACTTTAGAAGGCATACTTTATGATAAAAATAATAATTTGGTTTATAATGAACCTTTACAAATGAGGGTGGATTTAAGCAAAAATGAAGAGGCTTTAGTAGAAGGATCACAGTTTATAGAAAATCCATTAAAATGGAGTGCGGAGTGTCCTAATCTATATAAACTGGTTTTAAATTTAAAAGATAGTATGGGAAATACAATTGAAACTGCAGGCTGCAAGGTTGGCTTTAGGAAATTTGAACTGAAAGACGGCTTGATGAAAATAAATGGTGAGAGAATTTTATTTAAGGGTGTTAACAGGCATGAATTTAACTGTAAGTTAGGAAGAGCCATAAGTTATGAGGATATGGTATATGATATTAAGCTTATGAAAAAGTTTAATATAAATGCAGTAAGAACCTCCCATTATCCTAATAACACACGCTGGTATGAGCTTTGCGATGAATATGGTTTATATGTGATTGATGAAACAAACCTTGAGACACATGGAATGTGGGAGCTTGGTCATTATAAAGAAGAGGAAATACTTCCGGGAAGTCATCCTGAGTGGACGGCTGCTGTAATTGACAGATGTAATTCCATGTTTGAAAGAGATAAAAATCACCCCTCCATACTCATTTGGTCACTGGGAAATGAGGCTTATGGTGGAGAGAATTTCATTAAAATGCATGATTTTTTAAAGGCAAAGGATACTACAAGACTTATCCATTATGAAGGCTTGTTTCATCACAGAGCTACAGAAGCAGCTTCAGATATGGAGAGCCAAATGTATACAAAGCCAAGAGATGTAGAAGCTTATGCTTTAAGCAATCCTAAAAAGCCATTTATACTTTGCGAATACAGTCACTCCATGGGAAATTCAAATGGTAACTTATTTAAGTACTTGGAGCTGTTTAGAAAATATCCTATACTTCAGGGCGGTTTTATATGGGATTGGATTGACCAGGCTATATTAACTAAAACAAAGGATGGAAAAGAGTATTTAGCCTATGGAGGAGATTTCGGAGATACACCTAATGATAATAATTTCTGCGGGAACGGCATAGTATTTGCAGACAGAACCCTGACCCCTAAGATTTACGAAGTGAAAAAGTGCTATGAAAGCATAAGTGTGGAAGCAATAGATTTAAAACAAGGAAAATTTAAAATTCACAATGAGTTTTTGTTTACAAACTTAAATGAATATATTCTTCATTGGAGTATAGAGAAAAATGGTGTTTCTATACTTGAAGGAAATAGTGAAATTGATGTGAAGCCTAACTCAGATGGAGTTATTGGACTAAATTACGAACTTGAAAAAGCTCATTCTGCTAATGATGAATATATCCTTAATATAAGCTTTTTGTTAAAAAATAGCACTTTGTGGGCAGAGGAAGGACATGAAATTTCCTTTGAGCAATTTAAGCTTTTTGCGGAATCAGAAGATGTTGAGATAGTTGACGAGAAGCTTTCCGATATAATTATTAATAACAGCTTCGATAAATTAATAGCTGAGGGAAAAGATTTTACTGCAACCTTTGATAAAGCAAAGGGAGAATTGGTTTCTTATAACTACAAAGGTGTAGAGCTTCTTAGAAGTCCTATAACTCCAAACTTTTGGAGAGCTGTTACTGATAATGACAGAGGAAATAGTTTGGAGAAAAGATGTTCTATATGGAGAGAGGCTGGCAATAATAAAGTAGTTAAAACTATTAATATTAGCGACTTCAAAAATTATGTTCAGCTAAAGGTAAACCTTATGCTTAATACAACTCCATCGTCAGAATGTATAGTCTGCTACGAGATTTATGGAGACGGAGAAGTAAGAATTACAGAAACGTTAGTTCCTGGAGTTGGAATGCCAGAGATACCTGAAGTAGGTATGATGTTTTCTATGGAAAAACAATTTGAAGATTTGACTTGGTATGGAAATGGCCCGCATGAAAACTACTGGGATAGGAATAAAGGTGCCAAGATAGGGTTGTATAAAGGAAAAGTTTATGATCAATTTGTTCCTTACTTAAGGCCACAGGAATGTGGAAATAAGACTGATGTCAGATGGGCATCCATAGTAAACGCTGAAGGAGTTGGATTTATAATAAAAGGTTTGCCGACAATAGAATTAAATGTGCTACCTTATAGCCCTTTTGAGCTTGAAGAGAATGATCACCCTTATAAGCTTCCTCAAAGCGACAAGATAGTTGTAAGGATAAATCATAAACAAATGGGAGTAGGGGGAGATGATACTTGGGGAGCAAAAACTCACGAAGAATTTACATTGTATGCAAATAAAAATTATACTTACTCCTACTCAATAAAAGGAATTAAATTATAAGAAATAAAATCGAACTTCAGGCAGCGTAAAGACCTGAAGTTTGATTTATTTGAAGAAAGTCAAGATTTAGATTATCATATAATTTAGGTAGATTGCGAATTAAATTAACGCAGACTGAGGTGTAAAGTAAATTTACTTCAAACCAGCATGATTTCAGTAAACATTTATATATTTAAAAATTTTTATAGGTTTATATATAAATATACGAATGTTAAAGTGGCCATTACTTGCTCTTAACAAAGCTTAATATTTAACATGATTAAGTAGAGAACAAGCAAGCAAAGCCTGATGTAACTTTACTTCGTAATTTTATTAAGGGGTGATACGAATGAGAAAATATAAGCTTTTGATTGTCGATGATGAAATTGAAGTTAGAAAAGGAATTATAAATAAGGTTAATTGGGAAAAGCTTGGTTTTGAGATTGTGGCAGAAGGTGAAAATGGACAGGAAGCTTTGGAGCTTTTTGAAAAAACTTTACCTGATGTTGTTTTAACTGATATAAAGATGCCTTTTATGGATGGATTGGAGCTTTCCAGAAGAATCAAAGAAAAATATCCAACTACTAAAATAATTGTGATGACAGGCTTTGATGAGTTTGAATATGCTCATAAGGCTATTAAGCTAAATGTTTCTGAGTACTTGCTAAGGCCTATTTCTTCTGAAGAAATTACTAATATACTTTTAAAGGTAAAGGGACAAATAGATAAGGAAATAGCAGAGAAAGAAAATGTAGAGGCTCTAAAAGAACATTACAAAAAAAGTATTCCTGTCCTAAGAGAGAAGTTTCTTATATCTCTTATAACCAGTGGTCTGGATCGCAAAGAGATAGAACAAAATTCTAATAACTATGATATAAACTTAAATGGCAATGAATTTATGGTATCCGTTATAAGTATTGATAAAAAGAAAAAAGAAAGTAATGAATCAGGAAGCGATAACGAAGTTTTACTGAGGGAAAAAGGACTTCTGAAGTTTGCTGTTCTTAATACCACACAGGAAATAGTAGATAAATATAATCTTGGAACTGTATTTTTAAAGGATGAAAATATTATCATCTTAACGGTTCATGGTGATAAGGAAAACGAAGTTATAGCAGATAAGACTTTTTCTGCTATTGAAGAACTTAAACAGGTGCTTGAAAAATTTTTGAAAGTTACTGTTACAGTTGGGGTAGGAAATGTTGTAAAGGACGTAGTCTTATTAAGAAATTCTTACGAAAATGCAGTTGCTGCCTTAGATTATAGAATATTTATGGGCAAAAATAAAATCATTTGGATAGAAGATATAGAACCTGTAAGCGTTAACAAGATAGTATTTGATGAAACAAAGGAGAGAACCTTAACAAGTGGGATAAAGGTTGGAACTAAAGAGGAGATTACATCAACTATAGATAAGCTTTTTGAGGACATTATAGATTCAAAAGCTTCCTTTAAAGATTATCAAATTTATATTATGGAGATGCTTACTACAATACTAAAAGCTGCAAGAGACTCCAGTGTTGATATTGATGAAATTTTTGGAGTTGACCACAACTTATTTGTTGAATTGTATAGCTTGAGTGGAATTGAAGAGGCTAAGGGCTGGTTTAAGGATATATCAGTAAGAATAATGAATTTTATTGTTAAGGACAGACAGGATACCTATCAGCACTTAGTAAAAAAGGCTAAGGATTATATTAAAGAAAGCTATGGAAACAGCGACATAAATATCAATGAGGTATGTAATTATTTGCATTTAAGTACAACGTACTTCAGTTTTATATTTAAAAAAGAAACTAAAACCACTTTTGTAAATTATTTAACTCAAGTAAGAATGGATGCGGCCAAAGAGCTATTAAGAACTACAAATTTAAAGGCTTTTGAAATAGCAGAGAAAGTTGGTTATTCTGAGCCTAATTACTTTAGTTACAGCTTTAAAAAGAAATTTGGCGTATCACCTTCAGAGTTTAGAAACAGTTCTAAATAAAATTTAAGTAGGAGTCTATAATTCCATGAAGAAATTATCGGAAAAATTCAATGAATTTTTAAGAGTAAAAAGTATTCAATTTATAATTACTGTATCTTTTGCCTGCATTACAGTGCTTGCAGTTATTGTTGTCGGCATTATATTATCAGGTAAATTTTCTAGAACAGCAGAGCAAAATGTTGGAATGAGCACGCAAAAAATCATTGACCAGGTAAGCATTAATCTGGATAATTATCAAAAATCTATGACCTCTGTATCAGATACAATAGAAAGAGGTGTCAAAAAGACAGGCTCACTGCCAAGTAGGCAGCTGGAAGAAAAAATGGATGTTATTTTAGAGATGAGAGACGATATTGTATCTATGGCTATATTTACGAACAAGGGTGAGCTTGTAATGGGAAACCCGTTTCCAAGCTTAAAAAAGCAAGCCAATGTTATGAGTGAACGATGGTTTAAAAATGCATTAGGAAGCCCGGACAGTTATTTTATATCAGAACCTCATGTTCAGAATTTATTTGAAGTCAAGCATAATTGGGTTTTATCCTTCAGTAAAGCAATAACTTTTGAATATAAAGGAAAGCAAGAGGATGGAGTACTTCTTATTGATATGAATTTTAATTCAATAGAGCAGCTTTGCGGAAAAGCAGGTTTAGGAAAAAGAGGCTATATTTATGTAGTGGATAAGGAAGGTAATATCATTTATCACCCTAACCAGCAGCTCATTTATACAGGACTAAGGAAGGAAGATAATAATATAGCCTTAAGTAAGACCTACGGCAGTTTTACACAAAAAATAAGTGGTGAGGAGAGGCTGTTAACTGTTAAGAGCGTAGGATACACGGATTGGAAAGTAGTAGGGGTTTCCTATATGGATGAACTTCTATCTACTAAAAAAGATATAACAAGCTTTTCTGTATGGATTTTGATATTTGTCGCTATATTTATAACTTTAATCTTCATATTTATTTCAGCAAAGGTTACAAAGCCAATAAAGCTTCTTGATAGTTCTATGAAAAAAGTAGAAGAGGGAGATTTCAATATAAATATAGATATAAAAGGAGACAGAGAAGTTGTACACCTTTCTAAAACTTTTAATATGATGGTATTTAGAATAAGACAGCTTATGAATCAAATCGTTGTTGAACAGGAAGAGAAGAGAAAAAGCGAGCTGAATGCACTTCAAGCTCAAATTAATCCTCACTTTTTATATAACACCTTGGACTCTATAGTTTGGATGGCTGAGAATGGAAACAGTAAAGATGTTATAACAATGGTAACTGCTCTTGCAAGGCTTTTCAGAATAAGCATCAGCAGAGGAAAAAATGTTATTACTGTTAAAGAAGAAATAGAACATGCTAAGAACTATTTAATCATTCAGAAGGTAAGATATAAGACTAAGTTTAATTTTGAGATTGAGGCAGAAGAGGAAGTGCTGAAGCTTAAAACTTTAAAACTCTTGCTGCAGCCTATTATTGAAAATTCATTATATCATGGTATTCAGTATATGGTCGAAGAGGGACTTATAAAGATAAGAGTTAAAATTGATTCAGGAAGGTTACTTTACGAAGTTAGTGATAATGGATTAGGAATGAAGAAGGAAATTGTAGAGAATATCTTATCCTATAATTCAACAAATACAGGTGGTTCGGGAGTAGGAATTAAGAATGTTCATCAAAGAGTTCAACTTTACTATGGAAAAGAGTACGGAATTGATATAGAAAGTGAATTAGAAGAGGGAACTAGAGTTAGAATTTGGCTGCCAATAGTTAATGATGAAAGCCAGGGGAAGTGATAACATGGTTAAGAAAAATACATTAATAAAATTTTTAGTTTTAACTATTATATTAGGATCAGCCGGATGCTATAGAATAGATAAAGGCAGCAGAAATCAGGAAACAAAAACTATTGAATTTATAGTCAAAATGGGGGCAGGGGAGCACTGGGAAATGGTGAGATCAGGGGCTCAAGAGGCAGCTAAAGAGTTTAATGTTAATATGAATTTTACGGCTCCGGATAAAGAGCAGGATGTGGACGTTCAGGAAAAGCTTGTAGAGAGTGCAATTGAAAGAAAAGTTGATGCTATTGTTTTATCCTCCAGTGATTATAAGGGTATGGTTAATGTAGTAGAGAAAGCTTATAACAGCAAAATTCCTGTTATAATTATTGATTCATTAGTAGATACGGATAAAATTACAGGTACTGTTTCAACAAATAATTTTGAAGCAGGGAAGCAGGCTGGTGCTAAGTTAGCTCAGCTTGTAGGCGACAATTCTAATATTGCAGTTATGAGTTTTGTAAAGGAAAGTGAGAGTGCAGAGAATAGAGAAAAAGGTATAGAAGCAGCACTTAAAAACTATAAAAATATTAATATAGTAGCAAAAGAATATTGTTATTCAAATGAAAAGGCTTCGGAAGAACTTACAAAGAATGTTATCCAGTTAAATAAAAATCTAAACGGAATTGTAGCTTTAAATTCTTCAGCTTCATTAGGTGCTGCGAGAGCAATAGAAGAGCTTGGACTTAAGAATAAAATAAAATTAGTAACCTTTGACAGTACAATGCTTGGTATACAGTACCTTGAAAACGACGTTATTCAGGGAACCGTAGTTCAAAATCCATTTATGATAGGATATTTAGGCTTGAAGTATGGAGCTATGGCCGCAAGAGGAGAAAAAATCCCTAAAAATACAGAAATAGAGTCAAGAGTTATAGATGAATATAATATGTATTCCGAGGAAAATCAGAAGTTTATATTCCCCTTTGTAAAGTAATACAATGAAATCGTTTCATTTCAGTAGGATTTTTATATAAAATCATAGAATTTTGCATTATTTTTTTATGTAAACGATGATAATATTAATTACAGAGAGACATAATAATAAAAACAATAATTAAAATAATTTGTAGGGGGAATATAAAAATGAACAAAAAGTTAATAGCTACAGTACTTGCTACAGCACTTGTACTTGGCGGATGTGCATCAAAACCAGCTCCAAGTTCAAATGGAGGAGACAATGCTAGCGGTGCAAAACCAAAAGTAGGTGTTACAATCTATAAGTATGATGACAACTTTATGTCCTTCGTAAGAAGAGCTATCGATACTGCCGGAAAAGATAAAGCAGATCTTATAATGAATGACTCACAAAATGACCAAGCTAAGCAGCTTGACCAAATCGATACAATGATTTCAAAAGGAGCTAAATCTTTAGCTATAAACTTAGTTGACCCTAAGGCTGCTGGAAACGTAATAGAAAAAGCTAAGGCTAAAAATCTTCCTGTAGTGTTCTTTAACAAAGAGCCAGAAGCTTCAGCATTAGCTAGCTATGATAAAGCTTGGTATGTAGGAACTAAATCTGAAGAATCAGGTATTTTACAAGGACAATTAATAGTTGATCAATGGAACAAGAACAAAGACAAATGGGATTTAAACCATGACGGAAAAATCCAATACGTATTACTAAAGGGTGAACCAGGACATCCAGATGCAGAAGCAAGAACTAAGTATTCAGTTCAAACTATTAAAGATAAAGGTATTGGAGTAGAAGAATTAGCTATAGACACAGCAATGTGGGATTCAGCTAAAGCTACAGATAAGATGGATGCATGGCTTGCAAAGAACCAAGGAAAAATTGAAATGGTTATCTGTAACAATGACGCAATGGCTTTAGGTGCTATAGCTTCACTTGAAAAAGCTGGATACTTCAAAGGCGACAAATATATGCCAGTTGTTGGTGTTGACGCTATACCTGATGCTTTAACTAAGATTGAAGCAGGTGAAATGCTTGGAACAGTATTAAATGATGCTAAGAACCAAGGTCAAGCAACAATGGATTTAGCTTTAAATGCAGCTAATGGAAAAGATGTATTAACTGGAACCAAGTGGCAATTAGATGACAAAAAAGCAGTTCGTGTTCCTTATGTAGCAATTACTAAAGACAACATAAACACTGCTAAGGATGCATATAAATAACAAAGTGAATAGGAGACACACTTAACAGTGTGTCTCATTCCTTTAATTTTTAATAAGGAGGGAAATCCATGAATAATACAGCCAGGGAAAATGACAAAGAAAAGTACGTACTAGAAATGTTAAATATATCTAAGGAGTTTCCTGGAGTAAAAGCATTGTCTGGAGTAACCTTAAAAGTTAGACCAGGTACTGTACATTCATTAATGGGTGAAAATGGTGCGGGTAAGTCAACACTGATGAAATGTTTGTTTGGAATATATCATATGGATGAAGGTGAGATTTACTTAAGCGGCCAAAAGGTTGAGTTTGTAAATTCAAAACAAGCCTTAGATAATGGTGTTTCTATGGTTCATCAGGAATTAAACCAAGTAAGACAAAGAAGTATTATAGACAATATATGGCTTGGTCGTTATCCTGAAAAGGGTGGCTTTATCAATGAAAAGAAAATGTATGAAGATACTAAAAAGATTTTCGAAGAGCTGGATATAAATGTTGATCCAAGACAAAAGGTAGGTTCTTTATCAGTTTCACAAGCACAGATGGTTGAAATTGCTAAGGCAGTTTCTTATGATTCAAAGGTTCTAGTTATGGATGAGCCGACTTCCTCATTAACTGAAAAAGAAGTTGCGCACTTATTCAAAATTATTGATAAGTTAAAGAAAAAGAATGTCGGAATTATATATATTTCTCATAAGATGGAAGAAATTCTTAAAATTTCAGATGATGTTACAATAATGAGAGATGGTCAGTGGGTTGCAACAAAGAAGGCAAGCGAGCTAACTACTGACTTAATAATAAATATGATGGTTGGTAGAGACCTATCCAATCGTTTCCCTGAAAAAGTAAACAAACCTCAGCAAGTAATATTAGAAGTTAAAAATCTTTCTGCAGAAACTAAACCTAGGGTTGATGATGTTAGCTTTGAGCTTAGAGCAGGAGAAATACTGGGAGTTGCAGGACTTGTTGGAGCAAAAAGAACAGAACTGCTAGAAACTTTATTCGGAATGGTAAAGATGACTTCTGGAAAAATAATACTGCATGGTAAGGAGATAATTAATTCCAATCCAAGCATGGCAATGAAAAACGGATTTGCATTAGTTACAGAAGAAAGACGTATAACCGGTATTTTCGATAGACTTTCTATTAGTTTCAACTCTGTAATTGCAAACGTAGGAAACTATGTTAATAAATTTGGTATATTATCAGATAAGAATATAGAAAAAGACACTCAATGGGTAATAGATTCTATGAGAGTTAAAACGCCCTCACAAAAGACCGCTATAGGAAGCCTTTCAGGTGGTAATCAACAAAAGGTAATAATAGGAAGATGGCTGCTCACAAAGCCAGAAATATTAATGCTTGATGAGCCAACAAGAGGTATAGATGTCGGAGCAAAATATGAAATTTATCAGCTTATGAATAACTTGGCCGCTGAAGGAAAAGGAATAATAATGGTATCTTCTGAAATGCCTGAGCTTTTAGGCGTAACAGACAGAATCATGGTTATGAGTAACGGAAAGCTGGCAGGCATAGTTGATACAAAGACCACTACTCAAGAAGAAATAATGAGATTACAAGCAAGGTTCCTATAGAAAGGAAGGAGGAAATCAATAATGGAAAATGGAAAAGCAATAAAAAATAAAGCGCCTCTTGGACAATTATTAATGAATAATGCTATATATATAGTTTTAGTGGCATTGTTTATAGTTATAATTGCAATAGATCCTACATTTTTAACAGTAGATAACTTTAGAAATATATTAGCACAAGCTTCAACTCGTATGATAATAGCTTTAGGTATAGGTGGTATACTTATAGTTCAAGGTACAGACCTTTCAGCAGGACGTACTGTTGGACTAGCGGCAGTAGTTTCAGCTTCATTGCTTCAGGCTACTGATTATGCGTACAGAATGTACCCACATCTACAAAGACTTCCGATTTGGGTTCCAATATTAATAGCTATAGTTGTATGCGCTATTGTCGGATTATTAAATGGTATTATAGTAGCTGTATTTAAAGTTCCCCCTTTTATTGCTACACTAGGTATGATGCTTATAGTTTATGGAACTACATCAACCTACTTTGATCGTCCGCCACTTGGTGCACAACCAATTGGAGGATTAGATAAGGCCTTTTCAAAGTTCGTACTTGGAAGTATTGGTACAGGAAATCTTAGAATTCCATATTTGGTTATTTATGCTGCTATAGTTACTATACTAATGTGGATATTATGGAACAAGACACGTTTTGGAAAGAACATGTATGCTATTGGAGGAAATCCAGAAGCTTCAGCAGTATCAGGAGTTAACGTTATTAAATACTTAATTCTGATATATGCATTAGCTGGTGCACTATTTGGATTCGCCGGTGCTTTAGAAGCAGGACGTGTAGGAAGTGCAACTAATAATACCGGTAACATGTATGAAATGGATGCTATTGCAGCCTGCGTTGTTGGTGGTGTATCTATATACGGAGGTATCGGTACAGTACCTGGTATCTTAACAGGAGTATTAATATTCCAAGTTATAAACTACGGACTTGCATTCATAGGAATCAATCCATATCTTCAGTATATTGTAAAAGGTTTGATTATAGTATTTGCAGTTGCTATCGATATTAGAAAATACATCAAAAAGAAATAATGTAGAATGTTAATGAATGAAGGGAATCCCCCTTAGGGGATTTTCTTTTATTTTACATTATACATTGTATCATTTTACATAAAAAATTGGCCGGCTCACCCTAGGATTTACACCTAAGGTGAGCCGGCCAGTTTTTTTATGCTCCTTCACTAAGGAACTTATACTGACTCATATAAAGACTGTAATAAAGTCCTTTTGATTTCATTAACTCATCATGGGTTCCTGCTTCAACAATTGTTCCGTCATTTACTACCATGATTTTATCACAGTCTCTGATAGTTGAAAGCCTGTGAGCTATTACAAAAGAAGTTCTTCCGTGCAGAAGCTTCTGAATACCTTTTTGTACAAGTCTCTCTGTTTGAGTATCAATATTTGAAGTAGCTTCATCAAGAATTAATATTCTTGGATTTGCAAGAAGAGCTCTTGCAAAGGATATAAGCTGCCTTTGACCTACTGAAAGCCTTGAACCTCTCTCATTAACTTCTGTATCATAACCATTTTCAAGATTCATTATGAATTCATGTGCATTAACAGCCTTTGCTGCAGCAATAACTTCTTCATCGGTTGCATCAAGCTTTCCATATCTTATATTCTCTTTTATTGTAGTAGAGAATAGGAAGGTATCTTGAAGCATTATTCCCATCTGACTCCTTAAGGACTCAAGTTCAACATTTTTTACATTCTTACCATCAATCAGAACTTCACCGCCCTGTGAGTCATAGAATCTGCTTATTAAATTAACTATAGTAGTTTTACCGGCACCGGTTGGACCGACAAGAGCAATAGTTTCTCCTGGATTGATTTTAAAGCTTACATTATTTAAAACAACCGTTCCATCCTCGTAACCAAAGGTTACATTTTTAAATTCAACCTGACCCTTAATCTTAGGCATCTTTATAGCACTATTTATATCAATAATATCCGGCTTAACATCCATTATTTCAAAGATTCTTTCAGCAGCTGCAAAGCTCATGATCATATTATTGTAGAAATTACTTATTTCAAGTATTGGTTTCCAAAACATTCCTATATACATACTAAAAGCGATTATAGTACCTAAAGTTATCTCATTAGCACCTATTAGTTTTGCACCGAACCAGTAAACCAAAGCTGTACCAATTCCCCAAGAGGTATCGACTAATGGCCAGAAAAGGTCATTTAGTCTTACCGCACGTATAAATTCATCCATCATATCCTTAACTAAATTCAAGAAGGTATTTGATGTTCTAGTTTCATTTGCAAAAGCCTGAACTACCTTTATTCCTGAGAAATCCTCATGAGTAAATGCATTAAAAGTTGAGCGTTTTCTTCTATAATTCTGCCATCTTTTTCTTGAAAAAGTCTCTATAGAAAACATACTAAGAGCAAGAACAGGGAGCAAAATTATTGATGCAAGTGCAAGCTTTACATTTAGATAGAACATCATTACACCAACACAAACTATTGTTAATAGCTGTGGAATAAAGTTAGTTACTGCATTGTTAAATAAATCCTGCAGTGAGTTAACATCCCCGATTACTCTAGCTAAAATCTTTCCTACCGGTCTATTGTCAAAGAAGGAGAAGGAAAGCTTCTGAATATGAGTATATAAATCATGTCTTATCTTTAGCAATATATCATTTGTTACTGCAGCCATTTTTGTAATTCTTATACTTGAAGCAATCATTGACAGAAAATTCATTACCACCATAAAGACTCCAATAATAAGAAGTCCATGTAAGTCATTATTATTAATATTTTGGTCTATAGCTACTTTTAAGAGATAAGGATTTATTATATTTACAATCATAACAAATATTAATAAAAGAAGTATAACAAATACCTTTAATTTATAAGATTTAAGATAACTGAAAAGTCTTTTCAGAATCTCAGAGTTGGAAAACTTTCTTAAATCTTCATCCTGTTTTACTGTATTTCTAGCCATTATCCCACCTCCTCGTTTGAGCTTAGTGTATCAAAGTCTTTAAATTGTTCACAGTAAACTTCATAATACTTTCCTTTTTTCTGAAGAAGCTGTTCATGATTTCCTTTTTCAACAACACGGCCATCTTCAACATAGATTATAAGGTCAGCATTCTTAACAGCAGAAATTCTGTGAGCAATTATAAAGGTTGTAGCATTTTTATGTCTTTCATTTAAATTTTTAAGAAGTCTGTATTCTGTCTCCATATCTAAAGCAGAAGTAGCATCATCAAGAATTAGAATGCTTGAATTTCTTATAAGTGCTCTTGCTATAGCCAATCTTTGTTTCTGTCCGCCTGAAAGGCCTATACCTCTTTCACCGATTACAGTATCGTACTTTTGTTCAAGCTCTTCGATGAAATCAGAAGCGCAGGCAAGAGAACAGGCTTCTTTAATTTCTTCTAATGAAGCATTTTCACTTCCAAAACGAATATTCTCTTCTATGCTCGAAGAAAACAGGAAGGTATCTTGAGGTACTATGGACATCTTGCTTCTTAAGTCCTTAAGATTAATCTCTTTTACGTTATAGCCGTCTACATAAATAGAACCATCTGTTACATCGTAATATCTTCCTATAAGATTAATAATAGAGGATTTTCCTGAACCGGTTGTTCCCATAATAGCAATTGTACTGCCGGCTTTTATATCAAGGTTTACATCTTGAAGTACATATTCATCTCTATACTTAAAGGAGACATTCTCAAACTTTAGATCTCCTTTTATAAAAGGAAGTCTGAAGGAGTCTTCAGTATCCTTAACTTTAGGTTCTTCATCCATTATTTTAGCTATTTTCTTTGCTGAGGCGTTAGTTTGAGCCAGTAAGTTTGTAAGCCAGCCTAGCATTCTCATTGGCCATATAAGCATCCATATATATCCGTTAAAGGCTACAAGTGTACCAATTGACATAGTCTGGTTCATAACAAGCATTCCGCCTAAAACTATTAAGAAAACCATAGCAATGTTAGTTAAAAACTCTATCGGAGGAAAATATCTTGATATTATTCTATTTTGCTCCATACCTAATTCAAAGTTTTCTTGATTAAGCTTTAGGAACTTAAGAATTTCATGTTTTTCTCTTGCAAAAGCTTTAACTAGCCTCACACCCGCAATGTTTTCCTGAGCAGCAGTGTTCAATAAAACTCCTTGATCACTAAGCTTGCCATAGGAATCACCTATTTTCTTTTCAAATTTTAAAGCGAGGTATGCAATAGGAGGCATTACCACAAGACATAAAAGTGTGAGCTTCCAGTTTAGTAAAAACAGAAGTACTGAAGCTGTCACAAAGTATATTATATTTTCTACGAACAATCTTAGTCCAAAGGATACACTTCTCCAAACATTATCAACATCTTCACCTATTCTGGACATAAGTTCTCCGGTGTTCATGTTATCAAAATACTTAAAAGGAAGCTTTTGAATATGATCAAATAAATCTTTTTTTAGATCTATGCTTATCTTAGCGGAAAGAACGTCAAAGAGATATTCTTTAGCATAGCCAAATACAGCTCTCAAAAGTGTAACAGCAAGAAATCCACCGAGTATGGGCCATAAAAGGTTCATTTCTTTTCCTATAAAAACTCTGTCTGTAATAAGTTTCTGCAGATATGGATTAAACATATCCAAAAAGATAGCAAGTGTCATTGCTATAGAAGGTACAATCACAAGTAATTTGTACTTCCATACATAGTTAAAAATACGTTTCATTCTAAGGTCCCCCCTTCTTATACCGTCTTAAATTTAAGCTGCACAAAAGTATTTACAGCCTGGTTTAGAATGAAAAAACCATGGTCATCCCATGGCTTGAAAACATATCTTCTAAAGGCAAAAAGTACCTCTAAAAACCTATATAAAAAGGCCATGGGTATTTGCAGCCCATGACCTAAATTTCACAAGTTATGAAAAAAGGTTTGTATCAAGGTGTAAAAACCGATACCGAGGCAGGGCTACAATATGAAATTTTAGATTTAAACATGCCGCTATAAGCATTTTTTCCTCTAAAGGGCGCAAAAATGCCGTTGTTAAGAATACTGCTCATATTGATTTGTCTAGTTTTTCTTAATAACATATTGACTGACATGTTTCCTACCTCCTTATAATAATTTTAAAATAACTTCCTTTTAAGGATACAACCTTTTACAACTTCTGTCAATAAAAATTTGTAAAAATTTTCAGGGAAATTTAAAAAGTATAAAATATTTTTCTAATTCTATATATTATTCACTTAAGTCAGATTTGATATATATAATGCAATAAAGTTCTTACATAAACTATGTCACGAAATATCCAATCTTCAAGGATCTTGGGGACATAGTTTATGTATCAGAACTTTTGCATTGTATATATAAATAATTTATTAAATCAGTTATTAACTTTTCAGATCTTTAGCTTTATTCAATAAGTCATTCTTTAAAGTTTTATATATCTTGTATAACAATACAGTGGAATATGCAAAATAATTATGATATATAAAGAAGGGATGGTGATTAAATTGAATCCGGATAAAATAATAGAAAATATAAAAACTGTGGATTGTCCTCCTGATAGACTTCAGGAAAAAATTAGTGATGCTTGCAAGGTGCCCGGTATAGATGGAAATCCAGTAGTTATTATGGATAGAAATGAAAATTTGGATAGGGAGGATTTAAAAGCCTACAGCATCCATATTATAAATGCAGATGTACCAAACATAGTTGCGATGGTAAGGGAAGGCTATGACGGTTATGTAAATACAGTTACAGATGCTTATACTTTAGAATAGGGTAATCTTGCCCTATTTTTTTATTTTTTGGTATCGAAATAAAATTGCTCTCGTATATACTAGTAAATAACGTAAGTTATATAAGGGGGCTTATAAATGAAAAATAAAGTTCTATTATGCGGGCTTATAGCAGTATCTATTGTTTTTTCAGCCTGCAGTGCTAAAAAAGCAGCAAGCGGAAGCAGTGCTTCACTACCCACACAGAAGGCTAGTACGGAAAACTTATCAATTAAGAGCAGTGCTAATACAGATGCAGCTAAAGCAGCTGGTTCGGCAGATAACAAAGCTGAAGGAAAGGTTGAGGAAAAGAAAGTTATAACGAATGCTTCTATTTATATTGTAGAGAATGATTTGGGGAAGCTTTCTCAGGCAATTCATCAAAAAACTCAGGAGTTTAATGGATATATTGAAAGTGAAGAAGCTTTTGAGAACAAAATTACTGCGAGAGTGAGAATTCCGGCGGATAAGTTTGATAGTTTTGTGGCGTATACAGAAAAAGGTTTTAGCGTAAAGAATAAAAGTATATCTAGTGAAAATATAACTGATGTGTATGTAGATAATGAAGCAAGACTTAAAAATTTGAGGGCTCAGGAGGAACAGGTTTTATCTATTTTAAAAAAGGCGAATACAGTTGAAGAGGTTTTAAAGGTACAGACGGAGCTTTATAAAATCAGAGGGGATGCAGAAGCACTGGAAGCAAGGAAAAAAAGCTGGGATAAGCAGGTTGATTATGCTACAATAACCATAAGCGCAGATAAGAATGTTATTGTTGAAGAAACCAAGAAAACTATTATCGGAGGATCAGATTTCATAAAGTCTATTGGAAAAGGTTTTTCAAACACTTCAGTAGCTTTGATACTTGCTATAGAGCATATCTTAATATTTGTTTTTTCAAATATTATTGTTTTAGGTGTATTGACTGCAGCAGGTATTTTTGGATATAAAAAGTACAAAAAAATATATAAAAAATAATTAATTAGAATAGTTTGTATTTAAAAGCTGCGGATAATTTTATATGTCTGCAGTTTTTATTTTATATTAAGCTATACAGTACAAAAATAAAATATTTAATAAATAGAAGTTTTGTTTAGCGGCTGTATAAACAGACAATTAGTGGGAAAAAATAACTTTATTAATTGTATTAAATTATAAAAAATAGAAGTCCTAAATGGACTTTCACGAGTAATTTTAGAACGGAGCAACAGTTTTAAATTACACAGTGTTCTAATTGATATGAAAATTAAAATTGAGGAGGAATATTTATGAGTTCAGAGAACAATAACAATGACAGCCAATCTTTAGACGACTTTTTTAATTATAATGGAAGTAGCGATACTGAGCTTGCCCAGGAAATAAGCAATTTGAAGGAACAATTAAACAGCATGCAGCAAACCTTATATGATATGCAGACTAATTCTATAACAAGTGGAAGTTCTAGCCAAAGCAGCGGTTCTAATAACAGCAGTAAAGAAGGCAGAAGCGAAAATAAAAATAATCAAAGACAAGATGAAAAAAACAACAAAGAAAATAGTAATAATAATCAAGCTTTAAATCAGCTATTAATGCAGATGAATGACTTCAGAACCCAGGCTCAAAAGCAGCAGGAACAAGTGCAGCAGCAAGTTCAAAAATCTATAAATCAAGCAATGCAGGTTCTTCAGGAGGCAAGTGAGCAAATACAATCTAACCAAGCTCTTATTCAAATGAACCAGTTAATCGATCAGGCCCAACAGCAAATAAGCGGAACTTCTTCAAAGGCCCAACATAATGACAAAAAAGATCAAAAAGGAGAAGAGAAAAAAGAGGAGAAAAAATAAAGCATGCATAAATTGCAGAGAGAATTTTATAATAGAGATAGTGTAACTGTAGCCAAGGAGCTTCTAGGAAAATATCTTGTTCATAAAGTTAACGGTAAAGAGCTTATTGGAAAAATAGCTGAGGTAGAAGCTTATATGGGGCCAACAGACAAGGCTGCCCATTCCTATAATAATAGAAGAACAGATAGAAATGAAGTTATGTATGGGTTGCCGGGATTTGCTTATGTGTATATAATATATGGAATGTATAATTGTGTTAATGTAGTGGTTGAGGAACCGGGAAAACCGCAAGCAATACTCATAAGGGCAGTTGAGCCGATTAGTGACCTTGATGAAATCAGTAATTATAGATATGGGAAAAAATATGGGCAGCTTTCAAAAAGAGAGATAATAGGCTTAACAAGCGGACCCGGAAAGCTATGCAAAGCTCTTAACATTGACAGGAGTCAAAATGGAGAAGATTTGTGTGGAGACAACTTATACATATATGAAAATGAGGCTGCAGAAGAATTTGAAATGGTAAGTACCACAAGAATTAATATAGATTATGCAGAAGAAGCAAGAGATTTTCCTTGGAGGTTTTATATAAAGGGAAATTCCTATGTATCTAAAAAGTAGAAGCATTTGCTTCTGCTTATTTGTTATATTGACAGAAATTTTAATATAAGGATACAATGTTATTAGTAATTATGTTGTTTAATGTTGAAAGGTGGTTTGGGCATGGGTTTTATTAAGGATATATTTGATAAGGAAATAACTAAAAGGTTATTAGTTTTATTTTCCTTGATTTTGATATTTTACATGATGAGAGGCATGATTAACTTATTTTTGTTAACTTTTTTATTTACATATCTTATATACAGCATGCAGAATTTAGTTATGAAAAAATTGGGGAAATATATACCTCTTAGTTATGTTCTGGTTACTATACTCTTTTATGTTATATTTGCAACTCTAATTACATTTTTTATATACAAATATATACCGGTTGTAATTAGTCAAATTATTAACATAATAAATCAAATATCAGATTTTGATTTTAAATCTAATATACATATACAAAAGTATCTTATGCCAATGCTTGATCAAATAGATTTTAAGGGCTATACAAAAGGCGGAGTAGATTTTCTTCTGCAGCTTGCTACCAATATAGGAAAGTGGAGTATTAATATTTTTATTGCCCTTATGCTCAGCATGTTCTTTATGCTTGAAAAACATAAAGTGGCGGAATTTGTAAATAGGTTTAAATATAGTAGAATATCAGGCTTTTATAAATATCTACATTATTTTGCAAGCAACTTTCTAAATTCATTCGGAAAAGTAATACAAGCGCAAATACTTATTGCTCTTACAAATTCTGTTTTATCTATTTTTGGACTTGGAATTATAGGATTCAAGCAGCTTCTCGGTTTAGGGGTTATGATATTCTTCTTTAGTCTGGTACCTGTAGCCGGAACTATAGCTTCTTTAGTTCCTCTTTCGATTATAGCTTTTAATAATGGAGGAGTTATTAAAATATTATATGTATTTATAATGATAGCTGCTTTACATGGTTTGGAAAGCTATGTATTAAATCCAAAGTTTATGGCTTCCAAGACAGAACTCCCTGTGTTTATAATCTTTATTGTTTTAATAATATCTGAGCATTTTATGGGAGTCTGGGGTCTTCTTATAGGCATTCCGCTATTTATGTTTTTACTTGATTTATTAAATGTTAAAGTCAGGGAATAAAAGTGCCGCATTTAGGCACTTTTTTTATGCTTGTTTATCAATTATAATTAATTGTGAAAAAAATATTAAAGGTGAATATTATGAAACTTAGACAGAAAACCATTGCTATAATGCTTATAACTTTTTTTAGTTTGGTCGTTATATGTTTTGCAGCCTCTAGGACAATAATTGTAAAAAGCTTCTTAAATTTAGAAGAACAGGATATGATAAAAGATTTAGAAAGAGTTGTTGATATTATAAATTATGATATTAACAATTTAAGTTTAAGAAATAAAGATTACTCTGAATGGGATCAAACCTATAGTTTTATTCTAGATAAAAATAAAAATTACATAGAATCCGAATTAGGAGATGAAACATTCTCTAATTTAAAGATAAATTTAATGTTTATAATAGATAAAAACAATAATCCGGTTTTTGCTAAATCCTATGATTTAAAAGATAAAAATGAATTGAATATCAATAAATATGAGCAAGATCTTTTACATGATATTTGTGAAAGATATGCTTCAGCAAAAATGAGTTCAGTTGATAACATTCAAGGAATCGTTATGCTGAATGAGATACCTATGATGATTTCTATAAGAAGTATATTAACCAGCGATAGCAAAGGACCTTCAAGAGGAATCATGGTTATGGGAAGATATATGGACGCTGAAGAAGTAGGTTATATAGATAAAATAACACATGTATCCTTTGAAATAGATAATAAAGATAATGCAAATGATTATATAGGCAAGGAATTTGTTATAAAACCTGTTAACATTAATAGTATATCAGGATATACTGTGTTTAATGATATATATGGTAAACCAGCCTTTTTAATTAAACACTCGATGAAGAGGGACACTTTTAAAAAGGGCCTAGAAAGTATAAGATATTTGGCGATTTCTTTAATTATTATTGGTGCAGCATTTTTATATGCAGTAATGATTATAATAGATCAACTTGTTTTGAGAAGGTTATTAAAGTTAAATGATGAGGTAAAGGATATAGGAAAAAAGAAAGATTTTTCATTAAGAGTCGAGGATAAAGGAAAGGATGAGCTTGCGAGCCTTTCAAGGTCTATAAATCTTATGCTTATAACCCTTGAAAATTCATTGACTGATTTAAAGATAAATAATGAGAAGTTAAAAGAGCTTGATGATTTGAAAAGCAGTTTTATATCTTCTGTTTCTCATGAACTTAGGACTCCCTTAACTTCAATAATGGGTTTCTCCAGCTTAATTAAAAGCAAGTTTAATAAAAAAATAATACCCTCACTAGATATAGAAGATATAAAAATCAAAAAAGCAAGTGACCAAATTGCAGCTAATGCTGATATTATAATTTCAGAGAGCAAGAGACTAACAGATATTGTGAATAGTGTTTTGGATATTTCAAAAATTGAGGCTGGTAAAATGGATTATAAAGATAAAATTGTAGATGTAGAAAAAGTAATATATAAGGCTGCTGATTCAGTTAAATGTTTAATGGACGAGAATGTAAAATTAATAATAGATATTAATAAAAACTTACCGACTGTTAAGTATGATGAGGACAAGCTGCTTCAGGTGCTTATCAATTTAATATCAAATTCTATAAAATTCACTGAAAAGGGGTTTATTACATGTAGAGCAACAGTAGATAATGAATGCATTACTATAAGCATAATAGACACAGGAATGGGAATTGAAGAAAAGAATTATGAAGTTATTTTCAATAGGTTCAGTCAAGTTGGAGACAGTCTAGTAGGAAAACCAAGGGGAACTGGATTGGGACTTTCAATATGTAAAAATATAATAGAACACTATGGAGGCAGAATTTGGGTTGAAAGCAAATTAAATGAAGGAAGTAGTTTTAATTTTACACTGCCAGTAGTTTAGGTTATAGATTAGTAGGGGATGGTGATAGACATGGCTATAGTTAAATTAAAAAAGCTTATCAATAAAGTTGAAAATAAAAAAGCTATTGATGATATGGTTAATGCGCTAGGAATAAAAATAATTATTGAAGATGCAAATGAAGTTATATACGGAAGTAAGGAGCAAGCTGAAGGAACAAATAAATATGAAGTAAGTATTAATGGTGAAGTAATTGGCTGTGTAACAGGTGATGAAAATTCAAAGTGCATTGCTTCTATACTAAATTCATTTTCTGTTAGCGAATATGAAAAGAAAAGGCTTGCTAATGAAACTTTGGAAAAATACAAAGAAATAAATATGTTTTACAACGTTTCTGAAAAAATAGCCTTAACAACAGGAACAAGCAATGTAGCAAAAATAGTTATTAATGAAGCAATAAAAAATTTAAATATAACTTTTGCTTCAATAGTGCTTGTAAATGAAGAAACACAAGATTTAGAAACAATTTGCCAGGTTCATAAAAGTATCAGTCTGGAAAATGGAAAGCTTCAGTTTAATCTAAACATAAATCCTGAATTTATAAAAGATATTATGAGCAAAAAGACTGGTGAAATAATAAATAATGTTAATGAAATTAAAGACATAATAAGTGATAATCACATGCTGAATTCAATAATTTGTACTCCTATTTTAGCTAAGGGGAAGGCAATTGGAATTATGCTGCTTGGCAATGATAAAGCTTATGAATATACTGCCTCCGATTTGAAAATCATTAATTCTTTAGCTTATCAGGCAGGCATTGCTATTGAAGGAACAAAGCTATATGAACAGCTTAGAGAAAATTTCTTTGATACTATACAAATTTTGGTGGGAATAATAGAAATGAGAGAAAACTCTAAAACTGAGCATTCCAAAAGAGTACTAAACTATAGTCTTAATATTGCAAGAGAAATGGGAATGTCAAAGATTGATATGGTAAAATTAAAGCTTGCAGTAATGCTGCACGATATAGGAAATGTTGTCTTAAATGATGAAATTTTGAACAAAAGGGGAAAGTATACTGACGATGAATATGAAATAGTTAAAAAGCACTCGGAAATAGGAGCAGTAATGCTTAATAAGATAGATCAATTAAAGGAGATTATTCCTTCCATCAAGGCACACCATGAGTGGTATGATGGTACAGGGTATCCTGATGGCTTAAAAGGGGAAGAAATACCATTATTTGCGAGAATAATAGCTGTAGCAGATGCCTTTGAGGCTATGACCATTAACAGACCTTATAGAGAGGCTTTAAACTTATATTTTGCAGCTGAAGAGCTTTCAAAAAATAAAGGTATACAGTTTGATCCGGAAATAGTGGATATATTTTTTAAGATATATAAAGATAAAAAATTAGAAGAAATTCAGACTTATGTTTAATTGAGAGGAATAAAATGTTATGGCTAAAATACTTATTGTTGATGATGAGGCACACATAAGACTTCTCTTAGAGCAAACCTTGGAGGAATTTGAAGACAAGGGAGTAGAACTTCTGTCTGCTTCTAACGGTCAGGAAGCTATTGAGATTATATTAAGGGAAAACCCTAATATAGTTTTTCTAGATATAATGATGCCTGAGATAAATGGAGTAGATGTATGCAGCAAAATAAAAAATGAATATAAACTTATGGATGTATTTATAATACTGCTTACGGCAAAAGGTCAGGAAAATGGTATAAAAAATAGCGGCAATTATGGAGCTGACATGTATATGACAAAGCCTTTTGATCCTAATTATGTTGTAAAAAAGGTATCTGAAATACTTTTAAAATAAAACGAGCTGGCTATGACCAGCTCGTTTTATTTTAAAAGACAAATACTTTGAGCAGAAATTCCTTCTTCCCTTCCAGTAAAGCCAAGCCCTTCCTCTGTTGTAGCCTTAACGTTTATCTTATCTTCACATATATTTAACGCTTCAGCTATATTCTTTTTCATAGCAGGTATATGTGGTGCCATTTTGGGTTTTTGTGCAATTATAGTTGAATCGATATTTTCTATTTCATATCCTTTTTGATTAAGAAGATTACCGACTTCTTTTAAAAGTAGTATACTTGATATTCCTTTAAAGCGTTCATCAGTATCAGGAAAATGCTTTCCTATGTCACCTAATGCCGCAGCTCCTAGGAGACTATCCATTATGGCGTGTAAAAGTACATCTGCATCAGAATGACCAAGAAGTCCTGTTGAATACGGAATATCTACTCCTCCAAGTATAAGTCTTCTTCCCTCGACTAGCTTGTGTACATCATAACCCATTCCTATTCGCATATTAGCTCCTCCTTTATACTTATCTAAAGTTATTATATTGTTTCTATTTTAGCATAAATTCTACATATAATGCAGGCTTAGTCGATTATACAAGAAAAATAAAGAATGATTTTTTATGCATATGACTTTTGCAATAAATTAATCAGAAGGGATTAAAAGGAAAATGTAGAATATATACATAGGTGTAATATTTTTAAGGATGGGGTAGTATATGTTAAATAGATGGGGTGCTGTGTCGAAACTAAATAGCAGAATACTTTTGGCAATACTTGGTATAACTTTTCTTTTTTATATAAGTTTTACAAGTTATCCATTGTTTCATTTTACAATTGAAATTATTTGTATAGTTATTGGTTTCAGCATATACATAATTACTAAAAATACTCATAAGGTCTCTCAAAATAATTACTTCATATTTTTAGGTTTTTGTTTCGTTATAATAAGTATTTTTGATTTATTTCACGTCATGACTTCTGAAGGCATTAAAATATTTTCTTGGAGTAATCAAAATTTATCCATTCAATTTAGGACGGCGTCTTCAATTGTACAAAGTATTGCTTTTTTTATATTTTCTATACTTTTATATAGAAGAGAAAGACCTGCAAAAATATTTTATTTACTATCTGCCATTTATATTTTTTCCGCTACTATATTCTTATTAATCTTTTTTAATATGGTTCCGGTATTTTATATAGGTGGAACTGGACCAACAGTGTTAAAAAAGGTAATTGAATTAATTATTTGCTTAGTATATGCATACAGCATAAAGGTTTTAAATACTAAGAAAGTAAGAGGATATGAAAGTATATCAGTGTTTCTTGCATGGGCTGCAGCGATGTTAGTGCTGTCTGAGCTTAGTTATACATTATACATAGTACCTTCTGATGTTATAAATATTACAGGACACATGTTTAAACTTTTAGCATATCACTTGATCTATAAAGCTATAATTAAAACAACCCTTGAAAATCCTTATAATGTTTTGTTTTACAGGTTAACTGAAATAAACAGCAGTCTTGAGATTAAAACAAGACAGTTAATGAAATTTAATAATAAGTTAAACGATGAAATTCAAGAAAGAAAAGTTATAGAAGAAAAGCTAATAAAAAGTAAAAAAAATTACCAAGAGCTTTTGGATTTTCTGCCATATGCTATAGTAGCGCATAGTAATGGAAAAGTTGTTTATGTAAATAATGCTACACTAAAACTATTTAAATATGATGAATATAAAGAAGTGCTCGGAAAGGACATACTCCAATTCGTTCCACAGGAGTACTGTGAATTAGCTAAAACTAGAATGAATGCTGTATATCAAAATGAGTCTGTAGATACAGTTGAAATGCAGCTTCTAAAGTCAGATGGCAATGTAGTTGATGTGGAGACTAAAGCTGTACCATATATGTATAAAAATAAGCTTGCAAGTTTGGTAATCATAGGAGACATTAGTCAGAGGAAAAAGGCTGAAGAAAAGGAAAAAGCTTTAAAGGAAGCCATGGAATATGATAGAATCAAGAATGAATTTATGGCTAATATATCTCATGAACTTAGGACACCATTAAATGTCATATTTGGAGCAGTACAGCTTATAGATTACTATTCAGAAAATAATTCTGTATGCGATAATAAGAAAAATATTTCAAAGTATTCTAAAAGTATGAAGCAAAACTGTTATAGAATGCTTAGATTAGTTAATAATTTAATAGATTTGACAAAAATAGATTCAGGTTTTTTAAAGCTTAATCTTCAAAACTATAATATAATAAGTGTTGTTGAAGATATAACCATGTCTGTTGCTGAATATATAGAAAGCAAAAATATAGATATAGAATTTGATACAGAGATGGAAGAAAAACTTATGGCTTGCGATGCGGATATGATTGAAAGAATAATGCTTAATCTATTATCCAATGCTGTAAAATTTACTCCTGAGGGAGGTAAAATTTGGGTTAATATTTATGATAAAAATGATTATGTATTGTTATCCGTAAGAGATTCCGGCATTGGAATTCCAGAAGATAAGATAGAATTAATTTTTGATAGATTCAGGCAGGTGGACAAGTCTTTTGCCAGAAGTACAGAAGGAAGTGGTATAGGACTTAACCTTGTAAGATCAATAGTTGAGCTTCATGAGGGAAGGATATGGGCTGAGAGCAATTATGGAAAAGGAAGCGAATTTTTTGTGGAGCTTCCTGTAATAACAGTTTCTAGTGATGAGGTTGCAGTTACTAAGGATATCCCTCAAGGAAAGGTTGAAAGAATACATATTGAGTTTTCAGATATTTATTCATAAGGAGGTTGAAAAGATGGTAAATATATTAAATTTAAGCAAAAGTTTTAAAAACATTAAGGCAGTTGATAGCATAAGCTTTAGTGTTAACAAGGGAGAAATAGTAGGTCTTCTTGGTGAAAATGGTGCAGGTAAAACTACAACTTTAAGAATGCTTGCTACTATGCTTAAGCCAACAGGAGGTACAGCTTCAGTAAATGGTTATGATATTATAAAAGAGCCGAGCAAAGTAAGAGGAGAAATAGGTATACTTTTTGGTGGAGAAGTAGGTCTTTATGACAGGCTTACTGCACGAGAAAATATAAAATATTTTGCTGAATTAAATGGCATGGGTAAAAGTGAAACTGATAAGAGTATAGATTATCTCATTGAAATGCTTGATATGAAGGAATATATAGACAGAAGAGTAGGAAAGTTTTCAAGGGGTATGAAACAAAAGGTAGCCATAGCTCGCTCTATAGTTCATAAGCCGACAGTGATGCTATTTGATGAGCCTACAGCAGGGTTGGATGTAACAGCCTCCAGAATAGTGCAGGATTTTATATTAAAATGCAAAGAAGATAATAAGGCTATTGTTTTTTCTAGTCACAGTATGAATGAAGTTGAGCGACTATGTGATAGAATCGTAATAATACATAAGGGCAAGATACTGGAAGAAGGAACTGTAGACAATATAAAAACTAAGTTTAAAAATGATAATATGGAAGATATATTTATG
Organism: Clostridiales bacterium oral taxon 876 str. F0540; assembly: GCA_000466585.1. Classification (GTDB taxonomy): domain Bacteria; phylum Bacillota; class Clostridia; order Clostridiales; family Clostridiaceae; genus Clostridium_AT. The sequence goes on from KE993464.1 coordinate 113,671, forward strand.
CAGTTGGTAGGTGATAGTAATGGGAAATAAGGTAACTTGGCTTGTTTTTAAGAAAGAATTGATGGACACTTTTAGGGACAGAAAAACTTTGATAATTAGTATATTGATACCTCTTATACTATTTCCAGTATTATTTGGCGTAATAGGAAAAAGTATGGATAAGACAGAAAAGGCTGTTGAGAATAATTTAAAAATAGCCGTATCGGATGAAGCTGGTCAAAGTAATTTAGCTAAGTTTTTAAAAGCACAGAAAAATATAAATATAATAGAATCAAATAATACAGATGAAGATGTAAAGTCAGGAAAGATATTAGCAGCACTATATATACCTAAAAATTTAGAAGAAGGAATATCAAAAGAAAATACAGTAAATATACAGCTTACATATGATAATTCGAGTCAGCAGTCTCAGATGGCAATGTCAGCCTTAAAAAGCTATATAGAAGCTTATTCAAAGGAAATAGTGTCAGAAAGGCTTTCAAAAAGAAATATCAGTGGTGATATTTTAAATCCTATAAGCGTTGAGTTGAAAACTTCTGTCAAGGAAAGTGAAGGTTTCGGCAAATATATGCTTTCTCTTATGCTTCCACTTATGCTTGTAATTTACAGTGTATCAGGGCCTATGGGAGCTGCCGTCGACTTAGGTGCAGGAGAAAAGGAAAGAGGAACTCTGGAACCTCTTTTAACAACTCAGGCCGGAAGAATGTCGCTTTTATGGGGAAAGTTTTTAGCAATAACTACGCTTGGACTTATAACTACCCTGGCCTCCTTGATAGGACTATTCATAGCAATGCAGCAAAAGGGAGGTTTATTCAATGGAGCGTCCGGAAGCTTAGATACGGGCGTGATTTTACTAATTGGTTTAGTTACATTACTTTTAACAATGGTATTCGGAGCGCTTGAATTAGCTGTAAGCATCTATGCGCGTTCTTTTAAAGAAGCACAAACTTATATATCACCACTTATGATAATATCCTTTGTTCCCACCTATGCAACATACATGCTGGACGCAAAAAGTATAGAAACCTATTATTTTCATATACCTCTAGCAAATGCTGTATGCCTTTTAAAAGAATTTATTGCGGGAATATATAATTATACACATATAGCTATAACCTTTGGATGGATAGCTGTATATATACTTGCCTCAGTTTTATTTGCAAGGTATATGTTCAGCAGAGAGGAAGTTATATTTAGAACATAAAATAAAAACTCTCATTTATCTTAATAAATAGATAAATGGGAGTTTTTTAGTTATAATACAGACTTTTTGTCGCCATGAGTTTTATTATCCTTTTTAAATTTATGAAAGAATGAAGTTATGTTTTTAAGCATACTCAGAAACACTTTTTTTAGTTTGCTTTTTCTTTTTTGTTTTGCAGTGAAATCTACCCATATAACATTATTTTTCATAACACCGCCCCTTATATAATGAAATGCCCCTAATATAATAATAGCATAATATGTAAAAAATGTTAATTAATTTACTGTAAACACTGAAAAAAAGTTTGAGTAATATACTTAAAATAAGCGTAATATGATATAATCTAATTTGAAAACTTCTAAAGCTGGGGGGATTATTTTGAAAAGAAGAATTGCAGGCATTATACTTATAGTTGTGGGACTAGCCGTTATAGGAACAGCATTTTTTATGAGATATAGTGCAGAAAAGCGCCAAAAGGATATGCTTAATGCATTTGAAAATACTCTTCAACAAGTAGATAAGGCTCAAGAAACTAATTCTAATAATGAATCGACTCCTAATATAAAACCGCCTACAGAAGATGTGAATGGTGCTATAGGTATAATGAAAATACCAAAAATAGATTTAAAGGTTGCTATCGGTGAAGGTGTAGATAATAATACCTTAAAGTATGCGGTTGGTCATTTTGAGGGAACAGCAATGGCTGGAGAAAAAGGAAACTTCGCTGTAGCCGGTCATAGAAGCTATACTTATAGTGAGTATTTTAATAGACTTGATGAAGTTAATATTGGTGATGAAATTATAGTTAAAACAAAAAAAGGAGAATTTACCTACAAGGTAAATGAGAAGAAGGTTGTAGAACCAACAGAGGTTTCAGTTCTAGATAAAACCAAGGATGCAACAATTACTCTTGTTACATGTACCCCTATAAGGGTTGCCACTCATAGACTTATTATAAAAGGAAAATTAGTTCAATAATTATTATGCATTGTCCACAGTTTATCCACAAAGCTGTGGACAATGTTTATAATTTTACGAAAATTATATATATATCTACAAATTGGGCAACTCTATTTCATTAAATATAACAATTGAAATTAATAAAAACAAATGTGAAGATTAATTAACAATCAGTTAACAAGTTATCAACATAACCATGTGTATAACATTAAAAGGAAACTCCTTGATATAGCTTCAAGGAGTTGTTTTATTGTATGGTTTCGATAATAATTATTATATAAGATTAACACATTATCCACATGGTTGCTGTGGATAATGTTGACTATATAGATGCCTCTTCTGTTTTTACTGATAAGGAAATTAGATTATTTAAAATTGACAGCTCTTGATTCGATAAATATCTCCAGCTGCCTGTAGGAAGATCCTTTAAATGTATGTTCATAATGCGTATTCTTTTTAGTTTTAAAACTTTATATCCGAAGGCCTCGCACATTCTCCTTATTTGCCTGTTAAGACCTTGCGTAAGAATTATTCTAAAGATATACTTTCCTTCTTTTTTTACTATGCAAGGCTTCGTAATTGTGTCTAGAATTTTAACACCTTTAGACATTCCTTCAATAAATTCAGCAGTTAGAGGTTTATCTACGGTTACAATATATTCCTTATCATGGTTATTTCCAGCCCTAAGAATTTTATTTACAATATCACCATCATTAGTAAGAAGTATAAGACCTTCTGAATCTTTATCAAGCCTTCCTATAGGAAAAATTCTTTTTTCATGTTTAACAAAATCAACGATATTACCTTTTACTTTATGTTCTGTAGTACAGGTTATGCCTACAGGCTTATTTAAAGCAATATATACAAGAGATTCTCTTTTAGATAAAAGCTTTCCATCAAGTCTAACCTCATCCTTTGAGGTTACCTTAGAGCCAGTCTCGGCTTTTATTCCATTTATGGTTACTCGGCCTTCTTCTATGAGTTTGTCAGCTTCTCTTCTCGAACATATTCCTTTTTCGCTTATAAATTTATTTAATCTAATGTCATTGGATCTATCATGATGGATAATAGAAGTCTCTCTACTGGTTTCTACTTTATATTCATATTTTCTTTTTGTCATAGTTTATTCTCCATATACATATATTTTATAATACCAAGCTTTTATATAATATTATTAACAATATTGTATAAAAAAAATTAACATAATCCAACCTATAATTACATTGACAAATAAATAAATAAAAGTGTAAAATGTAATTAATAATTATTATTAGTTAATGTATCAATATTTAGTTGATATGTATGAGGAGGATTAATATGAAAAATGTAGTGGTATATACTTCTAATACTTGTACTTATTGTGGTCAGGCAAAAGAGTATTTAAAAGAGAATGGAATCAATTATGAAGAAAGAAATATAAAAGAACCTTCTTACAGAAAAGAACTTATGTCAATGGGATTTATGAGTGTGCCAGTTATAAAAATTGATGAGGAAACAGTTCTTGGCTTTGATAAGGCTAAAATAGATTCTCTTTTAGAATTATAAAATAATTAAAAGTTACCAAATTGGTAACTTTTTTTATTTTTCCATATTGACAAGCCTTCCAAAAGTGGTATCATATTCTTGTAAGGAAAAACTATTATTTATAAATATAAGTTATTAAGTATTTGGGAGGAAATTATGAAAAAGTTTGTTTGCAAAGTATGTGGGTACATTTATGAAGGAGAAACTGCACCGGAGAAATGTCCAGTTTGCGGTGCACCATCAGAAAAGTTTGAAGAACAGGCAGGAGAACTTATTTGGGCTGATGAGCACAGAATAGGGGTTGCTCAAGGATTAGATGAAAGAGTAGTAGCTGGCTTAAAGGAAAATCTTAATGGAGAATGTTTTGAAGTAGGACTTTATTTAGCAATGGCTAGACAAGCCTTTAGAGAAGGATATCCAGAAGTAGGTATGTATTATGAAAAGGCTGCTTATGAAGAAGCTGAACATGCTGCTAAGTTCTGTGAGTTACTTGGGGAAGTGGTAACAGATTCAACAAAGAAAAATCTTGAAATGAGAGTTATTGCTGAAAATGGAGCAACTGCAGGAAAGAAAGAACTTGCAACTCTAGCAAAACAGCTAGGATATGATGCAGTTCATGATACAGTTCATGAAATGGCTAAAGATGAAGCTCGACATGGAAAGGCATTTAAAGGTTTATTAGATAGATATTTCTCAAAATAAATATAAATTTGAATACTCAAAAAGAGCCTTATTAGACATCAAGGCTCTTTTTTATATTTAAATAATTACCACTTAAGTAAATCGACAAAATGTACGATATTATAATATAAAACGTTCGTAATTTGTAGAATTGTGACACGGATTTATGATCTGTATAATAAAAGATAAAAAACAAAGCATAAAAGGTTTCAATGAGAGGCTTGATAGATCGAAGTCCGTTTAGGACTTCAAAGGTAACTTGCAGCGGAAACTAGCAGGTCAAGTTGCCCAGTGTTCCGAGTGAAAGGAGGTTGGAGTCCTAAATGGACTTCAACGGGAATCTTGCGAGCGGAAGCGAGTATGGAAAGATTCCCAGTGTTCCGAATGAAAGGAGGTAAAAGTCCTAAATGGACTT
>KE993464.1:118554-343884 GCA_000466585.1 Clostridiales bacterium oral taxon 876 str. F0540
AGGAGGTAAAAGTCCTAAATGGACTTTTACGGGCGGACTAACGAGTGGGAACGAGTTGTTTAGGCTGCCCAGTGTTCCGAATGAAAGGAGGAAATCGATGAATTGCACTAGAAATAATGGCAATTGCAACGGATGGGATATAATAGATAGCAACGCATCAGAAATATATAACAAAGAAAAACTATGTAGGTTTTATGATTCTTTAGTTGAAGGAATAGCTGAAAATGAGGTTATTTGCAACGAAGCTGGACAGGGAATCGATTTTCGTATAATTAGGGTAAATAATAACTTTGGAAAAATTACAGGGATAGATACTAAGAATATATCTGGAAAAACTTTAAGAGAAATACTGCCTGATATAGAAGAATACTGGATTAAAGAATTAAGCAATGCTGCTTTAAATGGTCTTAGAATACAGATGGAAGAATATTGTAAACCTTTAAAGAAGTATTTTAGGGTCAATGCTTTTAGTATGGAAAAAGGAAGAATTTATGTATTATTTACTGATGTAACTAAGGATAAAGAGGTTGAAGCTTTATCTGAAAAATATCAATTAATAAAAGAAAATGCAAGAGATACAATATTATTTGTAAGAGAAGACGGAAAAATTATTGAAGCAAATAAAGCTGCAGTAGAGTCCTATGGATATACTTACGAAGAGCTCTTAACAATGAATATAAGTGATATAAGGTGCAGCGATTTTGATTGCCTAATTCCAACAGATAATAAGGATGAATTCAGCAAAGGCATACTTTTTGAAACTATTCATAAGAAAAAGGATGGTACAACATTTTATGTTGAAGTAAGCTCAAAGGGTACTTTGTTTAATGGCGAGTATATAGTTGTTGAGATGGTAAGAGATATAACAGATAGGAAACAAACAGAGGAAAGACTTCAGAGGTTAGCTTACTATGACCCAGTTACAGATTTGCCGAATAAAAAATATTTTAGTGAATATATATTGGAGTCTTTAGATAAAGCTAAGCAAAATAATGAGATGATAGCTGTTTTATTTATAGATTTGGATAGGTATAAAAAAGTTAATGATACTATGGGACATCTCATTGGAGACAAGCTCTTAAAGGGGGCAGCTGATAGATTCAAAGCTCTTGTGAATGAATCTGTTTTTGCAGCAAGGGTTGGGGGAGACGAGTTTATAATTATACAGTCACATATAAAAGGTCCTGATGAAGCAGCTGATTTAGCTTACAGAATATTGACATCTATTAAAGAGCCCTTTTATTTTGATGGTGAAGAAATCAGAATAACAACAAGTATAGGTATAAGCTTGTATCCTATGCATGGTGAAGATGCGTTGACACTTATGAAAAATGCAGATATGTCTATGTACAGAGTTAAAAATAGCGGTAGAAATAATTACGAATTTTATATTCCGGGTATAAATAAGGAAGCTTATGAAAGCATTGTTATAGAAAACAGCCTTCATCATGCCTTAGAAAATAATGAATTTATCTTACATTATCAGCCAAAATTCAATGCACTTACAGGAAAGATAATAGGTATGGAAGCCTTAATAAGATGGAAAAACCCAAAGCTTGGATTAGTGCCTCCAGGTAAGTTTATAGACTTGGCTGAAGAAACAGGACTTATAGTTCCTATAGGTAAATGGGTTTTAAAAAATGCCTGTGAGCATAACAAGTTATGGCAGGAACTAGGTTTTCCACCAATGAGGGTAGCAGTTAACCTTTCGTTACGTCAATTTGAGGATGGTAATCTTGTTGAAATTGTAAAGAATATACTAAAAGAAACTGAATTAGACCCAAAATATCTTGAACTTGAAGTTACAGAAACTATGGCTATGAAAAATATGGATTTAATAGTTAAAGCTTTGAGAGAACTAAAGGATATGGGAATTCATATTGCTTTAGATGATTTTGGAACAGGTTACTCTTCACTAAAATACTTAAGAAATATTCCTGTAGATACACTTAAGATAGACAGATCTTTTATTAATGATCTTAATAGCAATTCCAGTTATGTTGCTATTATTGATGCTATTATAGATATTGCTAAAAAGCTAAGTCTTGGAATTATAGCTGAGGGAGTAGAGACACTGGAGCAGAGTAAGTTCCTTGTAGAAAAGAAATGTTTTGAGATGCAAGGATTTTTATTTAGTAAACCTGTAAGTAAGGATGAATTTGAGAATATGCTTTTAAAATATAATCTTCAAGATAATTAAAAGGTGCCTAGTCTTAGGCACCTTTTTTAAAGTATTCCTTCTGATTTCAGTATAGTTTCAAGCTCTTCAAGTTTTTGAGAAAGATATAAAAACTTTTCTTTAACCATATCTTTTGAAAGATCGTCATTCTTAAGGCCGTCTTCCATATTTTCAATTGTTTCTAAAGCCTCATCAATGTCTTTTTGAAGTAGTTTTAGTTTCTCTTCCTGCATTAGTATTCTCCTTTAGTTTAAATTCTTTCTTAATTTTTTAGATGCTTTATCTTCTATAAAAGGGGCACCGAATTCAAATATTCTTTCATGCCCACAGTTTGAACAAATACATGAACATATATCATATGGAATATCATCTATAACTGCAACTTGAATTTCTTCAGTAAGAAAATCTCCACCACATACTTCACAAGGTGTATGATTTATAACTTTATATTCACTTTCTATATATTTCATTATATCTCTAATGGTCATTAATAAACCTCCAAAATACATATCTTACTAAATGTTATCACTATATAAAATTATTTGCAATACTCTATAGTCAATCGTCATATACTTTTAAGAGGTATCTATATAGAAAGCATTAAATATCTTCACATTAAGCTGTACCAAAATATTTAATTTTCAGGGATTTATGGGACTGCTCAATGTGATTAGATATTTGCTTTCTATATAATAACAAGTATTTTGAAAGAGGGGCATTATAAGTGATAAATGTGATTTGGTTTATTATTCTAGTTTTTGGAATAGGCTTTGGCTTATTAACCGGCAGAGGCGATATAGTATCTAAATCAGTTGTAACATCAGCCGGTTCTACAGTGGATTTTGTAATTAAGCTTACAGGACTTATGTGTATTTGGTGCGGTGTTATGAAAATTGCTGAGAAAAGCGGACTTACAGAAAAATTAGCCAAGCTATTGAGACCAATCTTAAAGCTTGTATTTAAAGATGCGGCAAAAGATGAAAAGGCAATGGGAGCTATAGTTATGAACTTAACTGCTAATATGATGGGGCTATCTAACGCTGCTACACCCTTTGGCATTAAGGCTATGGAAGAAATGGACAGATTAAATAAAGATAAAGGTACTGCGAGCAACGATATGGCATTATTTCTGGTTCTTAATGCTGCTTGTATTCAATTAGTTCCAACTACTGTATTATCTATTAGAGCCGCCAGCGGTTCTCAAAATCCAGGTGAAATAATTATACCAGCAGTAATAGCTACAGCTGTGGCTGCTGTGATGGGAATAATTTTCAGTAAAATATTACAGCGCTATTTCTGATTTATAAGAATTACATAAAAAGTTGAATGGAGAGAAATAAATTATGGGTATGATAGGAATTGACTTTAATAGTGTACTAAGTTATTTAAAAACTATATTTTCTTTTGATTATTTTATAAAATCAATAATTGCTATTATCGTTTTGTCAGTAGTAGTTTATGGAAAGATTAAAGGGGTTAAGGTCTATGAATGTTTTGTAGAGGGGGCAAAAGATGGTTTATCTATATGTGTTAGAATATTTCCATATCTCTTAGCAATGCTGGTTGCCATTGCAGTATTTAGAGAATCAAAGGCATTAGACTACTTTACAGCTTTAGTCAAACCCATTGTTCAATTAATTGGTCTGCCTCCTGAACTTGTACCTTTAGTATTGGTAAAGCCGCTATCTGGCAGTGGGGCATTAGGTGTCTTGTCTGATATTTTAATTAAGTATGGAGCGGATAGCTATATAGGCAGGTTATCCTCAATTATAATGGGTACAACTGAGACTATATTTTACACTATAACTGTTTACTTTGGGGCAGTTCACATAAAAAAAATAAGACATACATTGTGGGCTGCAGTTTTAGCAGATATGACAGCTATAATAATGGCTATATTATTAACCAGAGTAATGTTTTAAAATCGAGATTATTGGAGAAAATTAGAGACAAACATAGATAATGGTATAAAAGTTTGGTAATATACTTAAAAAGGTTATTAAATAACATATAAAGATGAAATTAATAACTTGAAATTGCAGTTATATATATATATAATTATTACATAGTTGTGAATATGTCTATAAGTTATACATATTTCAGCAATATTTTTAAACGGGGGAAGTTATATGATAGAGATTAACAATGTAAGTAAAAGCTATAATGGCACAACCAAGGCTGTAGACAGTTTAAACTTGACAATACCTGATGGAGTTATTTTTGGTTTTCTAGGACCAAATGGTGCAGGGAAAAGTACTACAATTAAAATGATTACCGGTGTGCTTAACCCGGATGGCGGAGACGTAAAAATTAATGGAGTAAGCATAAAAGATAAGCCTTTAGAAGCTAAAAAGCAGTTTGGATATGTACCTGACAGTCCAGATATGTTCTTGAGATTAAAAGGACTTGAATATTTAAACTTCATGGCTGATATCTATGACGTTTCAAAGGAAGTGAGAAAAGAGAGAATAGAAAGTTTAGCCAAAAGATTTGAAATGTCAGATGCAATAGGAGATAAAATCCAAAGTTATTCTCATGGTATGCGACAAAAGATAGTTCTTATGGGAGCTTTGATTCATGATCCTTCAGTTTGGATATTAGACGAGCCGTTAACCGGTCTTGATCCAAAAGCATCCTATATATTAAAAGAAATGATGAGAGAACATGTTGATAGTGGCAAAACAGTATTTTTCTCTACGCACGTACTTGAAGTGGCAGAGAAAATCTGCGACAAAGTTGCTATTATAAATAAAGGAAATATACTGTTTTGCGGCACGTTAGAGGAAATAAGGGAGCACTTTAAAACCAATGAATCACTAGAAAAAATGTTCTTGGAGCTTACTGAAAATGAGTAAGTTTTTAACATTAACCAAAGTTCTATTTAAAAATGGAGGAGAAGGTTTAGTACAAAAGGATAAGAAAAAGCTCCCTAAAACTATTGCCCTAATTGTACTTATTATAGTCGCTTTTCTTCCAATGATGGCTTCCTTTGTAGCGATGGCTGCTGCTTCCTACGGTAGCTTTGCTAAGATGGGTCAAGAAGGCTTAATTTTAGAAATGGGTATTATAGCAGCTTGTTTTATAATATTTGTTTTTGGTATTTTCTATGTTATGAGTACATTTTATTTTTCTACAGATGTGGAGAAGCTTTTGCCATTGCCGCTAAAGCCATCTATGATAATAGGATCTAAATTTACAGTAGTTATGCTGTATGAGTATTTAACTATGCTTGTGTTCTTACTTCCTATTATGGTTACATTTGGAGTAATGAGCAAAGCGGGAATACTTTATTACTTATACATGATAGTAATATTCCTTGCTATCCCAGTTGTACCTCTTGTGGTTGCATCTTTGATTAGTATGATTATAATGAGGTTTTTACCTTTTGCTAAAAATAAGGATGCTTTTAGAACTATTGCAGGTATATTAGGTTTAGGAATAGGTATAGGATGCAATATTGTATTCCAAAAACTCGGATCCAGTACAAAGAATCCGGAACAGTTAGTTCAGCTTATGATGCAGGGAAATAACTCATTAGTCGGAATGAGTTCAAAGCTTTTCCCAAGTGCCAAGCTTGCCGTTAATGCCATGCTCTATAGCGGTAATCTAAAGGGATTAGTAAACCTTATGCTCTTTATTGTAGTATCAGTTGCCTTAATTTTAATATTGCTTGTTCTTGGTGAGGCAATATACTTTAAAGGTGCTATCGGTATCTCTGAGGCTTCATCAAAGAGAAGAAAATTAAGTAAAAGAGAACTTGAAGAAAGTACAGTTCAAAGCTCTTCTATAAAGTCATACACAATAAAGGAGTTAAGAATATTGTTTAGAACTCCGGCTTACTTTATGAATTGCGTATTGATGAACTTTCTGTTTCCTGTAATCTTCTTGATACCTTTCTTTTCACAGCCTCAAATGATGAGCGAACTTGGAAAGGTAAGAGATGTGCTTAACAGCAATAGTGTTCCAGGAATAATAATAGGAATAGTTTTTGGATTCATGATGTTTATATCAGTGGCTAATCCAACTTCAACAACTTCAATATCGAGAGAAGGACAAAATATTTTTGTATGCAAGTACCTTCCTATAAGCTATAAAAAGCAGATAATGGCTAAGGTATTATCAGGAATTATACTCAATTTTATAGGACTTGGGCTTATGATAATTGTAGCCATGGTAATATTAGTTCCGCCAGTTTATTTGCTAGTTCAAGCTATAATAATAGCTGTTTTAGTTACTCTGTTTGCTAATTTTATTGGAATTTTGATAGATTTAAATTTTCCTAAATTACAGTGGGATACAGAGCAAAGAGCTGTTAAGCAGAATATGAATGTTTTAATATTAATGCTTCTAGGTTTTATAATTGGAGGCATATCCGTTGCTGCTGTTGGAATACTAAAACTTAAGCTATGGACTGCTTTTGGAGCCTTGGCAGGTATTTATCTGATATTGGATGTACTCCTTTATTGGATTTTAAGCACCGCGGGCGTAAAATTGTTTAGAAAAATTCAGGCATAAAAAATAAAGCTAATGGCTTAAAGTCATTAGCTTTATTTTTTATTTTTTATATTTTATGGATAAGATTAGATTTTTTAAATCTCCTCTTAAATAAAACCATCAGCAGCATGCCATCTATAAACCATTGGAGAGTAGTTATCCACCAGACATATATGACAGATATTTTTACTATGTAAATAAAGTAATACATTAACGGAAGTCTTATAAGCCAGCTTGAAATAAGGGAAACTGCAAAAGGTGTTTTCGTATCTCCGGCACCCTTTAGTGCCCCGCCAAAAATCATAGAAAGCGCCATAAAGGGCTGTTCTATGGAGGATATCATTAAGCAGATAGAGCCTGTCTTTATAACCTCTATTTCAGAGGTGTTAATAAATGCTTTTATTAATAGATTAGGCATTGTTAAAAACAGTATGGAGCATAAACTCATTATTATTACGCCTAAGATAGTACAGGTATAAGCGTATTCTCTTGCACCTTCATAGTTTTCTTCTCCTATCTTATGACCAACCAAAGTAGTGGCTGCAACGGCAAAACCCCATCCTGGCATAAAGGATATACCTTCTATTGTAGTAGTTATTTGATTTGCAGCAAAGGCTATAGTTCCTAAATGCATAATAAAGAACGTGCTTAAAAGTCTGCTTATACTGAAGGAAGCCTCCTGCAGCGAGGAAGGTATAGATAACTTAAGAATTTCCTTAATTTTGCTTATCTTTAGATTTATTATATATTTTAACCTGATTTTAATTCGAGATTTTTTTAGTGTATATATCAGTAGAAATATAAAACCCGTGATCTGAGATGAAGCAGTAGCAATAGCCGAGCCTTTTATTCCTAGTTCAGGAAAATGAAGATTTCCAAATATTAAAAGCCAGTCAAGGCCAATATTAACTAGATTTACGATAATAGAAACTAAAAGAGGTGTTTTCGTATTCCCATAACCTCTTAAAACAGCACTAAGTATATTAGCAAGCATATTAAAGAATATACCAAAAGAAGTTATTCTCATAAATAAAACACCAAAGGTTATTACTTCTTCTTTTGCACCTGCAAGATGTAGTATTTCGTCACAGAATAAAAAAGCTGATAATGCTATTAATAAAGCAGTAATACCACCTATTAGCAAGCCTAAAGCAGCATATTCCTCAGCTTTATTAATATTTTTAGCACCCATGCTTCTAGCGACTAGAGAAGTTACACCTACTGAAATACCGACAGAAATAAAGATTCCTGTGAAGGTAGACATTATTTCTGAGGATAATCCAACTGTACTCACAGCTATATTTCCACCGTACTTTCCTACCATCATTGTATCAAATACCCATATCATCATATAAAGTACCATTTCACCTACAGCTGGAAGAGCAAGTGAAAGTACGTTATTAATAGTATCCTTTTTAAGCATATAATCCTCCCAAATACTTAATTTAACTAGCCATAATTAAAATGGTAATATATTCTTGATGATAAAGCAATGTAGAATAATCAGGTACTAATAAATATTGAGTAAATTTCATCTGATAATTGTAGCAATATATAAAATAATGTTTAAATATGGAATGATATTATGATAATATTATATAAAGTGTTTTTTTAAAGTTTATAAGAGGTGATCGATATGCTCGGGTGGAAAGAACTCTACGAACAATGTAGTAATTGTGATAAATGTTCTCTTTCTAAAAATAGAAAAAACATGGTTTTTGGTGAGGGAAATTTAAGAGCCCCTATTATGTTCATAGGAGAAGCACCGGGAGCAGATGAGGATGAGCAGGGAAAACCCTTTGTAGGAAAGGCTGGTCAGTTGTTGACAAAGGGGCTTACAGCTTTAAATTTAATAAGAGATAGAGATTATTATATATGTAATATATGTAAATGCAGGCCGGAGAATAATAGAACTCCTTATGAGGAAGAAGCAGAGAGCTGCCTGCCTTATTTAAGAAATCAAGTTGCTTTGGTAAAACCTAAAATTATAGTATGTCTTGGTGCAACTGCTATGAAAAACGTAATAAGCAAGGAATGGAAAATAACAAGAGATAGAGGAAAATGGATTGAGAGAAAAGGGTACTATATGATTGCTACCTTTCATCCGGCAGCTTTATTTAGAGATGAATCAAAAAAACAAATGTTTTGGCAGGATTTAAAAAGTATCAGGCAAAAGTACGATGAGCTTCTTAATAAAAATGATTAGATTTGGGGAAAATAACAAAAGCTATTTGGCAAATTATTATAAGGGGCGGAATAACTATGAAGGCAGAGTATGTAAATCCATTTTTGCAAGCGTTTGATAATGTTGCTCAGCAGGTAATAAACATAAAACCTGAGAAGGGAAGGTTGTACGTTAAAGAAGGCAGTACTAAATCCGGAGATGTAGCAATTACTATAGGTGTTACTGGTGATTTATCAGGCAGTGTGGTATTAAATATGAGTGAAGATGCTGCAAAATTTATAGCGTCAAAAATGATGTTTGGAATGGAAGTTAAAGAGCTTGATGATATGGCTAAAAGTGCTATATCAGAGCTTGGAAATATGGTTGCAGGTAATTCTGCAAGCTTTTTTATGAACATAGGGAAAAATATAAATATTACACCTCCAAGTCTGTATACAGGTAAAAATATGACTATTTATGCGTATAAGGGCAAAGCACTTTGTGTGCCAATGAATATCGGAAATGAAACTATAGAAATTGATATTTCAGTTTCTTAATATGATTATTAATATATAATAAAAATAGGAGCAAAATTTGCTCCTATTTTTATTCGAATACATTTAAAATAGATCCAAATAGATCTTTATTAGTTTTTATCTTATCTTCACTTCCAAGAACACAGAAATAATTTTGTTTCATGCAGTCAGTTATTAAAGTTCCGAGAGAACGGATATTTTCTATTGCAGTACCTAGAATTTCATCTCTTTCTTTTTGAACATGAGCTTGAGTAATATTTCTTATATAATACTCATCTGATACAATACCTTTCATTGAAGGTGTAAGTGGTGAATCAAGTTCACTTATAGTACCTATAATATATTTTGTCATTTCGCGTTCATCAGCATCAAAATTCTGAGCAAATTCTCCTGCTTTATCATAAGCTGCCAAGGTTTCTTTAAGGTTTGGATCGCGATAAGAGCTGAATACTGTGTTGCCTCCCCACTGGAAGTTTGCAAAGGCACCATAAGCTCCGCCCTGTACTCTAACCTTATTCCATAAATAATCAAAACCAATTATAGTTTTTAATACTTGAAGACTTCCGGTATATGAGTAGCCTAATTCTTTGAAGTTATAGGCTTTAGCTACATACTGTACCTTTGAAGAAGTCATAAGACCTTCATTAAGGGCAGCAGGTTTAAAATCATAGGATAATTTTTCAGGATTTTCAGTGCTTAAGCTGTTATATAAGCTTACAAAGCTCTTTTCAAAGCTTTCATAATCTGCTTCCTCACCGGTAAAACTTAATAGAAGATTATTTCTATTAAATATGAGCTTTGAAAGCTGCTTAAAGCTTTCTACTATTTCAGCATATCTAGCTTCAAAATTATTATCTAAATCTGAAATAAACTTGTAGAAGGATAGTCCTATAAGAGTTTCCTCATATTTAGCAATAGGAGAAAAATAAGAAGCAGCTCTTTTTGCAGCTACAGTATGCCCCCTTTGAAGCATTCTCATTTCCATTCTTGATTTCATTTCCTGAACTATTTCTTTAATGCGCTTTTTATCTTCAAATTTAGAATGAAGCATTATTTCTTCGATTATTTCAAGCAGCTTAGGAAGTTTTTCTACTAAGGCTTTAGCTCTTATTGTAAACTTTGGATAGAAAACATCACTCTTTCCGCATTCGGCAAAAGCTTCTCCGCCAAAACGAATTCCGCCTGTATTAATATTTATAATATTTGAAAGCTCTTCGTAGCCGTATTTATCTGTTCCAATCTTTCCAAGAACTGAGGACAGAAGGCTTATATAAGGAAGCTTATCTTGTGGAACGGTGCTTGAATCAAAATACATATTTATGTAAGCTATTCCGCTTGTAAAAATAGGATGTACTAAAGTCTTAATATCGTTTATCTGAGCTTCAAATAAAGGAAGAATCTCTGATTTTTTATCTATATCTTCTAAAGATAATAAAGGAATTGTTTTTAAAACCTCAGGAGAGTCAGGAGTTACTTGTCTTTCCTTGAGTCTATTTGTATTCTCAATTATTTTGTTAAGTTCACTGTCAGATAAGCTTGCTTTATAATCAGCAAGCTTATTTTTTAATTCCTCTGCTTTTCTTTCAGCTAAGCCTTTTTTAGGAGTAACAATAACCAGAGAACTATGAGTGTTGTTTAGAATATACTCCTCAATAAGACTTTCAAAGTAATTTGTAGTAAGAGCTTCTTTTACTTTATTTAAAGTATCTTCATATTCAAGGTGCATAAGAGGATCTTCACCATAAAGCCAGCTGTCCATGCACTTGATTCCATACATTAAGCCTCTTGGATATCCATCAAATTCAGATTCTCTTAATTGGAACTCCTTAATATTTATTGAAGATTCGATTAGTTTCTTGTCAATTCCATTCTTAACAAGTGCTTTAAGTGTGTCATAAACAACTTTTTTGAAATCTTCAACCTTTTCTTCATTTGAGTTTTTAACTACTATACTAAAGGTAGGCTGGAGTACGCTGTTGTCATAGGATCCAAATACGTCTTTTCCAAGATCAGCGTCAATTAAAGCTTTTTTAAGAGGCGCAGCCGGAGTTTCAAGCAGAAGATGCTCCAATATATCGAAAGCTAAATATAACTCTTTATCAATAGATTTTCCAATAACATAGTTAAGGCTTAGGAAGGTTTTATCTTCTTCTTTTTCATTATCTGATATTGGATAATCCAATGCTAATCTTTTTTCATTTTTAAAGGTCTTTTGCAATGGTATTTCAGAATCAACTTGTATTCTGTCAAAATTATTTAAATACTCTTCAGCTATAAACTTTAGCTGCTCAGTTATATTCATATCTCCATAAAGGAATATATAGCTGTTTGAAGGATGATAAAGCTTTTTATGAAAAGCAGTAAATTGCTCCTGAGTAAGGTCAGGTATAAAATCTGGGTCTCCACCGGATTCAACACCATAAGGTGTATCGGGAAACAGAGATTCTTGAACCTTTCTCATAAGAATAGATTCAGGAGAAGATAGCGCGCCCTTCATTTCATTATAAACTACACCCTTATAAGTAAGTTCATCCTCTTTGCTTTCAAGTTCGTAATGCCAGCCTTCCTGCATCATTATCTCGGGGTATTTATAAATGTTAGGGTAAAGCACAGCATCAAGATATACATCCATAAGATTATGAAAATCCTTATCATTTCTGCTTGCTACAGGATACATAGTCTTGTCTGAAAAGGTCATAGCGTTTAAAAAGGTATTAAGAGAACCTTTAATCAGTTCAACAAAAGGCTCCTTTGAAGGAAATTTCCTAGATCCGCACAAAACAGAATGCTCAAGTATGTGGGCAACCCCTGTGCTATCATTTGGCGGAGTCCTAAAACTTATTGAAAATACCTTGTTGTCATCATCGTTTTGAAGGTATAAAAGCTTAGCACCGCTTTTTTCATGTTCAAATATGAATGCTATTGAATTGATGTCTTTAATATTTTTTTGCTCTAATAGCTTAAAACCGCTATAAACTTTATTAAGTTGTAATTCCATCTATATAACTACTCCTTTCTATATACAATGTATTAAAGTTCTTACATTAATGATGTCACAAAATATCCAGTTTTCAAGGATTTTTGAGACATCATTAATGTATTAGAACTTTTTCATTGTATTTGATACCATATAAATTTATATTGTCCAAATTATGGGGTAATTATTATATATTCTCTTAATGTAGAAAAATTCCTTTTAAAATAACTAAAATATGTTTAGAATAGATAGGTAGGTTATAAGTGTTTTATATTTCAGAGGTGAAATAATGTTTGATATAGATGAGCAAAAGTTGAAAAATACTGTTGGTAATGTAATTTATGCAAGAGGACTTGATTTGTATTTAAGAAACAAAATCAGACGCATGGACTTAAGTGTGGAAGATATGGGTAGCGAGGATTTTTTAAACATTGATGCTTTAATTGAATCGTCCTATGGAACTCAGAATTATGATACCAGTGTAAAAGTTGGACAAATAACAGGCAGGATAAGCTTTGATTGCAATTGTGAGTATTCGACAAGCAGTGAAAAACTATGTAAACATGTAGTTGCAGTTCTTTTAAAGTTTAATAGAGAAAGAGATACCCTTATAAGAAAACAGAGAGGCTTAAGTTCAAGGAAAACAAATGATTTTATTAATTATCTGAAAAATAGTATGATACCTTCAGAGGAAAAGCATTTAAGAGAATTATCCTTAGAAGTAAAGTATAACGTAGAATTTGATGATGAGAGGAAAACAACCATTGAACTTAAGGTTGGTGAAAATAAAACTTATGTAGTTAAAAATATGAGGGATTTTTTAGCTGCTGTAAATAATAAAGATACTATTATTGAGTTTGGTAAGAGCTTTACTTATGACCCGGCGTTATATGATTTTAAGGAAGAAGATAAACCTCTAATAGATTTGCTTTTGGAAGTATATCAAACGGATAAAATGGTAGCAGCTAACAGCAGCTTTCACGGATATTGGAACAGGCCGGCAAGCCTTCTATCAGGGAAAAAAGCGGTGTTAACTGATAGGCAGGTTAAAAGGTTTTTTAATATTATGAAACAAAAAAGTTTCGATGCTTCTATAGATAATTTAAGTTTAAGTAATATAAAAATACTTGAAGAAAATATGCCCTTGGAATTTGACATAAAGCTTACAAATACAGCGTTAGTTATAAAGCAGAATGAAGATTTACCTATACCGCTTACAGACGATGGAGAACATTTTTTTTATAAAAATAATATTTATCACCCTTTAAAGGAACAAGCAAGAGTTTATTATCCTTTTTATATAGAGATATCAAATTCAAAAACTAAGAGCATGAGTTTTAATAGGGCTGATGTTGAAAAGATTGCTTCCTATATAATCCCCAATATAAAAAATATAAGTCAAAAGGTAAATATAGATAAATCGTTGGAAAATAAGCTTTATGAAGAGGAGTTAAAGATAGCTGTTTGTTTAGACAAAGAAGAAGATGGAGTTTCTGCTGATGTGATATTTAAATATGGAAATATTGAAATCAATCCTCTTAATGAGAAAGATAAATATGAAGAAAAAAAGGTTTTAATAAGAAATATAGCTAGAGAACTTAAGCTTGTTTCTTATTTAATAAGCATAGGCTTTAGGGAAGATAAATTAAACTACAAGCTTAAGGACGAAGAAAATTTAGTTGAGTTTTTAACTGATGGTATAGGTTTTCTTCAGGAGCAGGCAGAGGTTTATTACTCAGAGAAATTTAAAAATATGAAGGTGTATACTTCATCTAATATAAAATCAAGCATAAGACTCAACGATGAAGATCTTTTAGAATTTTCCTTTGATATAGAGGGAGTAGCTAAGGATGAACTTAAGGATATATTAGGAGCGCTAAAACAGAAGAAGAGATATTACAAGCTAAAAAAAGGTGGCTTTGTTTCATTGCAGAATAAAGAACTTCAGGATATGGGAAGCATGATAGAATATCTTGATATCAAAGATTCAGAGTTAAGCAAAGACAAAATAATCTTATCAAAATATAATGCCCTTTATATAGATCAAAACCTTAAAGGTAATAACATGTTCTTTGTAGAGAAAAATAGAAGGTTTAGGGAACTTGTAAACAATATAAGGGAAGTTTCTGAGATGGATTTTAAACTTCCCGAGCATTTGGAACATACTATGAGGGGATACCAAAAGTTTGGCTTTAAGTGGTTTAGCACCCTTTCAGGCTGCGGCTTTGGGGGAATACTGGCAGATGAAATGGGACTTGGGAAAACGCTTCAGACAATAGCTTTTATTGAATCGGAAGTATATGAAAATACAGATAAAATGCCAAGTCTTGTAGTAGCACCAACTTCATTGGTCTATAACTGGAAAAGTGAAATAGAAAAGTTTGCTCCAAGCTTAAAAGCTTTAGTTATATCCGGACCAAAGGATGAAAGAGAAGAAAAAAGAAAAGAAGTTGAAGAAGCCGACATTGTGATAACTTCTTATCCTCTTATAAGAAGGGATATAGAAGATTATAAAGAAATAAAATTCAGGTACTGTATACTAGATGAGGCACAGCAGATAAAAAATCCTTCTTCAATAAATGCACAGTCAGTTAAAGACCTAAAAGCTGAAGGGTATTTTGCTCTTACTGGTACTCCTATAGAGAATTCGTTGACGGAATTATGGTCTATATTTGATTTCATAATGCCGGGATACATGCTTTCTCACAATAAATTCTTAAGAAAGTACGAAACTCCAATAGTTAAAAATAAAGATGAAAAAGCGCTGGAGGAGCTTAATAAACATGTAAAGCCATTCATATTGAGAAGACTTAAAAAAGATGTTGTTAAAGAGCTGCCTCCTAAGATAGAACACAAGCTTATAATAGAGATGACAGAGGAACAGAAGAAGCTTTACGCAGCTTTTATAGAACAGGCCAAAGAAGAGGTTAATAACGAAATAAGAGAAAAGGGATTTAATAGAAGTAAAATAAAAATACTTTCAACATTAACAAGACTCAGACAAATTTGCTGCGACCCTTCAACCTTTGCTCAAAACTTTGAAGGAGAAAGCGGAAAGATGCTGGCTCTTGATGATTTGCTTGTAGATAGTATAAATGAAGGGCATAGAATTCTGTTATTCTCTCAATTTACTTCTGTTTTGAAAAATATAGCTAAAAGATTAAACTTTAACAACATCGAATATATGTATTTAGACGGTCAAACAAAGACAGAAGACAGAGGTAAGATGGTAGAGGAGTTTAATAACGGGAAAAGCAGTATATTTCTGATTTCTCTTAAGGCAGGGGGAACAGGGCTTAATTTAACAGGGGCGGATGTAGTGATTCACTTTGATCCCTGGTGGAATCCTGCCGTTGAAGAACAAGCTACAGATAGGGCACATAGAATAGGGCAGCAAAAAACTGTGGAGGTAATAAAAATAGTTGCCCAAGGTACCATAGAAGAAAAGATTTATAATCTTCAAGAAAAAAAGAGAGAGATTATAAAGTCTGTTATGGGAGAAGAAAGCAGCGAGGAAAGCCTGGTTTCACAAATGACTCAAGAAGAAATTGAAGAACTGTTTAAGTTTTAGTATTAAGTTTATAAAAACAGGAAAAAATATTGACATAAAGATAGTTGTGGAATATTATTATTAATAACAGAGTCAATAAATGCAGTGATGGGAAGAGTAGCAAAGGAAAGTGCTTTAAAGAGAGCCGGGGCAGGTGAAAGCCGGCAGCATGGAAGCTTGTGAACATGGCCCCAGAGCAGTCTGTCTGAAGAAAAGTAGGGCAGGACGGCAGCAACCGTTACATTGCAGGGTGATAAAAGCCGAGCGTTTGCTTCTTAGGTGGAGTCACTTAGTAAGGTATTTATGGTGACATAAATATGAATTAGAGTGGTATCGCGTATATTGCGCCTCTATGCAGAACTTTCTGCATAGAGGCTTTTTTATTTGCTCTGCATATTGCCTGAAAGAACTGGAAATCATTTTATTTAGGAGGGTGAAACCATGACAAAGAAACCATATTACATTACAACACCAATTTATTATCCATCGGCTAATTTACACATTGGAAACACTTATACTACAGTTGCAGCGGATGCTTTAGCCAGATTTAAAAGATTAACCGGCTATGATGTGTTTTTCTTAACCGGAACAGACGAACATGGCGAAAAAATTCAAAGAATTGCAGAAGGAAAAGGAGTTACTCCAAAGGAATATGTAGATGAAATAGTAGCGGGAATTAAAGACCTTTGGAAGCTAATGAACATCAGCTATGATAAATTCATAAGGACAACTGACAGCTATCATGAAAAAGCTGTACAAAAAATATTCAACAAGCTTTATGAACAGGGAGATATCTACAAAAGTTCTTATGAAGGACACTACTGCATACCTTGTGAATCCTTTTGGACAGAAACTCAGCTTGTTAATGGAAACTGCCCGGACTGCGGCAGACCTGTAGAAAAGAAAACAGAAGAGGCGTACTTTTTCAAAATGTCAAAATACGCGGACAGACTAATTGAGTATATAGAAACTCATCCGGAGTTTATTCAGCCTGAATCAAGGAAAAACGAAATGTTAAATAACTTTTTAAGACCAGGACTCCAGGATTTATGTGTTTCAAGAACCTCATTTAATTGGGGTATACCGGTAGAATTTGACCCAGGTCATGTAGTATATGTTTGGATAGATGCTTTATCTAACTATATAACTGCTTTAGGCTATAACAATGATGTAGATACTGAGCTTTACGGAAAATTCTGGCCTGCTGATGTACATTTAATAGGAAAAGATATTTTAAGGTTCCATACAATATACTGGCCGATTATGTTAATGGCTCTTGATATACCTCTTCCAAAGCAGGTATTTGGACACGGCTGGCTTTTAGTTGACGGCGGAAAGATGTCTAAATCAAAGGGCAATGTAGTTGATCCTGTAGTATTAGCTGAGCACTTTGGCGTGGATGCTATCAGATATTATCTATTAAGAGAAATACCTTTTGGTTCAGACGGATTGTTTAACAATGAAATATTTATAAAGAAGATTAATTCAGACCTAGCTAATGACTTGGGAAATCTTCTATCAAGAACAGTAGCAATGATTGAAAAGTATTTTGGCGGGATAATTCCAGCGCCAACTGCTAGAGAAGCTATAGATAATGAGCTTATCGGACTTGCACTTGAAACACCTAAAAAAGTAGAAGCTCATATAGACAATTTAAGAATCCCGGAAGCTTTAGCTGAGATTTGGACATTAATAAGAAGGGCAAACAAATATATTGATGAAACAACACCTTGGATATTAGCTAAAGAAGAAAGCAAGAAGGAAAGATTGGGAACAGTTCTTTATAATTTAGCAGAAACTTTAAGATTTGCTTCTGTTTTAATATCCTCCTTCTTACCTAATACTTCCGAAAAAATTAATGAACAGTTAAGCATCAATTTAACTGCTTGGGATACTTTATCAGCTTTCGACGGAACCGAAGCTTCTGCAAAGGTTAAAAAAGGAGAGGCTATATTCCCAAGAATTGATGTTGAAGCTAAACTAAAAGAGCTAGAGGCTTTAAAAGAAGTTAAGGAAGAGCCAAAGCAGACAACGCAGCCCTTAAAAGAAGAAATAACTATCGATGATTTTGAAAAGATAGACTTAAGAGTTGTTAAAGTATTAGCTTGCGAACCTATTAAAGGAGCTAAAAAGCTTTTAAAGCTTAAAGTTGATTTAGCAGGGGAAGAAAGACAGGTAGTATCAGGAATAGCACAATGGTATAAACCAGAGGATATAGTAGACAAATATGTTGTTTTAGTTGCTAACCTAAAACCTGTAACCTTAAGAGGAGAACTTTCACAAGGAATGATTCTTGCAGCGTCAACTGATGATGACAGCAAGCTTTTCACAGTAAGTATACCGGGTGAACTTCCGACAGGAAGCCAGGTAAGATAAAGTTTTTTATTAAACGCGGAATAATTTAGAAAAAATATAGCATGCATAAGTAGAAGTATATTCTGTAATAGTATTACTTTTGTGTGTTCTATTGACTTCTAGATTTCCGCGTTTGTTTTTATTTATTGACAACAATATTGATTTAACTACAAATTTTGTTATAATAATAGGTAAATATGGTAGTGTTTTATGTTATTATAAAGTATAAGATTATGTGAGGTGCTCAATGAAACGTAGTAAAATATTTATGCCAAGCGTTATAACATTGCTTACAGTGGCTTTAATTTTAACTATTGTAATTGGAAATATAAAATTTTCAAAGACTCAAAAGGAACTTTCTGAGTTAAAGGGAACTATAAAGACTACAATAACTACTAATTTGAATGAAACTAAAACAGATAAAGCTGAGTCAGGTCAAGATAAGAAAGAAACTGAAGAGAATAAAACAGACTCAAGTAATACAAGTACTAATAATGCAAATAATAATAGCACAACAAAAAATAACACAACTACAAATAACACTAATAAAAATACTAAAACTAATTCAACCACCACACAAACTAAGACCAATACAAATACTACTAATAACAACACAACAAACACAAAAAATAGATAATTTCAATAAGGCAGCTAAAAACTATATGAGCTGTCTTATTTTTATGTGAGTAACTATTACGGAAAAGCTTTGCCTCCTACTTGACTAAATCATAGTAAAATAGTAGGATATAGGTATAAAAATAATTCAGACTAAAATAATCGGATATAGCAAAATAAATTGTATAGAAATTTGATTTGAATCACAGAATAAAATGGAAAATAATTATAAAATTAAATCATAGTAAAATAGTCGGATATAATTTATTAGAAGGAGATTAACATATATGGAAAGTAAACTTTTAAAGATCGAAAATTTAAGGACTAAAATAGAAGACAAAGAAATATTAAAAGGTTTAAATTTGGAAATAGGTAAGGGAGAAATTCATGCTATTATGGGACCAAACGGAGCAGGAAAGTCAACTCTTGCTAACACCCTTATGGGACATCCAAAGTATGAAATAACAGACGGAGTAATTAGTTTCGAAGATGAAATTATAAACGAGCTTAAGGCTAACGAAAGAGCAAAGAAGGGACTATTCTTATCCTTCCAATATCCTGAAGAAATACCCGGAGTAACAGTAGAGAACTTTTTAAGAACTGCAAAAATAGCAGTTACAGGAAAGCCTCTAAAGGTTATGGCTTTTAAAAAGGCTTTAAAGGAAAAAATGGAGTTGCTTGAAATGAAGGAAGAATATGCCCAAAGATATTTAAATCTTGGCTTTTCCGGTGGTGAGAAGAAGAAGAACGAAATACTTCAAATGGCTATACTTGAACCAAAGCTTTCAATACTTGATGAAACAGACTCAGGACTTGATGTTGATGCCATAAGAATAGTAGCTCAGGGAGTAAATGCTTTAAAGAATAGTGAAAATTCTATACTTATAATAACTCACCATAATAAAATACTTGATTATTTAAAGCCTGATTTTATTCACATATTAGTAGATGGAAAGATTGTTAAGACCGGAGACTTCTCCTTAGCAAAAGAAATTGAAGCTAATGGTTATGAAGCCTTTAGATCTTAATCGCATGAGTCAGGTATAAGTGCTAAATGCACTTATACGGGTAATTTGCGAGGCTAAAGTCCTAAATGGACTTTAGCGGGTAACTTATGAACGAAGAGAATATCTTAAGTTACACAGTGCCTGAAGGGAGCGAGTGTTCTAAATTACCCAGTGTTTCGAGTGAAAGGAGGAAAAAGATATGGAAGAAAGAACTAGAAAGAAGACTTATATAGACGATTTAGATAGAGGGATATACGACGTCAAAAACGAATTTAAATATAGCTATAAGGCGGATGAGGGATTATCTCCAGATATAATACGTGAGATTTCGAGAGAAAAGAATGAGCCTCAGTGGATGACAGA
This sequence comes from Clostridiales bacterium oral taxon 876 str. F0540, assembly GCA_000466585.1. Taxonomy (GTDB): domain Bacteria; phylum Bacillota; class Clostridia; order Clostridiales; family Clostridiaceae; genus Clostridium_AT. The sequence goes on from KE993464.1 coordinate 138,795, forward strand.
TTTTAGGCTGAAATCATTAGAAATATATAATAACATCCAAGTTCCACCTTGGGGACCGGATATAAGCGAATTAGATATTGAAAATATAGTAACATATGTTAAGCCTAATACTGATATGAAAGGTACTTGGGAAGAGGTACCTGAAGAAATTAAAAAGACCTTTGACCTTCTAGGAATACCTGAAGCAGAAAAGACTTCTCTTGCAGGGGTTGGAGCACAGTATGATTCAGAAGTTGTTTACCACAGCATCAGAGAAGATCTCGTTAAAAAAGGTGTGGTTTATACTGATATGGAAACAGCAATAAAGGACTACGAAGACATAGTTAAAGAGTACTTTATGACTTGCGTACCTCCAAGTGATCATAAATTTGCAGCACTTCACGGAGCTGTTTGGTCAGGCGGTTCATTTGTATACGTGCCTGAAGGAGTAGAAGTTGACATTCCGCTTCAATCATACTTTAGGTTAAATGCGCCGGGCGCAGGACAATTCGAACACACTTTAATAATAGTTGAAAAGAATGCAAAGCTTCATTTTATAGAAGGCTGTTCAGCGCCAAAATATAATGTTAATAATCTTCATGCAGGTTGTGTAGAATTGTTTGTAAAAGAAGGCGCAAGACTAAGATACAGTACAATAGAAAACTGGTCAAAGAACATGTATAACTTAAATACCAAAAGAGCAATAGTTGAAAAAGACGGACTTATGGAATGGGTATCAGGCTCTTTTGGATCAAAGGTTTCTATGCTTTATCCTATGACTATTTTAAAAGGTGAAAGAGCCAAAGCGGAATTTACAGGCATAACTTTTGCAGGCAAGGGACAGCATTTAGATACAGGTTGTAAAATGGTTCATGCAGCACCTTATACTACTTCAACAGTAAATTCAAAGTCTATATCTAAAGGCGGCGGGGTTGCACTTTACAGAGGAGCACTAAGAGTAGCGCCAAATGCTCATCATGTAAAATCCACAGTATCTTGTGAATCTTTGATGCTTGATAGTATATCAAAGTCAGATACAATTCCGGTAATAGATTTGATGAATGATGAAGTGGATATCGGACACGAAGCTAAAATTGGAAGAATAAGCGATGAAGCTATATTCTATTTAATGAGCAGAGGTATCAGTGAAGAGGAAGCTAAAGCGATGATAGTTAGAGGCTTTGTAGAGCCAATTGCAAAAGAACTTCCGCTTGAATATGCAGTAGAAATGAATAACCTTATCAAGCTTGAGCTTGAAGGCACAATCGGATAGTAAGGGGGCGGTTATATGAGTAATGCAGTATCAAAATTCAATGAAAAAGAAAATAAAACTTTAAACACCCTCCCCGTAATAACCTGGAGATGGCTTAAGGTTAATGAACTTAATTTGAAAAATTATAAACTTGAGAGTGTACCGGAATATAGTAAAAACTTTTTAAATGAAGGCAGCTTTGGTGAGGTTATAGTCAAAGAAATGCATTCAAGCTTGAAGATAAATGATAATCTAAAGTATTATGTAAATAAAGAAGAAAGTTATGGAGTTTCAGAGGAATTTACAGCACTTGGTGAAAAATCCTATAATGCAGGAATATTTGTTCATGCACCAAGAAATACAAAACTAACTGAGCCAATAAGACTGGAATATAAATTAGATAATGAAAATCCAATAGTTATAGATAATAATGTTATTGTAGCTGAGGAAAACAGTGAAATTACAGTAGTTATTGATTATACAACTATAGATGATGTAGATGCCTTTCATAATGGTGTGACTAAGGTTTATGCAAGAGACAATGCTGTTGTAAATATAATAAAAATTCAAAGAATGAATAATAAGTCATATCATTTTGATTCACAGGTTGCCTACAGCGGGTATGGGGCAAAGGTTAACTGGATTCAAGTAGAGCTTGGAGCTAAAAACAGCGTAACCAACTACATCAACAATTTAAATGAAGAAAATAGCGAAGCAAACATAAGCTCTGTATACTTAGCTGATGGTGAAAGAAATATTGATTTAAGTTATCTAATGAATCATAGAGGCAGAAGAAGCATAAGCAATATTGAAACAAGAGGAGCCTTAAAGGATAAGGCTAAAAAGGTATTTAGAGGCACTCTTGATTTTAAGCGTGGTGCCAGCCGCTCTAAAGGAAGCGAGGAAGAATATGCAATACTGCTCGACAAGACAGTTAAATCAGATGCTATTCCACTTCTCCTTTGTTCAGAAGATGATGTAGAAGGTCAACATGCTGCAAGTGCAGGACAAATAGACAGCGATAAGTTATTTTATTTAATGAGCCGTGGTTTAGATGAGAAAGAAGCAAAAAAACTGATTATAGAAGCTTCCTTTACACCTATAATAGACAAAATTCCGTTAGAGGATTTAAGAAATATTATTACAGAGGAAGTACACAGGAGAATTGTAAATGCGTGATTTTAATGTAGAAGAGATTAGAAAAGACTTTCCGATACTTTCTCAAAATGTACATGGCAAGCCACTTGTTTATTTAGATAATGCAGCAACTACGCACAAGCCTATAGAGGTGCTTGAGGCTATGAAAAACTACCATCATATGCATAACGGTAATCCGCACAGAGGGGCACATTACCTCTCTGTGATGGCTACCGAAGATTATGAAAATACAAGGGAAAAGGTAAGAAAATTTATTAACGCAGCTAAAACCGAAGAAATAATATTTACTAGGAATGCTACAGAATCCTTAAATCTAGTTGCCTATTCTTATGGAATGAACTTTATAAATGAAGGTGACGAGATTGTTCTTTGTATATCAGAGCACCACAGTAATATTGTTCCTTGGCAAAAGGTTGCAAAAGCTAAGAAAGCTGTTTTAAAGTATATGTACTTAAATTCTGACTACAGACTTGATATGGAAGAGGTTAAAGAAAAAATAACCGATAAAACCAGACTTGTAGGAATTGCAAGAATGTCAAATGTACTTGGAACTATATATCCTGTTAAAGAAATAGCTGAGTATGCTCATTCAAAGGGAGCTATAGTTTTAGTTGATGGGGCTCAAGCTGTTCCTCATATGAAGGTTGATGTAAGAGAGCTTGATGCTGATTTCTTTGTATTTTCCGGTCATAAAATGCTTGCACCTATGGGAATAGGAGTTTTATACGGAAAGAAAGAGCTTCTTGAAAAGATGCCGCCCTTTTTATTTGGCGGAGATATGATTGAGTATGTTGAAGAACAAAACACAACCTTTGCAGAACTTCCTTTCAAGTTTGAAGCAGGAACTCAAAATGTTGAAGGAGCAGTTGGACTCTCGGCGGCCATAGATTATTTGGAAGATATAGGCTTAGATAAAATTCATGAATATGAAATGGAATTAACGGCTTATGCGTTAGAAAAAATGAAGGAAATACCTTATGTAAAAATTTATGGCCCGGCAGATCTGCAAAACAGGGGTGGGGTAGTATCCTTCAGTATAGAAGGCTGTCACCCTCATGATGTATCAAGTATTGTTGATACCTATGGAGTGGCTATAAGAGCAGGACATCATTGTGCCCAGCCTCTTATGAAATTTATAGGGGCACCAGCTACTTCAAGAGCAAGCTTTTATTTCTATAATACAAAAGCAGAAGTAGATATATTTATAGCCAGTATTAAAAATGTAAGGAGGTGGCTAGGCTATGGATCTTAGTCAAATATATACAGAATTGATAATGGAGCATAGTCAAAGCACTCACAACAGAAGGCATCTTGACCATGTACACTGCAGTGAAAGAGGGCATAACCCAAGCTGCGGAGATGACATAGTACTAGAGTTAAAGCTTGATGGAGATATTATTGAAGAAGCAGCATTCACAGGGAGCGGCTGTGCAATTTCTCAAGCCTCTACTTCTATGATGATAGATCTTATAACAGGAAAAACCAAAGAAGAAGCTTTGGATTTGGTTGAAACCTTTATAAGTATGATAAAAAGAGAAATAACTGATGATGAACAGCTTGAAAAGCTTGAAGATGCAATAGTTCTGAAAAATATATCAAACATGCCAGCAAGAGTAAAATGTGCGGTACTTGCGTGGCATACGCTTAAAGAGGCCATAAACAAAAACTAAGGACTATCCCTTTTGAGGGACAGTCCTTAGTTTTTTTATTAAAAAGTACTTTCTACTTATCTGTTTCAAAAATAAATTTATGAAGATTAGTTATTGTCTCATCTTTTTTCCAGCCGATAAAATATTGTTTATTCACATAAGTAGTAAAACCAAGCTTGTCTTCTGGAATTCTATACTGTTCAACAGTAGTTATCTTATTTAAAGCTACAGAAGAGGCGAGGCCTAAAAGCTCTGTTTTAGTAAAACTTGTTTCTACATACGGAAGAATGGTATCTACAGCTTTATATAATTCTAAAGTGTTTTTCTGAGAAATATTCTTAAATACTTCTGATAAAACCTTTCGCTGCCTTTCTGTTCTCTCATAATCAGTTCCAATGTATCGTATTCTGCTGTAAGCTACAGCTTGGCTTCCATTAAGCTTTTGCATACCAGCTTTTTTTACAGTTATAATGCTTTCTTTTTTAATTTTAGCTGTCTCAGTCATGTAAGCATTAATATATTGAATCTCATCCTGCTTAACATCGATATTTACACCACCAATAGAATCTATAATTTTTTCAAGCCCCCAAAAATCAACTTTGACGTAATTTTTTAAATTCATATCAAAGTTTTGATTTATGGTTTGCATGGTTAGTAGGGCTCCCCCATAAGCGTAGGTGTGATTTAACCTGTCTTGATTCAAACCTTCCATAGGACCGTGACCTGTCATATCCACCAAAGTATCTCTCATTAAAGAAGTAAGTTTTATTTTACTATGCTTCTTATCTATGGTCGCTATAATCATGCTGTCAGATCTTCCGGGATCTGTAGATGTATCTCTAGAGTCTATTCCAAGCAGCAGCACATTAATAAAATCATTTTCATTTTTATCAGGTGTATTAAATTTATTTTCATCGATTTTAAGCTCTGATGAATTCTCTGTAATCTTTGTAGTATTTATTCTGCCTAGCTTACTGGTAATAATATAAAAGGGAATTGCAGCTAATACGCATAATATTATTAGAACTACAACAACGATTTTCCATTTCTTTTTTTTAGAAGGTTTTTTATTCATTATTTTCTCCTCTTTAAATATAAAAAGTTTAAGTCAATACTAGAATTATACTATTAATTAAATTAATTATAAAGCTAAAAATTTTAGTACATTGAAGCTTTAAAATAAAACTACAACAATCAAATAAATAAATGAAATAAACTTCAAAACATTGACCAATCACATAGTATTAAAATATAATATAGTGGACACAAAATTCTAGAAAGGTGAAAAATAAATAAGGAGGATAGGTTAGAAAAAATATAATATATAAAGTAAAGCGCCAGAACTTAATGTAAGTTATTAAGTTGACGAGGATAGGGAGTATCGAAATTTCGGCGGATGCCCTACGGTATCGCACTACCGTTAAAGATTGATAAAACTGAGAAGTAATTTTCAGCACAATATCAATTGAGTGTTAAAACCTTTCTTTTATTTTAAACCATAGATTCTGCAAAAATTGCACTATATCTAAGGTTTCTTTGTGTTGACAAAAATATAATAAAGAGAGGTAAATAATATGTGCGGAATAGTAGGATATGTAGGAAAGAAAGAGGCATCACCGGTTTTAATTCATGGATTATCAAGACTTGAATATAGAGGTTATGATTCAGCCGGAGTGGCAATAATCGAAGATAATATTCTAAAGGTTACAAAGTGCAAGGGAAGATTAGCCAACCTAGAAGCTAAACTAGAGCAAAATCCAATACACGGGTCAGTAGGTATAGGCCATACAAGATGGGCAACTCACGGAGAACCATCAGATTTAAATTCACACCCACATTCAAATGAAGATGAGACTATAAGCGTAGTGCACAACGGGATTATAGAAAATTATATTCAACTAAGAGAATGGCTTACAGCAAAGGGCTATAAGTTCAATTCTGAAACTGATACAGAGGTTATACCTCATCTTGTAGATTACTATTACCAAGGAAATTTAGAAGAGGCAGTTATAAAGGCTATTTCTAAAATGGACGGAAGCTATGCTATAGGTGTAGTTTCAACTCATGAGCCTGGAAAACTTGTTGCAGTTAGAAAAGACAGTCCTCTTATAGCAGGTATTGGAGATGGAGAATTCTTTATAGCATCAGATATACCGGCTATATTAAATTATACAAGAGATGTTTATCTATTAAATGATAAAGAATTTGTTGTTATAACAAAGGATGGAATAAAGCTTTTAACTGAAGAGGGAGACGAGATAAAGAAGGATATATTCCATGTAACCTGGAATGCTGATGCAGCTGAAAAAGGCGGCTATGAGCACTTCATGCTAAAGGAAATCCATGAACAGCCAAAAGCAATAAGAGATACGATGACTTCAAGAATAGCCCTTGGAAAGCCAATAACTCTAGACAAAATTACATTAACTAAAGATCAGCTTGAGAATATAAACAAAATATATATAGTGGCCTGCGGAACTGCTTACCATGCAGGAATTGTAGGTAAGTATGTAATAGAAAAATTGGCTAGAATACCTGTTGAAGTAGATATAGCTTCAGAATTTAGATATAGAAATCCAATAATTGACAACAAAACGCTGATGATAGTTATAAGTCAATCAGGAGAAACAGCAGATACTTTAGCAGCACTTAGAGAGGCTAAGAAGTCTGGTGCAAGAGTAATAGCTGTAACAAATGTAGTTGGAAGCTCAGTATCAAGAGAGGCACATGATGTATTATATACTTGGGCTGGACCAGAAATTGCGGTTGCTTCCACAAAAGCTTATACAACTCAGCTTATTGCAATGTATATAATAGCTTTATACTTTGCGCAGTATAAAGAAACTTTAAGCAGCGAGCAAATTGAAGAAATAAAGGAAGCAATGCTTAAGCTTCCAGAACAAACTGAAGAAGTGTTAAAGCATAAGGAAGTACTTCAAAAGTTTGCTTCAAAGAATTATATGCATAGAGATATGTTCTTTTTAGGAAGAGGATTAGATTACGCAGTGGCTATGGAAGGTTCTTTAAAACTTAAAGAAATTTCCTATATTCACTCAGAGGCTTACGCAGCAGGTGAGCTTAAGCATGGAACTATAGCACTTATCGAAAAAGGAACTGTAGTAATCGCTCTAGCAACTCAAGAGGAACTATTTGAAAAAATGGTAAGCAATATAAAAGAAGTTAAAACCAGAGGTGCAAATGTTTTAGCCTTTGCTTTTGAAGGAAATGAAACAATAGAAAAGACAGTTGACTCAGCATTATATATTCCAAAGACGGAAGAAGTATTGGCTCCAGTATTGTCAGTAGTACCATTACAGCTTTTATCTTATTATATGGCTGTACAAAAGGGCTGCGATGTTGATAAGCCAAGAAATTTGGCTAAGAGTGTTACTGTGGAATAGTTTGATACAATAGATTAAAATAAGTCATGATGTATAGTAATTTATATACTTTACCTCATGACTTTTTACATTGAATAGAGTGCGAGAAGAATATAAAGTAGGAAGAAATGATCCGTGATCTGTGTAATTGGTAAAAATATATGAAATGCTGAGTAATATTCATATATTTAAATATAAACCTATAAAACTATGAAAATATTTAAATATATAAATATTTACTGCAATCATGCTGGTTTGCAGTAGATTTGCTTTCTACAATATTAAATAACATGATTATATCAACACTATTATGAAATAGCGCCTTATATTTTTATATTGTAGGCTGTGCCTAAATGGTTAAAGGTATAGCTTTTCTGTTAAGTAATAGACTAGTTAATAAAAAAGCTATATAATATTGTTGGAAAAGGGAAAAATAAATTAGATAATAAGACGGAAGTAGGAGTTGGGAGGAAACACAAGTGAAGATTTTAATAACAGGGGCTAAAGGGCAATTAGGTATGCAAATAATTAAAATGCTTGAAAGCATGAACTCAGAATTAGCCCCAATTAATAATGCTTATAAAAATGCTGAAATAATAGGAATAGACGTGGATCAATTAGATATAACAAATCTTAATCAAGTGAGAGAATACATATCCAAGGCAAAGCCTGAAATAATAATAAACTGCGCAGCTTACACCAATGTTGATGCCTGCGAAACAAATGAAGATTTAGCTTTTAAAGTAAATGCAATAGGACCAAGGAACTTAGCAATAGTAAGTGAAGAAATTGGAGCTAAACTTATACATATATCTACAGACTATGTTTTTGCAGGAAATGGAACAAAGCCTTATAGAGAATATGATTTAACTAATCCTCAAAGTGCGTATGGAAACACTAAGAATGCCGGTGAAGAATTTGTGAAACACTTTTCAAGTAGATTTTTCATTGTAAGAACTGCATGGCTATACGGATATTACGGAAACAATTTTGTTAAAACAATAATAAAGGTTGCAACAGAAAAAGGTCATTTAGATGTTGTCAATGACCAAAGAGGTAATCCAACAAATGCAGAGGATTTAGCTTATCATATCTTAAAGCTGGCGTTAACAGAAGAGTACGGAATATATCACTGTACAGGAACCGGAGAATGCAGCTGGTATGATTTTGCTGTTAAGATCGTAGAATATGCAAATATTAATTGTACAGTATCAGCTGTAACTTCAGAAAAAATTAATCGTCCAGCTAAAAGACCGGCTTTTTCATCACTAGATAACATGATGTTAAGATGTACTGTTGGAGATGAAATGAGACAATGGGAAGAGGCGCTTAATACTTTTGTAAAAAATGTAGAAAGATAGCGCATTATGTAATAATTCCGTAATAAATAGACATAATTAGCAATTAAGTATATAATACTGTTTGTAGATTTTTAGATAAAGTGGAAAGGTGAGATCAAATGAAAGGTATAATACTAGCCGGAGGCTCGGGAACCAGGCTTCATCCGATAACAAAGTCAGTATCAAAACAAATACTGCCTATATATGACAAACCTATGATTTATTATCCTTTATCAGTTTTAATGCTTGCAGGAATAAAAGATATACTTATTATTTCTACACCAAGGGATATAAACGGTTTCAAGGAACTTCTAGGGGATGGAAGCCAGATAGGAGTTAATTTTGAGTATGCTATTCAAGATAAGCCAAGAGGACTTGCTGATGCCTTTATAGTTGGAGAAAAATTTATTAGAAATGATAGAGTGGCATTAGTGCTTGGAGATAATATATTTTATGGTTACGGCTTCTCTGAAAGATTAGAAAGAGCAGTTAACAGAGAAGAAGGAGCTACTATTTTTGGATATCATGTAAGCAATCCAACTGAATTTGGAGTTGTTGAATTTGATAAAAACAATAATGTGGTTTCTATAGAAGAAAAACCACAGGTGCCAAAGTCTAACTATGCAGTACCAGGACTTTATTTCTATGACAATAATGTTGTAGAAATTGCGAAAAATATAAAACCTTCTGCTAGAGGAGAAATAGAAATAACAGCAGTAAATAATGAATATTTAAATAGAGAGCAATTAAAAGTAGAGCTTTTTGGAAGAGGTATGGCTTGGCTTGACACAGGTACACACAAAGGGCTTCTTGAAGCAGCTAATTTTGTTGAAGCTATTCAAACAAGACAAGGTCTTTATGTAGCCTGCATAGAAGAAATAGCCTACAGAAAAGGCTTTATAGATAAAGAGCAGCTTATGAAGCTTGCTGAGCCTTTAGCCAAAATAGAATATGGGCAATATCTTTTAAGAATAGCTAAGGAAGAAAGGTAAAGGAGAGAATTGTATGAAAACATATTTAGTCACAGGGGGGGCAGGGTTTATAGGCTCAAACTTTGTTCACTATATGCTTAAAAAATATAACGACATAAAATTAATAAATTTAGATAAGCTAACTTATGCTGGCAATTTAGAAAATTTAAAAGCTGTAGAAAATGACTCAAGATATGAATTCGTTCAAGGAGACATATGCGATAAAACTTTAGTTGAGAAATTATTTAAAGATCATGATATAGATTATGTAGTGAACTTTGCAGCAGAATCTCACGTAGATAGAAGTATAAGAGAACCGGAAGTGTTTGTTAATACAAATGTTCTAGGAACTGTAACTTTACTTAATGCTGCAAAAAATGCCTGGGAAATAAAAGAAGGCTTTAAGGAAGGTAAAAAATATATTCAAGTTTCAACAGATGAAGTATATGGTTCCTTAGGAGAAACTGGATACTTTATGGAAACAACACCAATAGATCCTCATAGCCCATATTCTTCAAGTAAGGCTGGTGCAGATTTGGTTGTTAAGGCTTACTTTGATACATATAAGTTCCCAATAAATATAACAAGATGCTCAAATAACTATGGACCTTATCAATTTCCAGAAAAATTGATACCTCTTTTAATAAACAACTGTTTAAATAAAAAGCCACTTCCTGTATACGGAGATGGATTAAACATAAGAGACTGGTTATATGTTGAAGACCACTGCAAGGCTATCGATATGGTTATAAACGGTGGAAGACTTGGTGAAGTGTACAATGTAGGCGGACACAATGAAAGAACAAATATTCATATAGTAAAAACGGTAATAGATTATATAAATAAGAATATTGATGATACCGTAACAGAAGATTTAATAAAGTATGTTGAGGATAGAAAAGGTCATGACAGAAGATATGGAATAGATCCAACAAAGATAAGAGAAGAGCTTGGATGGGAACCTGAAACAGCCTATGAGAACGGAATAGTAAAAACTATAAAATGGTATTTAGATAATAAAGAATGGATGGATAGAGTAACTTCGGGAGAATACACAAAGTATTACAAAAAGATGTATGAAAGTAAATAAAGTTAAGTTAGTATTTAATGGGCAGTTTGGAAATTAAATTATATAAGCTGCCTAATAATACGATCGAAAGGAATAGGTAAATGGGACAGTTTACTTTTACAGAAACAAAAATTAAAGGTGTTTATGTGGTAGAACCTAAGGTTTTTGGTGATCACAGAGGATACTTTATGGAAACCTATAATTATGAAGATTTCAAAAAAGCAGGACTTGATATGGTTTTTGTTCAAGACAATCAATCAAAGTCTAAAAAAGGTGTACTAAGAGGCCTTCATTATCAAAAACCTAATCCGCAGGGAAAACTGGTTAGAGTAATAAGTGGAGAAGTTTTTGATGTAGCTGTGGACTTAAGAAAAGATTCACCTTCCTATGGACAATGGATAGGCGCTGTATTGAGTTCTGAGAATAAAAAACAGTTTTATGTGCCGGAAGGATTTGCTCATGGATTTTTGGTGCTTTCAGAGGAAGCTGAATTTGTATACAAATGTACAGAATTTTATCATCCTGAATTTGAAGGAAGCATTGCATGGAATGATCCGGATATTAACATTGAGTGGCCGTTAAATGATGTAGGGAATATCTTATTGTCGGAAAAAGATAAAAATGCTAAAGCATTAAAAGAGTTAAAGGTTAAATTCATACTTTAAGGTTTTTAGTCATCCAATGGGTAATTTTAGTTACGTTTTGTTGAGAACAAACGTATAATTTTGAAATAAAAATTGAAAAATACTTGTAGAATAGTGTATAATGTGCTAGTAATAATGCGTATTTTTTTATAGTTTTAATATGATAAATGGTTATATAGCTGGTATTATCCGTAAAGAACAGTGCTAGTGGATTATCTATAATTTTAAGGGGGATTATTGTGGAAAAGTTAAAATTCCAGAATGATATTGGTACAGTAGAAATGAATACTCTTAAACATAAACCTTTTTATGAACTTTCAAAGAGAATTTTCGACATAATAAGTTCAGCAGTTGCTTTGGTAATTTTATCTCCTGTTTTTATTTTTTTAATCGTAGTTATTAAATTGGATTCAGAAGGTGAAGCAATTTTTGGACATAACAGATTGGGAAAAAATGGAAAGTTAATAAAGATCTATAAGTTTAGAACAATGGTAAAAAATGCACAAGAAATTTTAAATAATCTTCCTCCCCAACAAAAACGTGAATTTGAAGAAAACTTTAAGTTAGAAAATGATCCTAGGATAACAAAGTTAGGTAAGTTCCTAAGAGAAACTAGTTTAGATGAGTTGCCTCAACTTTTTAATATTCTTATTGGTAACATGAGTGTCGTGGGACCGAGACCAATAGTGGAAAAGGAAATTGAGAAGTATGGAGAATATGGAGATAAACTTCTATCTGTAAAACCTGGTCTTACAGGTAATTGGCAGGCTAATGGAAGAAGTAATACTACTTATGAAGAAAGAGTTCAATTAGATATGTGCTATATTGATAATAGAAGTTTTTTGTTCGACATAAAGATTATTCTCAAGACTGTAGTAAGTGTATTAAAAAAAGAAGGGGCAGTTTAAAAAGACAGAAAGAGGTATAATTGTGGACTTATCAATAATTATAGTAAGCTATAATACAATAGAATTATTAAGAAATTGTCTAAAATCAATATATGAGAATACAAGAAATCTAGAGTATGAAGTTTGGGTAGTTGACAACCAATCGAAAGATGGAAGTCCCAATATGGTTGAGGCCGAATTTCCACAAACAAAGTTAATTAGGAATACTATAAATGGCGGATTTTCTCAAGCTAATAATCTGGCAATAAATCAATGCAAAGAAAGTAGATATATACTTATACTAAATCCGGATACAATTGTTCCACAAGCAACGCTGGAAGAAACTGTGAGTTTTATGGATGGGCATCAAAATATTGGCTGTATAGGCTGTAAGGTCGTTAAGCCGGATGGAAGTCTAGATAGGGCGTGCAAAAGAGGGTTTCCATCTCCTTGGAATTCTTTGACGTATCTTCTGAAACTGGATAGAATATTTCCTAATTCAAAGCTGTTTGGAGGATATAATGCTACTTATATAGATGAGAATCAAGAAAGCGAAATAGACTCTTTAGTTGGGGCATTTATGATGCTAAGACAACAAACTATACAAGGGGTGGGACTTCTTGATGATACTTTTTTCATGTATGGAGAAGATATAGATTGGTGTTATAGAATTAAACAAGCTGGATGGAAAAATTATTATTATCCTAAAGTTAAAATTATTCATTATAAAGGCGAAAGCAGTAAGAAACAGAGCACTAGAATGATTGGTGAGTTTCATAAAGCTATGCTTATATTTTATAACAAGCATTATAGAAAACAATATAATTTTTTAGTTACTTGCTTGGTATACACAGGTATTTATTTAAAATGGATACTATCTTTATTTATTAATTTGTTTAGAAAAGAAAAAAGAGTAAAATAAAGATAACCTGTTTTTGAGAGGAGAATACGTAATGATTTGTGCACTAATCATGGCAGGGGGTAAAGGAGAGCGTTTTTGGCCGCTATCGACCAAAGAAAAACCTAAGCAATTCTTAAATCTCATAGGAAATGACACAATGTTGCAGATGACTGTGAAACGATTAAGAAATATAATACCAGAAGAAAGAATTTTTATTGTAACAGGACAAGAATATTTTAAATTAGTTAAAGAGCAATTGCCCAACATTCCAGATAGAAATATTATTTTAGAACCTGTTGGAAAGAATACAGCTGCTTGTATAGGGTTATCAGCATTTACTATTGATAAAATATATAAGGATTCTACTATGATAGTAGTACCTTCAGATCATATGATAGAAAATTGTGACAACTTTATTCAAGCGATATCAGCAGGAATAGAATTTATTGAAGACAATAACAACTCAATAGTAACACTAGGAATAATGCCAAGTAGACCTGAAACTGGATACGGATATATTAGATATGGTGAAACTTGTGCTGAATATAAAAAATTTAATATTAAAGAAGTAGAAAGATTTGTAGAAAAGCCAAATGTTGAAACTGCTTGTAAATATATTGATGAAGGTTGTTATCTATGGAATAGTGGAATGTTTATATGGAAAACTAGGACTATATTAAATCTTATAAACAAGTATCTTAATAATACTTTTAATATATTAAGTGAAATAGCTCTGTCATGTGATACAGAGCTGCAAAGTACAATTTATGAAAAGTATTCGCTTTTAGATAGTATATCAATAGATTATGGAATACTAGAGAAAGCTGAAGAAATACATGTTATTCCGTGTGACATGGGATGGGATGATTTGGGAAGCTGGAATTCTATATATAGATTACTACAAAAAGACGATAATGGTAATGTAATAGATGGGGATATAGTTCAACTAAATACCCAAAATTGCCTGATAAAAGGTGAGAAGAAGGTAATAGCAACCTTAGGAGTAGAAAATTTAATTGTTGTAGATACCTGTGATGGTTTATTAGTATGCGCAAAGAAATATGAGCAAAATGTTAAAGATATATTAAAACAAATGAAGAATAAAACAAAGGATGGTAGAATTAATGGCTAATATTCTCGTTGTTTCTACTACAAGTGTTATAGGTGGGGCAGAGATTGTATTAAAGTCTTGGATTGAAAATAGCAAACAGAATAACTACTACATATTAACAACTACAGATAAAAGTGTAAGTGACTTCTATAAAGATATAACATGTGAAAATATTAAAAAGTTATTTTTTATGAATGAATGTAGTGCTGTGGAAAAGAGTTTTAAGAATCTTCCTAAATTTTTTATAAATAATATAAAAATAGCTAATATGATAAAGAAAGTTATTAATAAGCATGATATTGATATTGTTTACGGAAATAATAGCTTAGATTGTTTCCCAACTTTACTTTGCAAATTATTATATACCCCAAAAATTCCTGTGATAAATCATATTCATGATATGTTATCTCCTAAAAGTTCAGCTGGTATTATGCTTAAGCTATTATGGAAAAAAACTAATTACATTTTTGTACCATCTAATGCTACAAGAGATCATCTGATAAATTTAGGTATAGGAGAAAAAGTTGTAAAGGTAGTATATAATTCAGTAGATATTCAAGAAAACTCAAATATTAGTATTGAACAACTAAAAAGCAAATACGATATTGAACCGAAAAAAAAAGTAATATTGTTTGCAGGTAGATTTGATAAAAATAAAAATGTGGAATTATTCATTGATATAGTGAATGATGTTAGTAAATATGACAATAATATTCTAGCATTATTTACGGGTATAATTGGAGATGAGCAGTATTTTGATTTAATAAAGCAGAAGTTAAAAATAGTTAACTTTAAATACAAAATTTTATTAAATATTGAACATGAAGATATGTATCAAATATATAGAATATCTGATATTTTGATTTTAACGAGTCATACTGAATCGCTACCTACAGTTGTTTTAGAAGCAATGGCTAATAATTTACTGGTCTTAGCTAGAAATGTAAATGGAGTTAGAGAGATAATAAGTCATGATTATAATGGGTTAGTGTTTGAATACGATGAAAAAGTATCAAATATATCTAATATTATTTTAAAAATGCTGGATTCGGACAGTAAAGTAAAAAGAGTTACATTAATAAACAATGGTAAGAAAACTATAAATAATAAGTTTACTCATCATTCAAAGGTGAATAGGGTTGAAGAGTATATTAATAAGCTTGTAAATTAATCAAAATAAACTAAAAAGTATTTAGGAATATAGGTGTGAAATTATGGGTTATTTAATTGGTTTGATACTATTAATAATAGTTGCATATATCTATGTATCGAAGAAGGTAAATGCATACTTAAACGGCATATTTTTTATTATTATTCCCATTGCTATTTTTAACGGCATATTACCTATACTCTACGAGTTGTTTTATAAAACAAACGAATATAGTTATAAGTATATATTGATATATTATTCTGTTTTTGTTATTGCTTTATCTGCGGGATATGTTCTATCATCAAGTAAAAAAATTAAGGCTAAATTCGATTTTCAATATGATGAGAAGAGAGTTAATGCTTTTAAAATTGTTATTTTAGGCCTTTCTATCGTATTTTTGCTTATTCTATTTAAAGATGTTCCGTTAAATTATATTAAAAACCCAAGGTTGCTTTATGAAAATTCAAGATTAGGCTATGGGCATGTTTATTTTATATTAGTGGCATTTATAAATTTATATTTTATTGTAAGTATGTTTACAGAAAGAAAGTATTATTATATTATTGTTGTACTTTTATTATTATATTTTACAGGATCTAAATCAAGAATACTTTTACCTATTGAGCTATTCATAATTTATTACTTTTATGTTGTTAAAAATGATAGAAATAATATAAAAAAGTTAGCTTTAAGCGGATTAATCTTAGTTGTATTATTTTATGCGACCTTTTTAGCAACGTCTCAATATTTGAAAAATCAAAGCTTTGTTAATATTATTAACGCCATATCAAATTACAGCGATTATAATAGGAATTTTTTAATGTTAATTAATTATATGACTGACAAACAGAATTTTTTTCATGGAAGAATAATGTTTGAAAATAATTTTTATAGTATACTGCCGCGTATCCTAGTAGAAAATAAACCTAAAATTTTTGGAGACTTTAGATTAGCATATATGATTTTTTCAGAAAGGACGTTAATGTTTAAGGGTGCCCCATCATTTGGACAATTTGGTTCTTATTTTGCAGATTTTGGTCACTATTCATTAATTATTATATCAATATTCAGTTTTATAAAAGGTACTTTAATTGGTATAGCTGAGAATACGTTCATAAAGAATAAAAATGTAATTACCTTTTTATTTTTTATCACTTTCATGGGAATTAATATGTTAGATGTAGGAACTAGCACAACTACGATGACAGTATTTAACCTGTTTATTGTACTATGTATATGGTTAGTTATTAGGAATAATAATAAAAAAAAGGTATTTAATTGAGGTTGAAAATGAGAAATATATATTTTAATGGAATGATACTAAATAATAATCCTACAGGATTAGGAGTGTATACTGAAAATATTCTTGATAGACTGTTAGAAAAATACCATGTAAATTACTTGGTTGTACATAACAAAGAGTATGTTAAAGATAACATTAAAAATATTGATAAAACAAAGATGATTGATTTAGAATATAAGGATTCAAAAATCAGCTTCTTATTTAGGAACTATAAGTTTAGAAAATTTGTTAAGGAAAATGTAGATATTAAAAATGATATTGTTTATTCACCTACACAGCATGGACTTAATATTAAGGGATTAAAACAAATTATTACAATACATGATCTAATGCCATTGCTTTATCCTAAAGGTAGAGTACATCAATATTACTATTACAAATATATATTACCTAAAGTTATTAAACATGTAAATTATATTATAACGGTGTCTGAAAATACAAAGGAAGATATTATTAAATATTATAATGTTGATCCTAATATTATCCATGTTATATATAATGGGGTGGATAAGCCGGGCAATATAGGTGTGGATGAAAGTAAAGCTTATATTTTTAATAAATATAAGCTTCAAAATTATTTGTTAATGGTTGGAATTAATTATAAGTATAAAAACTTACATAGAGTAATTGAAGCTTATAACAAAATAAAAAATACTATAGATACGAAGCTTGTTATAGTAGGAAATTATAAGGTAGCTTATGGTAGAGAACTAATAAAATTGACGCAAGAACTGAATTTAGAGAATAATGTTCTTTTTCTTGGTTACGTAAGTCGTGAAGAAAAAGAAATGTTATATAAAGCAGCTAATATGTTTATATATCCTAGCTTATATGAGGGCTTTGGTATACCAGTATTGGAGGCTATGTCCAACGGCGTTCCTGTAGCCTGTTCTAATTCTTCATCACTACCGGAGGTTGCTAAGGATGCTGCAGTAATGTTTGACCCCAATTCTATTGACGAAATTGAAAAGTCAATAAAGGAAGTTTTTTATCTAGATAAAAGTTCTAGAAATAAAATTATAGAGCTTGGGTTTAACAATGTTAAAAAGTTTAGCTGGGATACTGCAGCAAAATCAGTATTTAATGTGATAAGTAAATTGAATTAGCTACAAGTATATATTAGATGTATGGAGAGAATAAAATGAATAACAATCAACCTTTAGTTAGCATAGTCGTTCCAGCATATAATCATGATAGATATATTGAGAGTTGTATTAGAAGCATATTAAATCAAACATATAAACGAATTGAGCTTATAGTATTAAATGATGGGTCAAAAGATAAAACATCTTCAGTTATGAAGAATTTAGTTTCTGAATGTGAACAGAGATGTGAAAAATTTGAGTTTATTGACAAAGAAAATGAGGGGTTGTGCAAAACTTTAAATAGAGGTATAAAAAAATCCACAGGAGACTATATAACTATTATAGCTTCTGACGATATGATGGCTAAAACTAAAATAGAAGAACAGATTAACTACCTAATAGAAAATAACGAAAAATTTGTACTTACCAATGCATACATTTTATACGATGAAACGCAAGAGAAAGAGTATTTCTATAAAAAAATTCCTTTCTGGGTAAATTATAGTAAGGCAAAAATGTTTAACAGCTTGGTTATGAGAGGAAATTTTCTTTTGCCAACGGGTATGTATTCAAGAGAAATATTTGAAAACATAGGCCTTTTTGATGAAAATCTTTATTTTGAGGATTGGGATTTTTATATTAGGCTTTCCAGTAATTATGAGATAAATTATATAGATAAACCGCTATTTTATTATAGGCAGCATAAAAGTAATATGACAAATAGAAATTTAAAAGGTCTTATACCTATTTATGAGTCAACCTTCAAAATACTAGATAAGGTATTTAAAGATTACCATTTTAATAATATTTTTATAATAAAGAATAAGGCTTATTCAAATTTATATTTAAGAAATGCATATACCTTCCTTAATGTTGATAATTCAATGTACAATAAATGTTTAGTAAATTCTTTCAAGTATTATCCAATAAATTTGAGAATATACAAGCATTTATCTAAGAGACTAATTGGAAACATTTTAAAGTGAAATTTTTTTAGAGAAGGAGATAATAATGTTTAACGCTTCGTTGGTAAAATTCAAAGATATACATAGTAAATATGGACATTTAACGCCTATAGAGTCAAAGTTTGATATACCCTATGATATAAAAAGAATATTTTATATCTATGATGTGCCAAATATAGAAACAAGAGGCCATCATGCACATAGATGGGTTTACCAGACATTAATTTGTGTTAAGGGTTCATTAAAAGTTAGGCTAAAGAATCCTATTGAAGAAACTGTCTTTGAGTTAAATAATCCAAGCATAGGATTAATGATAGGACCATGGGTTTGGAATGAAATGTTTGATTACTCTGAAGACTGTGTTTTACTTGTTTTGGCATCAGATCATTATGATGAAAAAGACTATATTAGAAACTATGATATCTATTTGGAGGAAGCAAAAAAAATATTTGGAGGGGAAGACTAATGAAGATACCTTTTTTAAATTTTGAACCGATGCATCACAGTATTAAGAATGAGATGGAATCAGCCTTTAAAAGCGTTTATGAATCTAACTGGTTTATAATGGGCTCAGAGCTTGAAAAGTTTGAAAAGAGGTTTGCAGAATATATTGGAGTAAAACACTGCATTGGAGTTGGAAATGGTTTAGAGGCTCTAAATTTAATTTTAAAAGGTTATGGAATAGGTGAGGGCGATGAAGTAATTGTTCAGTCCAATACGTATATAGCAACAGCACTTGCGATAACTTATGTAGGGGCAAAGCCTGTATTTGTTGAACCTAAAATTGCTACATACGCTATTAATCCAGGGTTAATTGAAGAAAAGATAACTGAGAGAACTAAAGCTATAATGGTTGTTCATTTATATGGATATCCTTCAGATATGAACGAAATTAATAATATCGCTAAGAAACACAAGTTAAAAGTTATAGAGGATTGTGCGCAAAGTCACGGTTCAACTTACTTTGGCAAGAAAACTGGAGCCATAGGAGATGCTGCCGGATTCAGTTTTTATCCTGGCAAGAACCTTGGTGCATTAGGTGATGGCGGGGCAATAACTACTAATGATGATGAGCTTGCTGAAAAAATTAAGGCACTAAGAAATTATGGTTCACATAAAAAATATTATAATAAGTACAAGGGAGTTAATTCCAGATTAGATGAATTGCAGGCAGCTTTTTTGGATGTAAAATTAGTCTATTTAGACAAATGGAATAAAGAAAGAAGAGAAATAGCTCAATATTATAGCTCTAATATAAAAAGTTCCAAACTAGTATTGCCTGTTGAAGAAGAAAACCATAAACACGTTTATCACATATATCCAATTAGATGTGAGAATAGAGATGAACTTCAAGGCTATTTAAATGAAAATGGGATAGGAACATTAATTCATTATCCTGTACCAATGCATTTACAAGAAGCCTATAAAGAGCTAGGCTATTATGAAGGTGATTTTCCTATTGCTGAAAAGATATGCAGAGAAGAACTAAGCTTGCCAATATGGCCAGGGATGAAGAAAAACGAAATTGATTTTGTTGTGAATACAATAAATGGATGGTAATAAACTAACAGTGCAGCTTTGTGCTATTTTATGAGGTAAATAATGAATAAACGTTTAAAGGCTTTTATCACAATGGGAACATCATCAGCATTTCAGGTTTTGCTAAATTTAGTCAAAACAAAGTATATAGCAATTATGCTAGGTACTTATGGAATGGGTATAACGTCTTATATTAATAATATAATTGGTACAATAACTGCTTATACTAATCTAGGATTGAATAATGGAATAATTAAAGAGATAAGCGCTAATAAGGATGAAAAAGAAAAAATAAATAAAATCATTAATTCTGTATATTGTTTAACTTCATTAGTCGCACTTGTGTCAGTATTAATATTAATTATTTTTCCTAGTTTGTTAAATTTAAAATTAATAAATATTGATTTAAAATATGTATATTTCGCAACTATTTTTATAGCCGTTCTGAGTACAACAATAACAATGATTAGTACAGCAATAATAAATGGGTTTAGTGAAATTAAATTTTTAGGAACAGTTAATGTACTATCCAATATTGCAGCATTGATTATAAATGTTATTGCGATATTTTACTATGGGTTAAGCGGAGCTATATTCTCAATTGCCCTAACCAGCCTTTCTACCAGCCTTTTGTTTATTTATTATGTATCAAGGTCGGCTAGAATAAATGATATTAAATTAACCTATAAGATTAGCAATGTAAAATTTATAATGTTAAAGCCATTATTTAAGTATGGAGCAGTTGTTATTACTACATCCTTAATGACTAACTATTCGATGCTGTTTATGAGAAAGATAATTATTAATTCATTAGGAATAGAGTATAATGGATTATTTCAATCTATATGGGCAATGTGTAATCAGTATTTATCACTAGTTTTGTCATCACTAGGAGTTTATTATCTGCCTACATTATGCAGTAAGAGAAATAATAATGAGATCATAGAGGAAATTAACAGTACATTATCCTTAATACTAAAGGTTGTATTGCCAATAATAATCATGGTTACATTATTTAGAAATTTGGCAATGAATGTGCTTTATTCACATGAATTTAACACAGCCAGTAAGTATATACCAATATTTTTAATAGCAGATTATTTTAAGGTAATATTTTGGACTCTAAGTATGCCTATATATTCACTGCCAAATTTCAAGCTACAAATCATTTCAGAAATTTTATATGATTTAATAATGATTTTAATGCCATTGTTATTAATTAACAAGTTGGGTATGTTTTCCATTGGACTAGGGTACCTAATATCTCAGATTATTTTAGTTATTTTTATTTTAATCTCTTTTAAAAAGATAATTTCCTTGAAAATAAATAGAAAGAATAAGAAACTTATATTATCATCTATAGGCGTGTTACTTATTATCACGACTGCAGTTTATGTTTTAGGTAACATACAGGTTATAATTTTAGCTTGTTTCTTATTAATTTTCTGGGCAAAGCTCAATATATCTAAAAGTGAATTGAATGAAATAATTAATACTTTAAAAAAGAGAGGTTAAGTAATGAAAAATATATACTATTCATTTCCAAGAAGAAAATGGGAAAATGATTTAGTCAATATAGATTTTAATAACTTTAATTTATCACCTAAAGCTGATATAGATTTTGATAATATTACTACTAATAAGAATGGACTTAAATCAAAATTAAAAAAATTTAAAGTAATTAAGTTTTTAATAGAGTTTAGAAATTTCTTAAAATTAAAAGTTGATAATTATGTGCCAAAGTCAAATTTTAAAGGCAGAGAAAACTATCAAGGTGCAATAATGTTTCAGAGATTTCTAAGGAATAGTAATATGCCGTATGTTGTTTATGTTGAAAATTCTCATTCTATACTAGGATATACTTATGAACATTATGAAAATCAAAAACTGAGATCCAAAATAAATAGAGAACTTAGAAAATGTATTGAGGATAATAACTTTAAAGGTTTTGTATTTTTTTCTGAACGAAGCAAAGAGGGCTTTTATAGCTATTTTAGAGATGTTTATAAATTTGAGGAGAAATTCCTAGACGTAATATATCCATATGTGAAGGATAATAACCTACTTAATGAAGATATTATAAATAAAAAAATTTTAGAGCTTCAAGAGAACAAAGCTGTAAAGCTGTTATATATATCTTCAATGTTCTCTTTAAAGGGAGGTTGTGAAATAATTGAGGCTTATAGAAAACTTATAAGGATGGGATATAAAATCCACCTCACCATCGTCACTAATAAAAAATCTATTCCTCAAAAGTATAAACAAATAATAGAATTGGACGAAAATATAAATGTATTGGATAATAAATTAAATACAGAGGAGCTTTTTAGGCTATTTAATGATAATCATATACTCCTTCATCCCACATTTATGGATTCTACAGCAATAGTTATAATGGAAGCATTAAAATCTGGATTACCTGTTATTACTACAGATACTTTTGCTATTCCCGAATACATAGTTGCTGAGAAAAATGGGTATTTAATTGAAAATCCAATAAAGTACTATGATTTGGATTTAAATCCAAACAAACCTTTAGAATATTATGGAGGTGAAAAAACAGCGGAATATATAGATGACTACAAGAGTAATACTTTATATAATTTTATCGTAGATGATATCGCAGAGAAAATTATAATAATAAGTAAGGATTTTAAAAAATTTATATTTAATACTTTAGATATTTCCAAGTTATCAAACTACTCAGAAGAAGTAATTAGAGATAAATGGGATAAAATTATTAATAATACTATTATTAATAATGAATAGTAAAATCACAAAACTTAAAGTATGATTTTTGGTCATATAGGGGGGAAGCATGAAAAGTAAAATATTTAATAAGCTAAGTTTTTTTGTAGTTTTTTTTGTAGTTTTATTTCAGTTTTTTTTACCGGGAAATAGTGCTAAGGCACAAGGAGCACTATTTGTTGGTATTGATAATCCCATAGAAAGCACTAAAGTAACTTCAGGTATTTATATAAAGGGATGGGCTTTTGGTGAAAACCCAATTAGCAAAGTAGAGATTTTTTTAGATAATACTTTTGTAGGACAAGCTACCTATGGAATTAAGAGAACTGATATAAAAAATAGTTATCCAACCTATACCAATTCGGAAATGTCAGGTTACACCTATAAACTAACTAACGTTTCGGTAGGTCAGCATAACATAAAAATAATTGCAACTGATACACAAAATCAAAAGATAGATAAGTCGGTAAGTATAACCGTAAGTGATATTGATAGAGTGAATATTATGGGTACTCCAGTAGCTACTAAAGAGCAGGCTGTAAAATACTTTTTTAATAATAATAATTCACGCTCTAGAGAATATGTTGATAATTTTGTGAAGATTGTTTGGGATGAGGCTGGATATGAAGGAGTAAGAGCAGATATTGCTTTTTCTCAAATGATGCTGGAAACTGGATTTTTAACTTTTAAAGGTGATGTACGGGAAGAACAGAATAATTTTGCAGGATTAGGAGCTGTTGGCGGTGGAGCTTCTGGTGCAAGTTTCCCTGATATTAGGACAGGCATTAGAGCAGTTGTGCAGCATCTAAAAGCATATGCATCTGCTGACTCACTTAGAAAAACTTGTGTAGATCCAAGATTTAGCTATGTTAAAAGAGGAGCATCTCCTATAGTAGAATATCTTTCAATTAATGTAAACCCTGACGGATATGGATGGGCTTCTGATCCAAATTACGGTTATAAAATATTAAACCATTTAAATGCAATGAAATCAATAAATATATCAGGCTATGCATTTGTTAATGTCTTAAATATTGCAAATACCTCGCAAGTACAAAACCAATTTACCTTGACAGCTTCCGGCGAATCTAAAAATTCAATCTTGTATAGATTTTGGGTTGGTAATTTAGATACAGGATATTGGTCAATAATACAAAATTATAGTCAGCAAAATACTGTGCAGTGGAGACCAAATAAATCCGGACACTATAGATTATTGGTGCAAGTAAAAGATATAAATAGTAGTAATGATTATGACGACATACTTTATGAAGATAAGCAAGTGGAAGTTCAATCAACTGCAGTACTGCAGCAGTTAAATGTACCAAGTCAGCTTAGTATAGGAAAGGCTAACAATATATCAGCAAGTGCACAATCTTCAAATGGAGTGCTGTATAAATTTTGGATCTGTGATTGGTCTGTGGGATGGAAGGTAATACAAGATTACAGTGAGTCTAGTACTGTTAATTGGGATCCTGAGAAAGCAGGAGGGTATAGAATATTGGTACAGGCTAAGGATAAAAATAGTGCTAGTGAATACGATGATATAATGTATATTGATAAAAGTATAACAACAAGTGCTGTTGTAAATTCTTTAACTTTAGATGATAATTTAAATGTATCAAAGCCAACTATAATAAAAGCCCAAGGATCATCAACAAATGGAATTTTGTATAGATTCTGGTCCGGAAACTTAGATACAGGTGAATGGAATATAATTCAGAATTACAGTGAAAGTAATACAGTGAATTGGACACCAAATAAGCCAGGTAACTTTAGATTGCTTGTTCAAGTAAAGGATAAAAACAGTATACATGATTATGAACAGATAAGATATCAAGATACTAGCATAGATTCTAAGGCCATAGCTCAACAGCTTACTGTGCCTAATGAATTAATAATTGGCAAGCCAAATAAGATTTCAGCAGCTGGCACTTCATATAATGGATTACTCTATAGATTCTTGATATGTGATTGGTCAGTTGGGTGGAAAACTGTTCAGGATTATAGCCAATCTAATATATATAACTGGACCCCAGAAAAGCCTGGTGACTATAGAATCTTAGTTCAAATGAAGGATAAAAACAGCAAAAATGATTATGATGACTTAGTGTATGTAGATAAGAGCATAACTACAACATCTAATATTACTTCTTTGACTGTGGATGAAAATGTAAATGTATCTAGAACTACAACTATAAAAGCTGATGGCACGGCTCCAAATGGAGTATTATTTAGATTCTGGATTGGCAACTTAGATACAGGAGAATGGAATATTATTCAAAATTATAGCTCAAATAATGTTGTGAATTGGACACCAAATAAAGCAGGTAATTTTAGAATATTAGTTCAAGTAAAAGATAAAAACAGTATACATGATTATGAACAAATAAAATATGAAGACAAGTATGTATTTAGAAGAACTATTGTTATTGATCCTGGTCATAATTATGGTGGTGACGATGGAGCATATGCTAGATATCCTAATAACACATATGTAGAAAGAGATTTAAACATGCAGGTTTCATTGAAGGTTAAAGGGTATTTAGAAAGTTACGGATATAATATAATACTTACAAGACAAGAAAGTGACAGAGATACATTAGATGCACATTCTAGTTTAGATAGAAGAGCACAAATAGCAAATAATGCAAATGCTGATTTATTTATTAGTATACATCATGATTCATCCAGTAATTCAAATACTACAGGTATTAGTACACATTACAGCTCATATAAACCTAATATAGATACTAGTGGAGTTGTAGTTGGAAATGATCCAAATGGATGGTACAGAGATGTTAATATAGATACAACACCTTCTGACGCTGCAAAGGCTAGTGAAAAGTTAGCTAAAAATCTAGTAGATGGATTATCAAGCTCTTTGGGATATAATAACTTAAAGTCTCATGATCATAATTTATATGTAACAGTAAATACAAATATGCCTGCTGTATTGATAGAATGTGGATTTATTTCGAATATCAATGAAGCGGGGAAATGTGCTGACAGCAATGAGCAGGATAAAAAAGCACGAGTAATAGCACAAACTATTGACAACTTCTTTAGAAACTGAAAATATAGTGAATTTAAAAAGACTGTTTGCAGTAAAAAACTGCTGACAGTCTTTTCTTTCGGTGCTTATTTTACAAATTTTAACATTTTGTTTCTTAAAGGACCCTCAAAGTATTTATAGGATAAAATAGAACAAAATATTGATAAAAGAAAAGTTAGTATAATAAATAAACTCATGGTGTTTATATCTAATGGAATTTTAAGATGGCTAAAAGTAACAGAAAAATACTTTATAATTAATTGATGGATCATATAAAATGAAAAACTTATATTTCCTAAAGCAACTAGTATGGAGGTGCTTAAAAGTTTAGAAATAAATCCCCTCTGAAAAGCAAAAACAAATATA
This sequence comes from Clostridiales bacterium oral taxon 876 str. F0540, assembly GCA_000466585.1. Classification (GTDB taxonomy): domain Bacteria; phylum Bacillota; class Clostridia; order Clostridiales; family Clostridiaceae; genus Clostridium_AT. The sequence goes on from KE993464.1 coordinate 165,347, forward strand.
ATAATGGCCATAATAGGCATATAGTAGACACCATATCTATAAGTTTGATGAATATTTTTATGGTATACAAACACAATAATAAAAAGTATGAGCACAGCAGGTTCAAGCAAGCTAAAGGCCAGACTTTTCAAGCGTACATCTTTAATAAAAATAAATAAACTTCCAAGCAACAGACCAATGGTATAATCTATAATCCTAAAAAATGGTGAAATATAAAAAAGCCAATGATTAGCTGATGAATCTTTATAAAAATAAATTACAATAAAAGCAATAAAGTATATGACTATCATAACGATAGGCAGCAATCTGTATGAATAATTGTCTAAAAATCTATTAATGCTATTAAGTAAAATAGGGGTCACTAAATATAAAAGCATAAATACTGATAAGTTCCAGGAAACAGAATTAAATGAAAAATATACTGACATTTTTGGAACCAAGCTTTGAAGCAACAATAAATTTAGTAGTGCTATAATCATATTTTTTATCGGGTTCACTAGCACATCTTTTATATATAGAGGTAAACTAATAAAAAAAGTAATAAAATGAAGAGGATAAATGTGAGCAATTCTTTTTAATATAAAGTTTTTGTTATATTTACTATTAATAATTTTAAATTTTCTTAGGTAATTATATGATATAACAAAGCCAGATAGCATAAAAAAGAAAGTAACGCCTAGATACCCCTCATCAAAAATATTATCAAAAATATATCTGTATGCTGGTACTGCACGAATAAATCCTAAATGTGATAAGAATACTAAAAAAATAGCAAAAAATCTTAAAGAAGTTAACGGCTTAATCATTATGATCCTCCATAAAATAAATATATACTGTTATAATTATATAAAACAATAAGTAAGAAGTAAATGAACATATAAATTTTATGTACATTAATAAAGTTATATAGTAAAATTATAGTTAATGATGTAATATTTTCAGTTCATATGAAATATTTTATTGGAGGCTAGTCATGATAATTGGTGAAAAGGTTATACTAAGAGAATTTCAAGAACGAGATTTAGAAAGAATGCATCAATGGGTTAATAATGAAGAAATTACTAAAAATCTTTCCTTTGCTATCTTTCCTCGAACACTGAACGATAGTATGTCTTATTTAAAAAAACAGCTTGATAGGGAGAGTAATAGCTATGTTAATTTTGTAATATCAGAAAAAAATGATCCGGAGCATAAATACATAGGCAGCATAGGCTTAAAGGATATAGATTATATTCATAGAAAAGGTGAACTTAATATTGCTTTAGGGTATATTGAAAATATGTCGAAGGGGTATGGCACTGATGCTGTGAAATTAATACTTGAGTATGGATTTAACAGGTTAGGCCTGAATAAGATATATCTGAGATTTATTAAATTTAACGAAGGTGCAAGAAAGGCTTATGAAAAGGCCGGACTTAAATATATTTGTGAGTTTAAAGAGGATATTTACTATAAAGGGAATTATTATAGCCAGGTATATATGGAAGTACTTAGAACAGAATATTTTAATGAATATTAATTAAAAAAAGGTTAAGAAAATATTTCTTAATCTTTTTTAGTATGTTTTAAATTGTTTCGGTTGCGAAAGCAGCCGAAACTAAAAACTGCTCACTATGTGGGTATGATTAAACACTTAAGCAAATAACACCACCTCTTTGATATAATCATGATTGTTCAAGACATCAAAATAACTAAAGAAAAGTGATGCTCTATGGCAGAAAGCTTAGCACATACTAAGTGGTTATGCAAGTATCATATTGTATTTGCGCCTTAATATAGAAGAAAAATAATATATCATAAACTAAGAGAGGATATAAAGGGTATCATAAAAGATCTGTTTAAGTGGAAAGGTGTAAAAATTATAGAAGGACATATGATACCTGATTACGTACATTTGTTAGTATCAATACCACCAAAAACGAATATATCAGGTTTTATGGGGTATCTCAAAGGAAAAAGTGCAATGATGATATTTGATGGACATTCAGATTTAAAATATAATTTTGGCAGCAGACATTTTTGGCCAGAAGGATATTATGTAAGTACTGTCACATTAAATGAAGAGACGATAGCAAAATATATTCGTGAGCAAGAGAAGAACGATCAAATATTAGATAATGAATTATTAAATCTGTACGTGGTTAAAGATGAATGGGTTTGTAGTACGGATTGCCAATTTAATATGTTCTCGGCCTCACTTTATAAGATTAAGGTGGATGGAAGTACAAAGACTTTTTTAACTGATGATTCATGTTATAATATAAATTTTAGTGATGATTTTATATGTTATAGTAACAGTAAACAAGTAAAAGTATATACAGGATAAAATATGATGGCGAAGACAAAAGTAAAATTTCAAGCTATCAAGTCTACGATTACTATAAAAAATGAAAGTTGTATATGATAGTATATTCTATATAGCTGAACAAGGCCATTTTACCACTTTAAATAGGTTAGAGTTAAATAATAATGGTATAAATATTGGAGTAGGACTTGATAACGTCCTGGAAGTTAATGGATATAAGGGCGGAATTTATTTTACTGCAAGTAATATGTGGGAATACTCATTATACTCATGTAATTTGCTAGGAGGTGACTTAAAGAAAATATATAGCGTTAAAGTACGAAATATAGATTTTATTAATAATTACGTATTTTTTTATGCAAGTAATGATTACTATAATTATAAATTCTATAATATTAATCTAGATATTAATACTATAGAAGAGTTTCAATAGATACTATACATTGTATTAGGGAATAATTATGAATTACATGTTTTTAAAGATTGTGGATATTTTTCACATTCATATTATAACTAAAGAAATAAGAGATTCATAATGAAAAAGCTGTAATGAAATTCAATTTAATTTCATTACAGTTTTTTCATATGTTTTAAAGAATATTTTATTATTTTGTCACCGCTACAAACTTATCCTGCCCACCTCCGCAAGCAGGACAAACCTGAGGAGCATTAGCAGTCTCAAACTTTTCACTGCAAGAAGTGCATTTCCAAGTCTTTAACTCAACCTTATTAACTTTTTTTGTTTTCTTATTAATATTCTCAACAATTTTATCAGCTATAGTTTCACCAAAGTTGAATGCTTGTAGTAACTCATCTTCATTTGGCTTAAAGTTTATCTTAAGCCCAGGAGTTACAAGCTTCATTCTAAGGGATTTAAGTCGGGCTTCTATATTTGGTACCGCTTCACCGCTCCAGCCAAAGGAACCAAAGGCAGCTGCAACCTTTCCACCATGAACTAGAGGGTTCATTTTTATTAATAGTTCCATTACAGGCTCAAGAGCATCTCCGTTTATTGTAGGAGAACCAAATAAGACAGCATCGGCCCAGTAGATTTTGTCTAATATCTCTTCTTGATTATGATAAATTACATTATAAAGATCAATTATAGCGTCATTAATTTTAGATTTAATACCTTCCGCTATTTTATTAGCTAAATCCTCTGTGAAGCCATATGCTGAAACATAAGGAATAACAACTCTTGTTTTTCCATCAGTAGGAGCTACCTCAGTACTCCACTTTCTATAAGTATCTCTGTAAAAATCAATATTGCCCCTTAGTATAGGGCCGTGACCGGTACAGATAGTGTCGATTTCTAAATCTTTTATCTTGTCTAATGCCTTTAATACATGTGGCTTAAAAGGACCCATTATGCAGTCATAGTAATATTTTAAGGCATCCATATATTCATTCTCTTTATCTGCTGGAATAAGATCTCTAAATATGCCATCAAAGCAGTAGTGGCTTCCAAAAGAGTCGCATGTCATTAATACATGATCTTCTTCTACATAGGTATATATAGAATCTGGCCAATGCAAAAATGGAGCTTCGATAAATCTTAATGTTTTGTTCCCAAGACTTAAGGTATCGCCATGCTTAACTACTACTTCTTGGAAGGGACGATTTGCAATTTGTCTTAAAAATCTTATTGCCGGAGCTGAACCGACTACTTTTGCATTTTTAGCGTAGTCTAACAGCTTAGCAACTGAGCCTGCGTGATCAGGTTCGGTATGGTCTACAATTATATAACCTATCTCATCAAAGTCAATATTTAAAGATTGAAGTCTTTCCAAGTATTGATCAAAAGTTTTTTCTTTAACAGTTTCAAATATAGCAGTTTTTTCGCTGCCTTTTACTACATAGGAATTATATGTTGTACCATAAGGTGTATACATTATAACATCAAATACTCTAAGTTCGGGGTCTAATGATCCTACCCAATAAATATCCTTTTTTACTTCCATTGCTTGCATCATTTCAAAATCCTCCTTTTTGTCGGATCACTGGGTAATTTATGATCGCTCGTTCCACTCGCAAATTACCCGCTAAAGTCCATTTAGGACTTTAGCCTCCTACAACAATGCTTCCTATATGTTTTATCAAAAAATAGGAAACAAAAACATCATATATAAATTGTTAGGTAATAATAATTATCTATAAATTAATTATAATATATGAAGCTGCCTAAATCAATATAAAAGTAGATATTTATTGATTTATATTAGTATGACACAAAGGGGAGAAATATATTTAATGAAGAGTAAAGGGATGTTGCATAACAGCAAAATTTAGCCTACTATGCAACATCCCTTAATTTTTACTAGGAGTAATTTCCTTTAACTATACATTCTTAACAGCTAGGTCTTCATTACCTTTAACTGAATAATCTTTTCCATTAACGGCTACAGTTAGTTCTACGTTGGATTCGTTAGTAATAACCACGTTTTCCTTTGTAACATTAACCTTTAATAGAGCTCCTCTAAACATAACTTTAAAGGAGAAAGAATTCCAGTGGCCAGGTATAAATGGATTAAAGTGAAGTTTTCCATCTCTAACTCTCATTCCGCCAAAACCCTGAACAACAGACATCCAGGTTCCGGCCATACTTGTTGTATGGCAGCCGTCTTCTGTGTCATTGTTGTAGTTGTCAAGATCAAGTCTTGAGGTTCTTAAATACATTTCATAAGCCTTATCCTGCATTCCAAGCTTTGAAGCTAAGATTGAGTGAACGCATGGTGATAAGGAAGATTCGTGCACTGTTCTTGGCTCGTAGAAGTTAAAGTTTCTTCTTATAGTATCTTCATCAAAAGTGTGCTCTAAGAAAAACAAGCCTTGTAGAACGTCAGCCTGCTTAATAAAGCAGGAGCGAAGTATTCTATCCCAGGACCATTTTTGATTTAATGGTCTGTCTTCTTCAGGAAGTTCAGAAACAAGAATCTGTTCCTTATCCATGTAGCCTTCCTGCTGAAGGAATATTCCAAGTTCTTCATCAACAGGGTAGAATATGTTGTCTATTATATCTCTCCATTTAGCTGTTTCTTCAGCATTGATTTGAAGCTTAGTTTCTAATTCTTTATATCTTTCTGGCTCATTGGCTTTTAAGTAATCAATAACTTCTAGAGTATATTGTAATGTCCAAGCGGCTATTCTATTTGTGTACCAGTTATTGTTGACGTTGTTTTCATACTCGTTTGGTCCTGTTACACCATGCATAACGTACTTGCCTTTTCTAGGAGAGTAATGAACTCTTTCTTTCCAGAATCTTGAGATCTCAGCAAGTACTTCAAAACCATACTGGCCAAGATAGGATTTATCGCCTGTGTAATTTACATAGTTGTATATAGCATAAGCTATAGCACCATTTCTGTGAATTTCTTCAAAGGTGATTTCCCACTCATTATGACACTCTTCACCGTTCATTGTAACCATTGGATATAGAGCACCTTTCTTAAAGCCGAGCTTTCTTGCATTTTCTTTAGCCTTTTCAAGATGCTTGTATCTGTATATTAAAAGATTCCTAGCAACCTTTGGGTCAGCTGTTGCAAGATAGAAAGGTATGCAATAAGCTTCTGTATCCCAATAAGTACTTCCGCCGTATTTTTCACCGGTGAAACCCTTTGGACCTATATTTAATCTTTCATCTTCTCCGGTATAAGTTTGATTTAATTGGAATATATTAAATCTTATACCTTGCTGAGCTTCTACATCGCCTTCAATAACAATGTCGCTTTCCTTCCATTTCTCAGACCAAGCTTGAACCTGCTTTGCAAAAAGTGTATCAAAACCTTCATTGTATGCTTTAGTTAAAACTTCAGTTGCTTTAACAGCAAGATCTTCTTTAGAATAATTTCTTGAAGTAACATTTGAAGCATATTTGTATACAACTACTTCTTTGTCCTTTTCTGCCTTTACAATCACTGTGTTTGAAACGAATTTCTCTTTTCTATTGGTAGTTACATCAGAGCTAAGCTTTTCTCCACCATTAAATATATCGAATTTCATTGCAGAGCAAATGTGGAAATCAAGCTTCTTGGTTTTCATAACTAAGAAAGATATATCAGTTGAAACATTAGCCTGTACTTCATCCCAGAATTTTTCATCATAGTTGGAATCCTGATTTTTAACATCTCCATCCAAATAAGGAGTAATTGTTATTTCTCCATTGAAATTAACCGGAATTACAGAATATCTTATTGCTCCGATTTCAGGATAAACGGTGCTTAAAAATCTTTTTGCATTTACCTTAACCTCATTACCATTTGCAAGTACCGCATTAAACGAACGCTCAAGATAAGCTTCCTTCATATTAAGTACTCTTGTGAAGTTTTTAACTTCAGCTTTTGCAAGGTCAAGAGTTTCACCATTAACCTTTATATCTATTCCTATCCAGTTAGTTGAATTTAATACTTTTGCAAAATACTCCGGATAGCCGTTTTTCCACCAGCCAACTCTAGTTTTATCCGGATAATAAACTCCAGCCATATAACTTCCCTGGAGGGATTTTCCACTATAGTTTTCTTCAAAATTTGCTCTTTGCCCCATATGGCCGTTTCCAAGGCTGCAAATACTTTCTGCTACTTCATTTTCTTTTGGATTAAAGCCTTCTTCTATAACACACCATTCATCAACTTTAAAATATTGCTTCATCTATCTATCTTCCTTTCATAAAGCTATCAATAATTTAGGTTTTACTTTTTAAAATAAATATAAACATATCATAACATGAAACGCTTTAAAATCATATACGCAAGCGTTTGCACATATAGCCAAAATTTTAGGTCAGTAAGCCAATACTAACCTAAAACTTAAGTCTATCAACAGACATTTCTTTAAATGAGGAAATTACAAAATCTGCCTTTCTAAGTATCTCGGGAGAACCAACTCCAACACTACGCATACCAGCGTTTATAGCAGCTTCTATACCAGCCTGAGCATCTTCAAAGACTACGCAATCCTTAGGATTAACCCCTAATTCTTCGGCACCCTTTAAGAACACCTCTGGATCTGGCTTTGCATGAGTTATTTTTGTACCATCTATAACAGCATCGAAATACTTATCAACACCGGTATTTTTCAATATAATCATAGCATTTTTACTTACAGAACCAAGAGAAATTTTAATTCCTTCTTCTCTTAGGGAAGTAAGAAAATCTATAACCCCGGGAAGCACTTCTGATGAGTCCATTTTTGATATATATTCAACATACCAAGCATTTTTCCTTGCAGCCATAGCTTCCTTAGTCTCTTCATCGAAAGAAACGCCGCCAATTTCTAATAATATTTCTAAAGACTTCATTCTGCTTACGCCTTTTAGTCTTTCATTATCTTCTTCTGTAAATTCAAAACCAAGCTCATTAGCAAGCCTTTTCCATGCTAAATAGTGATATTTAGCTGTGTCAACTATAACACCATCTAAATCGAACAAACAAGCTCTTACCACGGAAACCCCCTCCTTACAGTCATAATTATAGAGCAATGCACACGTTAGCATTTAACCTGAATTATAGTATATCATATAATTTTAAAAACGTTAATAGAAAATTAAATAATGCAAATATTTTTATAAATGATATAATTGAAATTAAGAAAAGGGGGGCTTCTACTATGTTGGATACAAAAAAGTTTGTGGAATTTAGAGAAAAGGTAAACACAAATATTGGAAAGGTAATAGTAGGGAAGAAGGATAAAATAGATAAGCTTACCGTTGCTTTTATTTGCTCAGGACACGTACTTCTAGAGGATGTGCCGGGACTTGGAAAGACAAAACTTGCTAAGGCTCTTTCAAAGACGATAAACTGCAGCTTTAAGAGAATACAATTTACCCCGGACTTGCTTCCGTCAGATTTAACGGGAATATACTTTTATAACCAAAAATCCGGTGAGTTTGAATTTAGAAAAGGACCATTATTAAGTCAAATTGTATTAGCAGATGAAATAAACAGAGCTACGCCAAGAACTCAGTCTGCACTTCTTGAATGTATGGAGGAAAGACAAATAACGGTAGAAGGGGAAACTATCAGGCTTAATAGGCCATTCTTTGTTATAGCTACTCAAAATCCTGTAGAGCAATTTGGAACTTTTCCTCTTCCTGAGGCACAGCTTGATAGATTTTTTATAAGATTAAGCATGGGCTATCCGGAATTTATTGAGGAAAAAAATATTTTAGATATATATATGGACAAAGATCCTCTTGAGACTCTTGAAGCAGTAATTGCTATGGAGGATATACAATATGTACAGGAAAATTATTCGAAGGTTCATGTTAGTGAAGATATAAAAAATTATATTATAGATATTATTACGGCTACGAGAAAGAACAATAATGTGGAGCTTGGCTGTAGTCCAAGAGCCTCTTTAAATTTAATGAAGGGAAGTCAGGCACTAGCAGCTATAAACGGAAGAGATTATGTTATTCCAGAGGATATAAAGGAAATGGCTATACCAATATTAAGCCATAGAATTATCTTAAAGAGTGATTTAAACACTAGTAAAGCAAGCAGTCAAGAATTAATTGAAGGTATTTTGAATACGGTTCATACTCCTTTAGAAAAAATATAGGGGGTGGACTTTATGTTCAGCTACTTTGTAATATTAGCTGTGATTTTTGCTCTTCTTTTATTTGGAGAGCTTACAAGAAAATATGGCTTTAAAAACCTTTTTATAAGAAGAGAAATTGAGAATCAATTTATAAATGAAGGTGAAGAATTTAGAGTTTCTATCATTATAGAAAATAAAAAATGGCTGCCGATATCTTTTCTTCTGCTTAAAGAACTTATACCAAAAGGTCTTGAGTTTCATGGTGAAGATATTTATGTAGCTGATAGTAACTATAATAATCATACAAGCAGGTATAGTATAAAATGGTTTGAAAGAATAAAAAGAACCTATAGTTATAAGGGGCTTAAGAGGGGAACCTATCTTTTAAAAGAAATATATATAGATCTTGGAGATATTTTTGGATTTTATTCGGATGAAAATTTAATAGATAGCTATGTGGAACTTTTAGTTTATCCTAAGCTTGCAAATATCAAAGATTTAAAATTAAACACAACAAGCCTTTATGGTGATAATGTTATTAGACGATGGATATACAAAGATCCATTATATATAAAAGGGATAAGAGAGTACAATAAAGAAGATAGAATGTCTGATATTCATTGGAAGTCAAGCCTTAAAATGAATAAGCTTATGGTTAAGGATTATGACTATACCTCAGAGTTTGAATTAGTATTAATAATTGATGTGCAGTGTGCGGACCCTTATTGGAGAGATATAAGTACGTCTTCAGTGGAAAGAGGTATAAGCACAGCAGCAGCTTTAGCAAAGCAATCAATAAAAGAAGGAGTGCCGGTTGGACTTTGGACTGATGCAAAGCTTATAAGCTATAAAACTAATACAAATAGCGAGATAGAACCGTCACTTCATTCCTTTAAAAGTATAATAGAGACCTGTGCTCGTATAGATTACTCGCCAAAAGTGGCCTTTAGTGATTATCTGCTCCAAAGAAGCAAGTATTTTAAGACTAACTGCACCTATATTATTATAACCTCTTTTTTAAATGAAAAAAGTATTGGGATTTTATCTATGCTTAGAAGGTCGGGATATTCAATAAAGCTTATTGATATATCCAATGAATCTGAACTTCCTTCTATTTCTAATATTGAAAAGATAAACTTCAATAAAGGAGGGATAAGATGAGCTGGTCAAGGCAGATAAAAATTCTCCAAAGTATATGTACCAATATGTTCTTTTATATAATATGGGGGATAGTAAGTTATATAATACTATCTAATAAAGTAGATTACAGGCTTTTTTTAATAGCGTTGGCAAGTAATTTTTTAGCACAGTTTATATTTTCAAAATGGGTTAATAAAGCTTTAATATTAATACCTGTTTTTACCGGTGTAGTACTTGTGTATCTTATAAGTAAGGGTTCGGGAATACTATTTAACAGTATATTTATAGTTTTTTCAATATATGTTTCAAGCTCCTTTGATAATGAGGAAATAAATTACGACGTATATAAAGCAAGAGCCAAACAGGCACTAAGCCTAATACTTGTAATTGGACTTGTTCTTCCTATCATAGATTCAGAGTTAACTAAAAGCATATTAAAATTTTATATTATGTTTGTGGCAACTATCATATGGGCGCTAAGGGAAGCGAGAAGCTATTCCTATAAACTCAGAAGCAAAAATAGCTTTAAAGTTAGTATAGGGTTAACTGCTGGTATGCTGTTGCTTTCTGTTGATAAGGTTTTTTCAGTATTAATGAAATTTTTTATCTTAATTTTTACCGGCATAAGCAGGGGACTTGAGCATATAGCAAATTTCATATTAGACTGTTTAGGACTTATATTGAGCAGGCCTCTCCAATATATAGTTGATCACTTACAGCCTATATTCGCAAAATCAAAACTCTTTAAAAATCAGAATGTAGAAGTTAAGGTTCAAGAAAATAATGAGCTTATTAAAAGAGGAGGAGAAGGTTTTGTTCCTCCCATTTGGTTAACCAATTTAATTAAATTAGTTCTTTTAATTTTGATCTTATATATAGTATATAGGTTCCTACTAAAAGATAAATTTTATAAATCCGGACATGATGGCAAAATAGTTGAAGAAAAAAGAGAAAAAATTAAAAGGGATAAACGAAGCGGTAATTTTCTCACGAGGGCGATTCAAAACTTGATAACTCCTAAAGATTTTAGAAGTCAAATTTTAAATGTCTATAGAAAATTTGAAACTAAAACCTTTGAAAAAGGTATATACAAAAGCTATATGACAGCAAAGCAGCTGGAAAATCATACTAGGGTTAATATAGAAAATCCACAAGGAATAAATAACCTGACGGAAATATATAATGAAGCGAAGTTTTCTAATCACGGAGTTAGCGAAGATAAAGTAAAGATAATAAAGGAAGAGTTTAATAATGTTAAGAAGCAGCTATAAGTGGGCGCCAGCAGGCGCTTATTTTTTTGCATAATTTTTGGGCCTGGGTGACAGAATAAAATGTGTGTTCATGGAGGGGAGTGAAATTAATGAGAAATAAAGAATATATGAAAAAGATTTACAGAAAGTTTTCGGATTTCGTCTCAATAGCTGCAGCGAGAGAGCTTGAGTATTTTATTATGGATTCAAGATTTACTTCAAGTTTTAATTACAGAATGAAAGACATGATAGATGAAATAAAAAAAGAGAAAAATGACGATATAGAATTTAGTATCTTGTTTAATACAAATGGTGAAATAGCATTAATCGACGCTAATATACTAGGAAAGTATATTGGAAATAACTATAACATAAAAATAGAAGAGTACTATAAGAATGCTGCATTAAATAAAATAATAAGAGATGTAATAAACGGAAGCGAAAAATCCCAAAAAGATTTCATAACTATATCGTATTCTATTTTATATCACACCTTTGACACTATTTACAGTGAAATAAGATGCAAGAAAGATACTGTTGAGAAATATAAAAGGGATTATTTGCTGACAGAATATGATGAGGAAGACGTTGGTGCTGTAATTTCATGCATACTAATTTTAGAAGATATTTGTAGATACATAGGAGTTAGAGAAAATTTATTGTTACAAGCCGTAAATGATGCGGTTTTTAGAAAAAATATTTAGCAATTTTATAAGCTTTTCGACAGAGTTGTAAAAATTATTATTGAAATTTAAGGGGATGAAGTAAATCATTTTGTAACATCTGCTTATTATGATAACTAAATGTCAAAATTGAACGATAAGAAGTTATTAACACTATCCACATTACGACATTATTCTCATGTGCATAGTGTTAATATTGTGGTAAAGACATTTCAGGGGGTGAATAACTGTTCTATAGAGCCGTTTTGATAAAATTTTACACTTATCCACAGATGTTTATAACTAATGTTAAATATGTGGACAAGTTAAATTTAAATGATATTTAACCACAGAAGCTCTTGAGTGAACAGGTTTATATGATGATAGTAGAAAGCATGATTAGAAACGAAATTACTGAAGATATCAAAAAAATCTATTTTTACAGGCTTATTAAAAATAGGATTTCACTTTCATTAGGCGACGGAAGAATGGATGTTCAATCCTATGGAATTGAAATTGAAAGACAGGATGTAGTAAACGGTTCAATTATTAATATAGAAAGAGATTCTGTAAAAAGTATAAGTCCTCATAGACATAAGGTACATAACCTTTTAAAATTTTTATATGACAATTGCGTATCTCCTATTCATCTTATTGATGTACTTGGTGATTATATAGATGAATACATAGTTGATTTTGATGAAGCATTAAAAGAAATAGCTACATATTAAAGGAGGATCTATAATCCTCTTTTTTTATGCGTTTATTATTAGTAATTGTAATGTGTTAATGGTAGAATATAAGTAGATTGCGGGATAAAATGTCCAAAGGCTGGAGTGTAAAGAACCTAGAGCCTTGTGCGGAAAGCAAATTTACTTAAACCAGCATGATTGCAGTAAATATTTATATATTTAAAAATTTTTATAGGCTTATATATAAATATAATAATGATAAAGTGGCATTACTTGATCCTAATAAAGATTAATATTTAACATAGTTAAATAGTGAACAAGCAAGCGAGAATGATGTAACTTTAGTTCGTAATTTTATTGAGGGGTGGAATATGATTACCGGAGTTGGTGTTGATATAGTTGAGATAAGACGGATAAAAGAAGCTGTTGAGAGAAATGATAATTTTATTGATAAGCTTTTTAGTAGAGAAGAAATAGATTATTTAAGAAGCAGGGGAATGAGACCGGAGTATGTAGCTGGAAGGTTTGCTGCTAAGGAGGCTGTAGCTAAGGCGCTGGGAACAGGTTTTCGAGGCTTTAGTTTTAGAGACATTGTTATAGATAGAACAGCACTTGGAAAGCCAATCGTTGTATTGAAAGGGAAAGCTAAAGTTATTGCTCAAAAAAGCGGTGACTATAAGATACATTTAAGTATTTCTCACGGAGAAGATAGTGCTATTGCCTATGCTATGATAGAAAATACAGATTACAGGAGTGAAGAAAATGAAGATAGCGTCAGGTCGTATGATGAGGGAGATAGATAAATATTGCATAGAGACGTTAAAGATTCCAGGTATAGTTTTGATGGAGAATGCTGCGCTAAAAATTATAAAGAATGTGAATTTAGATAAAAATAATTATTTTACTATTGTATGTGGAAAAGGCAATAATGGCGGAGACGGTTTTGCTGTTGCGCGACATCTGGCCGTTATAGGAAAGAAGATTGAAGTGTTTTTTATAGGAACTGAAGAGAATCTTATGGGAGATACTAAAATTAATTTTTCCATATTAAAGAATATGGGCATAAAGATAAACAAAATAAATAATATGGAAGATATAAATGAACTTAGAGATTCGGCAGGGAGATCTGATGTTACTATAGATTCGATTTTTGGAACCGGGTTATCAAAAAATATAGATGGCATTTATGATAATGCTATTTCTATAATAAATGAGAACAGCAAGTACATTTTGTCTGTAGATGTTCCTTCGGGATTTAATAGTGACGATGGAAAAACAATGGGCAATTGTGTAAAAGCTAATAAGACCGTTACCTTAGCACTATATAAGAAAGGTTTTTTAAATTACGGAAGTGATAAGTTCACCGGAGAAATAGTTGTTGAGGATATTGGTATTCCTGAGTTTGTAGTAGATAAGTTTCATGAAAATGAATTTATTATTGATAGAGAAATGATAAAAAGCAGATTATTTAAAAGAGACAAATATTCACATAAAGGTGATTATGGAAGAATATTAATTATAGCTGGCTCAAAGGGATATTCCGGAGCTGCTTATATTGCAGCAGAGGGAGCTGTAAGAAGTGGCGCAGGGCTTGTAACATTGTGTTGCAGTGAGGATATTCAGTCTGTTTTAAGTATGAAGCTTACTGAAGCTATGACTATCTCATTTAAAGATAGGGATAGATTAAAAGATATTCTTTCAAAATGCAATTCCATAGCTATAGGGCCCGGAATGGGAAACAATGAAGATACCTTTGAAGTAGTAAGATATGCATTGGAAAATGCTAAATGCCCCGTAGTAATTGATGCAGATGGAATAAATGTCTTGAAGGAAAGTCTTTCTATTTTAAAAAATAGAGAGCATGGTGTAATATTAACTCCGCATTTGGGAGAAATGTCTAGAATAACAGGACTTGATATTAATTATATCAAGGAAAATAGAATAGAAGTATCTGAAGAATTTGCAAGGGAATATGGAGTTGTTATAATATTAAAAGGTTATAATACAATAATTACAGATGGAACTGCAACAATAATCAATCCTACAGGTAACAGCTCAATGGCATCCGGCGGAATGGGAGACTGCTTAACTGGAATTATTGCATCCTTTATAGGTCAGGGATATAAGCTTATGGAGGCAGCGGCTCTTTCAACATATATACATGGATATGCCGGTGATAGACTTTCGGAGGATATGTTCTGCGTAAATGCAAGTCATGTTTTAGAAAGCCTACCCTATGTAATAAAAGAACTTCAGAAGTATGAAGAATAATAGACATCATTGATGAATAGTATTAATAATGAAATTCTTATTCTTGGAGGCTAAAGTGAGAAAAAAAGTATTAATACTATCCATTGCATTGCTAACTTTTATAAGCATCTTGTCAAGTTGCAAAAGAGTTCAGAGAGATCCAAATGATATAACTAATTTTCTTAAGGACTTAAAAAACTACAGCACGGATTTTACTATGGATATAAAAAATGATAAACAAGTTGTAGTACATGAAGGTAAACAATACTATAAAAAGGGACAAGGGTATAGAGTAGAGCTGAATAAAGACAGAGTTTTTTTATATAAATCAGATAAGATATATGTCAATGATGTGAAAAATAATTTTAAGTATACTTTGGACAAGGATTTTGATAATATATATAGAATTACATTTGTGGAACAATACATAAACATGCTTTCTACAAACGAAGGAGTTAAATATGACTATAAAACTATTGAAGGCAAGAATTATCAGCTTATAGAGTTAATAATTCCAGGAGGAACAAGAGAAACGGACAAGGCAGTAATGTATGTAAATACTAAAACCTACCTTCCTGAATGGATTATAGTATATGATGAAAATAATAGGGAAAGAATAAAAATAACTTATAAGAACTTCCAATGTGAAGAAATTGACAGCAAATTATTTAATATTGATTAATTATTTGCTTAATTAAATTGGACAGACTGTAAAAACGCAGAGCGATTTTTAACGGGGGGATATTTGTGTTCAGACACTTAAGACCAGTATGGGCAGAGGTTGATTTAGATAATCTTGCCCATAATATGAGAGAAATACGAAGGAACTCAAAGAGTAAGGATATTATTGCAGTAATAAAAGCGGATGGATATGGACATGGTGCACTTGATATTGCTCCGACCTTGCTTGCAAACGGTGCAACAAGAATTGCTGTGGCGGTATTGAATGAGGCTGTTGAATTAAGACGCGGCGGCATTGAGCAGCCCATTATGATTTTAGGATTTACTCCTCCAAGTCTTATTGATTTGCTTATTAGATATGATATAGAGCAAACTGTGTATTCTTACGACTTAGCAAAAGAAATATCAGAAGCAGCGCGAAAGAAAAACAAGACTGCCAAAATACACATAGCACTTGACACCGGTATGGGAAGAATAGGCTTTCTGCCTGACGAGGAAAGCTTGGAAGAAGTATTTAAAATAAGCAGACTGCCGAATCTAATTATAGAAGGACTTTTTTCACATTTTTCTTCAGCGGATGAAAATGATAAAGAATATACTAAAGCCCAACTTGACAAGTATAATTACTTTTATGAAAAACTAAAGGGAAAAGGTGTTAATGTAAATATAAGGCACATTGCAAATAGTGCTGCCATAATTGATTTGCCTGAATCACATTTTGAAGCGGTCAGACCTGGGATAATTTTATATGGTTATTATCCGTCTGATGAAGTTTTAAAAGAAAAAATAGATTTAAAGCCTGTAATGTCTCTTAAAACAAATATAGTCCACATAAAAAAGCTTCCAGTTGGGGAGTATATAAGCTATGGAAGGAAATTTAAAACATCTAGGGAAAGTATTATAGCAACCCTGCCTGTTGGATACGCAGATGGTTACACAAGACTTTTATTCAATAAGGCAAAGGTTATTATTAATGGATGCTTTGTTCCTGTAATTGGACGAATCTGCATGGATCAATGCATGGTGGATGTTACTGATATTCCTGAAGTAAAGCTTGGCGATGAGGTTATTCTAATGGGGCAGCAGGGTGAAATAAAATTTACAGCTGATGATATTGCAGAACTTATAGGGACCATAAACTATGAAGTTACCTGTATGATAAGCAAAAGAGTTCCCCGAGTTTACATGAAGGATGGAAAAGTCGTAAAAATAAGAAATTATGTATAATTTTTTTAGAATGAAGCCATATATGCCGTAAAATGGGGAAATACAAATTATTACTTTGACATATTGACATATTGTGAATTATAATCTTATTGTACATATTTATGCCTAAATTGAATTGTACTGTTAAGTATAAAAATTTAAGCGTAAATACCTTAATTTGTATATTACATGCGGATAAGTATCTTAGATATCAAATTAAATCGGATATTTAATTTTGTAAAGAATATAGAAACATCTATATTTTGCTCTATTAAATTTAGATTTATTATTTGAATCTATATAGTACACGAAGCATTAGGAGGCGTTTATTTCCCATGGCAGGTTCAAAAAAACTCGTAGTCAACCTCAATGAGACACTTTATAATGAATTTAATAAGGCACTTGAAGAAGATTGCAAAAAAAGAAGTGAATTTATTAGGGATGCCATAATATTATATATTGAGGAGAAGAAAAGACTTAATTTTATTGATCAGATGAGAAAGGGATATATGGAGATGGCTCAGCTAAATCTAGAAATTGCAGAAATGGGCTTTGCAAATGATATAGACGAGTTAAAAAAGTATGAAGCGAAGCTAGCGGAGAGTGATTTTCCAAATGACGACAGTAGTGAAAAGAGGAGATATATTCTATGCTGATTTAAGCCCAGTAGTAGGATCTGAACAAGGCGGGATAAGACCAGTTATCATTATACAAAATGATGTGGGTAATAAATACAGTCCAACAGTAATTGTAGCAGCAATTACTTCACAGATAAATAAAGCAAAACTTCCAACACATGTTGAAATCTCCTCAGAAGAATATGGTTTAAACAAAGATTCAGTTGTTTTGCTTGAGCAAATTAGAACCTTAGACAAGAAAAGACTAAAGGAAAAAATAGGTCATATGACTGAGGGAGACATGAAAAAGGTTGATGAAGCACTTTCTATAAGTGTTGGGTTGTAATAGGGGGCTTTTAGCCCCTTTTTATAGTTAACTGACAATTAAGAATGGATAATTAAGTATTATTGGCCAAAATTCCCTAGGGGGTTTTCAGTAAATTAAAATTTCATTCTTCATTATTGACTATTTATTAAACAAAAGAGGGGGAATATCATGAAGCACTATGTAGAAGATGTATTATATTGTTTGAAACTATCACTGTATTTTTTTGCGGGCTCGTTTATTATCGGTTCAATAGTTGGACTTATTTTACATGGCTTTAATTTTAGAGAGGTTATTATTTGGGGCTGCAGGCTGACAGAGATAATAGGCACAATCGGATTGTTGTTATCAGCAATATCTTTTGTAAAAAGGGATTTAATGAGGCCTCTTAACTACCAGAAGCAGTGGGATACATATTTTAGAAGATTAAATCTGTCTCATGTTATATTTTTAATATCTATTTTTATTATTTCTTACTCATTTTTAATTGAATATTTTATCGGACCGGCAAGAGGGGTTTAGCATTATAGGAGGCTGAAGTTCTAAATGGACTTTAGCGGGTAACTTGTGAGCAAAAGCGAATACTTTAAGTTACGCAGTGCCCAAAGGGAGCGAACACTCATAAACTAACCCAGTGATCCGACAAAAAGGAGGATTCTATGAAAAATTTTAGGGATTATTTTCTGATTACTATTGGATTTTTATTAGTGGCGTTGGCATTGGAACTGTTTTTAGTTCCTAATAAAATAGCGGCAGGCGGAGTATCCGGAATAGCAATAATAATTAACAGTATTTTTCCTGCTATTGATGTAGGATTGCTTATGCTTGGAATGAACGTAATATTATTTATAGTTGCGTTTATAGTTATAGGCAATAAATTTGGAGGGAAAAGTATTTATGCAAGTTTAGGTCTCTCTGGCACAATATGGGTAATGGATAAACTTGAGGTTTCTAAGCATGTTCTCACAAATGATTTGCTGCTCGCATCTATATTTGGAACATTGCTTTCGGGAATCGGGATGGCCATGGTCTTTAATCAAAATGCATCCACAGGCGGAACGGATATAATTGCTAAAATACTAAATAAATTTTTTCATATAGATATCGGAAAGTCGCTTTTAGCTGTAGATTTTATTGTAACTATATTTGCAGGAGTAACCTTTGGAGCAAATGTAGCAATGTACGCACTTTTGTGCGTAATAATGAATGGTTTTGTTATAGATAATGCAATTGAAGGCTTTAATACTTGTAAAGAAATAATGGTTATAAGTACTAAAACATCTGAAATAAGCAGATACATAATAGATGAATTAGAAAGAGGATGTACCATTTTTAATGGTAAGGGAGGCTATAGCGCCAAAAATACAGATATATTGTATACTGTACTGCATAGAAAGCAATTTATAAAACTTAAGAAGTTTATTAAGGAAGTAGACAGCAGAGCATTTATAACTGTAAGCGAGGCACATGAAGTTCTTGGTGAAGGCTTCAAGGATATATTGGGAGACGAGTAAATTAATTAAGAATGAAAAGTTTTATAATATTGGTACGAAAAATAATAGTAGTTTATGGAAATGACGTTTTGCGAGCAAAACGTCTATTTTTTTGCTCAGCATTCATAAAATCTACATATAAGGAGTATATAATATCTTATAAAATCTCAAAAAAGTAATTTGTTCATCAAATCTTCATGCTTAAATTGTCATTATTAATTGTCCCAAAATGGACTCTATGTTATAATGAACTCGTGTATTGTGTATGTTTGTGTAAAAAATCATATTAATAAGGAGCTGCAGCAATGATTGAATTTAAAAATGTTAGTAAAATATACGACAATAATGTGACTGCACTTAAGGATGTAACTATAAGAATAGATAGAGGAGAATTTGTTTTTTTAGTAGGTCCAAGCGGAGCCGGTAAATCAACTTTTATAAAAATGCTTTTAAAAGAAGTAGAGCCTACAACAGGTAATATTATTATAAATGACAGTTTGGATATTACAAAGTTAAAAAGAGGACAAGTTCCATACTATAGAAGAAAAATTGGTGTGGTATTTCAGGATTTTAGATTAATTCAAAATTTAAATGTATATGAAAATGTTGCATTTGCAATGAGAGTAATAGAGGCAAGTCCGAAAGAAATAAGAAAAAGAGTACCAATGATGCTTTCATTAGTTGGTCTTTCAAATAAATACAAATCTTTCCCACATGAATTGTCAGGAGGAGAACAGCAAAGGGTGGCTTTAGCAAGAGCTATAGTAAATAATCCTTCCCTTCTTATTGCTGACGAGCCTACAGGAAACCTTGACCCAGAAACAGCAATGGGTATTATGGAAATACTTAGTGATATTAATCGCGCCGGAACAACCGTTGTTATGGCAACCCATGCAAAGGATATAGTTGATGTTATGAAAAAGAGAGTTATAGCTGTTGAAAAAGGAATAATCGCAAGAGATGAAAAAAGGGGGCTGTACGGATATGAAGATTAATACTTTCAAACATTTTGTTGGCGATGCGGCAAAAAATTTACGTAGAAACAGAACTATTAGTACAGCATCTATGGCAACTGTGGCTGCTACTTTATTTATACTTGGTTTGTTTATGCTTACCATATTAAATATTCAGCAAATGATGAAGGAAGTAGAGTCTAAGGTTGAAGTAAAAGTAGTATTGAAAAATGATATAAAAACTGATGAGCAAAAGGCTCTTGAAAAAGCTATTAAAGATACAGAAGGTGTTGTTGATGTAGCTTATGAAAGTAAAGGTCAAGCCCTTGATAATCTCAAAAAACAGCTTGGAGAGCAAAATAAAACACTGGTAGAAGGACTAGATCAGGAAAATCCGCTTCCTAATTCCTACATTATAAGGATGGACAAACCAGAGAGAGTTACTACAGTTGTTAATAATATTAAGAGCATGTCAGGAATTGACACAATAAAAGATGCAAGAGAAGTAGTTGATAAAATAATTGCTATTACAAATGCAATTAAATGGGTTGGAGTTGTTATATTTGCAATACTGATAGGCGTCTCATTATTCCTTATCGGTAATACAATTAAGCTTACAGTTTATGCAAGAAGAAGAGAAATAGGTATAATGAAATATATAGGTGCTACAGACTGGTTTATAAGATGGCCATTTATCTTAGAAGGAGCGTTTATAGGAGTCATTGGAGCTTTAGTTGCGGGAATACTTTTATATTATGGCTACAGATTCTTATGTTTAAAAATGAATGCTGGAATTATGATGGTTCAGTTAATCAGTCCGTCTTATGTTATGAGTACTATGCTGCTTGAATTTATTGCTGGAGGTATCCTGATAGGAATATTAGGAAGTATCTTGGCTATAAGGAAATTCTTAGCAGTGTAAATCAAATGAAGAATGATATTTTTACTATCATTCTTCATTCTTCATTACATAAAGGTTTGGGGTGGTTGTATGAAAAAAAGTATTGGACTTGCTTTATCAATAGTAATGTGCTTAACATCTGTGACTTATATCAGAGCTGATGAGCTTACAGATGCTCAAAAAAAGCTTAACAATATTAATGACTCCATAAATGATAAAAAAGATGCGCTGGATAGTATTAATCAGCAAAAGGCGAGTACAGAGGAACTATTAAAAAATATTGAAAATAGTATGAAAAATACTTCAAGTTCTTTGAATGAACTAAATAGTCAAATGTATGATTTTAATACTCAAATAGAAGATCTTGAAAAACGAATTGAAGAAAACAGTAATAATTTAAATCATCAGAATGAATTGTTTAAAAAGAGAATAAGAGCTATATATATAAATGGCAATCAGAGTTACTTGGAACTGCTGCTTCAATCAAATGATTTTTCGGATTTTTTCAGCAGACTGGACTCTGCTATGAAATTGATGGAATATGATAAAAAGCTTATGAAGGATATTGAAGAGGATAAAAAAGCTCTGGAAGTAGAGAAGGCAGAACTGCAAAGGAAAAAAGGCAGCACAACTCAATTAAAACAGCAGGCTGATATAAAGCTTAAGGATCTTCAAGCTGTTTCGGATAAGAAGAAGGACTTAATGACTGAGCTTACAAAAAATAAAGCAGCCTATGAACAAATGATTGATGAGGAAGAACAGCAATCCAAGGCAATAGCCTCAATGGTCCAGCAGATACAAAAGAAAAAAGCTGAGGACAAAAAGAAAGCTGAACAAGCTAAACAAGAGCAAAATAATGCTAACTCAAAACCAAGCGGCAATAATGGTGGCAGCTCTAGTGGAACTAATAAAAATAATAACTCAGGAAGTACAACTTCAAGCGGCAAGTTCTACTGTGTAACAGGAAAACCAACATACATAACCTCTCCTTACGGCTGGAGAGTTCATCCTGTTCTTGGAACGAAGAGGTTTCATGCAGGAATTGACATAGGAGTGTTTAGTGGAACACCCATATATGCATTAACAGATGGAGAAGTAATTTATTCCGGCTGGATGAGCGGCTATGGAAATGTAGTGATGATAGATCACGGAAGCTTAACCAGTGTTTATGGACATAACTCCTCCTTAGTTGTTAAGGTTGGACAGAAGGTGAAAGGTGGACAACTTATTTCCTATTCAGGAAATACCGGCTTATCTAGCGGACCGCATCTTCATTTTGAAATGAGAAAAGAAAACGGAGAAACAATAGACCCAAATCCATACTATGTTAAATAGTAACGTGAGGGGCTATCTGTAAAACAGCTGAAAGTTCGGTTGTTTTACAGATAGCCCCTCATATTTTTAAATCAAAAAAATATTATATGAAAAAATATAATTTTGGAAATTTATTTTTTTAGTGTTATAATTATTTAGTATTTATATAAATATATAGATAAGCTATTTTTTATGCTTGTTTAGATTTCAAAGTAAATCTGCTATTTAAGCTTCTCAAAAACATGTAGAAGCATTAGGATTTTTGATTGCTCAAATAGAGATTTACTAATTGAAACTATGTAGTCAAAAATAAGTAATACAGGAGGAGCGGGCATGAATGTAAAAAAGAAATGGATAGCATGGACTGTTGCTATAGTTTTAGCAACAAATGTTTTAACTTATTATGGAACCAGAAGGATTTCATTGGTGCTTCCTGGAGGAAAAACAATAGGTGCACAGCAGTTTACTGATGTTTCAAAGTTTCAAAAGATGTTTGAGGTAAGGAACCTTATAAATAAACTTTATGATGGAAAAATTGACGACGATGCTCTTGTAGAAGGTGCAATAAAAGGAATGACGTCTGCCTTGAACGATCCTTATACTGTTTTTATGAATCAAAAAGAATATGATGCTTTTAGCTCACAAACAGAAGGAGCCTATTCAGGGGTAGGAATACAAATTGAAGTAAAGGAAGATAATATAGTAGTTGTTTCAACCTTTGAAAATTCACCTGCTAAAAAGGCAGGAATACTCCCAGGAGATATCATTGAAAAGGTAAATGGAACTGATGTAACAGGCAAGGAATACGATAAGGCTGTTACAATGATGAAGGGAAAAGAAGGTACTAATGTTGATATAACCGTATTGAGAAATTCAAAGGATACACATACATATACAGTTAAGAGATCGAAGATAACCCTTGATACTGTAAGCGGTGAAATGCTTCAAAATAATATAGCCTACATAAAATTATCAATGTTTGATGAAAATACAGGTAAAAATTTTGACAGCAAGCTAAAAGAGCTTAAAGATAAAGGAGCTAAAGGGCTTATTTTGGACTTAAGGCAGAATCCGGGAGGACTTTTAACTACTTGTGTAGATGTAGTGTCTAATTTTATTCCAAAGGGTAAAACGATAGTATCAACAGTTGATAAGAATGGAAACAAGGATGTTAGAGAATCTAAGGGCGGATTGGCAATAGGAATGCCTTTAGTAGTGTTAACCGATGGATTAACAGCCAGTGCTTCAGAAATTGTATCAGGCGCAGTCAGAGACTACAAGATAGGAACTCTGGTTGGCGAAAAAACCTTTGGAAAGGGTGTAGTTCAAACTGTAGTAGATACAGGAGATGGAACAGCACTTAAGGTTACTATGGCAAAATATTATACTCCAAATGGAGAAAACATACATAAAATAGGCATTCAGCCAGATGTTAAAATCGAGTACCCTGAAGATTTACTGAAAAAGCCATATTCAAGAAGTACAGATCCGCAATTTATTAAAGCATTAGAATTGATTAAAGATAAGATGAAATAATTTTTAGAGGAGAATATACATGCATGAATATATTACTTAGCACTCTAAGAGCTATTGCCTATACGCTGACAGATCCTATGCTGGCGTTTATGCTTGTAATACTAGCTATAGTCTTATATAGACAAAATAAAAAAACTACTATAATGCAAAAAATGATCATAGGTGATAGCCTTAACTCTGCTTTAGAGCTTACTTTATCTCAAATAGTAATTGGGATTTTTGCCGGAGCCTTTGCCAGTATTATAATGACTTATTTAGGTGTAGCTTTTGATAACGACTCAGCCATATATCTTATATTTTTGATATCTATATTCTTTATGTTCTGGAAGCCTAAATTCATTTGTTTTGCATACTCCGGAGCAGTACTTGGCGTTATAAGCCTGTTTTTGGAACTTATATCCAAGGTGTATGCCGGAGTGAAGCTGAATGTCTTAGGAAACATCATAAATTTATCTGATATTAATATTCTTAAAATAGATATTGGAGCACTTATGACAATGGTAGCAGTGCTTCACTTTGTTGAAGGGTTGCTTGTTATTATAGATGGAAAAAGTGGCTCAATTCCTGTTTTTACTAATAGAGATAATAAAATAATAGGAGGATTTGCCTTAAGGAGAAACTGGGTAATGCCTATAGCTTTGTTTTTTATTGTAAGCAATGCAAGCAGTATTGGTATAACTGAGAATATAGCAACACCAAACTGGTGGCCTATTTTAAAAAATTCTTCTCTTATAGGCATGGCAAAGGATGCGGCAGTAACTATGTTTGCTTATTATGGAGTAATAGGCTACAGCACAGTAACTTTCACAAAAAATAAGGAACAAAAGGTTTTTTCCTCGGGAATAGGCCTTTTAGCCTATAGCGCTATTTTGTTTGCAGTTTCTCAGTTTGCTCACCTAGGATATTTTTATAAGCTGTTTATAGTTGTTTTTGCGCCTGTGGCTCATGAGCTTATGCTTAATGCGCAAAGGTACCTAGAGGTTAAAGGTGCTCCTAAATATTTGAGTACTGAAGAAGGAATAATGGTTTTAGAAGTTGCCCCCAATTCTCCTGCAAAGGAAATGGGAATTAAAAGCGGAGATTTAATTGTTGAAGTCAACAGTAGAAAGGTTGAAAATGAACAAGACATACTTTCTGCTGCAAAGGAAAGCTTAAGCTATATAAGTTTTAAGATTAAAAGAGGCGTAGGAAAATTACAGGAATTAAGCACTAATAATCTTAATTCTGATAAAAGATTAGGAATAGTTTTAGTTCCGAGAAATGTTCCGGGCGATGATAAAGTTGTCAGATACGATGATAATAAATTTAAAGAAATGCTTGAAAAAATGAAAAATAAAAATGATGAAAATGACGAGCAATAAGTAACAAAATGAAAAAGTCCTTAGGGGCTTTTTTTATTTTAATTTTAATTCCACACTTCCCCTGTAGATTTCAATAACTATCTGTATTAGAATTATTGACAGTGATTAATTAAAAGTATAAAATAATAGTTATCGAACAAATGTTCATATTGGAGTTGATGTAATGGGAGAGTTTAAAATAAGTTCAAAGTTTAAGCCTACAGGTGACCAGCCTCAGGCAATTGATAGTCTTGTAAAAGGAATAGCTAACGGAGAAAAGTTTCAGACTCTTTTAGGGGTAACGGGCTCTGGAAAGACCTTTACTATGGCTAATATTATTGAGAGAACACAAAAACCTACACTGGTTTTGGCTCATAATAAAACGCTGGCTGCTCAGCTTTGCTCAGAGTTTAGAGAGTTTTTTCCGGACAGCTGCGTCGAATATTTTGTTTCTTACTATGATTATTATCAGCCGGAAGCTTATGTACCGCAGACAGACACTTTTATTGAAAAAGATGCATCTATAAACGACGAAATAGATAAACTAAGGCACTCAGCAACAGCAGCATTATTTGAAAGACGAGATGTTATAATAGTTGCTTCTGTATCCTGTATTTATGGTCTTGGTAATCCGGAGGAGTATAAGAATTTAACTATATCCTTAAGAGAAGGCATGAGTAAAGATAGAGATGAAGTAATTAAAAAGCTTATAGAGATACAATATGAAAGAAACGAAATCAACTTTGTAAGAGGTACCTTTAGGGTTAGAGGAGATGTCTTAGATATTTTTCCGGCGGGCTCCACTAATAGGGCTGTCAGAGTAGAATTCTTCGGTGATGAAATAGAGAGAATAAGAGAATTTGATGTTTTGACAGGAGAAATATTAGGTACAAGAAATCATATTTCTATATTTCCGGCTTCTCACTTTGCTACTTCTTATGAAAAACTGGAAATCGCAATAAAAAAAATTGAGGAAGAGCTTGAGGAAAGGCTTAGAGAGCTTACTGCTCAAGATAAGCTTTTGGAAGCCCAAAGATTAAAACAGAGAACTAACTTTGATATTGAAATGATAAGAGAAGTTGGCTATTGCAGCGGAATTGAAAATTACTCAAGAATATTAGATGGAAGGGCCGCGAATACACCGCCACAGACGCTTATTGATTATTTTCCGGATGATTTTCTGCTCTTTATAGATGAGAGCCACGTAACTCTTCCTCAGGTGAGAGCTATGTATGCCGGAGACAAATCAAGAAAAGATACCCTTGTTGAGTATGGCTTTAGACTTCCAAGCGCCTATGACAACAGACCTTTAAAGTTCCCAGAGTTTGAAAACAAGATTAATCAAGTTGTATTTGTCAGTGCTACCCCTGCAGCCTATGAATATGAGCATTCAACAAATATTGCAGAGCAGATTATAAGGCCAACAGGACTTTTGGATCCTGAGATAGTAGTAAGACCGGTAAAGGGGCAGATAGATGATTTGTATGCAAGTATAAAAGATACCATAGAGAAAGGCTTTAGAGTGTTAGTGACTACACTTACTAAGAAGATGGCCGAAGATTTAACTAAGTACTTAAAAGAAATGAACATCAAGACAAACTATTTGCACTCAGATATAGATACAATTGAGAGAATGAAAATTATTAGAGATCTCAGAAAAGGTGATTTTGATGTCTTAGTTGGAATCAATCTTTTGAGAGAAGGTTTAGATATACCTGAGGTTGCACTGGTAGCAATTCTTGATGCTGATAAGGAAGGCTTTTTAAGGTCTGAAACTTCCCTTATCCAAACTATAGGAAGAGCTGCAAGAAACTCAGCAAGCAAAGTTGTAATGTATGCTGATGTTATTACAAAATCTATGGAAAGAGCCATTGGAGAAACAAATAGAAGAAGAAAAATTCAGATGGAATATAACGAAAAGAATGGGATTGTTCCAACAACTGTTATGAAAGACATAAGAGATGTTATTGAGATTACCAAGGTTGCTGAGGAACAGGCTGAATATAACAGTTTAGAAGAAGCAATCCAGGCTAATAATGAAAATATAGATAATCTTATAGCTAAGTATGAGCAGGAAATGAGCCAAGCAGCAAAGGATCTTCAATTTGAAAGAGCAGCTCAGCTTAGAGATATGGTTTACAAATTAAAAAAAGAAAAGAAAAAGAACTAATTAAATACGATAAACAACGGAATACACAGATATTACTGAGGAACTTATTTTATATGAACCTATTTGTGTATTCCAGTTTAATTTACGGAGGATTAAATGAGAGATAAAATTGTAATAAAAGGAGCAAAAGTTCACAATTTAAAAAATGTGAGTCTTGAGATTCCTAGAGATAAGTTTGTTGTTTTTACAGGGCTTTCCGGTTCAGGTAAGTCTTCATTAGCTTTTGATACCCTATATGCAGAAGGTCAAAGAAGATATGTTGAGTCTCTTTCTGCTTATGCAAGACAGTTTTTAGGTCAGATGAATAAGCCTGATGTAGAATACATTGAAGGGCTATCTCCTGCTATATCAATAGATCAAAAGACAACCAGCAGAAATCCGCGTTCTACAGTAGGAACTGTTACAGAAATATATGATTATTTAAGACTTTTGTATGCCAGAATAGGGGTACCTCATTGTCCTAAATGCGGTAAAGAAATAAAGCAGCAGACTGTAGATCAAATGGTTGATAAAATCATGGCAATGCCTGAAAGAACAAAGCTCCAAATCCTTGCACCTTTAATAAGAGGAAGAAAAGGGGAACATGCAAAGGTTCTTGAAAATATAAAAAAAAATGGCTTTGTAAGGGCAAGAATTGATGGGAACATAGTAGAGCTTACTGAAGAAGAAGTGAAGCTTGAAAAAACAAAGAAACATAATATTGAAGCTGTAATAGACAGACTTGTTGTCAAAGAAGATATTAGAAGCAGACTTGCAGATTCCTTAGAAACAGCATTAGGTCAAGCGGAAGGCTTAGTTATAGTAAATATAATAGATGGAGAAGATATGTTATTCAGTGAAAAGTTTGCTTGTGCAGACTGCGGAATAAGTATTGACGAACTGGCGCCAAGAATGTTTTCTTTTAACTCACCTTTCGGAAAATGCGATAGGTGTGACGGTCTGGGAACTCTTATGGAGATTGACGAGGATTTAGTTATCCCGGACAAGACTAAGAGCATTGCTGAAGGTGCTATAATTCCATGGAGCGGCGTAAGCGGAAAGGACGATTCCTGGACCTACAGCGTTCTAAAGGCTCTTGCAAAGGAATATAAATTCAGCCTTGATACTCCTATACAGGATTTACCCGAAGATATAGTTAAAATACTTTTGTATGGAACTAACGGACAAAAAATACGAGTAAGATATGAAAGAGAAACAGGAGTAGGAGAATTCAATCATAATTTTGAAGGTGTTATTAACACTCTAAAGAGAAGATATTTTGAAAGCAATTCAGACTCTATAAAAAGTGAAATTGAAGGTTATATGAGCGATGCAGCCTGCCCTCAATGCAAGGGAGCAAGACTTAAACCTGAAACTCTTGCAGTAACTGTAGGAGATAAAAATATACATGAACTATGTCTTTTATCAATAAGAGACGAATTAGAATATATTGAGAAGCTGGTTCTTTCTGAGAAGGATACTATAATAAGCGGTCAGATTTTAAAGGAAATTAAAAGCAGACTTAAGTTTTTAGTAGATGTAGGTCTTGATTATCTGAATCTATGGAGAAACGCCGGTACCTTATCAGGAGGAGAAGCGCAGAGAATAAGACTTGCTACTCAAATAGGTTCAAGCCTTGTAGGCGTATTATATATACTTGATGAACCGAGTATAGGGCTTCATCAAAGAGATAATGACAAGCTTATTGCTACCTTAAAGCATCTTCGTGATTTAGGAAATACACTTGTAGTAGTTGAGCATGATGAAGATACTATGAAGGCTGCAGACTGTATTGTTGATATCGGTCCCGGTGCAGGGGAGCATGGTGGAGAAGTTGTAGCAGTAGGAACACTTGATGAAATTGCAAAGTGTGAAAATTCTATAACAGGCCAGTATCTAAGCGGTAAAAAAGCTATAGAGGTTCCTCAGGAAAGAAGAAAACCAAACGGAAACTTTATTACTATTACTGGTGCTAAAGAGAACAATCTTAAGAATGTAAATGTTAAGTTTCCGATGGGAGTATTTACAGCAGTTACCGGTGTTTCAGGTTCAGGAAAGAGTACTCTTGTAAATGAAATACTTTATAAAGGCTTGAATAAGAAGCTAAATAACTCAAAGAATATGCCTGGAAGGCACAAGGATATCCTTGGAGTAGAAAATATAGATAAAATAATAGATATCGATCAAAGTCCGATAGGCAGAACTCCACGTTCAAACCCTGCAACCTATACTGGTGTATTTGACATTATTAGAGAAGTATTCTCTACAACTTCTGAAGCTAGAATGAGGGGCTATAAATCAGGTCGTTTCAGCTTCAATGTAAAAGGCGGAAGATGTGAGGCCTGCAGCGGTGATGGTATTATAAAGATTGAGATGCAGTTTTTATCAGATGTTTATGTTCCTTGTGAAGTATGTAAAGGAAAGAGATATAATAGAGAGACTCTTGAAGTTAAGTATAAAGGAAAAAATATAGATGAAGTTCTTAACATGACAGTTGAAGAAGCTTTAAGATTCTTTGAAAATCTTCCGAGAATTAAGAACAAGCTTCAAACTCTTATGGATGTGGGACTTGGTTATGTAAGACTTGGCCAGCCTTCTACACAGTTATCCGGTGGAGAAGCTCAAAGAATTAAGCTTGCTTATGAGCTTTCAAAGAGAAGTACCGGAAAGACTCTTTATATACTTGATGAGCCAACAACTGGACTTCATGTTGATGATGTTAATAGGCTGATAAAGATAATTCAAAGGCTGACTGATGCAGGAAATACTGTAGTAGTAATAGAGCACAATCTCGATGTTATAAAGTGTGCTGACTACATTATAGATTTAGGCCCTGAAGGGGGAGAAAAAGGCGGAACAATAATTGCCGCAGGAACTCCTGAGGAAATAGCAAAAGTTTCTCAGTCTTATACAGGACATTATCTAAAAAAAATGTTATAATATAGCTAATAAGACTAGCATATAATGTTTATGCTAGTCTTATTCAATTAATATTTAAAATTAATAATTCAATAAATAAAATTTATTGATTAATTTGAAATTTGATTATTAATCATTAATTAACAGAAAGGCAGTGGTTTTGTTTGGATTTCAGCAAACTGAGTATGATTTTGAAATTTGCTATTTTAGCTATAGTTTATTTGATTATATTTTTTGCACTCAGAATAATGTATAAGGATATAAAAAGCGGAGGACGTAAAAGAGTATCAAGCAAGAAGAGTACCTTTGGTCTTGAAGTTGTGGAGGCAGGAGAAAATAGAAACTTAAAGAACGGAGGAATTATACCTGTACAAGGTGAGCTTACTATAGGAAGAAGAAATAATAATCATCTTATTTTAGAGGATCAATTTGTGTCAGGAAATCATGCGCGAATTTATGTAAAAAATACGGATTATATGATAGAAGACTTGGGAAGTACTAATGGTACAAAAATAAATGATGAAAGACTTGAAGATAGGGCAATACTCAGAGTTGGAGATGAAATTCAAATAGGAAGTACCCTTTTTAGAGTCATAGGATAGGTGATATAGTGGATAGTATAAGAGATGAAAAAAAGCTGCTTAGATTTACATATCTTCTATGTTTGGTATGTTTTTTTAATGTAGCTTTACTAAAGCCTCCCTTCGATAAAGGAGCTATGATTATTTCCGTTATAATGATAATATTAATCGCTTATTCGCATTTTATTATAAGGCGTTTTTATCCTGACGGCGATAAGCATATATTTGTATTTGCCAGCATTTTATCAGTTATTGGCATAGTTACGCTTTATAGAATTGATTTAGCTATGAAAACAACCTTTGCAATAAAGCAGGTAATGTGGTTTGCTCTTGGAGTTGCAGGCTTCATTATTGCAGTTGTACTACTACCTGATTTAAAAAGATTTCAAAAATATAAATATGTATACATGGCTCTGACTTTAATATTTATGTCTGTTTCGCTATTATTCGGAGCTGAAAGAGGTGGAGCTAAGAACTGGATAATAATAGGCGGCTTTAGCCTTCAACCGGCAGAATTTGGGAAGCTATTTATGGTAGCATACCTTGCTTCAGTGCTGAAAGATTATAAGGATTTTAAAAGCCTTATTGAGCCAGCTATAGTCATTATGGTTTGTCTTGGATTTATGGTATTACAAAAGGATCTGGGTACAGCGCTGATTATATTCGGACTTTCTGTAACCATGCTTTATATAGCAACTTCAAAATTTAAATATGTAATAACTTGTTTAATTTTGTTTATGGCAGGCGGGTATATAAGCTATAAGCTTTTTGGTCACGTGAGAGTAAGGGTTACAATTTGGCAGAATCCATGGCCATATGCAACTGAAAAAGGACTTCAAATAGTACAATCCCTTATTGCTATAGCTTGGGGAGGATTGTTTGGAAAAGGGTTAGGCTTTGGCTTTCCTCAATACATACCGGTCAGAGAATCAGACTTTATATTCACGGTTATTTGTGAAGAATTAGGAATTGTTGCAGGTTTAGGTATAATAATAATTTACTTTTTGCTTTTTTATAGATCTATGAGAGCGGCAGTATACGTAGAAGATAATTTTTCAAGGCTTATAGCTGTAGGCTATAGTGCGGTTATTGCATCTCAGGCTCTCGTAATACTGGGTGGAGTAATAAATCTTATACCTTTAACAGGAATAACGCTGCCTCTAATAAGTTATGGAGGAACTTCCATGCTAATAACCTTCTGCTCTCTTGGAATAGTGCAGAAAATATCGGAGGGAGAGTAAAATGGAACAAGATATATCTAGTAATATAAAAAAGGTTTTTGTAGTATTTTTACTTTGCTTTATAATAATAATTTCCTACATAACTTATTTCGAGCTTTACAAGGCTCCGGAAGTGGTGAAGAGTCCTTATAACAGAAGGCTTTGGGCTATACGAAATGAAGTGCTTAGAGGTACTATTTACGACAGAAATATGAGTGCTCTCACTAAAAGCGAGAAAGTAAATGCTGAGACACAAAAAAGAACCTACACATCAGGTGATTTGTTTGCTCATGCACTTGGATATGTAGATATAAAATACGGCATAACCGGGCTTGAAAGAAAATATGATACAGAGCTTATGGGAGCTGAAAACGTAGATATACTAAGCCTAATAAAGAATAAGGGGAAGGAAGAGGAAAAGGTAGGGCACAGCTTAAAAACTACTCTTGATACTAATGTTCAGAAGGTGGCATACGACCTTTTAGGTAATAACAAAGGTGCTGTGGTTGCGCTAAATCCTAAAACGGGGGAAGTACTGGCAATGGTATCTAAGCCTTCCTATGATCCTAATAATCTAAGCAAGATATGGGATGATCTTCAAAAAGATACAGCTAATCATCCTATGATAAATAGAGCTACCTCCGGACTTTATCCTCCGGGTTCAACTTTTAAGACTATAACTGCTATAAGTGCTCTTGAGAACATAAAAGATATAACAACAAGAAGGTTTCAGGATAAGGGCAAGCTTGTATTTAATCAAAAGGAATCTATAAGCAATTTTAATGGTGAAGTACTTGGAAATATAGATTTTAAACAGGCATATGCAGAATCCAGTAATGTATTCTTCGGAACACTTGGGCTGGAGCTTGGCAACGACAAGCTTAAGGCGACAGCAGAAAAGTTTTATTTCAATAAAAATCTTCCTACAGATGGAATTCCTATCGACGGCAGTAAGTTTCCTTCATATAAGAGTTATGAAAAAGGAAATACTGCCCAAAGTGCTATAGGTCAGGCAGAGGATTTAGCAACACCTATGCAAATGGCAGTAGTAGCATCTACTATTGCAAATGATGGAACTATGATGGAGCCCTATATAGTGCAGCAGGTTATGGACAGCAAAGGAAAGGTTGTGAAAGATGTAAAACCTCAAAGCTTAGGCAGCATAATATCTAAAGAAAATGCCAAAACAATGAAAGATTTGATGAGAGCCGTTGTTACTAATGGTACTGGCGGTGCAGCGGAGACCGGAATAAATGCTGCGGGAAAAA
Source organism: Clostridiales bacterium oral taxon 876 str. F0540 (assembly GCA_000466585.1). GTDB lineage: Bacteria > Bacillota > Clostridia > Clostridiales > Clostridiaceae > Clostridium_AT. Next base: position 198,683 of record KE993464.1, read on the forward strand.
CCGGAACAGCAGATCATATAGAAAGCAAAGAACCTCATGCTTGGTTCATTGGCTTTGCTCCCTATGACAACCCACAAGTTGCTGTGGCTGTTATAGTTGAAGAAGGCGGAGTAGGAGGAAAGGCAGCTGCCAAAATTGCCGGACAGGTTATGAAGGCAGCAATTAAGAAATAATGAATAATATAGTGTGAAAAATCCCTGAAAGGGGATTTTTTATTTTATATGGAGAAAATAGATAAATATATCTGTATGAACATATGTTTCTATGCTATAATTAAAATTATTGTAGTTTAATGACGATAAAGGGCGGTGTTTGAAATAAGTTTTAAGAAAATCCTATGATTTTCATCCATACTTTTGAATTGTATATTCTTAATTGCACATTTCTTAAAGCCTGCCCTTTTAAAATCCAAAAAGTATTCGTAATATATATAAGGTTTTGACAGTGAAACTTAACTTATAAGCATAGTAAAGCTCTGAATTCTCAGAAGCTTTTAAGCGTATAGGTTAAATGTTGAGCTTGAAGCCTTTTAATGGGAGAAAAAATGAAAGGAACGACACATGCAGGAATCGGCTTAGCAGCATATGCAGCAGTTAGTGATAAATTTCCCGGAGGATTTAATTATATAGCTATGGCTATTGTACTTGGAGCCTCACTTCTTCCGGATATAGATCATCCTAAGAGCTTAATTAACAGGTATATATTACCGTTTAAAAATAAAGGCGCAAAAGTTACATTATACTTATGCAGTGGTATAATAGTTTTGTGGTTTGATTACATATACACAAATCAGCCGGCCTATAAGGCTTTGGGAGCAGCGCTTATAGCAGTAGGGTTATCTTCTCATCGGCAAGGGCTTACCCATAGTCTTTTAGGAATGATTACATTTTCATTTATAATTGGATATATAGGAAATAAATATAATATAAAAAATATTACATCCTATTTTATATTAGGTTATAGTCTGCATCTTTTATGTGACATGGCAACAAACAGAGGAGTACCTCTTTTTTATCCTTTTAAAAATAAAAAGATAAAGTTACCGTTAACCTATAGAGTAGGATCTAAATTAGGTAATTTTATTGAACTCGTACTTGTAGTATCAGGACTTTTGTATGTAATCTATAGAATTCCTATTATTACTGAGATTAAGTAGATGACTCGGTAAAGGCTTTGAAATACGAATCTATAGTCGTTTTGTTCGAAATTTATCAAGGGGTGATTTAGTGTTTGACTTTGAACATCAGTTAAAAATACTGCCGGATAAGCCTGGCGTTTATTTAATGAAAAATTATTTAGGTGAAGTTATATATGTAGGCAAAGCCAAGATTTTAAAAAATAGAGTAAGACAGTATTTCCAAAGCTCAAAGAATCACTCTGAAAAAGTCAAGGCTATGGTAAAAAATATTGCTGAGTTTGAGTATATAGTTACAGATTCTGAAATGGAAGCACTAATACTTGAATGCAATCTTATAAAGAAGTATAGACCAAGATACAATATTCTGCTAAAGGATGATAAACATTATCCTTTTATAAAGGTTACAACAAACGAGGACTTTCCAAGAGTATTCATGACGAGAATACATGCTAAGGATGGAGCAAAGTATTTTGGACCTTACACAGATTACGGTGCTGTTTACGAAACCCTTGATTTGGTTAAAAAGGTTTTTCCTCTTAGAACCTGTAAAATGTCAATAAAAGAAGGAGAAAACAAAGTAAGACCATGCTTAAATTATCATATAGGCTTATGCAGTGCTCCTTGTGCAGGTCTTGCCTCTAAAGAAGAATACTGGAAGACAGTTCAAAATATAATTGATTTACTGTCCGGAAAAGATAAGCAAATAGTTAAGGATTTGAGGCAGCAGATGGAAGAAGCAGCAGGAAATTTGGAATTCGAAAAGGCAGCTGCCCTTAGAGATAAGATTACAGCTGTAGAAAAGATAGTTGAAAAACAGAAGATAATTATAGGAAACTTTGAAGATGAAGACTTCATAAGTATATATAGTGATGAAACAGACACTTGTGCCATGGTATTTTTCCTTAGAGATGGCAAGGTTGTTGGAAGAGAACATTATATGCTTGATAATACGTCAGGTATAGAAAAAGGGGAAATAATTTCTGATTTTATAAAGGAGTTCTATGGAGGAACAGCCTTTATACCTAAGAACATATATGTAACTGAAACAGAGGATTCTGAGCTCTTAGAGCAATGGCTCACAATGAAGAGAGAATCAAAGGTGTGGATTAAGGTTCCTCAAAGAGGAGATAAAAAAGAGCTTTTGGAAATGGTAACTAAAAATGCTAAGCTTACAATGGAACAATTTAAAACTAAAATTAAGCAGGATAAGGAAATTCAAAAAACTTCTCTTAAGGAGCTTGCTGAAATTTTGAATTTAGAAGATATGCCCACAAGAATAGAGGCTTATGATATTTCCAATATTCAAGGGGTAGACTCTGTAGGAAGTATGATTGTTTTTGAAGGTGGAAAGGCCAAAAACAGTGATTACAGAAGGTTTAAAATAAAGTCTGTAATAGGTGCCAATGATTATGACAGCATGAGAGAAATTCTTACAAGACGATTTAAGCACGGGCTAGAAGAAATAGAAAAAATAAAAGAAAGAAACCTAGAGTTAAGTGCAGGAAAGTTCTGCGTATTTCCGGATCTGATCCTTATGGATGGTGGTAAAGGTCAGGTTAATGTAGCACTTGAAGTTTTAAGTTCACTTAATATAGATATACCGGTGTGCGGTATGGTTAAGGATGATAAGCACAATACCAGGGGATTGATATATAATAATAATGAGCTCCTAATCAGACCGAGTTCTAATGTAATGCAGCTAATAACAAGGATACAGGATGAAGTACACCGCTTTGCCATAACCTATCACAGGAGTTTAAGAGATAAACGAGTTCTTCACTCAGTATTAGAGGATATACCGAATATAGGTGAGAAAAGAAGAAAAGAACTTTTAAAGAAATTTGGAAGTATAGAAAATATTAAGAATGCTTCATTCGATGAGCTTTTAGATACAGAATCAATAGACAAGAAAGCAGCACAAAATATAATAGATTATTTTAAAAATGCAAAGTAAATTACGAAAGAAGGTATATACTTGAAATACGTAATAGATACTCACACTCATACCATTGCCAGTGGTCATGCTTATAGTACTTTGCTTGAAAACATAAAAGAGGCCTCTGAAAATGGAATTAAGGTTTTGGCAGCCACAGATCACGGGCCTAAGATGCCTGGCTCAGCACATATATTTTATTTTTCTAATTTAAAGGTACTGCCGAGAGAAATATATGGAGTTACTCTTTTAAAAGGCTGTGAGGCTAATATTATAGATTTTAAAGGAAATCTTGATATACCTGATAGAGTTCAGAAAAGATTGGACATAATAATAGCTAGCCTGCATGATGCGTGTATGGACCCGGGAAGCAGAGAAGAAAATACAAAAGCTCTTATTGGAGCTATGAAAAACTCGAATGTGGATATTATAGGTCATTGCGGTAATCCGATGTTCCCAATATATGAGGAAGAAGTAATAAAGGCAGCAAAAGAATATAATGTGTTAATTGAGATAAATAACAGCTCACTTCCTGAGAATGGCTCAAGGGCAGGCAGTATTGATAACTGCATAAAAATAGCACAGCTTTGCAAGGAGTATAATGCCAGAATAACTATCGGCAGCGATGCTCACTGCTGTTTTCAAATTGGAAGATTTGAAGAGGCTGATAAACTGCTCAGAGATGTTGATTTTCCTGAAGATCTGATAATTAATACAGATAATAGTAAAATTATTAAATACTTGAAAAATAAAGGGAAATTAGCAGACTTAAAGCTTGATTAATGTATGTATTATACATTATACTGAAAATGTGGATTTTTTATTAATATCAAGGAGATGTATGATGAATCGATATAAGGACTTATGCAATAAGCTATATGAGATTGTGCAATCAGAAAATGTTGCAATAGATGAACCTATGAAAAATCACACATCATTTAAAGTAGGCGGACCTGTTGACATATTAGTAACGCCGGAAAGTTATGATGAAATAGTAAATCTAATTAAGCTTTGTAATGGGGAAAATATACCTTATTACATAATTGGAAGAGGTTCAAATTTAATAGTTAGAGACGGTGGATTTAGAGGAATAATAATCAAACTTACTAAACTGGATAATATTAAGGTTGAAGATGAAAGACTAATAGTTCAAAGCGGAGTAGATTTATGCAAGGTTTCGGAGGCAGCTTTGAAAAACAGTCTAAAAGGTTTTGAATTTGCCTGCGGTATTCCCGGAACAGTGGGGGGAGCTGTAACAATGAATGCCGGAGCATATAATGGGGAAATAAGCCAAGTTATAGAAAGTGCATTGGTTGTAGATAAAAGTGGAAAATTAATTACTTTAAATAAGGATGAGCTGGAGCTCGGCTATAGAATGAGTGCAGTTCAAAAGTATGGATATACTGTTCTGGAGGTTACCTTTAAGCTTGTCAAAGGGGAATATGAAAGTATAAAGGAAAGAATAGATGATTTAACTAGAAAAAGAGAAGATAAGCAGCCTTTAGAATATCCTTCGGCAGGAAGTACCTTCAAAAGACCTGAAGGACATTATACTGGAAAGCTTATAGAAGAATCCATGCTTAAAGGCTTTAGTATTGGTGGAGCGCAGGTTTCAGAAAAACATGCTGGGTTTATAATAAATAAAGGGGATGCCACAGCAAAAGATATATTAGATTTAATTGCGCACATTCAAAATACGATTAAAAGTAATTTTCATGTAGAGCTCCATCCGGAAGTTAGAATTATTGGGGAAGAGGAAGAATGTAAAATGTAGAATGTAGAATGTAGAATTAACTATTAAAAACTTCATTAATTCTTAATTCTACATTCTACATTTTAAATTAAATTTTGGGGGGAATTTAAATGGGGTATAGTCTCAGAAAAGAAGTATTGGGTTTGGAGATGTATGTTGCCGGCAAGCCAATTAGTGAGGTTAAGAGGGAACTCGGGCTCACTGAGGTTATTAAACTGGCATCTAATGAAAATCCACTAGGATGTTCTCCAAAAGTAAAGCAGGCACTTCAGGAAACAATAGAGGAGGCTTGTTTATATCCTGATGCATCAAACTATGAGCTAAAAAGGGCAATCGCAAAAAACGCAGGGGTAAAGCCAAGCCAAGTTTTTTGCGGCACTGGATCAGACTTGCTTATTAGAGTAATTTGCAGCACTCTTTTAAATCCAGGCGATGAAAGCATAATGGCTGAGGTTACCTTCTCACGCTACGATGCAGGCACAAAGTTAATGGGGGGAAAGTCAATAGTAGTTCCAATGAAAGATAATGGGCTGGATATTGACAAAATGGTAGACAGCATAACAGATAAGACAAAAGTTATATGGCTTTGCAATCCTAATAATCCAACAGGAACAATATTTAGAAAAGCTGATTTGGAAAGAATTATTAACAGAATTCCTGAAAACGTTGTGATTATAATGGATGAAGCTTATATCGAATACGTTACAGACAGCGATTATCCTGATTCCATAGCTTTGCTTGATAAATATCCTAACATGATTATATTAAGGACATTTTCAAAGGCTTACGGACTAGCAGGTTTACGCTGCGGATATGGAATAGCTCATGAGGACATGGTAAAGTACTTTAATACAGTAGCTGGTCCTTTTGATGTAAACCTATTTGCTCAAAAGGCGGCAGTAGCAGCTCTGGAAGACAAGGAATATTTAAGAACTGTACAAGAAACAAATAAAATAGGAAAACAATATCTTTATGAAGAATTTAAGAAACTTGGGCTTAAATATATAGAAACAAATGCAAACTTTATAATGGTAGAAACAAAGATAGATGATAAAGTGTTATTTAACGAACTTCTTAAAAAAGGAATCATCATAAGACCGGGATACCTTTTGGGAATGCCGGGTTGGATGAGGGTAACTATTGGAACCGGTAAGCAAAACGAGCAGTTTATTAAGGCAGTAAGGGAAATACTTAATGAAAATGTAGAAGGTTAATAATAAAGCATGGCAGTAATGTCATGCTTTATTTTATAGTATACTATTTTGTGTATTTTTAAATTTCTTCATAACTTTATTTCTTATAGCTATGATATAATTAAATTATTGATAAATAAATGAACCAAATACTGGTATGCAGAATATATAATTAAAAACTTATAAATTTTATGTTATAATCTAAAAATAAAATAGAGTATAGATAGGGATTATGGATTAGGAATAGATGAAGTTAAAAATAATCATTTTCTATTCTTAATGCTTCATTTCCCTCAAGGAGGGACATCATGCGTTTTGTTATAATCACAGGACTTTCAGGAGCAGGTAAAACACAGGCTATAAGATGTTTAGAGGATTTGGGTTTCTTTTGTGTAGATAATCTTCCTGCAACCTTGATTCCGAAATTTGCGGAATCATGTTTTCAGACAGACGGAAAAATAGATAAGATAGCGCTTGTTATAGATATAAGGGGCGGAAGCTTTTTCGATGACTTGTTTGAAAGCCTCAACTATCTTAAACAGGAAGGCTATATGTATGAAATATTGTTTTTAGATGCCAGTGACGAGGTGCTTGTTAAAAGATTTAAGGAATCGAGAAGAAAGCATCCTTTGGCACCGGATGGAAGAATATTAAATGGAATAACCTTGGAAAGAAACAGGCTTAAGGAAGTTAAGGACAGATCAAATAATATAATTGACACTACAAAACTTGCAACCAGGGAGCTTAGGGATAAGCTTACTGCAATATATTCAGAGGAAGGCCAGATTGAAAATGAACTAATGATAACAGTTCTTTCCTTTGGCTTCAAGTACGGAATACCGGTAGATTCAGATTTGGTCTTTGATGTAAGATTTCTTCCAAACCCATTTTATATACCTGAGCTAAAAGCTTTTTCAGGTAACGATAAAGAAGTTAAGGATTATGTGTTTGGCTTTGAAGAAACAAAGACTTTTGTCAATAAGCTTGAAGATATGATAGAGTTTTTAATTCCTAATTATCTTAGGGAAGGAAAAAGACAGCTCATTATATCAATTGGATGTACCGGAGGAAGACACCGTTCAGTATCTATAGCAAATGAAATATACGAGAGATTGAAAGCAAATAATCATAAAATTAATATTGATCACAGAGATATAAATGAAGATATACACAAGGGTGTGGTTAAGTTATGAGGTTTATTGACTGGCTAAAGCCAGGTGTGAGAGTTAAGAGATGGATACTGCTTGGAGCCCTTGGTATATTGATGATAGCCTTTGGGTTAGTTGAATGGATACAGCATAGATGGTACAGTTTTTATTATATAGCTTTCTATATATTCCTTATAGCGGCAGGATCCTTTATACTTTACCTAGCTGTTTCTCAAGGCATGAGATCCTTTATATTTTTAATAAATAGAGGATATATTAATGTATCACTGGATTCAAGAAAGCTTGAAAACTTGATATATGAAAAAAGATTATTGGTAAAGGGACCTAAAATAGTTGTTATAGGCGGAGGTACCGGACTTTCAACTATGCTTAGAGGTCTAAAGCACTATACTTCAAATATAACCGCTATTGTAACGGTTGCAGATGATGGAGGAGGTTCTGGAGATCTTAGACAGGACCTCGGTATTTTACCGCCCGGAGATATAAGAAACTGCATATTAGCTCTTGCAGATACTGAGCCTCTTATGGAGGAGCTTCTTCAGTACAGATTTACAGGGGGAAGGCTTGAAAATCAAAGCTTTGGAAATCTATTTTTGGCTGCCATGGATGGAATATCTTCAAATTTTGAAGAGGCAGTTCAGAAGATGAGTTCTGTTCTTGCGGTTACAGGAAAGGTGCTTCCGGTTACTTTAGATGATGTAACTTTAAAAGCAAAGCTTAAAAACGGAAATATAGTTTCCGGAGAATCAAAAATACCGGAAGAAGCTTTAGGGCAGAGAAGTGCTATAGATAGTGTGTTTCTTGAGCCTTCAAATGTGAGAGCCCTGTATGAAGCTGTAGAGGCTATAAGAGATGCTGATGCTGTAATACTTGGCCCGGGAAGTCTGTATACAAGCGTAATACCTAATCTTCTTGTGGAGGATATTTCAAGAGCTGTTGAAAAAACAAAGGCTGTAAAAATATATGTTTCAAATATAATGACTCAGCCGGGTGAAACAGATAATTTTGGGGTTGAGGATCACATAAAGGCAATTTGCAAACATTGTGGTAAAGATATAATAGATTATGTTGTTGTGAATGTAGGGAAAATAAGCAAAGAACTTGAAGAGAAGTATTTAGGGGAAAGATCCAGGTTAGTTACTATTGATGAAGATGTAATAGAAGATATGGGTGTAAAAGTAATTGAGGGGGATTTTGTTAAGGTTAGAAATAATCTTGTAAGACATGATTCTGAAAAGCTGGCGGCCATATTGATAGAAACAATTATGGATAAAAAGTTATTGTTTGATAGAAAGAAGATAATAGAGTACTTCTACTTATCTGAGCGTCTAAAAGAAAGTAAAGGTATTAAAAACAGATAGAAGGAGAGAGACAATGTCATTTTCAGCTAAGGTAAAAAGCGAGGTTTGCAGAATAGGAGAGCTTACAAGAAGCGAGGCAAAGGCAGAGCTTTCCGCAGTAATGAAGGTCAGCGGGACACTTTCTCTTGGAGGAAATAAACAGCTGAGTTTTAGAGTAACCACCGAAAACCCTTCTATTGCAAGACGTATATTTAAGCTTTTAAAGCAATATTTTAATATTCATACAAAGCTTCTTGTGAAAAAAAGCAATTCTTTTAAAAAGAATAATATATATATGGTTGTTATAACGGAAGAAATGGGCGTTAGAAGTCTTCTAAAGGAAATGGGCGTTTTAACTAATGATGAGGGTATTATATCCTTGGATTATGGAATTCCAAAAGAAATTGCAGAAGATGAAGACAACAAAAAGGCTTATATAAGAGGTACTTTTTTAGGAGGAGGAAGCATAAGCAACCCGGAAAAAACTTATCATCTTGAGTTTGTTACGCACAATAGCGATTATGCGGAAGAATTCAGCAGGCTTATCAATACTTATGGGCTTGCTTCAAAGGTTATACAAAGAAAAGGAAGCTATATAGTTTATATAAAAGAAGGGGAACAAATCGTAGATTTGTTAAACATTATTGGAGCACACTCTTCTCTCTTGGAACTTGAAAATGTTAGAATTATGAAGGAAATGAGAAATAATGTAAACAGGCTCGTAAACTGCGAAACAGCAAACTTAAGCAAGACTGTAAATGCTGCAATCAGACAGGTTGAAAGTATTAAGCTTATTCAAAAGGAAATCGGACTTCAAAGACTTCCAAAAAACTTAAGAGAAATTGCAGAGCTTAGGTTAATTTATCCTGATGAATCCCTAAAAGAACTGGGAGAACTTTTAAGTCCTCCTGTAGGTAAATCAGGGGTAAATCACAGGCTTAGAAAAATAGAAAAAATAGCAGAGGAACTAAGGAAAGAGGGAAGGTAGTTATTTTATGTCAAAGCATGAGGATATCATAAAGCATATACTTTCTTTAGAGGTTGGCACAAAAATTTCTGTAAGAAGTATTGCTAATGATTTGGGGGTTAGTGATGGCACAGCTTATAGAGCCATCAAGGATAGTGATGCAATGGGAATAGTAACAACTATACCCAGAGTTGGTACAGTAAGAGTTGAAAAGGTTGAAAAAAAGAGCATAGAAGCATTGACTTACGGGGAAGTAGTTAATATTATTGACGGCACCTTGGTTGGTGGAAAAGATGGGGTTCATAAAACCTTAAATAAATTTATAATTGGTGCTATGACTATAGATGCAATACCTAAGTACCTAAGCCCTAACTGCCTTGTTATTGTAGGAAACAGAGAGGAAGTTCAAAGGCTTGCCCTAATGAACGAATGTGCAGTGCTTATAACTGGAGGCTTTGGCTGCAGCGAAGAAATTAAAAAGCTTGCTAATGAAAAAGCTCTCCCTATAATATCTTCTACCTATGATACTTTTACTATAGCAAGCATGATAAACAAGGCTATGTCTGAGAACCTGATTAAAAAAGACATAATCCTGGTTGAAGATATTATGATAACAAATCCGATTTATTTAAATGATACAGACATAGTAGCTCACTGGAGAGGACTAATGCAGGAAACCAGGCATGAAAGATATCCTGTTGTAGATAATGAACTCAGGGTGGTAGGCATAGTAACTTTAAAGGACATGCCGCTGGAAGCTGCTAATGATGATGATTTAATAAGTAAATATATGACTAAGGATATAATAACAGTAACTCCTAAAACTACTGCAGCCTATACTGCTCATATTATGGGCTGGGAGGGAATTGAACTTTGTCCTGTAGTTGATGGAAGAAAACTAATCGGGGTAGTAAGCAGACATGATGTTATAAAAGCTCTTCAGTATATATCAAGACAGCCTCAGGTAGGAGAAACCTTGGAGGATCTAATACTTAAAAACTTTGAATTTGATGATGATGGAGACAAAATGCATTTTAGCGGAAAAATAATTCCTGAAATGCTTGATCCTGTAGGAACTGCTTCTTGGAGTGCATTAAATATGATGCTTTCAACTATGGGCATAATGACTCTCAGAGAAAGAAATAACATAAATATAACTGTAGACAGCATGAGCACTTACTTTATGAAACCTGTACAGATAGACAGCCATATAGAGGTCTTTGCAGAAATTATAGACATGGGAAGAAACTTTTGCAAGGTTGAGGTAACAATGCTTGATAATAAAAAAGAACTTATAGCTAAGTCGTTGATTTCAGCTAAGGTTATGAGAAAATAGAAAGGAGAGATTGTCATGTTTACACACATAGTGTTTTTTAAACTTGCTGATCCTACACAGGTAAATGTAGAAAAAGCAAGAAATATACTTCTTAATATGGAAGGTCAAATACCACAGCTAAAATATCTTGAGGTGGGAGTAGACTTATTACATACTGAACGATCTTATGATATAGTACTTATAACAAAGTTTGAATGCAAAAATGAAATGGATGCTTATCAAGTACATCCATTTCATGTAAATGAAGTTTTAGCAAAGCTCAAACCAATGCTAAAAGGCTCAGCAGCAGTAGATTACGAAGGCTAGGTTACTAAAAATTATATTAAAAACATTAGACTTAAAGGATACTGATTAAATTCAGTATCCTTTTTTATTTGTTTTTCAAATAGTTAAATATTTAACTATTTGAATTTTCAATTAGTATTTATGATAATGTTTTCATATAATTAAATTGGTAAAAGTCCTAAATGGACTTTTACGGGCAATCTGCGAGCGGAAGCGAGTACGGTAAGATTGCCCAGTGGCGAAGCCAAAGTCCTAAATGGACTTTTACGGGCAGACTGCGAGCGGGAGCGAGCGAGTCTAGGCTGCCACATGTACAATGAAGCTATTATTTGAAAGGGTGAAGCCATGTTTTATATAGGAATAGACATAGGTTCAACAGCATCGAAAACTGCAGTATTTGATTCGGACAAGCTTCTAAGCTATTTTACTTTACCCACTGGCTGGAGCAGTGTAGAAACTGCTGAAAGCATAAAAAATAAATTAAAGGAACAAGGATATTTTGAAGATAGTATAGTAGTTGCTACCGGCTACGGCAGAGTATCCGTACCTTATGCTAAAAAGACTGTTACTGAAATAACCTGCCACGGAAAAGGAGCTCATTATCTTTTTAATGAAAACTGTACTGTTATAGATATTGGTGGTCAGGATACTAAAGTTATTACTATAGAAAATGGAAATGTTACTAATTTTACTATGAATGATAAATGTGCAGCAGGTACAGGAAGATTTCTTGAACTTATGGCCGGCACACTTGGACTTTCAATCAACGAAATGAGCGAGCTTTCAAAGCAAGGAAAAGGTACAAGTATAAGTTCTATGTGTACTGTATTTGCAGAGTCTGAAGTTATAAGCTTAATTGGAAACGGCGAAAAGAGGGAGAACATAGCCTTTGGTGTAATAGAATCGATAACCTCAAAGGTTAAATCCTTATGTCAAAAACATAGCGGTGCTAATAATTTTGTGCTTACAGGTGGACTTTGTGAAAACACTGCTGTAATAGACAGCCTTTCTAAAAAATTAGGACAACAGATTAAAACAAATTCCTTGGGTAGATACGCGGGGGCCATTGGGGCAGCAAGAGTAGCAAAGGAAATGAAAAGCAAAATCAGCTAATTCGTAATAATTAATTATTAAATATTTATAATAAAAACTGGAGGTTCTTATTTATGGGTGATTACAGAGAGTTATGGAAAAATTTAAACATGGATTTGGAGAAGCATGATCAATTATGTGCAGTTCTTCCTGATATGTATGGGTCAGTTTATTTGACTCAGGAAAACAGACCTGAAGGGATGAATTACTTTAATTTTGTAGTTTCAGAGGTTCATGGTCTAAGGCCTGCTGAACTTAATGAACATAAGCAAAAGGGTGGAAAGGTTCTGGGAACCTTCTGTGTATTTGTACCGGATGAAGTTATATTTGCAGCTAATGCTATACCTGTTGGACTTTGTGCAGGTTCACAGTTTTGGGTTGAGGATGGAGAAAAACATCTTCCAAGAAACATGTGTCCTTTAATTAAAGCAGCAGTAGGAGCAAAAGTGAGCGGTACATGCCCGTATTTCCAATCAGTCGATATGATTATTGGAGAAACTACCTGCGATGGTAAGAAAAAAGCCTGGGAAATACTTGATGAATATGTTCCTGTACATGTTATGGATCTTCCTCAAATGAAGAGAACTAAAGACTATAATATGTGGATGGAAGAAATAAAGTTATTTATAGAAAAAGTAGAAGAGCTTACAGGAAATAAAGTTACTATAGAAAATCTTAAAAAAGGTATTGAAATTGCAAATAAGAAGAGAAGAGCACTTAAGAGACTTTATGATTTTAGAAAGATGACTCCCTCTCCAATAAGCGGAAAGGATGCCCTTTTAATATCTCAAATTGCCTTTTATGATGATCCTGAAAGATTTGTTCAAAAGGTTAATGAGCTTTGTGATGAGCTTGAAGAAAGAGCTAAGAGCTTAAAGAGCGAAGGCAAAAAGAGAATAATGATAACAGGAACTCCAATGGCTCTGCCAAACTGGAAGCTGCATGATATAATAGAAAATCTTCCTGCAGAGGTTGTTGTTGAAGAAACTTGCACAGGAACAAGATACTTTGAAAATGAAGTTTCAATTGAGGGAGAGACTATAGAAGATTTAATTAAGAATCTTGCTGATAGATACTTAAATATTAACTGTGCATGCTTTACTCCTAATACCGGAAGAATTGATGATATAAAGAGATATGTGGAAGAATATAAGGTTGATGGTGTAATATACTCAAACTTATCCTTCTGCCACACTTACTCCATAGAATATAGAAATGTAGAAAGGGCTCTTAAAGAGGCCGGAATTCCTGTAATGAATATTGAAACAGACTACTCTACAGAAGATGCAGGCCAAATAAAAACAAGAGTGGAAGCCTTCCTTGAAATGATATAAAATGAAGCATTATATCTTATTTCATTCCTATACAAGTGGGCTGGCGCTTGAGTCGCTCTTAAAAAAAGAGAAGATAAAGTATACTATTGTGCCAACGCCAAGAGAGCTTTCGGTATCCTGTGGTATATGCATGGAGTATAAAAAGGAAGATGAAGAAGCTATAAAGAAGCTCGTTGATGGAAATTCAATAAGCATCATAGGGTTTAAAAGTTTGGAAAAGACATATAAGAGTTTTTATTAAGAAAAGGACATTGCATTTTAGTGCAATGTCTTTTTTTATGCAAAGTATATAACAATATTGATTATTCATTGAAATAGAGTCATTCTTCCATTTAATATGAGTTGAAAAAAACACTGTAAAAATATAAAATTATAGTAATCCTTAAAGAAAGGAAGTGAAATATTGGATAACAGTTTTAATGGGGATTTTGTTCATCTGCATGTACATACAGAGTACAGCTTATTGGATGGCTCAGGAAAAATTCCTGATTTAATTGCCCGGGCAAAAGAGCTTGGAATGAAAAGCATAGCTATAACTGATCATGGAGTAATGTATGGCTGTGTTGATTTTTATAAGGCTGCTAAGGAGCAGGGTATAAAGCCAATAATAGGCTGCGAAGTATATGTAGCGGCAAATTCCATGTATGATAAAACAAATAATAAGGACAATGAAACACATCACTTAGTTTTGCTGGTCAAGAACGAAATAGGCTATCAAAATTTGATGAAGATTGTTTCACAGGCCTCAATTGATGGTTTCTATTATAAGCCAAGAACAGATCATGACTATCTTAGAGAGCATAGCGAAGGCATTATTGCTGCAAGCGCCTGTCTTGGCGGGGAAGTTCAGTCAAATATATTAAGCGGCAATATAAGTAAAGCAAAAGAAATTGCTCTTATGTATAAGGAAATATTTAAAGATGGATTTTATCTTGAACTTCAGTATCACGGAGTTGAAGAGCAGCAGAAGGTAAACGAAGAGCTTGTAAAAATGTCTAAGGAGCTTGATATTCCTTTGATTTGTACTAATGATGTTCATTACATAAACAGAGAAGATTCAAGAGCCCATGATATTCTTTTATGTGTGCAAACAGGCAGGACAGTAGACGAGGAAAAAAGAATGAGGTATCCTTCTGATGAGTTTTACTTAAAGTCGCCTCAAGAAATGTACGAAAACTTTTCCTATATTCCGGAAGCTTTAAACAACACAGTAAAAATAGCTGAACAATGTAATTTTGACTATAAGTTTCACGAATCCAAGCTTCCTAAGTTTCCTCTGCCTGAGGGGACAGACCCTTATGAATATCTTAGAGATACCTGCTATCAAGGATTAAAAGAAAGGTACAGCGAAATTAATAAAGAGCTCACTGACAGATTAGAGTATGAGCTTGGAGTAATCAAGAGCATGGGATATGTTGATTACTTCCTTATAGTTTGGGATTTTATAAGGTTTGCCAATGAGAATAAAATAGCAACCGGAGCCGGTCGTGGTAGTGCTGCGGGATCGCTTGTAGCTTACACACTGGGAATAACGAAGATAGATCCGCTCAGGTATGGGTTGATTTTTGAAAGATTTTTAAATCCGGACAGGATTTCAATGCCAGATTAGTAATAAATTGCACTATTACAATTTATTATAGTCGTGCACAATAGAAATATTGTGCTTAAAGAGCCCTGAATTGCTGGAAAGTCCTGAGAGCCCTATAAACCACAGCGCAAGATTGAGAATTAATACATATAACCATATATAAATATATATTGCTAAGAACTTATCTAGATAAGAAGTTAAGAAGTTATCTAGATAAGAAGATAAATATATAAATATGGAAATATATAAATATATCTAGATGCGAAGGTGGCATGACCATAAAAATTATAGGGATTTGAGTGTAGTCAGACTCTACTGGATAACCACGCAGCCAAGCCTTGAAGAGAGGAAGGTTCAACGACTAGTGCAGCGGCACGTAGGGGGAAGCTAGTACCCCGAAGCGGGGCAGCCTAAACCGTAAAGGACGGTAGGTGAAGATATAGTCTATACCCACTGCAGATAAACCTATAAGCAGTGTTAAAGTATCTTGAAAAAGAGGGTAGTTTAGATTGATTCTGACTTTTGCTATGAAAGAAGACAGGAAGTAATTGATTATGTTGTAGAGAAATATGGTGTAAACAATGTATCGCAAATCATAACCTTTGGAACAATGGCAGCAAGAGCCTGTATTAGAGATGTGGGAAGAGCAATGAATTATTCCTATGCTGAGGTAGATAGAATTGCAAAAATGATACCTACCATGCTTGGAATAACAATAGATAAAGCACTCAATATAAATCCTGAGCTTAAAACTGCCTATGAGGATGATACAAGGGTAAAGGAACTTATTGACGTTGCAAGATCCTTGGAAGGACTTCCAAGGCATTCAGGTACTCATGCTGCCGGTGTTGTTATAGCATCACAGCCTCTAGTAAGCTATGTACCAATGCAAAAAAATGAAGGTAATATAGTAACACAGTTTACTATGGGAACACTTGAAGAGCTTGGACTACTAAAAATGGACTTTCTTGGCTTGAGAACCCTGACTGTAATGAGAGATGCAGTTGAAATGATTAAATCAGGTCTAGATATAGACATTGATTTAGATAAGATAAACTTTGAAGATAAAGATGTCTATAGGATGATAGGAGAGGGGAAAACCGTTGGAGTATTTCAGCTGGAATCTCCGGGGATGACCTCTTTTATGAAGGAATTAAAGCCTGACAATCTTGAGGATATCATAGCAGGTATAAGTCTTTACAGACCAGGACCTATGGCTGAGATACCAAGATATATAGAAGGAAAAAGAAATCCTGAAAAAACTCATTATGAAACGCCTGCATTAGAGTCTATACTAAACGTAACTTATGGAGTAATGGTTTATCAAGGTGCGAAACGTTGCTAGATATAGTTTATAGTAGAAATACTATATTAAAACTAGCGAGATAAGATAAATTATCTTAACTTTCTATCTGATCTTTTAGGGGAAGCTCCTAAACTTGATGTAGACTGAACACAAGACCTAAGACTCCGCCATGCAATATTTAATATCCTAAATATTGTATGAAGCGCGGTGAAGTCAGTGAAAATCAGACCTGAGAAGCGGTTAGAGAAGTAACTGGGGTGCCATAAATTTACTATGCATACTGAAAGAAACCTCTGTATAAAGACTCAAGAGCCATATAGTATCAAATTCAAGGTACTAGTTATCGAAAGATAATTCAGCAGCAGAATATATTTCTTGGTGACATATTCTGTATTTAGCTATATGCTAATTGTCTTTAGTCATGTCAGTCTTAGACAAAAAGATTGCTGATGGGTTATAGGAGGATGCTAACGTAAAATGTAAGGCTAGGATAGAAGGAACGTTTGAACTTGAGAAGATAATGTTAATGGTGAATATACCAGATGTATCTAGTAAGCAGGAAATGGTTTATGAATCTCAAGGGCAGCAGCCTATAGTAGTTATGAAATAGAGTAATTTCTATGGAGCGAAGAGGCATAGTTATTCAAAACAAATGTTCGCAATGGTGTATTTTCCCTTATATATAGTAAAAACTAGTATATAAGGGAAGTGGTTAACATAAGCAAAAAGTATTCTGACGAAATAAAACAAGAGGCGTTATTATTTTATGATAATGGATATTCAGCTAATAAAGTAGCTCAATTATTAGGAATAAATGAAGCTACAATTAGGACATGGTTGAAAAGTAATGGAATTAATATTAGAGAAGGAGGCTTCTATAATATTAAATATGACAGTGAAACCATAAATACGATAATAAAATTATATAATAATGGATTATACACCACTGAAATTGAAAAAATGTTCAAACTTAAAAGAGGTGTAGCATCGTATTTGTTAAGAAAAAATAATATAAAATTAAGACATAAAGGTCCTCAATCAAAAATTAGTAACGAGTTTTATTTCGATAAAATTGATTGTGAAGAAAAAGCATATTTTCTTGGTTGGATAATGTCAGACGGAAATATTAGCATAACAAATGGCCAATATAGTTTAAAACTTCATATTGCATTAAAAGATAGAGAATTAATTGATAGATTCCTTAAGCAAATAAACTCTACAAACAAAACGAAAATTAAAAATGGCTTAACTCAATCATATTATGTTAGTCTTACATCAGTTCACATGTGTAAGGCACTAATGAAATTTGGCGTTTTACCTAACAAAAGTGGAAAAGAGATTTTCCCAGAACAGATACCAAGCAGCTTATATCCTCATTTCATTAGAGGAGTGTTCGATGGAGACGGCATTACATGTGTAGGCAGGAATCCAAGAAGTGGATTTGTAGGGAGTAAAAACATGTTGACTAAGATAATTGAAGTTTTAAATACACCTGAAAGACAAATAATACAAAATAAGAAAAATGAAAATATTTATTATTTTCTTGGAGGTAAAGCTTTTTCAAGAAAACTTTATGAATTTGCATATAAAGATGCTACAGTTTGGCTGCAAAGAAAGAAAGAACGATTAGAACAAATTTGTTTTGAATGATGGAACGCCGTATGCGAGGAAACTCGCACGTACGGTGTGAGGTGGGGGAAAAATGTTACTGACCGTTAAGACGAAGATAACATTTACCTATCACTATAACAAGTTATGGAAATAGTTAGAAAACTAGCAGGCTATTCCATGGGACGTGCCGACCTTGTAAGACGTGCAATGTCCAAAAAGAAGCACAAGGTCATGGAAGAAGAACGATACAATTTTATAAACGGTATAGTAGACGAGAATGGAAACCTGGAAGTACCAGGCTGCATTAGAAATGGTATAAGCGAAGAAATAGCAAATAAGATATTTGATCAAATGATGGACTTCGCAAGTTATGCCTTTAACAAAAGCCATAAAATGGAATAAATGTGTGGCACCTTACAGTGATGTATGGTTAAAAACTTCTTAAATTGCTGGAAATCCCTAAAGCTGTTTAAACCACAACACAATTTGGAAGAATAAATGTGATGGTTAGCAAAAGCTAGAAAAAATTAAGCAGATGGTATATGAAGAGATTCTAAGTACTGGTTTATTTTCATAAGTAAACAAATGGGTAATCAGCAGCGAAATTTCTAAATATAACTATCGTTTCTATTATTGGAGGCGATTAATATTCTCATCAATAAAAATGCTAAGATTATATATAAATTGAGATCCGAGGGGTACACAATTAGAGAAATTAAAAAAATTGCTAAAGAAAAATATAAAATTTATGTAACGGAAAAAGAAGTTAGAAGTATTGCGATAAAGATCAAAACAGGAAACAATAAATATTCCGATATTGACAAAATGAGGATACTATATCTATACCATAATTATTATGATACTCATAAATTAATAGAGTATTTGAATAGGAAATATGCTTATAATATCACATACAATAGCATAGTTGACTTAGCACACAAAAATGGAGTTAAGAAAAAAACTCAGAATATGTACTCGATATCTTTTGTGGACAGATCTGATGAGAGAGAGATAATTGAACTATATAAATCGGGATATAGTAGTAATAAAATAGCAGAATTGTATGGATATAAGACCAGAAATTCAATTCTTCAAAAGTTGCAAAAGTTTAATATAAAAAGAAGAGATTGCAATGAGATAAAAACAAAAAACAAAAGCTATGTCAACTTTTCATTAGAGAAAATAGATTGTGAAGAAAAAGCATATTTTTTAGGACTACTTTTGACTGACGGATATGTAAATTTAGAAAGAGGATATATAGGAATAGATTTAACTGATAAAGATGTAATTGAATTTCTTTCAGAGTATATCAATATTAAATACAAAGAAATACAGCCTACCGGAAAAGCTAAGTTAACTAAGTATAGGATAACTGTATATGGAAGAGAAATCTTAGAGGATGCTCAAAGGTTAGGAGTGGTATATGGTAAAACTTATACTACTAAAGGGCCTTTGCTAACTGAAGCAGAATCTAAGTTCATCAATTATATACTAAGAGGAATAATTGATGGGGATGGCTGGATTAGAAAGGATGCAGGAGAATTCTTTATTTGTTCTGCTTCGTTCGACTTCATTAAATGGTGTGAAAAATCTATGATAGATATTGGATTTGAAAATATAAAGATATCCTTTATAAGTAATGAATATAACGGTATTTATATTATTCGAACAGCCTCGAAATACAACTTGGAAGTATTGAAACAAAATATTTATGACAAACCCTTCGGAATGATGAGAAAATACGATAGATTATATCAGAAAGACGTTCAGAGACTATAATAGAAGATACTAAGCTATTTGATTAGTATATGGTATAGTCCAGACCACAACTAATAAGATTAGGCTTGTGAAAGCAAGAGTGGTAAAGGCAGCAGCCTATGCAGTAGTAGGTTTCCAGACAGCTTACCTGATGCACTACTACCCAACAGAGTTTATAGCAGCAATGCTCAACAGCGTTATGGGTACCAGTGAAAAGGTAGCCTTCTATATACGTTTTGCAAATGAACTTGGAATTAAGGTTCTCCCCCCGGATATAAACGAAAGCTTCTCTAAGTTTACAGTTAGAGAGGGAAAAATTCGTTTTGGTCTGGCAGCGATTAAAAATGTTGGATTAAATGTAATAGAGAGTATAGTAAAATCAAGAGAAGAAAAAGGAAAGTTTGAGAACTTTTCTGATTTCTATGATAAGATAGATATTTCCCTGGTAAATAAAAGAGCAATAGAAAGCCTTATCAAGGCAGGAGCCTTTGACTGCTTTAAGGTGTTTAGGTCTCAAATGCTGGCAGTTTACGAAAAGCTGTTAGATGGGGTCAGCAGCGAGAGAAAGAAAAATATTCAGGGGCAGATGAGTCTTTTTGCGGACTTTAAAGAGGATTTCGGTTCTGTTGAAGTTCAATATCCAAATATAAAGGAGTTTGAAAAGAAATATCTTTTGGCAATGGAAAAAGAAATGACGGGACTTTATCTGTCCGGTCACCCCCTCGAGGAGTTTGAAGAAACTCTAAATCTTAGAACGAATACAAGGATAACAGAAATAATATCTACTGAGGCTTTAGAAGAAGGGGTAATTGATCAGAATTCAGGCATAAAAGATGGAGACAGAGTTATAATAGGCGGCATGATTGCTGAAGTAAATAAAAAAATTACAAGAAATAATGATATGATGGCTTTCATAAGACTAGAAGACATGTATGGGAGCATTGAGGTTATTATCTTTCCTAAGGTGCTTCAAAAATATAGGCAGAATATTGAGGAAGACTGTGTTGTTTTAATAAGCGGAAGAGTAAGCATAAGAGAAGAGGAGCAGCCTAAAATACTCTGCGAAATGATAGAGCCCTTAGAGAAAGTTAATAACGATAAGGTATATATTTTAGTTGAAGAAGAAAAGCTAAGAAAAGAAGCCTTTGATAAGATTAAAAACACTTTGCTTGATTACAAAGGCAGCCAGCAGGTATTTATGTGCACTAAGAAAGAAAGACAAAAATTCAGACTTCCAAGCGATTATTGGATTAAGCTTGATGAAGAACTTTTAGGCTATTTAAAGAGACAGTTTGGAGAAGAAAACGTAAAGGTGCAGTAATTAATGAAGAGTGAAGAATTAAAAGTGAATGTAAATTAAATTTGTTAAGGAAAAATTTAATAAATATAGTTGCAATTGTTGAAAATCCGCAGGATTTTCCTCCGAAATTCTTCATTCTTCATCATTAATTCTTCATTAGCTTCTTGCAAACTTTATATTATTGAGCTAAAATTAAAGTGGGTCAATTTTTAGATTTTTTTAATATACATGGGACAAAAAATGTCCAACATGGTTAAATTTTATACAGCATACTTTGTAGGAATGAGGAGGCTATTGAAAATGAAGACAATTGCAGTTCTAACTAGCGGAGGAGACGCACCGGGAATGAACGCTGCCATTAGAGCAGTTGTTAGAGCAGGACTTGATAAAGGGTTAAAGGTGATGGGAATTCATAGAGGATACAGCGGTCTTATCAACGGGGAAATATTCGAAATGGATAGACACAGCGTATCTGATATTATTCATAGAGGTGGAACAATTCTTAAGACGGCAAGATGCCCTGAATTTAAGAAGTTAGAAGTAAGACAGAAGGCTGCGCAGATTCTTAAGGTTTATGGAATAGATGGACTAGTTGTAATAGGGGGAGACGGTTCCTTCACAGGAGCTAAGCTTTTATCAGAGCTAGGAGTTAAAACTATAGGTATACCTGGGACTATAGACAATGACCTTGCATATACTGAATATACACTTGGCTTTGATACAGCTTTAAATACAGTATTAGATGCAATTAACAAATTAAGAGATACTTCAACTTCACATGAAAGAATAAGCATTGTTGAAGTTATGGGAAGAAACTGCGGGGATATAGCATTATTCTCTGGACTTGCCGGGGGAGCAGAAAGTGTAATAGTTCCTGAAAAAGATTATAGTTTGGATGAAGTTTGTAAAACTATATTAGATGGAAAACAAAAAGGAAAGCTTCACAACCTTATAATAGTAGCAGAAGGTGTTGGAGGAGCAAATGAACTTGCTTTAAAGATTGAGGACATTACAGGAATTGAAACAAGAGCTACAATACTTGGACATATCCAAAGAGGAGGAAGTCCATCTGCCTTTGACAGAATTTTAGCTTCAAGAATGGGAGCAAGAGCTGTTGAACTTTTAATGGAAGGAAAGACACAAAGAGTTATAGGAATTAAAGGTGGAGACATAATAGATTTAGATACAAATGAAGCTTTAGCAATACCAAGAAAATTTGATGAAAAGCTTTATGAAATAGCAAAATCATTATCTTATTAAAATTAGAGGTTAGCTTATGTTAGGGTATAGGTGCTAATCATTGCGAAAATATTTAAAATATGCTGCTTGAGCGGTTCGCTATGCGTAGAAGTTCTAGGTTTGGAATAGTTATAAAATCAAGTGTTTTCGTTAAACTCGTGCCTCAAACAAACGAACAACACTAGGATTTTATAACTATTCCTTCACCAAGAACTTCTAGACGCTCGCTCAATGCTCATTCCACATATTTTAAATATTTTCGCTAGTTTAACAACTGTTCCCTAATAAGCTAATTAAATTTTATAATAATATGATAAACTATACATAATAAGATAGTTTAAATACATAATAAATCAACCGCACAACAAGCAAAGTTTTTCCTCTGGAAAAACGAGTCACCCCAAAAAACAATTATTAATTGTTAATTATTAATTAATGAAGGGAGTTATATTACATATGAGAAAGACAAAAATAATCTGCACAGTAGGACCTTCAAGTGAAAGTGAAGAGGTGCTTTCGAAACTTATAGAAGCAGGTATGAATGCTTCAAGGCACAATTTTTCTCATGGGGATCATGAGGAACATGGAAGAAGAATGAATCTGGTAAAGAGCTTAAGAGAAAAATACAATAAGTCTATTGCCATAATTTTAGATACTAAGGGACCAGAAATAAGAACAGGAAAATTTGAAGGCGGAAGCGTAGAGCTTAAAGAAGGAACAGATTTTACTGTAGTTTGCGGAGAAGATATACTTGGAAACAATACAATCTGCTCAGTAAGCTACAAAGACCTTTACAAGGATGTTAAATTAGGAGATTCAATTCTTATAGCTGACGGTCTTGTAGGACTTGAAGTTAAATCTGTTGAAGGAAACAAAATTTACTGCAGAGTAAGAAACAGCGGAAGCCTTGGAAATAACAAAAACGTAAATGTTCCAGGGGTTGTAACTACTCTTCCAGCGGTAACTGAAAAAGATATCGATGACTTAAAGTTTGGAATAGAAATGGGAGTAGATATGGTTGCGGCTTCCTTTATAAGAAAAGCGGCAGATGTACTTCATATTAGAAAATTTCTTCAAGAGCATGGCGGCGAAGATATTCTTATCTTCTCAAAGATTGAAAACCATGAAGGTGTAGATAACATAGATGAAATTATAAAGTTCTCAGACGGAATAATGGTAGCAAGAGGAGACCTTGGAGTTGAAATACCTACAGAAGAAGTTCCTGTAGTTCAAAAAATGATTATAGAAAAATGCAACGAGGCTGGAAAACCAGTTATAACTGCAACTCAAATGCTTGATTCTATGATTAAAAATCCTAGACCAACAAGAGCAGAAGCTTCTGACGTTGCAAATGCTATATTTGATGGAACTGATGCAATAATGCTAAGCGGAGAAACTGCAAATGGAAAATATCCGGTAGAAACAGTTACCACTATGTCTAAGATAGCTGAAAGAGCAGAAAAAGCTCTTAACTACGAAGAAAAGCTTAAGAAGAGAAGAAGAAACCGCATACCTAATGTCCCACATGCTATAAGCCTTGCAACTTGTAATACGGCTATGGACTTAAATGCTGCAGCAATAATAACTGTAACTCAAACAGGACATACGGCAAGAATGGTTTCGGCTTACAGACCAGAATGTCTTATAATTGCAGTAACTCCATATGACACTGTTGCAAGACGCCTTGCATTGAATTGGGGAGTATTCCCAATACTTGCTCCTAAGATGAGCAATACAGACGAGGTTATTGACAAATCTGCTGAAATAGCTACAGAAGCAGGGTACGTAAGAAGAGGAGACCTTTTAGTTATTGCGGCTGGTATTCCTGTTGACTATGCAGGAACTACCAACATGATGAAGGTACACGTTGTTGGAGACATACTTGCTCAGGGAAAATCAAAAGGAACTGGTCATGCTTTTGGAACAGCTGTTGTAGTAGACAGTGTTGATGAAGCTTTAAAGAATCTAGAAGAAGGAAATATATTGGTAGCAAAAGATATAACCGCTGACTATATGGAAATCCTAGATAAAGTTGCAGGTATTATTGCTGAAACGGATGCTATTGATGCAGATGTAGCAATACAATGCGCATTAAAAGAAATACCAATGATTCTAAGCGCACAAGGCGTTACTGGAACAGTAAAAACAGGTGCCTTTATAACTATGGATATTCGAAGAGGAATTGTTTACAGCGGAAAAGTTGGAGTAATTTAAATATATATAAACTTGGCAAATAAGAGTGCTTACATTGAACTGATCCTTGTAAAGTAGAAAGTGAAAAAATAAAAATTACTGTTAAAGTACCAATCAATAAGGTTGGTACTTTCTTTATGTGGAAATACCGGAAAGGTAGCTTTGGTATTCTAACTAAGTCATACAGCACAAATATTCATGTAATATCTTGGCAATTAGATAGTATATGTATTCCTCAACAGCATTCTTTCCATTTTCTCTGCATAAAAAATATGCCTCTCTTTAAACAAAAGGAGGTTTTTGATAAGCTTCTGGTTGATTTTAATGAAGTCTGCAATGTAGAAATTAAAAAGCTTAATACAGGCTAATTTTTCTGATTTATTAGGTTATGAACACAGATGCAGGGGGATTATAGATGAGTCCTTAGAAACTATGAATAGTATGGCAGTAAACAGACCTATTGAGATGAGTATGATTATGATTCTACTATGGATTTTGATGGAGATTTTGTTTTGAGGCTTAACTATAATGCAATCTACAATATATTTGCAAAGTTTTGCAAGGATCCTGATGTAAGTCATGCTGTACTACCCCTGCCATTTTTTAAAAGACAGCTGAATAAGTTAAGCTGCTGCAAGTACTATAATAAGCCTACAAGCTTTTAACGAGGGATTCACTTTTAGGTAAAAGCAAAACCTTCAGAGCGGCAGTGATTAATATTGAATGACTTGATAAAAAGAATGTGGATGTGAAGTATACGCTTGACAGGGAGATATAGAAAAAAGAAGATCCATAGATTCGACTTAACGCAAGTCTATGAATCTTCTTTAGGTAATTTTATATTTATTTTAGTTCCTACTCCCAATTGACTTTCCACTTCTATAGTCCCTCTATGCTTCATTACAATCCATTTAGCTATGGCAAGGCCAAGGCCGGTTCCGCCGCTCTGCTTTGTTCTTGACTTATCGGCTCTATAAAATCTATCAAATATATGAGGCAAGTCATCCTTTGATATTCCATTGCCGTTGTCCTGAACGGATATACATAAACCCTCTGGGGTTACATAAGAGTTTATTTTTATAAGACCATTCTCAGGAGTGTATTTTATACTGTTATCTATAAATATTCTCAAGGCTTCTTTCACTAGGTTTCTGTCCGCATTAAGCTTAGCTCTTTCATTTTTCTCACACATTATTTGATGTTTTGTATCAATAAGCTTTGTTTCTTTTACTATTCCCTCTATGAGCTCATCTATGTAGAAGTCAGTTTTTTCAACCGTTTGAGTGTTTTTATCACTTCTGGCTAAAAACAACAGCTGCTCTACTAGAGCCTTCATATTTTCTGACTCAGACTTTATTGCTGTGATTGATTCTTCCAGTACTTCTTTATCATTTTTACCCCATCTATCTAAAAGATTTGCATAACCCTGAATAACAGCTATAGGTGTTCTAAGTTCGTGAGAAGCATCTGAAACAAACTGATTTTGCTTTTCATAAGATTCCTGCAGCCTATCCAGCATATCATTAAAGGTATGTGCTAAATCCTTAAGCTCGTCCTGAGAGCCGCCAATATCAAGACGAGTATCAAGTGCATTAATAGTAATGTTTTGTACAGTCTCAGACATCCTTCCTACTGGTTTTAGTATCTTTTTGCTTGCCTTCCAGCCTGTTATTAATGTATTTATAATTGTTATTACACAAATAATTGCAAGAGCACTAAATAATATGCCAATGTACATAAATTCATTAACTAATTTATTAACTACTTGTATTTTATAATCCTTATTTCCTATAGTAATATTTTCATTTAGAACCATAAAAAATCTGGTGGAGGTATTTGGAGCATTAGTGGGAAAGTGAAAGGAGATATCACTTCCTGAAATAAACACATAACTATCTTGACTATCTCGTGCAGACTTATCTTTTACATAATAGTGCACCTCGTTATTTTCTTCTTCAGAGGTAAACACAAGCTTTTCATTATAATCAAATATTGAAATCTGTCTATTTTTCAATTTTGAAATTTTATCAATTGACTCATAAATAGATTCGATATTCCCATTTGAATATGAAGTAATAAGAGAAATGTCATTCTCCATATCAGTCTTAGCACTGTATCCTAGATAAAATCCAAAACCTGCTGCTACGGTTAAGCTTAGAAAAAATAAAAAGCCTATAACCATAGACACAAAGGCTATATTGATTTTAAAGGCTATAGAAAATCTCAATTTTTCAATAAAGCTGTCATATACGCTTTTAATAGGTTTTCTAATTTCAGTTATAGCTAATTTAAGTATTAAAAGGCTCTGCTTTACAAAATATTTAATTAGTATTTTAATTTCATTTTTATTATTCATCTTTTAAAAGATACCCCACTCCACGAACAGTATGAATCAGCTTTCTATCAAATCTATCATCTATTTTACTTCTTAAATATCTTACATAAACATCAACTACATTGGTATCCCCTAAGTACTCATAACCCCATACTTTATCCAGTATCTTCTCTCTGGTTAAAACAATATTCTGGTTTTCCATAAGGTACTTTAAGAGCTCAAATTCTCTTTTAGTAAGGTCAATAATGTCATCTTTAAAAGAGACTGTGTATTTATCTAAGTCTAACTTTAAATCATTAATCTGAATAACGTTAGTTTCTATAGCAGCAGCCTTTTTTCTTTTTAGTGCTACTCTTATTCTTGCCAATAATTCTTCAATAGCAAAAGGCTTTGTAAGGTAATCATCTGCTCCCATATCAAGGCCCATAACCTTATCCATTATTTGATCCTTGGCAGTAAGCATTATAACCGGTACCTCTGAGTGCTGCCTCAATCTTCTTAAAACTTCCATTCCATTCATTGAAGGCAGCATAATATCAAGAATAATCAAATCTATATTACCTTCTAATGCTCTTTGTAAGCCTTCTCTGCCATCATAGCATTGTTCGACTAAGTAACCTTCATATTTAAGCTCCAGCTCTACAAATCTTGCTATTTTCAGTTCATCTTCAATTATAAGTATTTTTTCCTTTGCCATAAGGTATTTCCCCCTATTTATGTTCACTTTCTATTATTATACAATAATCAAGAGCAAATACCTATTGATTGTCTTATTTCCGTATTATTGATTTGCTGGTTCGGTTTCTACTATTTTTTGCTTTGCATTGTCTACAACTTCAGAAACCTTATCAAAAGTTTTATTTATCTCCATGCCCTCACCATCTTTGCTTTCAAATCTAAATCTATGGCTTGTAATAAGTGCTAGAATGATTCCTATAGCTGCAAGCGGCGGTGCTATTATAGCAGCTATTACCGCTATAGTAACAGGCATGCTTAAAACTTCACGTTCATTTTTCTTAATTACAAATCTTGTGTTGTTACCTTTTTTAACAATCTTCTTAATAGTTTCCCATAGACCCATACTGTTTGCACTGCACCTTTCACTTTTAATCTTGTTATTCTTTTCTAAATAAATTAGTGCTTCAACTAAGTCTCCATTACAAGTTTCTAATGCTTCCTTTGCTTCACCATAACTTACATTTGCTCTTTCTCTTAAAACTTCAATTTGTTCTAAATTAACTGACATTTTTCATTCCTCCAAAAGTTTATTATTTATTTGATACTTTTATTATAGTAAGCAATAATTAGAGCACCCTTAATGAAAGATTAGAATTTGATTAGAAAAACATTAAACATATGGATGTTTAGCCATTTAAAAGTCAGCAATAATATAATTTGCCAGAACAAAGTCGATAAAAAACCTTTAAAATTGTCTATCTATAATATATAATTAATAGAGGTTGTCTATAAAAATAAAATGCTGTAGGAGGATGACAATGGAATTACACGAATACTTGAATATTTTGAAGAAAAGATGGTCTTTAATAGTTGTTATAACACTAATTTCTACATTAATAAGCGGCGTTGCCAGCTATTTTATAATTAAGCCTACCTATAAGTCTGATATATCAGTGATAATTGGAAAACAAGATACTGGTGATACTAAAACTACCTCCCAAAATTATAATGATGTTATGATGTATCAAAAGCTTGTAAAAACCTATAGTACGTTAGTCACTTCAAGAACTGTGGCTGAAAATGCTATCCAAAAGCTTGGTCTTAATATGAAGGCAGAGCAGCTTCAAGGAATGGTATCTGTTGCACCAAAAGGTGATACTGAGTTTTTGACTATCACAGTTAAGTCAAAGGATGCTAAACAGGCAATGGAGATAGCAAATCAATTGGCGGTATCACTTAAAGAAGTGAGCGCAAATATTAAAAAGGTTGATAATGTTCAAATATTAGATCCTGCAGAATTGCCTACATCTCCAGATAATCCTAAGCCAAAGTTAAACATGGCGATAGCGTGCTTCTTAGGTTTAATGGTTTCTGTTGGAGTAGTATTCTTGCTTGAATACTTAGATAATACTGTAAAGTCACCTGAAGATATAGAAAAGCTTTTAGGAATACCTGTAATCGGTACAATACCGGTTATTATTGATGCTGAGAAATAGCGAGGTGAAGATATGTTAAATGAAATGATCTCAATAAAAAATCCAAAGTCGCAGGCTGCAGAGGCCTTTAGAACTTTAAGAACTAATATACAATTTTCTTCTTTAGATGAAGATGTTAGAACTATAGTTGTTACTTCAACGCAGCCAGGAGAAGGAAAGAGTACAGTTGTATCTAACCTTGCCGTAACAATGGCCCAAAGTGGAAAAAAAGTTCTTCTTATAGATTGCGATCTTAGAAAGCCTACTATTCATAAAAAGCTAGGGGTATCCAATCAGGTGGGACTTACAAGCATTCTGTCTAAAGAAAAGACTATGGAAGAGGTTATAAAGGCTTCTACTGTTAATAATTTTTATGTTTTAACAAGTGGTCCAATACCTCCAAATCCGGCTGAGCTTCTTGGAAGTAAAAAAATGAAGAGCTTTATCGATGAGCTACAAGGCTACTTTGATGTAATTCTCTTTGATGCACCTCCGGTTTTAGCTGTTACTGATGCACAAATTCTTTCAACCTTCTGTAGCGGAGTTGTTTTTGTAGCAGGTTATGGACAGGCTGAAAAAGATGCTGTAGTTAGAGGCAAGGAGCATATTGAAAAGGTTGGAGGAAAAATATTAGGAGTAGTTATTAATAAGATTCCTCAAAATTCTAAGAGTTACTATTATTATAATTACGATTATAAATAAAAAATATATTATTGAAATTTGTGGGGGTGAGCAATTATGATAGATTTTCACAGCCATGTGCTGCCTTATATAGATGATGGTTCTAAAAACTTTGATATGTCTTTAGACATGCTAAGGCTTGCTGTAGATGAAGGGACAAATTATATTTGCGCTACCTCTCACTTTATACCCGGAGAAGTTGTGCAGGATAAAAAGACTTATTATGAAAAACTTGAAAGTTTGCAGCACCTTTGCAAGGAAAAGGAGATTAACATAAGAATACTACCGGCCTTAGAGCTTTATATGCATCCAGATTTACCAAAGCTTTATAGTGAGAAAAGTATTTGGGGGATTAATTTGACTCCTTATGTACTTGTAGAACTCCCTATGCAGCAATTTCCTGTATATACGGAAGAAGTTTTTTATGAACTTAGGCTTCAAGGGGCCAGACCGATACTTGCTCACCCGGAGAGAAACCTTCGAATAATGAAGGATATAGCTTTGCTTGAGAACTTAGTAGAACAGGGAGTACTAGCTCAAGTAAACGCAGGCAGCTTAAGAGGAATTTACGGAAAAGATATAAAAATCTTTGCTGAGCTTTTGGTAGAGAAAAATCTAATTCATATAGTGGGCAGTGATGCTCATGATAATGCAAGAAGAACTGCTAAAATAGAAGGTGCCTTTGATATAATAAAGAACAAAAATAAAGAACTTTATGAATGGATTAATGAAAATCAATACAAAATAATTGAAGGAAAAGAAGTTGAACCTTTGCAAATAAAGAAAGGAAAGAAAGAATTCAGCTTCTTTGGACTATTTAAAAACAGCTGATTATGAGATCTAGCTGTTTTTTATTAAGACTAGCTTATATAAGTTGGTTTTTTATAAAAAATAGAAAAAATTATTTAGTTCTGATATAATATATAAAATAGTTAGTGTCATAATATTGGAAGTTATGTAAAAAAATTAGGGAGGAAATACTTTCTAATTTGCTAAAAAGCGTAATTTGTATTTTAGGAGGAAACAAATATGAAGGTTCTTGTTACAGGGGGAGCAGGTTATATAGGAAGTACAGTCTGCTCAGCATTAATTGATAAGGGGCATACTCCGGTAATACTGGATTCTCTTGTTACCGGAAGAGAAGAGTTTACAAGGGGTAAAATATTTTATAAAGGTGATATAGCTGATAGAGGTATACTAGAGAAGATATTTAATGATCATCCGGATATTAAATATACTATACACTTTGCAGCATTGATTGTAGTTCCGGATTCAGTTGAAAGGCCTTATGATTATTATAGGGACAATGTGGCTAAATCCTTAGAATTATTTAAAAATCTTAAGGAGCTAGGCTGCAGCAATATTATATTCAGCTCTTCAGCTTCTATTTATGATGATGTTGAAGGCTTTATGGTTACTGAGAAGTCTCCATTAAATCCCAGAAGTCCATATGCAAGAACAAAATATATAATGGAAATGGTTTTAAGAGACTTCTGTGAAGCTTATGACATGAAAGGTATTGCTCTAAGATATTTTAATCCAATAGGTGCAGACCCTAAGCTTAGAAGCGGAGTACATGTACAATTCCCATCCCATGTTCTTGGAAAACTTGTTGAAGCAGCAGCAGGAGATTCAGTGTTTAAGATTACCGGTGTTAACTGGGATACCCGTGATGGATCAGGCATTAGAGATTTTATTCATATATGGGATTTAGCACAGGCTCATGTTAAGGCTATTGAAAACTTTGAAGAGGCTTTTAAAAAAGCTGATAACGGAAATTCTAATTATTTAGTTATAAATCTTGGAACAGGTAAGGGAGTTACCGTTAAGGAGCTTGTTAATGCTTTTGAGAAGGTTTATGGAAAACCGGTTAAAAAGGAAGAAACTGATCCAAGACCTGGGGATGTGCCCGGTTCCTTTGCAAATGGAGATACAGCTCTTAAGCTTTTAGGCTGGAAGGCTGAAAAGAGCATAGAAGAGGGAATAAGAGATGCTCTTAAGTGGGCCGATATAAGAGAAACAATTATAAAATACTAAATAGTGAATATAATGTATAAGTTTTGGAAAAAATACAAAGATGGAATATAACAGCAACTGATTCAATTATATTACTTGGCAGCTCAGCTGCTATTTTTTTTAGGAATAATATCCATGAGTAAGGTAAAATATAATGTTAAACATATTATAATGATTATCAAATATTTTGCGTTGAAAGGTGGAATTATTGTGAGTGGACAATTAAATTGTAATGCTTTAAAATGTGTACATAATATGAGTGGATTATGTTCTGCAAATACTATTCATGTTTTTGGTTCAGGTGCCCATACAAGCGATGAAACAATGTGTAATACCTTTGCAGAAAAAGGTTTTACAAATGCGATTACTCATCTTACTAACATGAATGTTACAGGCGAAGTAAGACAGCTGTTAAACAATAATGCAATTGAAATGAGTCCGGCAATAAAGTGTGAATCAGTAAATTGTATTTATAATGAAGAAGGAGTCTGCAGGGCAAGCAATGTGCAAATTTCCGGTCCGAGAGCAGAAACAAGCCAGGATACGGTATGTGATACGTTTAGAATGCAATAAGAATGTAAAATGACTAAAGCTTAAGAATTGTCTGCAATTCTTAAGCTTTAACATTTTGAGGAATACTCTGAAATAGAGTCGGACAATAACTCTTTACATTGAGGCTGTTTTTGATTATATTTAGTATAATTGGTTTTTTAGAGTAATACCAGGTGGAAGTATGTAGAAAAAACTTTGGACAATTCTTCATTCTTCATTATTCATTATAAAAAAGGTGGTTTTTACATATGCTTGTTGAAGGTACAGCGGTTGAAAAAAATAAGGATTACGTTATTGATATACTTAGTATGGGATATGAAGGCGAGGGAGTTGGAAAGGTTAATAATTTCACTGTTTTTGTGCAGGGGGCCTTGCTTGGAGAAACTGTTAAGGTGAAGATAGTAAAGTTATCCAAAAACTACGCTCATGGCAAGCTTTTAGAAGTTGTAAAGTCTTCAAAGCATAGAATAGATCCGGTGTGCAGCATTTATAAAAGATGCGGTGGCTGCCAGATGCAGCATATGGACTACGAAGGACAGCTTGAGTTTAAAACTAATAGAGTAAAAGAGGTTATAACCAGAATAGGGAAGCTTGAAAATGTAGTGATTCATTCTGCTATTGGAATGAAAGAACCCTATAGATACAGAAACAAGGTTCAGCTCCCCATAGGGAAGGTTAAGGATGAGGTTACAATTGGGTTTTATGCTCCCAGAAGTCATGATATTATAGGTATGGATACTTGTCATATTCAAGATGAGACAGCAGATAAGGTTGTTCAGCTTACTAAGGAGTGGATAACCAAATTTAAAATAGAGCCTTATAATGAAGAGGAAAATAAGGGAACTCTAAGGCATATAATGATTAGGCGGGGCTTTAAAACCTCGGAGGTTATGGTTGTTATAGTTACTAGGGAAGAAGCTTTGCCTTACTCTGAGAAATTTGTGGAGCTTATGCTTAAAAATATAGATGGATTAAAAAGTGTTATACAGAATATAAATTCAAAAAAGACTAATGTTATTTTAGGCAGTAGGAATAAGGTTTTATGGGGACAGGATAAGATAACTGATTATATTGGCAAATTTAAGTTTAACATATCTCCATTGTCCTTTTTTCAGGTTAATCCTGTGCAAACAGAGATATTATACAGCAAGGCTTTAGAGTATGCCGGCTTAACCGGAGAGGAAACAGTTTTTGATGCCTACTGCGGAACAGGTACTATATCTTTGTTTTTATCTCAAAAGGCAAAAAAGGTTTATGGAGTAGAAATTGTTCCTGAGGCTATCGAGGATGCTCAGAAAAATGCAAAAGAAAACTTAGTAGAAAATGTTGAATTTTTAGTTGGTGAATCTGAAAAGGTAATACCGGAGCTTATAAAAGAAGGGGTTAAAGCAGAGGTTGTTGTTGTTGATCCTCCAAGAAAAGGCTGTGAAAGAAGCCTTTTAGAAGCTTTTAGCCGTATGAAGCCGGAGAGAATAGTATATGTTTCCTGCGATCCGGCTACTTTGGCAAGGGATCTTGGAATATTAAATGAGCTTGGGTATAAAACTCTTGAAATTCAACCTGTTGATATGTTTCCTCAGACTGCACATATAGAAAATGTTGCTTTAATTGTTAGAAATATATAGCTTAAAGGGAAGGGTAGGATTTAATAGGCAGCGCTTATAGCAAGATATTTTTTAGCTGCCGGGTATTTGGATTTAAAGGAGAAATTTATGAGTATTAGTTATGTTTTAATTATTAGAGCACTTTACACAGGACTTTTTACAGGTATTGTAATTGCAATACCTATGGGACCGGCAGGCTTTGAATCTGTAAGGTGGACTATGACAAAAGGTCTTAAAAAAGGTGTTGCTGTCGCTGCTGGTTCTTTAATTGCAGATGCTATAGATGTTATGCTTATCAACTTTGGACTTTTGGAATTAATTAAAACCAATAAACTTTTAGAAATATTTTTTTGGGAAATATCAGCTGCAGTAATATTTTACATTGGCTATAAAGCGTTAAAAGGCAGTAAGAAAAATGGTTCTGAAGAAGTTAAGCAGGAAGAAGAAAATGAGGATGAAGTAAAGAAAAGTATGGACTCTAGGGCATTATTTACAGGCTTCATAGTGAATTTTTCAAACCCAATGACTCATTTTTTCTGGCTTACTTTAAGCAGTACAGTTATAAGCATATGGAGAAGCTATGGAAAGCTTGTTTATTTTATATTCGCAGTAGCAATGCTTTGTGGTATGTTTTTAAGCCTTTGGGGAATAAATGTATTGGCGTCTAAGGGTAAGACAATATCTGCGCCAAAGGTATCCGGAAAAGCAGCCAATTTACTGATTTATGTTATATTGGCTTTTGGAGCAGGTTTTTTTATAAATGGAATATATAAGCTTTACTTATATGTAAGGTAAATAAAAAGAAAAACTCGGGTATATCCCGAGTTCTTTAATTTAGCGTTTTAAATATATAGCCATCATCTTCTAAGAATTTAATAAGCTGAGGAAGATACTCAACTGTGGTGTCTTTCCCATCTGAATCATGCATTAATACTATTAAGTCTTTTTGATGAGTAAAGTTCTGTTTTATATTACGATCTAATTGATCAACAGGAACATTAGCTCCTTCTGCATCTTTAGTTAAGCAGTTCCAGTCAAAATATTTGTATCCGGCAGCTCTTACAGCCTCTCTATATTCTTTTGGTCTGTTTTTTGATCCTCCGGGAAATCTTACTATCTTTGCTTTATAACCAGGATAAAATTCCTTTATAGTACTTTCACCTTGTTTGAACTCGTCAACTAAATTCTTAGGAGCTTTGTATATAAAATCCACATTATGATCAAAAGTGTGATTACCTATAGCGTGACCTTCACTTTTTTCTCTTAAGAAAATATCCTTATTTGGAGCAATATTTTTCCCTATTACAAAAAATGTTGCTTTAATATTATTCTTTTTTAATATGTCCAGTATTTGTGGGGTAATACCTACCGAAGGACCGTCATCAAAAGTTAAATAAGCTACCTTGTCACCTTTTTTTATAGGCTTATTAACTGGCTTTGATATATCTTTATGATCGTCCTTTTTTTCGTTATTGATTTTATCAGCAGTATTATCTTTTTTATCCTGCTTACTATCATCAACCGGAAGAACAATAATAGGTGCTTTATCTGGAGTTTTTTCAGGAATTGGTTCAATTTTATTGTGAATTCCCTTGTCAATAAGAGCCTTTTGTGTTTTTAATTCACTTTTCTTATAGATTATATATCCAGAGCTTAAGCCTATTACTATAAGCATAAGTACAGAAATGATTAAAATTACTTTATTATTTTTCAAGACAACACCCCCTTGGTTACATATATGATTATAATGGAAATTACTGTGAAGAGCAATCTAAATATTGAAGTTGTTATAGTATGCAATGATGGTATAATTATATTAAGAATATAGTAAAATTTGGGGGTAATAACATGTACATGGTAGACTATACCAGTGATGATTTTAAAGCAAATTTATCTAAAGCGGAAGTTGCTATTGTTCCTATAGGTTCAGTGGAAGCTCATGGACATCATCTTCCATTAGGAACTGATATATTTTCACCAAGACTTTTTTGCAATAAGATAAACGATAAAATAGGGGAAGAAGTTTGGATAGTACCGGAAATTCCATACGGCCAAAGCTATGATTTATCGGTGTATCCGGGAACAATACACATTCCGACAGAAGTTATGTCAAGCTACGTGTTTTTTGTTGGCAAGAGTCTTTATGATAATGGCATAAAAAAACTTGTATTTTTAAATGGACATGGCGGGAATGTAAATGCACTTAACCTTGCAAGTGAAAAGCTCATGCAGCTTGGAATGGATGTTATAATAATAAACTGGTGGCTTGACTTTTCAAAGGAAATATTAACTATAACAGAAGGTCAAGGGCATGCGGGGGAAGACGAAAGCTCTGCAGTTCTATACTACAATAAGAATCTTGTACAAATGGATAAAGCTTTGAAAAATGATAAAAAGCCTTTAATGAGAGTTTATTTTAAAGAAAGGGGAAAAATACTTTACGAAAATGCCCTTTCAGGAGATGCAACTAAGGCAACCTATGAAAAGGGAGAAAAAATCTTTGAAGTTTTGACTGAAAAGATTATTGAACTTATACATAACTTTACAGCCGGAAAGTATTATTCTGAAGAATAGAAGTAGATTGCGATGCAATCTACTTTTTTATAATTGAAAGGGCATAAGACAAAACCCCTTTTAAAATTATAATTTGTACAATAGAAAATTTGACTTTTAATAAGTATTAAATTTTAAATTAATTTAAATATTTTATTAACACTATATCTAATCTGTATTCTTTTGGTTTATAATTTGTTATAGATATCTATATTTTATAGATAATTTCTATCTGGGGGGATAATTTTGAAAATTAAAGATATAAAGATTGGAAAAGTGAGTGCTCCTTTAAAGAAACCTTTTAAAACAGCGCTGAGAGAGGTTAATACAGCAGAAGAAATAGTTATTAAGGTTGAAACGGATACTTTTGAAACAGGCTTTGGAAGTGCTCCTCCTACAGCTGTTATTACCGGGGATACAGAAGATTCCATTGAAGGGGCAATCAAAGGAAATATAAAACCTAAACTTTTAGGAATGGATATCGATAATGTTGAAGAAATAATGTCTGTGCTTAACGCTTCAATGATAAAAAATACAAGTGCAAAAGCTGCGGTAGATATGGCTATTTACGATTTGCTTGGAAAGAAGTATAATATTCCTCTATACAAGTTTTTTGGGGGATTTAGAAACAGTATAACTACTGATATAACTATAAGTGTAAACTCACCTGAAGAAATGGCTCAGGATTCAATTGAGGCTGTAAAGGCAGGTTTTAAGATATTAAAAACAAAAGTTGGAACTGATGTTAATAAGGATATCGAAAGAGTCAAGGCAATAAGAGAAGCAGTAGGAAAGAATATTACAATTAGAGTTGATGCTAACCAAGGCTGGAAGCCTAAAGAGGCGGTTCGAATTATAAGAAGGTTTGAGGATATGAACCTTGATATAGAACTTGTTGAGCAGCCTGTTAAGTATTGGGATTTAGAAGGACTTAAATTTGTAACTGATAATGTAGCTACAGATATTTTAGCAGACGAAGCAGTATTTGGCCCATTTGAAGCTATGAAGCTGATACAGCTTAGAGCTGCAGATCTAATTAATATAAAGCTTATGAAATGCGGTGGACTTTATAATGCTGCAAAAATTTGCGCTATAGCTGAAACTATGGGGATAGAGTGTATGATGGGGTGCATGCTTGAAGGCAAAATAGGAATTACTGCTGCTGCAAGCTTTACAGGAGGAAAGAAAAATATTACTAAAGCAGATTTGGATACGGTTAATCTATTGGCAAAGGATCCTGTAATAGGCGGAGCTGAGTTTAAAGGTGATAAGGTTATTTTATCTGATGAACCTGGACTTGGTATAAAGGACGTTATAGGATGGCAAGAAATATGAAAGGGAGAAAAAAATGTTTGACAATAAAAAAGTTAGATATGCCATGTATTATATACTGGGTGCATCCATTGTTTTAATGATTTTAAATTTTGTAATTGTTGATTTTAAAACTCAATCCATAAAATACAATGAGTTCATAAAGATGCTTACTGATAAAAAGGTTGAGGAAGTTCAAATTTCTACAGACAAGATAATTATAATACCTAAGACAGAAGAAGGACAAAAGAAAAAAATACTTTATACTGTTAATATAGGTGATGATCAATTAGTAGAAAAGCTGACTGCTGCAGGTGTTACCTTCGGTGGAGTATCTACAGACAGCAATCCTCTCAAAGGATTTTTCTTTAATTGGGTACTACCTATTATTATGTTTACCTTTTTAGGAAGGCTTATATTTGGAAGGCTTGATAAGAAGCTTGGAAATGGTGTCATGTCCTTTGGAAAGAATACAGCAAAGCTCTACGCAGAAAACGAAACCGGAAAGACTTTTTCAGATGTTGCCGGGCAAGAGGAAGCTAAGGAATCTTTAGTCGAAATTGTAGATTTCCTTCATAATCCTCAAAAGTACGCTGAAATAGGTGCTAAGCTTCCTAAGGGGGCTCTTTTAGTAGGACCTCCAGGAACAGGTAAGACACTTTTAGCTAAAGCTGTTGCTGGTGAAGCTAAGGTGCCTTTTTTCTCCATGTCCGGTTCAGAATTTGTTGAAATGTTTGTCGGTATGGGAGCAGCTAGGGTAAGAGATTTATTTAAACAGGCTGCTGAAAAAGCTCCATGTATAATATTTATCGACGAAATAGATGCTATAGGAAAGAGCAGAGAAGGAAATATCAGTGGTAATGATGAAAGAGAGCAAACCTTAAATCAGCTTCTAGCTGAAATGGATGGTTTTGATTCTACAAAGCCTGTAGTTATACTTGCGGCAACCAACAGGCCTGAGGTTCTTGATAAGGCTCTTTTAAGACCGGGAAGATTTGACAGAAGAGTTATTGTTGACAGACCGGATTTAAAAGGAAGAGAAGCTATTTTAAAGGTTCATTTAAAAAGCGTTAAGTATTCCGAAAGCCTTGATGTTTTAGCTATTGCAAAAGCGACTCCCGGTGCTGTAGGAGCAGATCTTGCCAACATGGTAAATGAGGCTGCTTTAAGGGCTGTTAAACATTCAAGAAAAGAAATAATGCAGGAAGACTTAGAAGAGGCTATTGAGGTTATACTAGCTGGTAAGGAGAAGAAGGACAGGATTATGTCTGACAAGGAAAAGAAAACTGTTGCCTTCCATGAGGTAGGGCATGCACTTGTCGCAGCACTTTTAAAGGGAACCGATCCTGTTCACAAAATAACTATAGTACCTAGAACGATGGGTGCCTTAGGTTATACTATGCAGCTTCCTGAGGAAGATAAGTATTTATTGACAAAAGAAGAGCTGCTTAATGAGATTGCTATACTTTTAGGGGGAAGAGCTGCAGAGGAAGTTGAGTTTAATGCTATATCTACAGGAGCATCAAATGATATTGAAAAGGCCACTCAAACTGCAAGAAGTATGGTAACTATGTACGGTATGTCAGACCGTTTTGACATGATGGGACTGGAATCACCTTCGAATAGATATCTTGATGGAAGACCTGTACAGAACTGCAGTGCAGAAACTTCTGCAATTATAGATGAAGAAACTCTTAAAATCATAAGAGATGCTCATGAGAAGGCAGTGGATATACTTAAAAACAATAGAGAGCTTATGACTAAAATTGCTGAAAGACTATTGGAGAAGGAAACCATCATGGGAGACGAATTCATGGAATTTGTAAGAGAAGGCGGAACTATTGAGGATTAATAACCTTTAAAAGGGGATGAGTTTATTGCAAAATAATAATTTTGATTTTGACAAAGAAACAACTATACAAAAGGAAATAGAGCTTGGTATCGAAAAAGAAAAGCTTGAAGAGGTTATTTCCCTTATTAATAAAGAAATCTTAAATTATATAGAGAAGAGAAAAGAGGCCACGCAGTATATTCAAGACTATAGAAAGAATGTTCTTGAAGAATATAGAGATGATGAAGATAAAGTTATAGAATATTTTGATCATGAAAGATTCGTTAAGGAAGAGGCTTTTAAAAATATTGATAGAAGACTCAGAGAACTTACAATTCTTTCAACCGCTCCATACTTTGGAAGAGTTGACTTTAAAGAAGAAGGCTTTGAAGGTGCAGATAATATATACATCGGAAGATTTGGCATGACTCCTGAAGGAGAATATGAGCCCGTGGTTGTAGACTGGAGAGCACCCATATCAGCATTGTTTTATTCAAGCAAGCTTGGAACAAATACTTATAGCGCTCCTGCCGGGAAGATAGATGTAGATGTCCTCTTAAAAAGGCAGTTTGTTATAAAAAAGGCTAAGCTTCTTGGTTTGTTTGACTCTTCATTGGAAGTTAAAGATGAAATACTTCAGATGGTATTAAGCGGAAACACTACGGATAAGCTTAGAGATATCATTATGACAATCCAAGAGGAGCAGGATAATTTAATAAGACAGCCAAAGGACAGGACTATTGTAGTTGATGGTGTTGCCGGCAGCGGCAAAACTACTATTGCTCTTCATAGAGTTGCTTACCTTCTATATAACTACAGAGAAAGTCTTCAGGACAAGGTTCTTATCTTAGGACCTAACAGTATATTTATGGAGTATATTTCTACTGTACTCCCAAGCCTTGGAGAGGTTGGAGTAAAGCAGACTACCTTTATGGATTTTGCGCTTGATATACTAGAACTAGAAAGTATTATGAGCTTTAAAAATTATATGGAAAGAGTGCTTAAAGGGGATAAGGAATTTATCGATAAAATAGTTCATAAAAGTTCTTTAGAGTACCTTAGTGAGCTTAATGACTATATAGATAAGCTTAATGAGGAATACTTTAAACTTGAGGCTGTAAAATTCTTTGACAAGACAGCAGTATCTAAAAATGAACTTGATGAATTATTTAATTCATACTATAAGGAAATGCCTCTCTTTAGAAGAGGTAAAAAAATAAGAAGAATTATTTTTTCAAAGCTTAGGGATTTAAGAGATGAAGAAGTTAGAAGAATTCAAAGGGAATATAATGATAAAATTTCTAAAATGACAAAGGCAGAGCTTGAAATCGAAGAAGCTAATCTTAACTTAAAGCGAAAAATAGCTATAAGAGAAGTTATCTCTGAGGTTATGAGAGCAAAAGAAGAACTGAGCTGGCTTGATAGCAAAGATTGTCTTGAACTTTATAAGGAAATAAACGGTGACGCTGAGCTTACTCAAGATGACTTGGCTCCTATACTTTACTTAAAAATAAAGCTTGAAGGCTTAAGGGTTAAAGAAGAAATAAAGCATGTAGTAATAGATGAAGCTCAGGATTACAGTCCGATACAGTTTTTAGTAGTAAGAGAACTTACAAGATGCAGTTCAATGACTATTGTTGGAGATAGTAACCAAAGATTGCTTCCCCTTAAAGGACAGACTCCGATGCTTAGACTTGAAGAAATCCTTCCGGCGCTTAATCTTGAGTATTTTGAGCTGACTAAAAGCTATCGATCTACAAGAGAAATTATGGAGTATGCTAATAAGTTTCTTAAAGATAGTAGAATTGTTCCATTAGTAAGAAACGGAGAAGAGGTTACAGAGCAGGTAGTTCAAAGCGAAGGGGAACTTATAGAAAAAATAGATAGCGCTATTAATTCTTTAAGGGAAAAGGAATTTGAAAATATAGCTGTTTTGTGCAGAGATTTAGAAGAAACAGAAAGAATAGGAAGTTTATTAAAAACAAAGGAATACTTGAAAATCGTTAATAAAGAAGATATAATTTACAAAGGCGGAACAGTTGTTATTCCTTCCTATTTCGCTAAAGGCCTTGAGTTTGATGCTGTTATACTTATTCAGGAAGAAAACAGAGAAAGTGAAAGCAGGCTAAATTATGTAATGGCAACAAGAGCATTGCATGAGCTTAAGGTTATAAAAAAATAATGAAGAATGAGGCCCAAAGTACCTGAAGGGATTTTGGGCCTTCTTATCAAATTAAATAATTCTTCATTTGATTACTAGGGGGAGATATTTTGAAAAGACTTAAGAAGAAAAGAATAGCTGTACTTCTAATAGCTGTTATCTTTCTTGTTGGAGCGTCATTTTTTGCAATTAATAAGGGAAAGAAGGACAATGTTCTAAAGGCTCAAACCAGTGGTAAAACTCAGGAAGAATTAAAAGCTGAGTCGGAAAAAAAGAAACAGCAGGAAGATGAAGCTAAAAAGGAAGAATTAAAAAAGCAGGAGCAATTGAAGTTTGATAAGATAAAGGCTTTAAAGGAAGATCCACAGCAGCAGCAGGCTGTTAAAGGTATAGGAAAATCTAAGAACATACCTATTTTGATGTATCACTCCATTGATTATGAAAAAGGTAACGAACTTAGAATTCCAAAGGATAAATTCAGAGAGCAGATGAAGTACTTAAAGGATAATGGATATACACCATTGAGTTTAGATGAATTATACTCTCATATGGTTTATGGCACAAAGGTTCCTGAAAAGCCGGTAGTCATTACCTTAGATGATGGATATTCAGACAATTACACAAACGCTTATCCGGTACTTAAAGAATTTGGATTTAAAGCTGTAATATTTGTAATAACAAATACCGTTGCAGATGGCGGAAGCTATTTAAATGCAGAACAGATTAAAGAGATGGATAAGAACGGAATTGATATTGAAAGCCATACTGTAAGCCATCCAAGGCTTAATGAACTAAGCTATGATAAGCAAGTTAATGAAATG
The DNA here is from genome assembly GCA_000466585.1 of Clostridiales bacterium oral taxon 876 str. F0540. Classification (GTDB taxonomy): domain Bacteria; phylum Bacillota; class Clostridia; order Clostridiales; family Clostridiaceae; genus Clostridium_AT. The sequence continues at coordinate 241,236 of KE993464.1, forward strand.
AAGGAATCTAAAGAGTATTTGGAAAAGCTGCTTAATAAAGATATTAATTATATAGCGTACCCATACGGAAACTTTAACGAAAATACGTTAAAGGCAGTAGAGGAAATAGGATACAAAATGGCTGTTTCAACTAAGAGCGGCCTAGCATCAAAAGCAAACGGAATTTATAAACTTCACAGAATATATATCAGTAATAATTATGATATGGAGAAGTTTAAGAGATTAGTTAAAGGAATGTAAAATAGAAGTCCAAAATTCTCAAAGGAATTTTGGACTTTTTAATATAATTAATAAGTTTATTTGGAACTTTAATCAGTATAAAATTAAAAAATATTCATACATTTTTAGGGGTTGCAAGTTCCTAAAAAGAGTAATATAATAAAAATATAGAAAAGGTTTTCTAAAGGGTGATGATATGCCGATAACAATCAATGATGTAGCAAGAGAAGCCGGAGTTTCAATAACTACTGTCTCAAGAGTTTTAAATAATAATTATCCAGTTAAGGACGAAACTAGAAAAAAAATAGAAGAAGCTATAGAAAAATTAAATTATAAGCCTAACACTATGGCAAGAAGTCTTATAACCAAAAAGAGTTCTACAATAGGAATTATAGTACCGGGTATAACAAATCTGTTTTTTCCAACAATAGTTGAAGCTATTGAAGAAATGATGAAAAGCAAGGGGTATAGTGTTAATCTATCAAATACGGAAGGGGAAGCCTACAAGGAGATAAAGCTTGTTGAAGAGCTCACTGCAAGACAGGCTGATGGAATAATTGTCATAGATCCTGCGATAGAGAATTTGCGAAAGGGTTTTTACGATAAGCTTTCTAAAAATCTTCCTATCATAATAGTCAATGGCTCTCCGGACAGCAATAAATGCAGTTTTGTATGCTATGATGAGGAAGTAGGAACTGTGGAAGCTTTTAAATATCTCCTCAAGTTAGGACATAAAAAGATAGCCTTTGTCAGAGGGCATAAGAGTTTTTCTTATGATATAAAGGAAAAGATATATAAATCTATTTTGAAAGATGAAAAGTTACAATATGAAAGAATTTTAAATGTTGGAAAAGGGAACAGTATAGAAGTAGTTGAAAGAGCTCAAAGCTTTACTGAAGAACTTCTGCAAAGCAGCGATAGACCTACGGCTATATTTGCCTGCAATGATCTCATGGCTGTAGGAGTTATGAATGCCTGCTTAAAGCTTGGCATAGAAGTTCCCAGTCAAATGTCAGTTGTAGGTTTTGATAATACTATACTAGCAAACATAACTCAGCCAAAGCTCACTTCTGTAGATTTAAATATGAAGGAAATAGGACATAGAGCAGCGCTTGAACTGCTGGACATTATTGAAAATGGAGCCAAGGTTAGAAAGAAAATCATAGTTGATACTAGCCTGGTGGTCCGAGAAAGCTGCGGCGATGCGAAGTAGAATAAATAATGAATTCAACTTTTGAAAAACAAAGGTTGAATTCATATAAATATAGGAAATTTTATTTATATTTATAGAAAAGGATTTCTATAAACAATAAAATAGATAAAAGGAAGGAATGAGGTTTATATGAGCAAAATAAATGCTGCCTACGAGATTGAAAGACTATTAAATTTTGCTTTAAAGCATGACATGCTGGAAAAACTGGATATTATAACTTCCAGAAATGCACTTTTAGATTTGTTTAAGCTGGAGGAACCATATGCAGGAGAAGTTCAAGAGGAAGAACTTGAAAATGCAATTGACATTTTAGATAGGCTTTTGGATTATTCCTATGAAATAGGTCTTATTGAAGCTAATACAATAACTTATAGAGACTTATTGGATGCAAAGATTATGGGCCTTTTAATGCCTCGTCAGTCTGAGGTTGTTAAAAATTTTGATAAAACTATGAGAGAATCCGGAATAGAAAAGGCAACTGATGATTTTTATGCTTTATCACAGGCATCAAATTATATAAGAATGGATAGAATTCAAAAAAATCTTTATTGGCTTGCTGAAACAAGCTACGGAGCATTAGAAATAACAGTTAATTTATCAAAACCTGAAAAGGATCCAAAAGAAATAGCAGCTTCTAAGCTTAAGCCTCAAGCTAATTACCCAAAATGTTTGCTTTGTATTGAAAATGTAGGATATGCCGGGCATATAAACCACCCTGCAAGGCAGAATCACAGAGTAATACCGGTAACACTTGATAGTGAACAATGGTATCTTCAATACTCTCCATACGTTTACTATAATGAACACTGCATATTATTCAATGAAAAACATGTACCAATGAAAATTTTTGATAAAACCTTTGTAAGGCTATTTGATTTTGTTAATAAGTTTCCTCATTACTTCATTGGCTCAAATGCAGACTTGCCTATAGTAGGAGGTTCTATATTAAGTCATGATCATTTCCAAGGTGGAAGGCATGTATTCCCAATGGAAACTGCTCCGGTAGAAATCAATTTTACAAATGACAGCTTTAAAGAAGTTAGGGCAGGTATAGTAAAGTGGCCTATGTCTGTTATAAGACTATCTTCAAAAAGCAGGGAAGCATTAATTAGTATGTCAATAGAAATCTTAAATAAATGGAGAGAATACAGCGATGAGTCTGTGTCCATACTTGCTTACTCAGAGGTAAATGGACAAAAGGTACCACATAATACTATAACTCCAATTGCTAGAAAAAATAGTAATGGAGAGTTTGAAATAGACTTGGTATTAAGAAATAACAGAACAAATAAAGAGCATCCTGATGGAATTTTCCATCCTCACAAGGAGCTTCATCATATAAAGAAAGAAAATATAGGTCTAATTGAGGTTATGGGACTGGCTGTGCTGCCTGGAAGGTTAAACAGCGAGCTTAAAGAAATTGAAGCTGTACTTCAAGGAGATAAAGAAAGACTAAAAGCAGCTGAAGAAAATAGCGGTGATTCTATTAATAAACATACAGCTTGGATAAGAGAACTTATAGAGAAGTATGGAACAAATTATAATGAACAAAACGCTGCAGAAATAGTTAAAGAAGAAGTAGGTCATAAATTCCTTCAAGTTCTTATGGATGCAGGAGTTTATAAAAGAAATGAAGAGGGTCAAGAGGCTTTTATAAGATTTATGGAGAAAATAGGATTTAAAAAAGTAGATAATAAGTAAGGAAAGGAGTTTATTATGAATATTCAAGAATTAAAAGATGAGTTTAAAAAGCTTTACGGAGAAGGTGAAATAAGAGTTTTTCATTCACCGGGAAGAGTAAATTTAATAGGTGAGCATATTGATTATAACGGAGGATATGTATTTCCATGTGCGCTTGAATTTGGTACCTATGGATTAGTTCGAGTAAGAGAAGACAAAAAGGTTAATTTAGCCTCTACTAATTTTGATTTAAAGGTTTCAGTTGATTTAGATAACATTTTATATAAAGAGGAAGATGATTGGGCTAATTATCCTAAGGGTGTTATGAAGGTTATGATGGATAGAGGCTTTAGTATTGGTGGTATGGACATTTTGATAAGCGGAAATATACCAAATGGTGCAGGCCTTTCCTCTTCAGCTTCTCTTGAGGTTTTAACAGCAGTTATAGTTGATACTTTATTTAATGGAGGCACTGCTGATAGAGTTGAGCTTGTTAAGCTTTCACAAAAGGCTGAGAATACTTTTGTCGGAGTAAACTGCGGAATTATGGATCAGTTTGCTGTTGGCATGGGAAGGAAAAATGAAGCAATACTTCTCGACTGCGGAAGTTTGAAATACAACTATGCAAAGGTTGAATTAGGAGATTATACTCTAGTTATAATGAACACAAATAAGCGCAGGGCACTCAATGAATCAAAGTATAACGAAAGAAGAGCAGAATGTGATGAGGCATTGGAGATTCTAAAGAAGGAAAAACCAATAAATGCATTATGCGATTTAACAGTAGAAGAGTTTGGTAAGTTAGAAGCATTATTAGAAAAGATAAACGTGAGAAACAGGGCAAAGCATGCTGTATATGAGAATGAAAGAACAAAGACAGCCTATGACTGCTTAAATGAAGGTAAGCTTATAGAGTTTGGAAGGCTTTTAGTTGAGTCACATAATTCTTTAAGAGATTTATACGAGGTTACAGGAAAAGAGCTTGATACCATAGTTGAAGAGTCCTTGAAAGCACAAGGCTGCATTGGGGCCAGAATGACTGGTGCAGGTTTTGGAGGATGTGCAATAGCTCTTGTAAAGAAGGATCAGGTTGAGAGCTTTATCAATACAGTTAAGGAAAACTATGCTAAGATAATAGGATATGAACCAAACTTTTATTTAAGCGGCGTTGGTCAGGGAACTGAAGAAATCAGATAATAGAGGTAAAGGCCCTAAATGGGCTTTTACGAGTAATTTTCTAGCGGAGCGAGAGTATTAAATTACTCACTGCTCTGACTATAAGGAGGTTTTTAATATGGCAATTTTAGTTTGCGGCGGTGCCGGTTATATAGGAAGTCACATGGTTGCAGCACTTTTAGAAAAAGGTGAAGAGGTAGTTATTTTAGATAATTTTCAAAAGGGACATAGAGATGCGGTACTTGGCGGAAAACTTTATGAAGGTGATCTAAGAGATAGAGCAATACTTGATAAAGTATTTACTGAAAATAAAATTGATGCGGTTATAGACTTTGCGGCTGATTCATTAGTAGGAGAAAGTGTAACAGAACCACTTAAGTATTTTGAGAATAATGTAGGCGGAACACTAAGTCTTCTTCGTGCAATGAAAGATTACAATGTTAAAAATATAGTATTCTCATCAACAGCGGCTACCTACGGAGAGCCTGAAAGTATTCCGATACTTGAAAGCGACAAGACTTTTCCAACTAATCCTTATGGAGAATCTAAGCTTTCTGTGGAGAAGATATTAAAATGGTGTGATAATGCTTATGGCATAAAATATACTGCTCTTAGGTATTTTAATGCTGCCGGAGCTCATCCAAATGGAAAGATAGGTGAGGATCACAGCCCTGAGACACACTTAATACCATTGATACTTGAAGTTGCTCTTGAAAAAAGAGAAAAGATAATGATGTTTGGTGATGATTATAACACTGAAGATGGAACCTGCATAAGAGACTATATACATGTAATGGATTTAGCTTCAGCTCATCTTTTGGCTGTTGATAGATTAAGAAAAGGCGGAGAAAGCAGAATATATAACCTTGGAAATGGTAAAGGATTCTCAGTTAAAGAAGTTATAGAGGTAGCAAGAAAGGTTACAAGAAGAGAAATAAAAGCTGAGGTTGCTGCAAGAAGAGCAGGAGATCCTGCGGTTTTAATAGCTTCTTCTGCAAAAGCAATGGAAGAACTAGGCTGGAAGCCGGAATTTAATTCTCTTGAAACTATAATTGAAACTGCTTGGAAATGGCATGTTAATCACCCAAGTGGATACGAGAAATAAAGTAGAATGAAAAATTAAGAATGAAGTTAGAAAGCCTCTTAGGGGATTATCTTATAAATTATAATTTTAAAAGTCCCCTAGGGGACTTTTTTCTATAATTTTACATTGTTTTAGTGGTGTTTAAAAGCCTTAAGTAATGGTTAGCTTCTCTAAGCACATGGTCTGCTAAAAGTGGAGGGATAATGGATTTAATTTCACAAGCTAATATACCTTCTGCGCCTTGTTTTTTGAAGTTTCTAAGCTCAGTAACCTGATTTATGCTCTCTCTGGTTATCTCAGGAAGAAGTTTTGGATTTTGTCTAAGCTCCATTGTTCTTGAAACTAAAAGCTCAAGTTTTTTAGCAAAATCATTTGCCTTTTCAAAAAGCTGTTTTTCTGCAGGATCTAAGTAGCCTCTTATAAACATAGAGTGTTCTTCCATTATATGATTCCAGAATATTTCAAGGTCAATTATTTCTTTTACACTGTCAATAGCATCCTTGTTTTGAAGCTTAGTGAGCATCATAGCTGCGAACTTTGATTCTTCGGTAACATGATGAAGCATAGTCGGATAAGTATAGCTGAAGGCTTTACATTCGCTTATATTTCTATACAAATTATTTAAAAAGGCTATAGTTCTGTTTGTAAGAACCAGAGCTTCATTATTAAGCCTTGATACTTCTCCGGTAAGAGCTGTTTCTGCTCTTGTTTTTGCAGCTTCTACCATATTAAGCTCCTCTTTTGTTATATTTTTATTTATTGGAATACCGGTCAAAAATTCAGTTGATTCCTCTGCAGGAAGTGTAAGTTCAGTTACAATTTCGTCAGAAGTAAGGACTTCTTTGCTAATTACATTATGTGATAAGGATACGGCCCTTTGTAGAAGGGTTTCATAGTTCTGTTTTACTGTAAGAAGCTGCTGTTGTATTGTTTTATCTCTTGGTGGTAAGGAAGCCGCAGCGAAAATAGCATGCTCCTTTGCTATTCTTAAAAAGAAAAGATTGAATTCAAGAGAGAGTCTTACGTATTGCTCGTTGGTTATCATAATATCCCCTTTCTAAACTTTATATGTAACAAAGTCCTGCCTTTATTATAATATGTTAAAGTTTTATTAACGTGAGTAAATTTATATAAAGAATAATTAAAAATGCTATAATAAATTAAAATTAATAGTTTCAGAGCTTATAAGCTTAAAAAGGAGCTGAAAAATATGAGTGAAAAAATTCGATGGGGAATAATTGCGCCAGGAGGCATAGCCAATGCCTTTGCAGATGGACTTCAGATTTTAGAAGAAGCTGAAATAACGGCTGTAGCTTCAAGAAGTATGGAAAGAGCAGAGAGTTTTGCGGCAAAATATAAGGTCTCAAAAATTTATGACAGCTACAAAAGCTTAGCTGAGGATACTGATATAGATGCAGTATATATAGCTACACCTCATTCTTTTCATAAGGAAACTGCAATCATATGCCTTGAAAAAGGAAAAGCAGTGCTTTGTGAAAAACCAATAGGGATAAATGAAAATGAAATGCTTGAAATGATTAATTGTGCTAAGGAAAACAAAGCTTTTCTTATGGAAGCTATGTGGACTAGATTTTTGCCTGTTATTAATGAGGTAAAGCAGTATGTTGAGAAAGGGCTTATTGGAGAGGTTAGCTTGGTCAAAGCTAACTTTGGCTTCAAAGGTGATATTAATCCCGAAAAAAGAATTTTAAATCCGAAGCTTGCCGGTGGAGCATTATTGGATGTGGGAATATATCCGCTTACCTTTGCAGATTTAGTATATAACAAAGAAACTTTAGAAATTAAAAGCATGATGAGCTATACAGAAACTGGGGTAGACCAAGACAGTACAATAATTTTGGACTACGGCAGCGGCAAAAGAGCAGAGGTATCAATTTCTATTAAGGACTATATACCGCATGAAGGTCTTATTGTAGGAACAAAAGGAAATATAAAATTGGATAGGTTTTTTATGCCCACATCAGCAATAGTTGAGATTGAAGGAGAGGATCCTAGAGAAATAAAAATTCCTTTCTTAAAAAATGGCTATGAATATGAAGCCATGGAAGTAATGAGTTGTATAAGAGAACGAAAGCTTGAAAGCAGCATAATGCCTCATGAAAAATCATTAAGAATTTTAAGGACCATGGACAGAATAAGAAAACAATGGAATTTTAAGTATCCGGGGGAAAATTAATAATTAATAGGTAACTTAATAAAATTATAATTTAAATGCAGTAGACTGTGGGAAAAAGACCTTAGAGCTTTGTGTAGAAAATAATATTTTACTTTATGATAACTTTGCGCATGTTCTAAGGCTCGAAATGCTGAAAAACTAAGAACATGCGCAAAGTTATCAATCAAATTAAAATATTATTTTCTGCACCTGCTATCGGTTTTTATACCCTGCCTATATATCTTATACGCAATTATAAGTATCTCTACATATAACTTACTCAATAATTGCTTTATAATTAATATTTTTGCATTTATTAAAAGCTGGTAATAGTATTTTTATCATTAATCTATTCAAATATTTACTTGAGCCATGCTGATTTGCAGTAAGTTTTCTTTCTACAATATCAAAGAACATGCTTATAGCAATGCTATTGTTAAACAGAGCAAAACTTTTTAATGTTTAAACTAATTAATAAGCGAGCAACAAAAGTAGTATAGGATTGCTTTAAAGTATGTAGGACAGTAGCAAAGTACTCACTAAGATTATATATTATTTTCCACGCAAAGTCCTGCGGACTTTAAAGCACAGCCTGCGGCTATTTTAGTCCGTAATCTACTTAATGAATGTACTTACTTTAAAAGTCTTCTTACCAGCTTAACTTTATCTTTATATGGCGGGAATATTATATTAATATTAAATTTAGTGCTCTTTTTTAATATGCTCTTTCTGTGCGAGAAGGTTTTAAAGCTTTCTTTTCCGTGATAGCTTCCAATACCGGAATTGCCTACACCGCCAAAGGGAATATAAGCACTTGCAACATGGGATATTGTATCATTTACACAGCCGCCTCCGAAGGATACACTGTTTAAAATCTTATGTTCCACAGCTTCGTTCTCAGTAAATAAATATAATGCAAGTGGTTTTGGTCTTTCATTAATCATGTTTATTGCTTCATTTAAATCGGTGTATTCAAGTATAGGAAATATTGGTCCAAAGATTTCATCTTCCATTGAGGCATCCTGCCAGTCAACATTGTTAATTAAAGTAGGTTCTATATAAAGCTTTTCTTGATTATAGCTGCCTCCATATATAACTTTGGACTTATCTTTGTCAATTATTGAAGTTAATCTGTCAAATTGTCTGATGTTTACTATTCTTCCGTAGTCTTGACTTTTTGAGGCATCAATTCCATAAAAATCAATGATAACTTTTTTTAACAGTTCAATAAATTTTTCTTTAATATCCTTATGAACAAGCAAATAGTCAGGTGCTATACAAGTTTGACCTGTATTAATAAGCTTTCCCCAGGCAATTCTTTTAGCAGCAACCTCAAGGTTTGCTGTTTTATCAACTATGGTTGGACTCTTCCCGCCAAGCTCTAAAGTTACCGGAACTAGGTTTTTAGCAGCCGCCTCCATGACGATTCTTCCAACAGGAACACTCCCGGTAAAGAAAATATAATCAAAGGGCGAGTTTATTAGCGCTGAGGTAGTTTCCCTTTCTCCCTCTATTACTCTTATATATTTGTTATCAAAGGTTTTGTCTATAATATCTTTTATCAAAGCAGATATAGTAGGTGTACTTTCAGAGGGCTTTAAAACTGCACAGTTTCCAGCTGCCATTGCTCCTATTAGAGGTTCTATTACCAGCTGAAATGGATAGTTAAAAGGTCCAATGATTAGTACTGTTCCATAGGGTTCGTACATTATATAAGTTTTTGAAGGCTGCTGGTGTATTGGTGCCTTTACTTTCATGGGTTTTGACCAGGATTTTAGGTTTTTTACCATATAGCCTATGCTGTCTAAAACAAAGCCTATTTCAGTACTGTAGGCTTCAAATTCACTTTTGCCGAGGTCTTTATATAAAGCATTTAAAATATCTTTTTCATGCATTTTTATAGCATGTTTAAGTTTATTGAGCTGCTGAATTCTAAAAGCTACATCCTTAGTTATTCCTGTATGAAAATAAAACTTATGTTCTTTAAGCATCAGATCTACTTGTTCTTTTGATAAAGCATTCATTTCAATTCTCCTTTGGTTATAGGGTTTTAGCTATGAAACTTAACTTATAAATACATTTCAATACAAATTCTTCTGCATTTTTGTGCATTTATAGGTTAATAGCTTAACTCAAAATCCTATATTATTTTTTATAGATTAATAATAGTATTTGAAGAGAATTATAACATATGATAGAATTTTATAAAATGACTAAATATTGAAACGTTTTCTTTTGGTTATTTCATTTTAAATGGGGTGGAGCTATGAAAAAGCGGACAAACAAGGAGGAAATCCTAAGGTATATTGAGGAAAAGTGTAAGCAGCAGCTAGAAAAAAATGAGAAAACTATTGGTTGTGATACAAATGAAATAGCTGAAAAGCTTAATATAAAAAGAACTAATGTAAGTAAAATATTAAATGACCTCTATCAAGAGGGCTTAATTATTAAAATTAAGGGGAAGCCTGTGCTTTACAGCTTGAATTTTAATAAAAAAGCATCAAAGTTCGGTGTAAGTTTTGATAATCTTATAGGGGCTGATAAAAGTCTTAAAAAAGCAGTACAGCAAGCCAAGGCGTCTATTCTCTATCCACCAAGAGGCCTTTATACTCTTCTTTTGGGAGAGACCGGAGTAGGAAAAACTATGTTTGCTGAGCTTATGCATAGATTTGCTGTAGAAAACTGCATACTTCCTTCAAATGCACCTTTTATTACCTTCAACTGTGCGGATTATGCCAATAATCCGCAGCTTATTTTAGCTCATTTGTTTGGAGCAAAAAAAGGTTCTTATACAGGTTCAGATAAGGATAGGGTAGGATTAGTTGAAAAGGCAAATAACGGTATATTATTTTTAGACGAGGTGCACAGACTTCCGCCGGAAGGACAGGAAACTTTATTTTATTTAATGGATAAGGGCGAGTATACACCAATCGGTGATGTAGATAATGTAAGGAAAAGCAGCGTTCTTATAATTTGCGCTACTACTGAGGATGTTGATACAAGTCTTTTGGCTACTTTTACAAGAAGAATTCCTATAAATATAACAATACCTCCGCTTAGAGATAGAACCTTTGAGGAGAGATATGAACTTATTTGTGAGTTTTTGAAAATCGAATCAGCAAGAATAGGAAGAGAAATTATAGTAAGTCCAAATAGCTTAAGATGTCTTCTTTTATATAATTCTCCGGGAAATGTTGGGCAGCTTAAAAGTGATATACAGCTAGGGTGTGCAAATGCATTCTTAAAATGTGTATCAAGAAAAGAAAAAAATATCAGGCTTCACAGCACAGATTTTACAGCTCAAGTGAAGCAGGGACTTATATTATATAAAAATTACAGCGATCAGATAGACAAAATAGTAGATGGCAGCAAAAGGCTTTCCTTTAGTGCAGCAGGTATTGAGGAAATCCTGGAGATAGATAAGACAAAGCTTCCAGACAATTTTTATGAAGAAATTGAAGACAGAATTCAGGAGCTTCAGGAAAGAGGAGTAGATGAAGAGGATATTAATGTTCTGATGTCTCTTGAAATTGAGAACTATTTTAGAGAACTTGTAGGAGATACACAGAGACAGGTTAATAAAGAGGAGTTGTCAAAGCTTGTTGATAAGAAAATAATTGATTTAGTAGAGGAATTTTTGAGCTATGCAGGAGTAAAGCTTGGAAAGGTGTTCCCAAACAAAACTTTTTATGGGCTCTGCCTTCATATAAGTTCCAGCATTGAAAGGCTTAAATCCGGTAAAAAGGTTATTAATCATAATCTTAAAAGAATTATAGAGGAAAATAAGGAAGAATATGTGCTTGCACTTAACTTTGCTACAAAGCTTGAAAAGAAGTTTAATATAAAACTTCCTGTAGATGAAGTTGGCTTTATCGCAATGTTTTTAACTCTTGGAAAAAATTCTGATTCTGAAGAAAGCAGTGTTCCCATTGTTGTAGTTGCCATGCATGGGAGGCATACGGCGTCATCTATGATGGAGGTTGCCCAAAAGCTTGTTGGAGCCTATAACATTTACGCCTATGATATGAGCTTGGATAAAAATGCAAAGGAAGCCTATCAGGAATTAAAAGATATTATTGTAAAAAATCATAGAGGAGCGGGTGTGCTTCTATTAGTAGATATGGGTTCTTTAAAAATGTTTGGGAATTTAATTGAAGAAGAAACAGGAATCAAAATCAAGGTTTTGGAGATGGCTTCAACTATCACTGTAATAGAGTGCGCAAGAAAATCACTTATAGAGAAAGATATAGATAATATATGGTACTCCGTAAATGAGAGTCATTCAAATTTCTTTAACTCATCGCTTCACAGCCTTACTGAGAATTTTATGGCTAAAAAGGATAAGCTTATAATAACAGTTTGTACTACAGGCGAGGGCAGTGCATTAACCTTAAAGGAAATGATAGAAAAGAAGCTTAAGCTTCCTAAAAACGTACAGGTTATGGCTTTAACTATTAATAATACCAAAGAGTTTTACAGTTCTATAAATAAGCTTGCAAAGGACAAAAAGATAGCAGCTATAGTAGGAACCTTTAACCCAGATATTTACGGAATACCCTTTGTATCAATTTCACAGATGTTTAGTGAGGAAGGGGTAAATTTATTAAAATCACTTATAAACGGCAGCGATGTAAGTGAATATGCATGGATTATTGAGAACTATAAAGAGGAAATTGACGGTTCAATAGATGTTGAAGAGTATAAGAATATTTGTTTATCTACAATAAGCTTTATTCAGACTAAGCTTGGCTTTGAAATATCTGAGGAAATAGCTACCGGTGTGGTCCTCCATCTTATCTGTGCTATAAAAAGACTTTTAAACGGCACAGATAGTCCTGAGTGCGAAGTAAAGGCTAAACTGTATGAAAACTATAAGCTGCAGCTTTTGAAGCTAAAAAAGTTTATGAATTCCATATCTAAAAACTTAAATATTTCTTTTAATGATGATGAAGTTTGCTTTGTTTTAAGAAGTGTATTAGAAATTTAAATAAAATGTGTATACAAAACTAAATAATGTGTATAGGATTTAATGATAATATTTAATGTTTTGTATAAATATGTATTTAAATGTGTATATTACAGTATACAAAAGCACAGCAGAGATGGCATTTTCTCTGCTGTTTTTATTTTGGCACGCAAGTTGCTATATTATAAGACAAGGAAATGAAAATGTATACATTTTAAAACCTACCAATTATTTAAAAGCATAAGGATCAATAATCCTTATGTAATTCCAAAAAATGTAAGGGGGAATTTTTATGAAAAAGGTTATGCTAATTTGTTCAGCAGGAATGTCAACTTCTCTATTAGTTTCCAAAATGCAAAAAGCTGCAGCGGCAAGAGGAATTGAAATTGAGATTTGGGCTGTTGGAACAGCAGGCTTTAAAAATGAGTTAGCAAAGCCGGATGTTATTCTTTTAGGGCCTCAGGTCAGATTCATGAAGGATGAGGTAGCTAAGCTGGCAGCACCTAAACCTGTAGATGTTATCGATATGAGATCCTATGGAAAAGTTGACGGCGAAGGAGTTTTAAATCAGGCTTTAAAACTATTAGGGGCGTAAATAATTATTTGAATTAAAAATTTGAGGAGGAATTATTTATGGGTTTTTTAGACAAGTTAGCAGCATGGCTTGAAAAACACTTTTTACCTGTAGCGGGGGCTATTGGCAGACAAAAGCATCTTGCGGCAATGAGAGATGGATTTATAGCAATACTTCCAATGACAATGATGGGTGCTCTAGTTGTAATGCTTAATAACGTATTGTTTAATGCAGATTCTTTGTTTGGAAAAATGCTTAATAAAATGGGCTGGTATGCAGGCAGCGTTCAACCATTTCTAGCTAAATATATTATTCCGGTAATGAGTCAGATCTGGTGGGGAACTCTTGCACTGGGAGTTATATTCTCAGTATTTACAATATCCTATAATCTGGCTAAAAACTATGAGGTTGATGGACTTTCAGCAGGTGTAATTGCAACTGTATCATACCTTACACTTTTACCACAGACAGCAAAGATTGAACTAGCAAAAGATGTTGCTGAAAAGGCAGGAGTTAAAGCCGTTGAGGGCTGGGGACTTTTATCTTGGACTTCTTTTAATTCATCCGCTGTATTTACAGGTCTTATTACTGCAATATTAGCTACAGAGATATATAGATTAGTTATTAAAAAGGGCTGGGTAATTAAAATGCCTGAACAGGTTCCACCAGCAGTATCAAAGGCATTCTCAGCTGTTATACCGGGTGGAATAGTAATGCTTGTATTCGGTATTTTGTCAGTTATATTCTTAAACTTTGTAAAGCTGCCATTAAAGGATTGGATAGATATAACTATTCAAAGGCCTCTTACAAGTTTAGGTCAATCACCTGCTACAATGATATTCTTAGTAATGATTTCACAGATACTATGGTTCTTTGGTCTCCATGGTATGAATATTGTTGGACCTATTCTTGACACAATGTATGCTCCGGCTATGCAGGAAAATCTTCAAGCAGTTACTGTATACGGAACAACCCCTCCAAATGCTATTACAAGAAACTTTGTTGACGTTTATGCAATGCACGGAGGCTCAGGAGCTACTTTAGGTTTAATTATTTGTATATATTTGTTCTCTAAGAGACAAGAACATAAGGAACTTGCAAAGCTTGCAACAGCACCTGGTATATTCCAGATAAATGAACCAGTTATTTATGGACTTCCAATGGTATTAAATCCTATCATGTTTATACCATTTGTATTAACACCTGTTATTACTTTGTTTATAGCTTGGCTGTTTACAGGACCTATACCATTTGCAGGAAGAATTTATATAGCAACTCCTTGGGTTACTCCTCCGGTAATATCTGCTTTCTTATCAACAGGAGGAAGTATTACAGCTACAATAGTGGCTGCGGCAACCCTGCTTTTATCAATACTGATCTACGCTCCATTTGTTATTGTTTCTAATAAAGATGCAGTAGTAGAAGAAGAATCAGGAAACAGTCTTAACGTATAAAAAGAAATAATTACAGGGGGAGTTTATCCCCCTAATAAACCTTACAAGTTGGAGGAATATATGGCAACTTATAAAAATCAAGCAGTAGTTAATTATCCTATTAATGAGGTTTTTAGAGTTTTTAAAAAAACTGCTAAAAGAGATTTTCCTAAGTTTAATGAAAAAAGTCCGATTGGTACAAGGGTAGAACGTACAGCAGGAGCTTATTCTGTAAGGAACGGAAAGGTTTTTGTGGAAATAACGGACTACAAACCAAACGAGGTTTATGAGATAACAACCACTCATGACAATATACTTTATAAATCAAGATATGAATTTTATTCTATTGATGAAAACAAAACAAAAATAATGTTATTTGAAGAAAATCACTCCTCTGGGTATTTTAACAGCTTTAATGTTTTTGTAGCCGGATTGTTTTTTAAGTCCAGAGTAAGGAAAAGATTTGATTTTTTAGTTAAAGGGTTAAAAGAACAGGTAGAAAGAACAAGTGTAATTAAGGAGCTGAGATAAGAAAGGGATGGTATAATGCTGAAGATTGTTACTATAGGCGGAGGGTCATCTTATACACCTGAATTTGTAGAAGGTATTATTAAAAGATATGAGGAACTGCCTGTAAATGAATTATGGCTTGTAGATATAGAGGAAGGAAAAGAAAAATTAGAGATAGTTGGAAATCTTGCAAAAAGAATGATTGAAAAAGCAGGAGTTCCGATTAAGGTTTATTTGACTTTAGATAGAAGAGAAGCGCTGAAGAATGCTGATTTTGTAACTACTCAGCTTAGAGTAGGTCTCTTGCAGGCCAGAGCTAAGGATGAAAGAATTCCACTGTCTCACGGATTTATGGGACAGGAAACTAACGGCGCGGGAGGCTTATTTAAAGGGCTAAGAACTATTCCGGTTATTTTGGATATAACTAAAGATATGCAGGAGCTTTGCCCAAATGCTTGGCTTATAAATTTTACAAATCCGGCAGGTATGGTTACAGAGGCTTTGGCAAGATATTCCTCACATAGAAAGTTTTTAGGGCTGTGCAATGTTCCCGTTGGGATGGAAAGAGGTCTTGCAAATATATTAAACATTGAGCCTGAAAGAGTAAGAATAGACTTTGCAGGGCTAAACCATATGGTTTATGGCTTTAATATATATGTTGATGGTGAAAATAAAACTGAAGAAGTTATGAATAAATATATAGAAAAATCTTCTGAAATAAATATGAAGAATATAACGGCTATGGATTGGGAGTCAGATTTTATAAAGGCTTTTAAGCTCATGCCATGTCCGTATCATAGATACTATTATAAAACAAGAGAAATGCTTGCTGACGAGCTTGAAAAGTTCAAGCTTGGTAAAACAAGAGCAGAGGAAGTTATAGAGACTGAAAAAGAACTTTTTGAATTATATAAGAATCCAGAACTTAAGGAAAAACCTAAGCAGCTTGAAAAAAGGGGAGGAGCATATTACTCCGATGCTGCCTGCAATTTGATATCTTCTATTTACAATGATAAAGGAGATTTACAAGTAGTAAATACGCTTAATAATGGAACAATAAAGGATTTTTCTGATGATTACGTGCTTGAAATTACATCAAGAATTACAAAAGATGGTCCTGTTCCATACAAGTTTATTGATGAATTCCCAATACAAATTAAGGGCTTAATAAATCAAATAAAACAGTTTGAAATATTAGGTGCAGAGGCAGCTGTGGAAGGAAGCTATGAGAAGGCACTTTTGGCTATGGTTACAAATCCATTAGTTTCAAGCGACTTTGAAGGACATAAGCTATTGGATGAAATGCTAGAGGCACATAAAAAATACTTACCAAAGTTTTTTAACGAAAACGGCAGCATAAGAAAGTAGACGGAAATTAGGAGGCTGAAGTCCTAAATGGACTTTAGCGGGTAGTTTGTGAGCGAAGCGAACATTCATAAACTACCCAGTGATCCGACAAAAGGGAGGATAAAAGCATGAACGAAGTAGACTATCAAGAAACAGCCTTTCAACTTATTTTATCAGCAGGAAATGCAAAAGCAATGTCTTTTAAGGCTATAAATCTTGCAAAAGCAAATAAATTTGAGGAAGCATACAAGTGTCTCGAAGAAGCAGAAAAAGAACTTGAAACAGTACATTCTCTTCAATTTGGTTTAATTCAAAAGGAAGCTGAAGGTGAAAAAAATGATATATCTGTTCTTTTAATTCATTCGCAGGATCATTTTATGGATTCTCTTTTGGCAAAGGATATGGCAAAGGAGTTTATTCAATTATATGAAAGGATGAATAAGATTGAAAAAATTTTTGGTAATTTGTAAAAATACAGGTCAGGCTACAGCTTTTAAAAGAGTTGTTCTGGAGCATTCAGAAGACAATAATTTGCCTATTAAATGGTTTTTTGCTGATGATAAGAATTATTTGAATACCATCAGTGAGGAAGGGGTTGACTTAGTTCTTATTTCCCCGGAAGTTATTTTAATAGAAAAGCAGATTAAAGAAGCTTTAGATAAAAAAGGTATAGAATATTTTTCTATGAAGCCTATAGATTTTGGTCTTAGAAGAATGGAAAAACTAATGCCTATGCTTGAGCCTTATATTAACAAGCAGGATTAGGGGATGTTATAATATGAAACTTATAATAAACGCTGATGACTTTGGATTAACCAAAGGTGTTTCAGAGGGAATACTTGATTGCATTGAAAAGGGAATTGTTACTTCAACTACAGCCATGGTAAATGGTTTATATTTTGAGAAAGCTATAGAAGAGGCAAAAAAAAGAAACTTTAAAAATATTGGAGTGCATTTAACACTTACATGGGGAAAGCCCACTTTACCTGTTAATAAAATACAATCTCTTGTTGATAATAAAGGATGCTTTTATAAAAGAACCTCAGAGGATAAACCAAATTATGAGGAAGTAAGAGAAGAACTTAGAGCACAAATAGAATTGTTTTTATCTACAGGCATAAAGCCTACTCATTTGGATGGGCATCATCACTTTTATGCTTTTGATGAAGAAATATTAAATGTAGTTTTAGACCTTTCAAGGGAGTATAATCTACCATTAAGAGGAATGCCTGAGCTTATGAAGCATTATACAAAAAAAGGTGTAAGATCGACAGAAGTTTTTACTTCTGAGTTCTATAATGAGAATGCTGAAGAAGGAAAACTATTAGACATTATATCAAAGTATAAGCATTTTAACACTGTAGAAATAATGTGTCATCCAGCTTATGTAGATGAGGATTTAATTAATGCTACATCCTATAATAAACATAGAAAACAAGAGTTTCAAATACTGATTTCAGAAAAAATAAAAGAATTTATAAATAAAGAAAATATAGAATTGATTGCTTATAATGAGCTATAATCTAGGGGATGGTATAGTTAAATCTGTTTATCTATAAGCCATCCTTAAATTTTGTTTTTATATTAAGGAGAGTGATTTAGTTTATGACAACACAATTTCCTGAAAATTTTTGGTGGGGTGCTGCAACTTCAGGACCTCAAAGTGAAGGTTCATTTAATAAAATACATAAAAATGTATTTGACTATTGGTATGAAATTGAACCAGAAGCCTTTTATGATAAAGTTGGACCAGCTGTAACATCTAATTTTTATAATTCCTATAAAGAAGATCTTGCTTTGATAAAAGAAATAGGATTAAACTCCTTTAGAACTTCTATCCAGTGGTCCAGACTAATCAAGAATTTTGAGACGGCTGAAGTAGATGAAGATGGAGTAGAATTTTATAATAATGTGATAAATGAGTGCCTTAAAAATAATATAACTCCCGTTATAACACTTCATCATTTCGATCTGCCAATAGAATTATATAATAAATACGGGGGCTGGGAATCCAAGCATGTTACTGATTTGTTTGCAAAGTTTGCTGTAAAATGCTTTGAACTTTTCTCTGATAGAGTAAAGTATTGGACTACTTTTAATGAGCCGATTGTAGTAGTTGAAGGAGAATATTTATATCAGTTTCACTATCCTAAGGTTGTTGACGGAAGAAAGGCAGTGCAGGTACTCTATAATATTAATTTGGCTTCAGCTAAAGCAATTAAGGCTTTTAGAGAAGGTAATTTTAATAAGGATGCTCAAATAGGAATAGTGTTAAACTTAACACCATCTTATCCTAGATCAAACTCAGAAAGAGACATAAAAGCTGCTGAAATAGCAGATTTATTCTTCAATAGAAGCTTTCTTGATACTGCAATAAAAGGAGAGTTCCCTGATAAGCTTATTAAGCTTTTAAGCGATGAAGGAATACTTTGGAAGAGCTCTATAGAGGAAGCTGAAATAATAAAGAATAATACTATAGACTTTTTAGGAGTGAACTTTTACCAGCCAAGAAGAATTAAGGCAAAGGAAACTCCGGTAGATTTAACAAAGGGATGGATGCCTGATAAGTATTTTGATAATTATGATATGCCCGGAAGAAGAATGAATCCTTATAGAGGCTGGGAGATATATCCTAAAGCTTTATATGATATAGCAATTAATATTAAGGATAACTATGGAAATATACCTTGGTATGTATCCGAAAACGGCATGGGAGTTCAGGATGAGGATAGATTTAAAAATAACGAAGGAATAATAGAAGATGATTACAGAATAGATTTTATTAAAGAGCATTTAGAGTGGCTTCATAAAGGAATAGAAGAAGGCTCAAACTGCTTTGGATACCATCTCTGGACGCCAATAGACTGTTGGTCCTGGCTTAATGCTTATAAAAACAGATATGGATATATAGCCTTAGATTTAAAGACTCAAGAGAAGACAGTGAAAAAATCTGGGTATTGGATAAAAGAAACTGTAAAGAATAATGGATTTTAGAATAATTGCGTCAGTCTCTTGAATGGGGGGAAATAAATGAAATATTATATGGCATTCGATTTGGGGGGAACAAACCTTAAATATGCAGTTGTAGATAGAGAAGCTAACATAATTGAAAAGGGAAAGTTTCCTACACCTAAGCAAAGTATTGAAGAATTAGTTTCTCTTATTGGCAAAACTACTGAGAACAATAAAAGTAAATATGAATTTGACGGGATTGCATTAAGTTTTCCGGGTGTTGTAGACAACAAAAGCGGATTTATTGGAGGAGCTTCTGCCGTTCCCTATATACACGGACCTAATATAAGGGAGCTCATTGAGAAAGAAACAGGCTTTAGAACAGCAATGGAAAATGATGCTAATTGTGCAGCTTTAGCAGAGGTGTGGAAGGGTGTTGCCAAAGATGCTGAAGATGTATTGTTTATAGTTGTTGGTACAGGCATAGGTGGTGCCATTATTAAAGATAGAAAGCTTCACACAGGCAAGAACCTGTATGGGGGCGAGTTTGGCTACATGATCACGGAAAGAGATTATGAAAAACAACAGTTTAAAATATGGAGTACAACTGCATCTACAAATGCTATAGTACAAAAAGCTGCAGAGCTTAAGGGAATATGTGCCCAGGAGTTAAATGGTGAAATGGTATTTGATATGGCTGAAAAAGGAGATGAACTTTGCCAAAAGGCAATTGATTATTGTCTTATGTCTTTAGCAGAAGGGATATTTGCTCTTCAGCATATGTTTGATCCTGATATGATAGTTATAGGTGGAGCAATAAGTGCCAGAGAGGATATAATTGATCAACTTAACAAGAGGATAGATATACTTATGAAAAATATATCTGCAGCAAGACTTTATCCTAGGATTGAAAGATGCAAATTTAATAATGACGCTAATATTATTGGTGCAGTTTATAACTATATGAATACTTTTAAAGAATAATGCTAAATGGTGTTTAAGGATATGTCAAAGTAAAAGACATATCCTTTTTTAGTGTATAATGTTTCTATGGACAAACTAGAAATATTTCAGTAAAACTAGAAATAGTCCACTATTGTATATAGAATTTTTATTATAGATTTAAAGTAATAGACTGAAAGAAAATACTTAACGGAGTTGAGATTAAAGTGGAATTTTTTAAAAATAAAGTTTTTAGAAGGGTATTTTTAATATACACAGCTGTTATAATTGCAAGCATATCTTTTTTATCAGCCTTTATATTAGTTAATGTTAAGAAGACGCTGACTGCCAACCAGACGTATATTAACCGCAAGATGATAGATAGCGTTAATGAATATTTTAAGCAGCAATATGATAACTCCAGGTCAATAATTAATGGATTATACAGTAAACAGTTGGAATTGATGGATACAATCAATTTTTTAAATTATGACTATGAAACATATATTAAAAATAGGCTGGATAGTTATTATAAATTTGAAGGGTATATATACGGAGGAACAAATTCATTTATAAGAAGTGCATATAATTCGAATGACAATATAGAAAGTATAATATTTTACAGCTATAAAAACGATAATTTTTCTATGTTTGATTCATTAGGAAATATTAAATATGTCAACAACATAAGAAAAAATATAAGTTTTGATGCTAATGAGGAAAATATTAATAATAGTTTTATTGACCTATTAAACTCCTATGACGGTAAAGAAAGAGGCAGCAACTACTACATTATTAATAAAATAAAGGATCCAAGCAAATTAGATACCGTAGGACTTATAATTATTAAATATAAATTAGACAGGCTAAATGCTATAATGCAAAGCTATGATAAATCTAAAAATAATATTATAGCTATAAACAAAAACGGAGCAGTTATATATGATTCTTCAAATAAATATACAGGTAAACCATATCCTTATATTGATAGATTAAAAACAACCGATAAACCCATAATGCTTGATAAAAGCAGTTATATTGATTTTGTTACAAGTACTTTAGACGTAATTGTAGTAGGGATAATGCCAGTTGAAAACATCTACAACGGAAATAAAATAATTACTCACACTACAATTATTCTGGCAGTAATTTTAATAATAATCGCTGAAGCCATTGTATTTGTTAAAATCGACAGCTTATCTAAGAGGGTAAATGGTATTACTGAAGCAATGAAAAGTGTGCAGGAGGGGAATTTCAAGATAGAAATAAAAACTGGCAGTGAAGATGATGAGTTTTCTATGATATCAAAAAGCTTTAATGACATGTGCAGGCAGCTTAATGAGTACATAAGCAGGGTATATCTATCAGAAATAAAACAAAAAAATGCTGAAATGCTGGCGCTGCAAAGTCAAATAAACCCTCATTTTTTATATAATACTTTAGAATCTATTAGAATGAAAGCCGTAAGCATTGGCGAAAAGGATTTAGGCAAAATGCTTTATAACCTTTCTGCTCTTTACCGAAACATGATTAAAGGAAAAACCTTTATTACTATAGAGCAGGAACTTGAACACTGTAAAATGTATTTAGACCTATTTAAGTTTAGATATGAAGGGAAATTTAATTACTGCATTGATGTGTCAGAAGAGTTATATTCAAAGGAAATAATCAAGTTTTCTCTTCAGCCAATAATAGAGAATTTTATAGTGCATGGAATAAATTTAGATAGAGATGACAATTATATAGTAATCTATTCTGAGAAAGATGGACAAGATGCAGTCATATTTATTGAAGATAACGGTATGGGAATAGAGGCGGAAAAAGTAAAAAGTTTAAATGAGAAAATGGAAAATATTGAAACAGGTGATTCTATAGGACTTTTAAATGTTAATGAAAGAATAAGATTAACCTATGGAGAAGAATATGGTTTATCAGTAAAGGGTAGAAAGTTTATGGGTACTGTAGTAAGCATAAGGATTCCAATTAGGGAGGTTAATTCTGATGTATAAAGTATTGCTTGTAGATGATGAAATTTTAATACTTAACGGCTTGAGGAACATTATTGATTGGGAAGAGCTAGAATTGAGTATTGAGGATACTGCTTTAAATGGTGAGGAGGCACTGAATAAATTTAGAGAAAACCCGGTAGATATCATAATTACGGATATATCAATGCCTAAGCTTAATGGGTTGGAGCTTATAGAAGAAATAAAGAAAATCGACAGCAGCGTCAAGTTTATTATTTTAAGCGGGTATGATGATTTTAATTATGCTAAGAGTGCAATTAAACTAGGCATAGAAAATTATATATTAAAACCTATTAATGAGGATGAATTAATAGGCACTCTTGAAAATATAGTGAGCAAGATTAATTCCAATGATAAAAACATGAATCTAAACTTAGAAACACTTGAAGTATTAAAGGAAAATATCCTATACAGATGGGCTACAGATAATATAAGTCCATATGAATTAGAGGAAAGAGAATTTATTTTGGGAATTAGCCTAGGCTTTTCATATTATTCTGCAGCTATTATAGAGTTTGAATTTAGCAGCGAGATTTTTCAAAAGCTATATAAATATATAGTTGGCGCAGTTAATAAAGAATCCTGCTGCACTGTTTTTAAGGACTTGGATAATAACATTATTCTAGTTATGGCAAATAATGATGTTGAAGTTTTGCATAATAACTTAAAAGTATTTTTCGGTAACTTGATAAGCAGTTTGAGAGAAGTACTGAATGTAAATACTTTTATATCTGTGGGTACAGCAGAAGCAGGCTATAAGAATTTGTCAAAAAGCTATAATGCGGCAAAAAAGCTTAAGGATTATATACTTATGCATGGCTATAATAGGGCTATTTATGCCTTTGAGAAGGATTATAAAAAAGAGCACTTGGATTTGGATGTTTCTTATTTAAAAGAATTTAAAAAATGTATTCTGAGCAAAGATATAAGTTTAGTAAAAAATCATATTGATAATACCTTCAGCATGCTTTCAAGTGCTGAAACATCAAATCCAAGTATTATACAGAATTCTGCTGTAAAAATGATACTTATTATAAGAGAAATATACAGCGAACTTAATATTAAGAGTCTTCCTAAAGATGAAGATATAAAAGAAATAATACTCTATATAATCAATCTAAAGGTGCTAGATGAAATAAAGAATTTAATAAAAGATGAGAGCATAAAGCTTTTGGAACATATCAAAAGAAACAGCAGTGAAACAAGTCCAGTAATACAGCAGGTTATATGCTACATTAAAAACAACTATCAAAATGAAATATCAATCAAGACACTAAGCCAAAAATTCAATATAAACCCATCTTATCTAGGACAAGTTTTTCATAAAGAAGTGGGAGAACCTTTCTCAGATTATTTAACAAGAATAAGAAACGAAAAAGCAAAGGATATGCTTTTAAATACAAACTTAAAAATAAATGAAATAGCTCAAAATGTAGGATATAGTGATACTAGTTATTTTTACAGGAAGTTTAAAGAAGTCTTCGGTATATCTCCCAATGCAATGAGAGGCAGTAAAAATTATAAACTATAATTTTTACATTAAATCTAAATTTAATCAACTTTAAGGCTATTTGTCAGAATGTTATATTGTTATTAAAGGTAACGTTTACTTTACTAACATATAAGGAGGATGAGTATGGGTAAATTTTTTCGCAGGTTTAAAGCTAATAAAGAACTCCTTTTTTTAGCCCTTCCAGGTGCTGTTTGGTTTTTAATTTTCAGTTACCTGCCAATGTTCGGAGTGGTTATTGCTTTTAAAAATTTTAGAATTACAGGGAAAAGTTTTATTAAAAGTCTTATAGACAGTGATTGGGTAGGTTTTAAGAATTTTGAATTTTTATTTAAAACCAATGATGCTTGGGTAATAACAAGAAATACAGTTTTATACAATTTAGTTTTTATAGTTTTAGGTATTGTACTGCCTGTATGTCTGGCAATTATAGTCAATGAGTTATTAAATAAAAAAATGGCTAAGGTGTATCAGAGTGCAATGTTTCTTCCTTATTTTTTATCCTGGGTTGTAGTAAGCTACTGTTTATTCGCATTTTTAAGCGTAGATAAGGGATATATAAATCACCTGCTTGCAAAGTTAGGCCATGGAGAAATTTCATGGTATACAGAGCCTAAATATTGGCCTTTTATTATTATATTTATGAGTCAGTGGAAGGGTATAGGTTACGGTACAGTAGTTTATTTGGCCTCCATTGCAGGTATTGATAAAACCTATTATGAAGCGGCAATGATAGATGGAGCTACAAAATGGCAGCAAATAAAAAGTATAACATTACCATTATTAAAACCTGTTATTACAATATTATTCATATTATCCATAGGCAAAATATTTAATGCAGATTTTGGATTATTTTATCAACTTCCAAAGGATTCCGGGCCTTTGTATCCTGTTACCAATGTAATAGATACATACGTATATAGAGGCTTGATGAACTTGGGAGAAATAGGAATGAGTTCAGCTGCAGCATTATATCAATCGGTTGTAGGTCTTATACTTATATTGCTATCGAATTATGTCGTGAAAAAAATCGACAGTGAAAACTCACTATTTTAAGGCTTATGGAGGTAGATAGGATGTTTGCAAAAAAAGATAAAACGGAAATGCTTGAAAACAATCGTTTTGGAAGTGTTTCGAAGAAAAGTAATTTAATTATGAATTTTATAATGGCTTTATTGGCATTTTTATGCGTAATACCTTTTATTTTCGTAGTCATTATATCTTTTACCAGCGAAAAATCTCTAAAGACAAATGGATTTAGTTTTTTTCCGGATAAATTAAGCTTGGAAGCCTACAAGTATATTATTACTTCAAGTGACCAATTAATGAAATCTTATGGGGTAACTATTTTAATAACTGTGCTTGGAACTATAGTAGGACTATTTTTTATATCTACTTATGCATACGCTATATCAAGAAAAAGCTTTGCTTACAAAAAGTTTTTTACAACCTTTGCATTTATACCAATGCTTTTTGGAGGAGGTATGGTATCTTTTTATCTAGTAGTAACTAAGTTCCTTCATCTTAAAAACAGCATATGGGCACTCATACTTCCAATGTGCATGAATTCTTGGTATGTTATAGTGCTTAGAACCTTTTTTAAGACCTCTGTGCCGGATGCAGTTATTGAATCAGCTAAGATTGATGGAGCAACTGAATGGAGATTGTTCTTTCAAATTGTACTTCCTATATCACTTCCGGGAATGGCAACGATAGCATTATTTTTAACTTTAGGCTATTGGAATGATTGGTTTAATGCAATGTTGTTTATAGACAGCCCATCATTAACACCACTTCAGTATTTGCTTATGAGGATTGAAAACAGTATGGAGTTTTTATCCCAGAACGCTACAAAGTTAGGTGTATCGCAAATAGAAGCTGCGGCTAATATGCCGAAAGAAACTGCAAAGATGGCAATGGTTGTTTTATCAACATTACCTATAGTTTTTGCATATCCATTTTTTCAGAAATATTTCGTTAATGGACTTACTATAGGAGCGGTAAAGGAATAAATGCTCTAAAAAATCAATATTTTTCACAGTAAAAATAGAAATACTACACTATAATTAAATATTACCGCTTTATATAATATACATGTAAACGAAAACATTTCGATATGGAGGGGTTTAAATGTTAAAATTTAAAAAACTAATGGCGCTGACCATGGGAACTTTAATGGGAGCTTCTATAGTTCTTACTGGATGCAGTACAAGCAAGTCTGCTAATGGGGAGTCAGGTAAAAACTCACAGCCTGTTGAGTTAGTTTGGTATACCATAGGTGCACCGCAAAAGGACACCGAAAAAGTAAATGAAGAAATAAACAAGTATATCAAAGATAAAATAGGTGCAACAGTTAAAATTAAACAGATCGACTGGGGTGACTATAGCAAAAAGATGCAGGTAGTTGTTAACTCAGGGGAAGAGTATGACATAGCCTTTACATGTTCATGGGCAAATGATTACTTATCTAATGCTAGAAAAGGTGCATTCATAGCATTGAATGATCCTAAAAATAATTTGCTGGATAAGTATGCAAAGGATACTTATAATGCAGTTGATCCTGGTTTCTGGGAAGGTGCAAAGCTTGATGGAAAGATTTATGCAGTACCAACAAATAAAGAACTTGGTGTAGCACCAATGTGGGTATTCACAAAAGAGTATGTGGATAAATATAAAATAGATATAACCAAGATAAAAAACCTAGAAGATCTTGAACCTTATTTAAAGATTATAAAGGAAAAAGAACCGGATGTAGTTCCGTTTTATATAACTAAAGACTACTCTGTTCCTAATTACTTTGATAAACCTATTGATTCTACACCGGTTGGTATAGGTCTGGATGATTCTTCGTTAAAAGTAGTAAATACATTTGAAACTGATAAAGTAAAAAAGCAGCTTGAAACAATGAATAAGTATTATAAAGCTGGATATATAAATAAAGATGCTGCAACTGCAAAGGATGAAAAGACTGTTAAGAGATTTGTAACCAAGGGAGATGGACAGCCTTATGCAGATGTATTATGGTCAAAGGATTTAGGATACCCAGTTGTTGCAACTCCAATAATGGATACTTATATAACAAATGGTTCTACAACTGGTGCTATGCAGGCAATTTCAGTTACTTCAAAGCATCCAGACAAAGCAATGCAGTTCTTAAATTTATTAAATACAGATAAAACTTTAAGAAATCTTGTTAACTATGGTATAGAAGGCGTTCATTACCAAAAGGCAGGCGATAATCAAATCAAGATATTGCCAGATCAAAAGAATTACCAAATGCCATATTTCTCACTTGGAAACTTATTTATAACATACACTTTAGACAATGAGCCAAAGACAAAATGGGATGAATTTAAAAAGTTTAATGCTGAATCAAAGAAATCTTCATCACTAGGCTTTAAGTTTGACCCAGCGCCTGTAAATACTGAAATAGCAGGTCTTAAAAATGTTTTAGATGAGTTCTCTCCATCATTGTATAGTGGAACAGTAGATCCAAATGAATATCTTCCAAAATTAAATGCTAAGTTAAAATCAAGCGGAATAGATAAGATAATAACCGAAATGCAAAAACAAGTAGACGATTGGAAGAGTAAAAATAAATAAGATAAAAAACAACCGGCTTCAAATTGAAGCCGGTTACTTTTTTATTATTTAACTTCTGTCTTTTTAAATAATTCCTTGAACTTGTCATCAACAGCTTTATCAACTTTTTTAGCATCCTTTAAAGCTGGTTCATCACTATCATTGATAGTCATTGTAACTTCATATAAATCTGTTGGAACTTTATTAGCATCAAGAACTACAACAAAATCTTTTTCAGATTTTTTTCCGCTAACATTGCTATAATATGTATAAACTTTTGTGTTAGCCATATCAACCTTTTGATCTGTCATAGCTTTTTCTCTTATAGCTTTAGCTTTATCAGCATATGTTTTAAATTTAGCCTTATCTAGTATTTTTATAGTTCCTCCAGCTGTATCAAGATAGAAGTAATCCTTGTTACCTAGGTTGTCTAAAATGTCAGAAAACTGTGCTACTTCCTTAGCCTTAAAATCAGGATCAAGCTGGTCCTTCTTAACTTCTTGCTTTGCTTCCTGTTGTGGTTTAGCATCAGCTGCAGTTGTTTTTTGTTCCTTTGCTGAACAAGCTGCTAGAGATAGAGTTAAAGATGCTGCTAAAATTGCAGTGATAAATTTTTTCATGTAAATCGCCCCCATAAAAATAAATTCATTAATATTAATTAACTGAATCAATTATACCACATAAAGTAAAAAATGCAAATGATTTTAAAGGTATAATATTCTTAATTTTCAATATATGAAGGAAAAGCTTCAAAAATTCGTATATTTATTTAAATAAGTCTAATATGATAAATATTAATCAGTAGGCACTGAATTAAATAATGAAAGTAAATTTTCAAAATATTTAGATTATGATAATTATGTTTCAAAATATAAGTTAAGTCAATAAAAACTGAATTGTCAAAGAATAAACATTTTTAGTTATTATAAAATATTAATTAAGCATACATTCACAAAAATAAAAATATAGTATATAATAAATGAGAATGGTTATTAATTAATATTTACTTATAAAATATAATCTTAAAATAAAGGGGAAATTTACATGCTATTATTAGTAATTGTAATATTAGCTTTTTTATATGCTTCTTTAGTTGAATATTGTCTTCATAGATTTGTACAGCATCGTACGTACGAGATAGACCATATAAAAAACCACCACAGATTGTTTCATGGAGTAAAGTCCTATCAAATCAAAGAAGCCAAATCAGAGGATATACTCTTAGATGCAAAGGGAATCTTAACGAATATTGTATTATACGTGATACCTTCTGCTGTATTATTTATGCAGAGTAAGATATATGGCATTTTATTTCTTATAGTTTGTCTCATCTATAATGTGTGGGAAGAATGTGTCCATTTTTATTCTCATAAGATTACAAATACCTTTTTAGAACAAAATAGACTCTTTAAAAGATTAAAAGAACATCATAGAGTTCATCATTATATATATAACTCCAATTACGGAATAGGATCAACTATATGGGATATAGTATTTCGAACAAAGAAGCTGGCTGATAGAAGATGGGAAGAGAGAATAATAAGTTTAATGAAAGATGAAAAGTAAAGAAAAATTGCGGCAAGCCGCAATTTTATTTTTTTATAGGAAGCCAATTTAATACTTTTTGTATTTGCGTATCCCAATATGCCCAGTCATGAACTCCTGGACCTTCATCATAGGTATAATCAAAGTCAGTATCTTTAATAAAGTTTCTGAAAACTTGATTGTCTTCATAAAGAAAATCTTCTGTTCCGCAGCATTGGTATAGTTTAGGTTTATCGGACTTTGATGCTGATACTTGTTTAGTTAGGTAAAGAAGGTCGTTTTTGCTTTCAGCTATTGAATTTAGATCTCCAAATATGTTATATAGTTCTTCTTTATCCTGTATTGTATCTTCTTTAACTCTGGATGCTATATCAAGTACCCCTGAAAGACTTGCCGCAGCCGCATATTTTTCAGGAAAACTCAAAGCTGCTTTAAATGCTCCGTAGCCTCCCATTGAAAGTCCTGCAACAAAATTATCCTCTCTTTTTGAGCTTAATGGGAAGAACTGTCTTGCTATTTCGGGAAGTTCTTCTGTTATGTACGTAAAATATTTGTAGCCATGTTTCATATCTGTATAAAAGCTTCTGCCTGCATTTGGCATAACTACTGCAAGCCCCATGTCAGAAACGTACCTTTCAATTGAAGTTCTTCTTTGCCATATAGTATGGTCATCAGATAGGCCATGAAGCAAATATAAGGTTGGGTACTTTTCTTTGACCTCAGAACCCTTCATGCCGATTTGTGAGTATGTATTTTGAGGTAAAATTACGCATATAGATGTAGATATGCCTAATACTTCGGAAAAAAAGTCGCAATGAATCAGTGCCATATTATTGCCTCCTTATAATTATTACTATATTAGTTAATATAAACATTTTCCTACTATATAAAAATTATTTCAAGAATTTTTGTGCAAAATATAGAAAATATATAAGTTTGCTTTAAAAAGTAACTTCTGCAAATTAATATATGATATATTTTAAAGTAGATATAAATAGAGAGGATGAATTGCTATGGGTATAGGGAAAAAGATCTTTGGGAAAACTTTAGAGGGCAATGAGGCATATATATATACTCTTACAAATTCTAATGGAATGTCAGCTGATATAACAAACTTTGGTGGAATAATTTTATCTCTTAAGGTTCCTGACAAACAAGGAAAACTTGACGATGTAGTTCTTAACTATGATAAGCTGGAGAGGTTTTTCAAGAGAGGTCCATATTTTGGAGCGATTATTGGCAGATATGCAAATAGAATTGAAAATGCAAGCTTTGAACTTAATGGAATTAAATATGAGCTTTACAAAAATGACGGAGCAAATACTCTTCATGGAGGACTTAAGGGATTTGATAAGGTTCTTTGGGATGTAAAGCCTATGGAAGAGAAAAATGCGTTGGAGCTTACTTACCTAAGCCCAGATGAAGAAGAGGGGTTTCCGGGAAACTTAAGTGTCAAAGTTACATACACTCTTACTGAAGATAATGCTGTTAAAATCGATTATAATGCCGTTAGTGACAAGCATACGGTAATTAATTTGACAAATCATTCATATTTTAATTTGTCAGGCCATGCTTCAGGGAATATTTTAAAGCATAAAGTTATGATTAACGCAGATAGTTTTACTCCAAATGATGAGCACTCTATACCAACAGGTGAAATTAAGAGTGTTAAAGGAACGCCAATGGATTTTACAGAGCTTAAAGAAGTTGGTAGGGATATTAAGGACGATTACAATCAATTAGTTTATGGTCATGGATATGATCACAACTGGGTGCTTAAGGTAAGCGGAGAAACTCCTGAAAAGGCAGCTGAAGTTATTGATGAAAACAGCGGTAGGGTCTTAGAAGTGTATACAACTAAGCCTGGTATTCAATTTTATGCAGGGAACTATTTAGATGATTCCGAGATAGCTAAGGATGGAATAAAATATAGAAACTTCAGCGGACTTTGCCTTGAAACTCAGTACTTCCCAAACTCTATAAAGCATAAGCATTTTCCCTCACCAATATTAAAGGCTGGAGAAGAATATAAACATACAACTATTTATAAGTTTTCTAATTTATAGTGTCAAGATAATAAAGCCTCTATAAGAAATGCTAATTTTCTTATAGAGGCTTTCATAAAATAATTTGATTTTAAACCAGAAGTTTTATCTGGTTAATCTCATTTTCTATATCTTCTTTTGAAACTGCGCTTAAAAATGAAAAACGACAGTTTAAAGCTTTATTAAGTGCATCTAAAGCTTCTGTATAATTTTCAAAGTATACCAGTGTTTTTGCGTAATAATAATAGGCTGTCGAAAACTGAGGCTTCATAGGAATAAGTTTATTATAAATTTCCAGTGCTTTGCTATAATCATCCAAAAAATAATAGTTCATAGCTAAATTGTCTAAAAGGCTTGGATCATCTTTACTGTAATCATAAGCTTCCAAGTTAAACTCTATAGCCTTGTTGTAGTCGCCGCTTAGTATTAAATAATAACCTAAATTTTGATAAAGCACTGAGGTTTTTATACCGTCTTTATATAGTCCTTCAAGCAGACTTATTGCTTCGTTTATATCGTTCTTTTTCCAGGAAACCAAAGATAAATTTAGAATAGCACTAATTTTGTCCTTTTGAGAAATCTTCTGACTTAATATTTCTTTTAATATTCTTTCAGCTTTATCGGTATAAGCTTGTCTTAATAACACATATGAGTACATTATTTTTATAGTAGGTGTGCTGTGCTTTGAATTATAAGCCTTCTCATAAAACTTTAGAGCATCTTCAATATCTCCGCTATTATATTTCTTATTAGCCATAATAAAATAAATAAAAGGCATAAATCTATAAAAGAAATAAAGTATAGCAACTAATACAATAGGTATTAAATATTTACTCATTTTTATATCCCCCAATCTATAATAAGTCATAATAATAGTATACAAAAAAATGAATAGAATAACAAATCTGAATAGAATAGAGTTATTTTATTTACTGTGTAAATCATATTATGATATATTATTTGTAAAGCATTATTTCTAGTACAGGGGTATGGATGTACTTTTATAAAGGGGAATTAACGTATGGTTGACTTGAAAAAAATGAACAGAAAAGAAAAAATAGAATATATATGGGATTATTATAAAATTCATATTATAGCAACGCTTATTGCTATATTTGCTTTAAGTTCTTTCATTTACAGTTACGTTACAAAAGTAGAATATGTGTTTAATCTTACAATACTTTGCAATGAAATGGATGAAAGCACAAGGGCAAATTTAGAAAAGCAGATCACAAATTATGTTGTTTTAAAAGGTGAAAAAAGAAAGCAGGCTGTTGTAGAAGTAATGCCAATTACTGATACAAGCAATCCTTCGCCAATGACTGCCCAGTATATGCAGAAGTTTATGGCTAAACTAGCAGCAGGAGAAATTGATTTGGTTATATTTGATAAAAGTATGATTGAAACTTACACCAAACAGGAAGCTCTTTTAAAGCTTGACGATATAGTCAATGATAGCGCCAAAGGGGGATATACAGTAAGTGCTGATAATATTAAAATTCTAAAAGATGCTGGCTTTAATACGAAAGATAAAGTTGTTGGAATTATGAGCTCAAGTAGACAAAAGGAAAAAGCAGTGTCCGTATTAAATTGGATGATAAATAGATAACAAAGGAGTGTTAATTAAGCTATGGCTAAAAAAGAATTTGGAGAAGGAGCTATTTATACAATAACAAATTATATTTGGTGGTTCTTTTTAGGAAACTTCTACTTTGCACTTACAAACATATTATTTATATTTGTTTGGTTAGGTACAAGCGCCCAAGGGGATACCGGGTTTAATCTGATTACAGTTATATCACTACTTCCTACAGGGCCTGCTCTGGTTGCTCTTTTGAGTGTTATGGGAAAGCTTGTTAGAGACAAAGATGTTGATATGACTAAGGATTTTTTCAGGGCGTACAAGAAGAACTTTTTTGAAGCTCTATTTTATTGGGCCGGATTATTAGTGATTTTGAGTGTGCTTTATGTAGATGTATTATATTTTAATTCAAATACTAAACTTGCTATGTTAAAAATGTTTTTAACTGTAATAGCCTTTATTGTAATTTCTATGGCTCTTTACATTTTTCCGATTATATCAAGATTTTATTTTAAAGTTAAAGATGTGCTAAAAACATCATTTTATTATTCTATAAAAAAGTTTCCGATTACAGTAATAAACTGGATATTGTTTGTAGGCTTGACATACATGGCTGCTAAGATTACAAGTCCTTTAATACTTATGTTCTTTTGGAGTGTGCTTTGTTACTTGATTATGCTTAATACAAAGCCTATACTAAATGAATTGGAAGATAAATATGTAGATAGGCAAGAGGAGAAACAAATTAATATTGAAAATGAGTAAATGTTTAAAGAGCTTCGCTTGAATTAGCGAGGCTCTTTTGTTTTTTACTTAAATTAATTGATTTTTTTACTTAAATATAGTACTATTATAGATGAATTTATATGTTTATTGTATAAAATACTCAATATAGAAATTAAGTTGGAGGATAAGTATGGGAAAGACAGTAACTATGTCGGATATTGCTCAAAAGCTAAATGTTAGTACTGTGACAATTTCAAAGGCTTTAGGTGATAAAGAAGGCGTTAGTGATGAAATGAGAGAAAAGATAAAGCAAGTAGCGAGTGAAATGGGATATCGATATAATGTTGCTGCTAAATCACTTAAGGAAGGATTAAATTATAATATTGGTATCATAATTGCAGAAAGATTTATTGAAGTTGGTGCATCATTTTACTGGCAGCTATATAAAAAGGTAGCTGACGAGCTTATGAAAAAGGATTATTATGCTGTGTTTGAAATTTTAAAGCATTCAGATGAAGAGAATGCTGTAATTCCTAAAATGATTTATGATAACAAGGTTGATGGCGTAATAGTAATGGGACAAGTCGATAAAAGGTATTTTAATATGATTAAAGCTTTGCCTGTGCCTGTAGTTTTTATGGATTTTTATGAAAAAGACAGTACTCAGGATTTTGTAATTACAGATAACTTTTACAGTATGTATATGTTAACAAGCCACTTGATTGAAATGGGGCATAAGGATATTGGATTTGTAGGAAATGCAAGATCAACCAGCAGCATACAAGATAGATATTTAGGATATATGAAAGCTTTAATTGAAAATAATATAGATCTGGAAAAATGCAGGCAATGGTATGTAAGTGATCGTGAAGATGACGGAGAGTATACAAGCTTTGAGGTTCCGGAAGTACTTCCTACAGCTTTTGTTTGTAACTGTGATAAGGTAGCTTATGAGTTAATAAGCAAACTTTCTCAAAGTGGTTATAGGGTGCCAGAGGATATATCTGTAGTGGGGTTTGATAATTATGTTTTTTCTATGGAAAGCGGTGTAGAAATTACTACAGTTGAAGTAGATATGAGAACTATGGCTCAGACAGGCATTGATATAATGATGAAAAAGATTAACAATGAAAAGGTAAAAAAAGGTATTAGGCAGATAAGCGGTAAGATTATATTTAAGAATTCGGTTAAAAAAATAAATTAATTAAGTAAATTTAATAAAGTAATATTAATGATGTAATTAAATTTTTATATAAAAAATCGATTACATCATTTTTTTAACTTAAATAAACAAATATTGATTACTTTATATGGAATTTAAACATTTTCAAAAAAGTATATTGACTTTTTTTAAGTGAAAACGTATAATAAATTTAAGTTAAACGATAACTTAAATTTAAAGTAAAAGTTTAGGGGGAATTTAGTATGAAAACTAAAAAATTACTTTCTGTAGTAATGTCAGTAGTTTTAGTATCTGCTACTTTAGTTGGCTGTAGCAGCAAAAAAGACGAGGCTGCAAATGGTACAAGTTCAAATGGTAAGTTATCAGGTTCTATAACGGTATTAACTCATAGAACGGATATGACAGAGACTTTCAAAAAATACAAGGAAAAGTTTGAAAAAGAAAATCCGGGAACAACTATTAATTTTGAGGCTGTAACTGACTATCAAAACACACTTTCCACTAGAATGTCAACTGGTGACTATGGTGATGTTTTGATGATGCCTGCTAACATAACAAAGAATCAATTTAAAGATTTCTATGCTCCACTTGGAACAAGAGAAGAACTTAATAAAGAGTTTGGTTATTTAGATAATTTTGATGTTGATGGAACTGTTTATGGATTAGCAACTGGAGCAAATGCAATTGGATATGTTTATAATGATAAGGTTTTAAAGGATGCAGGAATAACTGAACTTCCAAAAACTCCTGAAGAATATTTTAATGATCTTAAGTTAATTAAAGAAAAAACACAAGCTGTTCCTTATTATACTAACTACGTTGCAGATTGGTCACTTACACCATATGTTAATGCAAATCAAATCAGTATATCAGGTGACGTAGACTACATGAATAAGATGATATACAACAAAAATGAATTTACAAAAGGTACAGCAACATATACTTCATTAGACTTATTATACGAGCCGGTTAAAATGGGATTAGTAGAAAAGGACCCAATGACTTCAGACTGGGAAACTTCAAAGCAGATGATGGCAGATGGCAAAATAGGATTTATGTGCTTAGGCTCATGGGCTGTCGGTCAAATGAAAGCATTATCAAAGACTCCTGAAAACGTTAAGTTTATGCCTGTTCCAATACGTCAAAATGGAAAAGCTACAATGCAGATAGCTCCTGACTATGGTATGGGTGTAAATGTTCACAGCAAGAATATAGAACTTGCAAAAGCATTTGTTAAGTTCTTCGTTAAGGAATATCCAAATGATTCTAATATGGTTTCTTCTGTTAAAGGAGCTAAACTACCAGATTTCTTAAGCGGTGCTAAAGATGTTCAATTAGTTGAAGCTAAACCAGGAACAACTCAAATGGGCAAAGACTTGGACGCAGTTCAAAAAGAAGCTTTATTAAGCATATATGATGGAACTTGGATAAAGAAGATTATAGAAATTGGATTAGGAACTAACAAAATGTCCTTTGAACAATATATGAATGAACTAAATACTAAATGGTCAAAAGGTGTTTCATCTCTAGGAAAATAAAGCTAAGTAAATATTAGTTAATAAAAAAATACGGTATAGTATCATAAAGGTATTATACTGTATTTTTTTAAAAAGAAAGGATGGTTTTATGGAAACTAATCTCAAAAAGAAAAGATTTTCCTTTTCATCGCTATCATATAAGAATCAAAAGATAGTTATTTCCGTAACTTTCTTGCTTATACCAATGCTGCTGCTTGTATTATTTACTTATATACCTGCACTTTCCATGTTTGGATACAGCTTTACTGATTGGGACGGTATAAGTAAAACCAAGAATTTTATTGGATTTAAAAATTATAAAACCATATTCAGTGATGTGCAATATTTTAAACCTTTATTTGTAAGTGTTTATTATATCATTGGTGCTTTTATACAAATAATCATAGGCGTTGTAATTGCCTATCTGTTAAGTTTTGGAACTAAATTTACAAATCTTTTTAAAGGCGTATACTTCTTTCCTTCGCTTATAAACAGTGTCGCAATTAGCTTTATATTCATTTTCTTTTTTGCACCAAATTCTACATTGGATACTGTATTAAATTTAGTAGGTTTAGGAAAGTTGACTCATAAATGGCTTCAGGAAACTGGAATTAATAATGTTTCTTTAACCTATGTTTCAGTTTGGAGATACATAGGACAAAATATTGTAATGTTTTCAGCAGCAATGCAGTCTATATCTACCGATGTTTTAGAAGCAGCGGAAGTAGATGGAGCAAATAAATTTCAAAAGTTTATTCATATTGTAATTCCGGGTATTTCAACTATTCTTGGATTACAGTTATTCTTAGCTGTTACAGGTTCTTTAGGTGCATTCGAAACACCTTATATTATGACCGGCGGCGGAAATGGTACTATGACTTTTGTTATTCAAACTGTAAATTATGCATTCCAAAATCATAGAGTTGGATTGGCATCAGCTTTAGCAATTATACTACTTTTAATTTCTATAGTTATAACAGTTATACAAAGAATTGTTTTGAAGGAAAGGAGTGTATAACATGGCAAGAAAAAAGGTATCTGCAAAAGATATTATTTTGGGAGTTGTTAAATATGCCATACTTATATTCCTATTGCTTATGTTTATTATTCCTGTTCTGACAGTTTTATTTGCCGGATTTAAGACCAGACAGGAATACGGAGCAACAAGTGTTTTAACTTTGCCAAAGAGTTTTTTAAATATACAAAACTTTAAAACTGCCTTTGTTGATGGACATATGTTAAATGGATTTAAAAACACTGCAATAATAATGGTATTTGCACTGACGGGTTCTGTATTAACAGGCTCTATGTGTGCCTTTATATTCAGCCGTTTTAAATCAAAGGTTAGTAAGATTGCAAATACAATGTTTTTAGTAGCAGTTATGATTCCGATGATTGCAACTCAGGTTGCTACTTTTCAGATCGTTTCCGGACTAGGACTGTTTAATACTAGATTAGCACCAATAGTACTATATTTTGGGACAGATATTATGTCTATATATATTTTTCTTCAGTTCTTAAACAATATTTCTGTTTCACTAGATGAATCAGCAATTATAGATGGAGCGAATTACTTTCAAATATTTTTTAGAATTATTCTCCCTTTGCTTAGACCAGCCATAGTAACAGTGTTGATTACTAAGGGAGTAGGAATTTACAATGATTTCTATGTGCCATTTTTATATACACCAAAGGCAAGCTTATTAACAGTTTCAACGAGCTTATTTGCATTTAAGGGACCTTTCGGAGCACATTGGGAAATTATATCCGCAGGTGTAATTCTTATTATGATTCCGACTCTAGTTATATTCTTATTGTTACAAAAGCAAATTTACAGCGGTTTGGTAGCCGGTTCAGTGAAAGAGTAGTTAATAATTTATTAAAAGGAGCTAGAATATTATGAGCAAGATTTTAGGAGATAGATTAGAAAATATGCCGTGGCAGGATAAACCAGCAGGATTTAATGGACCAATTTGGCGCCATACTGAAAATCCAATAATTAATCGCAATCCATTAAAAGAGGTAGCACGTATTTTCAATAGTGCTGTTATTCCATACGAAGGTGCTTTTATTGGAGTATTTCGCGGCGAAACAATAAATGGAAGGCCTCATATATACTTAGGAAGAAGTAAGGATGGCTTGCATTGGGACTTTGATGAAGAAAGAATACAATTTGTTGATGAAGATGGTAAGCCATATCAACCGCTTTATGCTTATGATCCAAGGCTTGTTAAAGTAGAAGATGCCTACTATATTATCTGGTGCGGGGATTTTGACGGAGCATCTATAGGTATTGCCAGAACTTATGACTTTAAGACATTTACACGATTAGAGAATCCATTTCTTCCTTTTAACAGAAATGCAGTATTATTCCCACGCAAGATAAATGATAAGTATGTTATGTTATCGCGTCCAAGTGACAGCGGACATACACCATTCGGTGATATTTTATTAAGCCAAAGTCCTGACCTTAAATATTGGGGAGAACATAGAATTGTTATGCAAAAGGGCGGAAACGGCTGGTGGCAGTCAATAAAAATAGGAGCAGGACCTGCACCAATAGAATTAGAAGACGGATGGTTAATGTTCTATCATGGAGTTACAGGTACATGCAACGGATTTGTTTATTCTATGAGTGCAGCAATATTGGATAAAGAAAACCCTGCTAAGGTTTTATACAGAGCAGGAAGTCTTATGCTTACACCTGAAGAATGGTATGAAGAAAGAGGCTTTGTTCCAAATGTTATATTCCCATGCGCTACATTATGTGATGCTGAAACAGGAAGGATTACTATTTACTATGGTGCTGCCGATACTTATGTTGCAGTAGCATATACCACCGTAGAAGAAGCAGTTAAATTTATTAAAGAGCATAATGAGCTTGTTGGATTAGATGGTACGGATGGAAGAATGTAAATTAAAGCAAAAGATACTAGGGTTTTATTAGAAAAAGCGTACCAGTGAGTGCGCTTTTTCTAAAATTTAGGTGGAGGTTTGCGATATGGAAATGGATTTACTATACAAAGAGGCAAAGCTGGAGCTTTTAAATCATATAATGCCCTTCTGGAATAAATTGAAGGATGAAAGAGGCGGATTTTACGGCTTTATGGATTTTGATTTAAATATAAATAAGGACTCTTTAAAGGGAGGTATCCTAAACAGCCGTATTATGTGGTTCTACTCAAATATTTATTTAACCTGTAAAAGTGAAGAAGCTTTAGTTTACGCCAAACATGCCTTTGAATTTTTAAAGAACTGCTGCTTAGATAAAGAAAATGGTGGAGTATATCTTTTAATGAATTCAGACGGCACGCCTTATGATGATATGAAACATACATATAATCAGGCTTTTGCAATTTATGGATTAGCTTCATATTATGATGCAACTAAAGACAAAGAATCACTAAAAATAGCATATGAGCTTTTTAATATTATAGAAACAAAATGTGTGGATGAGTACGGATATACAGAAGCCTTTGATAGAAAATGGAATCTATCTGACAATGATCTTTTATCAGAGGATGGTTTCCATGCGGATAAAACTATGAATGCGCTGCTTCATATATTAGAGGCTTATACAGAGCTTTATCGTGTAGATAAAGATGAAAGAGTTAAAGAAAAGCTTAGAAAGGCTTTATTAGTTTGTAAAAACACAGTATACAACTCAGACACACATATATTAGGAGTGTTTTTTGATAAAAAAATGAATTCAATTGCTGATATCTATTCTTATGGACATGATATTGAAGCAAGCTGGCTTATAGATAGAGCCTTAGAAGTTTTAGAGGATGACAAGCTTACTGAAGAAATTTCACCTATGACTGAAGAAATTGCAAAAATGGTGTTAAATACAGCCTATGAAAATAATTCGCTTAATAATCAAAATTGTGAAGGCAAAATTGATAAAACAAGAGTGTGGTGGGTCCAAGCAGAAAGCGTTGTTGGATTTTTGAATGCTTTTGAGAAAACAGGAGATGAAAAATATTTATTAGCCGCTTTAAACATATGGAGCTATATAAAAGAATATCTTATTGATGATAGAGAAGGTTCAGAATGGTTCTGGGATTTGAATTTTGAGGGTAAACCGTCTAGCAGAAAACCTATTGTAGAGCCTTGGAAATGCCCTTATCATAATGGAAGAATGTGTATGGAGGTAATTAGACGATATGAAAAGTTTTAATGAATTAGTTAAAATGCAACAGGAAAAATATGAAGCACTAGTTACAAGAAAAAATGAGATAGACGAAAATTTCTACAATGGAATTTACGATAGATATAAATATCCTGTACTAACTAATGAGCACGCTCCATTAATATGGAAGTATGATTTTAACCATGAAACAAACCCATACTTTATGGAAAGATTGGGAATAAACGCAGTTATGAATTCAGGGGCTATTGAATTAAACGGAAAGTTCTACTTAGTTGCCCGTGTAGA
Organism: Clostridiales bacterium oral taxon 876 str. F0540; assembly: GCA_000466585.1. Taxonomy (GTDB): domain Bacteria; phylum Bacillota; class Clostridia; order Clostridiales; family Clostridiaceae; genus Clostridium_AT. Next base: position 281,663 of record KE993464.1, read on the forward strand.
AGGCAATGATAGAAAATCATTCTTTGCTGTAGCTGAAAGTGATAATGGAGTAGATAACTTTAGATTTTGGGATTATCCCGTTGTAATTCCAGATACCTGCCCGGAAGAAACAAATGTTTATGACATGAGGCTTACTAAGCATGAAGATGGATATATCTATGGGGTATTCTGCTCAGAAAGCAAGGATACATCAACCGGCGATTTGTCAGCTGCAGTTGCGCAAGCGGGCATAGTTAGAACTAAGGATTTAAAAACCTGGGAAAGGCTTCCTAACCTTAAAACAAAGTCACCACAGCAGAGAAATGTAGTTCTTCACCCTGAGTTTGTAGATGGAAAGTATGCATTTTATACCCGCCCTCAGGATGATTTTATTCAAACCGGTTCGGGCGGAGGTGTATGCTTTGGATTATGCGAGGATATAAATAATCCTGTTATAACGACTGATGAAGTTGTTATAAGCCCAAGGCTATATCATACAATTACTGAAGTTAAAAATGGTGCAGGAGCAGTTCCGATAAAGACAGAAAAGGGATGGATTCACATTGCACATGGAGTTAGAAACACAGCAGCAGGTCTTCGTTATGTTATTTATATATTTGCTACTGACTTAAAGGAGCCTTCAAAGCTTATTGCAAGCCCATCAGGATTTTTCATAGTGCCTTTAGGAGAAGAAAGAGTTGGAGACGTATCAAATGTTGTATTTACAAATGGAGCGATAGCAAGAGAAAACGGAGATGTATATATTTATTATGCTTCTTCAGATACAAGGCTGCATGTTGCAACTACTACAATAGATAAGTTAATGGATTATACTTTCAATACTCCAGCTGATCCTTTGCGTTCTCCAGATTGTGTAAAGCAAAGATGTGAGTTAATAAAAAACAATCTTGATTACTTAAGTCAAAATAAATAGATTTTTATATAGCTGCTATTTGAGTTATGTTTGCTCAAATAGCAATTTTATAAATTAACATAATAAACAGAGGTGTAGAATGAAATTTATAAAAGGCTTTACATTTGGATTTATGACCGGAGCAGGAAGTTTTGCAGATGAGGAATCAAAAAAATCTTTAAAACTTATGAAAGAAAAAACTGCATCGGATACGGTTATCATTGCTTTAGGAGCACTTCAAGAAACGGCTCATTCAGAGTATGTGGATTATAAGGGTGAGCATATGCCTGGTGATGAAGAACTTATAGATATAATAGAATATGCAAAAGAACTTGAACTAAGAGTGATTTTAAAACCTCTGGTTAACTGTAAGAATGGTGTGTGGAGAGCACATATAAATTTCTTTGATGTAGATGTACCTTGTGAGCCAAAATGGAAAAATTGGTTTCAAAGCTATACTGATTATCAGCTTCATTATGCTGAAATCGCTGAAAAAACCAATTGTGAAATGCTTATTATAGGCTGCGAAATGGTGCAGGCTCAAAGAAAATCGGAATTTTGGAGATATTTGATAAAAAAAGTTCGAACAAAATATTCAGGGCTAATTTCCTATAATACAGATAAATATCAGGAAGAGCATGTGGATTGGTGGGATGAAGTTGATGTTATTTCCTCCAGCGGATACTATCCTATTAACGATTGGGATAAACAGCTCATAAGGATAAAGAAAGCTATTGAGCCTTATAATAAGCCGTTTTTCTTTGCAGAAGCCGGATGCCCAAGCAGAACAGGTTCTGCCATGGTACCAAATGATTGGACTTTAAAAGGTGATATAAATCTAGAAGAACAAGAAGAATACTATAAAGTAATGTTTGATAGGCTGTCTAATGAAGCTTGGATTGAAGGCTTTGGACTTTGGGACTGGCATTCTCATTTATATGACGAGAAGGAAGCGTCAAAGGATGACGGCTACGCTGTATATGGCAAACCAGCCTGTAAGGTTATACATGATTTTTATTCTTTAAAATAAAAAATAACTTTAATCTATTGTACTAATAAATCTAATTTGTGCAAATTGAGGCACGGTTAGATTTATTAGCACTATGCTTAATTATAGAAGTAATTATAAGGAGGGCATTATTATGAGTTTTCCAAAGAATTTTGTATGGGGTGCCGCAACCTCATCTTATCAGATTGAAGGAGCAGCTTATGAAGATGGCAGAGGATTAACTGTATGGGAGGATTTTTGCAATACTCCAGGAAAAACCTTTAATGGTCAAAATGGAGATATAGCCTGCGACCATTATCATAGATACAAAGAAGATGTTGAAATAATGTCAGAGCTTGGTCTTAAAGCTTATAGGTTTTCTATTGCATGGTCAAGGATTCTCCCTGATGGAATTGGAGAAGTAAATGAAAAAGGACTGGAGTTTTATGATAATCTAGTGGATGAACTTTTAGCAAAGGGGATTACTCCGTATGTAACGCTATTTCACTGGGATTTGCCTTTTGCTTTATATAGACTTGGTGGATGGCAAAATCCTGAAAGTCCAAAGTGGTTTGCAAACTATGCTAAGATTGTTGCACAAAAACTTGGAGATAGGGTGAAAAACTTCATTACTTTTAATGAACCTCAGTGTTTTATTGGGTTAGGTCATGTAACTGGTGAGCATGCACCAGGAAATATAATGTCAAGAAAATCCACATTGGAAATGGCACATAATGTTATGCTGGCTCATGGACTTGCAGTGCAGGCAATAAGAAGTGTTGCTAAAGATTCCAAAGTCGGATATGCGCCAACAAGCTCAGCTGCGTATCCTCATACTAATTCAAAAGAAGATATCGAAGCTGCAAGAGAAGCTTATTTTCAAGTGCAGCCAAATCCAGACAATTATTTGTGGAGTGTTACTTGGTGGAGTGATCCTGTTATGCTTGGAGCCTATCCTGAAGACGGTTTAAGGCTTTATGAAAAAGATATGCCTAAAATAGGGCAGGACGATATGAAAATAATATCTCAGCCGTTAGATTTTTATGGACAGAATATTTATAACGGAGCACCTGTTAAAGCAGGAAATAATGGATTTGAATGGGTAGAACGCCCCATTGGCTATACTAAAACAGCTATAGGCTGGCCTGTAACGCCGGAATGTTTATACTGGGGACCAAAATTCCTGTATGAAAGATATAAAAAACCTATAGTTATAACTGAAAATGGAATGTCGGCTCATGACAGTGTTTCTGTAGACGGAAAGGTTCATGATCCAAACAGAATAGATTTCATGTATAGGTATATTAGAGAAATGAAAAGAGCAGTTGAAGATGGTGTTGCTATAAGTGCATATTTTGCATGGTCATTAATGGATAACTTTGAATGGGCAAAAGGATACTTTGATCGTTTCGGTATGGTTTATGTTGACTTTGAAACTCAAAAGAGGACTATTAAAGACTCGGGCTATTGGTATAAAGAACTTATAAGATTTAATGGAAACATAATTAAGTAGGAGGCTTAGCATGGCAATACGCTTTGACGAAAAATCAAAATCCTTTAAACTTGATGCAAAAAACACAAGCTATATAATTGCTATTGTAGATGAAGAACAGTTTTTAGGACACGTTTACTTTGGAGAAAAAATACCTGATATAGATGTAAATTATTTAATGAGACTTGAAGAACCGCCATATATTCCTTCAAAAAATAATAGGGACAGGATGTCCTTTTTAGATAGCTTTCCAACGGAATATTCTACGAACGGTTTAGGTGACTTCAGAGAATCCTGTCTTAAGGTTATGACAAAATCAGGTATGACAACTTGTGGTATTAATTATGTTTCTCACAAGATTTATGGTGGAAAGCCAAAGCTTGAAGGACTTCCTTCTACTTTTGGAACTGAAAGTGATTGTACAACATTAGAAATAAACTGTTTAGATAAACATTTAAACTTACAGGTTGTTTTAGTGTATACGGCATTTGAAAACCTAGATGTTATAACAAGAAGCGTAAGAGTAAAAAACTGTTCTAATGAAAGCATTCAGCTTACAAAAGTTTTATCTTCCTGCGTAGATTTTGACAGGATTGATATGGATATGATTACTCTTCATGGCTCATGGGCAAGAGAACGCCATATTAACAGGAGAAGTGTTACTTTAGGAAAACAGACAGTCTCATCCTCAAGAGGCGAATCAAGTCATCAGATGAATCCATTCGTTGCAGTAATGGATAAGAGTGCTACAGAAGACAGCGGTGAGGTATATGGATTTAATTTTGTATACTCAGGAAATTTTATTGCTCAGGCAGAAGGTACTCAATTTGATACAACTCGTGTGGTTATGGGAATAAATCCTGAGGATTTTGCTTGGAACTTAGAGGCAGGAGAAGAATTTACTGCACCGGAAGTTGTTATGGTTTACTCAAATGAAGGTTTAGGAAAGATGTCAAGGACTTTCCATGACCTTTACAGGAAACATCTTATTCGTGGAGAGTATAAAGATAAAAAGCGTCCTATACTAATAAACAACTGGGAAGCTACTTACTTTGATTTTAATACTGAAAAGTTGATTGATATAGCTAAAGAAGCTTCAAAGCTTGGAATTGAAATGCTTGTTATGGATGACGGATGGTTTGGCAACAGAAGCAGCGACAATATGGCTTTAGGTGACTGGGTAGTTAATGAAGATAAGATAAAAGCAGGTCTTAAATACCTGGTTGATGAAGTTAACAAGCTTGGAATGAAATTTGGAATTTGGTTTGAACCTGAAATGGTTTCCCCGGATTCTGATTTGTATAGAGTACATCCGGACTGGGCTATTCATATTGAGGGAAGAGCTGGAACACTGTGCAGAAATCAATATGTTCTAGACTTATCAAGAAAAGAAGTTAGAGACTATGTGTATGAAAGCCTAAGAAAAATTTTAAAGAGCGCAAATATTGAATATGTAAAGTGGGATATGAACAGACAGCTTAGTGATGTAGGAAATACTGTTCTTCCTACTTATAGGCAGAGAGAAATTTGGCATAGGTATGTTTTAGGCGTTTATGAGCTTATGGAGAGATTGACTTCTGAATTTCCTCATATACTTCTTGAAAATTGTTCAGGGGGTGGAGCAAGATATGATGCTGGAATGCTGTATTATAGTCCCCAAATCTGGACCTCTGATGATACTGATGCCATTGAAAGACTTAAAATTCAGCATGGTACTTCCTTAGTCTATCCCGTATCTGCTATGGGAGCTCATGTAAGTGATTGCCCTAATCATACAGTAGGAAGAGTAACACCTTTTGAAACCAGAGGGTTCGTAGCTCTTTCCGGAACTTTTGGCTATGAATTAGATGTTACAAAAATTTCACAGGAAGACAGGAATATGATACCTAAGCAGATAGCTATGTATCATAAATTTAATGACTTAATACGTACAGGTGATTTGTATAGAATCAGTAATGTTTTTGAAAATCCCGAATATGATTGTGTTGAATATGTTGCAAAAGATAAGAGTGAGATACTTGTAACCTATGTTCAGATTTTAAATAAACCAAATTACCACAGCAGAAGAATCAGATTGAAGGGGCTTCAAAAGAATGCTTTCTATAGAAATGAGGAAACAAACGAACTATATTCCGGAGCAGCACTCATGAATGGAGGCATACTTATAAAAGGCTTGTGGGGAGACTTTAAAGGAAAACTGATGCACTTTACACGGGAAAAATAGTACTTTTAAAATTTAAACTACTGCAGAATACGGAGAAACCTTCGTATTCTGCAGTTATGTTATAGAGAAAATAAGGCAAGGTGATTTACGTGAAAAATCCCATGATACAATTTAAAGCTATTGCAAAAGATATAACAACAGATAGAAAAAATGCTGTTTTATTTGCCTATGAAGGAGTATTAATTACACTTGTCAATAACTTCATTAATAACAATAATAATCTGTTTGCTACTAGATTGGGAGCAAGTAATATTGAGCTAAGCCTTGTAGCCTCTCTTCCTCAGGTGGTAGGAATGCTTGTACTTATACCTGGAGGGATCTTAACTGACAGAATGAAAAACAAAAGACAGATGCTAGTAATATCGCTTTTTATGCTTGCTGCATTTTATTTAGTATTAGGATTTGTGCCAATGATGGGAAAGTATAGACTTCTAATGTTTTTAATTCTTATTTCATTATCTATTGGACCTATGACTCTGTATAATGCTTCCTGGCAGGCTTATTTTTCAGATGTGGTTCCTATAAGCATTAGAAATAAAACTTTTACTTTGCGTACAAGATGGACCTTCGTAATAAACATTGCAGCACCGATCTTAACTGGGACTCTTTTAGCCTCTGCAGCTGCAAATGATGAAAAGTTGAAATTTCATCAAAGCTTTTTTTGGATAGGATGTGTATTCATTATTTTTCAAATACTCGTGCTTAAAAGAATATCAGGAGGCTATTCAGAACATGTAAATGAAGTGAGTCTTAAGGATTTAAAAAATACAGCAGTAAAACTTATGCATAATAAAAAATTTCTCGGTTTTATTGGAGTGGCATTATTTTTCTACATGTGCTGGCAGGCTGATTGGACTTTATATTATATAGGACAAATTACGTACCTTAAGCTTAATGAAGCTTGGCTTGCCTATGTGAATGTTGGCGGCGCTCTGGTGCAGTTTTTAACAGTAGGCTTTTGGAGCCGTATTAATGAAAAGTACGGAGTGAGATTCGGTATTATAATGGGAAGCCTAGGCCTTTGCTTTTTTCCTCTAATAATCATACTGGGAAGTATTCTGCAACCCGCTATAGCTCCAACAATATTTCTCATATTAAGTACTCTTGGAAATTTTGCATTTGCAACAGTATCCCTTAATATAATGCAATGTCTTCTGCAAGTCATACCTGATGAAGGAAAAACCTTTAGCATAGCAATATACACCCTTATAATAACTTTTTCAAATGCTGTAATGCCTATAGCAGGAGTTAAATTATATACAAGCCTTGGAGCCAATTTAAGCGGATTTCATAAAACATTTTTGATACTTTTTGTTCTAAGGATTATAGCTACAGCATTATGGACGCTAAGATGGTGGGTCATGAGAGATGAAGAAAAATAAATGTAGATATTACAATTTTAATTATAAGAAAGGTGGAGAAGGATTGATTAGTTTAGATGGAAAATGGAAAATGAAGAAGACTGTTGACAATCAGTGGATTAATGCGGTAGTTCCGGGATCTGTATTTAATGACCTGCTTAATGCTGACCTTATAGAGGATCCTTTTTATAGAGATAACGAAAATAAAGTTTTAAAAGAAGCTGATTTTGACTATGAATATGTAAGAGAGTTCTGGGTAAGTGAAGAAATTCTAAATGAAGATAAGGTACTACTATGCTGTGAAGGCCTAGATACTTTAAGCAAGATAGAAATTAATGATAAATTGATTGCAGAAACTGATAATATGCATAGAAGCTATGAGTTTGATATAAAGAATATACTTAAAGCTGGCAGTAATAAAATACATTTAGTTTTTTATTCGCCAACTAAGTATATTGGAAAATGCTTTAGTGAAAAGCGCATTTGGGGAGCTAATGCTATGGATGGATTCCCATATCTTAGAAAATCTCACCATATGTTTGGATGGGACTGGGGGCCAAGAGTTCCTGATATGGGAATTTGGAGAAACATATATATCAAGTCTTACAGCGTAGGAAGACTTGAAGATGTATATGTAACTCAAAAGCACAATGAAAATAAGGTTGAGCTCGATATAAGGATTGCTCATTCAAACCTATCAAACAAAAATTTAATTATCAGTACGAAAGTTACTAATCCAACCGGAGAGTCATTTGAAAAAAACATACAAGCCGAAGAATTAGAAAATCATATCAATGCTAACATTGATAATCCAAAGCTTTGGTGGCCTAATGGATACGGAGAACAGCCTCTTTATAAAGTGGAAGTTAGTTTAATAGATGGCAGCAAAGTATTAGATTTAAAAGAATTCAATATAGGCCTTAGAACTGTAACTGTAAAAAGGGAAAAAGACCAGTGGGGAGAAAGCTTCGAGTTTAATATTAATGGCATCTCTATATTTGCTATGGGAGCAGACTATATACCAGAGGATAATATCTTGGCAAGGTGCAGTAAGGAAAGAACTGAGAGACTTATAAGAGACTGCATAGCAGCAAATATGAACTGCATTCGTGTTTGGGGCGGCGGATATTATGCTGAGGATTATTTCTATGACTTATGCGATAAATTTGGACTTATAGTATGGCAGGATTTCATGTTTGCTTGCGCTGATTATGACTTATCCAAGGAATTTGAAGAAAATATAACCGCAGAGTTAGAAGATAATATTAAAAGAATAAGGCATCATGCATGCATAGGTCTATATACCGGAAACAACGAAAACGAATCAGCTGTAAAGTTTTGGGGAATACCCAAAAGAGAGACAACAGAGGAAGAGTATATAAAACAGTATGAGGTTTTATTTCCAGAGCTTATAAAAAAATATGATCCGAATACATTCTACTGGCCGTCCTCTCCCTCCAAACTGGGAAGCTTTAAGGAACTGGATAACGATAATATGGGTGACGCTCATTATTGGGAAGTATGGCATGGATTAAAACCATTTACAGAGTATAGAAAACATTATTTTAGATTTGTTTCAGAGTTTGGTTTTGAAGCTTTTCCTGGAATTAAAACCATAAAAAGCTTTACTTTGCCGGAGGATAGAAATCCATTTTCTTATGTTATGGAAAATCATCAAAAGCATGAAGGAGGAAATGGAAAGATTATTTATTATATTTCGGAATACCTAAAGTATCCAAACGGGCTTGAAAATATGCTTTATGCTTCGCAGATAACACAAGCTGAGGCAATAAAGTATGGGGTAGAGCATTGGAGAAGAAACAGAGGAAGATGTATGGGAGCAATATACTGGCAGCTAAATGATTGCTGGCCGGTTGCTTCTTGGGCAAGTATAGATTATTACGGAAGATGGAAGGCTTTGCATTACTTTGCAAAAAAGTTTTTTGCACCAGTACTGCTGTCAGCTAATGAAGAAGGAACAAAAGTTGAACTCCATGTAAGCAATGAAACATTAAATACGTTTGCCGGAAAAGTTACTTGGAGACTTAGAGATAATTTTAGAATTATAGAGGAAGACAGTAAAGAAGTATCTATTAATGCTTTAGAAACAAAATTAGTTGAAAAGCTTGATTTTAAAGATAGAATTGTTACAACAGAAGATGCAAGAAAACTATATGTAGAATATGTGCTTGAGTCCGAAGGTAAGATTTTAAGTTCTGGCACAGTACTTTTTGTTAGGCCAAAGCATTTTGAATTTTTGAATCCAGAAATAGAATGGAATATCTCAGAAGATGATAACAGTTTTATTATAGAGCTTGTATCTAAAAAGTTTACGAAATATGTATACATGGACTTAGAAAAAGAAGACTGCATATTTGAAGATAATTTTTTTGATTTGACTGGAAATGAAAGAAGAATTATAAAAGTTGATAAAAATAGTTTATCAAACGAAATCAGCTTAAATGAATTCAAAAATCAATTAGAAATTAAGAGTATATTTGATTTTGAGAATTAACAAAGTTTAGTTGGAGGAGACAATGAGTAAATTTATAACTTATGAATCAAAAACTGCTAATGAACCTGGAATAAGGTATATAGGAAGATTTGACTTTACAGACATAGAAGGACCAAAGTTTGCTTGGTCTGCAAGTACAGTAACTGCTAGATTTTTTGGAACAAGAGTATCTGCCAAATTAAAATCTTTTGGAGATAATTATTTTCTAGTACTTATTGATAGAAAAATAGTGATTAATTCATTAAAGTTAGGAGAAGGCGAAGAGAAGGTTTTTGAACTGGCTTCTAATTTAAAGGAAGAAGAACACGAAGTAAGCATCGTTAAGAGAACAGAGTTTTATTTAGGTACTGCTCAGTTTTTAGGGTTTAACTTTGGAGAAGGAAAGTTGCTTTCGCCTTCTCCAAGGTTAGAAAGAAAAATAGAGATAATAGGAGATTCTATAACCTGCGGCTTTGGAAACGAAGCTGAGAATGAAAATATAGAATACAGTCCTAAATATGACAATTCTTATTTAGCTTATGGGACTATAGCAGCGAGAAAACTTAATGCTGAACCTATGATTATAGGCCGCTCAGGTTTTGGGTTAATAAGAGATTACGAAGGTAATAAAGACAATATACTTCCTAATGTATATTCCAGGGTACTTCCTGATAAAAATTCAGAATGGGAATTTCACAAGTTTATCCCTCAGGTTGTAGTTATTAATCTTGGAACTAATGATTTCAGTGGTTCTATTCCAAGCGGACCTATTGCTGATAGAGAAGAATTCACTTCAGCCTATATTAATCTAATCAATAGAATCAGAGAGAATTATAAAGAATCAAAAGTAATTTGCACTATAGGTCCGGTAATGGATGGAGAAGCATTAGAAGTAATAAGAGATTATGTGAAAAATGATGTTGTAGAAGCACTAAGAAAAGAAAATAATAATTGGATATATTATTTTGAGTATGAGAATCAACTAAAAAGCAATGGTTATGGTATAACCTGTCATCCAAGCTTGAAAACACATGAACTTATGGCAAATCAGTTAACTGATTTCATCAATGATATTTTAGGCTGGTAGAGATATAAGAAGGAGGAAAGTGAATGACTTACACACCAAACGAAAAACGATATGATAAAATGCTTTATAGACGAGTAGGAAGAAGCGGATTAATGCTGCCAGCTATTTCACTGGGATTATGGCACAACTTTGGAGGAATAAATGTTTTTGATAACCAAAGGGAACTTGTTAGAAAAGCCTTTGACTTAGGTATAACTCATTTTGATCTTGCCAATAATTACGGGCCTCCTGCGGGGTCAGCAGAAGAAAACTTCGGGAAAATATTAAGGCAGGACTTTAATAGTTATAGAGATGAAATGATCATATCAACTAAGGCAGGCTATTATATGTGGCCAGGACCTTATGGGGATTGGGGGTCTAAAAAATACTTGGTAGCAAGTCTGGATCAAAGCTTAAAAAGAATGGGTGTTGATTATGTAGATATATTCTATCACCATAGACCAGATCCTAATACGCCTCTTGAGGAAACTATGGCTGCGTTAGATTTATTAGTAAGGCAGGGAAAGGCTCTTTATGTAGGAGTTTCAAACTATAATGCGGAGCAGACAAAAGAAGCAGCAAAAATATTAAACAGACAGGGAACACCATTTGTAATTCATCAGCCAAGCTACAATATGTTTGAAAGATGGATTGAGAATGGACTTCAAGGTGTTCTTGAGGAGGAAGGAATAGGAAGTATTGCCTTTGTACCACTGGCGCAAGGATTACTCACAAATAAATATTTAAAAGGTATACCGTTAGATTCAAGAGCAGCAGGACCATCGCAATTCTTAAATAAGAGAGATATAACGGAAGATAAGCTTAATAAATTATGCAAGTTAAATCAGCTGGCTGAACAGAGAGGTCAAAGTTTGGCTCAGATGGCTCTTGTCTGGGTACTTAGAAGGGAAAAAGTAACTTCAGCTCTTATAGGTGCTAGTAAGGTAAGCCAGATTGAAGAAAACGTAGCTGCGCTTGGTAATATAGAATTTACTGATGAAGAGCTTAATAGAATTGAAGAGATATTAAAATAGGAAGAATTAAAAATATCCGATGACAGGAGTTCTAATATGAGTGACAGAATGTTTATGAAGGGCTTTACCTTTGGGTGGATGGCTAAAAGAGGAGAATATAAAACAGAGCAAACTATTGAATCATTAAAAAAGCTGAAAGAAACAGGTACTGAATGGATTGCACTAGCCTTTGATATAAGACAGGAGAATTTTTATTCTACAAAGATATATTTTGATTATGGCTACACAGTAACTGATAGAGAAATAGCTCTGCTTATAGATAAGGCTCATGATATGGGGTTTAAGGTATGCCTTAAACCTGTTATCAATTTGAATGATGGACTTTGGCGTGCACGGATAACATTTCCCGATGATAATAATTATTGGGATGAATGGTTTGATTCTTATAATAATCTTATAGGTCATTATGCAGAAATAGCGGAAGAAACTAAATGTGAGATGTTTTGTATAGGATGTGAAATGATTGGCACTGAAAGAAAATCAGAACACTGGAGAAATGTTATAAAATCTATAAGAAATCTATACAGCGGATTAATAACTTATAATGCAAACCACGGTAAGGAAAGTGAAATAGACTGGCTTGATGAAGTTGATATTATAGGAACAAGTGCTTACTATCCTGTTGCGGAAAAACCGGGAGACTGTGAAGAAAATATGATGGTAAAGTGGAAAGAGGCAAAGGAGAATTTATATAAAATCCACAAAAAATTTAACAAGCCTATCTTATTTATAGAAATTGGCTGCAGGAGTGCTTTTGGCTGCGCATCTATGCCTTGGGACTGGCAGGAAGATTTTCCTTATGATGAAGATGAACAAGCTATGTTTTATAGTTCTGCAATGAAGTCATTCTGGGATGAAGAATGGTTTTGCGGATTCTTCTGGTGGGATTGGAAGCATAATCTTTATAATCTTGAAGAAGCAAAACAAAATAGAGACTTTTGCATTTATGGCAAAAAAGCAGAAGGCATTTTAAAAGACTGGTACAAAAATAAATAACATGAAGGTGAATAGTAAGTATGAAACTTGAGATATTTAAGCATAGAGGAAAATTAATTAATACCATTAAAGCATTAGAAAAGGGAAAATTGACTATTGGCTTTATAGGCGGTTCTATAACTGATGCCAGAGGGAAAAACAGATGGCCGGAGCCTGTGATAGCATGGTTTGCAGATAGGTTTCCCAATGTAAGAATAATAGTTGAAAATGCTGCTATTGGAGCAACGGGCAGCGAATTAGCAGTATTTAGAGCTGAAAGAGATTTAATTGAAAGAAACTGTGACTTGATTTTTGTAGAGTTTGCTGTAAATGATAATGAAGAGCCATCAGAAAAACGCATGAGAACAAGGGAAGGGCTTTTAAGAAAGTTATTGACTTCGGGAAAAAGTGATTTAATATTAGTATATACCTATATGATGGATATGTATGAAGATATGATTAATGATAGAATCCCTCCATCAATTAAAGAATTTGAAATTTTAGCTGATTACTATAACATAGGGTCCGTGTGGATGGGACTTTATGCGCTTGATGAAGTCATGAGAGGCCTTGTAAGATGGGAAGAATGGCTGCCGGATGGTCTTCATCCTGAAAATAGGGGAAGTTATATTTATGGTCAGAGTGTAATTAAGTATTTGGAAAGAGAGCTTATGAATAGAGCTTATGTAGATGAGAATAGAGAAAACTATAAGCTACCTGTTCCGTTTAATAAGAGTAGTTGGGAGAAAGCTTATATACTACCCTTCTCAGAAGTTGAGTTAAAAGGTCCATGGACTCTCAGAAGATGTACAACCTTTCAGTGGATCGACCAAGTTTTAGATACAGCTGCTGTAGGAGCAGAACTATCTTTTTCTTTTAAAGGAAGAGGATTAGTGCTTGGGTTTGATTTTGGCAAGACCTCAGCAGAATTTATTTATCGTTTAGATAATGGAGAGTGGATTGAAGTAAAAAGAGATCGACCTGATTGGTGCGGAGATGAAGGATGGTATAGAACATCTTTTATTGCAGATGATTTGGAGGATGAAGTTCACAGCTTTGAATTAAAGGTTATTCACGGCAATAGAGAGGAATGTAAAGGAACTAATTTCAGACTAGCGATGATTGGAGTAGTTGGCGGGTAAAAATTATGGTTAACTTAAAAAATATGAGCAGAAAAGAAAGGTTTCAATATATATGGGACTATTATAAATTTCATATAATAGGGATCTTAGCTGCTATAATTATAATAAGTTCAATAATTTATGGTCAAGTGACAAAAGTTAATTATGTATTTAATTTAACTTTGATCGGAAATGATATTGATCAAAATAAAAAAGCTGAACTTGAAAGACAAATTACAGACATTGTTGTTAATAATGGGTCTAAACGAAACCAAGCAATAGTAGATGTAATACCTGTTGGAGATTCAAATAGTTCAAATAATATAATGTCTGGTCAGCTTATGCAGAAGTTTATGACAGAGTTATCTGTTCAAACTGTTGATATTGCGGTTATGGATAAAGGTGTTTTTGATTCATTAGTGAAAAATGATGCTTTTTTAAAATTGGATAATATAAGTGATTTTGATTTATCTTCAATAAAAGATGAAAAGATTAAAGAAGAAGGTAGTGACGGTAAAAAAGCTGTTTACGGAATAAGCGCTGAGAATATTAAAGTTTTAAATGATATGGGATTTAATCCAAAAGATAAGGTTATATGTATTATTTCTTCGTCTAAACATGTTGATAAAGCAGTATATGTACTCAAGTGGGTATTAAAGTAAAGAAGTGGCATAGTAATGTGAATAAAATACATTACTATGCCACTTCTTTTTTATGATGATAAATGAGAAAAGAGTTACTAAATAACTTTTTAAAATATTTTTAAAAAGTTATTGAAAAAGTAAAAAGGCTATAGTAAAATTGAGATATGATAAGTGAAAACAATTTCACAAAGATATGGAGGGATAAAAAAATGGGGGAATATTTTAGTAGTGTACCTGTAATTAAATATGAAGGAAAAGATTCTAAAAATGCTTTTGCCTTTAAGTATTATAATCCGGATGAAGTTATAGGTGGAAAGACAATGAGGGAACACCTAAGATTTACAATGTCATACTGGCATACGTTATCTGCAGAAGGATCAGATCCATTTGGAGTGGGAACGTATCAAAAACCTTGGGATGGAGAAAAAGATGCTTTAAAAGTTTCTAAAATGAAAATGGAAGCTGCTTATGAATTTATGAATAAATTAGGAGTAGATTATTTCGCATTCCATGATAGAGATATTGCACCAGAAGGAAAAGATTTAGCGGAAACAAATGCAATACTAGATGAAATTGTTTCATATGCTAAAGAACTAATGGCTAAAAATAATAAAAAACTTCTTTGGGGAACAGCTAATATGTTTACAAATCCAAGATTTGTACATGGTGCAGCTACTACTTGTAATGCTGATGTGTATGCATTTGCAGCAGCTCAGGTTAAGAAAGCCTTAGAAATTACCAAAGAACTTGGCGGAGAAAACTATGTATTCTGGGGAGGAAGAGAAGGATATGAAACTCTTTTAAACACAGATATGAGGCTTGAACAAGATAATCTGGCAAGATTCTTTCATATGGCTGTAGATTATGCTAAGAAGATTGGATTCACAGGTCAGTTCTTAATAGAGCCAAAACCAAAGGAGCCAACAAAGCATCAATATGATTTTGATGTGGCTACAGTAATGTCATTTTTACAAAAGTATGGTTTAGAAAAATATTTTAAGGTTAATATAGAAGCTAATCACGCGACACTTGCAGGACATACCTTCCAGCATGAAGTTCACTTAGCTAGAATAAATGGAATGCTAGGAAGCTTAGATATAAATCAGGGTGATCCAAACCTTGGGTGGGATACAGATCAGTTCCCAACAAATATATATGATGCAACACTTTTAATGTATGAGGTTCTTAAGAATGGGGGAATAACTCCAGGAGGACTTAACTTTGATGCGAAAGTTCGAAGAGCTTCTTTTGAAGTTGAAGATTTATTTCTTGGCTATATAGCAGGTATGGATACACTTGCTCAAGGATTGAAGATTGCGTATAAAATGCTTGAAGAAGGAGAATTTGAAA
This sequence comes from Clostridiales bacterium oral taxon 876 str. F0540, assembly GCA_000466585.1. GTDB lineage: Bacteria > Bacillota > Clostridia > Clostridiales > Clostridiaceae > Clostridium_AT. The sequence continues at coordinate 297,304 of KE993464.1, forward strand.
ATATAGTTAAGGAAAGATATAAGAGCTTTAATGAAGGAATAGGAAAGGACATTGTTGAAGGAAAGGCAGACTTTGAGTCATTAGAAAAATACGCTCTAAGTCACAGTTCAATAAAAAATAACTCTGGAAGACAAGAGCTTTTGGAGGCTAGATTAAACCAATATATTTTGAATGAAAAATAGTGTAAAATAATATAGAGACAATTGCATTGTCTCTATATTATTTATAAGTGGTGATAATATGTTAGCATTAGATCATAGCGATATAAAAACTAATAATAAAAAAAGAATACTTAAGCTTTTATCAAAGGAAAGAGAGCTTACCAAACTCGATATATCCAGAAAGCTTGATATAAGCGTACCTACTGTAACTACTATAACTAATGAGCTTATAGAAGAAGGCATAGCTTTAGAAGCCGGAATGGCAACTTCTACAGGAGGAAGAAAACCTGTTATAATAAAATTTTTACCTGATTCAAGATATAGTATTGGTATAGATTTAGGCAGAGATTTTATTAAAATGATCGTTACTAATTTAGATAGTAAAATTATTGAAGATAGAAGAAAAGAACTTACTGTAATAAATGAGACAGAAATTTTAGGTTCTGTTAAGAGCTTAATAGATGAGTTCTTAAATGAAAATGAGTATATTCGCAGCAATTTATTAGGTATAGGGTTCTCGCTTCCGGGAACTGTGAATGAAAAGGAACTGAAACTTGAGGTAGCTACTAATTTTAAGCTTAAAAATATTTCTTTTAAAATATTAGAAGAGTACTTTAATGTTCCAATATATCTTGAAAATGAAGCAAATGCGGGTGCTTTAGCAGAATCCGAATTAGGTATTGCAAAGGATTTAAATAATCTGATTTATGTTTCGGTTACAGAAGGTATAGGCGGCGGAATAATTATAAACAATAATATGTATAAGGGAAGAAGTATGCGCGCAGGCGAAATTGGACATATGACCATTAATAAAAACGGAAGGCTATGCAATTGCGGAAAAAAAGGCTGTTGGGAAACCTATGCATCTAATAGGGCTATGATTAACGAGTACAATAAAGAAAATAATGATAAGGCTTCTAATATAGATCAAATTATAGAAAAATATAAAAATGGTGAAGAAAAGGCTATTGATGTAATTGAGCAGTATATAGAAGATTTGGCAGAAGGAATACAAAATCTTATATTTATATTTAATCCGGATTACATAGTAGTTGGAGGAGACATAAGTAAATATTCTAATATTTTTCAAGATAAAATATCAGAGAGAATATTTGAAAAAAATGAATTTTACAGTAAGGGAGATGTGAATATATTATTTTCCCTACTGGGAAACGATTCAAATATTTTGGGAGCTTCGTTAATACCGATTTTAGAGAATTTTAGGTTTGAGAAAATTTAAGAGGGTAATCAGACTGAAAGTATTTTAGTTTGATTGCCTTACATTTTATAAATGGGGGGAGAAATATGAATTTTTTAGGTATAGATTTGGGGACGTCTTCTGTAAAGATAGTAATTATGGATGGTTCTGGCAAAGTAGTAAGTTCAATTTCAAGAGATTTTGAGGTAAGTTATCCTAAAACTAACTGGGCCGAGCAAAATCCCGAAGACTGGTGGGAAGCAACCAAAGAAGGAATCAAAGAGCTTCTAGCTAAAGCTAGTCCAGAATACAAACAAATAAGCGGGATAGGATTAAGTGGACAAATGCATGGCCTTGTTCTTCTAGATAAGGATTATAATGTACTTCGCCCTGCAATTTTATGGTGCGACCAAAGAACACAGGAGGAATGTGACTACCTTAATGGTGTAATTGGAAGAGAAAAATTGTCCAAGTATACTGGGAATATGGCGCTTACAGGTTTTACCTTGCCTAAGGTTTTGTGGGTGCAAAGACATGAACCTGAAGTGTTTGATAAGGCAGCTTATATGCTTCTTCCAAAGGATTATGTAAGATTTAAGCTTACCGGTGAAATGGCTACGGATGTATCTGATGCATCAGGTACTTTAATGTTTGACGTTGAAAAGAGAAACTGGTCAAAAGAACTTTTAGAGATTTTTGAAATAAAAGAAGAAACTCTTCCTAAGGTTTATGAATCCTGGGAGGTAACAGGGAAAATTACAAAAGAAGTTGCAGAATACACAGGACTGTCTACAAATACTGTTGTAGTAGGAGGAGCAGGAGATCAGGCCGCAGGAGCTGTTGGAACCGGTACTGTAAGCAGTGGCACTTTATCTGTTGCACTTGGAACATCAGGGGTAGTTTTTGCAACAAGTGATAAGTATGAAGTAGATGATAAAAATAGATTACACTCTTTCTGCCATTCTAATGGAAAATGGCATCAGATGGGCGTGATGCTTTCAGCAGCATCATCCTTAAAATGGTGGGTTGAAGAAGTAAATGAGGAACTAGATGGTGAAGCTTTTGATAAGTTGCTAGATGATGCAGCAAAATCACCTGTTGGATCAAAAGGAATAGTATTCCTGCCATATCTTATGGGTGAAAGAACTCCTCACAACGACCCAGATGCAAAAGGAGTTATATATGGCCTTAATATTACACATAAGCGTTGTGATATTACAAGAGCTATACTTGAAGGAGTATGTTTTGGACTTAGAGACTCACTGGAAATACTACGAGATTTAAATGTTCCAATTAAAGAAGTAAGAGTCAGCGGAGGAGGGGCAAAGAGCATTCTGTGGAGACAAATACTAGCAGACATATTTAATACCAAAGTCGAAGTGATAAATTCAAAAGAAGGCCCTGCTTATGGTGTTGCCTTACTAGCTGCAGTAGGCTGCGGATTGTTCAACAGCGTTGACGAGGCTTGTGAAAAGCTAATTAAAGTTACAAGTATTGTAGAACCTATAGAAGAAAATGTTAAGAAGTATAATGAGATTTACTATATTTTTTCAGAGATATATCCATTGCTAAAGAATACTTTTAAAAAGCTGACTGTATAGGATTTGAATATTAGGGTTTGATTTTTTACATTGATTCGCTGTAATAGAATAAACTTAATAATCATCAACATTGGAAGCCGCCTAAAAAATTTAGGCAGCTTCTTTTATAATACAGGAGATTATATATGAGAAAGAAAATTATAGAAAAGTTTAGAGATTTAAAAATAGGCACTAAAATAATAGTATGCTACATTATAATTTCTGTAATATCCTTATTCTTCAGCACATTTATATATCAGAAAGTTAATGGGAAAATAATGACGCAAAAGGTTAGTGAAATGGCACTGCAGACACTTCAGACTATAGATTCAAACATAAATTTACTTGTATATACCGTGAATAATGAATCTAAAATGCTTATAGCTAATCAAAATCTTCAGCTCACTTTAAGAAAAAGATAATAAAAATAGAGAGCTTGCAGAGTTAACAAAGCTCTCCATTTTTATTATCTAACTCCTGGACAAAATGAATATATATTCCTTATGGACTTTAACGATAAGAAAGAAACTATTGTACTTGATAATAAGTTATATACTAACTTAATTTCTGAACAGGAGGTAGATGGGAAAATGGAGCTGGGGGCATTTTATATAAGAATATTAAAGAGATGAAAAAATAACGAACATTTACACAAAACAACTATGGATAGTGTGGAATGGGACGAAAGTAAAAATAATTTGTTCGACAATCTATTGCTATTTTTAATAAACAATGCTATTATATAAAATATATTAAAACAGAATATTCCATCCATATAATTCTGATGATATGGTTCAGAAGTTTCTACGAGAAAACCTTAAATTTTCTGTCTATGGGTGAGTCCTAAAAGCATAATTATCTCTAGGAATGTTTTTACACATCCATTTTGAGGTTTATTAGCTGTTATTTAAAATCCACTATGGGCTTACCTTAAGCTTATAGTGGATTTTTTATTACTAAAATTAGGAGAAGATATTTATGGATAGTAGTATAAGGAGATTATTTGTTGAGAAAAAACCAGGCTTTGATGTAGAAGCTCAGAGCTTATTTAAAGATTTGAGAGACAACCTTTTTATTAAGGGGCTTAACGCATTAAGAATAATAAATAGATATGACGTACATGGAATACAGGCAAATGAATATGAAGGTATAAAACAAAATATATTATCCGAAAAAACTGTGGACTACGCTTATGACGAAGTTTTAGAGGTTGACAAAGAGGATAGAATATTTGGTTTAGAATACCTTAAAGGCCAGTATGACCAAAGGGCTGATTGGGCTGAGCAGTGTATACAGCTTTTAGTTGGCAGAGAAAGTATACAGGTTAAGTGTGCAAAGTTCATAGTCCTAAAAGGAAACGTAACAGATAAAGAACTTGAAAAGATAAAAGAATATTGTATAAATCCTGTAGACTCAAAAGAGGCATCAATTGATGCTGAAAACTGTTTTGAACAAGAACAATCTAAGCTTAAAGATATACAAATAATAAATAATTTTATAGACAGCGATGATAGAGCGTTAAAAGATATTTTTCAAAAACTCAACCTTGCAATGAGTTTTGAAGATTTAGTTTTTTCCAGAGAATATTTCAAAAATATTGAAAAACGTAACCCGTCTATAACAGAACTTAAAGTAATTGATACTTACTGGTCAGATCATTGCAGACATACCACCTTTAATACAAGTATAAAAAATGTTCATATCCACGATGGAAAATATTCGAATCCTGTTTATAAAACTTATGAAGAATATTTAGAAAGCAGAAAATTTGTTTACGAAGATAAGGAAAAATCACAAAGCTTAATGGACATAGCTGTGATAGGCATGAAGGAATTAAGAAAAAAAGGACTTTTGAATGATTTAGATATTTCCGAAGAAATTAATGCCTGCAGTATAGAGATAGATGTTGAAGTAGATGAGAAAATTGAAAAGTGGCTTTTAATGTTTAAGAATGAAACACACAATCATCCTACTGAAATAGAACCCTTCGGAGGGGCGGCTACATGTCTAGGAGGCGCCATTAGGGATCCACTCTCTGGACGAGCTTATGTATACCAGGCCATGAGGGTAACTGGAAGCGGAGATCCAAGGCAGAAACTTGAAGACACTATACCGGGAAAACTTCCTCAAAGAAAGATAACTATAGGAGCTGCTAGCGGATATAGTTCTTATGGAAATCAAATAGGATTAGCAACTGGACAAGTAACAGAAGTTTATGATGATGACTTTATAGCAAAAAGAATGGAAATAGGTGCTGTAGTAGGTGCTGCTCCAAAGGAAAATGTAGTACGAGAAAAGCCGCAACCTGGAGATATAGTTGTACTAATTGGTGGAAGAACAGGAAGGGATGGCTGCGGAGGTGCAACCGGTTCCTCCAAGGAACATGATGAAACATCCATTGTTAACTGCAGTGCTGAGGTTCAAAAAGGTAATGCCCCTACAGAGAGAAAACTGCAAAGATTGTTTAGAAACAAAGAGTTTAGCAGATTGATTAAAAGATGCAATGATTTTGGAGCAGGCGGAGTATCTGTTGCAATAGGAGAGCTTGCAGATGGGTTAGATATAAATCTTGACAATATACCTAAAAAGTATGAAGGCTTGGATGGAACCGAATTAGCTATATCAGAATCTCAAGAACGCATGGCTGTAGTTATAGCTAAAGAAAATAAAGAATTAATTTTTAAAATTTGTGAAGAAGAAAACCTAGAGGCGGCTGAAGCGGCATTTGTAACAGATACGAACAGGCTAAGGATGAGCTGGAAGGGAGACTACATAGTAGACATAAGCAGAGAATTTTTAGATACAAATGGTGTTAGACAGACGACAGAGGTTGAGGTAGTTAGTCCAATTGAGGAAAATAATTATTTCAATTGCTGGACAAAGAAAGAAGAGCATTATGAAGATAACTTAATGGATTACTGGAAGTATAATTTACAGAAATTGAATATATGCAGTGAAAAAGGATTAGTTGAGAGATTTGACAGTACAATAGGTGCAAGTACAATATTAATGCCTTTCGGAGGAAGGTACCAGTCATCTCCGTCAGAAGGTATGGCTGCTAAGATTCCTGTACTTAAAGGAAATACAAATACTGCATCTATCATGACTTTTGGTTATAACCCTTTAATAGGAAAGTGGAGTCCGTACCATGGAGCCTTGTATTCTGTAGTAGAAGCTGTGACAAAAGTTGCTGCTATGGGTGGAGATTATAGAAAGGTAAGATTATCTATGCAAGAGTATTTTGAAAAGCTGGGAAAAGATGCTTTAAAGTGGGGAAAACCTTTTTCTGCTTTGCTTGGAGCACTAAAGGCTCAAAAGGAATTAGAAATTGCGGCAATAGGCGGTAAAGACAGTATGTCAGGTACCTATAAAGAATTGAATGTTCCCCCTACATTAGTAGCTTTTGCAGTATGTACATGTAATGCGGAAGATATTGTTTCTGCAGAATTTAAAAAAGTAAACAGCAAGGTAGTTTTAATACCTTTATCTAGAAAAGAAGATGAAACACCTGATTTTAATATGCTAAAGAGAAATCTTAGCAAGGTAAAAGAACTTGCAGATGAAAAGAAAATTATATCGGCCATCAGTGTAAAGCATGGTGGAATCAGTGAAGCTATAAGTAAAATGTGCTTTGGAAATAAAATAGGTTTTAAATTTGCAAAGGAAGTATGCTTTAAGGATTTATTTGAGCCTAACTATGGAAGTTTAATAGTTGAAATTGATCCGTGGGAAAATATTGAGCAACTATTTGATGGAATTGAGTATGAAATTTTAGGAACCACGAAAGTAGAAGAAAGCATAGAGTTTAACGAAGAGAAACTTAGTATCTCAGAACTTTATGAAAAATATGAAGCAGCACTGGAAAATATATTCCATACTAGAACAGATGCTTCTGATAAACCAATTAAAAATATAGAGTTTAATAAAGATATAACTAGAAGCATTAAAACAAGTATTGTAAGACCTAAGGTGTTTATTCCTATATTTCCCGGAACAAATTGCGAATATGATTCAGCTAGAGCCTTTGAAAAAGCAGGGGGTATAGTAGAAAGTTTAGTATTTAATAATTTAACTTCAAGACATATTGAAGACTCTATTGAAGAGATGGTTAGAAGAATTAATGCTTCACAAATAATTATGATTCCAGGTGGATTTAGTGCTGGTGATGAACCTGAAGGTTCAGGAAAGTTTATAACAGCAGTTTTTAGAAACAAGAAAATACAAGAGGCTGTTATGGAGCTTTTGAAAAAGAGAGATGGTTTGATGCTTGGAATTTGTAATGGCTTTCAAGCTCTTATAAAACTTGGATTATTGCCTTATGGAGAAATAAGAGATATAGAAGAAAATAATCCTACATTAACTTATAACGAGATTGGAAGACATGTTTCAAAAGTTGTAAAGACAAAGATAACTTCAAATCTATCACCATGGTTTAGCAATGTTAAGGTAGGAGATATACATTGGGTGCCTGTTTCTCACGGCGAAGGAAGATTTATAGCTAGAGAAGAAGAAATTGAGAGGTTGATTAAAAATGGACAAATTGCAGCTCAGTATGTTGATTTTAGTGGAAATGCAACCTATGACATAAATCATAACCCTAATGGATCCTGTTACGCAGTGGAAGCTATAACAAGCCCGGATGGAAGAATCTTAGGTAAAATGGCACACAGTGAAAGAGTTGGAGAAAACCTATTAAAAAATATACCGGGAAATAAAAATCAGAAAATATTTGAGTCTGGAATTGATTATTTTAAGTAAAGGTTGAAGTCTTAAATGTACTTTAGCGGGTAATTTATGAGTGAAACGAATGTTTTAAGTTACCCAGTGCCCTAAGGGAACAAGTGCTTTAGATTACCCTGTTTCGAGTGAAAGGAGAAAGTATATGAAAGTTGCTATTATTTTTGGAAGTAAATCTGACCTGGAAATTATGAAGGGAGCGGCAGAAGCTCTGAAAAGCTTTGATATAGAATATAAGGCTTATATTTTATCAGCACATAGAGTTCCTGAAAAGCTTGTGGAGACAATAAAGAAAATTGAGGCAGAAGGAGGAGAATGCATCATAGCTGGAGCAGGACTTTCAGCACATCTGCCTGGAGTAATTGCTGCACACACTATACTTCCTGTAATTGGGGTTCCTGTAAAGGCAGCCTTAGGAGGGCTTGACTCATTGTTATCAATAGTTCAGATGCCTAAAGCTATACCGGTTGCAACCGTTGGGATAAATAATAGCTTTAATGCTGGAATGCTTGCAGTAGAGATGCTTTCTATAAAGTATAGTGATGTAAGAGAAAAATTGATTAGATACAGAATTGATATGAAAGAAAAATTTATAAATGAAAATAATGAAGGAGTTGAGCTTTAATGGAAAAGAAAGTAATGATGTACGAGGGTAAGGCTAAGAAAATATACAGCACAGAGGATGATAATAAAGTAATTGTTTATTACAAGGATGATGCTACAGCCTTCAATGGTGAGAAAAAAGGACAGGTACAAGATAAAGGAATATTAAACAATACTATTACTTCAATGTTATTTGAACTTATAGAAAAAAACGGAGTTAAGACTCATTATATAGAAAAACTTAGCGAGAGAGAACAGCTTTGCAGAAAAGTAGATATAGTACCTCTTGAGGTAATTGTAAGAAATGTCGCTGCAGGAAGTATGGCAAAAAGGCTTGGGATTGATGAGGGTTTTGAGCTTAAAACTACAGTCTTTGAACTTAGCTATAAAAATGATGCTTTAGGTGATCCTTTAATTAATGACTGCCATGCTGTTGCAATAGGACTTACTACTTTTGAAGAACTTAAAGAAATCTATAGCATGACTGATAAGATAAACAATATATTAAAGGAATTCTTTATGAAGCAGAATATAAAGCTTATAGATTTTAAGCTTGAGTTTGGAAAAACCAATGAAGGAGAAATCATTCTGGCAGATGAAATATCGCCTGATACATGCAGATTCTGGGATGCCGATACAAATGAAAAGCTGGACAAAGACAGATTCAGAAGAGATATGGGAAACGTTAAGGAAGCTTATGTTGAAATACTAAAGAGAATCAGCGGAGAGAAATAATATGTGCAATGATAAATTTAAAGAAGAGTGTGGAGTATTTGGAATTTACTCTAGAGAAGACTTGGATATAGCATCAATTACTTACTATGGATTGTATGCTCTTCAGCATAGGGGACAGGAGAGTGCAGGTATAGCAGTATCAGATGGTGAAAATGTAATTTGCCATAAGGAAATGGGACTTGTTACTGAAGTTTTTAACAAAAGTGTGCTTAATGAAATGAAAGGAATATCTGCTATAGGGCATGTAAGATATTCTACAACCGGCTCCAGTAATGTAAACAATGCCCAGCCTATTTTAGGAAGATATAAGCTTGGAAATATTGCTATTGCTCATAACGGAAATCTTGTTAATGCTGATATTATAAGAGATCTTTTAGAGGATGGAGGATGTATTTTTCAAACCACTAACGATTCTGAAGTAATTTTAAACCTTATAGCGCGAGGAGCAAAAAGAGGAATAGAGCAGGCTGTTTTGGATGCCATTCAAGCTGTAAAAGGATCTTATGCTATAGTCATACTTACAGAAGATAAGCTTATAGGTGTTCGTGACCAGAACGGTATAAGGCCTCTGTGCATAGGAAAATTAAATGATAGTTATATACTTTGTTCTGAGAGCTGTGCTTTAGATTCTATAGGTGCAGAACTTGTCAGAGATGTAAGACCCGGGGAAATAGTTATTATTGATGAAAATGGAATAAAGTCCATTAATTTTAGCGAGAGGGCAAAGCAGGAGGTTTGTGCTTTTGAATATATTTATTTTGCAAGACCTGATAGCACTATTGATGGCATAAATGTTTATTCCTCAAGGGTTAAGGCTGGTGAAGAGCTTTATAAGGAAAATCCAATTAAAGCCGACATAGTAATAGGTGTACCGGACTCAGGCGTTCCTGCAGCTGTAGGATATTCAAAAGCCTCAGGAATACCATATGAAATCGGATTTGTAAAAAACAGATATGTAGGCAGGACTTTTATATCACCTTCACAAGAGCTTAGGGAAAAGGCTGTATCAGTAAAATTAAATCCTTTAAAGGTGAATATCGAAGGAAAATCAGTTGTGCTTATTGATGATTCAATAATCCGAGGAACTACAAGCAGAAGACTTGTAGAAGCTCTAAGAAAAGCAGGAGCAAAGGAAGTCCACTTCAGGATTGCATCTCCTGTTGTTAAATATCCTTGCTACTTTGGGATAGATACTCCTTATAGAAAGGAGCTTATTGGGGCACAGCTTGATATTGAGGATATAAGAGATGAGATAGGTGTAGATAGTCTCTCGTACTTAAGTCTTGAAGGATTGCTAAAATCCCTTGGTTCCAATAAATTCTGCTTAGGTTGTTTTAATGGTGTATATCCTGTAGCAGCCCCAATAGAAACAGATAAAAATCATTTGGAAGGTTAAAGGAGAAAATTATGATAACTTATAAAGATTCTGGAGTAGATATAGAAGAAGGTTACAAGTCAGTAAACTTGATAAAAAAGCATGTTGAGAGGACTTTTACTGCTGGAGTTTTAAATAGCATTGGAAGCTTTGCTGGAATGTTTGAGCTTCCTAAGTATAATAACCCGGTACTTGTTTCAGGTACCGATGGAGTAGGAACAAAACTTGATATAGCTTTTAGAATGAAAAAATATGATACTGTAGGAATAGATTGTGTTGCTATGTGTGTCAATGATATTTTGTGTCATGGAGCCAAGCCTTTATTCTTTTTAGACTACCTAGCTTGCGGAAAGCTTGATTCAAAAGTTGCTGAGCAGCTTGTAAAAGGAGTTTCTGAGGGGTGTATAACTTCAGGCTGTTCATTAATTGGAGGAGAGACTGCAGAAATGCCGGGCTTTTATAGAGATGGAGAATATGATATTGCCGGTTTTTCAGTAGGCATTGTTGAAAAAGAAAACATAATTGATGGAAGAGATATTAAAGAGGGAGATGTGCTTATTGGAATAGCAAGCTCCGGTGCGCATAGTAACGGATATTCTCTCATTAGAAAGCTTATTCCAAATTTAGAAATTGATTTTGAAGGAAGAACAATAGGAGAAGTGCTTCTTACGCCGACAAAGATATATGTAAAACCGGTATTAAAACTTATGGAAAGCTTTAATATTAAAGGGATGGCTCATGTAACAGGAGGAGGCTTTTACGAAAATATTCCAAGAATGTTTAAAGATAAGCTTACAGCTGTTGTAAATAAAAAAAGTTATCAAGTACCTCCTATATTTAATTATTTAATGAGTTTAGGTATAAATGAGGAACAGATGTTTAACACCTTTAATATGGGAATTGGGTTTGTCCTTTGCGCAGATAGAAAAGATTCGGAAGGTATTGTTAAGGCTCTTATAGCTATGGGAGAAAAGGCCTTTGTCATTGGGTACGTTGAAGCTGGAGGTGCAGGGCTTTGCTTAAAATAGCAGTGCTTATATCGGGTAATGGAAGCAATCTTCAAGCTATTTTAGATAGTATAGACTGCGGAATTTTAAAGTGCAGTGTGGAAATGGTAATCAGCGATAGAAAAGAAGCTTATGGGCTTGAAAGGGCAAAGCAAAGAAATATTAAGACCTATATTGTAAACAGAAGTGAAAAGAATATTTCGCGGGAAATACTTGAGCTTACCATAGGCAAGGTTCAGCTAATTGTACTTGCAGGATTTTTATCAATTCTTAATGGTGAGATTATTGAAAAGTTTAGAAACAGAATAATAAATATTCACCCGTCCCTCATCCCAGCCTTCTGTGGAAAAGGAATGTACGGAGTAAAGGTCCACGAGGCTGCTGTAAACTATGGAGTAAAGTATTCTGGCTGTACAGTACATTTTGTTGATGAAGGTACGGACTCAGGTGCTATAATATGCCAAAAGACAGTGCCTGTATATAATGAGGATACAGCAGAAACTCTGCAAAAAAGAGTGCTTGTAGAGGAGCATAAGCTTCTGCCAAAGGCAATAAATTATTTTGCGGAAGATAAGATAAGATCGGAAGGAAGAAAAGTGTTTGTTATAGAGGAATAAAGATAAAAATAGGGGGATTCTCTCATGATAAAAAGAGCACTTATAAGTGTATATAATAAAGAAAATATATTAAAACTTGCTAAATTTTTAATTGATATTGATGTGGAGATAATTTCAACTGGAGGAACCTATATTTATTTAAAAGATAACGGAATAAAAGTAACTGAGATTTCAGAGGTTACAGGCTTTGAGGAAATGCTTGATGGAAGAGTTAAGACTCTGCATCCTGTAATTCATTCCGGAATTTTAGCTATTAGAGACAATAAAGAACATATGGAAGTACTGCAAAAGAAAAATATAATGCCTATAGACTTGGTGGTAGTTAACTTATATCCATTCTTTGAAAAGGTTCAAGAAGATATTTCCTTTGAAGAAAAAGTTGAGTTTATAGATATTGGCGGCCCAACAATGCTTCGAGCAGCAGCTAAGAATTTTAAAGATGTATTAGTTCTTAGTGATACAAAGGATTATGATGGTATAATAGAGCAATTAGAGGAAAAAGGCAGCGTTAGTTTAGAAACAAGAAGAAAATTGGCCGGGAAGGTGTTTAACCTTATATCTGCCTATGACGCTGCAGTAAGTAACTTTTTACTCGGTGATGAGGAATACCCGGATTATTTAAGCTTATCATATAAAAAGTCAATGGACTTAAGATACGGAGAAAACCCTCATCAAAGCGCTGCGTATTATGAAGCAAATGTAGAAAAGGGTGCCATGAAAATGTTTAAGCAGTTAAATGGCAAAGAGCTGTCCTACAATAATATAAAAGACATGGATATAGCTTGGAAGGTAGTTAACGAGTTTGAAGAAGAAACAGTATGCTGTGCAGTAAAGCATAATACTCCTTGTGGTGCGGCAATAGGAATTGATGTATGCGATGCTTATATAAAAACCTATGAATGTGATCCGGTTTCAATATTTGGAGGAATTGTTGCTTTCAATAAAAAAGTTGATAAGGCTTCAGCCGAAGAGATGGTAAAAATATTTTTAGAAGTAGTTATAGCACCAGATTATGAACAAGAGGCGCTTGAAATCTTAAAAGCAAAGAAGAATTTGAGAATTATAAAGTGCAGCGTTAAACCTAATAAATCTTTAGAACTTGTTTCTGTAGATGGCGGAATTCTTGTGCAGCAAAGCGACAATAAGTTTATTGATGAATTAACAGTAGTGACCGAAAGTAGACCCTCTGAGGAGGAACTTAGCGATTTAATCTTTGCAATGAAGATTGTAAAATATGTAAAGTCTAATGCAATTGTAGCGGCTAAGAACGGTGTGGCTAAAGGTATTGGCGGAGGACAAGTGAATAGAATATGGGCGGCTTCAGAAGCTTTAGACAGAGCTAAAGATGGTATAGTTATTGCATCAGATGCATTCTTTCCTTTTAGCGATGTAGCTTCAGAGGCAGCAAAATATAATATAAAAGCTATAATCCAACCTGGGGGATCTATTAGAGATAAAGATTCTATAGAAGTATGTAATGAACATGGAATATCTATGATATTCACTGGAGTAAGACATTTTAAACACTAAGTTATGGTGGTGATTATATGAAGTTATTAATTATTGGCGGCGGAGGCAGAGAACATGCAATTGCATGGAAGCTTTCTCAAAGTCCAAAGGTTCATGAAATATACTGTGCTCCGGGGAATGCCGGTACCGCTTTTGAAAATAAGTGCAGAAATATAGATATTACAAATTATGAGGAACTATTGGATTTTGCTGTTGAGGAAAAAATAGATATCACAATAGTAGGTCCTGAGGTGCCATTAATTGATGGAATTGTTGATAGTTTTAAAAAAAGAGGATTAAAGATCTTTGGACCATCAAAAACTGCTGCAAGGCTTGAAGGTAGCAAGGCTTTTTCTAAAGAGTTTATGAAAAAGTATGGTGTTAAAACTGCTGAATATGAGGTTTTTCATAATCCAAAGGAAGCTGCAGAATACTTGTTTAGAGCTTCCTACCCTGTTGTTATAAAAGCAGATGGTGCTGCTGCCGGGAAAGGTGTAGTTATAGCAAATAATTTTGAAGAAGCTAAAAAATGCATAGAGAGTTTTATGATTGAAGATGTATTTAAAGGCTCAGGTAAGAAAATAGTCATAGAGGAATTTTTAGATGGAGTAGAAGCTTCTATATTGGCAGTAACTGATGGAAATGTAATTGTACCATTTTTATCCTCTAAGGATCATAAAAGAATTTATGATAAGGATCAAGGCCCTAATACAGGCGGGATGGGAGCTATATGTCCAAATCCTTATTGTACTGAGGAAATTTTAAAAGAGTTTGAAGAGAATATATTGAAACCTACCTTAAAAGGTATTAAGGAAGAGAAAATGGATTATATAGGGATTGTGTTCTTTGGAGTAATGATATGCAAAAAAGGAGTGTATCTTTTAGAATACAATGTACGAATGGGGGATCCTGAAACTCAGGCTGTTCTGCCTCTTATGGAAACAGATTTTATTGATGTAATTTTGGAAGCTTTAAATAAAAATTTATCACAATTGAAGATAGAGTGGAAGAATAAATATTCCTGCTGCATTGTTGCGGCTTCAAAAGGCTATCCTGAGGAATACAAAACGGGTTTTACTATACGCGGTATTGATAAGGTGAAAAGTAAAGTATTTACAGCAGGGGCTATATTTAAGGATGACGAAATTAAAACCTCGGGAGGAAGAGTGCTTAGTGTTGTTTCTATTGATGACAATTTCTCAAAAGCCAGAGAAGCGGCTTACGAGGATTTGGAAAAAATAGAGTTTAAGGATATGTACTATAGAAAAGATATAGGAAATTAACAGAAATATTAGTTAAGCTGCAGCTTTAAATTAGTCTGCAGTTTTATTTTTTACGAAAAATAAGAAAATTTGCATATTGAGTATGAAAAAATAATATGATATAATATGTTTGTAAAGAGTAATAAATATGATATATCATTTGTTGGAGGACATTTATGGAAGATGACAAAAAGGCTTTATATAACCAAATAGTAGACCATTTAATGAGTATGATAGAGAAAAAGGAAATACTACCCGGAGATAGACTCCCTACCGAACATGAATTGATGGTCAAATTTAATGTAAGCAGAATAACTGCAAAAAGAGCCTTAGAGGAGCTTAAAAATAGAGGATTAATATACAGAAAGCAAGGACAAGGGAGTTTTTTAAGCAATACAATAGGTTTAGAAAATATAAACAGGCCTAAAATTATTTCTATGATAATTCCATATGAAAATTCAACAGGAAGATTTATAGATTACATAAGAGGTGCTGGAGATTATTTATATTCAAAAGGTTATTTATTATCCATCAATTGCACTGATGGAGATGAAAACAAGGAAAGAGAATTTCTGCTGAATATGAGTAAAGTAGGAGCAAGCGGAATAATCTATTATCCAACGAACAGGATACATAACTTTGATATATTAAGTATGTTTTATATAAATCAATATCCTATTGTGCTTATAGACAAATACTTTGATTCTCTGCCTTTAAGTTTCTCTATATCAAATAATTTTGATGGTGGTTATAAGGCTGCGAAGCATTTAATAGAACTAGGACACGAGCATATTGCCTTTATTTCAAGTGTCATCATTGAAAGAGTACCTTCTGTAAGAGACAGATTTTTAGGGTATTGTAATGCATTAAAGAGCAGCGGAATAGAAATTAAAAACGATTTTATAGTTTCACAGCTTGAAGATATGGGCAGCAAGGGGGTAATGGCTCAGGTGCTTGAAAATTTATTAGAAAAGGGAGTTACAGCTATAATTTCTGAAAACGATTATGTAGCCATTGATATAATAAAAACTTTAAAATCAATCAATATAAATGTACCAAATGATATATCATTAATTGGATTTGATAATATATCAATTTTGGAGCAGGTAGACATATCTCTAACTACTATAGAACAGGATTTTTATGAGATAGGAAGAAAGGCTGCGGCGATAGTTATTGATAACTTAGAGGGAAAATCGGTAACTCAGGTTAAAGAAGTAACACCTGTTAAACTAATTGAACGAAGCTCAACTATTAGTCTTAAATAAAATAATTTTGTAAAAAGGAAGTGTTAAAGTGTTTTATGTATTAGAAAGAGTCCAAAAAATCTGTCATGAACTAAAAAATTATGTTTATACCGATTGTGTTCAAATTAAAGACTACAAGATGCTTGAAGGTAATTATCTTGGAATGGAAGGAATTAATAAGGCTCAAGGTGAATGGAAGGAGTTTCATAGAGGTGACTATTGGGGGGGCAGGGATTATCACTGCTGGTTTAAAACAAGTGTTACCATACCTGAAAGCTTTCAAGGTAAAGTAGCAGCCCTTAACTTTAAAACCTTTGATGAGGGTTGGGATGCCATAAACCCACAGTTCATACTTTATATTAACGGAGAGCATATTCAAGGTATAGATATAAATCATAGAGAGGTTATTATTTCAGATTCTGCTGAAGCAGGAAAAATCTATGAAATAGATCTTCATGCTTACAGTGGATTAGTTGATAGAAAAGCTAAATTATTTGGTGATCTTGTTACTATAGATAAGCCTCTAAGAGAATTATTCTATAATCTCCAAGTGCCGGTTTGGGTATGCGAAAAGCTTGATAAAGAAGATAAGCGAAGAATTGATATGCTTAATGTGTTAAATGAAGCTATAAATATCCTTGATTTAAGAAAGCCTTTTTCAAAGGAATTTAATGACAGTGTTTCAAAAGCTAATGAATATTTAAGAGTTGAATTTTATGAAAAACTATGCGGTCATGAAGACACTATAGCAACCTGTGTAGGTCATACGCATATAGATGTTGCTTGGCATTGGACTGTAGCTCAAACAAGAGAAAAGGTTGCAAGAAGCTTTTCAACAGTTTTAAAGCTTATGGAAGAGTATCCTGAGTATATATTTATGTCAAGTCAGCCTCAGCTTTATAAATTTTTGAAGGAAGATCATCCTCATGTATACGAGAAAATAAAGGAAAAGGTTAAAGAAGGAGTTTGGGAAACAGAAGGAGCAATGTGGCTGGAAGCTGATTGCAACGTGACTTCAGGTGAATCTTTAGTTCGTCAAATTTTATTTGGAAAGAGATTCTTTAAACAAGAATTTGGAGTAGAAAGCGAGATACTTTGGCTGCCGGATGTATTTGGATACAGTGCAGCACTCCCTCAGATATTAAAGAAGTCTGATGTAAATTATTTTATGACGACTAAAATTGCATGGAATCAATTTAATAAAATGCCTTATGATACCTTTATGTGGGAAGGAATTGACGGTACTGAGGTTTTGACACACTTTATAACAACAAAAGATCCATACCAGGATTCTAATTCACATTTTACTACTTACAATGGACAGATACATCCAGGTGCTATTATGGGAGCTTGGGATAGATATCAACAAAAAGATATAAATAACGATGTTCTTGTATCCTTTGGGTTTGGAGATGGTGGTGGAGGAGCTACCTATGAGATGCTGGAGGTAGGAAGAAGATTAAATAAAGGAATACCTGGATGCCCTAGAGTTAAAATGGGAACCTCCAAGGAATACTTTAAGAAACTTGAAACTAAAGTCAGAAAAAATAAGAGACTTCCAAAGTGGGTTGGAGAATTATATCTGGAATATCATAGAGGAACGTACACTTCTATGGGAAGAAATAAAAGAGACAACAGGATAAGCGAAAACTTATATGCTTCTGCGGAAAAAATGAGCTCCCTTGCCATGCAGCTTGGAAAGTCTTACCCTCAGGGCAAACTTAACAAAGGCTGGGAGAATATACTTTTAAATCAATTCCATGACATACTTCCGGGTTCATCCATAAAGGAAGTGTACGAGGTTACAAAGGAAGAATATAAAGAAATCATAGGAAATGGAAATGAAGTTCTTAATGACGCTTTAAATACTGTAGTATCTAGTATAAACATAGATAAAAAATCTGTAATTGTGTTTAATACAGCTGCTTTTGAAAGAAATGATATTGCAAGCTTTAATGTACCTGATGGAATAGCTTACCCAGCCCTAGTAGACGAAGCTGGAAAAGAAGTAGTGTGCCAGAGAATAGAGGATAACAAAGCTATATTCTTTGCAGAAAAAATTCCTTCACTTGGTTATAAAACATACTCATTGATCGAAGGTAGAGGAGAAAAAAATTCTGATATAATACTTGACTCAAAAGAAGCAGAGAACAAATTCTTTAAAATTATATTTGATGAAAAGGCTCAGATTAAATCTTTATTTGATAAACAAAACAATAGAGAGGTTTTAAAGGAAGGTCAAGCAGGCAACGTGCTTCAGGCATTTGAGGATAAGCCTATGAATTTTGATAATTGGGATATAGATATTTACTATCAGGAGAAAATGTGGACGGTTGATGATATACAAAATGTTGAGATAATTGAGAAAGGACCTGTAAGAGCTGCACTTAAGACAGAAAGGAAGTTCTCAGACTCAATTATAGTTCAAAAAATATACATTTATAATGATATCCCAAGAATTGATTTTAATAATTATGTAGACTGGAAGGAGCATCAAGTCCTTTTAAAGGCAGCATTCCCAATAGATGTTAATACAAATAAAGCTACTTATGAAATTCAGTATGGAAATGTAGAAAGACCAACTCACCATAATACCTCATGGGATGCGGCTAGATTTGAAGTTGTGGGGCAAAAGTGGGCTGATCTTTCAGAAGGTGATTATGGAGTAAGTTTACTAAATGACAGCAAATATGGACACGACATCAAAGATGGACTTATGAGACTTACTTTAATAAAGAGTGGAATTGAGCCTAATGAAACAACTGATCAGGAAGAACACTTCTTTACTTATTCTCTATATCCTCACAGTGGAGATTGGAAGGAAGCGAAAACAATACAGAATGCTTATAGCTTAAATATACCTTTATATAATAAAGTTTCTGAGGAACACTCAGGAAGTCTGCCAAGGATATTATCTTTAGCTAAAACTGATAGGGATAATGTTATGATAGAGGTAGTTAAGAAGGCTGAGGATAGTGATGACTTAATAATAAGGCTTTATGAATGTCATAATAAGAGAAGTAAAGTTAATGTGACTATTTTTAAAGATATATTAAGTGTAATAGAATGTAATCTCATGGAAAGAGAACTGCAGAATATAGATTTCCAAGGGAAAAACTTCAGCTTTGAAATCAAGCCTTTTGAAATTAAGACTTTCAAATTATCATTAACTAAGAATTAAGTATTAAACCTATTATATTATACAATACGATGATTATATATCTAGCATTATATATGATGTTAGATATATAATCGTTTTTTTTGTTTCGCATATATAAAATAAATTATTTAATGTTTCACATATGTGAAAATATGTAATATAATATTCATGTAAGGAAAAACTAGGAGGGTATCATGAATATTGGGAATAAAATTAAGGAACTACGAAATTCAAAAAATATTACTCTAAAAAAGCTTAGCGAGGAAAGCGGTTTGTCAGTAGGCTTCTTATCTCAGCTTGAAAGAGGGTTGACCTCTATTGCAGTAGATTCTTTAGAAAATATTGCTGAAATATTAGGAGTAAATCTTTCTTACTTTTTTGATGTTCAAAATAAACCTGAAAGAAAAGTTTTGAAAAGTTATGATAGACAGGTACTAAATATAGAAGAGGGTGGCTTTGTATCTTACAGTCTGGGACAAAATCTTGAGGATAAATCATTTATACCAAGACTTATTGAGGTTTTTCCACATAAAACTGATGAAGAAGTAGCTTTATATAAACATTCTGGTGAGGAATTTATATATGTCTTGGAAGGAATTTTAACATTGTATATAGACAATGACATGCATGAACTTTATCCTGGGGATAGTATTCATATGAATTCAGATATAGTTCATAATTGGTCAAACAACACAAATAAGACTGTGAAGTTTATTACAGTTAATTCTCCAAATTATTTTAAGAGGGATTTAAATGATAAGTAAGATAGTAATATATGTAATTGGTGTGTTTTTTATAGTTGGTGCAATTGACTATGTGATTGGAAACCCTTTAAAACTTGGGTATAAATTTGAAGAAGGAATTAAGACCATGGGCACACTTGCCCTTGGAATCGTAGGTATTTATTCCTTATCGCCTCTGCTTCTTAAATTGTTTTCACCCATATCACAATTTGTGTGGAGAACTTTTAGTCTCGATCCCTCAATTATCCCTGGCAGTGTCTTTGCTGTTGACATGGGGGCATATGAATTGTGTAAAAACATTTCGTTTAATAGTGATCTCGGAAGGTTTATGGGAATAATAGTTGGCTCTACATTAGGAGCAGCATTTAGTTTTACCATTCCAATAGCATTTAGTATCACTGAAGATGAAGATAAAGAGTTTATAGCAAAAGGAATAATGATTGGAATAATTACTATTCCTGCTGGTTGTATAGCAGCAGGAATATGGCTTGGAATAGATTTGACTTTACTTTTATGGAATATGACTCCAATAGTTTTGCTCTCATTGTTATTAGGAATTTTAATTTTAAAAGTACCAGGTATTATAATTAAAGTTTTTAGGTATTTTGGAAAGCTTGTAATAGGATTAAGTATTTTAGGATTAATATTTCAAGGAATTTATTTGATTTATGGCTTTAAGGTATTAAGTTCTATTATTTCTTTTGAAAATTCTACAGCTTTAGTTGGCAAAATTACTATAATCCTTGGAGGAGCCTATCCAATGCTTGAAGTTATAAACAGAATGTTAAGGGTTCCTTTAAATAAATTAGGAGAAAGGTTTGGGCTAACTTCCTCTGAAATTACGGCTATGATAGGCAATCTTGCAAGTAACCTGCTTGTATTTGGAAACTTAAAGCATATGAATGATAAAGGAAAGGTAATGTGCACAGCTTTTGCTGTAAGCGGAGCATTTATATTTGGGGGACAACTTGCTTATATTGCAAGCGTAGAGGCAAAATTAATAGGTGCATTTTTCATTTGCAAATCGGTGTCTGGTGTTTTAAGTCTATTATTATCTAATTTTATAATAGAAAAAGAAAATCAACAAATCAACATTGGGGAGGTAATGGGATATGGAGATTAAAGAAAGAATACTAAAACTTAGGGAGTTAATGGCAAAGAATAACTTAGCTGCATACATTGTGCCAAGCGAGGATCCTCATTTTAGTGAGTGGGTTGGAGAACATTTTAAATGCAGAGCATGGATAAGTGGTTTTACAGGGTCTGCCGGTACAGTAGTATTTACACAGGATAAGGCGGGTTTGTGGACTGATGGCAGATATTACATTCAAGCTGAAAAACAACTTAATAACACAGGAATAAAGCTTTTTAAAGCTGCAGAGCCCGATGTTCCAAGCTATATAGAGTGGCTAAAAGACGAATTAAAGGAAAAGGATACGGTAGGCTTTGATGGAAATGTTTTCTCAGTATCGCGAGTTAATAAAATGGAAAAGGAATTATCTCAAAAGGATATAAGAATAAACAGTAACTTAGACTTGTTAGATAATATATGGTATGATAGACCGGAAATTCCTTTAGATAAAATATATGTTCATGATATAAAATATTGCGGCAGAAGCAGAAAAGAAAAAATTACTCAAGTTAGAGAGGAAATGAAGAAAAACGCAGTAAATTATTACATGATTTCTTCACTTGATGATATATGCTGGCTTTTAAATATTAGAGGAAATGATATACCACACAATCCCTTTGTCACCTCTTACAGTATCGTTGGTGAAGAAGAAACCTTATTATTTATTAATAAGAACAAAGTGAGTTCTTCCGTAGAAAAGGAACTAATGGAGGATGGAGTTTTTATTAAAGATTATGAGGATATTAATGGCTTTCTTGAAAAGTTAGGGGATAAATCATCAATTATATTGGATTATGATATAGTTAATTATAATTTATTTAACAGAATAAATAAGAATGTAAATAAAGTCAATCATGCGAATTTAACTACTATGATGAAAGCAATAAAGAATGAAGTTGAAATTAAGAATATTAAGGATGCTTATATAAAAGATGGAGCTGCTTTAGTACAGCTTTTCAAATGGATTAAGGAAAACGTCAATAATAATATTACAGAAATTGATGTTGCTGAAAAAGCAGAAGAGTTTAGAAAAAATCAAGCATTATATTTAGATACAAGCTTTGACAGCATAGCATGCTATAGAGAAAATGCAGCTATGATGCATTATAATCCCTATAATCAGGAAATTCCTACATACTTAAATGAAGAAGGATTTTTCCTGCTGGATTCAGGAGCACAATATCTTAATGGAACCACTGATATAACAAGGACAATTGTTTTAGGTAAATTAACTGAGGAAGAAAAAAGAGATTTCACCTTAGTTTTAAAATCTGTAATAGCACTTTCAACTGCGAAATTCCTTTATGGTGCTACAGGTTCAAATTTAGATGTACTAGCAAGAAGACCACTTTGGGAATATGGTATTGATTATAAGTGCGGAACGGGTCATGGCGTTGGATTCCTATCAAGTGTCCATGAAATGCCTCAACGCTTTAGTCAGGTTCCAAACAGCATAAAGCTGGAAAAAGGTATGATGATAACTATAGAGCCTGGTGTTTATAAAGAAGGAAGGTATGGAATTAGAACAGAAAATACGGTAATAGTAGTGGAAGATGAAAAAACTGAATTCGGCCAGTTTATGCGTTTTGAAGAATTGTGCTATGTACCAATTGATAAAGGAGCAATAGTTATTGAAATGCTTACAAGTTATGAGAAGGAGTGGCTGAATAATTATCATAAGAGAGTATTTGAAACTCTTTCCCCATATTTAGATAAGGCTTGTACAGAATGGCTTTTGAAAGAGACAAAAGAAATATAGTTTATAGGAGACAATGAATGAGCAAAATAGTTTTAGTAACAGGTGGAACTCGCAGCGGAAAGAGTACATTCGGAGAAGAAATGTTAAAACAAAAAGAGGATGTACTTTATATTGCTACTGCAGTGATTACTGATGAAGAGATGAGAGAAAGAGTTGCAATACATCAAAGCAGAAGAAATAAAAGCTGGAAAACCTTTGAAGGGTATAAGAATTTAAAAGATGTTGTAAAAGAAACAGAGTGCAGCAGTATCATGCTTGAATGTGCAACTACTATGATAACAAATTTGATGTTTGATAGATATTCGGATTTTGATAATCTAACTAAGGAAGAAATAAATGCTTTGGAAAAAAGTATAAGCGAACAATTTATTGGTTTAGTTAATGCCTGCAGGGAATTTGACAAGGAACTTGTAATAATAACAAATGAAGTAGGTTTTGGCCTTATATCTGAATATAAGCTTGGAAGAATATTTACTGATATAGCAGGAAGAATAAATCAATTCCTTGGGAGAGCCAGTGATGAGGCTTACTTGGTTGTATCAGGTCTGCCTCTAAAGCTTAAATAACTTATAAACTAATTGACATTAGAGGTAAAAAAAACTATACTGAAAAAGGTGATAAAACTTAATAACAAATTTAGGTGCTTTTTATATGTTAGTTTCATATAAAAGTGAAAAGGGAATGCGGTTAAAATCCGCAGCAGCCCCCGCTACTGTAAATGATGACGAGTCTTTATAATCCACTCTGTTTTAAGGGGAAGGAAAAGACAAGGATGATTCATAAGCCAGGAGACCTGCCTATATTTACGTTTTTAATATGCTTTCGGTGGGAAGGCCTATTAGAGTAAACAATAACTATTTATAAGGCTAGATCTTATTTGGTTGTGAGTTAATTCTAGTGGCAGTATGTGTAAAGCATACTGCCTTTTATAATTTTTTGGATTTAAAGGGGGGAATATTATGGCAAAAATAATGATTCAAGGTACCGGATCATCTGTAGGAAAGAGCCTTATTGTTGCTGCACTATGCAGAATCTTTAAACAGGATGGATATTCAGTGTGTCCTTATAAATCTCAGAATATGTCCTTAAATTCCTACATAACCATGGATGGAAAAGAGATGGGGAGAGCACAGGTGCTTCAGGCTTATGCTGCAGGTTTAGAACCACAGGTGTTTATGAATCCTATACTTTTAAAGCCTACAGCGGACACAAAGTGCCAAGTTATTGTTAATGGTAAGGTATATAATAATCAAACTGCAGAAGAATACCATAATTTGAAAATAATTTTTAAAGATATGCTCAGAGAACAATTCCTAGAGCTTGAAAAAGAGTTTGACATAATAGTTATGGAGGGTGCCGGAAGTCCTGCTGAAATAAATTTAAGAGACAGGGATATTGTTAATATGGGGATGGCAGAACTAGTAGATGCACCTGTAATAATAGTTGGAGATATAGATAAAGGAGGAGTATTTGCAGCCCTTGCAGGAACAATGCTTTTATTAACTGATGAAGAACGAGAAAGAGTTAAGGGAACTATAATTAACAAGTTTAGAGGAGATATAAAGCTTCTTAAGCCAGGTATTGATATGCTTGAGAATATAATAAAAAGACCTTCCCTTGGAGTTGTACCTTATTTTAATTTAGTGCTTGAAGATGAAGATGGAGCAATGATTGAAATAAACAAACAGGTTACTGCTGAAATTGATGTTGCTGTTATAATGCTTCCGCATATATCTAACTTCACAGACGCTGATTGCTTAAGGTGTGAAAAAGATGTAAGCGTTAGGTTTATTGAGAGAAAAGAGGAATTTGGCAAGCCTGATCTTCTAATTATACCAGGAAGTAAAAATACTATAGAAGATTTAAAAGCTTTAAAAAGCTTAGGGCTTGAGGAGAAAATATTAAACTATAGCAAAGAAGGAATAATACTAGGAATTTGCGGCGGATATCAAATGCTTGGAAAAGAGATAAGAGATCCTTTAAATGTTGAAAGCTCTATTAGCAGTATAGGTGGAATTGGTCTGTTAGATACAATTACTACCCTTGAAAATGAAAAAGTAATGACAAGAGTAGAGGGGAGTATAAATCTTTCGGATTTTCAAGGCAAGATATATGGATATGAAATACATATGGGGAGAACTATAGTGGGCAACTATGACAGAAATCTTGCTGCCTTAACCAGTGAAAATGGAAAAGAAATTTTAAAGTATGATGGTATTTTCAATAAGGAAGAAACAATTTTCGGTACATACATTCATGGAATACTAGACTCTACAGAATTTAGGCAATACCTGCTTAATAAAATAAGAACTAAAAAATCAATGCCGTTAAGGAAATCTCCAGTATATGAAGGTTTTAGAGAAGAAGAGTTAAATAAGCTTGCAGATATAGTAAGAAGCTCATTGGATATGAATAAAATTTATAAAATTTTAGGACTTAAGCAGCATGATGAATTTTATAACTGTTAATATTATTGATATTGCTGCAGCTGTAATAATAGATTTGATTCTTGGAGATCCTTACTGGCTTCCTCACCCTGTAATATTTATTGGAAGATTAATTAAATTTATTGAGAATAAAGCAAGAGCGGCTGCTCATAATGACAAACAGTTAAAGTACTTTGGAGGCGCCATGGTTATAATAGTAACTTCAATTTGCTTTTTATCTACTGCTGCAGTGCTTTACGCTGTTTGGAGAATAAAACCTTTATTTCATATAATAAATATCTGCGTTCTTTGGACAACCATCGCTGCTCGATGTTTAAGAGATGAGAGCATTAAAGTATATAATGCTCTAAAAAATAACGATTTAATACTCGCAAGGAAGTATACCTCTTATATTGTAGGAAGAGATACCAATGGCTTGGATGAAAAAGAACTTATAAGAGCAGCCGTGGAAACAGTTGCAGAGAATACTTCGGATGGTGTTATAGCTCCGTTATTTTACAGTTTGATAGGGGGAGCACCTTTGGCAATGATGTATAAGGGAGTAAATACTATGGACTCCATGGTTGGATATATGAATGAACCATATACTCATATAGGATTTTTTCCGGCAAAGACAGATGATTGGTTTAATTTTATACCAGCAAGAATTACAGGAATTATTATGTGTATTGCTTCGCCACTTATGAAAAGCAGCATTATTAAAAGTTTTAAAATAATGATGAGAGATAGAAAAAATCATAAAAGTCCAAACTGTGCATATCCTGAGGCTGCTGCAGCTGCAATATTAAAGGTTCAGCTGGGCGGAAATAATATTTACTTTGGAAAGCTTGTTGAAAAGCCTACAATGGGTGATAAAGTAAGAGAGCTTGAAAGAGAAGATATTGTATATGTAAATAATATAATGTTTCTGACAGAATTTTTATTTATAGTTTTCGCATTAGCTTTAGTTTACTTTATACGAGGGAGAGTAGTTTAATGAACAGTTATAAAAGTTTTATGGAGCATGGTGGGGACATATATACTGAAGGTAAATTCAAAGGAATAAGTCTCTTAGACTTCAGCTCCAATATAAATTTTCTAGGTATTCCAGAGAGTTTTATAAAAAACATCAATAAAGCAGTAGAAAGTATTGTGTGTTATCCGGATTTAAAATATAGACAATCAAAGCTTCATATTGCTCACTATTTAAAACAAGGTGTAAAAGCTGAAAATATCATTTTAGGAAATGGAGCGGCTGAGATAATAAATCTTGCAGTTAGAGCTTTGAAGAAGCCTTGTATAGTAGTACCATCCTTTTCAGAATACGAAAGCACTGCAAAAACCTATTGTGAGGAAGTTATATTTTCTTATTTAAATGAAGAATTTGATTATGATTATGAGGATATATTTGAGAAGCTTAAGGAGTGTGATGGGTTAGTTATAGCTAATCCTAATAACCCTAATGGAGGAATAATTGATAAAAAGCTTTTTCAAAGAATATTAGACTATTGTGAAGAACATAAAAAGAAAATAATAGTAGACGAAGCTTTTGTAGAGTTTGTTAATATTGAAAATCAAAGTTTTATAGACCTTTGCATGAAATATAAATGCTTATTTATAATAAGAGCTTTTACTAAGTTTTTTGCGATGCCGGGACTTAGAATTGGATATGGTATAAGCTCAGATCGTGAATTTCTTGAAAAGTTAATAAAGCTTCAAATACCTTGGAATATAAATTGCTTTGCAGAAGCTGCTATAGAAAGTGTTTTGAAGGATGAAGAGTATATAAGTGTTTCAAAGAAAATGCATGAAAAGGAAAGAGAGTATTTTGTTCAAAGACTTAAAAAGTTTAATTTTATTGATAATATTTACGAAAGTCATTCAAACTTTTTACTTATAAAACTAAAAAATGTTTCCGGAGAGGCTTTTTACAATTACTGCATTTCAAAACACATGCTAATAAGGAGATGCAGTAATTTTAGAGGACTTGATGATAGCTTTATTCGTTTAGCTGTTAAAAACAGACCAGATAATAATAGACTGCTTGAGATTTTTGGACAAGTAGAAAGTGAAATAAATATTTAAATGGGGGAAAAGTATGAATTTATTAAATAAAACTATTAATACCATAACATCCTCGGACAAGGAAGCTGTAGAAAAGGCTGTGAAGTATATTGATAATCTTACCAAGCCTCTTGGAAGCTTAGGGAAACTTGAAGAGATAGGTGCAAAGTTTGCTGGAATTACAGGCAAGGTTTTTAATAAGGCAGAAAAGAAAAATATAATAGTTATGTGTTCTGACAATGGCATTTGTGAAGAAGGTGTGAGCTCGGCAGATCAGATAATAACTCAAGTAATGACAAACAGTATTCCTGAAATGAAGACAGGAGTCGGAGTATTGGCTTCTTTTGCGAATGTAGAATTAACAGTTGTTGATATAGGAATAAAAGGTGAAATTTCAAATCCTAAGGTAATAAAAAGAAAAGTAAATAATGGTACAGCAAACATGTGTAAAGGACAGGCTATGTCCAGAGAAGAAGCTGTCAAGGCAATTGAGGTAGGTATTGAAATCACCGATAAATTATGCTGTGAAGGTTATGAAATGCTTGGAACCGGCGAAATGGGTATTGGAAATACATCAACAAGTGCTGCAGTTATTTCAGCTCTTTTAGATATAGATATAGAAAAATTAGTAGGCGCAGGTGTTGGCCTAACTGAAGAACAGGTTGAAAACAAGAAGAAGGCAATAAAAAAAGCTTTAGAAATTAATGAGCCTGATAAGAAAGATGTAATTGATGTATTAAGCAAAGTAGGAGGTTTTGATATTGCAGGAATGTGCGGATGCTTTCTTTCAGCCGCAAAAAATAAAAAGCCTATAGTAATAGACGGAGTTATTTCTTGTGCTGCAGCTTTATGTGCATATATTTTAAAGCCTGAGACAAGAGATTATATGTTTACCTCTCATAAATCAGAAGAGAAGGCTGTAGCTTTTGTTTTTGACTATATAAACCTTCAGCCAATGCTTGATTTAAATATGAGACTTGGAGAAGGCAGCGGATGTCCGCTTGCTTTTAACATTATTGAAGCAGCACTTCATATGGTTAACAATATGGCTACCTTTGGGGATGTGGGCATTACTGAAGAATCAAAGGATAGACTTGTTGATATTAGATTATAAAAAAATATTATTAAAGAAAGAAGGTAATTTTTATGAAAAAATCTATGAAAAAAATAATAACTTTATTAATTACAGCAGTAATGATATTTACTTTTGCAGCATGTACAAACAACAGCAAAGAGGATAGTTCAAACAAAGCTAATAAAGAAAGTTCAACAACAAAGTATCCATATACAGCAAAGGATTCAAAGGGTAAGGAAGTTATTATTGAAAAAGAGCCTAAAAAGATAATATCTGTAGCTCCAAATATTACTGAAATAATTTATGCTTTAGGAAAAGGCGATGAACTTGTTGGAAGAACAGATTATTGTGACTATCCAGAGGAAGCAAAAAAGGTTCAGAGCATAGGATCATTAACAGATCCAAATGTTGAAAAAATAATTGAACTAAAACCAGACATTGTAATTGCATCTACACACTTTAAAGATGAAGTGGCTAAAAAACTTGAAGGACTTGGAATTAAGGTAATTGTTTTATATAATGCTGACAATTTTAACGGAGCTTATGATTCAATAAATACGCTAGGTCAAATAGTAAATGCTCAAGATAAAGCTAATGAACTTATTTCCTCTATGAAGAAAAAGGCTGAAGCTGTAAAAGAAAAAGTAAAAGGTAAGGAAGCTCCAAAGGTCTATTATGTAGTAGGCTTTGGCAAAAACGGAGATTACACAGCAACAGGGGATACTTTTATAGCTCAAATGATAGAAATGGCTGGAGGGACTAATATAGCTAAGGATGCTTCAGGATGGAAATATAGCCTTGAAAAGTTAATAGAAAAAGATCCTGAATACATAATTATATCCAAAAACTTTGAAATGAAAAATCAATTTATTAATACAGCAGGTTATAAGGAACTTTCTGCAGTAAAAAATAATAAGGTTATTGAGATAGATGATAATTTATTAAATAGGCAGGGACCAAGACTTTCAGAGGGAGTTGAGGCTCTGGCAAAGATTCTTCATCCGGATTTATTCAAATAAGGTATAGAAAATGATAAGACTTATAGCAAAGAGAAAAAAGTTGTTATTTATTATTCTTTTAATAGCATATGTTTTACTGGCAATTACTGCTGTTTCTATGGGAGCTGCCAGTTTAACACCCTATATGGTATTAAAGGTAGTTTTAAAGTCAATGCCTTTTATAGGAAAATATATATCAGGAAGTGTGTCGAGTACACATTTCCTGATAGTTTTTATGGTGCGTATGCCGAGAATAGTTATGGCGAGCATTGTTGGAACAGGGCTTGCTGTAGTTGGGGCATCCTTTCAGTCAATGTTTAAAAACCCAATGGCAGATCCTTATGTTCTTGGAATATCTTCAGGAGCAGCATTAGGGGCGGCGGCAGCTATAGTTATAAAAATTCAAAATACAGCTTTTTCATTGAGCATTATTACCATCTCTGCTTTTGCAGGTGCTGCCGTAACTACAATAATTGTGTATTTAATAGCACAGGATAGAGGGAAAGTCACAACTACAAATCTTTTGCTGGCAGGGAGCGCCGTAAGCTTTTTGATGTCCTCTATGATTTCAATAATAATGGTTTTTAATCAGCAAGAGGTAAATAAAATAGTATTTTGGATGATGGGAAGCTTTAACGCATCAAGCTGGGAAAATATAAGCATTATAGCTCCAATAGTATTGTTAGGAACAGTTGTTATTTATTTTTTTAACAGAGATCTTAATTTAATGCTTACAGGTGATGATAATGCACGAAGCTTGGGGATTGAGACTGAGAAAGTAAAAAAAATAATAATTGTTGCATCCTCAATGGTAATGGCTGTAAGTGTTGCTTTTTCAGGAATAATAGGGTTCGTTGGTTTTTTGGTGCCTCATATAATTAGAATTATTTTTGGGCCAGACAATAAGATTCTGATTCCTTTTTCAGCTTTAGGAGGAGCAATATTTTTATTAATGTCAGATACCGCCGCCAGAACCGCTGCAGCGCCGGCAGAGCTTCCGGTAGGTGCTGTCACTGCGCTGATTGGTGCTCCGTATTTTATTTATTTGCTGATAAAAATGAAAAAGAGGAGTGTATAGCCGTGAAGCAGCACACTCAAATAGATATAAAAAAGCTTAATTTTACCTACCGAGAAAAAGAAGTTTTAAAGGATATAACCTTAAGCTTTAGTAAGGGAAGTTTCTACTCAATTATTGGTCCTAATGGCTCAGGGAAATCCACACTTATAAAAAATATTTCAAAACTTCTCATGCCAAAGCATAGAAGTATTTTTATAAATAATGAGGATATATGCAGCCTTAGCAATAAAAGCTTAGCAAAGAAAGAAGCTGTTATACCTCAAAATATATTGATAGATTACGAATTTACTGCTTTTGATATAGTAATGATGGGAAGAAGTCCTTATAAGAGAAGATTTCAAGATTTTGATACCGGAGATAGAAAAATAGCAGAAAAATATATGAAGCTTACAGACACGTGGCAGCTCAAGGATAAGCTCATAACTGAGTTAAGTGGCGGAGAGGTTCAAAGAGTGATTGCCGCAAGAGCTTTATGTCAGGAAACTGATATAATTTTATTGGATGAACCAACCTCTCATCTGGATATACAATACCAAGTAGAATTTTTAAATATATTTAGTAAACTAAAAAGCGATAAAATCATTATTGCAGTTCTCCATGACTTGAATTTAGCATCTATTTTTAGTGATGAAATGATTTTAATTAATAAGGGAAGAATCGAAGCAATAGGAGAACCGCCGAAGGTAATAAGCAAAGAAAATATTAATAATGTATATAATCTTGCAGTTGAAGTGTTTGAAAATCCAATCAGCAAGTGTCCGTATATAATTCCTGTGGTGTAGAAAGGGGAAACCATCATGAAGAGCATAATAATAGCATCTAATTGCAGCGGCGGAGGCAAAAGCACTTTTACTTTAGCTTTAATGAAGGCTTTGATCGACAGAGGTTATGATGTTCAAGGTTTTAAAACAGGTCCAGATTATATAGATACAGCTTTTCATACACATATATGCAAGAAGGCTTCGAGAAACCTGGATTTGTTTATGATGGGAGAGGATGGAGTAAAAACTTCATTTTCAAAAGGTCAAGGTGATATAGGGGTAATAGAAGGGGTTATGGGATTATATGATGGACTTGGCTATGACAGTAAATATTCTACTTATCATTTGTCTCAGGTTTTAAATATTCCTATAATATTAGTAATAACTCCAAAGGCTCAAAGTAATACTATTTGTGCAGAACTCTTAGGCCTTTTAAATTATGAAAATGCTGATATAAAGGGTGTAGTGTTAAATAATATAACAGAGGGCTATTATAGGCTTTTGAAAAAGCTTATAGAAAAGAATACACCTCTAAAGGTGTTTGGGTACATTCCGGCTGATGAAAGAATAGCTATTGGCAGCAGGCATTTAGGATTGATTCAGAGCAGTGAAGTAGAAGACTTGGATAATAAAATAAGAATTTGTTCGAAGCTTTTGCAGGAGTGTGTTGATATAGAACAAATAATAAATTGTATGAGAGAGACAGAGCATTATAATAATACATTTATTCAAAACAAAGATAGAAAACTTAGAATAGCTTATGCCTACGATAAAGCTTTTAGCTTTTATTACAAGGACAATTTAGAGTTATTCGAAGCCGTTGGAGATTTAATTCCTTTTAGCCCTCTTAAGGATAAAAAACTTCCTAAAGATGTAGATTTTCTGTATATTGGAGGAGGATATCCAGAGGTTTTTGAAGAAGAGTTAAGTAGTAATATAGAGCTTTTAGCAGATATTAGAGAAAAGCTCCAAAAAGGACTTCCTGCCTATGCGGAATGCGGTGGGATGATGTATTTAACTAAAGGATCAGAGAAAAATAGCTTGGTAGGATTTTTTGATGGTATTTATAAAATGAGTGACAGACTTGTTAACTTTGGTTATGCAAACCTTAAAGTAGCAGAGAGCAACCATATTTTCAAGAAGGGGTTAAGTATAAATTGTCACGAGTTTCATAAAAGCTATGTAAAATTAGGTGAACAAGCTATATACTGTTTAGGTAAGGAGTATTATGAAGAAAAGAAGTGGAGCTGCGGATACATAAAAAATAATGTTATTGCAAGCTATGCGCATGTTCATTTTTATGGCAACATGGAGTTCTTTTATAGTTTGATAAATCTAGCATATAAAAGGAAGAAGGGGAATTTATAATGGATAAGTTAAAAAGAGGATATGTACAAGTATATACGGGAAATGGAAAAGGAAAAACAACAGCTGCAGTTGGTCAAGCTGTAAGAGCAGCTGGAAATAATTTAAAGGTATATATGCTTCAATTTCTAAAAACTGATCCAACAGGAGAACTTGAAATAGCAAAGCTTATAGGAGATAAATTTCAGATTTTTAGATTTGAAAGTAAAAAGGGTTTCTTTTGGACTCTTAACGATGAAGAAAAAGCAATGCTTAAAAAAGAAATTGACACAGCCTATGATTTTGCTGCTAAAGTAATCAAAAATAACAGTTGTGATGTATTTATATTGGATGAGATTATGGGCGTTTTATCAAATGGGCTTTTAACTGTTGAGCAAGTTATAGCTCTTATAGATAACAAACCTGAGAACATGGAGCTCATTTTAACAGGAAGAAATGTTCCTGATCTAATTAGAGATAAAGCAGATTTAGTAACAGAAATGAAAGAAATAAAACACTATATGAATAACGGAGTTTATTCGAGAGAAGGAATAGAATACTAATATAAATGATAATAAGGGGATGTTTTTAAACACCCCCTTATATTTTAAATTATTATTATTTTTCCTTCAGGTACTCTTCTTCATATTTCAGAAGTTTATTGATAATTTTCTCAGTAACCTTATTTATCTTATCAAAATCCATATTAGGAATAAAATAGGTTTCTAAATGGTCATGAAGTGCTTTAGCAGAAGCTATAGTTTTAAGACCCTTATTAAGAAGCTCGTTGAATGTTTCCATATCAAATTTTATTTCTTCTCTATTCTTGCTTATGGAATAGGAGTTCAATAGATTATCCATATAGATCTGATTACCTTCAAATTTTGTTTTATTTATCTCATTCGAGGTTATCAAAGCGGTGCTTAGTTCAGGAATAAAGATATGCTCAATTCTTTCCGGAATTAAAGGATCATGGAAAAACTGAACATCTAGTCCTCTTTTTAAGGCTTCTTTGGATATATAATCCAATACGTCTGATTTACCTGTTCCAGGGCCGCCGTTAAGTACATAAACTTTCTCATAGCCGTTTACTATGCCTTCTACAAAAGTAATAATGCCTGCTGGAGTAAATGCGGTAGCAAAAAGATGTCTTTCTGTTCCATAGCCTCCTACAGGAGTAGTAAAAATCTTATCCTTCAATTCTTCTTTAAGTTTATTTAATTTAGCAGGATTGAGTGCCTCACTATTGTAGTTACTCCAATCATCATGTACAGCTTTTGCAGCTGCAAAAAATCTATAAGCTCGTTTAAAAGTTTTTCCTATTTCCTTATTAGTATCTATAATATTCTTTCTGTATTTTTTAAACCCTTCTTCGTTCCAGCAGTCCCCCATATTAAGTATTTCATCTACAGCACCCGGATTCACAGGATCAACTACATGTGGTGCGGTTCCATCAAGTATAGCTATATTTAAGCCTTTGATAACAACACCATCTAAGGAATTATTGTCTGAGGAGCAGTGATGATATTCTATATCGTAACCCTTTTCATTAAAGTATGCTCCTATTTTCTTCATAAGAGAAGATTTGCCTGTACCTGGTCCGCCCTTTATACATATAATTCTTCTAGCTTCTTCCTGTCCGAGTATATATCTGTAGAAGGAATAAAATCCCTTAGAGGTATTTCCTCCCGGGAATAGGTCTACTGTTTTTCCGTTCATAAAATCACACTCCTAATTATCAAATCAATATATATTATGAGAAATATTTGTAAAGTGTGCTTTAGAAGTTATTACTTTAAAACCTTGAATAATTTTTAATAAAATGCTATTAATATGTATGACATCAAAACGAAAGAGGGTAATATAATGTACAATGTAAAGTACCAAAGACAATGGTTGAAAGCAAATTTTAATTTATTAGATATTATAGAAACAGATCAGAAACAAAAACTTCAACAGCCTTCTATACAAAAGGACGTAGAAGATGGTGCTGAAATAATCGAGCTTCCTGAGGTATCAAGAGATGTAGTTATTAAGAAAGATATATTCGACTGCTTAATGGATAGAAAAAGCAACAGAATTTTTACAGAAGAGGCTTTATCTTTAAAAGAACTTTCATTTTTGCTTTATATGACTCAAGGAATAAAAAAGGTAGTGGGAAAAGTAAATTTTGCCACTTTTAGAACAGTGCCTTCAGGCGGTGCCAGACATCCGTTTGAAACCTACTTAGTTGTTAATAATGTTGAAGGATTAAGAAAAGGTGTGTACAGATATTTAGCTTTAGAGCATAGGCTTGCTTATTTATTTGATGAAAATAACTTGGAAGAGAAAACAGAGGATGCTGTTTCGGGTCAGAAATTTGTTGCTGCTGCACCGATTGTATTTATTTGGAGCTGTATTCCATACAGAAGTGAATGGAGATACAATGTTGCTGCGCATAAGACAATACTTCAAGATTCAGGACACCTTTGTGAAAATTTATATCTGGCCTGTGAAGCAATAGGCTGTGGAACAGTTGCAATAGGAGATTATAATCAGGATAGTATAGATAAATTTTTGAAATTAGATGGTGAAGATGAATTTGTAATTTACGCTGCTCCTGTGGGAAAGGTTTCATCTGAATAAAGCTTATAAAGTAAAGGTGAGGTCAAAAAGTAAGCAATTTCTTATTTGACCTCACCTTATGTAAAAATATTTATATATTTTTATGTTTTACATTTAATACTTCCTGCTGAAATCAATTTCTTCAAGTTCAAATACCCTTAGTGAATCAGCTACTTGCTTTTCAAGTGCAAGTCTTCCGTATTTATCTACTTCAGTTTTGTCCTTTGGGCCGTGGCATAAAGAAGCTGCTCCGCCTATGCATCCACCCTGGCAGGCCATACCTTCAATAAAGTTTGAAGGAAGCTTATTGAATTTTAAAAGTTTTAAAGCTTTATCACATTCTTGAAGACCGTCGCAGCTTATAGGCTTAAAATCTGCTTCCAAACCTTTATCCTCTATAATATGCTTAATCGATTCTGTAAGTCCTCCGCTGCGTGCAAAAATTCTGCCATAAAATGAAGCATTATTTAAGGGACTATCTTCACAATTTTCAATACTTATGTCATAAGCATCGAGCATGGCCTGAAGCTCCTCAAAAGTAATTACGAAGTCAGTAATACCCTTGATATCAGGCTCTGAAATTTCAGCTTTCTTTGCTGTACAAGGACCGATAAAAACTACCTTAGCAGTTGGGTCAAGATTTTTTATAAGCTTGGATATTGCTATCATCGGAGAAACAGTAGAGGATATATTAGTAACCAGTTCTGGATAGTTTTTTCTTATATAAGCTACAAAAGCAGGGCAGCAGGAGCTCGTTAAAGACTTCCCTTCACTTATACTATGAGCAAATTCCTTTGTTTCTGAAAGAGCAACCATATCAGCACCAAGGGCAGCTTCAACTACATCATGAAAGCCAAGTTTTTTTATTCCTGTAATTACTTGACCAATTCTTGCATAAGTAAATTGGCTGGAAATAGCAGGAGCCATAACTGCATACACGTGAAAGTCCTTTTGAGCTTTGGCTTTTTCAAGTAAATTAACTACAGGAGCTACAAAAGATTTATCCATTATTGCTCCAAAAGGACATTGGTATACACAGGCACCACACTGTATACATTTGTCATTATCTATTACAGCTTTTTTATTTTCATCAAAACTAAGAGCCTTTGCGCTGCAGGCTCGCTTGCAAGGTCTCATTACATCGGAAATAGCATTATAAGGGCATACATTCTTACAGCGGCCGCACTCAATGCACTTTTCGGTATTTATGTAAGAACGTTTATTTATAATGTGAATTGCACCTACAGGACAAACTTCGGAGCACTTATGAGCAAGGCAGCCTCTGCATGCTTCTGTAACGGTAAAACGGTGTATAGGACATTCGTCGCAAGCAACATTTATAACCTCAATTATATTTTTATTTTTTTTATTGCCTCCCATTGCAAGCTTAACTCTTTCATTTATAATTTCACGTTCCTTATAAATACAACAGCGCGTTCTTGGTTTAGGGCCTGGAATTATCTTCTTTGCAATACTTTTATATTCTTTTTTTAGCTTTCCTTCTAAAGTAAGCTTAACTACCTCTTTTAAAACTTCATATTTTATTAGCTGCACATCACTCTCAAAATTTCTCATAGTATCACTTCTTCCATATTAGATTTTAGGGTAAATACAAATTTGTAAGAAGCAAAAACAAACTTAATTCTATTATAAGTTCTTGATTATATGTTCGTTGAAAAATTCATTGATGTTTTCTTTATTAACTGAAATAATAGGGCCATCCCCAACCTTTACACACACACCATTTTTACAATCTCCAAGGCAAAAAGAAGCCTTTATTTCTACTTGGCTGTCCAAATTGTTCTCGGCTATAAGCTTTTGAAGCTCATTAACTATATTATAGGAACCTTTTAGATGACAGCTGCTTCCAATACATACCGTTATTGTCATAATATGAATCCCCCCATTGAATTTAAATAAATAAAAAACTTTACACAAAAAGTATAGCATTACGTAAAAAGCTTATCAAATTATATTTTATACCTAAGTAATATAATAATTCAATACAGCTGTAATCGGCCTGGTGCAAAGTTCTTAGCAGTTTTTTCAAAAAACCTTATCTAATAATAGAGGTTAAAAAACTAATAAAACAAAAAAATATAAAGTTGTTTGAAGGGTATTTTTGGCACTGATATCATTTAGCTATAGGGTAAATACAAAATATTAAATGCTAAAAGCAAAAACAATTTTAGGAAGCTTGAGGATTAATAATCTTCAAATTCAGAATAAGAAATATAGGAGGGAATAGTAAAATGTTACATTGTGATTTGTGCGACTATTATAAAACAGCTAATACAAAAGGTCAGGGAGCAGGAAAGTGCATGTGCGAGCTTACAGGCTTTGTTTTTCATAAAAATGTTGAGGAATATGACTTGGAAAATCATCCTTGTTTTGACTATGAAGTAAAAACAATTGCAACTAAGCAGGACTATAGTATAAAAATATCTGCGTAAAAATCAGAAATGTTTGACAAATATTTGACGAAGATGCTTCTATGTTTTATTATTGTATTGTAAGAAACAAGCCTAGGGAAGGTGGAATTCTATATGAGTACAATACAATTTAAAGAGGTTAATTGCAAGAATTGTTATAAATGTGTTAGAAGCTGCCCTGTAAAAGCTATATCATTAAAAAATGATCATGCACAGGTTATTGAATCGGAGTGCGTATTTTGCGGAAAATGCCTTCAGGTATGTCCTCAAAATGCAAAGAGTGTTAAGAATGATGTAGAGAAAGTGAAGGGATTTGCAGATAAGAAGATGAAGATTTATGCAAGCATAGCGCCTTCTTTTACTGCAGCTTTTGATTTACAGGACTTAAGACAAGCGTATTCAGCATTTAAAAGGCTTGGGTTTACTTATATAGAAGAAACAGCAGTTGGTGCTTCAGCGGTATCGAATGAGTACCAAAAACTTTTAGAAAAAAAGCAAATGAGAAATATTATAACTACTGCATGTCCTACAATTGTATCTTTAATTGAAAAACATTATCCGGAGCTGATTGAGCAGATGGCCCCGGTGGTTTCTCCAATGGTAGCTCATGGGAAAATGCTTAAGGACCTTTATGGTTCAAGAATAAAGGTTGTATTCGTTGGACCATGCCTTTCTAAAAAGCAGGAATGTAAAGAGCTTGAAGAAGATGTTATAGATGCAGTAATAACTTTTGAGGAATTAGAGCAGTGGATGAAGGATGAGAATATATCCTTTGACAGTGCTGAAGAGGCAGAACTTAAAAATATAGACTTTAACTTTAGTGCCAGGTATTATCCTACTCCGGGAGGAATAATAAAATCTCTTGGAAATACAAAAAAGTATAATTATAAGTTTATGAAATTTGATGGATTAGATAGATGCATAGAAGTTTTGGAACAGCTAAGCAGCGACAAAGTTAAAGATTATTTTATAGAGATGAATAGCTGCAGAGGAGCATGCCTCGGCGGTACCTGTCTAAATTCTGATAATCCTGGATACTTAA
This sequence comes from Clostridiales bacterium oral taxon 876 str. F0540, assembly GCA_000466585.1. Classification (GTDB taxonomy): domain Bacteria; phylum Bacillota; class Clostridia; order Clostridiales; family Clostridiaceae; genus Clostridium_AT. The sequence goes on from KE993464.1 coordinate 335,953, forward strand.
TAATGAGAGAAAGGCTTTTGGAATATGCCCGTAAGTCTTCCTTAAATCATAATACGATTATGGAGTATGATAGAGAGGTAAAACTGGATAAAATCTTTAAAGATAAATCAAACTCTTATATTATTCCGGAAGATTATATTATAGAAGATATCTTAAGAAAAATAGGAAAATACACAAAGGAGCAGGAACTAAACTGCGGTGCCTGCGGATATATGACCTGTAGGGATAAGGCAATAGCTGTTTATAATAAGAAGGCAGAGCTCCATATGTGCGTACCATATATGAGGGAAAGAGCAGAATCTATATCAAATGTTATAATAAATTCTACTCCTAATGCTATTTTTGCGGTTAATGAGGAGCTTATTATCCAAGAAGCAAATATGGCAGCCCGAAAACTTTTTAAACTTGAATGTGAGGAACTTCAAAACAGAAGCATATTTGATATTTTGGACTGTCTAGATATATTAACTGTTAATGATACAAAACAGAATATTTTAAACAGCAAGTATACCTATCTAAAATATAATACAGTGGTAGAGCAATCTATATTATATTTAAAAGAAAATCATATGCTTATGATAGTGATGAAAGATATTACTAAAGATGAAAAACAAAAGCAAAACCTTAATAAAGTTAGAAGTGAAACAATTGATATAGCTCAAAAGGTTATAGATAAACAAATGAGAGTAGCCCAGGAAATTGCAAGTCTTTTAGGGGAGACTACAGCGGAGACTAAAGTAGCTCTTACAAAACTAAAAAATTCAATGCAGGCAGAAATGGGTGAAGATATATGAGTTTGTTTGTAGATGTAGATTATGCAAGCATAAATAAATATAAGGAAGAACTATGTGGAGATAAGGTTGAAATAATAAGAAATGAGAATTCGGTGATTATTGTACTTGCAGATGGGCTTGGAAGTGGAGTGAAGGCAAATATACTATCAACGCTTACAAGTAAGATAATCGGTACCATGCTTTCTATGGGCTCGACTATAGAAGAAGCAGTTGAGACGATTGCATCAACACTGCCTGTATGCAAGGTTAGAGACTTAGCTTATTCGACCTTTTCAATACTTCAGATATATGAAAACGGAGAAGCGTATTTAGTGGAATTTGACAATCCATCAGCTATACGCTTAAAAAAAGGCAGACATGTTGTTATAGATAAAGAAGAAAGAGAAATTGAAGGTAAGCTTATTAAGGAAAGCAGATTTTTAATGAGTCCCGATGATGTAATTATCCTGATAACAGATGGAGCTATTCATGCAGGAGTTGGGGAATTCCTTAATTTAGGATGGCAGTGGGAAAATGTTAAAGAATATGCAGAAAGAATTTATAAGAAAGACATGTCTGTAAAAAATATTTCAAACACGCTGCTTTCCGCTTGCGACAGCTTATATGCAGGCAAGGCAGGAGATGATACAACTGTTGTAGCTGTGAAACTTAGAAATGCCCAGCCGGTAAATGTTTTGATTGGGCCGCCATCCGATAAAAACATGGACTCCTATGTAGTTGATAGATTTATAAGCCAGCAGGGAAAAAAGGTTATTTGCGGTGGAACTACAGCACAGATTGTAAGCAAAGTAACAGGAAAAGAAATTGCAACAAGCTTTAATTATATAGATCCTTCAATACCGCCTACTGCAAAAATAGAAGGCATAGACTTGACTACTGAAGGTGTTTTAACTATGTACAAGGCTTTAGAATATGCGAAAAAGTATTTAAGCTCAGAAAATGTTATACAGGATTTTTCAGATATCAACAAGGAAGATGGAGCTTCAAAGCTTGCCAAATTGTTATTGGAAGATAGTACGGAAGTAAGTTTTCTTGTTGGAAGGGCAATCAATCCCGCTCACCAAAATCCTGATTTTCCTCTAAATTTGGGAATGAAACTGAAGCTTGTAAATGATATGGAAAATTGTTTGAAGCAATTAGGTAAAAAAGTATTTGTTGAATATTTCTAGGTTATACAATGCGAGAGTTCTAATACATTAAAAGCGGTGATACAATATGGAAGTATCTATGAAAACTATTGAACTTAAGCTTTATAGACCAAGCTTAAGTAAAAGGAATATAATGAATGAAGCTCTGGAGAATTACTCTAGGGCTTATGCTTATTTAATAAATAAAGCCATTAAAGAATTTGATGATATAAAGGATAGTTACAAATCTTCAGCAGGGTATTATAAAACAAACGATATTGTAAAATGGATAAGCAAAGAAACTTTAAAAGAGCTTAATAAATTTGGAGTTGAGCCTTTTAAGGACTCTATTAAGATTGATTTTTCAGCATCCCTAGCCGGTGTGCTTAATAATAAAATATCAAGAGGTATCGAAGGACTTCAAACAAATTTTAGGGAAAGACCTATTTACTTTTGCAGATATTCTAAAAATAGAAACTATTGCCTTCTTTATGATGAGGAAAATAATAAATATTATGCAAAGATATACTTAATGAATGTGAAAAATGAAAAAAGAAAAAAAGCTGTTCTAAATCTTGGCAAGACACTTAGATATATAACTGGTGATAAAGAACTTTATAAAGAATGTGATGGCAAGAGAAGTTTTATAATTGTCCCATTAGCTTTTGGAAAATGGCAGGAGGAACATCTTAAAGAAGCTTTGAAAAATCCTCAAATATTAAAAACAGCACGGCTTATAAAAAGAAAGAACGAATATTATTTGGCAATAAATATAGTAAGAGAAGTAGAAGAAGCAGCTGAGCCTGTAAATTTTATGGGTATAAGCAGGGGGATTAACAAAGCAATAAATTATACAATAGTTGATAAAATGGGAAGTATAATTTTTGAAGGCTGCGAAATTGAAGAGAACTTTACTAAAGATAAATTAAATTCAATCGCTAACAAGTTGATTAAAAAGGCCGGTGAGTATAAGTGCCAGGCTATTTTTGAAAGGCTTATAGATAAAGGAGATAACTTAACCTTTAAGGATAAGCAGGGTAAGTTATATATTCCAATAATGAACTGCAGCAGTTATAATAGTCTATATGATATAATTAAAAGTAAATTAAGAGCTAATGGTATGAGAAGTCCTATAAGAGTAAGTGCTGTTAGTATATTCAATACTTGTCCATTCTGTGTCCGTCATTCAAAGGCTAATAGGTTTTCAAGCGAATTGCTGATTTGCACTTCCTGCGGAAAATCTATAGCTGTGGAAAAGGCAGGAAGCATAAATTTGGCTAGAAAACTAATCCACTATAGCAATGAAAAGATACCTATCATTGTAAAAAACATTGATAAGAGAATAGCTTTCATAAATGAGGAGATAGGCTTGGAGTATTATCCAGCTAATCCTTTTGACTGCCAGGCAGAATTTATGAAAGAAATTGACAATGTTATTGCAAGGTTTTATGAAAATATAGCTTTGGAAAAACAAAAGGAAAATTATAAAAAGAAATTAAGCTTAATTAAAAGACTGGAAGCTAATAAAAATATTTTAAAGCTAATAGAAAGTAATTAACTAACTTGGGTGTTTTAGCTGCCGCACCCTGCCTTAGGCTAAAACCTGCAGAGCAGGAATGCATTGCATTAAAGGCAGCTATCTATAATACTGTAAAATCTCTATCTATAGTTATAAGGGTATTATAGTTAGGATGTATGTTTTTCAATTCTTTATCTATTTCACTCTTTAAATCTTCTTCGTCTTCGGATTTAAAGCTCTTTATGTGCTCTATAACCAAATCAAATACAAGATTTTTATAATCTCCATCGCCAACAACTCTAAAGTCATGCATGGATTTTACCAATGGGAAGCTTTTCAATACTTTTTCCAAGTCCTCTCTTGCCTTATTAACCTCGTAACTGTTTGTATTTATTGGATCCATATGAATAACTAAAAATATTTTAAATTTATTTGACAGTTCTTTTTCTGCTTTATCGATAATTTCATGTATTTTCACAATAGAAATATTGCTTGGAACCTCGGCATGAATAGAAGCCATGCAGCGTCCGGGACCGTAATTATGAATAACTAAGTCATGTACGCCGCTTATATAATCATAGTTTAAAATACCAGCTTTAATATTTTCTACAAGAGCTTTATCAGGGGCTTCTCCAAGCAGGGGATTTAGAGTTTCTTTTGTAAGAGAAAAACCTGAATATAGAATAAATAGAGCTACTAAAACACCTAAATAACTATCTAAAGGGAAGGATATCCACTTAGACAATAAAAGTGATAAGGCTGTTACGCTTGATATAATTACATCTGCGAAAGCGTCAAATGAAGCAGCCTTTAACGCTCCTGAATCTATAGAGTTAGCAATAAATTTATTAAAACGACTCAGCCAAAGTTTAAACATAACTGAAATTACTATTAATATAAAAGGTATAAGTGAAAAATTTATTAGAGAAGGATGAAGGATTCTATCAAAGGATTCTTTTACAAACTGAAACCCTACAAGCATTACCATAAAAGATACTGCAAGAGCAGATAAATATTCTATTCTTCCATGTCCAAAGGGGTGTTCCTCATCTGCAGGCTTATTTGCAAGCTTAAAGCCAACAATAGTAATAACAGAGGAAGCTGTGTCTGACAAATTATTAAATGCATCCGCGGTAATAGCTATGCTGTGTGTTACAAGTCCAACAGAAAGCTTTACTGCAAAAAGAATAGCATTTGCGATTATACCTATCATTCCTGCTAAGAATCCATATTTTATTCTTACTGTTTCATCTTCAATATTTTTATAATTCTTAATAAACCGTGAAACTAAAAATTTTGATATCATAAAATACTCCTTTACCATATATGTATTTATTTGCTATACTTTAATTGTAAAACTATTTTATATACTTTTCAAAATAGTGAAAATATACTGCTTTGATATGTATATAAGTAAACAACTTTAACTTTAGAGTTATATTATCTTTAGTTATAATTTGCTTTAAATAATTGCATTATGTATAAAGAAAGGGGATTTATATATGTCAGAAGAATTAAAATTAGCACAGGAACTTATAGATTTTATATACGAGAGTCCCTCTGCGTTCCATGCAGCATTAAATGTAAAGAATATGTTAGGTAAAGAAGGATTTATAGAGCTTAGGCATGAGGATAAGTGGAAGCTTGAAAAGGGCGGCAAATATTTTGTAACAAAGAATGATTCAGCAGTTTTTGCTTTTGTACTAGGAAATGCAAACCCAGCAGATAAAGGCTTTAGACTTATAGGAGCACATACTGATTCACCAAGTTTTAGAATAAAGCCAAATCCGGAAATGACTTCAGAAAATACTTATGTAAAGCTGAATACAGAAGTTTACGGAGGACCAATTTTAAATACATGGCTTGATAGACCATTATCTGTGGCAGGAAGAGTAACTCTTAAGGGTGAATGTCCTTTATATCCGGAAACCAAATTTGTAAATATAAACAGACCAATTCTTATAATACCTAATTTAGCTATACATATGAACAGAGAAGTTAACAAAGGTGTGGAGTTGAATAGACAAAAGGATATGCTTCCGTTGATTTCACTTGTGAATGAAGAATTAGAACAAGGAAATTATCTGTTAAATGCTGTTGCAGAAGAGCTTAATGTAAAAGCTGAAGCTATACTTGATTTTGACTTATATTTATATGAGTTTGAAAAAGGGAAAATTATTGGGTTAAATAATGAATTTATATCAAGTTCAAGACTTGACGACCTTGCTATGGTTCATGCGGGAATAAAAGCTATAATAAATGGTGGAGTTTCAGAGGCTACTAACATAATGGCTTGCTTTGATAACGAAGAAGTCGGAAGCTCTACAAAACAAGGTGCAGATTCTCAGCTGCTTTCGGACCTTCTGGAAAGAATAGTGTTAGCAATAGGTGGAGATAGAGAAGATTTCTTCAGAGCAATTTCAAGAAGCTTCATGATATCAGCAGATTTGGCACATGCAGTACATCCAAACAGCGGGGATAAGGCAGATCCGATCAATAGGCCAGTTATAAACAAAGGACCGGTTATTAAGCTTGCAGCAAATCAAAGCTATACTACAGATAGCAATTCAGCTTCAGTCTATGAACAAATTTGTGAAAGAGCGGGGGTACCTGTTCAAAGATTTGTTAATCGTTCTGATGCTCCTGGAGGTTCAACTATAGGACCTATTTCATCAACTCACTTGGCAATACGTTCAGTTGATATGGGAACTCCAATACTTGCAATGCATTCAGTAAGAGAGCTTGGTGGAGTTAAAGATCACAGCTATGTGGCTAAATCCTTTGAGGAATTCTACAAAATTTAATAAAGAATAATATAGAGAAAAATATTTTACTATTGTAAAGTGTAAAATGTTGTGATAAATTATAATATAAGATTAAGTGATTTTTAATTAAATATGCGCCTAGGGTAGAGGTGCTGTAACTAAGAGTAGTCATAGGGAGCGGGCACGCTGTGATATATGATAAAAGGGGTTACAGCCGAAGGAAAAATATTTTGCTGGTATTTTTCCTGGCTTTGCATAGAATATATGCATGGCTGTCATCAAAGATTTGGTGGAGAGCTACAAGGTTCACAAGTTGCAGTAATGTTGAATTATGCAGCAAAGGTGTTCCTTTGCTGCATTTATTTTTTTATTTTTTTGAAGGTAAATGTATTAAAGAAACAATAAAATTTAAACTAAAGAAAAGGGGGCACAAATATGGCAATTGTTGTTCAAAAATATGGAGGCAGCTCTGTTGGAACAGTTGAAAAAATAAAAAAGGTAGCGCAAAGTATTATAAAAAGAAAGATGAATGGAGACAGCTTGGTTGTTGTAGTTTCTGCTATGGGAGATACGACAGACGATTTGATAGATTTAGCAAAACAAGTGACAGGAAATCCTGATAAAAGAGAGCTTGATGCGCTTCTTTCTACTGGGGAAATGATTTCAGCTTCACTACTCGCTATGGCACTTAAAGATTTAGGGCATGATGCAGTAAGTTATACTGCCTATCAAATTGGAATCAAAACAAGTGGACAGTATGGTAAATCTCTTATTGACGATATTGATGAAAGTAAAATAAAAGAAAGCATTGGTGAAGGAAAGATTGTAATCGCTGCAGGCTTTCAAGGTATAAATGAAGAAGGAGACATAACAACTCTTGGAAGAGGAGGCTCCGATACAACAGCAGTAGCGATTGCAGTTAAACTGAAGGGAATATGTGAAATATATACGGATGTAGATGGTATATATAGTGTTGATCCAAGAAAATATTCAAAAGCCAAAAAACTCGCTGAAATTGACTATGAGGAAATGCTTGAGCTTGCAAGCTTGGGAGCACAAGTTATGCACTCAAGATCTATAGAGCTTGGACAGAAATATGGAATACCAATATATGTTGGATTAAGCAACAGCGATATTAAAGGGACAGTTATAAGGGAGGTAACAAACGTGAATATGGAAAGTAAAACGGTAACAGGTCTGGCAACAAGTGATGAAGATGTAGCAGTAACGATTCAAAATATATCAAACGATATTAATGTATTATCAAATCTTTTTGAGGCGCTGGCCAGCAGAAGAATAAATATAGATATGATAAGTCAAACTTCTCCTATTGATGAGAAAGTAAATATATCTTTTACAATACCTAAGGAAGATTTAAAAGAGTGCCTTGGAGTTGTAAAGAATTATGCCGATAAAAACTGCATAAACATAGATGAAGACATAACAAAGTTTTCAATAGTAGGAATAGGAATGAAGACAACTTCCGGAGTTGCAGCAAAGATGTTTAAGCTCTTTAGCAGTAATAATATTTGGGTTAAGATGATAACTACATCGGAAATAAGAATTACATGTGCAATAAGACAGGCCGATAAGCTTAAGGCTATTAATTTGGTGGCGGAAGAATTTAAACTATAAGTATATTGCAAAGTAAAGTTAATCTAGGCAGTGCTTTAAAGTCCGCAGGGCTTTTTGAGGAAAATAATATATAATCTTAGTGATTACTTTGC
>KE993464.1:343984-488457 GCA_000466585.1 Clostridiales bacterium oral taxon 876 str. F0540
GAAAATAATATATAATCTTAGTGATTACTTTGCGGATGTTCTAAGGTTCGTAATACTGAAAATCCAAGAGCCCCTATGAATTCGCTTTGACTTATTGTTGCTTTTATAATCAAAACTTTTTAGTATTTGTCTATGTTTAATGAAGTGTTGACGTAAGTAAGTTCTTTGATGTTATAGATAGCAAATTTACTGCAAACCAGCATGGGTTAAGTAAATATTTAAATATTTTTATAGATTTATATGTAAATATACGAATTATAAAATGCCATTACGTGCTTTTAATAAAGCCTGCGGCTATTTTATTTATTTCGCAAAATTATCAGGAGGTGTATTATGGAGTTTTTTGGAACAACCGAGGTGAGAGACAATAATCTTTACATAGGTGGTGTTAATACTGTAGAGCTAGCAAAAGAATATTCTACTCCGCTTTATGTGATTGACGAGGCATTTGTAAGAGAAAAGTGCAGAAGATATTTCAAGGCGTTTAAAGTTAAAGAAACAAATAACAGAGTTGCCTATGCAGGAAAGGCATTCTTAACACTTGCTATGTGCCAGCTTATAAAAGAAGAGGGATTATGTCTGGATGTTGTTTCAGGAGGAGAACTATATACAGCTATGAAGAGTGGATTCCCTTTAGACAAAGTTTATTTCCACGGAAACAACAAAACAATTGAAGAAATAGATATGGGAATAAAAAATGGTGTAGGAAAATTTGTAGTAGATAATTTTTACGAAATAGAGAAAATTAACGAAATAGCAGCTAAGAATAATAAAACGCAGCAAATACTCTTAAGAATAACCCCGGGGATAGAGGCTCATACTCATGATTATATCAGAACAGGACAGATAGATTCTAAATTTGGCTTTACAATATTAAATAATAATACTTTAGAAGCTGTTAGGAAAGCTATCGAACTCCCTAACATAGAATTAGTTGGACTTCACTGCCACATTGGTTCTCAGATTTTTGATATAACTCCGTACGAAGATGCGGTACACGTGATGATGAATCTAATTGCTAGTATAAATAAGGAATTAGGTTATGAAATAAAAGAACTGGATTTAGGCGGAGGGTTTGGAATACACTACAGAAAAGGTGACAATCCAAGAAGTATTGAAGAGTTTTGCAGAGCTATAATAGATAAGGCTGATAAGGTTTCTAAAGAGCTAAGTATTAATTTGCCTGCGCTGACAATTGAGCCTGGAAGATCTATTGTAGGCAAGGCAGGAACTACACTCTATACTGTAGGTTCTATAAAGGAAATCCCTAAGGTAAGAAAGTATGTTGCGGTTGATGGAGGGATGACTGATAATATAAGACCAGCGCTTTATAAGGCAGAGTATGAGTGCGTTATTGCAAATAGAGTGGAGGACGACAGTAAAGAAACTGTTACTATATCAGGAAAGTGTTGTGAATCAGGAGATATCCTATTAAGTGATGTACAAATTCCTAGAGCTGAAAGCGGAGATATTTTGGCTGTCTTATCTACAGGTGCTTATGGGTATTCTATGTCCAGCAATTATAATAAAATACCTAAGTCAGCTGTGGTATTTGTTAAAGAAGGAAAGTCTAAATTAATCTGCAGAAGGCAAAGCTATGAGGAAGTTATTGCTAATGAGATAATGGTATAAAATGAAAAAGTAGATGAAGACAGTACGATGTTATATATAACAGGTACAGTAAAAAATCCCGCAAGGGATTTTTTTATTTAATTCTATATTTTACATTCTGCATTAATAAAACCTTCTTCTTCCGGGCATACTAAATCATGCTATAAAAGATAAGGAGAGGATGGAATGTTCTATATATATACAGCAGCATTAATTATTTTAGGCTTATTAATTATTTATAGGCTTTTAAATAACAGGAATGACGATGAACATAATTTAATGGAGGATGTTCCAACAATAAGCGTGAATAAAGAGGATTTGGAAAAACATGCTTATGAAATTTCCCAATACTATTCAAAAGTTACAAGAAGATCAAACTGCAGACGAAAATTAATGAAAAGTTTAGATAAAAGCTATGAAGAAATATTAAGCACATACGAGTACATAGACAAAGAGTCCAAATATAAAAGAGAAGTGGTACCGGCAGCAGAATGGATGCTCGATAACTTATATTTAATTGAAAAGGAATATAAGGATATAAAGCACAATATGCCGGTCTCATATTATAGAGGCCTTTCTGTTATAAAAAAAGGCATACTAAAGGGATATCCAAGAATTTATCATTTAGCTGTTGAACTTGTATCGCATACTGATGGAAGAGCTGATGAAAATAGCGTTGAAACCTTTTTAAATGCTTATCAGAAAAACACAATGCTAACTATGGGTGAATTATGGGCATTTCCTATTATGATCAGAATTGCCTTGATTCAAAACATAAGTAAAGTAGCTTGCAGCATTACATTTTCGCAAGAAGAAAAGAAAAGAGCAGATGCAGTTGCAGAAAAAATTATCAGTTCTGATAATGAAGAACTTCTTGGTGAAAAAGTAAAAGAGCTGATTGAAATAAATGAAAAGCTTAGTGTGCATTTCGTCGAAAGACTTTTAAAAGTATTAAGGGATAATGGTGTTGATAATACAGAGGTTTACAGGTGGATTGATGAAAAGCTTGAACTTCAGCAGACAAGTGCCGATAAGATGATAGCGCTAGAGCATCAAAAGCAGACAGGATTTCAGATATCCATAGGAAACTCCATAACAAGCATCAGGCAGATGGGAGCTCTTAACTGGAGAGAGACCTTTGAAAAATTAAGCTATGTAGAAAGATTATTAAGGCAGGATCCGGCAAAAATATATGATTCTATGGATTTCGAATCTAGAGACTATTACAGGCACAAGGTTGAAAAGCTTGCAAAACGCATAAATATTGAAGAGGCGATTGTAGCTAAGAAAGCTCTTGAATGTGCTGAAAGCTGCTCTGAAGATATAGATTATAAGAAACATATAGGGTTTTATTTAATAGATGAAGGCACAGATAATTTAAAGTCAGAGCTTAATTTCAAAGAAAAAGGGTATGCGAGCATAAAAAGATTTATAAAAAATAAAAGTGCTAAGTTTTATATTGGCACAATAGTTATAAGCACAATAGTGTTATGTATATTAGTTCTTGGTATTATACGTGTAAGAAACAGGAATATAGCAGAAGGTATATACATTATTTCCTTTTTAGCTGTACTGATACCTTGCAGTGAGATTGTCATATCCATATTCAATTGGAGCATTAACCACTTAACTTCACCTAGGTTTGTACCTAAAATGGAGTATAAAGATGGAGTACCGGAAGAATACAGCACAGTAGTAGTCATTCCTACTCTTATAAATAATGAAGAAAGAGTTCGTGATTTAATTAGTGATATGGAAGTGTACTATCTGGCTAATCAAGAAAAGAATTTCTATTATGCTTTACTTGGTGATTTCAAAGACAGTAATTCCGAACATGAAGAAAATGATAATAAAATAATTGAGGCTGCACTCTCAGATATAAAAGCATTAAATGAGAAATATTCAAAAGATAAAGAGGATACATTTTTCTTTTTAAACAGATACAGGCAGTATAATGAAAAAGAAAATTTGTGGCTTGGATGGGAAAGAAAAAGAGGAAAGCTTGTGGAGTTCAACTCTCTTTTAAGAGGGAATGAAAGCACCAGTTATAATGTAATCAGCGGAGATATAAAAACTCTCCAAAAGGTTAAATATGTTATAACCTTGGATGCTGATACTGAGCTCCCAAGAGATATTGCTAAGAAGCTTGTAGGAGCAATGAGCCATATACTGAATAGGCCTAGAATGGACTATAAAAATAAGAGGGTACTTAGAGGATATGGATTAATGCAGCCAAGGGTAAGTGTAGGGAGTATTGCTGCAAATAAGACTATGTTTTCTAAGATTTTTTCAGGTGAAACCGGTATTGATATGTATACTACCGCAGTTTCTGATGTTTATCAGGATTTATTTGGGGAAGGAATTTTTACAGGCAAAGGAATTTATGACATTGATGTATTTAATTTTATGCTTAAAAATGAAATTCCTGAAAATACAGTTTTAAGCCATGATTTGCTTGAGGGGTCCTATGTAAGGTCAGCTTTAATTACTGATGTTGAGCTTATTGATGGATATCCGGCTTATTACAATTCAAGCTCCATGAGACTTCATAGGTGGGTTAGAGGAGACTGGCAGATAATTAAGTGGATTACTAAAAAGTCACCTTTAAATCTAATTTCAAGGTGGAAGATTTTTGATAACTTAAGAAGAAGCTTATTAGCGCCGTCTATAATAGTATTAATAATTTTGTCATTTTTGATATTACCCCACAGCGATGAATGGATAATTATTGCTCTGCTTGCCATAGTCTGTCCGATACTTTTTGATGTATCGGAAGCCGTAGTGTCTCCTATTAAAGGAATAAGCTTGTCAGGGCGGATAAATAATGCAAAACTTGCTATTGAGCAGGTATTTTTAATATTTTGTTTCCTTCCTTATCAGGCGTACTTAATGCTGGATGCGGTTATTAGAACAATTTACAGATTAAATGTAAGCAAAAAACACCTTTTAGAATGGCAGACAGCGGCGGATGTAGAGGCGAAGCTTGGGAGGAAATTAAAGAATTTTATTTCTGCAATGTGGCCTGCAAGTATTATAGCTTTATTGATACAGCTATCAGCCTTTAATAATTCTTTTAACAACGGACTTTTAATGCTGCCTTCATGCTTTATTTGGATACTCAGCCCAATAATAGCTTACTATATAAGCAAAGATATAAAGCAAGGAGCTACAGAGTTAAACTCCGAGCAGCAAAATATGCTCAGAAGATTAAGCAGAAAGACTTGGGCATATTTTGAGGACTTCGTTAATGAAGAAAATAACTACCTTGCTCCGGATAATTATCAAGAGGATCCGCCTAATGGTGTAGCTCACAGGACTTCACCTACCAATATGGGAATGGGATTTACGTCTACTTTATCAGCATTTGACCTTGGTTATATTGGCATACTTGAAACAGTAGAAAGAGTAGATAAGATACTAACAAGTATGGAGAACCTCACAAGGTATAAGGGGCATTTTTATAATTGGTATGATACTGTTACAAAGGAGCCGTTATACCCAAGATATATTTCAACTGTTGACAGCGGCAATTTAGTTGGATACCTGATGCTTACATCGGAGGGATTGAATGAGTATATAAAGAGCCCTCTTATAAATAAAAAAAAGTTTATTGGAATTTGCGATGTTCTTGAACTCTGCAATGAAGAAATAGAAGATTCTGCTGATATTAAAGATTTCTTCTCAAACACTATAAAAGATATAAAAGATTCTGAGGTAAATGTAGTAGCATTTAAAAGAGTTCTTATGGATGTTTGGGGGAAGTTGATTGAAATTGAGAAGATAAAAGGGATGCAGGGACTATATTGGATTAGCAAAGCCAAACATTCCGTTACAAAGCATTTAAGGGAACTGCAAAAGCTTCTGCCATGGTCTGATATTATTATTGAAAGCCCAGATAGTATGCAGAGTCTTAGTGAAAAACTTAATTTAATGACCAGCAGAACTGGTCTTGAAGATTACAACAAAGAACTTGATAAGATTTTCCGGGAAATAGAGCTTAATCTTAATATAAAAAGCAAAGATAAATCTGAGACTGAATGGCTTGAACAAATTTCTATGTTAATAAATAACAGCAAAATTGAAATAGATAAAATTTTAGACAAAGAATATAATTTGAGACGAAGAATTGATGATATGGCTCATTCAACAGATTTTTCAATGCTTTATGATAAAAAACGTCAACTTTTTGCTATAGGATATGATATAGAAAAAGATACTCTTGGAAATTCTCACTATGATCTTTTGGCTTCTGAATCAAGGCAAGCAAGTTTTATTGCTATAGCTAAAGGTGATGTTGAACAAAAACACTGGTTTAGACTAAGCAGAGCAATGACCTTAATGGGTAAAAATAAGGGGCTGGTTTCTTGGAGCGGAACTATGTTTGAATATTTCATGCCGCTTTTAATTATGAAAAACTATCCTGAAACTTTGCTTAATGAAACTTATAGAGCTGTAATTGAAGGACAAAAAAGGTATGCTAGGGACAGAAGGGCACCTTGGGGAATTTCAGAATCTGCCTACAACACTTTTGACCCCGCATTAAATTACCAATATAAAGCCTTTGGTGTTCCTGGAATAGGACTTAAACGAGGTCTTGTAAATGAGCTGGTAATATCTCCTTATTCTACTGTTATGGCACTGCAAATTGACAGAGATGGTGCATTGGATAATATCAGCAGACTAATAGATGAAGGTATGGAAGGAAATTATGGCTTTTATGAAGCTGTAGATTATACAAAGGAAAGGCTTCCGAAGGGGAAAAAGAAAGCTATTATAAAATGCTTTATGGTTCACCATGAGGGAATGAGCTTAATGGCCTTAAATAATGTGCTCAATAACTATATTCTTCAAGAAAGATTTCATAGAATACCTATTGTTAAGGCTACGGAACTTCTTCTTCAGGAAAGAGTACCAAAAAGAGTTGTATATGATAGAGAGCAAAAGTTTGAAGTTATCGACCTATCAAGTGAAAAACAAAGCATGGCCTCCAGGAGCTTCGATACGGCTAAAACAGAAATCCCGGAAGCGCATTTGCTATCTAACGGAAGTTATTCGGTTATGGTAACAAACAGCGGCAGTGGCTATGGCAAACTTGAAGACATGACTGTATACAGGTGGAGAGAAGATGTTACCTTAGACAATACAGGTATGTTCTTCTATATTAAAAATTTAAATTCAAATGAGTACTGGAGTGCAGTGTATGAGCCTTGCAAATCAGAAGGAGAGGATTATAAGGCTATTTTTTCTCTTGATAAAGCTGAGTTTAGAAGAAGAGATGGGAACTTAACAACAAATACAGAAATTGCTGTATCACATGAGGATAATGCAGAAGTAAGAAGGATATCTATTACAAACCGCAGCGAGCATGAACGAATTGTTGAAGTAACCAGCTATTGCGAAGTTACTTTAGCCCCATACAATGCAGATATTGTTCATCCTGCTTTTAGTAATTTGTTTATAAAAACTGAATTTATTGACAATCCGGGGTGCATAATTGCAAATAGAAGACCTAGAGCAAAGGGGCAGAAAAAACCTCATTTGGTTCAAACTATTGCAGTTTTGGGAGAAACCATCGGAAGTCTTCAGTATGAGACCAGCAGAGCAAACTTTTTAGGAAGAGGAAGAGATACAGCTAATCCCCTAGTAATGGAAAATGATGCTCCTCTTAAAAATACTGTAGGGGCTGTTTTGGACCCAATTATAAGCATAAGACAAAGAATAAAAATAAAGCCTGGCGAAACGATAAAAATAGCTTTTACTACAGCTGTAGCTGATTCAAAGGAAGAAGCTGTTGAAATAGCTAGAAAATACAGTGAAATGAGCAGCGTAAACAGAGCCTTTGAAATTGCCTGGACTCAGGCTCAGGTGGAAATGAAGTATCTTAATATTAAAGCTGCTCAGGCAAATTTATACCAGCATATGTCTTCAAAAATATTATTTTTAAATTCAAGTCTTAGAAGAAGAGAAGAGCTCATTAAAAATATTAATAAATCACAGCCTGCTTTATGGCCCTATGGGATTTCAGGAGACTTGCCCATACTTTTATTGATAATAAGAAGCGAACAAGATTTAGATTTGGTAAGACAGCTGCTTCAGGCTCACGAGTATTTAAGCATTAAAGGGCTTAGATTGGACCTCATAATAATAAACCTGCAGAATACTCTTTACACTCAGCCTCTGCAAGACTCTATTAGAGACTTGATTTCATCAAGCCATGTGAGAGATAAGCAAAATAAACCAGGAGGAGTATTCCTTCACAGCAAAGGTACTATGTCGGTAGAGGATGTAGAATTCCTTGTCTCTATAGCAAGGCTTGTGATTGATAGCGATAGAGGAAGTTTAATGCAGCAGATTAAAGAAGAAGAGTCAGTTGAAGCTAATTTGAAACTACTTCATATTACAGAAGAAAATTATAAATCGGCACAGGATAACTTCTCTCATTCTCATTTGGAATACTTTAACGGCTATGGTGGCTTTGATACCGAAAAAGATAGATACACAATAATACTAAAGGATTATAAAAATACTCCTGCCCCATGGATAAATGTAATTTCTAATGGTGAATTCGGCTTTCATGTATCAGAGAGCGGAAATAGTTACACCTGGTATAAAAATAGCAGAGAAAATAAAATCACTCCATGGTCTAATGATCCGGTAACTGATCCGCCTGCAGAGGCTTTGTACTTAAGAGATGAAGCAACAGGAAAGCTATGGAGTATTACACCTAAGCCTATTAGAGATGATGGACAGTATTTAACTGAGCATGGCTTTGGATATTCTAACTTTAAACATACAGCCTATGGAATAACAGGAGAAATAACTTATTTTGTTCCGGTTGATGAAAGTGTTAAGATAGGTATTGTTAAGCTTAGAAATAACAGTATAAAGGAGAGAAAACTATCTCTTACCTATTATGCTCAGCTTGTACTTGGAGTTTATCCTCAGCAGACAGCTCAATATATATCAACTTATATAAATAAGGATAATCAATTTATCTATGCTCAAAATCCATATAGCGAGCACTTTGGAAAAGACTTTGCCTATTTAAAGCTTTCAGGTGGTAATGAGACTTCCTTTACAGGAAATAGAAAAGAGTTTTTAGGAAGAGGCAGAAGTATGGAAGCTCCTGAGGCTCTAAAATATGAAGGTCTTTCAAATAATGTAGGATCTGGTTATGATCCATGTATGGCATGTAATACTAAAGTTACTATAAAAGCAGGGGAAGAAGCCAGCATTATAGTGATGCTTGGACAAAAGGATAACCTCAAGCATATAAAGACAATTACAGAAAGCTTTAGCAATCTTGAAAGAGTTGAAGAAAAGCTTATTGAAGCAAAAAATTTCTGGAAAGATTTACTTCACAGAGTACAGGTTAAAACACCGGATAAAACTATGGACATTATGCTTAACGGTTGGCTTATGTATCAGACCTTATCCTGCAGATACTGGTCCAGAACTGCTTTTTATCAGTCAGGTGGTGCAGTAGGTTTTAGAGATCAGCTTCAGGATGTCATGGCTATTGGATACTTGGAGCCAAACTATGCCAGAGAGCATATAGTCTATAGTGCTTCAAGACAATTTATTGAAGGTGATGTACAGCATTGGTGGCATCCGGTAGTCAACAGCGGAATAAGAACTCGTTTTTCAGATGATCTTTTGTGGCTTCCCTATGTAACTATCGATTATATTAAAAATACAGGAGATTACAGTATACTGGATGAAATATCCTCTTACCTTATAGATGAACCTTTAAAAGAGGGAGAAGATGAAAGGTATAAAATCACTCCTGCCTCCGATGAAACAGGAACTATTTATGAGCATTGCATTAAAGCTATTGAAATATCTTTAAGATTTGGAAGTCACAATATACCTCTTATGGGAAGCGGTGACTGGAATGATGGAATGAGTACCGTAGGTAATAAGGGCACAGGAGAAAGCATATGGCTGGGATGGTTTTTGTACAGTATATTAGATAACTTTAAAGATTTATGTTTATACAAAAAAGACGAAGAGAGAGCAGAAAAATACAAAACCATGCAGGAATTTATAAGAGAAAATCTTGAAAAATATGCTTGGGATGGAGGGTGGTACAGAAGAGCGTACTTTGATGATGGAACACCTTTGGGTTCCTATGAAAATGATGAATGTCAAATTGACTCCCTATCCCAATCATGGTCTGTAATATCAGGAGCAGGAAAGCGATCTCGTTCTGAAGAGGCAATGGAAGCCCTTGAAAGACATTTAATAAAAGAAGATAAAGGAATGGTACTTCTGCTTACGCCGGCTTTTAATAGTTCTACACTTGAACCCGGATATATAAAAGGATATATTGCCGGGGTAAGAGAAAATGGAGGCCAATATACTCATGCTTCAACCTGGGTAGTTCTCGCTATGGCAAAGTTAGGCTATGGATACAAGGCTTGGAGAACCTATCATATGATAAATCCTATTAATCATTCAAAATCTAACCTAGATGCAGAAAGATACAAGGTAGAACCTTATGTAATGACAGCGGATGTTTATACTACTGAGGGTCATGAAGGAAGAGGCGGCTGGAGCTGGTATACCGGAGCCTCAGGTTGGATGTACAGAGTCGGTATTGAAGGTATATTAGGTCTCAAGCAGGTTGGTGGAAAAGGCTTTACTATTAAACCTGCAATTCCTAAGGAATGGAATGAGTATCAAATATACTATAAAAAAGATGATTGTATATATCATATTGAAGTAAAAAGAGGAGATGACAGTATGATTTATCTTGATGGAGAGCCTTTAAAAGATAATATTGTGCCTTATTTGCAATCAGGAGAACATGTTGTTGAAGTAATAATTTAAGTCAAACTAAAAATTAAATTTTTGTAAAATTATAAAAAGGAGATAGTTTTAAACTGTCTCTTTTTTTATATGGTGGTATAATTTAGAAGAATACCTGGTAATATTTTAAAAATAACTGCATTAAATATAAATGTAGTTAAATTAATGAATGGAGGGTTTTTTTATGACAGAATTAAGACAGGTTTATAAGTGTGAAAAATGCGGAAACATGGTAGAGGTGATTCATGCATCAGGTGGAACTTTAGTATGCTGTGGTCAGCCAATGACTTTAAAAACTGAAAATACCACTGAGGCAGCAGTTGAAAAGCATATACCTGTAGTAGAAAAGCTTGAGAATGGTGTATTAGTAAAGGTAGGCTCAGTAGAACATCCAATGCTTGAAACACATTATATTGAGTGGATAGAAGTTATTACTTTAAATAATGTTTATAGAAAATACTTAAAGCCAGGAGAAAAACCAGAAGCTTTCTTTAATATTGAAGAAGAGATTCTATCCGTTAGAGAGTACTGTAATCTTCACGGACTTTGGAAAGATTAATACAAAACTGCTAATATTTTTTAAAAAGATTGTCAATAATAATATTGACAATCTTTTTATTTGGTAATATTATAAAGAAAAGATAGAAATAAGCCGCTATACTAGGAAGCAAGTAAGTTTAAAAACAGATTCAAAGAGAGTTGCAGGTGGTGAAATTGCAGCAGTTATGATTAAACTGAATGGGTCCTGGGAGGTTGGGGATGAACATAAGTAGTCCTTCACGTAAGCCTTACGTTACAAAGGCAGGATATCATTGTGTATCTTATTAATAAGGAAAAGCATTATGCTTTTTGAATTAGGTGGCACCGCGTATGTTACGCCCTAAGGCTTTAGAAAAAAGCCTTAGGGCTTTTTTAATTCAAATAGGAGGTATTATTATGGAAGAGAAGAAAAAGGTTATATTCAGTGGAATACAGCCATCAGGTCAGCTTACATTAGGAAATTACTTAGGAGCTATAAAAAATTGGGTAAAGCTTCAAGAAGAGTATGACTGCTATTTTTGTGTAGTTGATTTACATGCAATTACTGTAAGACAAGAGCCAAAGGATTTAAGAGCAAGAACTTTAGAAGTTATGTCCATTTATATAGCATCAGGAATAGATCCGGAGAAAAACACTATATTTATTCAGTCACATGTGCCTGCTCATTCAGAGGCAGCATGGCTTTTAAACTGCTACACCTATATGGGGGAATTAAGCAGAATGACACAATTCAAAGATAAATCCCAAAGATATGGAGATTCTATTGGCGCTGGATTATATAATTACCCGGTACTAATGGCTGCAGATATACTTCTCTATCAAACAGATTTAGTGCCAGTTGGAAGCGATCAAAAGCAGCATTTAGAGCTGGCCAGAGACATTGCACAAAGATTTAATAATTCATACAGTGAAACCTTTATAGTACCTGAGCCTTATATTGCGCCTAGAGGAGCAAAAATAATGGATCTGCAGGAGCCGACTAAGAAAATGTCCAAATCAGATGATAATCCTAATAGCTATATACTGATTATGGATCCTCCGGAGATTATCAGAAAGAAAATATCAAGAGCTGTAACTGACAGTATAGGTGTTGTAAAATATTCAGATGATCAGCCTGGAGTTAAGAATTTAATGACTATCTTAAGTACAATAACCAGTCAAACTGTAGAGCAAATTGAAGCTAAGTATGAAGGCCAAGGCTATGCTCAATTTAAAAAGGACGTAGCAGAAGCTATAGTAGCTGAACTCGAGCCTATTCAGAAAAAAGTAAAAGAACTGGTAGCGGATAAAGCTTATCTTGAAAGTATATATAAGACCGGAGCAGACAAAGCAAATTATGTGGCAAATAAAACCTTGAGAAAAATGCAGAAGAAGATTGGATTTATTCCAGTTTCTAAGTAGAATAATAGTTTATGTTAAGATAAAAAATTAAAGTAGAGATTTTAAAATCGTAGGATCTAAGATGAGCTTTTATCATCAACCTACGATTTTATATAGACTTTGGAATTAAGCTTTAAATAAAGATATCTGTATTATGAAAGGAATCTATGGAAAATATGAATTATATGAACGACTTTTTACTAATTGGAGCAGCTATTATTCTATTTTCTATGGCTATTTATTCATTGCTGTATAGAAAGGTTCCTGGCGCACTTCCTCTATTTGTTCAGATGACTGCTGCATTTTTATGGACTATGGGATCATATTTGGAAATAAGAAGTATTGGTTTAGAATATAAAATTATATGGAGGAATATTCAGCAAATTGGAGTATTTATTGTTCCTATTTCAAGTGTATTTTTCGCTATTGATTATTCAAAACAAGTAAAACTAAAAAAATATGCTTGTATTATTGGGACGGTTCCAATAATGGCGTTAATTCTTATATTTACAAATAGATTTCATCATTTAATGAGGTCAGGGTATGAATTAGTTGAAAGTAGTTCATTAAGAGCATCTCTTATAGTACATTCAACAAGTTTGGGAATAATTTTAGTGACAATTAATTTTTTTATACAGTTAATAGGGGTTATTATTCTCGTAGATTTTAGGAAAAGGGTACCAAAGTATTTTAAAAATCAAGTATTTTTGATTATATTAAGTATATTTTTGACACCATTTTTAGATTGGCTAAAAGGAGCATGGCTAGATAAAAGCGGATTATATATTCCTATTGCAGTTTTATACATTCCAAGTGCATTTATATTATTTCATTGCCTGCTAAAATATGATATTTTAAGTATTACGCCTATTGCTAGAGATAAGGTGTTTGAAGTAATTACAGAGGGAATATTGATAATAGATACGTCTTTGAACATAGTTGATAGAAATTTATACATGAAGACTATTATGGAAAAGTATTTTAATAAAAGCGAAGATTTTATTGGTATGAATATATATGATGTTTTCGGAAATATTCCAGAGATTAAAAAGCTGTTAATCGATAAACAGAAAAATTCAACGGAGATTCAAATTAATAATGAGAATGGTAACTACTATTTATTATGTACTAAGCATGAGGTAAATAGCGACGGCAATAATATAATTGGACAAGTGATAATAATTAATGATATAACCGATAAAAAGAAGTATGAATTGAGCTTAAAGGATAAAGCAGACAAAGACAGTTTAACAGGATTACTTAATAGAAATGGTTTTAGTGATGCTTTTGGCAGTATACTTAGAAATACAGCTATAAAAGCACAACCTGTTACAGTTTTTATGATAGATATAGATTTGTTTAAGAAAATAAATGATAGCTATGGGCATATAAATGGAGACAAAGTTCTTCAGAATTTCGCTGAAGTATTAAAAGCCACACTGAGGCCAGAGGATGTTGTAGGAAGGATAGGCGGAGAAGAATTTGCGGTAGTGTTGCCGGATATAGATAAGGATAAGTCTTTGCTAATTGCTGAGAAAATCAGAAAAAGAGTGGAAGAGAGCAATCTGTTAGTTTTAGATAGAAACATTATTAATTATACAGTAAGTATAGGAATTGCTGATAATATTAATTTAAATATAAGCCAAGAAGAATTACTTCATATAGCAGATATTGCTTTATACAGAGCAAAAAAGAGTAACAGAAATTGTGCAGTATTATACAGAGAATAGAATATATTTTTCTACCATAAAAGGTTTGCTAATTTGTCAAACCTTTTTATTTTATACTTTCATTTATATTTATAGGTGAATATTTAAATATATGACCTAATGTGTATAAACTGGTGTATAATCAAATATATGGATATATAGTCGTATTTTTCACTTTATAGAGATAAGGAAGTACAAAAGCTATAAATGTTGAAGTATAAAATAGCAGCGGAGGATTAAAAATGGCTAACGATTTTTATTGTGAACAAGTATTAAGCAGAAAAACAGAAGTAAGAAAGGTTTTTGAAACAGATAATGTACTGGCTTATTACCATACGAAGCCAGCCTATGAGAAGCATATTGTAGTTATTCCAAAGAAACATATATCTTCTTTGATTACAATTACTGAAGAAGAAAACGATTTGTTGTTAGAGTTACTTGGTGTTGTAAAAAAAGTTGCAGCTGATATTGTATCTGAGCATGGGGCATGCAGAGTAATAACAAATTTGGGAGACTATCAGGACTCCAAGCATCTGCATTGGCATTTGGTTTTTGGAAATCGCATATAACAATAATCGAAAGGTATTGGAGGAATTTCTATGAAAAAAGGCAATATAGAATTTGCTGCAAAGGGATTTATATTAAAGGATGGTAAGTTTTTAGCACTGCATAAAAGTATTGCTAAACATAACTTCTATGAGCTTCCGGGGGGAAGAATGGAGTTCGGTGAAACGGCAGAGGAAACCTTAGTAAGAGAAGTAAAAGAAGAGACTAATTTTAGTGTAGAACCAGTAAGTTTGCTGGATACATGGAATTTTGTTGCTGAGGATTATCAGATAGCTGGAGTTATTTATCTGTGCAAAATTAAGGAAGGCAGTTTAGTACTATCAGAGGAGCATGACAGATATGAATGGCTTGAATTTAATGAAGAAAATCTCGATAAAATGCATGAGGTTTATAAAATAAGAATGGAAAAGTGGGATATTAATAAACTCAAGTAGTTATAGAAATGGAGGTTATTTGTTTTGTTTACATTTCTTAATTTTGATTATTTAACGGATGGAGAAATAGATTTAGTTATAGAAGAAAAGTCTGAGGCTTATGAGACTAAAGGATACTTACCGGCTTATAAGTATGACATTAAACTTCATAATGATAATAAATTAATAGGCAGAATAGATATAAGAATCGGCCATAATAGAAATACGTATTACGGTGGGAATATAGGGTATGAAATTGAGGAAGCCTATAGAGGGAATCACTATGCTGCAAAAGCCTGTATGTTAGTAAAGCAGGTTGCTCATGCACACGGGATGGACAGGCTGCTTATAACTAATGATCCAAGTAATCTTCCATCAAGAAAAACCTGCGAACATATTGGTGCTAAACTTCTGGACATAGTTGATCTACCTGAAGATAATGAAATGTATCAATTAGGAGATAGGCAGAAGTCCAGATACGAGTGGATTATAAATACTTAAGAAAGTTAGGGGATAATAATGTATAACGCAAAGGCAATAAGTGATTTTTATGACAAATATGGAATGAGAGAATGGGAAAGGCTTAATTTATCTGCTTATGATAGAATTAATTTTTATCTTCATATGCACTTTTTGCAGAGTTTTATTGGACAAGGTAAAAATGTATTAGATGCCGGATGTGGAGCGGGAAGATATAGCATTGAAATAGCTAAAAGCGGCAGTAATGTTACTCTTTTAGATATTTCCAAGGAACAATTAAAAATAGCAAAAAGCAAGCTTGAAGAAAATAACTTGCTATCAAAGGTTGACGACTTTATTAATGCAGATTTGAGGGATTTATCCATGCTTGAGGATAATATATTCGATACTGTAGTCTGCTATGGAGCACCTTTAAATTATCTCATGGAAAATAGAGAAAAAGCAGTTGAGGAACTTATTAGAGTTACTAAGCCTGGTGGAACTGTTTTAATAAGTGTTAATAGTAAATGGGGAGTTATTAGAAGTCAATTAGGAAGAGAGGACTTTGATTATACTTCCTTCTTTGGAAAACCTGACTATTGGTACATAAATGAAGTTGTTGAAACAGGGGATCTTCCGGAGCATGAAATGGTAAGCCACCCTCCAAGACATTTTTTTGAGGCAGAAGAGCTTGAAGGTTTGCTGGTAAAAAGCGGCCTAGATAATGTAATTCTAGGTGGAAGTCCATGTATTACAAGTGCTTTTAGGAATGCAACAGAAGTAATAGAAAAAGATCAAACTGCATGGAGAACAATACTAAATCTTGAAGAAAGAGCATACTGCAAAAGAACTATGGCTGATAATGGTGAATTTTTATTGGCTAGGGGAACTAAATTAAATATAGGTTTAAAAGGGTGAGAGATATGATAAAAACAATTCATAAAATTGAGGAAGTAATAGATTTTGCATGGGAATTAAGTCAAAATGATTTATATGCTAGCTATCATAGAATAAAATCAATGGAAAAGCTTAGAGAAGATTTGGAAAGAGCTCTTGTTAGGGATAATGAAAGCATAATCGCCTGCTATCACGAAAATACGTTATGTGGAGTATGTATTTATCATTGGAAAAGTGATGATAAATATTCACAAACAACACAATTTTTAATAAGAGGAGATTATGACCAAATTGCAGAAGAATTGATTGATCATATAAGAAAGCAGCTACCAGGATGTGAGCTATACATAGGTGTACCATTTAGTAATAAAGATGCAAATCAATATTTTAAGAAAAACAATTTTGAATGTATTGAATCTAGCATTGATACAAGACTATATAATTTAAAAGGACAAATGAATGAAAAACATGAACAGGTAGAAGAAATTACTAAAAGTAATTTTGA
Organism: Clostridiales bacterium oral taxon 876 str. F0540; assembly: GCA_000466585.1. GTDB lineage: Bacteria > Bacillota > Clostridia > Clostridiales > Clostridiaceae > Clostridium_AT. The sequence goes on from KE993464.1 coordinate 360,877, forward strand.
GGAATATGCTATTTTTCACGACAAATATGCCATCCCTTCAGAAATGTATTATAATAGCGAAAATTTGAAAAAGGATATAGAGAGATTTAAAATACTTGTTTTTAAGCAAGATGGGGCGATTCGTGCAAGCATTTTTGCTAAGAAGGTCAGAAATATGGGTGAAATTTTTGGATTATTTGTTGATGAACAATATAAAAATAATGGTATTGAAGGCATTTTAATCAATGAAATGCTGATGCTATTATGTAATGAATTTGGTCCACTAGAGGAAGTTGTATATTTTATCGATGAGGATTCTCCAGACGAGTTAAATTCTGCTTTAGCTGCAGGCTTTCAGATTAATGATAAATATAGATGCTACAAATGTATACTCTAATTGAATTTTTGAATTCATGATTAGATATATAGGCTAATGTAAATTTAATTTATATGTCTCTAAATTAAATTTAAGAGTAATTTAACAAGACATATAGGTAATAGAGCTTTATGCTTTATTATCTATATGTCTTGTTTTTTATAAAAATCCTTATAAAATCCTTATAATTGTCTACTAAGATTTACTTATACGGAAGACTTAAGGACTAATAAGCTTTAAGTACAGCAAATGAGTTTAGGAGGCTTGAAGATTGATAATCTTCAAGGACAGTATAAGGAAAACAGGAGACATGAAGATTGATAATCTTCATGCACAGAATAAGGAATACAGGAGGGTAAAATGAAGGATTTAATTTTAGAAACAAAAAATCTTTGCAAAGCTTTTAAAAGTCAGAAAGTAGTACAGGATATATGCCTGGAAGTTAAGAAAAATTCAATATATGGTCTTTTAGGACCTAATGGTGCAGGAAAATCAACAACCTTAAAGATGATTACAGGAATGCTTAGACCAACCAGTGGAGAGATTATATTTGAAAATCATCCATGGAGCAGAAAGGATTTAAGCAATATAGGAGCTTTAATTGAAGCAGCTCCAATTTATGAGAATTTAACTGCAAGGGAGAATTTAAAAGTACGTACTACAGTTTTAGGGCTGCCTGATAAAAGAATTGATGAAGTTCTTCATATAGTTGATCTAGAAAATACAGGAAAGAAACAGGCAGGAAAATTTTCTATGGGAATGAAACAGAGACTTGGTATTGCAATTGCACTTATTAACAGTCCTAAGCTTTTAATTTTAGACGAGCCTACTAATGGTTTAGATCCATTTGGGATACAGGAGCTTAGAGAATTGATTCGTTCATTTCCCCAAAATGGAATAACAGTTATTTTATCAAGTCATATATTAAGTGAGGTTGAACTAATAGCAGACAGAATCGGAATTATCTCTGGAGGAATTCTTGGCTATCAAGGTGATATAGAACAAGGCCAGGATTTAGAAAAATTATTTATGGAAGTTGCAGGAAAATACAGAAGGGATGGTGAATAAAATGTATTCTTATTTTAAGGCAGAAGCTCTAAAGATAAAGCATACTTTTATAATAAAGCTCGGAGTAATTGCACCTATTTTTACAATTCTTCTTTCTGCTACTTTAGTTTTAGGATACTTTCAAATGGGTGCCTATAACTGGTGGTATACAACGATACTTCCGGGGCTTATATCCTTAGTATGTACTTTAGCTGCGGTTAAAGATACTAAAATGAAAAATAGAGCAGTGCTTTCCTTACCAATTGATCTTAAAAAGATTTGGGCAGCAAAAATTCTTATATGTACAGCAGTAATAACAATTTCTTCCTTGATTCTTTTCTTGGGAACTTCATTAGTGGCTGGTGTGTCAGCTTTAAATAAAGCTGCCGATATTACAGCTATTAATGCATTTGCAGGAATTTTAGTTTTGATAATTACCTTTTTGTGGCAAATTCCTCTATGCTTGTTTCTTGGAAGCAAGGTAGGAATGTTTATAACTATAATAATAAGTTTTGCTGCAAATGCAGTATTAGGAATATTAGCTGCCACAGAGAAAATTTGGTGGGCAGTTCCTTATGCGATTCCTGCGAGACTTATGTGCCCAATTTTAAAAGTACTGCCAAATGGACTTCCGGCTGTGAAAGGCAGTGAAACCTTTAAGTCAGAGTTATTATCTAATGGTGTTATCTTACCCGGTATTATAATTGCAATAGTGTTATTTTGTATCCTGACCATAATTACAGCAAGATGGTATAGTAAGCAGGAGGCGAAGTAGATGATAGCATTTTTCAGATTGGTTATGGCGGATTTTCAAAAGATCCGGAGAAGTTCAATACTTTGGATTCATGTTGTAATACCAGTATTGACTATAATAAATTTTCTTTCTTATTATTCCTTTTCAAAAGCCAGCACTTTTGGAAAAGTATCAGGATATATGGAGATGTTATCCATAGCTTTTCCTATATTGATTGGCGTTATAACTTCTGCCGCTGTAGAGCAGGAGTCATCATCAGGAGGATTCCAAGAGCTCTTAATGTCAAAGCATAAATTAATGAGCTTTTTCAGTAAATTCTTTATGCTGCTATTATTAGCTTTCACAGCTCTTCTTGCAGCGGTAGGAGGCTTTGCATTGGGATTTAAATATCTTCTTAATCAGAATATTTTTGAGCCTGCTTTTTATATGAATATGATTATAATCTTGTTTGGAAGTGTGATTTTTCTTTATCTAATGCATACGATGTGTAGTTTTATATTTGGAGCTGGAGCATCTATAGGACTTGGTATTGCAGAAAGTTTGATTGCAGCACTCATGCTCACAGGTCTTGGAGAGGGGATTTGGAGGTATATTCCCTGCAGCTGGGGAGGAAGGCTTTGCAATTACTATATGTTGATTGAAACGAACCGTAAAGAAGCCTTTATATTTATGAAAGAATTCCAAAACGGGAACTTAATATGTTTTATCACTACAGTTATTTTAATTATTATAAGCTTGATATGGTTTAACCGCTTTGAAGGAAGAAGAGAAGCTTAGTTATACAATGTTATAAAGTTCTTGAATTGTATGTGTGGTATAATTAAGTACAAGGAAGTGGTATTATGGCAAATATACTAGCTATTGATGATGAAATAGGAATTTTAGAACTTATAAAGGCCGCCTTGTCAAAGGAAGGTCATTATGTAACTATTGTCAGCAGGTTTTCTGAATTTCCTATAGAAAAATGTTCAAACTATGATTTGATCTTACTTGATGTAATGATGCCTGATATAGATGGATTTACTTTGTGCAAAAGCATTAGAGATTTAGTAGATTGTCCTATTCTATTTCTAACTGCCAAAACTATGGAAGAAGATATTATTAAGGGACTAAGTATAGGCGGAGATGATTATATAGCAAAGCCTTTTGGATTGGGGGAGCTGCGTTCAAGAGTGGCCGCTCACCTAAGAAGAGAACAAAGGGAGAAACATAACAGCTTTCTTGCATCCGGTATTAAGTTTAATCTATCCTCAAAGGAAGCATTTGCAGAAGGAAAGCTAATTCCTTTTACAAAGAGCGAGTATGAAATCAGTGAGTTTCTTGCACTTCATCATGGGCAGGTATTTTCAAAGGAAAAAATATACGAAGCTGTATTTGGTTATGATAAAGAAAGTGATATTACCGCCATTGTAGAACATATTAAAAATATTAGAGCAAAGCTTTCAAAGTTTGATATTTCTTCGATTGAGACTGTTTGGGGGATTGGCTATAAATGGGTATAAAAAGAAAGAAAAATCTTGGAAGTATATTTGCAAGTTATATAGTATATTTTATTTTAGGAACTGTAGCTCTTGCAGCCTTTTATATAATTATATTTCTGTTTGCCATGAACAATAATGTAATATTGCCTTCTAATTATTTTGAAAAGAAGATTGAAAGCAGCAAGGATAATATAATGAAAGCAGAAGTAGTCACAAAAGATATTGTACCTGAAGGATGTGATTACGGAGTTTATGATGAAGTAGGAAATATGCTTTATGGGACCTTCAACAGTAAGACAGCTAAAACCGCTTGGGAAGTATATAAGGCGAATGAAAAAAGTTCATTAGGGAGCTTATACTATACGTCCATATTACGAAGTAGCCAAGTTTGTATTGTTGAATATCCCCTAACAGCTCAATTTAAAAATCCTTTGATTAGAAAATACCTAGGAAGTCCTGAAGTATCTCTTATTGCTATTTTTGTTCTGTCTTTCATAGGTGAGGTAGTGTTTTTGTCCTCTAAATTTGCAAGGTATTTTTCAAAAGAAATGAACGTTTTAATGCAGTCAACAGAGGAAATAAAAAGACAGAACTTGGATTTTGAAGCTAAACATTCTAAAATATATGAAATTGAAGAAGTTATGAAATCTATAGATGATATGAAGAAGGCGCTAAAAGCTTCGCTAGAAAAGCAGTGGAATATGGAAAAATCACGAAAAAATCAAATTTCTGCTTTGGCGCATGATATCAAGACCCCTTTAACTATTATTAAAGGAAATGCAGAGCTGATTAAAGAAAGCTGTAAAGATGAAGATCAGGAAAAGTATAATGAATATATTTTAAAAAGTGTCGATGAAATACAGCACTATCTTAAAGTGCTTATGGATATTACAAAGTCCGAAGATTTGCTTATATTAAGGCCAAGTAAAATTAGTGCTAGAGTATTTGTAGACAATATAATGAATAAGGTAAAAGCATTAACCTCAGAAAAAGAACTTGAACTTATAAACGAAGAGGGAAGTATACCTGATTTCTTTTATGCAGATGAGGAGCTTTTATATAGAGCAATTATGAATGTAATTACTAATGCAGTGGAGTACTCACCAATAAGTGAAAAGCTGATTTTTAGAGTGCAGGCAAATGATAAGAAGTTGGAATTCATTATTACTGATAGCGGAAGAGGGTTTTCAGAAGAAGAATTAGAATTTGCTACGGAGCAATTTTATAGGGGAGATAAAAGCAGAAATTCTAAAAATCATTATGGAATGGGATTATCAATCACAAAAACTTTTATAGCTATGCATAAGGGCAGTGTGGAACTATCAAATTCTTTAGAAACAGGTGGAGCTCAGGTAGTATTAATAATTCCTCTAAACAAAGGAATATAAAAGGAAAAGTGAAGGTAAAATAAAACCTTCACTTTTAACATGCTTCATTCTCTTCTAATATGAACTTATCTATTACATGGGCCACACCGTGCTCTTCGTTTGTAAGCGTAATGTAATCAGCAGCTTCTTTAACTTCAGGAAAAGCATTTCCCATAGCTACTCCAAGACCGGCAAATTTAATCATATGAAGATCATTTCCCGCGTCCCCTATGCATATAACTTCTTCTCTCTTTATACCAAGCTTATCTGCAAGCAGTTCTACACCATAACCTTTATTAACTCTCTTATCTAGAAATTCAAGAAAGTATGGAGCACTTCTTAAAACAGAATATTTTTCATAAACCTCTTTAGGAAGCTTTGAAATAACCTCTGTAAGGTGGTTAGGTTCATCAATGAACATAATCTTAACTATAGTAGTATTTTTATTCAAATTATTAAAATCTACGAACTCTAAAGGTATATCATTTATATCGGCTTCAACTTGGCTGTATTTGCTCCATTTAGGTGTAATACAAGTATGATCAGTTAAAGCATGTATATTAACATTTAATTCCTGGCTTAGTTTATAAAGATAATCAATATCTTCAAGGCTCATGAGGGTTTGAGCTACAATATCTTTTGTTTTTGTATTTTGAACTAATGCTCCATTATAGGCTATCGCATAGTCATTATCATTTAATAGATTCAATTCTTGCAGATATCTCTTTATGCCATCAACGGGTCTTCCGGTTGCCAGCACAACCTTAACGCCTTTATTTTTTGCTCTTTGTATTGCTTTATAGGTTTCTCTGGAAATAGTTTTATCTTCTCTGAGAAGAGTTCCATCCATATCAAGTGCTATAAGTTTGTACATTATTTTCTCCTTTCTGTCGAAACACTGGGTAGTCTAGAGTGCTCGTTCCCACTCGCAAACTACCCGTGCAAGGTCATTTAGACCTTGCACCTCATTTCAGTCAAAACGGAGGGCAGCCAGAATCTGTTTGCTCCCGTTCATAGACTTCCCGTTAAAGTCCATTTAGAACTTTAACATCCTTCAATCTCAACACTGAGTAATTTAAAATACGTAGCATCTATAAGTTACTAATATTATTATAGCATCTGAGGCTAAAAAATAAATGGAAGCAAGTTACATGTAAATGTATACACCGATATAATTGTTGAAATAAAATATATAAACTGATATAATTTTGTGTGGTTTAAGAAAAAATTATATTATTGTGAATTAATAATTAAGGAGATATTCCAATGTAGATAAATTATTGATGATTATAATAAATTAAAGAAGGAGAGAAAATAGTGGCGGATTTAATTAATGAAATAGAGAAAAGAAGAACCTTTGCTATAATATCACACCCGGACGCTGGTAAGACAACACTTACAGAAAAGCTTCTTTTATACGGGGGAGCTATTAGACTTGCTGGTTCCGTAAAAGCTAGAAAAGCTTCAAAACATGCAGTTTCAGACTGGATGGAAATAGAAAAGCAAAGAGGTATTTCTGTTACCTCTTCCGTAATGCAGTTTAATTACGAAGGCTACTGCATTAATATTCTTGACACTCCAGGTCACCAAGACTTCAGCGAAGATACTTATAGAACTCTTATGGCCGCAGACAGTGCCGTAATGGTTATTGACGGAGCAAAAGGAGTAGAGGAGCAGACTAAAAAGCTATTCCATGTATGTAGTCTTAGAGGCATACCGATATTTACCTTTATAAATAAGATGGATAGAGAAACTAAGGATCCTTTTGAGCTTTTAGAGGATATTGAAAATGAACTTGGAATAAAGTCTTATCCTATGAACTGGCCTATAGGTACAGGAGCAGATTTTAAAGGTGTTTACGATAGATCAAAAAATGTTATTCAGGCTTTTGATGGGGGCAATCACGGACAGACTCAAGTTGAATCTGTTGAAGGAAATATAGAAGATAAAGTGTTTAATGATTTGCTTGGAGAACCTCTTCATAATAAGCTAATAGAAGACATAGAGCTTCTTGATATAGCAGGAGACGAGTTTAGTTCACAAAAAGTTAGAAATGGTGAACTTACTCCGGTATTTTTCGGAAGTGCACTAACCAATTTTGGTGTTGAACCTTTTCTTCAATATTTCTTGGATTTAACAACTTCACCGCTTTCAAGACAATCAGATCAAGGTGAAATTGATGTATTTCAACCTGAGTTTTCTGCTTTTGTATTCAAAATTCAGGCTAATATGAATCCGGCTCATAGAGATAGAATTGCTTTTATGAGAATATGCTCCGGTGAGTTTAAAAAGGGCATGGAAGTTTACCATGTTCAGGCAGGAAATAAAGTAAAACTTGCGCAGCCACAGCAATTTTTAGCTCAGGATAGAGAAATTATTGACGAGGCCTATGCTGGAGATATAATTGGAGTATTTGATCCGGGAATATTCAGCATTGGGGATACTCTATGTGAAAGTTCTAAAAAGTTTAAATTTGAAGGAATCCCAACCTTTGCGCCTGAGTACTTTGCAAGGGTAAGAACTGTAGACACTATGAAAAGGAAACAGTTTATCAAGGGTATTACTCAAATAGCTCAGGAAGGTGCAATCCAAGTATTCAAAGAACTTTATATAGGTATTGAAGAAATAATTGTGGGTGTTGTAGGTGTGCTTCAATTTGAAGTTTTGGAATATAGATTAAAGCATGAATACGGCGTTGACATTAAGATGGATAGATTGGCCTTTAGATTCATAAGGTGGATTGAGAACACAGACATCGATGTAGAAAAATTAAATTTAACCAGTGATACAAAGAGAGTAAAGGACTTTAAAGATAGAAATCTTTTGATATTCCAAAGTGACTGGGCGATAAGCTGGGCTCTTGAACATAATAAAGGGTTAATATTGTCTGATATCGCTAAGAATAACGACTAATTTTAAAAACCATATAAAACGGAACAGGTAATAGTACCTGCTCTGTTTTATATGGTTTTATCTATTAAAACTGAAAATTTCTGCATCAGGATTGCTTTCGTACAATATAAGATCTTTTATTATCTGCGCACCATAAGCAGCAAGTGTTTCACCATTTCCACCAAGTCCTAAGTTGAAGTAACAATTAGGCAAGGAAGTATATGTACCTATGTATGGCAAGCTGTCCTTTGTTTCAGGGTAAGAACATTTCCAAATGTAATCTGCAGTAATATTTTTAATATCTGGAAACATGGACTTAAGATCATCAATAATTCTTGAAGCAGTTAAGCTTTGTTCATCATCAGTTCCATAAGCTTGAGCAAGTATTCTGTTTCCATATGCAACACGAATATTGTAGTATAGATCATTAGGCTTGAAGCACATACACTTTTGTGCAGCTCCATCCACTTTATCTAATTTATTTGTAACTATAGTCACAGATGGTCTATATTTCACTATTTCATCTTTAATTAGTTTTAATGCAGACTGACCTGCGGTAAATACGATTTTTTTGCAGGTAATATGAAAGTCGCCTGCATTAACCCGTATTTTATCAGGTGCATAATCAAAGCTTAAAAGAGAAGTATTTTCGTAGATAAGAGCACCTTTTGAGGCAGCAGTTTTTAAGATTGCGTGACAAAACCTAAAAGGATCAAGTAGTGCATGAGAATCTTTTGTCTTCTCGAAGCCGCAGTCCTTATGAATATTTGATAATATATTTTCAATATCATCAATAGATTTAAGGCAAAGCTTAAATGCTCTTTCAGCATGGTTCTCACCTATAAGCTTGGAAAGATCATTAATTGATTTATCAAAATAAGGCTTTAAAATTCCTGAGCTTAATAAAGTACTTCCTTGACCGATTTTGCTTTTTTCTATAAGAACCGTATTTAACTTATATTGTGAAAGATAATAGGTAGTTAATGCCCCAGAGATACCTCCTCCTACAACAACTACATCACAGTCGGTGTTAGAAGTTAGTTTAGGATAATTTTTATAATTTTCATCTATATTATTCCAATAAGTTCTTTCTTGTACAGTATTCATTTATTAAACTCCTTTCAAAACATAAATATCCAAGTTCATTTTGCGGAACTTGGATATGTTGATTAACAGCAAAGAGCTTTACATGGTCTTTCTTCGGCCAAACAGCGCATCTACTATAAATACAACAGCAGCCACAATAAGAAGCAGGTTGATTAAACCTCCACCTATTCTGAATATTAGACCGATTAACCAAAATAAAACTACAAATCCGCCTATCCAACGTAAAATAGTCATAATACATCCTCCTTTTAGTTGAGTAAATCTAGTATTTGCAATAGATAATGTAATTATAACTAATAATACAATTTTAATTGTATCCATACACTTTAAAAACAATTAATAGGTGAGTATAATGTTAGTAGAGAAACAGCGCTGGAATATTTTTTTGATGGAGGGGTAAAGTTTGGAAAAGAGAGAGAATGTAATTAGAAACAGCAGAGTGCTGGATATTGTGCAAATTGGATTGATGACAGCTATTATATATGTAGCAACATATATCGTTCATGTAAAAACCTTTATGGGAGTAATGCATGCAGGAGACAGTATGGTATTTTTAGCTGCAATTTTACTTGGAAGAAAAAAAGCTGCCTTAGCATCTGCTATTGGAATGTGCTTGTTTGATTTGACAAACGGATATGTAAATTGGGCTCCATTCACCTTTGTAATAAAAGGAGTTATGGCATATATTGCAGCTGTTATAGCCTACAGAGGAAATTATAATGGTGAAAAGCTTTGGAATAACATTATTGCTTTTATAGCAGCAGGAATTTGGATGATTGCAGCTTATTTTTTAGGAGGAGCAATTATTTTGACATTCCTAGAGCCCGAAAAACAGGCGTTTGTTCAGGGGTTAATAATTTCTGCAAAGGATATACCAACAAATATTGCACAGGTTATAATAGGAATAGTTATTGCGGTTCCTCTTATTGGAGCACTTCGTAAAGCAGGAATAAAAAATGTAATTTAACAATAAAAGAATTTAAGAATGTGCAGATTAAAGTTAACTTTAATCTGCATTTTTTATTTTGAAATGTTTTTGCAAATAAAAAAGAGAGGTTAAAACCTCTCTTATAAACTAGAATCTTCTTTCTCTGCTGTTGTTCTTTTGAGCCTTTCTTGCTTTTCTGCATTCTGGGCATCTAACTGGATCATTTTCAAATCCTTTTTCTTTGTAGAAAGCTTGCTCGCCTTCAGTAAATACAAATTCTTTTCCGCAGTCTTTGCATACGATGTTCTTATCCATTTAAAAAATCCTCCTTTAATCTAGGGACTAATTTGTTCTTGGACTACTTCCCTTTTCTGATTAAAGGGGATAAAAGTACCTTGAAAAATTGACCCAAACAAATAATTGAGCCTTTGCTCAATAATTATTATAGCACAAGGGTATTAAAATACAATATGGTTTGAGTATTTTATAAAACTTTTTTGAAATTTATACATGGATTTCAAAGGATTTTTTTGGATAAATATTGATAAAATGAGTAAACTCTATTAATATATTGAAGTGTATAGAGGAAGGAGAGGATATTATGCCAAGTACATATTCATTTGATGTAGTTTCAGTAGTTAATATGCAGGAAGTAGACAACGCAGTTAATCAAGCTAAAAAAGAAATTGAGCAAAGATACGACTTTAAAGGAAGTAAGACAGAAATAACCTTAGGAGAAGATGAAATAAAGATAGCTTCTGATGATGAGTTCAGACTTAATTCAGTTGTTGAAATTTTAAAGGCTAAGTTCATAAAAAGGGGGATTTCTCCTAAGGCTTTAGATCTTGGAAAAATTGAAAATGCTAGTCTTGGTACTGTAAGGCAAACAGCAAAGCTTGTAAACGGAATTTCAAAGGAAAAAGCTAAAGATATAGTTGCTGAAATAAAAAACAGCAAAACAAAAGTTCAAGCTCAAATAATGGAAGATCAGGTTAGAGTTACAGGCAAGAATAAAGATGACCTTCAAGCGGCAATTTCTCTTTTAAAGAGCAAAGATTTCGGAATCGATTTACAGTTTACTAACTATAGATAATTTGAGATTAACTAAATAACAAGGGGGGAGCGGCTTGCTGGGAACCATAGTAAATTCCTTAGCGATAATAGGTGGAAGCTTATTAGGGTTCATTTTAAAAGGCGGAATTCCGGAAAGGGTAAACGAAACTATAATGAAGGGACTTGCTCTTTGTATTATGGTAATCGGAATTTCTGGTGCTGTAAAATCAGAAAATATGATTTTAATTATATGCTCAATAGTCATTGGAGCACTTATAGGTGAGCTTATTGATATAGACAAAGGGCTCAAGAAGCTTGGGGATAGCATTGAAGCAAAACTTCAAGGTAAAGGCGGAAAGGTTTCGGAAGGTTTTGTTACAGCAAGTCTTGTATACTGCGTTGGGGCTATGGCAATATTAGGAGCTTTAGATAGTGGCCTTAAAGGTGATTATAAAATACTTTTCACTAAGGCTATGCTGGATGGAATATCTGCCATTATGTTTACTTCGACCTTAGGAATAGGTGTGGCTCTTTCAGCTGTTTCTGTTTTTATTTATCAAGGTACAATAACGCTTGCTGCTTCCGCACTTCAGGGAGTGCTTGTTGGAACAGTAATAACCGAGCTTTCAGCAGTGGGAAGCATCCTTATAATGGGACTTGCATTTAATATGCTTGGACTTACTAAAATAAAAGTAGCCAATTTGCTTCCGGCAATACTTGTGCCAATAATTTATCATTTAATCTTTTAAAAATCATAAAAGCCCCTGGCTTAGGCATCATGCCTAAGCCAGGGGCTAACTTTTACATTAAACTTGCGTTGTAAGCCTGCTCAGTGAGTTTATCTATTTCGTCATACTTATTTGTAAATTCTCTAGAAAAGTTATTTTTAACGTCTTTATTATCCTTTTCTTTATTATTATCTTGATATTTCATAAATCTCACCCCTTCAAATGATATAAATTTATTTAAAATTTAATCTGCCTTTCATTAATTAAATTATATAATAATTCTGATAACTTATCAATAGTAATTATTATATAATAACAAATTAACTTTTTAACAATGTTGTACTATGTTGAAAAAATAGTATAGTTTGGTATGTGGTGGTTATAATTATACTTAGGTTTACATTGTAAAGGGTGATGATTATGCAGAATGATAAAATAAGCAGAAGCCTTAATGAAAATAAAAAATATATTAAAGATGTACTAGGAGACAGTGCAGATATTATAGTAAGACATTTTGTAATACCCGGCTTTAATAATTGTAAAGCTTTTATTTTATATGTGGATGGATTAGTTGGAACTAAAGAACTTGATGATATCATTTTTAAACCATTAATAAATAATACACAATTTCAATCAAATAAAAACTATATTAAGTCTGTAGGACCTATAAGAGCTGTAGCTGAATCCGGTGTACTTGCTTCATCAGTTGAAGAGCAGCAGGAATGGTCAAAAATATTAGATTCAGTACTTTCAGGAGATACAGCATTATTTATTGAAAGCTGCGATGCTGCTATTATAATGTCCTCTCGTGGGTTTGAAACACGTTCTGTATCAGAGCCAGCAGCTGAAGGAGAGGTAAGAGCAGCAAGAGATGGATTTATTGAAAATATTCGTGTAAATACTTCACTAGTAAGAAGAAGAATAAAGGATCACAGCCTTAGAATTGAGTCTATGAAAATTGGTCAAAGAACAAAGACTGATGTAGCCATAGTTTATATAGATAATCTTGTCAGTAAAGAAATCCTCGGAGAACTAAAGAGCAGATTGGAAAGGATAAAAATAGACAGCATACTTGAAAGCGGCTATATTGAGGAGTTGATTGAAGATGCTCCTTTATCGCTTTTTCCTACCATTGAACATACTGAAAGACCAGATAAAGCTTCTGCAGCAATATTAGAAGGGAGAATAGTTATATTAGTCGATAACACTCCATTCTGCCTTATAGTTCCTACTGTATTTTGGCAGTATATTCAGGCAACAGGTGATTACTATGAAAGGCATTATATAGCTTCCTTCATGAGGATATTAAGAGCAGTTGCTTTATTTCTTTCATTAACTCTTTCTTCTTTTTATGTTATGCTTACTTCTTTTCATCAAGAGATGTTTCCTACACTTCTGGCTCTGAGAGTGGCTGCTGGCAGAGAGGGAGTTCCGTTTCCGGCTATACTTGAGGTTTTACTAATGGAATTTATGTTTGAAATCATAAGGGAAGCAGGGATACACCTGCCAAAATCCGTAGGTCAGGCGGTAAGTATAGTAGGAGGTCTAGTTATAGGAGAGGCTGCAGTTACTGCCGGACTTGTAGGTCCTACACTTGTAATAATTGTTTCTGCTGCGGGGATATGTTCTTTTGCTGTACCTGCGTACAGTCTGTCTATCACGATTAGGCTGTTAAGGTTTCCACTCATAATACTAACAGGCTTTTTCGGGATATTAGGGTTTTTGGGAGGAACTATTGCTATTTCAATGCATATGCTTTCCTTGCGTTCATTTGGAGCACCATATCTCTCCCCGATAGATCCATTCAGAATAAGTGGTAACAAAGATGTGTTTATAAGGGCGCCAAGGTGGATGATGAAAAAGAGACCTTTAGTTACTCAATCTCAGGACCCGGTAAGGCAAATTCATACAGATGAATTAAAGCCTAAACCTCCTTCAAGTTAATAAGTCTTAAATTGAGGAAGAAGAACATGAAAAAAATTTTAGCATTGCTATTAGTTTTTAATACAATATTTTTATCAGGCTGTTGGGATGAGAGAGAAATAAATGATTTAGGCCTTGTTATGGCTGTTGGTATAGATAAGAAGAAGGGATCTCCATTATATACTGTAACAGCTCAAATTGCTAAACCATCAAGTGCATCAGGACAGGGTGGCAAGAGCGGAGGAGGAGATCAGCCAGTTTGGTTAGGAAGCGCAGATGGAAAGACTATTTTTGAAGCTATAAGAAACCTTGCCAAATTTTCATCAAGAAGAGTCATGTGGGCGCATAACAATATAATTGTCATTGGTGAGTCACTTGCTGAGCAAGATATAACTCCGGTTGTTGATTTTTTTACTCAAAATCCTGAGTTGAGAATGAAGACCTGGGTTGCTATATCACATGGTGATGCAAAACCGTACATAACAGCAAAAACAGGATTAGAAAATATACCAGGTATTTCAATTGCTGAACTATTTAGATATCATGAACTTCCTTCTGAAAGTGTAGCTACAGATATGTTAAGACTTTTTAGAGACTATAAAAGTGAATCTCAACAACCATTAGTATCAGCTCTTAATCTAAAAACTGAAAATACTCCAAATGGGCCTAATCAGGTAGAACTTGAAGGAGCGGCAGTACTTAAAAGAAATAAACTCGTGGGATGGCTTTCACCTGAGGAAACAAAAGGTATAGCTTGGGTCAGAAATGAAATGAAAAATGGCATAATTGTTGTAACGGGAGTAGGAAAAGAAGAACAAAATATATCTGTAGAAATAAGGGATGCTAAGTCAAAGATTACTGCTCAGGTCTCTGGTGATATGCCTTCAATAAATATCAAAGTTGAAGCTAAGGGAGATATTTCAGAATTTGACTCTGCTACTACATTATCAATTGAAGAATTAAAATCACAAGTGGAGAAGGAAGCCTGCCATGTAATAGAACGACAAATAAAGCAAGGGCTTGATAAGGTCCAAAAACAGTATAAAAGTGATGTATTAGGCTTTGGAAGAGCAGTGCACATATCAGACAAGGAAGATTGGTATAAAACAATTCAAGATAAGTGGGAGGAAATTTATCCTCAAGTGCCTGTTTCCATTAATGTCGCTTTAGATATAAGAACAAGTTCACTTTATCAAGAGCCTATAAATATTGAAAAGAAAAAAAGAAAGGAATAAAAATGAAAGAAAAAATAAGCAGATTGCAATTTTTCTTTATGATTCCAAATATTTTATTTGGAAAGGCTATAGGAATTACTGCTGGGGTCATCGTAAGGAAAATAGGAGCAGATGTATGGACTGCAATGACCATAGGATTTATAGCAGGAACGTTAACTGTACTTCTTATGATTTATGTATGCTCTAAGTTTCCTGAAAAAACTATTATTGATTATGGAGAGCAGATTTTTGGAAAATGGATTGGGAAGTTTATATCCTTAATTTTAGCCATATATTTTGCTTATGCATATGCAGTTTCAGCTAATGTAATTACTATGCATCTAAAGGAATACTTTTTGACGGAAACACCTTTCATCGTTCTGTGCATTGTTTATACGCTTCTTTGTGCATATGGGGTTATACTTGGGGTTGAAGTAGTAATTAGATTTTCGCTATTTGGCTTTATCATGCTATGGTTAATTAATATTACTATGGTATTAGGAACTGTACAGGATTTTAGATTCATTAATCTTCAACCGATTTTTGATAAAGGGCTAAAAACGAATGTTTTAAATAGCTATTATGTTTTTAGCGATATTGCAATGGTTGTGTTATCTGTTGGAATATTATATCCAATGATAAACAAAAAGAAAAATATGGGTACTATTACGTTTATGGCTATGGTAATTAGTACACTATCTATTATAATTTGGCCATTTTTCGAGGTTGGTGTCTTAGGAGCTGATGTAATGAAACAATTTGTTGTTGTTTGTATGCAGCAGGTAAGAAGTGCACAGCTAACTATATATCTTCCCAGATATGAACTTATCATGGTATCCTTTTTTGTATGGTCAGTGTTTGTACAATCAGTAGTAATGTTTTGGTGTTCTTTGTATAGTTTTAAGTCCATACTTGGCTTCAAACGAGATAGACTCCTAGTATCAATTATGACTCCAATGTTAATATTATTAACTAATACATTGGGGAGAGATCATAACAATTACATTAATTTTCTCTCATATCCTTGGTCGCAGATTTCAGGAGTGTTAAGTATAAGCTTACCCGTGTTGTTTATTTTGGGAATAGCTATGAGACCTAAGCTGAGAAAAAAACTTAAAACCGAAGTCAGACAAAATAAATAAAATAAGGTGGAAAGCCTCTTGGATTTCCACCTTATTTTATTTACTTAGTAATACTTTGGAACTTTTCTTTGCCATTTTTTTCATTTTGTTTATTCATTTGCTTAAATTCTGCACTTCTTGAATCATACTTAGCACTATTAGGTCCAGTAGAGCGTTCTCTATTTTCATATTCTTTTCTTCCCATGGCCATATCCTCCTGCAGAACTAAATAGTTTCAATTAGTAAATTGCTATTTGAATGAGAAAGATCCTAACGTTTCTTCAGGTTTTGAGAAACTCAAATAGCAGATTTATCTTGAAATCCATATATAGTAAGGCTGTTTATTAAAGAAGTTTGCAGAATTATTATGTGTTGATTTTAATGTGTTTAAACACTTATTCTATACCAGATACGGATACATCTAGAAGCTTTATTGTCTTAGGCCCATAAAAACCATTATTTTTTTGAAGTTCTTTAGAAAAATATAGATTTTTTTGAACTTCCTTTATATTACCTGAGATTGAGCCTCCTGTAACAGGTATTGTTTTCTCACCGTCAAAGTACCAGCCAAGTCTGATTTCACCACCAAAATCTCCTGTTAAGCCGTCCATTTGAAAATCTGAGAAAGCCACAAGTTCAAGGTAAGGCTCTTTCCTGAATTCTTCAGCTGAATGTTTACCTCCTTCAACAACTATGTTTCTAATTAAGCCTGTAGGTTCAATATTAAGATAATGAGAATGTCTGATGTCTCCCCAAAATCTTTTTAAAATACCATTTTCAAAAATTTTAACAGGCTTAAGCTGAAAACCGTCCATATCATAGGGAACAGAATTTGAGGAGTTAGTTAACTGAGGGTCCAATGTCATGTTAATTAAGTCTCCATTAACTTCATCGCCCTGAATATTTTTATTAAGTTCAGCATTGGAGGTATGATTATATTTGTCCTGAGCGCTTGACTGTGAAGAATAAAAACTAAACATTTCTTCAGCAGGACCTCCTGTAAGCAATACAGTATATTTTCCTAAAGCAGGGGTCGGCTTAGCGATAGCTTTGTCTCTGCTTATCTTGAGCTGTTCTTTAACAATTTCAGTAATTTCCTCATAATTAAACTCAGAAAAATCGAATCTCTTGTAAAGTTCTATGTCTTCACCGTTTTCTTTCCAGTCAGTTATGAATTCAACTTCACCTTTATAGTTTTCAAAGGAAACATCAACACCCTCTGAATTAATTATTCTAGTGAAAACTTTATTTAAAAATACTTCGGTTGAGTTTATCCATCCATTTTCAAGAGTATCAGCCTTGTATACAGCAGCAGTAATTTTAGGAAGCCAATTTTCGATGGTATCTCCATATAAATTAGTTGATATTTCTAAAGGAGCAAGCTTGTAAGGCTTTACTAAAGGATAGTACTCATTTTTAATAAATCCTGCTGCAAAAGCTCCATCATTTAAACTGGAGAAAATTTCATCATCATGCATTGTAGGATGAATAGTTGTAGTTGAAGAACCCCTATATTTAGTATTGTCTTCTTCAAAATCTTTATAAACAGTCACACTAAAATAGTGAACTGATTTTCCTCTATTCATGTCAAGGCCTTTTCTAACAAAGAAAAGCTCACCAGATTCAATTTTTGTTTCAACAATTTTATAGCCGCTAATATCTTTTATAGTGCTTAAAATTTGTCTGATTTTATCTATCATGACTATCCTAACCTCGCTTTCGCTTTAATGTATGGGCCGCCATCTGAAACTTTTGCAAATTCTTTATAACCTTTACCGCAAGCTCCGGAACCAGAGAGTTCAACTTCTCCTGAAACCATGGATATGGATTTTAGAAGATCAGGTACATATCCGGTCATGATTACAGGCGAAACTATAGTATCAGTAAGTTTACCGTCAATTATTTCTCTTCCATACATTATCATGCATTGAATTCCCCAGCTCTTTGGATCTTCCATACCACTCATAGTACCATCCAAAAGATAACCATGCTTTATAGAAGCAATCATATCATCAAGCTTATCTTTTCCCGGCGCAAAGAAGGTATTTGTCATTCTGGCATAGGCTTTTCTTTCAAAAGACTGCCTTTTACCATTTCCTGTTGGTATTGTACCAAGCTTCATAGCAGAAAGAATATCGGACAGACCTCTTTTTAAAACCCCTTTTTCTATAATTACAGTATCAGTTCCAATAGTGCCTTCGTCATCAAATAGATATGAGGAAACATGATGAGCAGCTGCAGCTCCATCATGCATTGTAACTAGTTCCGAAGCCACATATTTATCTATATACTCAATTGCCTTGGCACGCCTTTTTACAAACATATCCATTTCAACACCATGTCCAAAAGCCTCATGGGCAATAAGACCAGAGATTTCCGGTGTACAGATAACTTCATATTCTCCCGGTTTAACTGGTTTAGCATCAAGAAGCTTTTCAGCTAATAAAACCACATTAGAAACTTCAGCTTCCATTTCATCTAAAAGTTCAACAGCTTTAAGTCCTGAGAATGATTTGTAAGCATACCTGGTGTTATCTTCTTTTCTTGCTATTGCAAATAAATAGCCTTCGCTCCATATATAGGACTGTTCTAAATCTTTCTTTTCAGATAAAAATATTTTGGATACATGAACTTCGTTATAAGCAACTCTAAAATTAACCAATAGTTTGGATAAATTAAAGGCTTTATCTTTCAAAGCAGTCATTAATTCAATTTTTTCCTTAGAAGTTTTGCTTTCAGGAAGTTTTTCAACTTCTCCATAAAAACTTCTGATTAATTCTTCTTCCTTGATTAAATCATAGTTGTTAAGGTTAAATGACGTTTCAAGCGCCCTTATTTGATTATTAATTTTTATTTTTATTTCTTCTGCAACTTGATTCAGGGTATCTTTGTCAATGTTGTTAAAGGAAAATTCAGAGTAGTTAATGCCATTATGAACTCTAACAACAAAGCCCCTTTCTGACCAAGAAGAGTCGTTTAGACTTACCCCAGTTCTTTGTACATTATAGGTCTTACCTTTACTATCAGTTCCTAGTATAGAAACATATTTGTAGTCTTTTGCTAAAATACCTATAAGTTCTTTTAATATAGGTTTTTTCCCCTGCAAAAAACTTGACATAGAAACCTGCATTAAAATGCCCCCTTTCAATAATAACCTTTACATATAAACTTTACCAGTAATTACATATTAAATCAACATTAAAGCATAAGACATAGTAAAAAAGAATTATTAAACACGGATAAAAGCTCTTTATGAAAGATATTTTATATGTTTTTGTTAAATATGTATTTCCTACGCTAAATGATAAATATATCTAGCAAATAAATTTATCGATATTGTTATAAAAATTTAAAATTTTGCTATATAATATTGATAAAACGATTTTATATAGACTTCAAAGTAAATATGCTATTTGATCTTCTCAAAGGCTACTATAAGTATCAGAATCTTTTCTTGCTCAAATAGTGATTTATAAATTGAAACTATGTACATAAGATTATAAGGAGAGAAATATGAAGACAGTAGGTTTTGTACTAATGATTATTGTTACAATATTGGCATTTGGAGGGGTAAATTATTATATTGGACTTAGAGGCTGGCAGGGAGTAGGGAGCTTGGTTCCGTTTATAAACGTAAAAATTTATTGGGTTATATTTTCTTTGATTGCAGTTTCTTTTATTTTAGCTCGCATAGGAGATAAATTTTTACCTAGTAGTATAGAGGGATATCTAAATTTGATTGGTGCATATTGGATGGCTGCAATGCTATATTTTATAATGATTTTACCATTAGTTGATATAGGAAGATTTATTGGAGGAAAAGCAAGCTTTATTCCTCAAGGAATTCGTGAAAATACATTTATAAAGACATATGCGGGACTTTTTGTGTTTTTAATAGTTATTGTGATATTGGCTTATGGTACATATAATGCGAAAAATATTAGGGTTAGCAGGTACGATATAAATATAGATAAAAAAGCAGGTAATTTAAAAGAACTTAAAATAGCTATGTTTTCTGATGCTCACCTTGGCAATATAGTAGATAATGCAAGACTAGCCAAAATGGTAGACAAGGTTAATGAACTTAATCCTGATATAATTTTGATGGCCGGAGATATTGTAGATGAAAAACTTTCACCTTTTGTAAATCAGAATATGGGTGAAAATTTTAAAAGATTAAAGTCAAAATACGGAGTGTATTTTGTGACAGGCAATCATGAATATTACGGAGGAGAGGTTGAGGGGATTATTAAAAATTTAGAAGCAGCAGGAGTAAAAGTAATTTCTGATGAGTATATAAAAATTGATGATAGCTTTTATGTTGTGGGAAGACAGGACATAGCTGTTGAAAGCTATTATAAAAAGAAAAGGAAAACTTTGGATGAGATACTAAATGGAGCAGATAAAAACCTGCCGATTATTTTAATGGATCATAATCCTAAAAACTTAGAAGAACCTGAAAAAGCAGGAGTAGACCTTCAGGTTTCAGGGCATACACACAGAGGACAAATGTTTCCGAGTGAATATATTACCAGAAGACTTTATGAAATAGATTATGGATATCTAAAAAAAGATAATTTCAATATAGTTGTAACTTCTGGAATAGGTACCTGGGGACCGCCTATAAGAGTTGGAAACAGCTCGGAATTGGATATGATAATGTTGCATTTTCAATAATAAAAATAAAATATTTATCTTTATCCAAATATTTGGTACAATTAAATATGCATCGATTTATTTTGACATTTGAGAGTTAAAAGCCTAAATGACCTTTAGCGGGTAACTTGTGAACGAAAGAATTTTTTAAGTTATCCAGTGCTTAAATTGAAACGAGCAGGTCATAGATACAATGTTCTCGCGGAAGGAGAAAATATATGAGCAAAGTACTCCTTATAAATGACTGTAAATTTGAAAGTATGGTAATGAGGGATATTCTCGATGAAATGGGCTATGATGTTGAAATAGCAAATGAATTTGAGGCTGTTGAGAAGACTAAATACTCATATCCTGATATAGTTATTGCAAACCTGATTATGAAGAGCGTATTAGGAGATGAATTACTACAAAAAATTAAAAACAATAACAGGAAGATAAGGTGCATACTTTCCTCAAATAATCCTATACAGCTTAATGACTTTAAGGATAAAAATGTTGATGCAGTTATTCACACTCCTATAAATAGGGATGAATTAAGTGCTGCATTAAAAAATAATATAGAGTCTGCTGAGCTGCAAGAAATAAAATTTAAATTTTGTCCATACTGTGGAGGAAAACTAAGCGGAGATTTTAAATTTTGCCCGGATTGCGGACACAAGTTGATATAAGTTATGAAGGCTGACATATAGATTAAAAGTAAATCTATATGTCAGCCTTTCTTATACAAGTTCTTCCCATTCACTATAAAACTTTTCTAAGGCCCCTTCTGCAGCTGCTATCTCCTTGTTTACTTCTTCGCTTTTTTGAGGATTAGAGTATACCTCTTCAAGGCAAAGTTCATTTTGAAGCTCTAAAAGCTTTTTCTCAAAATTGCTTATGGAGGTTTCTACAATTTTTAATCTTTGCTGCTTTTCTTTTTCCTGCTTTTCAAGTTCTCTCTTTTTCTTTCGTTCTTCTTGAATCTGAGTTTTGGTTTTACCTTGATTAGCTGCTTCCTCTTCATATCTTTGAGGATTTTTTTTCTTTTCCACATAATAGCTGTAGTTTCCAAGGTATTCTTTTATACCATCTTCATTGAGTTCATAAATTTTACCTATAACTTTATTTAGAAAATATCTGTCGTGTGAGATTACAAGCACTGTTCCGTCATAACTTAAAAGCGCATCCTCTAAGGCCTCACGCGATACTATATCAAGGTGATTTGTAGGTTCATCAAGCAGAAGAAAATTAGATTTTGAAAGCATAAGCTTTAAAAGGTTGATTCTGCATTTTTCCCCGCCGCTTAGTGTGGATATGTGCTTAAATACATCGTCACCTGTGAATAAAAAAGCTGCCAGAGCAGTCCTGACTTGTGTAGTAGTCATCTTAGGAAAGTCATCCCAAACCTCATCTATAACTGTTTTTTCAGGGTTCAAGTTTGATTGTTCCTGATCATAATATCCGATGAATACATTTTTCCCCAACACACTTATACCGGTATCTTGCATAACTTTATCCATTATTATTTTAAATAAAGTAGTTTTTCCTCTTCCATTTTCACCTATTAAAGCAGTTTTTTCGCTTCGTTTTATATCTATGTTAAGACTATGGAATAATCTTTTATCTCCATAGCTTTTGCTTAAGTTTTCAACATGAAGAACATCGTTTCCAGACTTAATTTGAGTATCAAAAATTATTTTTGAAGCTCTGGCGTCCATATCAGGCGCTTCAATTCTTTCTATCTTCTCAAGAGCTTTTTCTCTGCTTTCAGCAGCCTTTATGCTTTTTTCCCTGTTAAAGGATCTATACCTTTCAATAATTTCTTCCTGACGTTTTATTTCAGCCTGCTGAAGGTTATAAGCTTTTAGCTGTACTTCGTAATTTTTTTCCTTTAATTCAACAAAAGCTGTATAGTTTCCTGGATAGCTGTTTACATGACCATTTATCATCTCAATAGTTTTATTAGTTATTGAGTCTAAGAAAAATCTATCGTGAGAAATTATAACTATTGTGCCTTTATAGGCCTTTAAATAATCTTCAAGCCATTCAATAGCATCTAGATCCAAGTGATTTGTTGGCTCATCTAAAAGCAGTATTTCAGGATTTGTTAAAAGAAGCTTGCATAAAGCTACTCTGGTTTTTTGCCCGCCGCTTAATATATTAATACTCTTATCAAAATCAGCCTCGCCAAAACCAAGTCCTTTTAGTATTCTGCTGATTTCAGCCTTATAGGTATATCCGCCTCTATGGTCATAAAGCTCAGTCAAAGTGGTATACTCATTTATTATTTTTTCATGATACTCCTGTTTTGAGACATCATAAGGCTCATTTAACTTTATCTCTAAGTCACTGATTTTAGCTTCCATATCCAAAAGATTTTTAAAAACAGTTAAAAGTTCTTCGTATATGGTACTGCTGCTTTCAAGTGAAAGATGTTGAGAAAGGTAGCCAACTCTTCTATTTTTATCAATAAAAAGTTCTCCGCTATCTTGCTCAAGCTGACCGGTTAAAATTCTAAAAAGAGTAGTCTTTCCGGCCCCATTAGCTCCAATAAGACCTACTTTTTCACCTTCATTTATATTAAATGTGACTTTATCTAAAATAACATCAATTCCATAACTTTTATGAATATCCTTGCAACTTAAAACTATCAATTTTTTTCACCTTCCTGAAGTATATTTTACTATGGAAAGCAAAATTTTGATAGCCCTCAAATAAATTGATAATATTAAATTGTAAATAAAAAAGCATGGGGCTAAGCCTCATGCTTTTTGTAATACTTTCTTGTAAAAGCTAGTTTCAGGAAAATTGGGGTTATTAAAGTTGTTCCAATAACTACTACCAGGGTAGGTATGAATAATTCCGGCGTTATAATTCCTGCGTCTAAACCAAGATTTGTGGTTATAAGTGCTACTTCGCCTCTGGAAATCATTCCTGCTCCTATCTGAATAGATTCTTCAGTAGTTAAACCGCATAATTTAGCTACCCCTCCACACCCCACTACCTTTCCAAGAATAGCAGTAGCTAAGAGAAGGAGAGTCAATAGAAGTATAGAACTATTCATAGATTTAACATTTGCCGCAATACCAACACTGGCAAAGAAAACAGGAGTTAAAAAATTAGAAGAAATAGTATGAATTTTTTTCTCTATGTAATCTTTATGAGTAACCGAAGATAAAACAAGACCTGCTACATAGGCTCCGGTTATAGCTGCAATTCCAAGTTCCTCAGCAAAGAAACCGCATACTAATGCAAAAGCAATAGCTAGAATTACAATTAAATCATTGCGCCCATTTTTTTCATTAAACTTGCTAATGAATTTTGGAAGAAGCCAGATTAATATTAAAGAGCCGGCTATGAAGATTAATACTTTCAAAGATACATTGATTAAAGTAGCCTCCACACCTGCTGAGGCAGAGTTTTTAGCAGAGCTTGCAAGACTTAGTACAAAGGAAACTACTAATAGCCCGATAACATCATCAATAACGGCAGCACCTAAGATATTCATACCGGCTCTTGTGTTTAATTTTCCAAGCTCATTTAGGGTTTCTACAGAAATACTTACGCTGGTAGCAGTAAGTATAACCCCTATAAATAAATTTTCATAGAAATTGTTAAAGAATGCATAAGCAGATAACATCCCAAAGACAAGCGGGAGAATAACTCCTCCTATAGCTATAAGAAGAGAAGTTTTTCCGGCCTTTTTAAACTCTTTCAAATCTGTTTCTATACCGGCTAAAAACATTAGCATAACAACTCCCAAATTAGAAAGGAGTTTTATATATTCATTTTCATGAACAAGGCCCAGAACAGAGGGACCGATAATGACACCGGCTAAAAGCGCTCCCAAAACCTGAGGCATTTTTATTTTTGAACTTAACATTCCTCCAAATTTCGTTGCAACAAGTATTATAGCAATGCTTAAAAAAATAGTATGCATTAAGTCATCCCCTTCAAATAAAAATATATAATAAACATTTTAACACTTTTTGTTTTATTATGGAAATAGTTTCTTTATGTGAATAAATATGTTAAAATATTGACAGTGTTCACAATTTAGGTAATACTATTAATTAGAATATTATAATTTTTTATATAGATGTTATACATTTAAAGTGAGCGAGGTGTACTATGGAAAAGAAAAAAAACAATATATCAATGGCCGTTATAAAAAGACTTCCTAAATATCATAGATATTTGGGTGAGCTTTTAAAAAATGACGTGGATAGAATTTCATCAAAGGAATTAAGTGAAAAAATTGGGTTTACTGCATCTCAAATAAGACAGGACTTGAATTGCTTTGGCGATTT
Organism: Clostridiales bacterium oral taxon 876 str. F0540; assembly: GCA_000466585.1. GTDB lineage: Bacteria > Bacillota > Clostridia > Clostridiales > Clostridiaceae > Clostridium_AT. The sequence continues at coordinate 385,792 of KE993464.1, forward strand.
TGGCCAGCAGGGATATGGCTATAATGTTAAGGATTTATACAATGAAATCAGCGGAATCCTTGGATTAAGCAAAGATTATAAAACTGTTATTATAGGTGCGGGAAACATAGGGCAGGCGATTGCTAATTATACTCGTTTTGAAAGATTAGGATTTACATTGGACGGAATTTTTGATGCTAATCCAAAAGTTATTGGTCTTAGAATAAGAGATGTAGAAATTCAAGATATAGATAATCTTAACGGTTTTCTAAACGAAAATAAAATTGATATAGGAATTATATGCGTACCTAAAAACAGTGCGCAAAAGGTATGCAATGCTTTAGTAGAAAACGGAGTAAAGGGAATTTGGAACTTTGCACCAACAGATTTAATTGTTCCGGATGATGTAGTTGTAGAGAATGTTCATTTAAGTGAAAGTCTTCTGACACTTACATATTTGCTAAAAGATAGAGAACAATAAAAATATTTTGAAAATTAGTTTGGGCATTTATTGAAAAATAGAAAATACAGGTATATAATTAAATTGAAGCTAAGCTTCAATTTATTTTTTTGAAGAATTGTTAATAATTTAACATCCTAGTAATTTTGAATGGGGGATAGTCATGGGTAACATAATCTTTGAAAGAGAGGACAATCTGGCTATTGTAACAATCAATAGACCTAAGGCATTAAATGCTTTAAACTCCGAAACTTTAATGGAGCTTGGAGAAGTATTTAATGAGATTGAAAAGGACAGCAGTATTTATGCGGTTATTTTAACTGGAGCAGGGGAAAAAGCTTTTGTTGCTGGAGCTGATATCAGCGAGATGAAAGATATGAATGTCATTGAGGCAAGACAATTTGGAAGACTAGGCAATAGTATTTTTAGAAAGATAGAGCTTTTAGAAAAACCTGTTATTGCTGCTTTAAATGGTTTTACCTTAGGAGGAGGCTGTGAGCTGGCTTTAAGCTGCGATATCAGAATTGCCTGCAGCAAGGCCAAATTTGGACAGCCAGAAGTTGGGCTTGGAATTACTCCTGGCTTTGGGGGAACTCAAAGACTTGCAAGACTTATCGGACTAGGAGCAGCAAAGGAACTTATTTTTACTGGAAAAATGATAGATTCAAATGAAGCATATAGATTAGGACTTGTAAATAAGGTGGTTGAATGCGATAAGCTTATGGAAGAGGCGAAGGCAATGGCAAAAGCAATAGCATCAAATGCACCTGTTGCTGTAAAGCTTTGCAAGGCAGCAATAAATAGAGGAATGCAAATGGATGTAGATACAGCTGTTATGTACGAAGCAGAACTTTTTGGAGAGTGTTTTGCAACAGAAGACCAAAAAGAAGGAATGGAAGCATTTATTCAAAAGAGATCTAAAAGTTTTAAAAACAGGTAATTGGGGGGAGATCAAATGGATTTTACATTTACTAGAGAACAAGAATTCATAAGACAAATGGTTAGAGAATTCGCAGAAAATGAAGTTAAGCCATTAGCTGCAGAAATAGATGAAACTGAAAGGTTCCCTATGGAAACTGTGGAAAAAATGGCCAAGTATAATATGATGGGTATACCGTTCCCTGTACAGTATGGAGGAGCAGGAGGAGATAATCTTTCCTATATCATGGCTGTAGAAGAACTATCAAAGGTATGCGCAACTACCGGAGTAATTCTTTCAGCACATACTTCACTTTGTGCAGGACTTTTACACCAGTTTGGAAATGCAGCACAAAAAGAAAAGTATCTTATACCTCTGGCAAAGGGTGAAAAGCTTGGAGCTTTTGGATTAACTGAGCCAAATGCCGGTACTGATGCTGCAGGACAAACTACTACAGCAAGGCTTGAAGGAGATCATTATATACTTAATGGGTCTAAGATATTTATAACAAACGGCGGAGTTGCTGATACATTTGTAGTATTTGCAATGACTGATAAAAGCAAAGGGACAAGAGGAATATCCGGTTTTATTATAGAAAAAGGATACCCTGGTTTTTCAATCGGTAAAAAAGAAAACAAGCTTGGAATTCGCGCTTCTTCAACTACAGAACTTATATTTGAAGATTGTATAGTTCCTAAGGAAAACCTTATAGGACAAGATGGAAAGGGCTTTGGAATTGCCATGAAAACTCTGGATGGAGGAAGAATAGGAATAGCAGCCCAGGCACTAGGAATAGCAGAAGGAGCTTATGAGGAAGCAATCAAATATTTGAAAGAAAGAAAACAGTTTGGAAAGAACATAGGGGCCTTCCAAGGACTTCAATGGATTGTAGCAGAAATGGATGTAAAGATAGAAGCGGCAAAACATCTTGTTTATAAAGCTGCTTGGAATAAAGATAAAGGTCTTCCTTACTCTGTTGAAGCTGCCAGAGCTAAGCTTTATGCTTCTGAAGTAGCAATGGATGTTACTACAAAGGTCGTTCAGCTTTTTGGAGGATATGGTTATACAAAGGATTACCCGGTTGAGAGAATGATGAGAGATGCGAAGATAACTGAAATATATGAAGGAACCTCACAGGTTCAAAAAATGGTTATAGCAGGAAACGCGCTTAAATAATGTAGAATTAAAAATGAAAATAGAAAATCCTTAAGGACTTTCAAATATTACTGATATTATATTTTACATTCTACGTTAAATTTATTGGGGGGAGTTATAAATGAATATAATTGTTTGTATAAAACAAGTGCCAGATACTAATGAAGTTAAAATAGATCCAGTTACAGGAACGCTTATAAGAGAAGGTGTTCCATCTATTATAAATCCAGACGATAAAAATGCTTTAGAAGAAGCACTTATACTTAAGGATAAATATAATGCACATATTACTGTAATAACTATGGGGCCTCCTCAAGCAGAAAAGGCTTTAAGAGAAGCATTATCAATGGGAGCGGATGAAGCGATATTGATTACAGACAGAGCTTTCGGAGGTGCGGATACTTTAGCAACTTCAAGAGTTTTAGCTGCTGCCATACAGAAGCTTCCATATGATATAGTGTTTGCAGGAAGACAGGCTATAGATGGAGATACTGCTCAAGTTGGACCTGAAATTGCAGAACATTTAAGTCTTCCACAGGTTACTTATGTTGAGAAAGTTGAAATTGAAGGCAGAAATTTATTAATAAGAAGAGCCTTAGAAGATGGCTATGAAATTATAAAAGCAAAAACACCGGTACTTCTAACGGCTATTAAAGAATTAAATGTACCAAGATATATGAATGTAAGATATATCTACGAAGCCTTCAAGAAGGAAATAAAGATTTGGAATTCAAATGACATAGATATTGAAAAATCCCTTCTAGGACTAAGCGGTTCTCCAACAAAGGTCAGAAAGTCTATGACCAAAGAGGTTAAAGGCAAAGGAGAGCTTGTTAACAAGTCTCCAAAGGAAGCAGCAGAATACGCGGCAGCTAAGCTTAAAGAAAAGCACTTTATATAAGGGAGGGGTTTAGGATGAATAAGTTGGATTATAAAGGAGTATGGGTATTTTCAGAGCAAAGAGGAGGTAAGCTTCAAAAGGTTTCTCTTGAGCTTTTAGGAAAAGGAAAAGATATTGCGGAAAAGTTAGGTGTTAGACTGACTGCTGTGCTTTTAGGAAGTGGTATAGCTGATATTTCTAATGAGTTAATAAACTATGGAGCAGATGAAGTAATAGTTTGCGATCATGAGTTTTTGAAAAATTATACAACTGATGGTTATACAAAGGTTATTTGCAATCTTGTAGACAAGTATAAGCCTGAAGTATTTTTGATCGGTGCAAGCTTTATAGGAAGAGATTTAGGACCTAGAGTTGCAGCAAGATTAGAAACAGGTTTGACTGCTGACTGCACTGGACTTGATATAGACCTTGAAAGCAAAAACTTAATGATGACAAGACCTGCTTTTGGTGGAAATCTTATGGCTACAATTGAGTGTGCTGAGCACAGACCGCAAATGGCTACAGTTAGGCCAGGAGTGTTTGAAAAGCTTAAAAAGGATGAAAGCAGAACAGGTAATATAGAGCTTGAAAAGATAGACTTAGCTAAGGAAGATATAAGAACTGAAGTTATAGAAATAGTAAAAACAGCAAAGGACATGGTAGATATCGGAGAAGCAGAAATTATAGTTTCAGGTGGCAGAGGTGTTGGAAATAAGGAAAACTTTGCGCTTCTTAAAGAATTAGCTGAAGCTATGGGTGGAGTAGTAGGAGCATCACGTGCTGCTGTTGATAATGGATGGATGGATAAGGTTTATCAAGTAGGACAAACAGGGAAAACTGTTAGACCTAGAGTTTATATAGCTTGCGGTATTTCAGGAGCTATTCAGCACCTTGCAGGAATGCAGGACAGTGACTATATTGTAGCTATAAATAAAGACCCTGAGGCACCTATTATGAAAGCTGCAGACCTTGCTATTGTAGGAGATTTTACTAAGGTTGTTCCAGAGCTTATAAATCAAGTTAAAGAAATCAAAAATTAAAAGTTTCAAAAGGGGTGGGATAAATGGAAAAAATATTTGTTTTAGGCGCAGGCACTATGGGAGCAGGAATAGCTCAGGCTTTTGCTGCAAAAGGCTATGAAGTAATTATAAGAGATATTAAAGATGAATTTGTTGACAAGGGACTTGCAGGTATTAAAAAGAATCTTTCAAGGCTTGTTGAAAAAGGAAAGATGACTAATGAAGCAATGGAAGAAATACTTTGCAAACTTTCAGGAACAACTGATATAGCTTTAGCTGAGGATTGTGACTTAGTTATTGAAGCTGCAATTGAAAATATGGATATTAAAAAGAGTATTTTTGGTGAACTTGACAAGCTTTGCAAGGCTGAAACTATATTTGCTACTAATACCTCATCACTTTCTATCACTGAAATAGCATCAGCTACAAACAGACCAGGCAAGTTTATAGGAATGCACTTTTTCAATCCGGCTCCAGTAATGAAGCTAGTAGAAGTTATTAGAGGTATAGCTACTTCAGAGGAGACCTTTAATGCAATTAAAGAGCTTTCAAAGAATATTGGCAAGGAACCAGTAGAAGTTAAGGAAGCACCTGGTTTTGTAGTTAATAGAATTTTAGTCCCAATGATCAACGAAGCAATAGGAGTTCTTGCAGAAGGAACAGCTTCAGCAGAGGATATAGATAAGGCAATGATGCTCGGTGCAAATCATCCTATGGGACCTCTTACTCTTTCAGATTTTATAGGCAATGATATAGTACTTGCTATTATGGAAGTATTATATAAAGAAACCGGAGATCCTAAGTATAGACCTCACACTTTACTTAAAAAGTATGTAAGGGCCGGATATTTAGGAAGAAAATCAGGAAGAGGCTTCTTTAACTACACTAAATAGAGTTATAAACTGCCATGTATTTTATATATGTGGCAGTTCATTTTTTTCTTTTATTATTTGTAAATAACATTTATAATTCATTGTATATATAAAAAATTTATCTAATACGGGGATGGATAAAATGCAGTTGAAAGAAAAACATGACGAGATTATTAAAAAATCTCACGAACGTTGTATAGAATACGGAATAGAAAAAGAAAGAGTTTCACCTAAGAAGATATTAATAGGACAACAGGTTTCAGAAAATATTGATAGAAATAAGGATCTAATAAGAGTAGCAGAACCCTTTATGAATATCTTATATAATTTCCTAGAAGGCTCTGGATTTTTTATTATACTCACTGATAAAGAAGGCTGCATATTAAATTTAGTTGGAGATAAAGAGGTTATTAAAGCGGCATTGGAACTCAATATGGTAATAGGGGCATATATGGATGAAAAAAGTATTGGTACTAATGCTATGGGAACTGCAATAAAAGAAGATTCACCAATTCAGATTTCCGCAAAAGAACATTTTATAACTGCTTACCATAGATGGACATGTTCTGCGGCACCTATTCATAACGAAGACGGAAAAGTTATTGGCACTTTAAATTTAACAGGGAGCAGCAATTTAGTGCACCCGCATACCTTAGGCCTTGTAGCTGCAGCAGTTAAATCTATTGAAAATCAAATGCAAAGTGAAAGAGTACAAAATAAGTTAACTGAAGCATACAGTTATCTAAATACTATAATGGAATCTATATCAACAGGTATATTTGCAGTTGATGATAAAGGACATTTAAAACTTATAAATAAAAATGCCTGCGATATGCTTGGAGTAACTGAAGATAATATATTAGGAAGGCCAATAAAGGAAGCTTTCAGCAATTTTAAAGAATTAGTAAAGCTTATAGAGCAGAAGAAAAATATACAAGATGAAGAAATAATAATAAGCCGCAAAAATAAACGAGATAGATACAATATGAATATATATTCGATTGAATTAAAGGATAAAGAAAATATAGGCTTTGTAGTAACTTTAAAAGAAATACAAAATGTTATAAATCTAGTAAATAAGTATACTGGCATGACAGCAAGGTATACTTTTGATAATATAGTGGGTCAAAGCAATCAAATAAAAAAAATAATTGATTATGCAAAACATATATCGGATAGTCCATCAACTGTTCTCATTCAAGGAGAAAGCGGAACAGGTAAAGAGGTGCTTGCTCAAGCAATACACAATAACAGTAGCAGAAAGAATTATGGTTTTGTCGCGATAAATTGCGGCGCTATTCCTAAAAACTTAATTGAAAGCGAGCTTTTTGGATATGATGATGGAGCTTTTACAGGAGCTAAAAAAGGGGGACATCCGGGAAAGTTCGAGCTTGCTAACGGCGGCACATTGTTTTTGGATGAAATTGCTGAGATGCCGCTTGATATGCAGGTAAATCTTCTGAGAGTTCTGCAAGAGGGCTGCGTTACCCGTGTAGGAGGAGAAAAATGTATTCCTGTAGATGTTAGAATTATTGCAGCAACAAATAAAGATTTAAAAGTCGAGATAGAAAAAGGAACCTTTAGAAGGGACTTATATTATAGATTAAGTGTTATTCCTATAGAACTTCCGCCTCTTAGAGAAAGAAAAGAAGATATAGTTTTTTTAATGGAGCATTTTTTGGAACTAAAAGCAGCTAAGTTAAATAAGGAAGTTCCGGAACTGGATTCAGATATCTACAGTAGATTTCTAAATTATGACTGGCCGGGAAATATCAGAGAACTGGAAAATTTTATTGAAAATATTGTTAACATGGAAGGAAGATTTTCTAAGGATATTATTCTGGAGGAAAGAAGTGAAGTAAGTGAGGAAGCAGCAGCAAATATTGAGATTGTCAATAATTTTGATGAAAATGTTTATTTGTGTTCTTTAGATGATCTTGAAAAAAAAGCTATCATTGTATGTTTAGATAAATTTAGAGGAAACATTTCAAAAACTTCTCAAACTTTAGGTATAAGCAGAAATACTTTGTATCAAAAGATGAAAAAGTATGGGATAAAAGATTGTTAAAAAATATTACAACTGTCCTAAAAACTAACAATACGTAGTGTGTATCGTGTTAGTTTTTAGGACAGTTTTTTTATGAAGATAAAAACATATGGGCAATATGCCTAAAAATAGCGCATGTTAAGTTTATAACAAAGTTGGCATGAGTATTGCTAATATAAATAGTATAATAGTTAAAAAAATATCAATATAGAATAATGGGAGGAATTATCATGAACAGATTTACATTACCTAGAGACATTTATTTTGGAGAAGGTTCTTTAGAAGTATTAAAAACAATAAAAGGCAAGAGAGCTGTAGTTGTTACAGGCGGAAGCTCAATGAGAAAGTTCGGATTTTTACAAAAAACTGTTTCATACCTAGAAGAAGCAGGTATGGAAGTTAAACTTATAGAAGGGGTTGAACCAGACCCATCAGTTGAAACAGTAATGAAGGGCGCAGAAACTATGAGAGAGTTCGGACCAGATTTAATAGTTTCAATTGGAGGAGGATCACCTATAGATGCAGCAAAAGCAATGTGGATATTCTATGAATACCCAGAATTTACTTTTGAAAAAGCAGTAATACCTTTCGGAATCCCAGAATTAAGACAAAAGGCAAGATTTGTTGCTATACCATCTACAAGCGGAACTGCAACAGAAGTTACAGCTTTTTCAGTTATAACTGATTATAAAGCACAAATTAAATATCCTTTAGCAGACTTTAATTTAACACCAGATATCGCTATAGTTGACTCTAGCTTAGCTGAAACAATGCCAGCAACTTTAACAGCACACACAGGAATGGACGCTCTAACTCATGCTATAGAAGCTTATGTAGCAAGCTTAAGATCAGCTTTTTCAGATCCACTTGCAATGCAGGCTATTGCTATGGTTAAAGAAAACCTATTAAAATCCTTTGAAGGAGATAAGAAAGCTAGAGAAGAAATGCATATAGCTCAATGCTTAGCAGGTATGGCTTTCAGCAATGCTTTACTTGGAATTACTCACAGTATGGCTCATAAAACAGGAGCTGTTTTCCATGTTCCTCATGGCTGTGCTAATGCAATATATCTTCCATATGTTATAGACTTCAACAAGAAGGCATGCGGAGAAAGATATGCTCAAATTGCTAAGAACCTTGGACTGGCAGGAAATACTACTGATGAATTAGTAGATTCCTTAACAAATATGATCAAAGAAATGAACAAAGCTATGGGAGTACCTCAGACTTTAAAAGAGTATGGAATAAGCGAAGAAGATTTCTATGCTAATGTTGATAGAATATCAGAAAATGCCATTCAAGATGCATGCACAGGTTCAAACCCAAGAGCAATAACTGTAGAAGAAATGAAGAAATTATATACTTGCACATTTACTGGCGAGAAAGTAAACTTCTAAAATAATTAATTTTCTGTATTCAATAATAAAGAATGTAAAGGAGTTAGAGATTCTTGTGAGAATTTATAATTTCTTCACATTCTTTATTAATTATGACTGAATTAATATAATTTTATAAATTTTGTTGCAAAATTTATAATTGTTAATGAAATAATTTATTAATATGTTATAATAAATTTGGTTAGGGAAGTTCAATTTAATATCCAGGAGGGGTATAAATGTATAAAATTGTTGATAAAAGAATATTAGCACCAAATATATATCTAATGGATGTAGAAGCACCAAGAGTAGCAAAATCAGCTAAACCTGGACAGTTCTTAATAGTTAAAATGCATGAAAAGGGTGAAAGAATCCCTCTTACAATTTGTGATTATGATGCTGAAAAAGGAACAGTTACTATAGTTTTTCAAGCTATGGGTACTTCTACTAAAGAAATGGCTCAATTCGAAGTTGGGCAATATTTTGCAGATTTTGTTGGCCCGCTTGGACAGCCTTCAGAAATGGTTCATGAAGACCTAGAAAGCTTAAAAAATAAAAAGATTATGTTTATAGCAGGGGGAGTTGGAACTGCTCCGGTATATCCTCAGGTTAAGTGGCTGCATGAAAGAGGAATAAGTGCCGATGTTATAGTGGGAAGCAAAACAAAGGATATGCTTATACTTGAAGATGAAATGAAAAAAGTGGCAGGAAATTTATATGTTACAACTGATGATGGCTCTTATGGAAATAAAGGGCTGGTTACTGATGTTTTAAAGAACCTTGTAGAAAATGAAGGAAAACGTTACGATTTGGTTGTTGCTATAGGACCTATGATAATGATGAAGTTTGTGGCTAAGCTTACAAAAGAATTAGGAATACACACTATAGTAAGCTTAAACCCTATAATGGTAGACGGAACCGGAATGTGCGGCGCCTGCAGAGTTACTGTAGGAAATGAAACTAAGTTTGCCTGTGTTGATGGACCGGAATTTGACGGCCATTTAGTTAATTTCGATGAAGCAATGAGAAGGCAGGCTATGTATAAGAGTGAAGAAGCACAAGCTGAGTTTAGAAAAGAACATTCTCATAACGGCGGCGGATGCTGCGGCTGTGAAAAGTAAACTTAAGGGGGAAAAGCACAAATGGATAGAATGAAAAGAACTCCGATAGCAGAACAAGATCCCAAAAAGAGAGCTGCAAACTTTGAGGAAGTTTGTTTAGGATATACAGTAGAAGAAGCTATGCAGGAAGCTTCAAGATGTTTAAACTGCAAAAAACCTATGTGTGTTACTCAGTGTCCTGTTACTATAGGTATACCTGAGTTTATTCAGCACGTTAAAAATGGTGAGTTTGAGGAAGCGGCAAAGGTTATAGCACAAAACAGTTCACTTCCGGCAGTATGCGGAAGAGTTTGCCCTCAAGAAACTCAATGCGAAGGAAAATGTATATTAGGAATAAAGGGCGAGCCGATTGCTATAGGAAAGCTTGAAAGATTTATAGCTGATTGGTCTAGAGAGAATAACATAGATTTATCTGAAACTCTTCCTAAGAACGGAAAGAAGGTAGCAGTTATAGGAAGCGGCCCTGCAGGCCTTACAGCTGCAGGAGACTTGGCAAAGCTGGGCTATGATGTTACTATCTTTGAAGCGCTTCATGAACCAGGCGGAGTTTTAGTTTATGGGATTCCGGAATTCAGACTTCCAAAGGATACTGTTGTTAAACATGAAATAGAAAACGTTAAAAAGCTTGGAGTTAAAATTGAGACTAATGTTATAGTAGGAAGAACTGTAACTATAGATGATTTATTTACTGAAGAAGGCTTTGATGCAGTATTTATAGGTTCTGGAGCAGGACTTCCAAAATTCATGGGTATTCCGGGAGAAAATTCAAATGGAGTACTTTCAGCCAATGAATTTTTAACAAGAACAAATCTTATGAAGGCTTTTAAAGAAGGATACGATACTCCAATCAAAGTTGGAAACAGGGTTGCTGTAGTAGGCGGCGGAAATGTTGCCATGGATGCGGCAAGAACTGCTTTAAGATTAGGAGCAGAATCTCATATAGTATACAGACGTTCGGAATCAGAGCTTCCGGCAAGAGTTGAAGAAGTTCATCATGCTAAGGAAGAGGGAGTTATATTTGATGTTTTAACTAACCCTATAGAAATTTTAGCTGATGAAAAAGGCTGGGTAAAGGGAATGAAATGTGTTAGGATGGAGCTTGGTGAGCCGGATGCTTCAGGCAGAAGAAAACCTGTAGAAGTTCCAAATTCTGAATTTATAATGGAGCTAGACACAGTAATAATGTCCCTTGGTACTTCTCCAAATCCTCTCATTTCTTCGACTACAAAAGGACTAGATATAAATAAGAGAAAGTGTATAGTAACAGAAGAAGAAACAGGTCTAACTACCAGAGAAAGAGTTTATGCAGGCGGAGACGCAGTAACAGGTGCTGCTACTGTAATTCTCGCAATGGGAGCCGGAAAGAAGGCTGCAAAAGCAATACACGAGTTCTTATCAAAAACAGAAGAATAATGGTTTCTTACAGACAGTATCATGTGATACTGTCTGTTTATTTTTGTTGAAAATGATTATTTAATAGTATATATTTGTAGTAAAAGAAAAAACTTTATGCAGAATATGAAATAAAGTTATTTCGAAACTTTATTAGGAAGTGAGGTATTAATATGGACTTTACAAGCTTTAAAGAGATAGATAGTGCTGTTATTTTAGAAGATGTGAAAAATTTTCAACTTGCACATATATTTGACTGTGGCCAATGCTTCAGATGGAACAGGGAGGATAATGGAAATTATATTGGTGTTGCTTTTGGAAAAGTTATTGAGGTGGAGAAAAAGGATAATAATGTTATAATATATAATAGCAGTAAAAAAGATTTTGATGAAATATGGAAGGATTATTTCGATCTAGAGAGGGATTACTCGACTATAAAAGAAGTATTAGGTGAAGATTCGTTGCTAAAACAGTCTGTTGAATTTGGCAATGGAATAAGAATATTGCAGCAGGATCCTTTTGAACTCGTAATATCTTTTATAATATCCGCAAATAATAGAATTCCAATGATAAAAAGAGCCATAAATAATATAAGTAAAAGATGGGGAGAAACTATAGAATATAAGGGAAAAACTTATTATACTTTTCCAACTGTAGAGCAGTTATCAAAAGCTTCCATGGAGGAACTGGAAAGCTGTGGCGTAGGATTTAGAGCTAAATATATTGCTGATACAGTTGAAAAAATACATATGAGTATGGTTGGTGAATACAAACAGGAATACGACTTACAGTGGATAAAAGCACAAAGTGATGATAGCTGCCATAATGCTCTTCAAGTCTTTAATGGTGTGGGGCCAAAAGTAGCAGACTGCATAATGCTGTTCTCTATGAATAAGTATTCGGCATTTCCTGTAGATGTTTGGGTAAAAAGAGCAATGCAGCATTTTTATCTTGCACCGGATGTATCACTTAAGAAGATAAGAGAATTTGGAAGAAATAAATTTGGCGAGCTTGCAGGTTTTGCACAACAGTATCTTTTTTACTATGCTAGAGAGAATAATATAAGTGTGGAATAGAAGTAAATTGTGAAATAAATTGCCGCAGTTAGTAACAAAGTCTAATATTTAATGCAAAGCCTGCGACCATTTTGGTTCGTGATTTAATTAGGGGTTGAATTTATGTTAGAAAAGATTAGGGGATATATAAGTAAAGGATTCAAATTTCTTTATAAAAATAGGGGATATTTTATTTTAGCGCTTATTGCTATTTTTATAATTTTGTCAGCTTATGAGTATTACGGACAGTATTTTCATGAGCTTAGGAATCCAAAGAGAATAAAAAAGATAATATTATCTTACGGGCAGTATAGTGTGCTGGCTTTTCTGGGACTTCAGGTTATCCAGGTAATTGCTTTTTTTATACCTGGTGAAGTTATTCAGATTGCCGGAGGATATATTTATGGAGCTTTTTTAGGTGGTGTATTGACATTACTTGGAATTACCATAGGCAGCGCAATTGTGTATGGGGTTTCTAGGTTTTATGGCAAGCCCTTTTTAAGGAGAATTATATCAGAAAAACACTTTACGTTTTTTGATAAGCTCCTAAAGCTTGGAAGTGTTAAGTATGTTGTATTGCTTTTATATCTTATCCCCGGTATACCTAAGGATGTACTGGGATATATTTGCGGCATTTCAGATATATCCTTTAAGGATTTCATGATTTATTCAACTATAGGAAGAATACCGGGAATTTTTATATCAGCCTATTTTGGATCAAGAATGTATTCCGGTCACAAAGGAGTATTAATAGCTATTGCTGCTGTAATGTCTTTACTATTTATAGTAGGCATTTTTAAAGGGGAAAAAATAGTCAGATTAATGATGAAAAAGGAATAATAGTATAATATAGGGAATATTGTTTTTATTAAAATATTATGGTACAATCAATACAGTTAAGTGGAGAGATGGGGGATAAGTATGGATTTTGCTAGTTTTAAAGAAATGATAGCAAAAATTGAAGGGGTTTTAAATGTTAAGCTTGTAGTTGAAAACGATGAGCTTTTAGAAGTTCACATTCTCGCTAACAGTTTAAGGGCTCCTAAGCAGATAGTTAGGGATATAGAGTCAGCACTTTTGGCTGCATTTGACTATAGAATAGATAGGAAAGTTATAAGTATTGCTCAAATTCAAACCGAGGATAATGATGCAATTAGAAGAGTAAGGTACAGCGGAATAGACTTTAAGACAGAAGGCAGTGCTTTAGAGTGCAGTGTAAGACTAACTCACGACGGAGAAGAATATGAACAACCTGTAACCTTAGTAAAAACTGTTGCGAATGCAAAGAGAATTGTTGCAGAAGCAGCAATTAAGACAGTAGAAAAAATTCTTGGACAAGCTTATTTGTTCAGTGTAGAAGATGTAATTTCAAGTACAAGTAGAAATATTACATATATAACAGTCATAGTAAGTATGGTTATTGATGATAGAGAAGAACTAATGATAGGTTCGGCTATAGTTAAAAATGATATAAATGAAGCTATAGCAAAAGCAGCTTTGGATGCAGTAAATCGAAGAATCCAAAGAGGCGTTTAACACTGCTTATAAAGACCGGTTAATTTCTTTTAATTACCCTTAGCGGAGTGAAATATGACAGTTCTTAGCGGAAAGCTGTTAATATTCGATAAGGGGGAATGTCCAAATGAAAACAAGAAAGTTAATACCTTTACTATTAGCCATCCTTGCTCTTTTAGCAGCTGGTGGCTCAATGTGGAGTTGGGGCTAAAATATTAGTATAACCGGTCTTTATATATAAAAGAGGGGGATACCATGAAAGACCTACCGTTAAAACTTAAAGTTTTTTTGGGTTTATTATATATTTTTACTGTATCATCATTAGTAGTTTTATATAATAATGTCACATTTACTTTTCATCGAATAAGCTATATTGAAATAGTTTTTTTTGGTATTCTTTTAGCAGTAGCGGAAAGCTTTAGAATTGCATATAAAGAGATGGCTATAAGTACTGGACTTGCGGTGTTAATAGCATCTATTATATTATTCGGGCCATTAGCTACAAGCGTTATAATAGTGCTAGGATTCTCATTAAGAGTTCGAAAAATAGAGAATACATATCAACATGTATTTAACATACCGATTTATCAAACTTTGTATAATTATTGTGTACAAATATTACCAGTTATATATGCTGGCTTAGTATATTATAAGCTTGGCGGAACTTTTGATACAAATAATTTATGGAGTAAGATTTTTCTAATATTTATTTTCAGTATTATTTGTTTACTTATAAACACATTTCTAATTTCTATACTATTTTCGATATTAAATAATAAGAACCCTTTATATTTCTTTATAAGTAACATAAAGCTGAGTTTGTTAAATAGTTTTGTAATGACACCATTTGGCGTGGGATTAGCTTATATGTTCAGCCACTACAGCTATGGTGGAGTGCTTCTAATCATATTCCCTATAGTTCTCGTAAGATATACCTTTTATCTTTATCTTGAATCTAAAAATCAGTATATTGAGACTGTAGATACTTTAATGCATGCTATGGAAGCAAGAGATAAATATACTGAAGGGCATTCGAGAAGAGTGTCAGAAATTTCAACAAAGATAGCAAAGCAATTAAAATACGATGATTTGAAGATTGAAAGAATCCGCATAGCTTCCCTTCTTCATGATGTAGGAAAGATTGGTATTGATGATGGCATATTAAATAAACCGGGAAAATTAACTAAAGAAGAATACGAAATAATTAAGAGCCATCCTGAAATAGGATACAATATTTTAAAGGATATAAAAAATTTAGAGGATATTCTGCCTATTATCAGAAATCATCATGAGAGATATGATGGTAAGGGGTATCCGGATAAAAAGATGCCTGAGGAGTTAAGTCTTGATGTATTTATTGTTCAGCTAGCAGATACTATTGATGCTATGGCTACGGATAGGCCATACAGAAAGGCATTGACTGAAGAGGAAATTATAAGCGAGATAACTACCTATTCAGGAACTCAATTTCACCCAAAGGTAGTTGAAGCGTATTTGAGTATTTTGGAAAAACAAAAGAAAGCGGTGTAGTTATGTTCTTTATAGCATTAATAATTGCAATAATAATAGGTTATGTGCTAAATGGAAGATTGAAAAATATTAATGCAGAAAAAGTGAAGGGGCTATACCTAGTTTTTGCAGCTTTCTTTTTAGAATATATAATTTTAGCGCTTTTAAAAAAAGGCAGTATAAAAATTGGAACCTTGACTTTATTATCTGATATCATAATGTACTCCATGCTTATGATATTTACATATTTAAATAGAAAAGATAAATGGCTTTTGATGCTAGGCATAGGCTTTATGCTGAACGCTGTGGTAATATTTGCTAATGGAGGAATGATGCCTGTCAGTGAAACTGTTGTGAGGGCATATGGATTTAATGGTGATTTAGGGACAACTGGGTTATATAGATTTGTTGACAGCAATACACATTTTGTTTTTCTAGCAGATATTATACCTTTGGGTAATCGCAGGCTTGGTATTGCAAGTCTTGGAGACATTGTGGAATGTGTAGGTGTGGCTGGTTTTATCATAAGTGAAATGAAAAGTAAGAATATAGAAACCTCCTGTGAAATTTAATTTTCATAGGAGTTTTTTGTTATGCTCTGTTTATTTTTTTAGTTCTTCTATATATTAGATATAAAATTGTACTAAATAATGCTACTAAAGCTAAAATCATAACTGCGCAGTGAAAGAAAAATTCCTGAGGAAGTACATTGATTATCGGATCACGAACGGGATCGAATTCCCAGTAATCATTAGTGAAAAATAACTTATGGAAAGCAGTGAAGCTCTTATCAAAATTTATTGCAAATGGAATTGATAAAACGACCGGTATAACAATAAGCATAATTGAACTAAACTTTAAATATAGAAAGCTCTTTATTTTAGTCATGTAAATGATACCTAAAATACTTACAACTCCACAAAAGTACATTGAAATATTAAATTTCATGAATATGTCTTTTACTTCCTTAAAGTGTATTTCACCCTCTTTGGACATTTTAAAGGAAGGCATGCTTAGTTTAGCGATTTTCTTATTCTGAATATAATCGATTAATATATTATAATTCTTCATAATTTCTTCTTTTTTCATTCCGTAATCACGAGCAATATTTAAGTGGTCAATGTCATAAAAATATAGCTGTCTAAATGCAAGAGTACCCTTAACAGCAAGGGATAATAAGAATATGCTTAAAGCTAATGATAAAGTTATAGTTATAAGTTTTTTCATGCGAACTCCCCCGTTTCTAGTATATTTATTATTTTAATTGTTAGTTGGAGTTAAGTCAAATTTAAAGGTCTCAGCTGTGATCGCAGCTGAGACCTTTTATATATGGGGGGATAAAAGCTATTTTTCTTTTTCTTTGTCTCCATAGCCTCTTGTTGGCACGGTTGAAACTACAAAACCTACAAGAATTGATACAAGAGCTGGGGCAACAATGTTTATGTATTGAATATATCTGGTTCTGTAAAGTGCCAGTGCGGTAATTCCTGTTATAATTAGTGAGGCTAAAAATATTAAAATAACAAATTTAGCAAATGAACTTAAAAATTTTTCATAAAGCCTATGTCTTGTAGGACCGCTTATTATTGCTCTGAATACAAAATATGAAACAAGGATAAGTACTATATCAGCAGCTGCCGTTATTAAAAAGTTTCTCATTTTTTTCATCCTTTCATTCAGCCTGTTAACCATAAAAAATTTAAATATATAAACATTTATATTTTTACCCGAAAAATATTTTTTACACAAAGTTTTCAAAATAAATAAAGAAGTGTTTATGTATAAATTTATTTAAACATGTATAAGTATACTGAAAAGTATGCATATCTTAATTTATAAGTTTTTGATATCGTTTACTTCAAATGTTTTATGTAATATCATTGGTATGACTGCTTTAAAGTTCATTTATCAGTAATACATTTAATGAGTAGATAAAAAAATAAATGTATAATTATAAAAAATATGCTTGCATAAATATAATATTATATGTATAATAATACGTGTAGTGACAAGAAATAATTAATTTTATAAATTTATTAATATTTTTGTAGGGAGGAACTATAAATGAAGTCAAAGTTATCAAAAATCACAGCAATTTTACTTACAGCAGTACTTACAGTAGGACTTGCAGCATGCAGCAAAAAAGCCGAAACTACAGGGGCGGCGCCTTCAAAGGCAGAAACAAAAGTTGATAAAATAAAGAAAGCTGGAAAAATAGTTTTAGGAACAAGCGGAGATTATCCTCCTTATGAGTTTCATAAATCTGTAGACGGAAAAGATACAATAGTTGGATTTGATGTTGAAATAGCAAAGGAAATAGCAAAGGATCTTGGAGTAAAACTTGAAGTTAAAGAAATGGACTTTAAAGGTCTATTAGGAGCTCTTCAATCCGGTAATGTTGATTTTGTTCTTGCAGGAATGACACCAACAGAAGAAAGAAAGCAAAGTGTTGATTTTTCAAATATATATTATACAGCAGTTCAGAAGGTTGTTGTAAGAGCAGAAGATAGAGATAAGCTTAAAGCTGTTTCAGATCTAAAGGGAAAAGCAGTTGGAGTTCAAAAGGGAGCGATACAGGAAACTATAGCAAAAGAGCAAATGCCTGATTCTGAGGCAAAGGCTTTAGGAAAAGTTTCTGACATAGCTTTAGCTTTAAAAACTAAAAAAGTAGATGCGGCAATTATTGAGGGACCAGTAGCTACATCATATGTTAATGCTAATAGTGATTTAAAAATATCTGATATAGTTCTTAAAACTGAAGATGCCGGCTCAGCAGTAGCTGTTAATAAAGGAAACAAAGAACTTATTGATGAAATAAATAAAACATTAGATAGACTTACAAAAGATAAAGCTATAGAAAAGCTTGTAACAGACGCAACAAATTCAGTTGAAAGTTAATAATGAATAGATTTATAGGTTAGGGAGTTTAAACTTTCTAACCTATTTAAAAGTAATAGGATGGAGGGACGGTTCTTGAATTTTTCTTTTTTATCGAAGTATTATATGTTTTTTTTAAACGGAGCTAAATTTACAATAATCTTGGCATTTTTCACAGTATTATTTGGAGTTGTTCTTGGACTATTATTAGCTCTAATGAGAATTTCAAAAAGCAAAGTTTTAAATTTAATTGCATCAGCTTATGTAGAATTCATAAGAGGTACACCGCTCATGGTGCAGATTTTTATAATTTACTATGCTCTTCCTGATTTAATAGGATTTAATCTTCCTGAAATGGTTTCGGCAATCTTGGCGCTTTCTATTAACAGCGGCGCTTATGTGGCTGAGGTAATAAGAGCAGGAATACAGGCTGTGGATAAGGGTCAGATGGAGGCTTCAAGATCACTTGGAATGCCTTACGGTATGGCCATGAGATATATCATAATTCCTCAGGCTATTAAAAATATTCTTCCTGCTCTAGGCAACGAATTTATAACGGTTATAAAAGAGTCTTCAGTTGTTTCGGTTATAGGTATTAAAGAGCTTATGTATAATGCAGATACAGTTAGAGGAAATACCTTTAGAGCTTTTGAACCTTTAATTATCGCAGCGCTAATGTATTTTGTAATGACCTTTACGCTTTCAAAGCTTATGGGTAAGTTTGAAAGGAGACTGAAAAAACGTGATTAGTGTAAGAAATTTAAACAAGAAATTTGGAAAGCTTCATGTTCTTAAAGGCATTGATATAGAAATAAACAAGGGTGAGGTTGTTGTTGTTATAGGACCAAGCGGCTCAGGAAAAAGTACTTTTTTAAGGTGCTTAAATAGGCTTGAGGAACCTACTGATGGGGATATTGTTTTCGAAGGTACTAACATTATGGAAAAAAGCAGCGATATCAACAAGCTTAGAGAAAAAATGGGCATGGTATTTCAGCAGTTTAATTTGTTCCCTAATATGACAGTATTAGACAACATAACTTTAGCTCCAAGAAAGCTTAAAAATATGTCGAAGGAAGATGCAGAGAAAATTGCCTACACTCTTTTAAAAAGAATAGGACTTTCTGATAAGGCTTCAAGCTATCCAGGACAACTTTCAGGAGGGCAAAAACAAAGAATAGCTATTGCAAGAGCTCTTGCCATGTCACCGGACGTAATGCTTTTTGATGAACCTACTTCAGCTTTAGACCCTGAGATGGTAGGAGAGGTTTTGGATGTAATGAAAGAACTTGCAGCAGAGGGAATGACAATGGTAGTTGTAACGCATGAGATGGGTTTTGCTAAAGAGGTTGGAGATAGAGTTATATTTATGGACGAAGGTAAGATTCTTGAGGAGGGAACCCCTGAAGAAATATTTTCAAACCCTAAGGAAGCAAGAACGCAGGATTTTTTAAGAAAAGTTTTGTAGATAAGTTGAACACGGATTTGATGGAGAACATAGAGGACACGAAGAGGAAAATCTATAATACCTTTGGCGTTTTCTGGGTTATTTATCAATTTACGTGTTTATTTTTTATTGTGCATTACATAAATTTATAAGTTATGGATATAATATCAGGTGTTTGGATAATATTAGAAAATAAATTTTAGTTCAGTTTATATAAAGTTTAGCATAATAATGAAAATATGAGCAAAATGGCAAAATAGTAAAATAATTCGATATAGGATTAAATATTTAGCTTTAAATGAGCTAAAAAGTAAAACTTGGAATTTGATATTATAATTAGTATTATTTATTATAATAATTGTATTAGCACTCAACATTAATGAGTGCTAATAAAGGCATGTTAATAATAAAATTATTTTAAATACATTAAGGAGGGGTTTAAATGAGAGTTAGACCACTTGGAGACAGAGTAGTTATTAAAAAACTAGAGGCTGAAGAAAAAACTAAAAGCGGCATAGTATTAACAGGTGCTGCTAAGGAAAGACCACAAGAAGCTGAGGTTGTAGCAGTAGGACCTGGCGGAATGGTTGATGGGAAAGAAGTTAGAATGGAAGTTAAGGTTGGAGATAAAGTATTATACTCCAAATATGCTGGAACAGAAGTTAAGGTAGATGGAGAAGAATACACTATCTTAAAGCAGGACGACATATTAGCAGTTGTAGAATAATAAATTTAAGTTTGGAGGGTTAGACATGGCTAAGAAGATTATGTATGGTGAAGAAGCTAGAAGAGCAATGCAAAGAGGTGTTGATCAGCTTGCTGACACTGTAAAGATTACACTAGGACCTAAAGGAAGAAATGTAGTTCTTGATAAAAAATTTGGTGCACCACTAATTACTAATGATGGTGTTACAATAGCTAGAGAAATAGAATTAGAAGATGCATTTGAAAACATGGGAGCTCAGCTTGTTAAAGAAGTTGCTACAAAGACTAACGATGTAGCAGGAGACGGAACAACTACAGCTACACTTCTTGCTCAAGCAATAATAAGAGAAGGCTTAAAGAACGTTACTGCAGGAGCAAATCCAATGCTTATAAGAAGCGGTATAAATATGGCTGTAGCTAAGGCTGTAGAAGGAATAAAGAACGTTTCAAGACAAGTTGAAGGTAAAGAAGACATAGCTAGAGTTGCTGCAATTTCTGCTGCTGATGAAGAAATCGGTAAGCTTATTGCTGATGCTATGGAAAAGGTAGGCAACGAAGGAGTTATTACTGTTGAAGAATCAAAGACAATGGGAACAGAACTTGACGTTGTTGAAGGTATGCAGTTTGACAGAGGATATGTAAGTGCATACATGGTAACTGATACTGAAAAAATGGAAGCAGTATTAGATGATGCATTAATACTTATAACAGACAAGAAGATATCCAACATACAAGAAATACTTCCAATTCTTGAACAAATCGTTCAGCAGGGAAGAAAGCTTCTTATCATAGCTGAAGATGTTGAAGGAGAAGCTCTTGGAACATTAGTTGTTAATAAACTAAGAGGAACCTTCACATGCGTTGCTGTTAAAGCTCCTGGCTTTGGTGACAGAAGAAAAGAAATGCTTCAAGATATCGCTATATTAACTGGCGGAGAAGTTGTATCCGAAGAACTTGGAAGAGAACTTAAAGATGTAACTATCGATATGCTGGGAAGAGCTGAAAGCATAAAGGTTTCAAAAGAAAACACTGTAATTGTTAATGGCAGAGGAGATAAGAATGAAATCCATGCCAGAGTAGGTCAAATAAGAGCACAAATCGAAGAAACTACTTCAGACTTCGATAGAGAAAAATTACAGGAAAGATTAGCTAAGCTTGCCGGTGGAGTTGCAGTTATCAAGGTTGGTGCTGCTTCAGAAACAGAGCTTAAGGAAAGAAAGCTTAGAATAGAAGATGCTTTAGCAGCTACAAAAGCAGCTGTTGAAGAAGGTATCGTACCTGGTGGTGGAACTGCTTACATCAACGTTATAGATGAAGTTTCTAAATTAACTTCAGAAGATGCTGATGTTATGGTAGGTATCAACATCATAAAGAGAGCTCTAGAAGAGCCAGTTAGACAAATAGCAACTAATGCTGGACTTGAAGGTTCAGTAATTATAGAAAAAGTTAAAAACAGCGAGCCAGGTATAGGTTTTGATGCATTACATGAAACTTATGTAAACATGATTAAAGCTGGTATCGTTGACCCAACTAAGGTAACAAGAAGCGCACTTCAAAACGCAGCTTCTGTAGCAGCTACTTTCTTAACAACTGAAAGCGTAGTTGCTGACATACCAGAAAAGAATCCAGCACCAGCAATGCCAGCTGGCGGAATGGGAATGGATGGAATGTACTAAGAAATTAAGCTCCTCAGTTTTGAGGAGCTTTTTAATATTCTTTTAAGATAAAGCTGCTGCCTTTTATACTTTTAGCTTGTTTTTTCAGTTTACTCATATGCTGAGCTATGGTTTCGATACTACTGAACTGAGTAAAATCAGCATATAATCCTGCTATTGATATGGAAGTAATACAAAACCTCTCAAGTTGTCCATATCTATTTTCAGCTTCAATATACCTGTTTGACCTATCTTGTTCATTAAAATAATTGCCAATATTTCTGTCAAAATTAACTATTAGTTCCTGACAGAGTAGATTGCATTTATCTAAATCATCTTCTATTATGCACATGAAATCATCCCCTCCAATGTGCCCAACAAAAGATTTGTTAGGAAATTTGGATTTCACCATACTATCTATAAGCTCAGAGGTAAACTTTAGCATTTTATCACCGTTCTCGAAGCCATAAATATCGTTATAGCTTTTAAAATTATCTAAATCTAAATATAACAGACAGCATTTCTCATTTCTTTGTCTTACAAGATTAAGTTTATGCTCAATAATAGCATTACCTGGTAATGAGGTTAGAGGATTTAGTTCCTTTGCATATTTCGTCTCAAGCATGGTAGTAAACTCCAGCAACCGCTTAATGGTCACTATACCATAGTATTTCTTTTCTTTAGTTATTATTACATAATCATATAGATTCTCATCAGCCCTCGACATAGCGGCCTTAGAAACTTCCTGCAAGGTTGAATAAAAATCAACAATTAATGGGCTTTTATCAATAATAAGAGAAATAGGCCTTTTTAAAAAAATTGCTACTCCATACTGTGTTGCCAAAGCTCTATATAAAGAGTGTTTCATAATGAGCCCAATAGGGTAATTATTTTGAGTTACACATGCACCTGTAGCTTTTGAGCTGTTAAAGTAATCCTGAATTTCATGACAGCTTGTATTTAAATCGAATGCCTTATCACATCTGGCAATTTGTCCAATATAATAATCGTTGGAAGCCAAATTATTATTTTTAAGTCTATTATGCTTAATAATTATATTGAGGACATTTTCCGGTATGTCTAAAAAGGTACCGGCAGGTCTTTGGAGGAAAAAGCCCTGACCTGCATATACACCTAAATCCATTAGCGTTAAAAGTTCAGCTTCAGTCTCTATACCCTCTGCAATAAGCTTCATGTTTGTAACTTCAGCAAGGGATACAAAACATTTAATAAGAGCTTGCTTAAAGAAATCTACGTTAATATTTCTGATTAAGTCCATATCTATTTTAACAAAATGAGGCTTTGTTTCAGTAAGCATCTTAAGCCCGGAATAGCCGGAACCGGTATCATCTATAGCTATCTTATAGCCTTGATCTATATAATTATCCAATGCTGTTCTAAAACTTTTATAATCTTCTATACATGTTTTTTCGGTTATTTCAATAATAATAGTCTCTGGAGACATATTGTTTTTAGCTAAAAACTCCTTTGTAAATCCTCTTTTAAATTTTTCGTCCTTAAATATATGTGGATCAACATTAATAAACAAGTATTTATCCTTGCTAATATTCGTAGCTCGTTCTATAGCTTTTACTCTGCAAAGAGACTCTAAGTCCCAGGTTCTGTTAAAATCTTCAGCAGCAGAAAAAAGCTTGTCAGGATTATGTAGAATGGAATCTTCAGGGCCTCTGCTAAGAGCTTCATAGCCTATAACAAAACCAGTCTTTAAATTTACAATTGGTTGGAAAACTGTTGCGATTTCACTGTTTTCGAGAATTCTGTCAAGTTCTTTCAGCTCGCTATTATTTGTGTTTTTTAGTTCAACAATCTTATACATAATTCACCTGAATTCCTTTAAGTTTATCTTATTACACAAGTATAAAGTATCATTTAAGAATTAAGCATAAGCTATGAACATGTTAAAATAAGGTTAACGATTGCAACAATTAAACAATATGCTAATGAAAGTTTATTACAATGCTGCAACAAAATTACTAAATTTTTATTAATTTGAACAATATCTTTCTTTTTTTTAGACCGTGTAGTATAATCATATAAGATTTTGTAAAAAAAAGGTGGGGGATGTTTGATAAGGAAGGTTATTAGTTTATTTGTACTTTTTATAGCATGTATAGTCCCCTTATTCATAAATCCCTTCGTGAGAGATATATATAATAGGCCTAGGGCTTTATTGATGTATGTAAGCTGTCTTTTAATGGCAGTATTGTATCTTCTTAAATTAAAAAAGACAAAGCTTGATAATACTATTGAAGATTATATTTTACTTATTTACTTATCGATTGTCATAATATCTACACTGTTTTCTGTGAATATTTATCAATCTCTGGCTGGAGGGGAATTTAGAGAAGAGGGGTTAGCGGCTTTACTATGTTACTTCTTCATCTATTTTATAGTATCCAGATACTATATTTTTGAGGAGAAGCATATAAAATATTTGCTCACATCAGCACTTATTGTTTCAATTTATGCTATAGTTCAGTATTTTGGGATTGATCCGTTAAAAGTAAAATCACATTTGACAGGTGCTGTTTCAACAATGGGAAATAGAAATTTTTTAGGAAGCTATTTAACACTGATTATGCCTATTAGTATGTTTCTTTTTATAAGGAGCAGGAAGATTATTTATTTTATTTTAAGCGGCATATTTTTTATGGCATTACTTTGCTCGTATACTAGAGGTGCTTGGATAGCTTTTTTAGCATGTATGATATTATTTGTATATCTTGTCTATAAGCATAAGCTTTCTTATAGAAGATATTTAGGATTAATAGTGCTATTTTTTATAATTGGCATAGCATTTAATATTACTGATAATAACCAAACCTTAGTCAGAGCAAGATCAATAGGAAAAGATATTGCTAAAACCTTTGATTCGTCAAGCAGCTCTGAAAGTTTGGGCTCAGGCAGAATATATATATGGAAAAATGCACTTAGGTTAATTCCTGACAGACCAATTTTAGGAAGTGGACCGGATACTTTTGGAATTGTCTTTATGAGAAAGTTTGATGGACTTAAATCTAAAACTTATGATAATAATGGAAAGCCTTTTGAGGTAGAAGTATATATAGATAAAGCTCATAATGAATATTTACAGATAGCTGTAACCAACGGTGTTCCGGCGGCAATAATCTATATTTCGTTTATAGTTCTTATTATAGTTAAGACAAATAAATATATGGACCATAATGCTTTGGTTATTCCGGTGTCAGCAGCTGTAATTTCTTATTGTGTGCAGGCTTTTTTTAATATTAGTGTTGTATCAGTAGCACCTTTATTTTGGGTATTTATAGGTTTATCCGAAAACTTTATAAGAAAAGAATATAAACATTAAGAAATGTGTAAAATTGTGTATATTCATGTACTATTTTATATCTTGTTTAAAGCAGGATATATAATATAATATAAATAGACAGAAATTATTTTAATATTAGACTCCCGATATCGACTGATGTAGAAGTATATATTAAATGTAAAAAATTACAAGCTTTATGTAAGGAGCATGACTATGGAAATGAAGGTTAAAAGAAGATTGGGGGACCTATTGGTTCAATCAGGAAAGATTTCTATGCTCCAGCTTCAAGATGCATTAAGAAGACAAAAAACCTTAGGCAAAAAACTAGGTGAGCTATTAATACACGAAGGTTTAGTTACTGCAGAAGATATTATGGAGGTTTTGGAAAAGCAAACAGGTATTGAAAGAATAAATCTTGATACCATAACCTTAGATAGAAAAGCTATCAAAGTTGTGCCGGAAAGTATGTGCTTAAAGCATGATTTAATACCTTTTGGCTTTAACGAAAATAAGATAAAAGTTGCTATGTGGGATCCTCTAAATATATTTGCAATTGATGACGTATCCATAGCTTCGGGCTTTGAGGTAGAAACCTATATAGCACTTAAGGATGAAATAAAAAAATATATTGAAAGATATTATTCTGACCAGCAGGTTATTAAGGCTGCGGAGGAGCTTTCCAAAGAGAAGCAGGGGGAAGGTCGAAGTCAAAATCAATTAAGCGAAGAAGAAGAATTTGACGATATTAAAAATGCACCTGTTGTTAAGATGGTAGATTATCTTCTTAAAAATGCTATTGAAGCAAGAGCAAGTGATATTCATATAGAGCCCTATGAAAAGTATATAAGAATTAGATATAGAATAGATGGACAACTTGTTCAGATATCAACTCTAGGCATAGATTCCTTGGCTGCATTAGTTACAAGAATAAAGATCCTTGCAAACCTTAATATAGCTGAAAAGAGGGTCCCTCAGGATGGAAGAATAATAACTAAAGCAGGGGACAAAGAGGTAGACCTGAGAGTTTCAATACTTCCTACAGTTTCAGGTGAGAAAGTAGTTATAAGAATACTGAATAGAGACAGCTATCAAATCGGTATTGAAAGACTTGGAATGGACCAAGAAGAATTTAAGCAATTAGAAAATATAATTAAGAACCCGCATGGAATTATTCTCGTTACTGGACCTACAGGAAGCGGTAAATCCACTACGCTATATACACTTTTAAATGAGCTTAATAGGGAAGACAAAAATATTATCACAGTTGAGGATCCTGTAGAGTATATGCTGGAAGGTATAAATCAGGTTAACGTTAATACAAAGGCAGGATTAACTTTTGCAAGCGGTTTAAGGTCTATCTTAAGACAAGACCCGGATATAGTGATGATAGGTGAGATAAGAGATAACGAAACAGCTCAAATAGCAATAAGGGCTGCTATAACAGGGCATTTGGTTTTAAGTACTCTGCATACTAATGATGCACCATCTTCAGTTACAAGACTTATAGATATGGAAATTCAACCGTATCTTGTTGCCACTTCTGTAGTAGGAGTTATTGCACAAAGACTTGTAAGAAAGATATGTCCTAAGTGCAAAGTATCCTATAATGCAACTATTGCTGAAAAACAAATTCTAGGAGTGCATGAGCATGAAGAGTTTGTTTTGAATAAAGGTGAGGGATGTGCATACTGTAATAATTCCGGATACTCCGGGAGAACTGGTGTATATGAAATTATGGAAGTAACCAGAGAGCATAAAGAGCTTATTATGAGCAATAGAAGCAGTGATGCCTTAAAGGATTTATCCCTTGACAAAGGAATGAAGACTTTAGGTATGGCTTGCAAAGATTTAGTGTTAAAGGGTATAACAACAGTGGACGAGCTAGTTAAGATAGCTTATCTGAACGAATAGATTAGTTTTTAGAAAAGAGAGGAACTTTAGTTATGCCGAAGTTTAAATACAAGGCTATGAATGAAAAGGGAGAACGAATAGAAGGTACTTATGAAGCAGTCTCAAGAGACGCTGTTATGGATATGATAAGCACCAACAATTATTATCCCTTAAAAATAGAAGAAGTAAATGAAGGTACGAAAATCGATTTTTCTACTCTAAAAAAGGTAAACACAAAAGATATAGCAATCTTTTGCAGACAATTTTACACAATGCTTGACGCAGGATTATCTATAAATGCAGCTCTTCATATTTTAGCAGAGCAGCTTACAAATAAAAAGCTTAGAGCATCTCTTGCAAAGGTTGAAGAAGAAGTTAGAAAGGGCTCTACTCTTTCAGAGGCGATGAAGGAACAAAAGAAAATATTTCCTGAGCTTTTGGTAAGCATGGTAGAAACAGGAGAAGTCAGCGGTAACCTAGACAGTATAATGCTTAGAATGGCTAATCATTATGAAAAGGAAAATAAGATAAATAACAAAATAAAAAGTGCAATGATATATCCAACAGCACTAGCTATCGTTGCAGTATCTGTTGTTACAATAATTCTTGTTTTCGTAATGCCTGTCTTTGTTGAAATGTTTACCAGCAGTGGAGTTAAGCTTCCTACTAGTACAAGGATTTTATTAGGCTTAAGCAACGGCTTAAGAAGTAATTGGCTTATAATAATCATTGTACTGATCTTAATTATTTTCTTTATAAGATATTACTTTAAAAGCGACAATGGTATTTACTTTGCAAACAAGATGAAGCTTAGTTTGCCGATTGTTAAAGGCTTAAACGAGAAAATCATTGTTTCAAGGTTTACAAGAACCTTATCAACTATGCTTGCCAGTGGTATTCCTCTTGTTCAAGGTCTTCAAGTTGTTTCAGCTGTTATTGGAAACAAAATAGTTGAAGATGCTTTGACAAAGGCAAGAGAAAAGGTTATGAGGGGAGAAGGCTTAGCTGAGCCTGTTAAGGAAACCGGATTATTTCCGCCTATGTTGTCTTCAATGATAAAGATAGGTGAAGAGTCAGGTTCACTTGATGAAATTTTAAACAAAACTGCAGATTTTTATGATGAGGAGCTGGATGCTGCAATAACCACCTTCACATCGATGCTTGAGCCAATTATGATTGTAATTATGGGGGTAGTAGTGGGCTTCCTTATACTTTCAATCATCCAACCTATGTTTGGTATGTACAATACCGTGCAATAAAATATATATCAAAAATCTAAGGAGGGTTCTTCAATGAACAAAAATGTAAAGAAAAAGAGAAAAGGCTTCACACTTATCGAACTTATTATAGTTCTTGCTATCATGGCTATTATAGCTGCTATAGCTATACCTAACTTTACTGCTGTTAGAAATAATTCAAGAAACAAGGCTGATGTACAAAGTGCTGAAACTATTAAAAGAACTGTTATGATGCTTGTTGCAGATGGAAGTATAACTCCAGCTACAGCAGCAGCAACACCTAAAACTTTTACAGTTACATTCCCATCAGGAGCTATTTCAGTTTCAGGTGGAGGATCAGGTGAAGCTGATAAGGTTAGAGAGGCTTTAAAGGATGCTAAAAAGCCACAAGGGAAAAAATTTATCTACAGTACAAGCACTGGCGATGCCACTTTTGATACTACAGATGCTGACAGCTATTATATAGATATAGATTCTAGTGGAAATGTTGCAGTAGATACAAATAACTAATAATTAATTTTAAAAGTGTAAAGCTAATTTAGCTTTACACTTTAATCTATATTCAGACAATTCTACCACGTTAATATACAAAATTAAGAGGTGAGCTCCTTGGATTTTAAAAAGATTAAAACTTTACTAACAACAGATTTTTCTTCATTAAGAAATAAAAACAAGGCTTCAAAGCCTGTAAAAATAGATTTAAAAGCAAAGCCTAAAAACACTAAAAGTGTTATATCAGTAGATATTGGTGCAGATAAGATAAAATTTGTACTGGGAAAATTTGCAAAGGATAAAGTTATTATAGAAAAGGCTTTTATGGTTAATACACCTGAAGGTGCAGTAGGTGATGGAAACCTTTTTAATACAGTGAATTTATCAAAAACAATTGAAAATGCACTTACTACAGCAGAGATAAAGATTAAAGATATTAATTGTACAACTAACAGCACTGCTGTTATAAATAGAGAAATAATTGTGCCAAAGGCTGCAGAGGATGAGCTTGAAACCTTGGTTAAGTACGAGATTCAGCAGTATCTTCCGATAAATATGGATGATTATATAGTTCAGCATAATATTTTAGAAGAAATAAATGAGGATAATTTATCAAAATATAAAGTATTGGTGGTTACATATCCTCATAAAATCGCAAAGCAGTATTATGAACTTTTTAACAATTTAAAGCTAAAGCCAAGTGTATTGGATATTTCTTATAATTCTGTTAAAAAGCTTATAGGTGGAATTAGGACTATAAATGATAGTGAATATAGCATAGAAGAAGCATCAGCTTTTATAGATATGGGAGCTGATACAATAAATGTTAATATATATAAAAACGGACAATTGGATTTTTCAAGAATTATAAAATCAGGCGGTAGTTTAATAGACAGGGAGCTTTCAAAGGAACTTAAGATAAGCCTTGAAAAGTCAGAGGAAACTAAGAGAGAACTGGCAGATTTAAATTATACTTCTCCTTCAGAAGGCAGCGAGCAGTATATTGTAAACAATATCGTAAAGCTAGTTGCAGACGAGTGGATTGAGGAATTAAGCAGAATAATTCAATTTTATAGAAACAAGAAGGTTGGAAACAATCTAAGCAAGATTTATATTCATGGAGGCTGCGCAAATCTTAAAGGTATTGATGAATACTTAGCTTCCAAGCTTAATCTTGATGTTGAGAAAATTTCTTCTTTAAGCAATGTTGAGTTCAATAAAGCAGTTGATACAAATGACTTGAAACGATATCTAAATGCCATTGGCGCAATAATTAGACTTTAGGTTGGTGAAGAATATGAGAGATTTTAACTTTTTTTCGCCCTATATAGATAAAAGTAAGGAAGCAAAGGATAGAAATTTATATTACGCTATAGGGGCAGCTATTATAGGTATTATTATCGTAGGTACATTTGCGTGGAACAGCATAAGTATTTTAAAGCTGAATAATGATATTAAAAGCTTAAATGCAGAGCTCTCTAAACCTGATAAGATAGAGAAATTAAAGCAGGCGGAAGAACTTAATAAGAAGCAAGAGATATTAAATAAATACTATGTAGGTGTAAATGTAATTTTTAATACAATAAACAGTAATAATGCTGTAAGCAGTGATTTATTAACTAGTTTGTCTGCTACTTTACCGGGAGGAGTTTCCTTTAAGTCCATGGCAATAGACGGACAGACAATACAAATTCAAGGAACGGGAAACAGCAGAACTTCTATAGGTGAGCTTGAATATAATTTAAAAAAACTTGGTAAATTTTCAGAGGTTCAGGTAAGCAGTATAAATGGCGGAGATAAAGATGACTATGCCTTTGCATTAAAATGTACTTTAAAGGATGTTGAGAAAAATGAAAATAAGTAAAAGGGAAAAAATATTACTTGGAATTCTCGTAGTATGGTTAATTCTATTTGGATATTTTAAGTATGTATATGCCGGACAAAAGTCTAAACTAGAGAAATTAAGGACTGAAAGAATTACACTTCAGGCCAAGCTTGATACAGTTAATGCCCAAATCAATTCCATAAAGAATAAAGAAAGTGATGTTAAGGTATTAAATTCTAAGATTCAAGATAAATCTAAGCTTTTATACCCAACTATCGCTCAAGAAAAAATAATAATCGAACTTGACAGTCTTATGTCAAAATCGAAGCTAAAGGGAACTATTGGATTCTCAGATATTGCTGTACAAGCTGTTGAAGTGAAAAAGCCGGAAGAGAAGAAAAATGCACAAAGCAGCCTTCAACCTTTAGCAGATCAGTATAACAGCACTTTTAATAAAAACAGCAATAATGTAAATGTAGCAGAAAATAAAAATAACGGTACTGCGACTGCACCTAAAACTGATGCTAGCGGAAGTACTGTAGAGCAAATGAAGGTGAATTTAACTTTCTCTGGAAGCTACAGCAATGTTATAGATTTTATTAAGAATATAGAAACTAATTCAAAGAAAATAATAATTGCAAATATAAACTTAAGCCAGGTAAGTAAAACTGATGTGAGCGGTTCCTGTGAATTGAATTTTTATGCAGTTCCAAAGGTAAGTAATGAAGACGAAGAATATATGAAGTGGAATTATAGTAATAACTATGGAAAAGCTAATCCTTTTGACGGTGGAAACTCAGTAAGCATAAATACAACAATAGAGCAGGCTAATGCTCCTAAAAAAGAAGTTTATGACTTTGTACTGTCAGCAAGAAGCATAAATTCAGATTTACCAACGATTATGCTTGGAAAAGCAGATGATAGTAGTAAGAGCACTTATGTTTATGCTGACAGCAATGGAAAAGAACCAATTGAAATATATTTTATTCAAAAGGATAATAAGTACTATTATAAATATAAGACAAGCAGGGGAAGCTATCCTATGCAGTATAATGGAGATGGAATCGAGTTTAAGCCTAAAAATAATGTAATTGCTTTAAAGGTATTTTCTGATAAACGTATTAATGCAGATGATAAAGCTTCTGCTGACGTGAAAATTATTAATAAAACAGATAAGCTGGTTACTGCAATTGTGAGCGATGATGATAGTTCAAATCCTAGAGTTAATATTTTAGGAGAAGGCAGCGCAGTGGATGTAAAGAGAAATTAAATGATAAGGAGGCAGTGAGGATGAGAAGAAAAAAAATAACAAAAGGATTAACCTTGATAGAAATCCTTATTAGCCTTGCTATCTTATCTATAATCCTTATTCCAATATCTAATATGATAGCAGCTTCTGTAAATTTAAATACATCAGGAGAGAGCAAGCAAAAAGCTGTTACAATTTCTCAACAGACTATTGAGGAGCTTAAGGCTCTGAATGAGATCAGAACTTCAACTACTTTAGGGAATGGTCTTGTTATTAATACAGCTGATGGAAAAACAGATGAATATATCGGAACAAAAAGTTTAGATGATAACTACACTGAGACGGTAAATATAAAACCAAAGCAGGATATGCTTGTTAACAATGGAACATCAAATACGGTTGACTATGATTTAACAATATATATCGATGGGGATGATACGAATCTGAAGGCTAGATTTAACAGCCCTTCTGCTGCTCCTTATAATATTGAAGCAGGTAATTTAGCTGTAGGGAATAATGCTTCAAATATTACAGTATCTATTGGTTCTGGTTCTCCAATAAGCTTTTCAAGAAAAGCAGGCTCAGATGGCAAAGTTAGGGTTCTGTTTAAAAACACTTTGAATTTAACAGCAAACTTTAACCTAATGGCCTCAAATACTATTCAGAATCCATTATCGATTTACTTTGAAACTGAAGGAAATATAAGTGTAAACTACTCACTAGAAAACAAAGAGGGAAAAATAAGAAAGTTTATTAATTCTGTTAAGATGGCTTCAACATCCAATACAAGCAGGGTATATGAAATCGAAGTTATTATTACAAAAGGGAGCAAAGAAATATATAGAAATAAGGCTTATAAGACTATGTATTAGCTAGTTTGTATGTTATAATTTAACTAATAGTAATTATTAATTATTTGGTTTACAAAAGGAGAGAGGGTTGTGAGGAGAAAGAAGAAAGGTGCGTCTTTAATTACTGTGGTTGTAATATTTGCTATATTAATCACCTTGGGGACAGCAGCCTTGAGCTTGACAGCCACTGATTATAATTTAAGAATTGGAGAGAGCAAAAGAGTAAAGAATTTATATTATTCAGAATCCGGAGTAGATGTAACCTATGGTGTTATGGGAAAGGTTGTTGAGAAAGCAATATATGAAGGAAACAGAGCCGTAGATACTTTTATGACAAGTTTAAATGGATCCGGTGGTATCATTGAATTACAAAGGGAAAACATTAAAAACGGAGAAGCAATCAATGGAGAGAAATATATTGATAATGCTGGAAACATAGATGAAGCAAAAATCAAGACGGCTCAAAATGAAACTTTTAAGGCTGCTTTTAGAAATTATTTAACATCAGAATATCCTACAGCTGGAAGCAATGTAAGCAGAATTATTTATTGTTTGGAAAATAATGTTTACTTTAATGATACCGGTGCAGAAGTCAGCGTGAATTTTCAAACTGCTGAAAAACCCAATATAGTAATAGCGGGGGCAAGGAGAAGAGTTTTTAGCCAGGACGATAAACTTGATTTAAACATTGAGTCTTCCTTTCAGACTTCTGTAACGGCAACAAGTACAGCAAATATGCCTTTTAAGCGTACCATTGGTGTTACCTATACTATAAATGTTCCTAATTATAATGATACCTATTATGTTCAGACTGAAAAAAAGAGTATTAATGTAAACCCGTTAATGAAAAGAGCTATAGCTATTGATGGAGATTTAACTATTAATGGAAACTTTCAGGTTGATGGGGATATTTTTGTAAAAGGCAGAGAAAGTGGAAACGCAGCTGATAAAGTTTATGACAAGTATAAGGGCGGAATTTTAATACAAGGAAATAATGGTGATGACAAAAAGGTTGTTTTTAAAGGAATTATTGCTACAGCAAAAAGCTTTAATGTAAAAGGTACAAATACAGTAGAGATATTGCCTAGCGATAATTCTACAGATGGAATGGGTAAACTTTATGCAGGTAATGCTTATGTGGGTAAAAGTACACAAGGTGAAACGGATTCATATAACTCTAACCTAAAAGTGTCTGGACAGGTTTATACAGATAATGATTTGGCACTTAATGCAAGAAATAGTCACATAAATATAGATGAATATTATGGTATCAGTGATAGTAGTGACACTCCTGTTTCAGGGAGTGTTAGAGGCAGTTACACAGATGAGAGAATGTCAAGCTGTATAATTGTAAATTCTGATGATATTGATACAGGTTCAACTGTTTCAATCAATCGCAAAGCTTATATTATGGGAACAGCTTATATTAAAACAGGTCCCGTGTTTCAGACAGGAGAGTCTGTATCTGTAAAAGGGAATTATCGAGCTTATGCTAATGAATTAAATAATGCTTCCGGCGAGAATTCTTATTTAAAAGGAGGCAATGTATATTTTGGCTATTATACCCCTCTACAGCTTGCAGATAAATACAAGAGCCTACAAGATAATTCTACGAAAGATATGATTGTTACGGATAAGAGTAAGTATTTTAACTTATATGCAAATGAGAAAGGTATGGGAGTGATAAAGGGGACTGGTATATCCCTTCCAGCCAATACAGCTTCAGAAACAAACACTATAACTATTGGTGCTTATGTATCAAAGTCTAATGATGGCAGGTTCTTAACATATCCAGAAAACTATAGTGATGGTATCCATAGAAATCTTATAGATGAAAAAAGAACAAATTATGCAAGAGAAGTATTTGAAATGGGAAATGATACTGGAAGTTTGCTTCAGAAGTATAAATTAGGAATAGTGGATAAATATGTTTCTAATCAAGTTGATTTTAATAATGTTGTTAATTATATAGAGCCAACCAAGCATGAGGTTATTATCAATAATGATCCAAGTAAAACAATAATTATTTACGGGAAAAATACTGCTCCTGTTGATAATAGCACTACCATATCAGTTAATGCTACATCGGGAAAAGCCAGCGGAATTATTGTAACTAAAGGAAATGTTATTATAAAAGGTGAAGCGACTTATACAGGCTCAATAATAGCAGCTGGGGATGTTACTTCGGAAAATGATGGAGCTTTAAAGAAGATAAAATATGATATGAACTATGTATACAGGCTCATAGCGCGTAATTATGAAAAATTTAAAAATAACAGCGGCCAATATATTTTTGATTCATCTATTCAGGAGCCTAAAGTGATTGAAATCAACGATGAGGTATCCATTGGCGGAAATGATACAGCGCACAATAATATATCTGATAAAATTATTGCAAAAAGCCGCTGGAGGATAGTAAAATAATAGTTAAGAGGTGAGTCAATGAAGGGTGATAAAAAGGGTTTTACAATAATTGAATTAATTATTTCCCTGGGAATTTTGGCCATTGTATTATCATTGGTATTCACCTTCTTTATGTCGAATCAAAGAAGTATGAGTAAAATTGAAGTTAAGTCAAGCCTTCAGCAGGAGGCTCAGATAGTTTTAGATTATATTAGTAAGAGCGGAATGCAAGCGGGTAAAATAACTTCTATAAATGGAATAAGTGATAGTAATCTTATAAATAAGAATACATCAAATGCCTCTATTGACAGCATAGTATTTGAGGCTTATGACGGAAATAATTATAGTTTTACACTTAATAACACTACTCACGAACTTCACTATTCTGGTTCTGGTGTAAGCGATAAAGTTATAGGGAGATATGTTAAAAGTATTACATTGAGCATAATAAATGGTACAAGCTCTACATATTATAACAATTGCTCAGCTGTAAAAGTGAAGGTAGCTTTCAATAAAAATAATGATTCGTCTGATTATGAAGTGGCTACAAATGTGTACTTTAGGAATAAATCTAATTGATAAAAAAGGGGGGGGAACATGAGAAAAAATCTAAAGAGAACTTCTATAATTGCATTGGCTGTTATGCTTGTTGCTCAGCTCGTTGTGTTAAATATTAATACACATGCGGCCACAGCAATTGACAATTATTTAATGCTTAATCATAATGCTGTAAATTCAAAAGGGGAAGCTGGTACTAATATTAATGCAAAAGTATCAGAAGAAGTTACTTTAAATTATTCTGTTAATTCTAGTGATATAGCCCTGACAGCTGTGAATCAAACTCCAAAGCAGAAAGAAATTGTGCTTGTCATTGATACATCAGGGAGTATGACAACAAAAGATATGGAAAATTATCAGAGAAGAATAGATGTTGCTGTAGATGCTGCAAAAAGTTTTGTGGATAAGTTTGCAAATACAAGTAATGTGAAAATAGGTGTTGTAAATTATTCTAGTAAAGCCTATAAGGTTTCAGACATAACTAATTCTTTTTCAGATGTAAAAACTAAAATTGAAGGGCTTAGGTCCAAGGCTTCAGGATCAACTAATATAGGGGATGGATTACGAACTGCCTACTATATGCTTCAGAAGTTCGACGATTCAACATCAAAGTATGTTGTATTGTTGACAGATGGACAGCCCAATACTTTTAGTTATACAGGAAGTTCTTTGAATAATTATACTTATTTTACTGCAGAATCAGGCCAATATAGTGTAGCATCTCTTGATGATTCTGACTCCCAAGGCTTAGGTTTAGGCTATGCTAACACCATAGGTGACATGATTAGTAAAACAAGCATAAATGGTTTTATGATAGGCTTTACTGCAGACATCAATAAAAATAAACTGGATACTATAGCGCAACATGCCAAAGCACAATCTTTAACTGCAAGAAATTCAAGTGGTTTAAATTCAGTTTATGATAAAATAGCAGATCAGATAAAAAATGAGATAATTGTTGATAATGTAAGCTTTGAAGAGACATTCCCTTCAAATGTTAATATCGTAAAAGTTCCTGATGGATTCACAAGAAATGGCCAAATAGTTACAGGTGCATTAAAAAATATAAAATATACAATTGTAGATGGAAAATATAAAATTGTAGAACCATTAAACTTCGCAATTACAGTCAGTTTTAATACTTCTCAAACCTACAATTTAGATTCAGCAAAACTTAAATATAGGGACTTTGCTCTGCAATCAGGGGAAAAGACATTTAATGCCGTATCTGTAAATGTTACACCAAGTGTTCCAAGAACAACCCAGGCTCCAGTTGAGCTAACAAGACAGGTGGATAAGAGTAGTTATAAAATACAAAATGGTACAACTGAGGATATAGTAGTAAACTATACAATTAATCCTAAACCTATAGACTTCTATAGCATAGCTCCTGAAGATTACTTTAAGGAAAAATATATTGTTGTTGTTGCAGATAACTCTGGAAGTATGGGGGATGCAATAAACGGTAAAGCTAAATTAGATATCTTGAAAGGTACTTTGGTAGCTTCTGATAATAGCGGATTTATCAATAAATTCCAAGGAAATACAAATGTAAATATAGCTTTAGTTGCTTATAGCGATTATGCTAAGCTTGGAAATAACTTAAGTTCAAATTCTGACACTAAGATTAAGAACAGCAAGGGTGAGATTCAAGATTTTGCTGATATGTCAGATGATAATCAGGTAAAGGCTTTAAAAAGTCAAATCAATGTAATGACAGCCAGAGGGTCTACAAACCTAGGAGATGGATTAAGGAGAGCTTATTATCTGCTTAGCAAAGTTGACAGTAATGCTAAAAAATATGTTATTTTAATGACAGATGGGGTGCCTACTGCTTTTACTTATGATAACATAAGCTATAACTATGGAAACAATGGAGTATTTGTTGATGGAGATAGTGACGTAACTGGTGGGTTTTCTAGTTTTAATAATGTAACACTAAACTATAAAGATGGTGAAGCAGTGAACTATGCTTATAACTATGGTGATAATGATAGTGGAGGTTATGCTTTAAGTTATAGTAAGAGCACAGCGAAAATGCTTTCTGATGCATCTATGGGGTCTTTTATAATTGGCTTTAGTAATGGAATAAATGCAAATAAGCTAAGTCAAATTGCTTCAAGCGCAACTGGAAAGTACAAAGAAGCAATGAATGCTTCAGATCTTAACAGTGTTTATAATGAAATAGCAGGTGAAATTTCAAAGGATCTTCCAATAGGTAATCTAACTTTTTCGGCTACACTTCCAACTGGTGTTAACTTTAAGAATATTACTGCAGCAGATGGAACCGTCATATCCGGGTTTACTGCTGGAAGCAGTAATAATGGTCAGGTTGTTACCGGATCAATGGACAAGATAGGAAATATAAGTTATAGATTAAATGATGCTAAAACTTATTTTGAGGCTCAGCCAATAAGCTTTAAACTAGTACTTAATGGAAGTTTAGCTGGAGATTATAATCTGCTTAAAAGTTCAACTTTTGTAAAATATATTGATTTGAATAAGTCTGAAACAACGCTTTATTCAAGTAATGATATTAGTTTTACAATTACTAACAATCCTTCAGTTGTATTGAAACATGGTTTGTTTGTGGATAACAATGATGATGTAAATAACAGTTTTAGAGAGAGCGGTGGTATTGCGGCACCTCTTAGTGTAGTAAATGGTACAAGATATAATGCTGCTTTATTGGTTCAGTCAACTTCTAACAATACAAATGTAAATGTCACTATTGGAAAGAGAGATATTAATACAATCAAAGACACAAGTGATGTGGTTGTCAGGGTATACAAGCTAAATAGTGATGGAAAAACCTATGATAAGACCAAAGCTATAACAAATGCGGCTTCTTCCTCAATAAGTGATGGTATAGTTACAATTAATATCAATTTAGCTGAGACAGGTAATTATCTAGTGACATACAGCTTTTATATGAAAGCGCCAGATAATGTAACTGTTTTAAGCAATAGTGCTAAAATTGATCAGATTGATAAACCTCTAGATATGAAATTAGAAGCTCTTCCAGAGATGTATTAAACTATTTTACCCTTGCACTTAAGTGTAAGGGTAAAATTTTGTTTATTGATGTTTTATTTAATTTATTTGGTCAAAAATAAAATTATAAAATAGAAATGGGTGATTTATATAACACTAGATATTTTTTATTCAATTTTCATATTTATATTTGGCCTTTTAATCGGTAGTTTCCTAAACGTCTGCATCTACAGAATTCCTAAGGGAGAATCAATAGCCTTTCCCCCTTCACATTGCACAAGCTGCAATACAAGACTTAAATTTCTTGATTTATTTCCTGTTTTAAGTTATGTGTTTTTAAAAGGAAAGTGCAGATACTGTGGTGAAATAATTTCACCAAGGTATGCAATAATTGAAATGCTGACTGGCTTGTTGTTTTTAGGAACTTTTTTATGCTATGGGCTAAGCATTCAAACTCTTAAATACATAATTTTAATAAGCTTCATGATAGTGATTGGCATGATTGACTTTGATACCACAGACGTATATTCAGTTACTACCTACAGCGGAATTGCTGTTGGAGTAATTTTTATTATAGTTAGTTATTTTACAACGGGCTCTGTTTATACATATTTATACGGCGGTCTATTAGCAGGAGGGATTATTGCTTTAATAATTGTGCTAACTAATGGAATGGGTTGGGGTGATTTTGAAATCTGTCTTATGAGCGGTCTGTACTTAGGTTTTGCAAATTCTATAGTAATGCTTTTAGCGGCTTTTATATTAGGAGGCATAATAGGAGCGTTCCTTATAATAACCAAGAGAAAAACTAAAAAGGATTACATTCCCTTTGGACCTTATATTGTGCTTGGAACAGTGATTTCACTATTTTTTGGTGATAAGATTATTTTATGGTATTTGAGTTTTCTACATTGACAAAACATAAATCTTTCATTACAATAATATAAATAAATTAAATATTGCATTTTAACTCGTATATCCCCTGAATATGGCAGGGAGTATCTACCGGAAGCCGTAAATTTCCGACTATGAGTGATTTATAGCTATGCATTTGCTGCATACTAATTTCACTTATGGTTTTTTTATAAGTGAAGTTGGTATGCTTTTTATTTTATATAAATGCAGCTTCTGGGAAAATCACAAATAATTATAAAGAAAGGAAGTTGAAAAAATGGCAGTAATTTTGAAACAAGCTTATACCTTTGATGACGTTCTATTAGTACCCCAAAAATCCGAGGTGCTTCCAAAGGATGTAATACTTGAAACTAACTTAACAAAGACCATTAAGCTTAACATCCCTTTGATAAGCGCAGGAATGGATACTGTTACAGAATCTAAGATGGCTATTGCTATGGCTAGAGAGGGCGGAATTGGAATCATACACAAGAATATGAGCATCGAAAGACAAGCAACAGAAGTGGACAAGGTTAAGAGGCAGGAAAATGGAGTTATAAGCGATCCTTTTTCACTTGCACCGGAAAATACAATTGAAGATGCTTTAGCTCTTATGAGCAAATATAGAATCTCAGGGGTTCCTGTAACAGTTGAAGGAAAGCTGGTTGGGATTTTGACTAATAGGGATATTATTTTTGAAAATGACTATACTAAGGCTATTTCAGAGGTAATGACTTACGAGAATCTTATTACTGCAGCAGAGGATACTACTATCCAAGAAGCCAAAGAAATATTAAAAAGGCATAAGATAGAAAAACTTCCTTTAGTAGATAGAATGAATAATTTAAGAGGACTTATAACCATTAAAGATATCGATAAGGCAATTAAATTTCCTAATGCTGCAAAGGACTTTAGAGGAAGACTTTTGTGTGGTGCAGCCGTAGGAGTAAGCAATGATATGATGGAAAGAGTGGAAGCTCTTTATAAAGCAGGTGTGGATGTTATTGTAATTGATACAGCACATGGACACTCTTTTGGAGTTACAGAAGCTGTCAGAAAAATTAAGAAAAGCTATCCAGAACTTCAGGTTATTGCAGGAAATGTTGCAACAGCAGAAGCAACTAGAGACTTAATTGAAGCTGGCGTGGATTGTGTTAAGGTCGGAATAGGACCAGGCTCAATATGTACAACAAGAGTTGTTGCTGGAGTGGGAGTACCTCAGCTGACAGCAGTTATGGATTGTGTAGAAGAGGCTAAGAAGCATGATATACCTGTAATTGCTGATGGAGGAATTAAGTACTCTGGTGACGTTGTTAAGGCTTTAGCGGCAGGAGCAAAGATTGTTATGATGGGATCATTGTTTGCAGGCTGTGAGGAAGCTCCGGGAGAAATGGAAGTTTATCAGGGCAGAAGCTATAAAAGCTATAGAGGAATGGGCTCCTTAAGTGCAATGGCTCAAGGCAGCAAGGATAGATATTTCCAAGAAGGAAATAAAAAGCTTGTTCCGGAAGGAATTGAAGGAAGAGTACCTTATAAAGGCTATGTATCAGAAACAATTTATCAGCTTCTTGGAGGCTTGCGCTCAGGCATGGGTTACGTTGGGGCTGCTAATTTAGAGGAACTTAATGCTAGAGCAGTATTTGTTGTTCAAACAGCATCCGGACTTAGAGAAAGTCACCCTCATGATATAGTTATAACAAAGGAAGCACCTAACTACAGTGTAAATTAAGGGAGGAACTAAATGAGAGAACTTATTTTAATTATAGATTTTGGTGGACAATATAATCAGCTTATAGCGAGACGTGTTAGAGAAGCAGGAGTATACTGCGAGATTGTTCCATATACTTATACTTTAGAAAAAATAAAAGAAAAAGATCCAAAAGGTATAATTTTCACAGGCGGACCTAATAGTGTATACGGGGAAGGAGCACCAAGGGTCGACAAGAATATATTTGATTTAGACATACCTGTCCTTGGAATTTGTTATGGACAACAGTTAATGGCTTACACTTTAGGCGGCGAAGTTGCAAGCGCAAAAATAAGGGAATACGGAAAAACTGAGGTTGTTCTAAACAGCGAAAGTAAGCTTTTTAAAGATATAAATTTGAAAGAGCAGTGCTGGATGAGCCATACTGATTTTGTTGCTAAAGTTCCTGAGAATTTTAGTATCATAGCAAGTACAAATGGCTGTGAAGCAGCGGCTATGGCAAATGATAATAAAAAACTGTATGGAGTTCAGTTTCATCCAGAGGTAGAACATACGCCTTTTGGTCAAAAGATGCTTACAAACTTTTTATATAATGTCTGCGAAGTAAAAGGGGATTGGTCAATGTCTTCTTTTGCAGAGGAGAAAGTAAAAGCAATTAAGGAAATAGTAGGAGATAAAAAGGTTATTTGTGCTTTATCCGGTGGAGTAGATTCTTCTGTAGCAGCTGTTATGGTGCATAAGGCCATAGGAAAGAATTTAACCTGTGTATTTGTTGATCATGGTCTTCTAAGAAAAGACGAGGGAGATCAGGTTGAAAAGATTTTTAAACAGCAGTTTGATATGAACCTTATAAGAGTTAATGCAGAGGAAAGATTTTTAGGAAAGCTTAAAGGAGTAAGCGAGCCTGAGAAGAAGAGAAAAATAATCGGTGAAGAATTTATAAGAGTTTTTGAAGAAGAAGCCAACAAGCTTGGACAAATAGATTTCCTAGTGCAAGGAACTATATACCCTGATGTAGTAGAAAGCGGTACCGGAACTTCAGCGGTAATAAAAAGCCATCATAATGTTGGAGGTCTTCCTGAAGATTTAGGCTTTAAACTTATTGAACCATTAAGAGAACTATTTAAAGATGAGGTTAGAAAAGTTGGAGAAGAACTTGGAATTCCTCATAATTTAGTTTGGAGACAGCCTTTCCCGGGTCCAGGACTTGCAATTAGAGTTTTAGGGGAGGTAACAGAGGATAAGCTTTCAATTGTAAGAGAAGCAGATGCGATTTTTAGAGAAGAAGTTGCTTTAAACGGATTAGAAAATAAAATATGGCAGTACTTTGCTTGTCTTCCAAACATTCAATCAGTAGGAGTTATGGGAGACGAGAGAACCTATTGCCACACCATAGCATTAAGAGCTGTAACGAGCTCCGATGGAATGACCTCTGACTGGGCTCACATACCATATGAGGTACTAGATAAGGTTTCAAGGAGAATAGTAAACGAGGTTAAGGGAGTAAATCGTATTGTTTATGATGTAACTTCAAAGCCACCGGCTACTATTGAGTGGGAATAGAATCTATAAAGTTCGCAAGCCTTATAAAATAAGGGTTTGCGGACTTTTCTTTTAAGCTGTGATTCTAATTTGATTCTACTTTAATTTTTCAAGGGCATCTACTACTTTATTTTGCTTATTAGGATACAAATGAGAGTATGTATTTAATGTAGTTTCTATCTTTTCATGACCTAAGCGTTCAGCTATTAATAAAGGTGTGAAACCTAGTTCAACTAATAATGAAGCATGGCTGTGTCTTAGATCATGAAGCCTGATTCTTTTAACGCTTGCTTTTTTACAACCTCTATCCATTTCATGATGCAAGAAATACTTAGTGAAGGGGAATATCCTATCATTAGGTTTAATATCGTAAAGAGTATTAATATAACTCTTCAAATCTTCACATAA
The DNA here is from genome assembly GCA_000466585.1 of Clostridiales bacterium oral taxon 876 str. F0540. GTDB lineage: Bacteria > Bacillota > Clostridia > Clostridiales > Clostridiaceae > Clostridium_AT. The sequence continues at coordinate 429,137 of KE993464.1, forward strand.
GAAATCTGTTATTGGTATAACTCTATTACTCTTTGGTGTTTTAGGAGCTGTTACCACATCTTCTTTTCCTAATCTTTGTATTGATTTATTAATGGTTATAGTCTTGTTATAAAAATCTATATCAGCTAGAGTAAGAGCCATTAATTCTCCAATTCTCATGCCAGTCCAATATAAAGTTTCAAAAGCTATTTTGGATTGAGGTTTGTCCGAAACACATTCAATGAACTTTATATATTCTTCTTTTGTCCAAAATAGCATCTCTTCTGCATTTTTCTTACCCATACTGCCGGCTTTATGGCAAGGGTTCTCCTTTAAATCATAGTACTTAACAGCATAATTAAATATAGCAACTAACTGATTGTTAATTGCTTTAAGGTAGGTTTCAGAATAGTCCTTTTCATCCTTCATCAACTTATTTTGCCACTTTCTTATATGTGTAGCCTTAATTGTATTTATAGGCATGTTTTTAAAGTAAGGAAGAATCTTTAACTCTATCATATATTTCTTATTAGCTATAGTAGACTTTCTAAGCCTATTCTCCATATCTTCAAAATATAATTCCACTAAAGATCCAAAGGACATATCAGGATTGGCCTGCTGTTTACTCAGAAACTCTCTTTCCCACTCCAATGCTTCTCCCTTTTTCTTAAAACCTCTTTTAAGTTTCTTCTTCTTTTCACCTGTCCAAGTAGTGTAATAAAACTGTACATACCAGGTGCCTTGTTTTTCGTCTTTATATGCAGGAATAATAATCACCCCCTTAAATAGCAGGATAATAATATTATTGATATTTCTTTATTAGTTCCAACAACATGAATTGCATGTACGATTTGTAACTATTACGTAAGTTATCAAAGTCATTCAGAGGAACTTTAACAGTAATGTTATTATAGGATAATATATAGCAGGATTGTTTTATATCACAATTTGAACAGTTCAGTTCTGTACCATCTATGTAATTACAACCAACAATATCAGCCTTATCCTCTTTGGGACAATTGAACTCTTGAAAATAACAACCAAGAAGGTTTAATTGTTCTCTAAATAATCTTGATTCTTCTATCTTTTGTTTAATTTCTTCATATCCTAATAGATAAAGGACGTTTGTATCTAAAGCCTTCGCTATATCTTCTAATAAGCTAATAGGTACTTCAATCTCTCCGCTTTCATATTTTTGTACAGTACTTTCAGCTTTATTAAGAATTTTGGATAACTGCTTTTGAGTTAATTTCTTGCTCTTTCTTTTTTCTCTTATTCGATCTGCTACTGTTTGATTAATCAAAAAGTTCACCACCTTCTTAAAATAATTTAGCATAAAAAATATAAATAATCAAGAAAATAAAACGAAAATATAGACAAACAATAAAAAACTATATATAATAAAATAAAAAAATACTAATAATACGTGTGGTTAATTAAAACAATAGTATAAGTATTAAAATGGCGGTGGTTTGTTAATTAAAGAATTTGGATATTAAAACTTTAGAAATTTATTACAAGTAAAAACAAAGTGAGTATTAGTTAGAAGTTTAAATTCATTAATTAGTAAGATTGAAACAAGGAGGCATAAAATATGAGCTATTTAACAGTTACAGATGTTAGAAGAATTTTAGGAATAAGTGCATCAAAAGCATATGTGATAATTAGACAGCTTAATAATGAATTGAAGGAGAAAGGATATATTGTTGTTGCTGGTAAGGTGCCTAAAAAGTATTTTATGGAAAAGTATTATTGTGATGTAGATGAATTAAAAGAAGAATTGAAGGCTATGTGATTATAGAAAGCTGATAGCTTTCTTAGATGTCAAATCCGACAGTTAAGTTCAATGGAATTATTTATATACTTTGTTTTATATGAATTGAAGTTTAATTGAGTTAATAAATTTAATTATTAGAAGCGTGTAAGAATTAAAGGCTCTTTTGCAAATGTTGCGGGGAGCCTAAATTTAACTTTAAAACTGCAAAAGGAGAAATATTCATGCATTGCATATTTGAATGTAAAGGAGAATGTACTGTGGTTTCACCTGTTCTTGCAAAAGCCATAGGTCTTAATGAAGCTATAATTCTTCAAAAGCTTAATGACTTAATAGAGCTGAATAAGAATGATAGTAGATATTTAAAAGAAGGGTCAATTTGGACTAATAAATCTGTAGCAGCTTTATGTGAGAAATACTTTCCTTACATGAGTTTAAGTACTGTGAAAAGAGCTATATCCAAATTGAAGAAGCTGAACTTGATTAAAGTAAAGAGATATTATAGTGAGGAAGTAAAGAGTAGTACTAATTGGTATTCTTTAAATTATGATGCTATTGAAAGCATGATTGTAATAGATGATAAGTTTACAGAGCTAGAAGAGTCATTTGTTTTAGGAAAGGGTCAAAATGAACCAATAACTGATGAGTTATTGATTATAGAATTAGAAGAGATAGAAATATAAAGATTAGTTGACAAGAAGCTTATGTAAGAAATAATAACAGGTTCAAAATGATCTAATTTATGGATGAATAAAGTAAGATGAGGTATCTTGATATTTTTAAAAGTGATGAAAAATCATTAATAGATAATAGACAAGTTTCAAAGATTATAGGTGAGAAGCATGAGCATTAATTTGGAGGTATCAGAAATTATATAAAAGCTAATATGACTCCACAATTTTGCAGAGTCATATTATTTTTGTATAAAGTGTTCACATAAATATTTAAAATAAAGATAAGCTTTTTTATTTATTAACTAAATTAGAATTATACTTAGTATCAAATAACATGATAGGAGAAAAGGTTTTTTATTTACGCAACATATATTACAAAGTTTTATGAAATGGAGGAGCAACTTAAGTTAAAGGGATTAAATTGTACACAAACATATGCTGATGCTTTAAGGTTCGCTGCGGAAATAGAAGAAAGAAGACAAAATAAATAGAAATTAAATTTCCAGTAAAAGAGCATGATCTTTATGGGGTGACCCTTATTACTATATAGGTATACTATATAAAGCTAGTAATATCAATGGCTTTGAAGCATTTTGAGTGCTTCAAAGCCTAACTGGAAATTAGCATAGGAGGTACGGATATGGCAATAGATAAAGTAAGCACATATATAACTAATGTGTCTTTAGTTAAGGATAAATTATTTGAAGAGAGATATAGGGAGAATTGGTTTTATAAAGAGAATGATAATAGATGTCTTTCTTATTATTACAAGTATATAGATGGAATCTTCCTCAAATATATGCCTATGCATAAGGATGATCTTCTTTATATTGATTTTAATCCTGTTTATCTTCTTCAAAATGATAATATAGCTTCTATATACTCCTGCAATATACAGCAGCTGTATAGTATTATTAGAGATAAATTGAAAGGGGTATTAGATATAAGTGTAGTGCCTAATCTTAGATATTGGATGGTTTCTTATTATGAGAATAACATAAATATCATTAGAGACAGCGATGAGATTAAGGCACTATATAATGTGATTTCGAAGTTAGAAAACATAGGTAAGTTGAAGAAAGATATAAGTGAAGAAGGTGGCACTATATATTTTTTTAATGGGAAAGATATGGAGAACAGTGATTTCATAATTAGGATATACTTAAAGCTTAGACAAATATCTAATACGAATCCAGAAAAGCAAATAGATGATTATTATGATAGTGATTTAGTATGTTTAAAAGCTGGACAGGATATATTACGCATAGAAGTTTCTTTAAAAAGAGATAGAATATATAAGCTTTTTAAACCTATTGTAACAAAGTTTACGAGTGATGGCAAAGCTACTGAGCTTGAAATAGAACCTTCCTCAAGACCTGTAGCTATATTAGAGGAAGTATTCGATTTTAACAGCCAAGTAAATATTATGAATAAGGTTTTAAAACTACTTCACTTAGATAAGACAATAACTACAAAGATTAAACTTTTCTCAGTTATAAATGGTAGTAGTTTAAGTAAAAATGAGAAGCATACAGCTAAATTGGTATTGAATTATTTAAATAAAGTACCACATATTAAAGTACCTGCAGAATCTACAATATTGAAGTATAAAAGATGGATATTATCAAAAGGATATCATTATATATATGCTGATGTCGAGATAAAGCCTATTTCCATAGACGATATAATAAAACAGCTCCCAAAGAAGCAGCAGGACTGTATAAAAGTATATAGAAATAGTAATATTTATTTTGATCTTTGGAGTAGCTATATGCCCTCTAGGATATATTAAATTAGCATGGATTATATAAAAACATATCTTATGATTAAATAGGTCTTAAATAAAGCGTATAACGCTTTAAAGAGCATTATATATCATAACAAGCCTTAGCACAAATCAAGTTATTAAAAGAATAAGCATAATCCAATTTTGGAGTTTGCTCAAGACAAATAATTTTAAAATGTAGTCTAACTACATTGCCAGTATTTTTAGTTTTAATATGGATTTCAACTTTTAGCTATAAAAGTAGTAGGGAGAAACACCTAAAAACGTGGAGGTTTTAGCTTTAATAATTACTTCTAAGTTACAGTACTTCTGAGAAGCAGGTATTATATATAGCTTGGCTCATTTTGAATCGGTCATAATTATTACATAGCAATATCTATAATTATTAAGCATATTTGTGTCATTTTGATACATTGGTTCATAATGACCATCAGTATATCCTATTATTAAGATAGAAGTTATAAAAACATCATCACAAAACACCAGAAGGTCATTTTGAACCAAGTCTATGTTGATATTTGTCTATAAACATTTGTATATAAATATTTATCTATAAATGTTTGTCTACCTTATAGACATTTGTAGATAATTATAAAGGAATAGCCTTTTTGCTATTCCTTTAAGAGCATAATAGTTTGGCTTTATGATTATAATAAGTGGAATGGAGCTTTCAGAGATTTCTGCTTAATCTATTATAATAGCTATAAACGTATTTTAATAATTAGAATCATTTGTCTCCCCATTGAAACCATATATTTCTTCAATAAGTTTAGAGAAGAATTTATAGGATTCAATTATCATAGGCTTGAACTCTCTCATTTTTATTTCTAATTCTTCTCTTCCAAGCTCAGTAAGGGCATAATACTTCTTATCTTCCTCTATCTTTATATTCTCAATAAGGTTGTTTGCTGTGAGTTTGTTTAAAATAGGATAGAGAGTTCCATGTGAGGGCTTCCAAACAGCAGATCCTATTGTGTCTTGCAGGAAGGCTAGTATTTCTTTGCCATATAGAGGTCTGTTTTCTTTAGCTAGCACATGAAGGGTATAGAAAGATAAGAAGTTTGAACTAGACATCTTGGTAGGGAAAAGTCTTGTGTACTCAGCCTTATAGTCATGTTTAGGATTAACCTTTTTAAGATCTTTCTGATTAATAAGATTTGAGTTTTTAATAGATTTTTTAGTTGATTTCATTATGAATCCTCCTTTAGATATAAATATTAATGGTTCATTCAATACTTTAAATAAGGTTGAGCTTTATAAAGGATTAAACATACTTATAAAAAGTTAAAAAAGAACCACCAGTGCCCTGCTAAGGGCTAAATCTTTAATCTGCAAAAGGAGGATGGATTAGTTAAAAAGATTTAATTGTGTAAGCTAAAACAGATTAAACTATTGTGAATTAAGCCGAAGGCTTTGAATAGGTCAAAATGAACCATGTAATTCTATAGAGGGGTGGGGCATGAAACTAAGAAATATATTTAGATTGATACAGCCTGGTACCGAGAGAAAATATATATGATTTTTATAGATATATAAGCGAATTATGATTAAATTGATAAATGGATATTGTAAGATTACTAATACTAAAACAAGCGATGAATATGTTTTGTTAAGACAAAATATATTGATATTTGATATTATGGAATATGGAGAATTTACTATATAAGGGGTGTGTCAAATTTGACGCAGGGTATAGCATATATGAGTACATGTCTGTAAAAAATTCTTTCTATTGATATGATTATTACAGATAATAAATGTAAGAAACTAAAGATGAATGTACTATATTCATTTATAAAAAGCTTATAAAAAATTAGTTTTGTTATTTGATAATTAGCTATTGTATATCTGTTCATGGGTCAAAGTGAAACATATATATAGAGGGGTGTGGCATGAAACTGAGAAATAAATTTTGATTCATATACCTTGGGATTGGAAGAAAATATATGTGATTTTATAGATATATAAGTGAGCTAAAGATAAAAAATATTAGATATATTTACAATTGTAAGCAGCTTGGTATAATATTAATAATATAAAGCCATTGGCTTCTGGCAGTGTTGTAAGATTAATCCGAGAACAAGTAGTTGCGAGCTACTTGTTTTCTTTTTATTTCTTGCAATTGATAATTCAAGAAATACTAAATATGTGTATAGAAACTTACTGAATAACATATATGGGATCTAATACAATAACTAAAGGCAGGATAATTACTCTCCTGCCTTCTTTATTACCTTTATTTCTCTAGCTGTAGCCTGAACCATACCATCTGCTTTCCCATTAGTGGTTACAGTCATTTGAACTATACAATTAACATGTATAGCTGACATATAAGCTTTTAATGTGTGAGGTATTTCTACATTATAATATGTAGATCCATCAGCTGTATCCATCCTAACTACAACATTTAATCCTTGTATGTTTGTTACGATACCACCTATTTTAATATCTTCAGACTTATCCCTAAATGCCTCTTCTGCAGTATCAATCTTATTTTGCTTTAAAGCATCAATCTTTTTCTCATTAGCGTCCATTATTGATTTAGTTGTTGAATTAGACTGTATCTGTTTAGCTAACTCTTTGTTTCTGTTATTTCTGTCAACAAGAGTCTTAAATGTAAAGCCAAAAACAACTAATACAATAGCAAGCAAAATAAATATCTCTCTTTTGTACTTCTTCACATCATTTCCCCCTTTAATAAAATAACGCCTGGTTAATCCACCAGGCGTAACATTAATTAAATAATTAAAATATTCGGCTATGTCACTACCTAGCAAATCTAATGGCTCTCAAAAGCTAGCATTAATAATAGGATACTATAAGTAGGATATAGTACACTTAAAATTACTAACAGAGAACGTTCATTTATATTAAAAGTTATAGCTTAATCATACATATATTAACATTTTTGTACTCTGATATCAATATTGTTTTTTAGGTAAGTAGTAATTAATTTAAACTTATATTTAGATCTTTTAATAGCTCAACTATACCTAAGGAATTAAGAAAATAAAGATATTATTAGATTTCGCTGTCGGATTTGACAGTTAATTTATACAGGAAAACATTTAGAAGCTAATTGCTTTCCTGTGTAAATTAATAATTATAATTATTTTTTATATAGAGGTCAGTTAATAGTTCTTTATACTTTTTAAAAAATATAAAAGCATTGCCGTATAGAGGGTAATAGCTATTTTTGAATTCAGTATCAATATCATCAAGTAAACTGATGGTTGAGTAAGGAAATTTATTAGAAACATAATTCAAAAGAGTTATAGATGGACCACCAATTAGTAATATATTATCATTGATCTTAAATTCATGAAGTTTTAATAGATATATTACTTTATCTATATAGGGTTTTAAAACTGAGACTTCAATTTCTTTTAAGGTCGTATCTTTAACACACCCTTCTTCATAAGTACTTAAGATATCCCAAACACAGCTTTCATTATACATATAAGAGAAACCTTTGATAGAGCATATTTTAAGAGTAAGGTCATGTAACATTTTGTAGAAACCTATATTTGTTAATGTTTTAGAGTTTATTAACAAAGGAGTATTCTCATCTAGTGCCCAATTAGATGCATTAACTAAATGGCTACCAAAATCAATAACTGTTAGAGGGAAGTTTAATCTTTTGCTAATATCTTCATATAATGTAGCTCCATGCTTAAAAATGACTACATCCAAAATTTCGATAGTATAGTCAGTCCATATATGTTCTTTAGTTCCATCGTCAATATAAGTAGAGTTGGTGGCATATTCATAAGAATCTTCATATTGACAATCTATTTTAAGTGATTGAGTACCTAGTTTTTTTATTTCAGATATTAGCTCTTCGTAATAGGTTTCATAGTATTCAGCAGGTAAGCCTAAAGCAAGTCTAACTTTTAAATATCTTGATTTTGTTTTGCTTGCAAAGCTAAATGCTATAGCAGTTAATAAACATAACTTATATTCTTTTGTTTTAAAATCAGTTAATTTTATATTTACGGCACTATATGAATCACCAATAGTATAAAAAGTATCATTCCACTTTATACTATAATTTATAATGGAGTGATGTTCATTTGTTCTGGATTCATGAATAGTTGTTTTAAAATATATCTCATTGGTTTTAATATAAGATGTTCCAATATCAACGGCGATTACAGTTTCAAGAATTTTATCTAAATCAAAGTTGTTTTGGTTTAATTCTTTAATACACATATTTTTCCTCCTCGTAATTTACAATATCAATTTTTTAACTTTATGTCTTTAATTAAGCTAATTTTATCTTGAGGCCTCAAGATTATTTATATAGCTTTCAACAGCAATAATATGCTTACACTTTTTTCTTTCCCACCAATGTTGCAGCTTGAAGAAGCGGCAGGTGCATGTGCAAAACTCTAAATCAACAGTATAATATAAATTTTTATCTTTACTACTTTCAGCTAAAAAAATATTATCATTGATGTATTTAACGTTGATTTTCTTTGCTCTATACTCGGTGTACTTATCTAAGAAAGGTTCCCTGCTTAGATAATGGGCTTTGCGATTAAGATTTCTGGTAACCCATTTTAATTCTATATTTTCAAAATTAGACATAAGATTGATGATATTAAGCACATATTCAGGTGGCTTTCTTTTGGTCTTTTTCATGCCTCGAATTATTATTTTATTTACTTTATCAATTACATCTTGGTTGTCCCCACAAATAGTAATAATATCATCCTTTTTACAAAGTTCTGCAAGCTTTGTTAAAGACTTAATAATTGCTTGTGCTTCTGCAAAGTTGGAATTACCACATGGTCCTATGCACTCAGAAAAAAGAAACTCTTCTGATGTTGTTGTGTTCAGTATTTGAATGCCTATAGTCATTCCTATTGCTTCATTGTTGCTTGCATCACAGTTACAAATCCATTCGTTCATCAAACACCTCCTAGGTTATTAAAATAATATTTTGAATATTATACAGCAGCTTAACAATACAATGCATTACAACAAAAGTCAAGAATGTAAAATAATGTGTCAAATCCGACAGGGTTTAATAGTTTCTAGTAATAAAAGTAGAAAGTGATTTTTTTCTTTTCAAAGAGGTAGATAAGTATTAAGAAATCAATATACTGGCATAGTATATGTGATAAATGGTTACAATTATAAGTAACATATTGATGTTGGCAATAATATGGTGTAATATAATATTACAATAGTATGTTAGGAGGTATATTCTATGCTAACAAGTGTAATTATAGGTGGAAGAATAAAAGAATCTAGAGAAGATAAGAAGATAAGCCAACAGTTAATGGTAGATAGATTAAAAGATTTAGGTATATCAATGAGTAGAGAAACCTTAAGCAAAATTGAGAATGGTAATAGAACTGTATCAGCTGTTGAACTAAAAGCAATTTGTTCGGTATTAGATCAAGATGTAGAAGCATTATTACAAGATAGTGAAGATGATAGTTTAGTTACCTTATTTAGAAAAAGAAACATGAATGAAGAAGCAATTAAAGGTGTAGAAACATTACAAGAGATGATTATGAGCTTTATGAATCAAAAGAAGATCTTAAATTCTAATACTATAACTAATGTAGAACCTTTATGGAGGAGTTAAGTTATATGAGTTTAACTAAAAAAGACTTGAAATTACCGGATGAACCTTTAAGACTAAAAATTAAAGGACTAGCAGAAGAAGCAAGATATAAGTTTTCTAAAAAAGGAATAGTTGATATTTTTGAAATTTTAGAAGATGTAGCTTTCTTCATAAGGAAGCCTTTAGACACTTATGATATATCAGGCTTTACAACCTATTTTAACAATGAGTTTGTTGTATTTTTAAATAGTAGTTTCACTTTAGGTCATGAGAGGTTTACAGCAGCACATGAGCTCTATCATATACTTTATAATGATGATTTACTAAGGAAAGAAAAATTACTTATGAATAATGCTATTTACTCAGATGAAGATGAGAAGGCAAACATTTTTGCATCAGAGTTTTTAATGCCAGAGGATTATGTAAAAGAATTGTTTTATAAGTTAATTAATACTTCTAAAGATCAGTTAGGAGTTAGACATATTGTAAGATTGAACAGCACACTAAAGGTAAGTTATAAAGCTATGTTAAAAAGATTAGTTCAACTAGATTTATGTGATATTAACCTATATGCTAGTTTAGCTGAATATGGCTCGTTAGCTAAAAAGGAAGAGTTAAGAGAAATAACAAAAACAGAAGGGTATGATATATCACTAATAGTACCTAGTAATGTATCATATGTATCAAAAGAATATCTGGAAATAGCAAAGCAAAATTATGAAAAGGGCAAGATATCATACGGCAAGATAACTGAACTTTTAGGTTTTATAAATGAAACACCTGAAAAGTATGGTTATAATGAGCCAGAAGATGATGAAATAGTGTAAAATGAAAAAGTACACAGCAGCGATTTCAGATACAGATATTCTTATAAATTTAGCTAAAGTAGATAGGTTAGATTTACTTAGTTTGTTATTTTCAAAGATAATAATACCTTTTTTTGTTTATGACTATGAGTTAAGAAAGAAAACAGGGATATACTTTTCAAGGATTGAAGCAGAAATTAAAAAAGAAAATAGTATATTTGAGATTGTAAACAGAGAAGAAGATATAGTTGTAAATAAATTGGCCACTCCAGTTATACAAGATAAAAGGAATGTGATAGGACCAGGAGAAAGTGAGTGTGCAGGGTATGCATCTGCTCTTGGAGTCCCAATAATAATTTCCGATAATAAGAATGAGTTTAAGTGGCTATCAGAATATATAACACTAACACATAACAATATATTAAGCTTATGTATATACTTTAAGTTAATAAGTGTTGAAGAAGGGGAAAAAGTTTTTGGTAGTATAAATTGTTTACTATCAAGGCCAACTAAATTAAGCTTTGATCAAATATATACAAAATCATTTGAGCGTTTTGATAAAAGTGGATGGAATGAGTATTTGGGAATTAAGTAAGTTAAGATGAGGGGGATATATATGTCTAATTTTACTTTTTTAAATAAGAAATGGACAACATTAGCAAAGTTAGGTAGCCAGGCTGAAAATTATATACATACAGATAATAACGCATCAATGCTGAAGATGCGTATGTTTGGAGAGCAAATAATTGATCATATACTTACAGCTTTGAAAGTTGAAATACCTAAATTTGCATCTCAAGATGATAAAATTAAGCTTTTAAGAGCTACAGGTATTAATGGAGCTATTCCAGACTTATTTGACATAGTAAGACGTTATGGCAATAAGGCTAACCATGAAGGGTATGAAAATAAAAAGGATGCTTTAGAGTGTTTAGTGTCTATGTATAAGGTAGCAGCATGGTTTTATATTAAAGTAACAAAGGACACTTCAATAAAACCATTAACCTTCAAAATGCCTAAGGCGGCTGAAGCTAAAGCACCTGTATATAATATTGAAGACTATGCTAAGGAAAAGGAAGAGATTAAGGAAGAGCATAATAAGGAAATAAAGAGCGTTGAGGAAGAAATAAAAACAGCCGTTGTAACTGAAGAAGATAAAGCTGTAGAAAAAGAGACTGAAGTTAGCTTAGACCTTAATGAAGCAGAAACTAGAAAGAAGCTAATAGATATAATGCTGAAGGATGCAGGATGGGATGTTAATAATAATGAATTAGTTAAATTAGAGCTTCCTTTAGTGAACCATAAGGAAGCAGGCAAAAAAGGCTTTGCTGATTATGTACTGTTTAATAAAAAAGGCAAACCAGTTGCTGTTGTTGAAGCTAAAAAATCGTCAGTTGATCCTATTATAGGTCGCCAGCAGGCAGTTGAGTATGCTAATACTATTGAAAGAGATTATGGAATTCGCCCAATAGTTTTCTATACAAATGGATATGAAATATATATGTGGGATGACATGCATAGTGAGCCAAGACAGATTTGGGGATTCTATACTTTAGAAGATTTAGAAGAGCTATTCTTTAAGCATAAGTATAAGAAAAATTTAAATAAAGTTGAGATAGATAAAAATATTGCTGGAAGACCATATCAAATAGAAGGTATTAAAAGAGTATATGAAAGATATTCTAATGGTCATAGAAAAGCTCTTTTAGTAATGGCAACAGGAACAGGAAAGACAAGAACTGTTATTGCATTAACTAAAGGTATGATGGAATCAAATTGGGCTAAGAGAGTTTTGTTTTTAGCTGATAGAGATGAGCTTGTTAGACAAGCTAAAGAGGACAAGAATAGTTTCAAAACTTTTATGCCTGAACAAATATCCTGCAGGTTTACTGGCAAAAACTCAGAAAATAGAGAAGCTACTCTTTATTTTTCAACATACCAAACTATGATTAATTATTACAGCAAGTTTAGCGTAGGTTTCTTTGATCTTGTTATTTGCGATGAGTCTCATAGAAGTATATATAAGACCTATAGAGATATATTAGAGTATTTTGATGCGCATATTATAGGGCTTACAGCAACACCTGTAGACTTTATAGAAAGAAATACTTTTGATTTATTTAATTGTGACACTGAAGATCCAACTTTTAATTTTTCTGTAGATCAGGCTTGGAGTCATATACCGCCTTACCTTATTGAGCCAAGAGTAATTGATGCTACCACTGACTTTTTAAGAAAAGGTATAAAGTATAGTCAAATGACAGAAGAGCAAAGAAGACAGGTAGATGAAGAAGGCTATGATGGTGAAGTTTTTGAGTTTGATAAAGATGCTTTAGAAAAGCAGATAACCAATAAGGATACTAATAGATATATATTAAAAACACTTATGGATAATGGTATTAAGGTAGGAGACCATTTAGGTAAAACAATCATATTTGCAAAAAATAAAGGTCATGCAAATCTTTTGGATTCTTTATTTAATGAAATGTATCCTCAATATAAAGGAAAGTTAACTGCCGTAATTTATTCAGGTATTAAGGATAAAGAAATACTCATAGAGAACTTCAAAAATGAAGAATTCCCTAGAATAGCTATATCTGTAGATTTATTAGATACAGGAATAGATGTACCTGAGATAGTTAACCTGGTATTTGCAAAGCCTATTTATTCAAAGGTTAAGTTCTGGCAAATGATAGGTAGAGGAACTAGAAGATGTGATGATTTGTTTGGAGATGGCGTAGATAAAAAAGAGTTTGCTATCTTTGATTGCTATAAGAACTTTGAATTCTTTGAAATGAATCCAAAAGGATTTGTACCAAGTCCTCAAAAAACCTCTATGCAGGTTAGATTTGAACTTAAGTGCAAACTTTTAGAAGTTTATAAGTCAAAGAACAAAGTGGATATATGCAATGCTTTTATAGAAAAGCTAAAAGCAGATATAGAAGAGCTTCCATCAGAGAGTATTGAAATAAAGAAGAATAGAAAGAAGATAGAGCAAGTTAAAAAAGAGGAATATTGGAGCCATTTAAGTGAAGATTTCATTAAGAAGTTAAAATTAGAGATAGCTCCATTAATACAATGGATTGAAGCAAAGGACAATCAAGATGCTATCTTATTTGATAACTCAATTTATAGAATACTTCAATACTTTGAGACCAATGATAAGGATGGATTAGTTAGAGAAATCAATGCCACAATGGAGAAGCTAGCAAGATTAAAAATAAATATAAATCAGTTTGATGGTAAGAGAGAACTTATCAAATCACTATTAGAACCTTCAGGCTGGGATAATCTTAGTTATGAAAAGCTAGAGCAAATAAGGATAGATTTAAGAGATTTAATGAAGCATAAGGGATCTACAGCAGGACATTTTGTAGTGATTGATATAAAAGATACTGGATCGGTAGTAAAAGAAATAAGTGCAGGCTCAGTACTTTATGGGGCTAACATGGAACCTTATGAAAAGAGAGTAAGGACAGCTATTGAAGACAGATTAAATGACCAGTTAGTAATTCATAAAATTAGAAAAGGTGAAAAGCTTTCTCAAACTGAGATTGATGGTATCTATTCAATATTTGGAGATGATTTTGTTTATAGTATAGACGAGCTTTCAAGTAAAACAGATATAGACAAAGAGGATATAGTTGGCATTATCAGAAAGTTTGTTGGTGTTGATGAGGCTGAATTAAATAAAAGGTTTGAAGAGTTCATCCAAAAGCATCATAATAAGATGAGTGCAACACAGATTAAGACTTTAGAAATAATTAAGAATGATATTGCTAAAAATAAAGGAATATCATTCGCAGCATTATTTGCAGCTCCATATACATCCTTTAATCCAAATGGAGTTGACGGCATATTTGGAAGAATGGCCGATGAAGTGTTTGATTTGATAGCACCATTCAAAGTAAGTGTTATATCTTAAAGGTAGAGAGGCTAAAGCCCTAAATGGGCTTTAGCGGGCAGGCTAGCCGATGGAAATCGGGGAGCACAGCGTGCCCCGTGTTCCGACGAATGAAATGAGGAGGACTGAAGAAATGTTAAGTGCAGAAATTAAGAGTAAAATAGATAAACTATGGAATAACTTTTGGTCAGGGGGAATATCTAACCCTCTGACTGTAATAGAGCAAATATCGTATTTATTATTCATAAAGAGATTAGATGATATAGATATTGCTAATGAAAAGAGAGCTAATAGAATAGGTAGACCATTTAAATCATTATTTATGGAATTAACTGAAAAGTTAAAAGCAGATGGGAAATTTGAAGCTGATTTTAGCTGGGAACTATTAAAGTGGAGCCAATTTAAGCATTTAGAAGTAGAGAAGATGTTTGATGTTGTATCACAAAAGGTTTTCACAGCTATAAAATCATTGGGTGGAGAAGACTCAAGCTTTACAGCAGAAATGAAGGATGCTGTATTTATGATACCTAAACCATCATTACTTCAGGAGTCAGTTAGACTTATAGATGGAATAAACATGGATGATGCAGATACAAAAGGCGACTTATATGAGTATCTACTATCAAAGCTTGCAACCTCAGGAGTAAATGGACAGTTTAGAACTCCAAGACACATTATAAGAATGATGGTTGAGCTTATGGACCCATCAGCTGAAGATAAAATATGCGACCCAGCATGTGGTACTGCGGGTTTCTTAATCAATTCATTAGAATATATACTTGAAAAATATACAAGACCAGAAAGCATATTTACTGATGAGGAAGGAAATCTTCACAATAGAATTGGAGATATGATGAGTAGCGAGGAATGGGAGCATTTTAGAACCCAGATGTTCTATGGCTTTGATTTTGACCCATCAATGGTTAGAATAGCTTCAATGAACTTAATGCTACACAGTTTAGATAATCCAAATGTTAGACAAACGGATTCATTATCAAAGAGATATGAAGAAGAAAATAAGTATACTTTAGTACTCGCTAATCCTCCTTTCAAGGGAAGCATAGATGAGGGAGACATAAATCCGACTCTTGCAAAGGGAGCTAAAACCACTAAGACTGAATTATTATTTATGAAGCTTATAAATAGAATATTAGATTTAGGTGGAAGATGTGCTGTCATAGTACCAGATGGAGTTTTATTTGGATCAACTAAGGCTCATAAGGATATAAGACAAAGCTTAGTAGAAGAAAATGCACTAGAGGGTGTAATATCCATGCCTTCAGGTGTATTTAAGCCATATGCAGGGGTATCTACAGCTATACTTATATTCACTAAAGGTGGAGAAACAAACAAAGTATGGTTCTACGATATGCAAAGCGATGGATACTCACTAGATGACAAGAGAAATAAGCTTGATAATGATGGAGACATTCCTGATATAATTGAAAAGTGGAGAGCTATAAAGAAGGATAATAATTTAAAACCTACTAAAGAAGATAAGTGGTTCTGGGTAGAAAAAGAAGACGTAGCTAATAATGATTATGATCTTTCAATAAATAAATATAAGGAAATAGAATATGAAGAAATAAAATATGATGCTCCTAATGACATCTTGAAAAAAGTTGAGAGTTTGGAGGAAGAGATAGCTAAATCAATTAAAGAATTAAAAGGAATGCTTGAGGGGTAGGCACATGAGGTATATAAAATTAAAAGAAGTATGTGATTTACAAAATGGCTATGCATTTAGATCAAATGATTATGTTGAGCATTCAAATGTATTGAATTGTAGAATGAGCAATATTAGACCAGATGCAACTTTTGACATAGAATATAATCCTAAATATTTGCCAGAAGAATTTGTTGAAAAATATAGTGAGTATTTACTTAAAGATGGAGACTTAATAATCGCGATGACTGATTTAGCAAATGATCCTAAGATATTAGGTGTTCCTACAATAGTTAGTACAAAAGGTAAGATGTTATTACTAAATCAACGTGTTGGAAAACTAATAATTAAAGACAAGACAATTATTGATGAAAAATATTTGAAATATGCATTAAGCTTACCACAACATAAAAGTTATTATACGAAATTTGCAAGCGGAGGATTACAAATAAACATAGGAAAAGATCAAATACTAAATCTGGAAATTGCTATGATAGACTATGTTACTCAACTGAAAATAGTTGAGGTTTTAGAAAAGGCAGAAATGGCTTTAGAAAAGAGAAGGGAATCTATTAAGTTATTAGAAGAATTAGTCAAATCGAGATTTATAGAAATGTTTGGTGATCCAATAAATAATCCTATGGGGTGGGAAGTTAAAAAATTAAAAAATATATCAACTAAAATACTAAGTGGAAATACTCCAAAGGGTGGAAGTGAAGTTTATGTTGATGAAGGAATTATGTTTTTTAGAAGTCAAAATGTCTGGAAAAATAAATTGGTTCTTGATGATATAGCATATATAGATAAAGAAACTCATAATAAAATGTTAAAAAGTAGCTTGAAAAATAGAGATATTTTAATGACTAAAACTGGTAGAATAAATACTGAAAATAGTAGTTTAGGTAGAGCAGCTATGTTTATAGGAGAAGATGATAGTGCGAATATCAATGGACACGTTTATTTGATAAGGTTACAAGAGGGTGAAATAAATGAATTTGTCTTATTTATTCTTACAACTAATGAATATAGAGATTATATAAGAAGTGTATGTGTTGGAGGAATTGATAAGAGACAAATAAATAAAGAACACTTAGAGGAATTTCCTATAATTTATCCACCAATAGAACTTCAAAATCAATTTGCAGCTTTCGCTAAACAAGTTGACAAATTGAAATTTGAAATGAAAGAGAGTTTAAAAGAATTAGAAAATAATTTTAATTCATTAATGCAGAGAGCATTTAAGGGAGAATTATTCAATTAATATTTTAATAAATTGGGATTAATGGGGGGAATATATATGGCTATACCAAAGGTATTTATATCATATGCTCATGATACGGAACAATTTGCAGATAAGATATTAGAGTTTTCAAATACCTTAAGAAGTCATAATATAGATGCAAGTATTGATCAATATGAGGAGAGTCCACCAGAAGGATGGCCAAGATGGATGGATAATCAAATTGAGAATTCAGATTATGTACTTATAGTATGTACACAGTTGTACTATGATAAAGTAATGAATTTTAAATCTGGAGAAGGAAAAGGTGTAAATTGGGAGTTGAATATAATATATCAGCATTTGTATGAATCATGTTGTTACAACACGAAGTTTATACCAATAGTATTTAATGATTATAGTACAACAAAGATATTAAAGCCCCTACAAAGTTCAACATATTATTATGTAGACAGGGAAAAGGACTTTAAAAAGCTATGCTATAGGCTAAAAGGTATAAAAAATACTATAAAACCGCCACTTGGTCAGGCAGAAGAGAATATATTACAACCAAAAGAAAGAAAAAATATGTTTGTTACGTCTATGATTGACTTAAAGGTTTGGGATAAAGCTAAGTGGCGTGGTGTAGCATATATGTTTGATCCAGAAAATGAAGCGTCACCTTTAATGGCTCTGCTATATAAAGATAAAGAAAGTGCAAGTAAGATATTTGAAGATTGGAAGAAGCATTGTGGTGAAGATGTATTTAAAGATATAGAAATCTCTATCATTGAAAAAAAGAATGTTGGTATTGCAGATGGGTATTTTGTACATATAACTACTAATATGGACGAATGTATAAAAAGATCAGAAAAACAAGGTTTTTTTGTAGATGAAACACTATATACAGTATTTTCTAGATATCAATATATGGATATTGATGTATTTAAAAATAATCTAGCTATATTTAAGAAACAAGTGGAAGCTAAAAAGGAGTTTTTTATTGCCCCAGCAGTAGTAAGTGATAACAATAAATCAATTGAAATGGATAATATAGAGTTTGGAGTACATTTGAAAATAAAGATGAATAATATAAAATTTATGAATTTTGAAGATGTAACTGAAAATGATATTGAATATTCTGTGGTGAAAATTCCTAATTATAATTTATAGGGTAGCCTCTATAAATTAAGCTGAAAGATTTAATGGAGATGTATTAGATCAAATGCTTGAGCAAGTATTGTTACATAGAGATCTAAGTGATATTGATATAAAGGTTTTAGATGAAGGTCAATATATTCATTATTTGATAAATTTGAGCTTAAAGGGGTATGCAATATTAAAACTCTTAATTTAAATAGAATATGTAGTAATATACTAATTAATTTATAATATAAATAGTATTGTACTAAGAATAATTTGAAAAGAAAAGGTTAAAACTAAGTAATAGTTAATATTTTCCTTGAACTGAGCGTTAGTTTATGATATATTTTAACCATATCATATCAAATCATAGTGTAAGTGCATATTATATCAATGAAGATATGAGATTGAAAGGAGGAGTATAGATGTATATAAATGATTATAGTATGTTTGCTAATTTATATAATTGGATAACTGATTCATGTTGTCGTACTCCGATAAAAGTTGATGAAAAAAGTGACTTTTTTAGCAGTTCTCAAGTTTCTAATTATAAAGATGAATTTTATATTAATAGTATTAACAAATTAGTAGGATATAATTATTTGTATAATTATATTTATAACTTACAAATGTATATAAAAAAATTTGATGGTAGTTTTTCTTTCTCAAATTATAATAATATATATGAGTTAAGCAGTTATAGCGAATCTATAGAAGATATAGATTTGTTAGTATTTATAGACTGGTTTCTAGAAGAGGGTATTGTAAAAATAGTAGATTTTATTAATTGCTTAGAATTAAGTTCTTATAAAGATGAAGATATGTACAATATAATGAGATACTATAATTATATAATTGATAATTCCATAAAAAATGAAAGTGATACTATATTGACTTTTCTTACAGAAGGAAGCAACGAGATTTTTAATAAACTTAATAAGTATATGGTCAAATCAGTAACATTTAGTGACGTCATGGATTCTATGAATAAAGATATAAGTGTAACAGTAGGAAAAGATTTCATTCTTTCTACAGCGGTTAGTCCGCAAGGAATAACATTTAAAAATAGCTTTGATGTATTGATGTCTGCATGTGAAATGCAGACTTCTTTTTTTATAAAATGGAGGGATATAAATGAAGTTGGACAAAAAACATTATCATAGCATTCAATTAAAAAAAATACAACTGATATCACTAAAGTCAACTTATAATGAATCTAATGAGGGATTAGAAGGAAATGTACCTCTTAGTATTAGTCTAAAAAATGCTGGTGAAGTTACAGATAGAAATAAAGGTGTATGTTATCTACAGGTAAATATAGGATCAGAGAATAAAGAAAGTGAACTTTTTAATGTTGAAATAGTGTATAAGGGATTTTGCGAATCATCAGTTGATATAAGTGAAAAAGATTTGAAATTTTATTTAGAAGTACAAAGTATTCCTATGCTATGGGCATATGCTAGAGAAAGTATAAACAACATTATTGTAAAAATGGGACTACCGCCTATTATTTTACCTGCAGTTAATATAAATGAAATTATAGGAGAAATAATTAGGGAAGATAAGATGAAGGAGGATTAAGATGCCTTCACTAGGTAAAGTATCTTTAGAGCGAAAAGATTGGGACAATGAATATAAAAGAATGATCATAGCACGAGCCAGGAGTGTTTCAAAGTTTGTTAATCGAAATGATGAATTATTTGATATACTTTGTCAATTTATTCTCGAAAATAAAACTAAAGATTATTTTAATACAAATTTCGATTCATGGACTGAAGAGGTAAAACTTTTGAATAAAACTTTGAAAATAGCTGAAATGGAAGCTTTTATTAATGCTTTAAGGGCTGCTTATGAAAACAGTAGGAGCGATAGTGAAATTTCAGACTTTAGAGGAAAGTTATTTGAAGTAATAGTTGAGGATATATATTCAAAAAAGTATCAGAGTACTAGAACTAGAATAAGTATATTTGAAAAAGGTTGCGAAGTAGAAATTAATAAAAATAAGATACATTATTGGAATGAGGATCCTAATAAGGAAAAAAGCACAGTTGATGTTGCTGGATATAATGTAGATAATAGCGAGTTTTATGAGGTTAAAGTTGGGCCAAGTAATTTTACACACAACGTAATTGAATATTTAAATCTTTTGAAGTGTGTAGCAGTTGAGGAAAAAATAAGTTCAAGCATTTTTGTTGGATGTATGACAATGGATACAAGAGCCTATTTAAAGCAGAATTTGACGAAAGTTAAAATTAAAGATAGAGTTGATTATAAGGGATTGGAGATTATGGGCAGAGAAGATATAAAGAAACTATTTTGAAAGTAGTGGGACAAGCTTACATAAAATTTAATTAAATTCTATCTGTGTTTTAAATACAGTGATTATCAATAATTCAGATGAGATATTTACTAATACTAGAGATCTATTGGAAATTATATGATTAGATTGATTCTAAAATGATTCTATTAACTTTTAAATAGCTCAATCATCTCAAATAATATAAATAAAATAAATAATAAAAGCCTCAATAACAAGCAGTTATTAAGGCAAGATAATATTCAATAGTAGAGTGGGAATAGAAATTGAAATGATGATAAATGCTTTAAAATCAACATGTTTACAAGCATAAATATTTAAAACGTACTAAAAACGTACTAATATAAATCGTTAAGTTTATTTGCTACAATATCACCTTTGTTAGGATAAAGATGGGAGTATGTATCAAGTGTTGTTTGAACTTTTTCATGCCCCAGCCTTTCAGAAATTAATAATGGAGTGAAACCAAGTTCTATAAGTAAGGATGCATGAGAATGTCTTAAGTCATGTATCCTTATTTCTTTTACTCCGCTCTTTTTACACACTCGTTGCATCTCGTGTTTCAAGAAAAACTTTGTAAATTGAAAGATCCTATCATTTTCTTTTATATCATAAAGCTTGTTTTTATACTCTTGTATATCATTACAAAGTGAATCAGAAATAGCAATTTTTCGTTTACTCTTGGGTGTTTTTGGTTGACTGATTATATCTTTACAGTTTAGGCGGGTATAAGTTTTATTAATATTTATTGTTTTATTAATTAAGTCAATATCCTTAAATGTAAGAGCCATAAGTTCTCCACTTCTTATTCCAGTCCAAAACAAAACCTTAAATGCTAATGCCGATATTGGTTTATCATCGAACTCTATAAATTTTTTAAATTCTTCTACTGTCCAGAATTGCGTACTTTCAGCATTTTTCTTTCCCATAGCCCCGGCCTTTAAAACAGGACTGCTGTTAAGACTGTAGTATTTTATTGCGAGATTAAAAATAGCACTTAATTGATCATTTATAGTTTTTAAATAAGTTTGAGAATAACCTTTGCTAATAAGTTCATTCTGCCATTTTCTAATATGATTAGGATTGATATCATTAATCTTCATTCTTTCAAAATAAGGAACTATTTTAAGGTTTATTAAGACTTTTTTATTTTCAAGGGTAGTTTCCCTAACTCTTGTTGAAGCATCTTCTATGTATAAATCTACTAATGTTTTAAAGTTCATATCACAATTAACTTGCTGCTTTGCTAAAAACTCTCTTTCATATTTTTTAGCTTCACTTTCCTTTTTAAAGCCTTCCTTCTTTTTCTTCTTTTTAGCACCAGTCCAATTAGTATAATAGAATGAACAATACCATGTGCCTTTTTCTTTGTTCTTATAAGTTGGCATTTTATCAACTCCTTTATAAACGTATGTTCCTGTGAAATTAATAAAAAAATAATAGCACCTAGAGCACCAAATTTTTTATAACTAAAACATTTTTAAAACAGTAAGACTGGGTTCCAAATAAACTACATAATTAGCTATTTGAAAAAACATGATGAAAAAGATATAGTGTCCAATGTGGAATATGAGGCTAAAGAAGAAATTAAAGAAGAGGCTAATGCAAAAGAGGTAGATATAGAACCTTCTAAGGTAATTGATGTTGAATCTAAGCCAGTAAACAACTCAAAAGCTTAACAAGTAACAATGGGAGGTCCTGACTTCTAATGTTATTAAAAGTATTAGGGAGTGGTAGCAAAGGAAATTGCTACCTACTCCAAAATGATAAAGAAACCTTAATGCTTGAGTGTGGATTACCATATAAAACTATCTTGAAAGGGTTAGGGTTTAATCTTAGTAATGTTACATGGTGTTTAATCACTCATGAACATAAGGACCATAGTAAAGCTATAGACGAGTTAACTAGTTATGGCATTACAGCGTATTCGAGCATGTCTACTTTTGATACTTTAGGAATAAAAAACCATAGTGTAAAAGCTATATCCGCTGAGAAGCTCTTTAGGATAGGTGATTTTATAGTCCTTCCACTGGAGGCACAGCATGATGCAGCAGAGCCATTAAGTTTCTTAATTCAGCATCCTGAGTTTGGAAAGCTGCTCTTTATAACAGATATTTATTACTGTAAATATAAGTTTAAAGAACTGGACCACATTATGATTGAGTGTAATTACAGTATGAAAATACTTCAAGAGAAAGAACTTCCAAAAGGTTTAAAGAGTAGAATTGTTAAGTCTCACTTTGAACTGGAGAATGTAAAGGACTTTTTAAAATCAAATGACTTAAGCCAGGTAAAAAACATAACATTAATACATTTAAGCGGCAGTAACAGTAATGCAGCACAATTTAAAGAAGAAATAGAAAAGCGTACAGGAAAGCCGGTTTATATTGCAGATGCAGGGCTAGAGTTGGAGCTTTTATAAAAGAGAAGAAGGACTAAAAACAAACAGTAGAATACTTTCCTCATTATGCAAACTCAGGGAAGACAATGTTTATCTTAGAGAGTAACTTCGGAAATGACGGTTATGCATTTGGCTTAAGGTGCTAGAACTACTAGGAATAACCGATGGACACGTTTTGACTGTAGAAACACCGCAAACTGGGAGTTTCTACTGGCTAAAACTCGTGTGAGCGAGATTACTGCCAATAGTATCCTTCAAAAGCTTGCTGATTTAGATGCTATAGATAAGGAATTATGGAAAGATAGGCTTATTTGGAGTGATAATTTCGTGAAAAATCTACTTACTTTATACAGTAATAGAAAGTCTGATTTGTCCCAAAAACCTATTCCTACTAATAGAAATACCGTTGACGAAGGATTATCACATGTAGAAACTCATTCAGCAGAGATAACTACAGGCGAAAACCCACAAAGTAGAGTAAATGAAAGTAAAGAAGAAAAGGAAGAGACTCACTCTCATGAAGATGCAATTGAGATATTAAAATTCTATGAAAGTAGAACCTCACAGAGTATATCAGCACATCATCAGTTAGCAGAGAAGTATGCTCTTCAAGATATAAAAGAAGCAATAACAGTTGCACTAGAAAAAGGTAAAAAAGAAAAGGAAGCACTTACTTATGCAGATGGAATATTAAAGAACTGGCAGATTGAAGGAAAGCCTAAAGTAGTTAGTCAAGGTTATAAAAATAATAAACCAAGTAATTGGAATTTGCAGAACCAGAGGCCAATTACTCCAGAACTGGAACAACAGCTCCTTAAAAATAGCACTGGTGATGAACCTGAAGAAGATGTTATGGAAATGTTGAGAAAGTATAGGGAGGGAGGTTAGTACTGAATCTGAAACTATGACGAAATAGCCTAAGTGGAAATTAAAATTAAAGCGTTCTTTGAAAACTGAATAGTACTGTGTTAAATAATTTAAAGCTTTTTTGTAGTGCAATAACAATGATGTGTTATTTAAAAATATATGGTATTAATAATTTGAAAATGTAAATTATTGTGAACTTATTGATAATAGTATCGTATATAAATTAAGTAACTATAAATCATGGTTAATAAGAATAAATAGAACGCTCTAAGGGAGGAACTTAATAATGAAAAAAGTAACATTATGTCTCATGGCTTTTTTTGTGATATTTTCTTATGGATGCTCTCAAAAGAAAGAAGCAAAAGAAACAGGAAATCAGCCTGTGATACTAGATTCAACAAAAGCTAAGGAAAAGGTAGAGTCAAAGCCGATTGAGAATCCACAACCATTGGCAAAGAATTATTTTACCAAGCCAGATAAAATTGTTGTTTATAAGAATGGTGAAACGCAGAATCTAACTGAGAGCGATAAGTTATTTTCAGATATATTTATTAACATGAATGGCAGAGTAAAGAATTCTGATGAAATGGGAGAGTATGCTTTAGCTTTTGGTATAGAAGATATGAAGAACTTAAAGAAAGATCAAACTGTGGTTGAATTTGTTTATTCCAAAGCAGCTAATATAACAGTATATAATCAAAAAATAGAGGTTTATGGTTTGATTTTTCCACTAACAGGTAAATATATTGATATGGGCTTTTTAGACTGTCATAGAAATCACTATAGTGGCCCTATTGGTTCATTGGATAATGTTGGTGATGTTTTAGATTTGTTAAAGTAGATAATTAATGTTGAGTAAGGAACCGCCATTTTATTAACCTGAAAATGAATTACTGTATTGGAATATTAACAGTACAAACATTTTTATTATATTGTGAAAAAAATAAAAATAATTAGTTATTCAAAACACTGTATTATTCAGAACTGAATTTTACGGTGTTTTTGTTTCGCATTACAAAACTAAGACGATCATGCCCATATTAGGATTACTTAATAGAACTAAGCGGTAATTTAAAGATAAGGATTATTACTGCAAAAATCACAGCACAAAAAGACCAAGCGAGTAATGGTTTCGTTTCATGTAGTTTTAAAATCGGAAATTGGTACAAGTTATGTAATGTAGACCAAAAGATATTCCACTTATGTAGATATATTACTAAACCTATAGAATAAAAAAACAATTCCACTAAGGTATACAAAGTAACCCATTTTAGAATATATAAAACTTTATTACTTAGTTTTTCAGGGAAGTAAGGGCTAAATAACAATATTGTACTAGGAAAAATTGTGAATGCAGCAATTATATTTATTAAATTATGAGGGAGAAAGGATGAAACATAAAACCATTGAGGAAAATTATAAAAAATTACAGCATGGGTAAGATTACCTAAAACGAAAAAAAGCATAGTAGGATAATATTTCTGGAAGTTTCGCCAGTCACCCCATTTATAAGCAGCAGCAACCCAAATAAAACAATGTAGTATATGCATGTTATCAACCGTCACTTTCTATTTTTGAAATCTTGTTATGAAAATAGTATGTGCTAATTAATGTGGAAAATTCTAATGCCTAAGATAAATGGCAATAAAGCATGAGTGAGAAATTAAGGCAGAAATAAATGCATATTATTCTATTCCAAAGAGTGCTTCTAAAAAGAAAAGAGAGCAAAATGGTCAACGGAGATATTAGACCAGTAAAAAAGCCTGATACTGATAAAGTAGCACAAATAGTTTTAGATAGTCTTAATAAAATTGCTTTTGACGATGATAGCCAAGCTGTAGTGCTTATAGTTAGGAAGTTTTACAGCGAAGATCCAAGAGTTAAATTGATTTTAGGAAATTAGAAGAGAGAATAAGAAATGTACAAAATAGGTGAAAAAGTTGATTTATCAAAGAAGGTATTAGAGATTGATATAGAGAGTGAAGTATTCAATTGCTTAAAGCAAGATCTAAACAAAGAGATTCAAAGGTGCATAAAAAAGGTATATAACCAAGAGTTCGAATCTGGTGAGATATCAGTAAAACTGGCTATAAAAATACCAGAAGCTTAGAAAGAATTTCCTAAAACTAATGAGTTTGGCGAGATAGTAAATGAAACCTTCAAAAATAGAAAACCGAGGTTTTAACGTAAAGTAACATCTACACTTCAAAAGAAATACAAGCAGGAAGGATTATATTCTGAGGAAAGAGATGTTCAGTATGATGGTAAGAAGTTTGTTGCAATTCCAATAAAAGAAGCTCAAACAAATATGTTTGATAAGGAATAATAAATTGCGGGTAATCACATATTGAAAAGGGATTGTGTGGTTATAGAGAGATAAAACGAAATTGTTCTTTGAAAACTGAATAATACGGTGTTAAGAAAATGTTATATAGCGACTAAATTTTTATTGTAACATTATAATAAAGATGTTATTATTTTAGTGCAGTAAAGTGTAACTTGTAGCGTTGGGAGTGTTGTTATGGGATATAATGCTATAGATCTAATTAATAAAGCTATAAATATTACAAACCGCAAAAGGACTATATATGAAAGTTTAGAACAAAGAAAGTGTAATATTCCAGCTGTAAAAATTATGTCAAAGGCCTTAATAAAAGAAATTGATAGAACCATTCAGTATTATGAGGAATTAAAAAATGAAGTAGAGCCTGAAGAAATTGATTTCTATATTTATGATAAAATGTCTTTTTTAATAGATGAATTTAATAAAAAAATAATTGTGACAGAAATAAATAATATAAAGGATTATTTAAAGTTTTCACTTGATTTAGAGAAAAGAGGAAAATCTGTACTTATTGATGTACAAGGTAGATTTGTGAGAAATAAAAGTGATATAAACACCAAAACTTATAAAATATTATCGGATATGATTAATAATAAAGAGAAGCTTATCACAACACTTGAAAAGATTATGGAAATCGAATAACTATTCTTAATACCGTATTATTCAAAGTGAGTTTTACGGTGTTTTTGTTTCGTCATACAAAACTACGATACTAAATTTCGGTACAAAAATTGGACAAAGATGGAACAAATAAGGCTTAGAAATATATTATAATTATAGTATTAATTCTGATAAGAATTTTTATTAAAGACCATACATGGACTACGACTGTGTGGCAACAGGAAAAGCACCCTAAGAATTACTTAGAGTGCTTTTAATTTTGACTAAAATCTACATAAATATACATAACCTTCTAAAACATGATATAGTTTTTAAGTTGGGAGGTGGGGTTTATATGGCAACTCTAGAAGAATTAGCTCTAAAAATCGAAGAGCTAAGATGTCTTATGCAAGAGCTTATGTTCGAAAAAGGTACACTAATACATCCGGAAGTTGTAACAGCAAGCCAGGACTTAGATGATCTGCTTAACGAATATAACAAGCTCTTAAGTAAGACAAAATAGGTCATATAAAAAACGATGGAGAGATATTATCTCTCAATTAAGAAAAGGCTAACCCCATGTATAATAACTTGTAGGAGGAATTTAATTTTTAATATAGAATACTCTAATTAGAGGAGAATAGTTACATATTTATTAATGCTTTTTATTAATAATTGTTTAGCGGAGATATTATTTTATTTGGCATATAATAGCTTATGAAGGAGACATAATGTTTATAATTAAAAAACCGAAATATAAAGGAAGTGTTTCTAATAAAGGTGAATTAGATAATTTAATTGAAGAATCTAAGAAAAAGTACCAGAAGATGTATCCTAATTCCTCAGTAAATATTATTATTGAACCAGATATATTAGATTTAGATGGTACTACAAAAGAATTTGTTTATAGAGCGGAAATAACTTTAAATGAATAAAAGAATTGATGTTGCACTGGTAGAGATACCGGTGCTTTTTATCTAATTAAACAGTGATAGTAATGGATAAGATGAAATAATTAGTTTTAGAGGATAAAATGCTCTAGAAATATGACTCTTCATTTTAAAAGAAATTAATATGTAACGATAAAAATATACATTATATGTTAATTTATATAAATAAGTTTGAAATAATTAAATAAAATAGTCACTATATTAACAAATTTAGCTATCGAAATTTTAATTAAGTTTGTAATTATTACAAATTGTAACATAAATAAGTGGTATTATATAGTTGCAAACAAATTTAAGGGAGGGGTTTTTATGAAATTACTCAAAAAAATTACAAGTTTTATCCTAATACTTAGTGTACTTGTAATAGCACCAACGTATACAAAAAAGGTACATGCCCAAACTATTAGTACTTCCACATCTCAATTGTATACAATAATTAACAGGAGAACTGGTAAGGAACTCCATAATACAGCAGACAATAGAGTAGTTGTCTACAATGGCGCTGGCAACTCTAATATGTGGTATTTTGTAAAGTCGCCTGACGATCCGTATAGCTATAAAATAGTTAATTTAAGGACAGGCTTAAGCTTGCATAATACATCTGATAATCGCGTAGTTACTTATGCTGATTGTGGCGATTCAAATGACTGGATATTAACAGGTACATCGGACAGTAATTATTTGCAAATAGTAAATGTAAGAACAGGATTATCGTTACATAATACATCAGACGATAGAGTTGTTACTTATGACTATTGTGGTGATTCTAATGACTGGTTGTTAGTTCCAGTTTATTACACATTAAATTAATATTACACTTTTAGAGCAGTTGGTTCTTTATGGACCAGCTGTTTTTATTATGTTTTAACTTGTTGAGGATGCGAAAGCAGGCGAAACTAAAAACCGTCCGCTATGTGGGTGTGATTAAGAGCTTAAGCAAAGAGCACCACCTTTCTGTAAACTGATGATTGTTCAAGCCATCAAAATAACAAAGTTTAAGCCAGCGTCATTTAGGCGTTGGCAGTAACATGCCCTTATAGAGCTAGAGCAAACCACCTCTTTTAGGGATGGCATGATTGTATAAAAGTATTCATGTTTTAGTATAGATTGCACCTCAAAGAAGAAAATAATATAAGAGGAGGACGATCTATGAATATAAAACATGAAGACTTTGAGAATATATTAGATACAATAAAAGTTAAACTTAACCATAATATTGAGTTTGAAAAAATAAGGTCAATTGAAAGCAACTTTGATACTAAAGGTATGATGTTTAAAAGAAGGGGAAGTTCACTATCAGATGGTACTATTATCGTTGGTGAGGATAATGGATTTATTGCAGTAGATGTAAGCAAGGCTGATAACGAAGTAGTAAGCTTTGTATTAAAAGATATAAATGATAAAGCAGGAATAGAAAACATTATCAATTGGTTTTTAGATAAATACATATGATTTATATTTAATGTTTTACAGACATTTTACATTTCATTTACAGAAATATACAAAAGATATTCCTTTTTTATGATATTTTTATTATAAAGAAGGTGAGTAAATGAAATTGACTAAAACGAAAATAAGAATAATATGGGCGATAATTATAGTTGCGATGTTAGGACCTTTCGTTATGACATTTATAGTTAATGGAGTAAGAATGATACATAAATAGTATAGGTGAATTTTTAAACCTAAATAGGTTATATATTAATGCTTTGGAGTTTATTGTTCATAACGGTTCATTTAGTAAAATAGGCAAGACTTACAATGTTATAAGCCCATGGATTGAGAAAAACAGTTATAAGATAAGTGGAGCAGTTCGTGAAATTTACCATAAGGGTAAGTGGGCAGCTAATAACCCACAAGAATATATAACTGAACTACAGTTTCCGTTAATTTATTTTATAACTTCTTTTATAGAAGATTTAATTACAAAAATTAAAAAATATTTATGTTGGCACCGGTAAAAATACTGGTGCTTTTTATGCTAAAAAAGTAAAGTTTTACAAGTAATTAACGATAATATTAGTAATTAAGATATAAGGAAGTAGTTTAAATGATAGTTACAAAAATTATAGGTACTCAAACGTATTTAAAACAAAGACAACCTAAAAGAAGTAAAACTGAACTTGTGAAAAAGAAAGATGCTAAGTCTTTTAATGATATATTAGAATCGGAATATAAAGATAGGGAAAAACAAAAAAATTAGTAATGTTTCAAATTATACATAAGTGCCAACAGTTTAAGCATTAAAAACTTGACCTGGTTTTTATAATTTATAAAAGGCAGTTAGTTTGGCAGACAACTGCTTATATAGTCAACATAGCGATTAAAAATTCCTTCATAGTTAATAATAAGTATGGAGGTGCTGTAATGTCTGAATTAGAGGATTTATTAAAAGATGTAGAAATATTAAGAGGACAACTAGAGAAATTAATAAGTGAAAAAAATGGAGACTTAGTAGATACTGAGGTAGTAACAGCAAGTAAGATATTAAATGCGGCGCTAAATCAGTATAACAAATTCATACAAGAGAAGTTTAATAAAAGTTGAGCTCTTATAAGGGCTCTTTTCTTATGTAAAGTCATAATCATTTATCTAATTTAGATCAATTAGTAGAGGAAGGAAAATAAAGTCGAATGTCGAATACTCAAATTAGCGGAGGCTATTCTCATATAATATTAGCGAAAAAGTATGGGTATTATTACTTGGTTATGAAAGAGGATAGACATGAGGAAACTTATTTGCAATAAGTGTGGAACCATATGGTATACATCAAGTACATTTGATGATAACATATGTGAAAACTGCGGAGAATTACTTATCGAAGATAAAGAAGTAAATATTGACGATAAATAATTCTAAACATTAGAAAAGAGCTCACAGGAGCTCTTTTTTAAAACAGTGGTGTAATTGTGATAGTATGGTAATAATAAGAATACCAGTAAAAGTGTTTTTCGGCTTTAAAACAGCTGGAAAACACTTTTTTAGCTTGTCACACATTTGTATACCCAAAATAAAATAATGGTGAATATAGATAAATTATTAGGGAATTTGTAGGGGTGAAATATTGTGAAAAAGATCAGCAGTAAGATAATGCTGGCTATAGTCAGCTGTTCCTTGGTTGTCACCTTATCTATCAGCGTTATAGGAATTATTAGGACAAGCATCTTGGTTAGAGCTAAGGCGGAAAATGAAATTACTTTAGCAACTGAAAACAAGGCAGTTGAACTGAGCAGTAACTTTAGAGAAGTTGAATTTGCTGTGGAAAGTTTGACAGATAGTCTGTTTTCAGATTTTCAAATTGACAAGGCAAAAATCGATAAAAACTATTTGACTGACTATAAGAATAAATCAGATTCTACAATTAAGAAATTTGCAGAGAGTACAAAAGGAGCAATGGGAGTTTATCTTGCTTTTAATCCTGATCTGTTAGGAGTAAAGCAAGGAGTATGGTACGCTGATGTAAGAAATAATAAAGTATTTGAAAAACAGGAAATGACAAATATTAAAGATTATCCGGAAACAGATTCGGAGCATGTAGGCTGGTATTATACACCTATAAAAGCGGGCAAGGGTATCTGGCTAGATCCTTATTTAAATAAAAATATTAATGTAAAAATGATATCTTACGTAAAGCCTGTAATAGAGAAAGGCACTCTTATTGGAGTTATCGGCATTGATATAAATTTCAGCAATATAGAGAATTTACTCAAGAATATAAGTTTATATAAAAGCGATTATGCAAGTCTATTGAATAATAATTACGATATTCTTTATCATCCAACATTAGAGCAAGGCAAAAATATAAGATATGTTGATAATGGATCTCTAAAGTCTCTGGCGGAAAAAATGGATAAAGACGAAACAGGAGCATTCGACTATGTTTATAATGGTTCTTCAAAGATATTCAGTTATGCGCATCTTTCAAATGGATATCACTTAACCTTTTGTGTTCCTAAAGCTGAGGTTTTCGCTTCAATAAATTCGCTTATATATTTATATATATTAATATCAGCAGTTGGGGTAATTATCTGCATTATATCAGCGTTTTTTATAGGTAACTTTATAGCTAAACCAATAAAGCTGACTACACAACTTGTTAAAAAAACATCAAAACTTGATTTGACTGCCGATGAAGAATATAAAGTATTACTCAAATATAAAGATGAAACAGGAGTTATGGCAAAAGCAGTATTCGATATGAGAGAGGTGTTATTAAAAACTGTAGGTAGTATTAAGGAGGTTTCTGATAAGGTTACATTGTACTCCACAAGCTTTTACAATATTGCAGAGCAGAGTGCTTCCTCAATTGAGGCAGTTACAAAAGCTGCTGACGATTTGGCTAAGGGAGCTATGGATCAGGCCAAAGAGGCTCAGGAAGGCTCAAGTAAGCTTGATATGCTGTCTGAAGGTATAAAAACTGTAGTTTCGAATTCAAAGCTTATGCAGGAATTCGCAGATAAAACTGGAGAATTAAATAAAAATAATCTGGATACTGTTGAGAAGCTATCGAAGGTAGTTAAAATGAACACTGAAGTTATTGAAAAGGTTAAACAGCAAATGAATACCTTGGATAATAAATCAAGTTCAATCAGTCAAATAACGAGCACTATTAATTCTATAGCTGATCAGACCAATCTGCTTGCGTTAAACGCTGCTATTGAAGCCGCAAGGGCAGGAGAAAGCGGAAGAGGGTTTGCGGTTGTTGCCGGGGAAATAAGAAAGCTCTCTGAACAGACATCTGCGTCAGTAAAGGATATAGAAGGAATTATAGCACAGATACAAAACGAAATTAAGTTATCAAAGACACAGGTTGATGGAGCTAAAGACATAATTGAGGAAACCAGTAATGCTTCCAAAGAGGCTGCCGAAGCTTCTAAAAATATAGATAGTGCAGTAAATAGTACTATTGCTCAAATTGAAATGCTAATAAAAAATATTGAATATATGGACAAAAATAAAAATAATGTAGTTGAGGCCATTCATGGCATTTCAGCAGTTACTGAGGAAACTTCAGCTTCAACTGAGGAAATAGTAGCTTCGATTGATCAGCAGTCTTCAAGTATTGAAGAAGTTGCCAAAACAGCACATGAACTTAAGGAGATATCATTAAAACTCAAGGATATGGTAAGCGATTTTAAACTTTAGCTTTATATAAACAAAGCAAAAGTTCGGGGTTTAAACCTCGAACTTTTACTTTGTATAAACCAGCTGCTGAAAGTTAAAATTATATATGTAAATAATAAGTTAAATTTATTGTGCAATATGGACAACTTTATAGTAAATATTGATTTATTTAGGCTATTAGGCTAAAATTGCATGTAGTGGTTAAAATTATTTCATTATTTTTTTGGAGGTATTAACATGTCTAAAACATTAAGCTTGGATTTGAGCAAGGTTAAACCATTTTTAAATGACAATGAAGTTTCAAATTTGCAGACAATGGTTACTGAAGCACACAATATGCTTCATAATAAAACAGGAGCCGGCAGTGACTTTTTAGGATGGGTTGACCTACCTGTAAATTATGATAAAGATGAATTTGATAGAATAAAAAAGGCAGCAGAAAAGATAAAGAGTAATTCTGATATACTTATAGTAATAGGTATCGGAGGTTCATATTTAGGAGCAAGAGCTGCTATAGAAAGCTTATCCCACAGCTTCTATAATAATCTTCCTAAAGGAAAAAGAACAACTCCTCAAATATTCTTTGTAGGAAATAACATAAGCTCTACTTACATGACAGATTTATTAGAAGCTATTGAAGGATTGGACATATCAGTTAATGTTATATCCAAGTCAGGTACAACTACAGAGCCAGCTATAGCTTTTAGAATCTTCAAGGATTATGTTGAGAAGAAGTATGGAAAAGAAGGAGCAAAGGAAAGAATCTTTGCTACAACTGATAAAGCAAAAGGAGCATTAAAAACATTAGCTGATGCAGAAGGTTATGAAACCTTCGTTATTCCTGATGATGTTGGAGGAAGATATTCTGTACTTACAGCAGTAGGATTACTTCCGATTGCAGTTGCGGGAATCAGCATAGATGAAATGATGAAGGGTGCTGCTGACGCTAGAGAAGCGTACAGCAATCCTGACTTAAATAAGAATGATGCATATAAATATGCTGCAGCCAGAAATGCATTATACAGAAAAGGCAAGGTTACTGAAATCCTTGTTAACTATGAGCCTGCTCTGCACTACTTCAATGAATGGTGGAAGCAGCTTTATGGAGAAAGTGAAGGAAAGGACAACAAGGGCATATTCCCGGCAGCAGTTGATTTTTCAACAGATCTTCACTCCATGGGACAGTATATTCAAGAAGGACTAAGAAATATTTTTGAAACAGTTATAAATGTTGAGAAGGCAAGAAAAGAAGTTACAATAGAAGAAAGTGCTGAAAATATAGATGGTTTGAACTTTTTAGCAGGTAAAACTATGGACTTTGTTAATAAGAAGGCTTTCCAGGGAACAGTGCTTGCTCATAATGATGGAGGAGTTCCAAACCTTATAGTAAATTTACCGGAGTTAACACCATACTATTTTGGATATGCTGTTTACTTCTTTGAAAAAGCTTGCGGAATAAGCGGTTACTTAAACGGGGTTAATCCATTTGACCAACCTGGAGTTGAAGCATACAAGAAGAATATGTTTGCTTTACTTGGAAAACCGGGTTTTGAAGCTATGAAGGCAGAACTTGAGAAGAGACTATAATAAAATCAAAATGCCGGGTCTTTAAAGCCCGGCTTTAATTTTTATTAAGGGGATAGAGAGTATGAGAATAATAGTAGATGCTGATGCATGCCCGGGAAAAGATATTATAGAGGGGCTTGGAAAAGAACATGGAATTGAAGTAATAATGTATTGTGATATAAATCATGTTCTTTCAAGCAATTACGCCACCATAAAATATATGGACAGCGGTTTTCAAAGCGTTGATATGGCTGTTGCCAATGAAGCCAAACAAAATGACATAGTTGTAAGCCAGGATTTTGGCGTTGCTGCCATGGTACTTGGCAAAAAAGCCTTTGCCATAAGTCCCAAAGGTTATATTTATACTAATGATAATATTGATAAGCTTTTATTTGAAAGACATATTTCTGCTAAGGTTAGAAGAGGTGGAGGAAAAACCTCAAATCCTAAGAAAAGAAGCAAAGAGGATGATGAGAGACTTTATAAAAATCTTTTAAAACTAATCAACAATGAAAGTATATAGTTTGTAATTTAATAAAATTGTAATTTAAAATGACCACAGACTGCACTAGACTATAAGGTCTTTAAGCTGCTGTCTGTGGTCATTTAGTTTGTAATCTGCTAATTTATCTGTACATAACAGTCATAGAAATGCTTTCTACAGTAGTTACATTTCCGCTTATATTTCTCAAGGTTTCAATACCGGCAGAGTTTTTATCTACCACTATATTCCAGGTGCCATCAGGAATATTTATGCTTACGCATTCCTTATTTGCATTGTAAATAACTATTATATCCTTCCAGCAGTCTCCGTTAGCATAATTTTTAAGCATAAAACCTACAGTGTTTCTAGGCATATTAGGTAAAAACTCAAGGTGCTTTCTAATTTGTTCTACGTTATTCATTTTGAAAGCGTTATGCTCTCTTCTAAGTTTTATAAGCCCCTTATAATACTCGGTAACATCAATAAATTGAGCTTTTCTGTCCCAATCCATCCAATTAACATGATCCTCTGAACGAACACTATCTTCTATACCGTATTTTGTTCTGCAAAATTCAACTCCTGAGTGAAGGAATGGAATACCTTGTGAAGTTAACACTATTGCATTTGAAAGCTTTTGGATAGCTCTTAGTGTTTCATCACTGTCTTCAGGATTTGAAAATTTTAGTTTATCCCATAATGTGTTATTATCATGTGCCGATACGTAATTTATTGCCTGATCAGGGGAATTAAAGAGTGAATTTCCTGAGCATGCGTAATCGGTGCAGCCAACTGCGCAATATTTTATTGTAGATTCAAGGTTTTCCATTCCGCTGGCAAAGCCTTTTTCTTCTTTAATAAATACGCTTCCGCGAACAGCATTTCTGATTGTATCATTAAAGTGTCCTATATGGGGCATTTTTTTTGCATTTAACTGGTTTGCCTTTTTATCATCTGGAAGCATAGTACCTAGAATCCAGCCTTCGCCATATAGCATAACAGGCTTTTCCAAGGTGTTTAACTTTTCACGAACTGCATTCATTGTGGTTACATCGTGAAGTCCCATTAAGTCAAAGCGGAAACCATCAAGGTGATATTCCTTAGCCCAGTAATAAACAGAATCTACAATAAATCTTCTCATCATGGGACGCTCAGAAGCAGTATCATTTGAACAGCCGCTGCCGTTCGATGCTTTTCCGTCTTCAAAAAATCTGAAATAGTAGCCCGGGAAGATTCTTTGAAGGTTTTCAGTTTCAAGGTTGAAAACATGATTATAAACTACGTCCATGTTTACACATAGATTATTTTTGTGCAGAGTCTGAATTAAGAATTTAAGTTCATAAATTCTTGCTATTGGATCATATGGGTTAGTGGAGTAGCTTCCTTCAGGAGCGTTATAGTTTTGAGGGTCATAACCCCAGTTGTATTTTAAAGAATTTCTTTCATCGGTACTTATATAACTGAAATCATACATTGGCATAAGCTGAACATGCGTTACTCCCATTTCTAGTATGTGGTTCAAAGCAGTGGACAGTCCTTTACTTGACTTTGTACTTTCTTCTGAAAGCCCTAAAAACTTTCCTGTATTCTTTACACCGCTGTCGGGGTGAGTAGAAATATCTCTGACTGAAGTTTCATATATTATTGCTTCAGTAAAGCTTTCAATGCTAGGTGCTTGATGGTTTGAAAAACCTTCGGGATTTGTATCCTTTAAATCTATAATTGCTCCCCTGAGTCCATTTATTCCAAGCGCTTTTGCATAAGGATCTACAGCTTCTTTTGTATCACCATATACCGTTACTTCATAGGTATAGAAAAAATTTTTTAGATTTTCATAAACGATTATACTCCAAAGCCCATTACTCTCGCTCATGGATAGTCTTTTTGGCTCTTCCTTTATTTCAGGATCACCATTTTTATAAAGAAGTAAGTCTATTTTTTCAGCAGCGGGGGACCATACTCTGAAAACCGTACTATCTTTACTATAGAAATTTCCAAGTTCTATATCTGTATAATACCTTGAAT
Source organism: Clostridiales bacterium oral taxon 876 str. F0540 (assembly GCA_000466585.1). GTDB lineage: Bacteria > Bacillota > Clostridia > Clostridiales > Clostridiaceae > Clostridium_AT. Next base: position 466,341 of record KE993464.1, read on the forward strand.
TAAAAGCTTCAGTATGAAATATCTCCCTGTAGATAGCTCTAACATTAATATCCTTATAAATAACAAAACATTCATGTTTTATATTTATTTCTGTATTTAATTTTATAGTTATAGAATTATTGATAGTTTGCAGTTCATTGATTTCAAGGCATCTGTCACCATTTTTTATTATGATTTCATTAGAAGACAGCTCAATAGCTTCTTTTAAGAATAGTTGTATTTCATTAAATTTTATTACTGCCGCATTAAACATTATTTATAATCTCCTTCTATTAAAATGTGCAAACGTTATAACAAAAATTATAACTTATTATAGTAATATTTTAAAGTATATTAATTGTTAAAGTCAAAATTCTATAATTTAAAAAAACACTATAACAAATTATGGAATTGTAGTATAATGTATTATAAGGCATCTTATAAACAGGGGATGAAATTAAATGAACGATATGAGTATAGTTTTTGATGTAGAAAGTCCGCAAGAAAAAAATACAAAAATTGTTATATCTATTTGTGAAAAACCAAAAGAAAAGCTTCAATATAAATTTATAGTTGGCAGCGATGGAACATGGGAGACCTTAAAGGATTTTAGTGAGGGAGAAAGTGTTGAGTGGCTTCCTAAAAAGGAGGGCAAATATACAATAATGGTACAAGCTAGGGAAGAGGACAGCAGCAAATCCTTTGATTATTTTACTAAAGCTGATTATACAATTGGCGAGGAAGAAAAGCTTATCAGAAATGTTCATTTGGATAAGGCACAGCTAAAAATTGGAGACAAGCTTAATTTATCAGTTGAAACCAGTGTAGTACCAGTTGTATATAGATATTGGATAAAAGAAAATGAAAACTGGAATTTAGTCAAGGATTACAGTGCTGAAAATACTTTGGTATTAAGTGTAAGAGAGGCAGGGCAGCAGGAAGTTTTAGTTGAATGTAAAACTCTTGAGTCTAAAAATAAATTTGATGATTATGAAAAGGTAAACTTTGTAGTTGAGGGAATAAAAAAGCTTGAAATAACTGATTTTAAATGTTTGATTTCAGATATGGTTGTTCATAATGAGCTTATTTTTCAAGTTGAAGCAGATTATGAAGACAATAGAGCAATTTTATATAAGTTTATAAAGTTTAGTCCCGATGGAACTTCTGAATGCATTCAAGATTATTCTACAAAAAGAATGGTTAGTTTTTCAGAAGAGTTTTCAGGTGATTATAAGCTTTTATGTCTTGCTAAGGATATGTACTCACCAAAGGAGTATGACGATAGAGCTATAATAAATTACAAGGTGAAGCCTTACAATGATATTGTTATTCAAAGCTTTTCAAGTGATTTAAGCTCGCCTCAGGTTTGTGACAGTGTAGTTACTTTAACGGCGGTTGTAAGCGGCGGAAGAGAGCTTTTATATAGATTTAAAATAGACGGAAATTGCAGCGAGGATTCAGGTTATATAAGAAATAATACTTTTGCCTGGAAAACTAAAAAACCGGGCGAGTATAATATTGAATTATGGGTTAAAGATGCATCCTATGAAGGCACCTTTGAAGCAGCTTCAAGCTTAAGCTTCAAAATTGAAGAATACTGCAGCGATCCTGTTGTAATTAATGAGGTAAGCTTAGATAGGAACAACAAGCTTTTAAAGAACGAAGCCGTAAAAATTAAAGTTATGGCAAGCGGCGGCACAGAGTTAAGATATAGCTTTATTGAGAAAAGGGATGGGAAGACTATAAATAAAATAGAATATGGAACCTGCAACTGGGTTAATTTTTCAGCAGAGGAAAAGGGAAGCTACGAAGTTGACGTTAGAGTTAAGGATAAGTATTCAACAAGAGAATATGACAGCCACTCCATAGTTCTTGTCGAGGTTTATGATTATATGCCTGCGGTTATAGAACACATACTTTCTACAGCAAAGGAGCACTATCTTGTTGGAGATACCATAGAATATAGTATAATAACACAAAACACTAAAAAAACTCTGCTTAAATATGTTCTGAGCATTAACGGACAAAAGGTTGAGGAAACAGATTTTGTAAAAGAAAAGAAGTATAAGTTTACTCCTAAATGCAGCGGCAGCTATCTGCTTGAAATATATGCTAAAAACAAGGATAGCGACAAAGAGTTTGATACTAAAAAAGACATAAGGATAAAGGTTCAGGATGCACTTCCTATTACTAATACGAAATTACAGTGCGATAAAACTAAGATTAATGTAAATGAAGGGGTAACCTTTAGTGCAGACTGTAGTGGAGGAAAAGATGTACTTTATGAATTCTACCTTATGAATAAAGGTGACTGGGAACTAATGCAAAATTACAGTAAGAAAAATTACTACAGCTTCATGCCGTTTTCAAAAGGCACCTATAGAATTCTTGTTCTAACAAGAAGCAGTTTAAAAAAGTGCTCTTATGAAGATTATGAAATGCTTGAGTTTCATGTGGAATAAGAAAGTAGACAAGCATGTTATTTCCATTGAATAATGATGAATTATAGGGCATAATTAAAATGGAGTAATATAAAAAGCAATGGTATTTGTAACTTATAATAATTATATTTATAAGGAGTGCGACAGTTTTGAAAGTAGATAATAATACGCAGATGAATGTAGAAAAATATATGCAAATGCAGCTAGTTACACAGATGCTTAAGAGTGCAGCAGGTGAGGATTCTAGTGCATTCCAAATAGTAATGGAAAGTTTAACAAAGGCTATGCAGGATAATCCTAATGGGTTAACCTCTCTTGGATTAGATGAAAGTACCTTAAGTGGTTTAGGGTATGGAGGCGGACAGCCTCTGCAAGATTTTGTACAAGATGTTCAGTATGGTGTTCATAATGATATAAAAAGCAATAATATTTCTATTGATGAAGCTGCAGAGAATGCATCAAAAAAGTACGGTGTTGATAAGCAGCTTATAATGGCAGTTATAAAGCAGGAATCAAGTTTTAATCCTAATGCTAAGTCTGGCGCCGGAGCAATGGGACTTATGCAGCTTATGCCAGGAACAGCGCGTTCAATGGGAGTGGACAATCCTTATGATGTACAGCAGAATGTAGATGGCGGAACAAAGTATTTGAAGAATCTTTTAGACATGTACGGAAATTCAAAGGAGCTTGCTTTGGCGGCCTATAATGCAGGTCCTGGAGCAGTAGCAAAGTATAACGGAATTCCAAATTATAAGGAAACTCAAAACTATGTAAAAAAAGTAATGCAGTACTATTCAGGCAAGTAAGTTACAACAGCCTTTTACAGGCTGTTGTTTTTTTTGGAGTAAGGATATAATATAAGCAGAAGATACAGCGAAAGCTTTGGTAATACGACTGTGCTTATATGTGCTTATGGCTTGTATTGAAGCTATTTTAGGTAAAAATTAATAGGAGGTTACATATGGAAAGATTAGATAAGGTTTTGGCTAACTTAGGTTATGGCAGCAGGAAGGAAGTAAAGGCTCTTGTTAAAAAGGGTGAGGTTTTGATAGATGGTGAGGCTGCAAAGGACAGTGCAATGCAGATAGATCCGGAAAAAAGCGAGATAGTTGTAGCAGGAGAAAAGATAAACTATAGAGAGTACATATATTTATTAATGAATAAACCAGCAGGTGTAGTTTCCGCAACCTTTGATAATTATGATGAAACAGTAATTGATTTAATTGATGATGAGTATAGAGCTTTCGAGCCTTTTCCAGTAGGTAGACTTGATAAGGATACAGTAGGGCTGCTTCTTATAACTAATGATGGGGAATTAAATCATAGACTAATAGCGCCAAAATGGCATGTAGATAAGGTATATTACGCTGAAATAGATAAAAAGGTTGAGGAATCAGATATCAAGGCTTTTGAGAGTGGTATTGTTCTAGATGACGGTTATAAGTGCATGCCTGCAAAGCTTGAAATACTTCAGGCTGATCAAAATGGTTCAGAGGTAGAGGTAACTATACAGGAGGGGAAATTTCATCAGGTTAAGAGAATGTTTAACAGTGTAGGTAAGAATGTGGTGTTTTTAAAAAGAATCAGTTTTGGTCCGCTGCTTCTTCCAGAAGATTTAGAAGAAGGCCAATGTCGAGAACTGACTGAAAATGAAATTAATATTTTAAAAAGTATTTAATAGTACTATATTTGCCAAGAAAATATTCAATTATGAATGAAATATGAAGGAAAGTCATTCATTTAACAATTACTTTACAATTTTTTTTGCAAAATCTATTGTATTTTTTGTATAACTTTAATATAATAATTGTGCAAGGATAAATAAAAAGAATTAAATAGCCCCCTTTTTATTTATTAAAAACAGCCCCGCCCCAAGGGCTGTTTTACTTTTTTGGAAAATATAACTTTAAATAAAAAATCTGCAGAGCACTGCAGATTTTTTTATTCATAGCTGAATTTTGTTTCCATTATTTTAAATATTGTTGTAAATACGGAAGTCATCATTAGATAAAGTATAGCAGCTCCCAGTAGTATTTCCATAGGCTTAAAGGTTGTGCTTGATATTTGCTGTGCTGTTCTCATTAAATCTACCATTGCTATTGTAGATACTAAAGAAGTATCTTTTAACAATGCAATAAATTCATTAGTCAGTGGAGGTATCATTCTTTTCATACTTTGAGGAAGTATTATAAGAAATACAGTTTTCCAAAACCCTAGTCCCATTGTATAAGCAGCTTCCCACTGGGCCTTTTCTATTGATTCTATTGAGCCTCTTATAACTTCAGCAATATAAGCTGCTATGTTTAAAGTTAATCCGATTACTGCAGCAGGAAAGGGATCAAGCCTTAAGCCAAACTGTGGAAGACCATAGTATATAAGGAATAACTGAACCAGAAGGGGAGTTCCTCTAAAGAGCCAGGTATATAGACTTCCAAAGGTGTTTAAAAATACATTTCTGCTTATTTTAGTAAAAGCTATTAAAAGCGCTAGCCCAGTTCCAAATATAATTGTAATAGCTGTGAGCTCTATAGTTGTCAAACTTCCTTTTATTAATATGGGAAAGAATTTTATTATCGTATTAGTGTCCAATGTAATTCACCTCATTTATTTGGTTATGTCTTCACCAAGCCACTTGTTTGAAAGTTTTGCTAAAGTTCCATCATTTTTCATATCTTCTAAGGCTTTGTTAAATTCATCTTTAAGCTGAGTATCATCTTTCCTGAAGCCAATTCCTGTATCTTCCTTGCTTAATTGTTCTTTAAGAATTCTAAACTCAGCACTTTTGTCTTTTATATAGTATCTTCCGACAAGTTCATCTACTACAACTGCATCGAGCCTTCCTATTGCAAGGTCTTGAAGTGCTTCTGTATTTTTATCATATTTTTTGACTTGTTTTATGCTTCCTTCTATATCCTTCACTGCAGCTTCAGCTGTGCTGCCTAATTGGAGACCTACAACTTTTCCTTTTAAATCTTCGCGATTATTAATAGTTGTATTATCTTTTTTTACAACTATAATTTGTCCTCCGGCCATGTAAGGCCTTGAGAAGGCTATTTCCTGTTCTCTTTCAGGAGTAATGCTTAGGGCAGAAAGAATAATATCAAATCTTTTAGATTTTAGTGATTGAATTACTCCATTCCAATCTGTTGGCATAAACTCAAACTGGATATTTAATCTTTTTCCTAATTCATTTGCTAAATCAATATCAAAACCTTTAAGGTTATTTACTTCGTCTCTGTATTCCATTGGAGGAAAGGTATCATCCATTCCTATAACTATCTTTCTAACTGTATTTTTTGTATCTGCAGAAGTTTCTTTGGTTTTACTGCAGCCTGCAGCTGTAAATACTATTATTGAAGCTAACATTAAACTTCCCATAAATTTCAATTTTTTTATCATTTTACTTGAATCCCCCTTGTATTATAAGTTAATTACAATATTATTATAGTTTAGCATAGTAGAGTTGTAAAGTATTAAATTGAAATAAAGATAATTTTTATGTAGAATAATATTTAATAAAATGTTAGAATAAATTGAGTAAACGTTATAATTTAGTTAAGTACACAAGATACCAGGAGGGTAAAGGTATGGGAGAGTATAGGTCAAAGCTTGAAAACAAAGATATGGACTTCCTTTGTGAAGCTATACTAAGTTTAGAGACAGTAGAAGAAGTTTATAGATTCTTTGAAGATATTTGCACTATAAATGAAATAAAAGATTTAGAACAAAGGCTCCAAGTAGCTAAAATGCTTAAGCAGAAGAGAACTTATCTTGATATTGCTAGTTCAACAGGGGCGAGCACAGCTACAATAAGCAGAGTAAACAGAGCATTGAATTATGGAAGCGATGGATACAACACTGTATTTGAAAGAATAAACTGGAAAGAAAAATAAATCATGAACTGCTTCATTTAGAAATTATTTTCTATAGTGAGGCAGTTTTTTATTTTATCCGTAACTATGTAATACTATAAAATTCTTGCATCAATGATGAGCAAAATGGAAAACCTTTAAGGAGTTTTGGAATGACGTTAATGTAATAAAACTTTTGCATTATATCTAAATATTCTTTAATGTTATATAAAGCAAAAAATATGATATAATTAAAGCTATGTAATAGGAACAAGTGTTTATTTTAGTTGTTGGATAAAGGAGGAACACATGGATTTACAAAAGCTTTTGAATAAAGAACAATACGATGCTGCTACTACTATAAATGGACCGCTTCTTATACTTGCAGGTGCAGGTTCAGGGAAAACAAGAGTATTGACCTATAGAATAGCTCATATGATAAATGATTTAGGCGTATATCCTTCTCAAATTCTTGCTATAACTTTTACTAATAAGGCAGCTCAGGAGATGAAGGAAAGAGTTAAGACCTTGGTTGGTGACGAAGTTAATAATATGTGGGTATCAACCTTCCACTCAAGCTGTGTAAGAATTTTAAGACGTGAAATAGATAAGCTTGGATATAATAAAAACTTTGTTATATATGATACTTATGATCAAAAAACTCTAGTTAAACAATGCATGAAAGAGCTTAACATAAATGAAAAAGACATAGATGAAAAAGAAATAATAAACAAAATAGGCAGTGCGAAAGACAAACTAATAACACCGGAACAGTTTAAAAGAGAAAATCAATATAATTTCAGACTGAATAAAGTAGCTGATGCTTATATTCTTTATCAGAAAAGGCTTAAGAGCAATAATGCTTTAGATTTTGATGATATTATATTTAAAACAGTTCAGCTTTTCACCGAGCATAAAGATGTACTTGAATTTTATCAAAGAAAGTTTAAGTATATTATGGTGGATGAGTATCAGGATACAAATATGACACAGTACGAACTTGTAAGGCTTCTTTCTGCAGGGCATAGGAACATATGCGTTGTGGGTGATGATGATCAATGCATATATGAGTGGAGAGGAGCAAATATAAGGAATATCCTGGACTTTGAGAAGGATTATCCTGAAGCAAAAGTTATAAAGCTTGAGCAAAACTATAGATCCAAGGGCAATATATTAAGTGCTGCAAACTCTGTAATAAAAAATAACTTTGAAAGAAAAGACAAGGTACTCAGAACAACTAATGAAGATGGAGGAAAGATAAAAATCTACAGAGCTTTCTCAGATAATGATGAAGGTGATTTTGTAGTTTCTGAGATGAAGAGGATTATTAAAGAAGAGGGAAGAAGATTCAGTGACTTTGCTGTGCTTTATAGAACAAATGCTCAGTCTCGTATATTTGAAGACAGCTTTATAAAAGCAGATATTCCATATAGACTTATCGGAGGTCTTAAATTCTATGACAGAAAAGAAATAAAAGATATTATGGCTTACTTAAAGCTTATAAACAATCCGCTAGATGATATAAGTCTTCAAAGAATAATAAATGTGCCTAAGAGAAGCATAGGAGAGGCTACTGTAGCTAAAATTCAGGAATTTGCGAATAATAATGAAGATCCTCTTTACAGCACTTTATTAGATGTAGATTATGTACCGGGATTAACAGCAAGAACTATAACTTCTATTAATAAGTTTACAAGTCTTGTTAACAGCTTTATGAGAAAAAGAGATGAAATACCGGTTTCTGAGCTTATTGAGACAATACTTGAAGACACAGGATATTTAAAGGAACTTAAGAATTCAAAGGACGTAGAAGATGAAAGCAGAATAGAAAACCTTAAGGAATTAGTATCAGCAGCTGTTGATTTTGAGCAGAATAATGAAGATACTTCCTTGGGAGCCTTCCTTGAAAAGGTTGTTTTGGTTTCTGATATAGATAATTTTGATGAAAATGCAGATTCAGTAGTTTTAATGACGCTTCATAGTGCTAAAGGACTTGAGTTTCCAGTAGTATTTATGGTAGGGATGGAAAACGGAATATTCCCTGGTCAATCTTCTTTAAATAATGAGGATGAAATGCAGGAATCAAGAAGATTATGCTATGTTGGTATTACGAGAGCCAAAGAAAAGCTTTATATGACTTCAGCAGAAATAAGAAGAGTTTTTGGAAGGACTGTAGCTTACTCACCATCTGACTTCTTAAACGAGGTGCCGGCATTTTTAAAGGAATATGTGGGAGGAAAATCCTTCAGCCAAAGATTTAACAGCCCAGCGCCCACGAAAGGAAGTATGAGTGATATCTTTGGAAACAACGGACCAAAGTCTGTTGGATATGGAGCACAAGCATACAATATGAATAGTGCACCGCAGCCAAAACCTCAAAATACTAACGGAAAGCTTTTAACAGCTGAAGAAGCAACCTTGGGAAGAAAAGTAAAACATGCTAAATTTGGAGTTGGTACTATAGTAAGTGTTTCGAGAGATGGAAGCGACATAAGACTTACTATTGCCTTTAATACGCAAGGAATTAAGAATTTTATGCTTGGTCTCGCTCCGTTGGAAGTAATGTAGAATTAGCAGCGTAGAATGAAGAAATAAAATCCTTTAATTCTTCATTCCTCATTCTACATTTTACAGTGTAAATTTTATTTGGAGGTTTATTATGGATGACAGGAATACTAAAATAGCAAGAATACATGAGTTGGCAGAAGAACTCAATAAGCATGCTTATAATTATTATGTGCTTGATAATCCTACGATTTCAGATAAAGAGTATGATAAAAAGTATGATGAGCTTTTAAATCTTGAGAAGGAAATAAATTATGTGCTTCCTTATTCACCAACGCAAAGAGTTGGCGATATAGTTTTATCAGAGTTTCAGAAATACACTCATAGAGCAAAACTTTGGAGTTTGGATAAGTCACAATCTTTAGAGGAGCTTTCTGATTGGGTTAATAGAAATAAAAAGTTTGTTTCTGAGTATAATTCAACTCATGAGGATAAGCTGCCTGAGCTGACCTTTGTTGTTACAAAGAAGTTTGATGGACTCACGCTTAACTGCACCTACGATGAAGAAGGAGTTCTTATAAGAGCAGCAACAAGAGGTACAGGTACAATTGGTGAGAATATTACAGCACAGGCAAAGACCATAAAGAGTCTTCCTTTAAAAATAGACAATGACTATCAGTTTGAGATTCATGGAGAGGCTATTATGACTAAGAAAGCCTTTGATGAATATAATAAAAAGGCTGAAGTTCCCCTTAAAAACTTAAGAAATGGTGCAGCAGGAGCGCTTAGAAACCTTAATATAAAGGAAACCGCAAGAAGAAATCTTTCTGCATTTTTCTATGACATAGGATATACAGAAGGTGAACCCTTTGAAAATTACATAGATATGATGAATTTTATAAAAGAAAAGGGCTTTCCTGTTGATGAATATATTAAAGTATGCAAAACCATGGAAGAATTGAAAACGGAAATAGATTACATAGAGTCTATAAGAGATGAATTGGATTATGATATAGATGGTGCTGTTATAGTTATAAATGATACCAGAACAAGAGAACTTTTAGGCTATACAGTTAAGTTTCCAAGATGGGCTATTGCTTTTAAATTTGAAGCACAAGAAGCAACTACAAAGCTTTTAGAGGTGGAGTGGAATGTTGGAAGAAGCGGAAGAGTTACTCCTACTGCACTTCTTGACCCTGTTGAGCTGGCAGGGGCTACTGTAAAAAGAGCTACTTTAAATAATATGGATGATATAGCTAGAAAGGGCGTTAAAATCGGATGTGAGGTCTTTGTCAGAAGATCAAATGATGTTATTCCTGAAATAATGGGAGTAGTTGAGGAAACTGCAAAAGATGGAATCGATATAGAGGTGCCAAAGTATTGCCCTGCGTGTGGAAGTGAACTTATTCAAGAAGGTGTGCATTATTTTTGCGATAATACTTTGTCCTGTAAGCCTCAAATGGTTAAAAGCATTGTGCATTTTGGGAGCCGTGAAGCTATGAATATTGAAGGGTTCAGCGAGAAAACTGCTGAGCAGATTTTTGAAAAACTGGATATTAAATCTATAGCTGATTTATATAGATTAAAGAAAGAGGACTTATTAACTCTTGAAAAATTTGGAGATAAAAAAGCTCAGAATTTGTTAGATGCCATAGGAAAAAGCAAGGAATGTGATTTGCCTTCTTTTATATTTGCGCTTGGAATACCTAATGTTGGGAAGAAGACAGCTACAGATTTATCTAAAACCTTTAAAAATCTGGAAACTCTCCAAAAAGCAACATTTGAAGAATTAATTTCAATACAGGATGTTGGGGACATTGTAGCTGAAAGTGTATTAGAATTTTTTAAAGAGGAAAAAATAATTAATAGCATCAATGAACTATTAGCTCTAGGAGTCAAGCCTTATTTTCAGGAAACAAAGGTTATGGAAAATCCATTTATGAACAAAACTGTAGTAGTAACAGGAAGTCTTGAAGGATATAGCAGAACTGAAATAAAGGATAAACTTGAGTCATTAGGAGCTAAAGTGTCAGGAAGTGTAAGCAAAAAAACTAATTACGTTGTTGTAGGTAATGAACCAGGTTCCAAGTATGAAAAGGCTGTAGAATTGGGAGTTAAGATACTTACGGAAGAAGAATTTAATTCCATGTTGTAAAATATTTGTAAAAAGTATCTAAATAGCTTTACAAATTCAGTAATTTGGATTATTATACTGTATGGAAATAGGTTTGTCCTAACAATGTAACGGAGGAGAGAAAATGAGAAAAACCATAAATGCACTTGGTTGGTTAAGTGTTATGCTTACAATAGCAGCATTAGTTTCAACAATGCTTTCAACTTATCACTTTGTGTACATAAAATATTTTTATGGATATTACACACTCCAAACCTGTTTGTTTTTCACAATGATTATTTGGGGAGTGAAGATGTTTTACTTAAAATCTTCCTTTAAGGACGTAGTTTATACAGCTATATGTTTTTTAATGGCTTTTGGCTCTATGTTTTTTAGACTGATGAAGGTTAACTAAATAAGTTTATATAATACATCAATTACAAGATTGATGTATTTTTTTGTACTTATATAGCCTAAAAAGTTTATTTTGTGGTAGAATATTAAATATTGATAACATGGGAAGAGGTGGAAAAATGTCAGTAACAAAAAAAGATGTAGAACATGTAGCAGAATTAGCAAGACTCAGCTTTACTGAAGATGAAAAGGAAGCCTTAATACACGATTTAAATAATGTTTTAGGGTACATAGAAAAATTGAATGAACTTGATACAGAAAATGTGGATATTATAGTAAATCCATATTATATCGAAAACAGATTGAGAGAAGATGTGGTTAAGCCATCTATGGAGCTTAGTGATGTGCTTTCAAATGCTCCTGACAAGCTTGAAGAGTATTTCTTAGTTCCTAAGGTTATTGAATAGATTATCCATAAGGAGGTTAGGCAATGGAATTACATAAGTTAAAAGCTCATGAATTAAAAGAGCTTATAAGTAAAAAGGAAGTTAAAGTACAAGAAGTTACAGATTCTTTTTTAAATAGAATAGAAAATGTTGATGATAAAATTGGAGCTTATTTATATGTTGCCAAAGATGAAGCTCAAAGCAAGGCAAAGGAATTAGATGAGAAAATAAGCCGTGGTGAAAGCATTGGAGCCCTTGGCGGAGTTCCTGTTGCAATAAAAGATAATATAAGCGTCAAGGGAATGCAAAATACCTGTGCTTCTAAAATATTAGAAGGCTATGTTGCTCCATATGATGCTCATATAGTTGAAAAGCTAAAGAAGGAAGATGCAGTAATACTTGGTAAACTTAATATGGATGAGTTTGCTATGGGTTCCTCAAACGAAAACAGTGCTTATAAATTAGTAAAAAATCCATGGGATTTAGAAAGAGTTCCAGGGGGATCATCAGGGGGAGCTGCTGCTTCAGTTGCTGCTTTTGAAGCGCCCCTTTCATTAGGATCAGAAACAGGGGGCTCAGTAAGACAGCCTGCTTCACTTTGCGGAGTAGTAGGACTAAAGCCTACTTATGGAAGGATATCAAGGTATGGACTTGTTGCCTTTGGTTCAACTTTAGATCAGATTGGACCTTTCGGCAGGGACGTTGAGGATTGCGCTCTAATAACTCAGCATATTTCAGGTTTTGATCATAGAGATTCCACAACAGCTGATACAGCAGTTCAGGATTACAGCAAAAGCCTTACAAAGGATATTAGAGGAAAAAGAATCGGTATACCAAAGGAATTCTTTGGAGAGGGCTTAAATGATGATGTAAGAAAATCTGTAGAAGAAGCTATAAGAGTTCTTAAAGATAATGGAGCGGTTGTTGAAGAATGCTCATTGCCTCTATCTGAATATGCATTGGCTGTGTATTATATAATTGCAAGTGCTGAAGCTTCCTCAAACTTATCCAGATTTGATGGAGTAAGATATGGTCATAGAGCAAAAGAATTCAATGATGCTGTCGATATATATTATAAGTCAAGAAATGAAGGATTTGGGAAAGAAGTTAAGAGAAGAATAATGCTCGGTACCTATGCTCTATCAGCAGGATACTATGATGCTTACTATAAAAAAGCTTTAAAGGTTAGAAACTTAATAAAGCAGGATTTCCAGAGGGTATTTAAGGAGTTTGATGCAGTTGTTTCTCCAACTACACCAACACCAGCTTTTAAAATAGGTGAAAAAGTAGATGATGTACTTTCAATGTACTTATCAGATATTTATACTGTTCCCGTAAATATTGCTGGAATCCCAGCAATTTCAGTACCTTGCGGAAAAGTTAACGGACTTCCGGTTGGTCTTCAATTTATGGGCGACTACTTTAGAGAAGACCTGCTGTTTAATCTTGCATACAGCTATGAGCAGTCTACTGATTGGCACAAAGAAGTACCAAATATTTAAGGGAATCAGAGGTGAAAAACAATATGAATTACGAAGCAGTAATAGGTTTAGAGGTTCATGCTGAGCTTTCTACAAAAACTAAAATTTATTGCGGATGTACAACTGAATTCGGCGGACAGCCTAATACTCATGTATGTCCAGTGTGTTTAGGTCTTCCGGGGTCATTGCCTCAGCTGAACAAAAGTGTAGTAGAATATGGAGTTAAAGCAGGGCTTGCACTTAACTGTAAGATACATAATATAAGCAGGATGGATAGAAAAAATTATTTTTATCCTGATAATCCTAAAAATTATCAAATCACGCAGGATGAACTTCCTTTATGTTATGACGGATATATAGAAATAGAGCTTGAAAATGGTGAAAAGAAAAGAATTGGAGTTGAAAGAATACATATAGAAGAAGATGCAGGAAAGCTTCTTCACACTTCAGCAGGAACTTTAGTGGACTATAACAGAGCAGGAGTTCCTCTTATTGAGATTGTTTCAAAGCCTGACATAAGAACACCTGAGGAAGCAACTCTTTATCTTCAAAAGCTTAAGAGCATACTAAGCTCTATAGGAGTATCTGACGTTAAAATGGAAGAAGGTTCATTAAGATGTGATGGAAACATATCTATAAGACCTGAAGGCAGCACAGAGTTTGGAGTAAAATCAGAAATTAAAAACATGAACTCCTTTAAGGCTTTAGAAAAAGCTTTAAACTATGAATACGACAGACAGAAAAAAGCTGTAGAAGCAGGTGAAAAGCTGTTTATCGAAACAAGAAGATGGGATGAAGCTAAATCTGAAACTGTAGTTATGAGAAATAAGGAACAGGCTAACGACTATAGATATTTTCCAGAAGGAGATTTGGTAACTCTTAATGTAAGCAATGGATGGATAGAGGAAATAAGAAGTACTATACCTGAACTTCCTCATGAAAAGGCTGAAAGATTCATTAAAGAATATGAAATTCCAAAATATGACGCCGGAGTATTAACTCTTTCCATGGCAATGGCTGACTTCTTCGAGGTGGCAGCAAAAGAGAGCAATGATCCTAAAGCTGCATCTAACTGGCTTATGGGTGATATTTCAAGACTTATGAATGAAAAAAATATGGAAGCTCATGAGCTTAAATTTAAGCCAAGTGATTTAGCGGAGCTTATTAAGCTTATAAATTCAGGAACAATTTCAAACAACATAGGCAAAAAAGTTGTTGAAGAGATGTTTGAAAGCGGTAAGAATCCTAAACTCATTGTTGAAGAAAAGGGACTTGTTCAAAATAATGATGAAGGTGCAATACGTGATGCGGTAGTTAAGGTTATTGAGGCAAATCCTAAGGCTGTAGAAGATTTTAAAAATGGAAAGACAAGAATAGTTGGCTTCCTTGTGGGGATTGTTATGAAGGAAACCAGAGGAAAAGCAAATCCTCAGATTGCAAATAAGTTAGTAACTGAAGAATTAAATAAGTTTTTATAGAATACTAAAGGATGCTTAATGCATCCTTTAATATTTTTCTTCATTATTTTCAGTTTCAAATTCAGTTGCAAACTCAGGATCTTTTTTCTCATTAGACCCATTCCTTGAACTATGATAAATAGTTTCTATAAGCTTTTCCATAAGATAGTTTTTATATCTTAGCTGCCCAAAAATTTGATTCAGTATTATAAATCCCCAAATAAGAACAAATATTACTGTTATCATTGTGAGAAGTCCAAAAATTTCAATAGTTAAAAGCATATTTAAGCAGTTACCTCCTGTATTAGCCTATTTTATACAAATTAATTATATCATAAATATGGAAAATTTAATCTACTTAATTGTAAGATAATAAAAAAGTTATTGCAGTTTGAGAATGATAAATGTAATAACTTTACGGAGAATATAATTTTGAAGTTAAGAAATGGAAAATAAATACATATAATGTATTGTATTCATTTGAGAAATTGACTTGGAGGAGGTAATGCGTACACTACTAGATTCCGTTTACTATAAACTTAGAAGAGAAGAAATAGAAAAAGCAAGTACTAGATTTAGGAGAATAAAAACGGATACTATACTTAAAAATTTATCAAAACTTTGCTGGAAATATAATATACAGTACGAAATAATAATAAAGACAAGAGATATTCTAGTTATAAGACTTACTAGTGTAAGGGAAACAGTAGTGCTTAAATACCATAATTGCAGTATGGTTTCAAGTAAAGAAATAGATGCTTTTATGAATGAACTTGATGAGGTAGAAGCTAATAGGGGCATTTATATAACAACAGGATATTTTGAAACAAGAGAAAGGCAAAGCTTTAAAAATCTATTTTTTAAGAAAGATATCCTTTTAGAGGATGGATTAACCTTTATTAAAGGGCAATTAGGATTAACCAAAAAAACAATAGATAGCTTTAAAATAAGTAAATTAGATTTTTTTAAATATCTCCCTAATTAGAGTAAAGCTGATTAAATTATTGAATCTTGACAATAATTTATAGAAAGAATAGTATTATTAGCTAATGATGGGAGATTAATCTATGAAAAAGTTTATTTCATTTATCATGATTTTCTTCATGTTGTCAGCAGGAGGCTGCGTAGAGAAAAAGACTGAAATAAAGGTTTATAATAATAGAACTGATAAAAATATTGTTTATAATATGGGAAAGCTTCCCGATGATTTAATCATGCTGAAAGATAGCAAAATAAGAGATAAGGATTTGCTCCTTTCGTTGTTTGAAGGTTTAATAAAGGTTGATGAGTTTGGTAATATTACTCCTGGGATAGCTGAAAGCTGGAATATAGGAAAAGATAATATAACCTATACCTTTAAACTTAGAGAGGATGCAAAATGGAGTGACGGAGAGGATATAACTGCTAAGGATTTTGTAGATTTTTACAAAGAGATTTTGGCTTCAAAACAGGATAATGTTTATGCTTATCAGCTATATTACATTTTTGGTGCAGAAGAATATAGAAAAAATAAAAAAGGATTCAATGGAGTTGCTATAAGAGCTGTAGATGATCGCACCTTGGAATTTAGGCTTAATTCTCCTGTAAGTTGTTTTTTAGAAATATTAAGTCAGCCTGTATATTCATTAAGAAAAGTTAATGACAGCCTTAAGACATGGAAAAAAAGCTATAAAAATATAGTCTATTCGGGGCCATTTACAATTACTGATGTATCAGAAAGCGGCGAGGTAGAACTAGCCAAAAATAAATACTACTATGATAAGGATGAGGTTAAAGCTGACAAACTTTATATTACATCCTCAGCAGAAAGCGAAAAAGCCATGGCAGAATTTATGAATAAAAAAATCAATCTTTTTATAAACCCTCCAATTAGTGAAAGTGCAAATCTGATAGCGGAGGGAAAGGCAGAAGCAATACCAATAGAAAGCGGTTCAAGTATTAGCTTTAACCTGAAGAAACCGGGTATTACTAATGATATTAACTTTAGAAAAGCAATAAGTTTAAGCATAAGCCGAAAAAGCTTAGTTCAGGATGACTTGAATCATGTAGCTAGGAGTGCTTCTGCTTATGTACCTTATGACGATCAGGACAATGTCCAAAATAAGCAGGAAAAACATCTTGTTAAAGAGGAAGCAGATGCAGCTGCTGCGCATAAACTTCTAGAAGAAAGCAAGTACGACAAGAAAGAAAAAATAAAACTTATCTATTTAGATAACAATGAAAATAAAAGGCTGTGTGAAGCCCTATACAAAGAAATAAAAGATAATCTTAATATAAGCATTGATTACAAGGGATACAATGAGGTAGAGCTTAAGGAAGCAGTTAAAAAAGGAGATTATCATATGATGATAATAAACTATGCTTCTTTGTATAACGACCCATTGTCTCTTTTAGAAGCTTGGACTGAGAACTCAGCCTTAAATGTATTTGGCTACAGCAACAGCGAATATAATAAATTAATTTATGAGGCAAAATACGAAAACGATAGAACAAAACGATTAGGATTGCTTCAAAACAGCGAAAAGATTCTTATGAATGATATGCCCACCATACCACTATACTTTCACAACATTCTTTTATGTAAAAATACTAATATTAAGGATGTAATTGTGACCAAAGAGGGTAATATTAGGCTTGATAGAGCTTATATAGAAAAGTAAAAAGGATCCCCTAAGTTATTTGGGGATCCTTTTTTTGAGTCTTTTGATTGAAGTAAGCACAACTGTTTATTAGATTTGTTAGGGTTGTTGGTTCATTGATAGAATTTAAACTACACTTTCCGTTTATAGAGTAAGTACAATTTTCTGAGCAGTTTATATTAGTCATAGTGTATCACTCCAGACTTTAGTGTATTTAGTAACTATAGTTTACTTCGGGAAATTTATTTTATGTTAATTAGAAGCTAGTGGATAATTGTTTAAATTGCATTAATCTGTTACTTAAAATATTTTATTCCTCTAAATCTTCATTTGGCAGCTCACTAAGTGTTTTATCAAGATATATAATGAGGAAAAATATAAACATATTTTTTGTACTGTCGAAGCTAGGTTTACCTTGAGAAAAACTTTCCTTCTTCTTGTTATAGGTTATATTTTTAATAAATACAGGTGCTAGCTCTATACTATCTGGCGTTGGGAGAGTTGACATTCTAAAAGTCTGTTCATCTAGCAAGTCCTCAGACTTTGAGGTGAAGTTTTTATATCTTTCTACATCATCTAAATCAGGACTTGCAGGCCAGCTTAATATTACGCCAGAATCAACTATTTGACGTCTGAAAATATCTACCGCAAGCATATTGCTGTCTTTACTTTTGCCAAAGATTTTTCTTTGATTAAGTATAGACAAAAGATATAAGACTATTTCTGAGGAGTTGTATTCAACTTCCTTCTTTTCACTTGGCTTTATATAAATTCCGCGTTCAGGCTCATAAAGTTCTATAAATTTATTATAATTTTTAAAGGCTTTATCCTTAAATTTGATTATTCCTGTGTTGTTGTAAAATAGCAGGCAGTTTAAGAATAATAGATTATTATGCTCTATCTTTGAATCTTCGCCTATTTCAGATTCGCATATATCATCTTCTATTATATACTCCATTAAATCAAGGAGAATAAGTTTAGCTTCATCGAGCTTGGAATAGTTGTAGAAGAGATTGAAAGCAAGGCAAAGCTTCAATATTTCTTCAGTAGAGCATTTGTAAAGTTCATCTCTATATTCAAAGAACATACTCAAAATATCTAAGGCAAAACTTCTGTATTCTGATCCGACTTTATCCTCATCATATAAAGAATATTTGTAATATGCTGCCATAAGAAAGGCTTGATCAGAGTACTTGAATTTTTTATTCTTTTCTTCGAATTTCATGTCTCTTGTAAGATCCGGTGTTGTATTTTTCTTATCTACAAATACTCCTTCTATGTTTCTAAGATTAGCTGCGTAGAATTCAAGTTGTTTTCTTGCAATTATCAAATAAAGAGTACTTAGCGAGTATTTTTTATTATCTATGTCTTTAAATTTCTTATAGTAGTCTATAAGCTCTAAAAGGCTTAGTGTCATAAAAGCATTGCCTTCAATTATTACATCTTTTTTTAAGGCGTCCTCATCTAGGCTTAAGCCACCGCCTATGTTTATAAGTTTTGCATTTCCCTTTTTATAAATACAATAAAGTGGAGAAAATGATTTAATTATGTTAATATCAAAATTAGGTATGTTTTTTACTTTTAATTCGTTTGTTGAAATAGTTATTCCACATTTTGAATTTAATACAAGGTACTTTACGGATTCTTTTGCAAGAAAAAATAACTGTTTTTCGATTGTTTCACTATTTAAAGAATTCATTCTTAAAAAAGGACCTATATACTTCAAATTTTACACCACCATAAATTAATCCTTATATAAATAATATGAAGTAAAGCCTTAAATAGTGCTTGTTCACTTTTAAAAATTGGAGGAGATTTTTAATGAAACCTGGAAAACTTAATTGGGATGATTTAAATGAACTTATAAAAGAAAACAAAAGCGTAAATAGAAGTGATGTAAGAATAAAAAATGGAGTAGGAGAAGACTGCAGTGTTATAGAATATGGAGATTATGAATGCATTGTATCAACAGACCCTATAACTGGTGCAGACAGTAATATAGGAAGACTTGCAGTACATATAAATTGTAATGACATAGCTTCCTGCGGTGTTGAACCGGTAGGAATTTTAGTGACAATATTGGCACCTGAGAATACAACTCTGGCAGAACTTAAAGAAGTTATGAGAGAAATTGATGAAGAGACAAAGAAACTTAATGTTGAGATACTGGGAGGGCATACTGAAATAACAAAAGCTGTTAATAAACTTATAGTTTCCTGCACAGCTATAGGAAAGGGTAAAAAGGGCAGTGCTGTTGCAACTTCAGGAGCAAAAGATGGAGACGATATAATTGTAACCAAAAATCTAGCAATGGAGGGGACTTCTATTGCTGTTAATGACTATTATGAGTATATAAAAGATATTTTATCTGAAGACGAAGCAAAGGAAGCAAAGAAATACATAGATAGTATAAGTGTAGCTTTAGAAGGCAGTGTGGCAGGAGAGTTTGGAGTTAACTCAATGCATGACATAACTGAAGGGGGAGTGCTTGGGGCCCTTTGGGAGATGGCAGAAGCAAGCAAAGTTGGCTTTAAGGTATATGAAGAAAAAATGCCAATCACAAGTGTTACAAAAAAAGTGTGCAGTAAGTTGAATCTTGATCCGTTAAGATTTATTTCCTCGGGAAGCATGCTTATAACAACAAAAAACGGAGAGGAGCTTGTTAAACTTTTAAAGCGGAAGGGTATTAATGCGGCTTTAATAGGCAATATTACTAAAAGTAAAGGAATATTAGTTAAAAATAATACTGAATGTGAAGTTGAGCCTCCTGAAAGGGATGAACTATTTACTATAGAGGAAAAAATTAATAAATTTTGTGTATAATATTAACGTTGTGATATTATGTTAATATGTATAAAACAAGCTTTTGACTATTGGAGGGTAAAATAACATGGCTAGAATAGATGGAAGAAAAAATGATCAATTAAGACCAGTAAAAATAACAAGACACTATATAAAACATGCTGAAGGTTCTGTTCTAATTGAGGTCGGCGATACAAAGGTTATTTGCACCGCATCAATTGAAGATAAAGTACCACCGTTTTTAAAGGGAAGCGGAGAAGGATGGATTACCTGTGAGTACAATATGCTTCCAAGAGCGACTCAGGTAAGAAAGGTTAGAGATATATCTAGGCTTAAAATTGACGGAAGAACTATGGAGATACAAAGACTTATTGGAAGAGCCCTGCGTTCAGCTGTAGATTTAAAGGCTATAGGTGAAAAGACTATATGGATTGACTGTGATGTAATTCAGGCAGACGGTGGAACAAGAACTTCTTCAATTACTGGTGCTTTTGTAGCTCTTGTTGATGCAGTTAACAAGCTTCACAGACAAAGTCCTTTTGAAGTTTACCCTGTAAGAAATTTTGTTAGTGCAGTAAGTGTTGGAATTATTAAAGATACAAAAGTAATAGATCTATGCTATTTAGAAGATTCAACTGCCAAGGTGGATATGAATATAGTAATGACAGATGAAGGAGAGTTCATTGAAGTACAAGGGACAGGCGAAGAAAGTCCATTTTCAAGAAAGGATTTGGATGAGCTTTTGGCACTTGGAGAAAAAGGCACAAAGCAGATGATTCAGATACAAAAAGATACATTAAAAACTGATTGTTTATGGATAGGAACAGGAGCAAGAAAATGAAAAAACTAATAATTGCAAGTAACAATGCACATAAGGTAGATGAAATTAAAGCAATATTATCAGAATTTCCTGTCGATGTAGTTTCACTTAAAGAAGCAGGAATAAACATAGATGTAGAAGAAGATGGAACAACCTTTATGGAAAATGCCTACAAAAAGGCTTACGAAATCTTTAAGATAGCGGAAGATTCTATGGTGCTTTCTGACGATTCAGGGCTTATGGTAGAAGCTTTAGGGGGCGAGCCTGGAGTTTTTTCAGCAAGATTTGCCGGAGAGCATGGAAATGATAAAAAGAATAATGAAAAGCTGCTGTCTCAGCTTGAAGGTAAGAAGTTTGAAGAAAGAAAAGCTAAATTCGTAAGTGCTATAGTACTCATAATGGATAACGACAGAATTATAAAGGTTCAAGGTGAAATAGAAGGATATATAAGAGAAAATGAAATCGGCAAGGGTGGATTTGGATATGATCCTCTATTTTGGGTACCAGAATATAATAAAACTTTTGGAGAACTAAGCAGTGAAGAGAAAAATAAAATAAGCCATAGGGCTAGAGCATTAGAGAAATTAAAGAATGAGTTAAGAAAGTTCATGCAGTAAAAGGGGAAATAATTAATGCAAATAGCTGTAATAAGTGATACACATAGACATTCTTATAGTATAAATAGAGCTGCCGACATAATTAAAGATATGGATATGCTTATTCATTTAGGAGATAATGTAGATGATGTAGAAATTTTTAAAGAAAATTTTAAAGGAAAAATTATAAATGTGAGAGGAAATTGTGACTTTACAAGCTTTACACCAAGAGAAAGGCTTGAAGAGATAGAAGGAAAAAAGATTTTTATAACTCATGGAGATAAATATAGTGTAAAATATGATCTTTTAAGATTAAAATATAGAGCGAAAGAAGTTGGAGCTGACATTGTTTTATTTGGACATACACATCAATCACTGGAATTATATGAAGATGGAATATGGTTTATAAACCCAGGCAGTGCTTCACTTCCAAGAGATTCTTTCAAAAGTTTGGCCGTACTTGAAATTGATAATAATAATGTTCAAGTTATGCTAAAAGGAATTGAATAAAAAAAATTAAAATTAGGTATTGACGAATTAAAATATATCGTGTAGAATAATCTATGTCGTCGGGAGTTCGGTAAGAACTTCCACAGCAACGGGGTGTGGCGCAGATGGGAGCGCGCGTGCTTT
>KE993465.1 GCA_000466585.1 Clostridiales bacterium oral taxon 876 str. F0540
TTAGTTTTATCTTAACTATAAGGGATATAAAGGGAAAAGAAATAAGGTTGATTACAACTCTTTAATGGATAGTTTTATCTTAACTATAAGGGATATAAAGTTGCTGGCTTTAACCCGTTTGGTGGATGTTTTACATGTTTTATCTTAACTATAAGGAAGATAAAGGGAGCATATGAACTAAAAAAGTCAGAGAAAGGTCAAGTCATATAGAAAAGGACAACAGCATCTAACTCTGTTGTCCTTTTTAATTATAAGCTATCAATTAGCCGCTGTCCTCACCTTACCCATCACCTGCCCATAATAAACCCTTATAGCCTCATCCGCAATAGAACTCAAATAAATATTTTCATTCTCGTGCTCAGCCTTTAGCCTGTTAAGCATCCTTATTGTAGAGCGGCGAAACATAAAGGTTCTCTTAACTTCAAAGAATTCCCGTCTACAGGATGGGTAATGCCATAGGGCTGTGTCTAGAGCTTTCTGTTGTCTATGAGCTTCTTAGGAATTTCTGGTTTAGTTTCCACGGGCAGAGGCTGCGGGTCTGCTGCAAAGCTGAAGCTTTGTATTACAGTGCCTTTAATCTCAACATCTTCAGAAAAACCATCCTCATCCTCTTCCTCTATAGCATCAACACGCTCAACATAATCAAATACGGATTTTTTTCTTCCCATAATAAAACCTCTTTAGTGTTATATAAATAAATATGCATTAGGAAGGTTTTTTTATAGTGAAATTTCAGATAAAAATTGGGTTAATATACCCCAAACCCGTATGAATACTACATATTTTTATAAATATATATTTTTTTATTT
>KE993466.1 GCA_000466585.1 Clostridiales bacterium oral taxon 876 str. F0540
GAGGTCGAGGGTTCGAGCCCCTTCTGAGTCGCCAAAAAAGTATAGTTGAAAAACTATACTTTTTTGTTTTTTGATACAATATACAATGCTATAAATCCTTTTATTCTTAAATAAATATATAAATATTTTTATATTTATATATTTATTTAAATAATATAGGACGGATTCGATATGAATTGATTAATTTCATCGAAAGCTCTTTTGCTTCGAATATAACAAAAGCTGCAGAAATAGTTACTATAGGGATTATAGGAAACATATATCTTGAAAAACAGAAAAAAGGAAGATATATGCAGTTTGTATAGATAACGGAGTTAATTAGTAATGAGAAATTGTTGTAAGTCTTTCTTTTAAATAAGTAGATAAAAATACTTGAAATAAATAAAGTTATTAAAAACAGATGATATTTTTTTACAGATGCGCTTTTAAAGCCTAATATTTCTCCCCAATAAAAAGGAGAACTAAACTGATGAACAGTTTTACCTACAGTATACCAATATATATATTGAAGTGGTTTCTGGGGAACTAAAGTTTTTATTCGAAGCTTTGCAATTTCTGTTTCAGTTCTGTCATTTTCTATCTCATCATCAGTATATTTAAAGTGTGATCTATCTATATACGAATCGCTTCCATCTTCGTCATTATAGTTGATATATGTTCCCTGAAGCATAGGGTTTCCGCTTGAAACGGTAAAGGGAATAAATGCATTATATAGTTTATAATTACGTATCCACCAAGGGCTCATTATTAAAACAAAAATTGACGACACTATAACAGTATATTTAATAATATACGATAAGCTGTATTTTTTCTTTATCCACATAATTAATATAACTATAGGGAAGAGAGCTATAGGTGGCCTGAACAACGCTGAAAGTCCCCATATTACACCGCCTATTATGTAATATATAACTTTGTTGTTTTCAACAGCATACAAGCAAAAATAAATAAGCAATAAAAATAAAAATTTAAATATAACCTCAGTAAGAATTAAATTAGATGCCCAAATCTCAGGTATATAAATAGCATCTAAAAACATTGCAATTAAACCTATTTTATTATTAAAAACTCTTCTTCCTATGAAAAATATCAATAAAAGCGATAGTGTTTGAAGAACAGCTTGCATAACTCTGAAAGCAGCAACACCATTTATAGCACCAAACAGTTTCATAAAAAATGATAAAATATAAGGCAAACCCGGCATTATAAAAACGGTAGGGCTGGCTGTATTCTTATAAGTTAATACACCTGTGGAAAGTAAAGTGTGAGCACTTCTTATATATTTAACATCATCATTATCGTAAGTTTCCAAGCTTCCTAGTAAAGTTGAATTTCCATATTTAAATATTGTATATAGGCAAATGAATAAAAATATGCTTGAAATGATTAGTAAGCTAATCTTTATAAAACGTGATTCGTTTTTTAAACTAAACATTATATATCCTCCTATTTTTTTGATACGAAATAAGCTCCCAGAACTATAAGGAGTATCCCTGCCCATCTTGTAGGAGGAACTTTCTCTTTAAATATAAGAATCGCTGCAAAAGCTGCTGCAACATAGCATAAACTCTGAAGAGGGTAAACTAAAGATAAGTCTGCTTTTGATAAAATGTAAAGCCAAATCACAGTTGCGAATCCATATAAGACAAGTCCTGAAAAAATGTATATATTCATAAATAGTTTTAATATTGAGCTTAAGTTAAATTGTAGGCTAGTGTTATTGAGGCCTATCTTCCAAAGAGTTTGACCGGAAACTAATAGTAATATATTAACGACCAGCAATCCATATAGTTTATTCATTATCAGCCTCCGAAGTATTTTTTAGTATAGCAAGTTCTTGGGTAAGATTTATAACTCTTCTCTTTAAATCTGAGATCTCAATTGTTAGTAAAAACACTAATAAAAAGCTAAAGATTATTCCGGTAACAAATAGGAGTGCAGGTGGATAATAAATTCCAATCTTCTTTGAAATACCATCCAGCATACCTTTGTTAATACTTAAAATAATTAATACTGATGAAATGGCAAGCCAAAATATACAGTATCTAAGATCTAACCTTCTTTTTCGAGAGTAATAGATTGTTACAAACATAAATATTAGTGATAAAAATGTACAATATAGATAAACGTTCATGTTAGCCTCCTTATGTTCAATGATTTTAAAGAATAATTGAAAGAGTGACCTTAATCATGTAATAAGCAGATTTTATAGGTGTTATTGAAGACTTACCGCCCTGCCTGTATTTCATTTCCACCGGTATCTCTTTTAGTCTGATGCCCTGTGAAGAGGAACTTACTATGGTTTCAACTTCCGGGTAGTCTGATGGATAGTAGTCTGAAAAAAGCTTTATGGTTTTTTTGTTTACGGCTCTGTAGCCGGAAGTAGTATCAAAAATAGGCTGATGTATAATTAAAGAAACCAATTTTGAAAAATACCTTATTCCAATACTTCTAAACAAACTTGGAACATAATTAGATTTATCTACAAAACGAGAACCAATAGTCATGTCAGCAGTATTATCAATAATAGGCTGAATAAGCTGAGGAAGATAAGAAGGATCATGCTGCCCATCACCATCTATTTGCACTGCAATATCATAATTGTTATATAGTGCATATAGATAACCTGTCTGAACGGCACCGCCTATGCCCACATTGCGAGTAAGATTTATAACTTTTGCGCCTGCCTGAGAAGCCTTCTTATAAGTATTATCGCTGGAACCATCATTGACTACTAAAACATCTACACCTAAATTACAATTATATATATTTGTTACTACGGTATGGATAGTAGCTTCTTCGTTATACGCCGGTATAATAACTAAAACTTTCATTTTTTTCTCCTTTCATTCGAAAACACTGGGTAACTTAAGACATTCGCTTAGCTCATAAGTTACCCGTTGAATTAACTAAGTCAATTTTAATTATAAAGCCTATTTTTAAAAACTATCTTTCATAATTCTTAAGAATTTCTTAAAATGGATACGATTTGAAGAATAAAAAAATTAAGCTGAAACAATTAAATGTTTCAGCTTAATTTCCTATTTAGCCTTGCTTAAATTTTTCTTTATTCTAATATCATCGCCAAAGAACTTATAAAGTCCAAAGTTTCCCAGAAGTCTTGAGCTGATTCTTTCAGAATAGATTTGAAGTATTTCTTCTAGGGTGCAATTCGTTGATACTATCATTTTCTTATTTTTTAATATCTTTTTATTTAACAGATTAAACAGTTCTGTTTTTGAAAAATCACTTATCTGCTCAGTTCCAAGGTCATCAATAATAAGCATATCACAATTTATTATTAAGTCCTCTAAAAGCTCATCTCCATTAAAACGTATAGTCTTTAAGTTTTGTATAAGATTTTCCGCAGTTCTGTATACCACTAAATACCCTTTATCTAAAAGCTCTTTTGCAATACAATTTGATAAAAAGGTTTTTCCTGTGCCTGAATTTCCATAAAACAAGAAGTTTTCGTTTGAAGAATCAAAGGTTCTAATAAAATTCATGGATCTGGTAACTATTTTCTCCATGTTTTTTCTTGGACTTTCTGGTTCGTTTGAAGCTTTCCTTGAAGAATAGTATTCAATATTAAAGTTATCAAAATTATTTTCTTTAGTAAGTTCATTTAAATCAGAATTTTTATAATAAATTCTAACCAGGTTCTGCTTATAGCAGGAACACTTTGTATTGCCAATAAAGCCCGTATCCCTGCACTTTTCACATTTGTAGTGCATGTCTAAATAATTTATAGCATAGCCGTGAGAAAATAGAAGCTCTGACTTTTTCATTCTAAGGTCTCTTATTTTTTCTCTAAGATTATTTAAATACTCATCTCTGTTTTTAATGTCTTTAAAAGCGCTTATAGAAACTTCTACACTTAACTTCCCAATTTGATTTTCAAGTTCTAAAACCTGAGGGAGCTTCTGCTCAATTTCTTTTCTGCGCTGAGCAAGAGCCTTTTCTTCACTTTCTCTTAAGTTATCATAAATTTTTAGTATTTCAGCTTGATATCCTTTAATCATCACTATTATTCTCCCATCCTAAGAGCTTCTTCTCAAGTTCATCAAAGTTATAGGTTCTCTGCTCAAAGTTGTTAAAGGTACTGTTTTGATTTGGTTTATAATTTGAGGTTCTCTTTATTTGTGTAGTCTTTACATCCTTTTTAGCTATGGCCTCCAGGCTTGTTAATCCATCCTTGTACCAGCTGCCTAAAATACCATCGATATATTTAAATTCTGTTTTATTTATTCTTTCAAAGCATATATCACAGGCTTTAAATATAACTTCAAGAGGAAACTTGTAAACATTAATCCACTTATCCAGCATGTCTTCTTGGGGCTTCATAACCTCCCCATCCTTTATACCCAGATAATTAAGTATTTTTTTAATCTTAATCCATTTGTCTTCATGACGTTTTATAAAGGTTTGAGCTTCTTCGATAGTCTTTATTTTAGCATCATACCAGGCTATAGCAATTCTCTCAATGTACCTATAGTCCGTCTTTCCTTTTGAAACACAATATTGAATTAAAAGAAGTATTAGTTCAAGAGGGAAATTATATTCCTTCTGCCAGCCTATATAAAGGCTCATTTCCTTTGTAGAAAGCGGTCTTCCAAGAAGCTTTTCTATATCCTGAAGCATATCTTTAGTTGTATTTTTATTAAGCTCCTGAAGTAAGTTTACATTTTCATTGCTTTCTGCTGCCTGATCGGTTAAATCTAAAAATTGTATATTGAAGTTTCCCATGTTATCAATAGGAACCAGCTTTATTACACCTTCATCGTTCCAATAGTTCCATGCGTTTAGTACATCTGTTTCTAATAAATGAAGAGTGCTCGCCATTATAGAGGCGCTTACCCCTAATTCTCCAGAAGTACAGTATTTAAGCCCAAGTATATATACCTTAACAAAATCTCCACGTGCTTTAGTCATATAGTTATCTATGAAAACGTTGCTCACAGGTGTGTAATCTTGAGCTTTACTCTTAAACATAAAAGTGCTCATCAAACCACAACCTTCCTTTGCTAATTTTATACAATATGTGGTATCGTACATAATAATTATAACAAAATATAGAGGTAGTAACAACAGCAGACAGGATATCTTAAATATTAACAGCTAGTAAATTTTTATTCATATTTTAGTATTTTATAGAAAAATAATTATAATAATTGTCAAATTTGGTTATATTACTTAAGGTGAGAGGAGAGATAGTATTGAAGTTTTTCGACAGATGTAAAAAATACATAATAATAGCAGCAGTTTTTGGAACCTTTACTACATCCTATATCTTTATTACAGAAAATAAAGCTAATGCGTATGAATTCAGCATTGGTGACAAGGTAGTAGCCTATAGCATCGAAGACCAAAAAAGTTTAGATACAGTTAATTCTTTGGAACAAGAAATAAAAAACAGATTTGGAGCCTCCCAGCTTAAGGAAGGCATAGCTGTAAACAAGGTAAGAGTACAGGAGGGTTCTGTAGTAAGTGACAAGTCTTTAAAACAAATTATACTTCAAAATTCCAAAATGGAAGTAGAGGGCTGTGCGATTCTTGCTAATAAGAAACAAATAGGCTTAGTTGCAAGTGAAAATGAAGGTAAGCAGGCTCTAGACAAATTAAAGGACTACTATGCAGCTAAAAGCGGTCTTTCTATTAAGGAAAGCAAATTAAAAACAGAAATCACATATTCAAAACAGAAAGATATTATATCAAACATAGACAGCATAGATGACGTTGTGGAAAGAGTAAAGGAAGCAAATTCTAGATTTAAAAACCCAGTAGTAGCTTTTGAACTTAAAGGTACAGAGGAAGTTAAGGAAGTTATAAGCCCTGGAACCAGTGTCACTACATCGGACGATATACCGGCAGGACAGACTAAGGTTCAAAGCAGCGGCAAAGAAGGTCAGAAGTTAGTTGTCAAAGAAGTAGTTATGGAGAATAACAAAGTCATAAGTACAACAGCTTTAAGCGAAAAGGTTATAACGGAGGCTCAAAACAAAATAGTTCTTCAAGGAAAGCCCAAAACTGCTGTGGCAGGATTAGCTTATTTAACTACGCCTTCAAGAGGAACTATATCCTCACCCTTTGGAGCAAGATGGGGAAAAATACATGAAGGAATAGACATTGCTGCAAATATAGGTGATCCAATTTATGCAGCCCTTGACGGTACTGTAGCTTATGCTGGTTGGGAAACAGGCTATGGAAACTTTATTCAAATAAAACATGCTGATGGAGTTTTAACAGCTTATGGTCACTGCAGTAAGATTCTAGTTGCTGTAGGTGATACAGTTAAAAAAGGTGATAAAATCGGCGAGGTAGGAAACACAGGGAACAGCACAGGTCCCCACCTTCATTTTGAAGTGAGGGTTAATGGAGTTGCAAAGGATCCAATGGCGTACTTGAATAAATGATGAATATAGAATGAATGAGAAAAATCCCCTAGCGGGGATTTTTTCTTATATTAAAAGGTTTCTTCTTCCATGTTTGTTTTTAAAGTAATTAAGCTTATCAAAATATTTTTCTTCTTGAGTTATTATATACAAGTCTTCATACAATAGGATTAAGTCATAGGTGTAGTTTTCTGAAGTATAATATTTTTCGCATTTCTTCAGATAGTTTTTGGCTTTTGTAAATTTTTTTTTGAGAAAATATATATGACCTAGAACAAAGCAATAATCCATTTTATATTTTTTATCAAGCTTATCATAGGATAGTTTACTACATGCATTTAAAGCTTCTTCATAATTATTTAAGTTAAAGCTTAATATTATTTTTTGGAGGCTAAGCTTGCACAGCATGCTCTCATTATCTGAAAAATCCTGTTCATAGTTTTTAATTAAATCAAAAGCCTTATTAAATTCTTTACAGTATCTTAATGTATTGATGTAACTCATATAACACCTGCCTAGTTCTTCATTATTATCTATATATTTAAAAAGATAAATGCTTTTTTTTATATGTTTGATAGAATTCTTATAATCACCAATATTATAGTAAGCTATATTTAAAGACCAATGGATATGAGGCATTATCTGATTGTAACAAATGTTATTGTTTAATGTTGTAAACCCTTCTAACAAAGCAATTGTATTGCTAAATTTGTTTAAGTTATTAAATACAAATCCAAGATTATTATGAATAACAAAGTTAATAAATGAATCGGATTTTTTATAATCAAGTAAATACTTTTTTCCAATAAGTAGATAATGCTCTGCCTTTATGTAGTTTGAGTTTTTTAGCATTATTTTGCACAATGCATTAAGTGCATTAGCAAAATTTATAACATTGGCTTCTTGAATGGTATTGTTACACTTTTCATAAGTATTTATATATTTTCTTAACAGTTTAATAGAATCATTATCATAGTTGATGCGATAATAAGACATGCCTAAATAAAAATATTTATTAAAATCTTCTATTTTATTGAAGCTTTCAAAATCAATTTCAAACTTCTTAATTATTTTTAAGTATTCTTCGCTTAAATACATTTCCGATAAATATGAAATAGAATATAAGTCTGGTTCAAGATGATTATTATAATCTAAATCGGTAAAAAAATAGCTTATAGGTACACAAAGTTTATTAGAAATATATTTTAACTGAGCTATAGAAGGTTCTAACACATTGGTTTCAATTTTACTTAAAAGGGACCTGTCCATAAAGTTGCCGCAAAGTTCTTTTTGTGACAGTTTATTTTTAAGTCTCAAGTCTTTTATCTTTATACCTATATTGTTTTCCATAAGTATTCTCCTTGGTATACGGTTTCTTTTTCAACAGTATATCAAATAAATAAAAAAATTTAAATTATTTGGAAAATTTATATTTTATCTTTATATTTATTAAGTTTTAAGAAGCAAGTTTAGATATTGGGAAAAGCTAATTATACTAAATTTAAATCTTATAAACTTGTGAATATTTTTCACAAGTTTATAAGATTTTATTAAATATATATGAAAAATAAAGATTTCTAGAGTAAAAACAAAATAATTTAATGTCACTAAGTATAAGGGATATATAAGTTACATTTTGCGAATTAACAATAATTTTCAAGTAGTGTAATATTAAGGCAAGCTATTAAAAAGGAGATATACACATATAAACAAAAAATTTTTATATGTTTTTATTATTAGCAGTACTAATTTTTTTATTTGCCTTTAACATTCAAAATAATAGGATTTAATCAACGGAAGAGATGTCAAGAGTTTTTTCTGTAGAGGTGAGAGTTTAGTTTAATTTTTCATATTGATAGGTATAAAAAATATAGACAAGCTAATAAAAGCGATAGTTAATTAACTATTTTAGTGAATTAAAACTATATTATTATTTAAGACTGTTTATTGATTATCATTTTGAGTATACGATAATCAATATTCATAAAAATAAAGAATGAAAGGAGAAACAAAATGAAAATTATTGTACCTGCAAATGCTAAGTCCTACCAGAGCTGTTCATCTTTAGATGGTGGTTGCTCATGTATCACTTACGTACCATCTCGTCCACCTGGAGGGGGTACACTTCCTCCATGCGGGTTCTGGGGACCTCCGTGTTACCAATTAAGCTGTAGTGCTCTTATTAATGTGATTACACCATTAAAGTGATTTTTGAAACACCTGCATTTTTATATGTAGGTGTTTTAAAAATAAACAGAAGTAAATTATTACAAAGGTAAACGTTGATTAAAGTATTTTTATGAAATGGGGTGTTTTATATGCAACTAAAGAAATCAATATTTAATATTGAAGTAGAAAAAGATGATGAGGGAAATGTATTATTATTTAATACTCTCAATACATCATTAGGTCTATTAGATAAAGAAACAAATGAAAACTTATATGAAAAGCTAAATGAAATTGAAAACTATGACTTGCTTAATCAAAGTAGCTTAGAAAGTCTACAAAGTATGCTCAATAATGGGTTTGTAATACCAATTGATATATATGAACAAGGAATTGTAACTATAAATCAACAAAGAGATAAATATTCAAATGATATGCTAACACTAACAATTGCACCGACTCTTGCTTGTAATATGAATTGTATTTATTGTTATGAGGAGAAAAATAATGCTCATTTATCTAATAATGTAGTTGAAAGTATAATAAATTATGTGAATAACAATATTGGGGGTAAAAAGGTTTTAAATATTATTTGGTTTGGAGGGGAGCCTCTCTTAGAATTAAAATCAATTATAAAACTATCTGAAACTTTCATTAAGATTTGTGAACAACATGAAGTTGTTTATAAGGCTATGATTATTACAAATGGATTGCTATTATCAAGAGATATTGCTATGATTTTAAAAGATTCGTGTAAAATAGAAAGAGTTCAAATAACACTTGACGGTCCGGCTGATATTCATAATAGCAGAAGAAAAACATTTAATCCTAATATTAATGGATTTGAAGTAATTGAGAATAATATCAATAATACATTTGACTTGTTAAATATTGTTATAAGAATAAATGCAGATAAAGATAATATTAATTACTTGAAAGATTTTGTAAGATATTTATTAGGCAGAAATAAAAATAATTGGGAGGATAAAGTGTCTGTTTACTGCTATCCTGTATTTTCAGAGACTAAGGCCTGTTCAAATGTTAAAGGGGCATGCCTATCTAATTTTGAATTTGGTGATTTTTATGCTCAGATGTTAAAAAGCTTATTTGATACTAAAGAATTCGAAAATGCATTAGCATTTTATCCTATGAGTAAAAACATATCATGCTATGCTTTAAATATAAATAGTTTAGTTATTGGTCCTAATGGAGAATTATATAAATGTGATCAGGTTGTTGGTTTATCAGACCATGTCATTGGTAATATATCAACAGGGATTAATATAAACAAAGAATTTGTTGACTGGATGACATTGGAGTTGCCGTCAGAATGTACTGAATGCAAGTATGTACCTCTATGCCAAGGTGGTTGTGCTCACAAAAGAATGATGAATGGTAATAGGCCAAATTGCGAACACACAATAAAAATAGTGCCTGAAGTTTTGAAGGCTGTAAAGAATAAATATTATGAGTTTGAAAAAGAAACAATCAACATTAGATAAGATAATTATAACAACATTAGGCACCTATACTTGGATAATTATTTTTTACTTGTTATTAGGTATAACTTTTTGGTCTATTATTATAAGCACGCCATTTTTAATGAGCAAGTATATTGATAATATTCTTACTTATAATAAAAATTCATATAGAAGCAAGTATCTCTTGTACATGATTATACTTTTTTTCATTGAAAATATAATATCATATACAAAAACATTAATATTGCAAAAAATCAAATTAAAAGTATCATTTGAGATAAATTATGAAATCTTAGAGGTTGTTAAAAAATTCCCATATAAATATTTTGTAAAAAATAATATTGTGGCATTGAATGAAAAAATTTATTGGGATTCAATTAACATCACGGGTTTTTTTTTGGATAATATTTCTGATTTAATTCTTAAAATATTTACACTTATTTTTACTATTATAATGATTATAAAACTTGACTTTAGTATGGCATTAGTTGCAGGTTCATTTATTCCAGTAATAATAATACTATTCATGTACTTTAAAAAAAGAATATATAATACAACTATAACATTGAAAGAAACTCAAAATCACTATATGTATCACCTTTTGAGTCAATTACAAAATATAAAGTATATAAAAATTCATTCATTATTCGAAAGGTTTTCTCAGGATTTGCAAAAGGCTTATGAGGAATTATATTTAGTTAGCTTGAGATATTTTAAATGTATGATTTCCTTTACAACAAGCGACTTATTATTAAATAGGTTCTCAAGTTTAGTTATTGTAGCATTCTGTGGCTATAAGGTTATAAATAAAGAGTTAAGTATTGGAAACTTTACTGCTATGCTTACCTATGCAAGTTCATTATTAGAAATCTTTAGATATATGCTAAACTTCGGAAGATTTTATGAAGATTATAAGGTTTCTTATTATAGAATGAAAGATGTTATAAACAATGATCAAGAATTGAATGGCGATTTACTTTTAAATAATATAAATTATATAGATATTAAGAACCTATCATGGGAAAATGATAATTGCGAGGTTATATTTAAGAATATAGATATAACATTTAAAAAAGGAAAAATTTATTGTTTAAAGGGTAGAAATGGATCTGGTAAAACATCCTTTATAAATATACTAATTGGCTTAATACAGAACTATAGTGGACAAATTTACTATAATAATATAGATATAAAAAAAATAGATTTATATTCATTAAGATATAACTGCATCAGTATAGTAGAACAGGAAAACTTTTTACTATTTAATGATGTCATTAAAAATATATCCATTGGCTTAAATGAGATTGACTATGAAAAATTAAGTTTATATTGTAAAGAATTTAATATCAATGAATTAACAAGCACAAACCATAATGTGGAGAAACAAAGTTTTCAGAATTCTATTAATTTATCTGGAGGAGAAAAACAGAAAATTAGAATTGTAAGACAGTTGTTAAAAAAATCTGATTTGTTAATATTAGATGAGCCAACTTCGGCATTGGATGATAATAGTAAAAGTAGGCTTGTAGAAATTCTCCAGTCAGTCAAGAACGATAGGATTATTATGCTAATAACACATGATGAATATTTGATTAACAATTCTGATGAAATTCTGTGTTTCTAGTAAGATTTATAGTAGTAAAATTCTAGGTTGTTAAAAGTTTCTATTCAACTTTAGTATGTACTCTGTTTAATACTTTAAATTATTTATATCTAAGATCTTTTTTATAATAAGCAGAGTATATAAGCTATAAGTGATAATAATTTTAAGTTAGAATATATAATCAAAGAGGTGTAATTATGTATAATAAAGTTATCTTAAGTAATGGTGTAAACGTACTCTATGAAAATATACCTCATATACATACAGTGCAGCTGTGCTTATATATAAGCGTAGGTTCAAGATACGAAAATGAAAAAAATAATGGAATAAGCCATTTCATGGAGCATATGGTGGTCGAGACAACGGAGAATAATAAAAAGTTAATAGATACAATACAAGATGAGATTGGAGAGATTACTGCATACACAACTAAAGATGCAACTATTTACTATGTAAGAACTCTTAAGGAATATTTAACTCATTGTATAGATGTATTTAAGAAGATGATGGAGAATACCCAATTTAATCCTGATACTATATCAAAAGAAATAAAAGTAATAACCGAAGAAATAAATATTTCTAATGGCTCACAAGTAGAGCAATTAAATAATATGTTATCAATAGCAACATGGGGGAGTAGTGCACTCTCATTTCCTATAATTGGAACTATTAATAATATCAGCACATTTGACAGTGAAATTTTATCAAAATTTAAGAAAGACTATTACATCAGTGAAAATATGATAATATCACTAGCTGGAGACTTTGACTCAAGTAATGTTGACTATATATGCAAAAGTTTTTCTACGTTAAATAGATTTAAGCATTGTTACTTTAATGATTCATCATGCATTCTTAACAAAAGGATTGATTATAAGAAAAGTGAACAAAAGCAAGTTTACGTTGCTATAACATTGAATAAATTTCAAAGCTCATTAAAAAATATTTTGATTAATGAAATAATTTCTTTGTATCTTGGTAAAGGTATTGATTCAATATTGTTTAAGCGATTGAGAAATGACTTGGGATATGTGTATTCAATAAATACTTCGGGTGACTATCATGAGGATATTTCTGCGTTGCAAATATATTCAATATGTAGCAAAGGTAATCTACTATCAGTTATCGAAACTCTATCTAATGAAATAAAAAATTTCATTAATAGTAACGATTTTTATAAAAATATTAGTACACTAAAAAAAAGACTAAAAAATAGCTATATATTTAGTAGTGAATATATTAGTAGTAAAAGTGTAGATAATTGTATCAACGAGATTTACTTTCAAAAGCCATTTTCTTTAGAAAGAAAGCTAGAATTAATTGATAACATTTCTATAGCTGATATTTCTCAGTTTATAGATAGCACACTGAGAAGGAAAAATATGCCATTAGTCTTATTAGGCGATTTAGATCAGGACGAAGTAAATAAAATTATTGATAAAAATATTTGGTAGTAATGTGATTTCTATAGAAGTGAAAAAAATAAGAGAATACTTTTTATTGAGGTGTAGCGTGAAAAGACTTTTATTATGCAGATTAGTCCAACTGACTATAATTTTACTTATAATCAATATATCAATAATTGTTTTATTGTGCGCAGCTAGAAATAACTTTGACATTAGTTCATTTTTAAAATATTTTTTTTATGCAGGGGATATAAATATTTTATTAGGTATTCTTACTATTGTGGGCGCTGAACGTGGTAAAGCACAGAATTATTTTGCTACTAGATTTATAAATAAAAAGAAAACTCACTTTGATATAGTCCAAGATAATATTAAAAATTACACTAAAAGTACTATTGTATTTATTTCCTTTGAATTGGTCGGAGTTATTTTAATTTTTCTATCTAAAGTTTAGAAATTTAACAATATTGGAGGATAATATGAAAAAATCAATAAAAAAGTGGGGTATTATCTTTTTAGTTCCGATAATGTTTATAAGTTTTATGGCAATATGGTCATGGAATATAGAGAGCAACAGAAAGCTTTCAAAGGAATATGCTAATAAACTGGTTTGCTATCCAGATGGGGATTACAATAGTAATATAATTGATGGCATGAAAAATAGGTTGAGTTCTGTTCCTGAAAAGTACTTAAAGGTATTATATGATAAGCAGGTTTTTATAAGAACAATTAATGGGAAAATAACTAGTGATCCAGAAATTTCTACGGATCCTAATAAAGATACCTTAGATAAATATACCGGGGTTTTTGCAGGTGATTCTATAATAATAAGTGTAGACAAGACTTATACGTATAGTGTAGAGATACACGAAGTAGGCCATGCGGTTGATAATATATTATTTAATGATATAAGTGATTCGAATGAATTTAAAGATATATTTAATAGAGAAGGCCCTAATTTTTTTAATAAAGTAGGACAAGAACATAATTTGGAAAATAGTAAAGAATATTTTGCAGAAACATTTAATTATTATTATTGCAACTATGATACAAGGAAATACTTAAAAGAAAGAGCACCTCAAACTTATAAATTTATAAAAGGATTAGAGAAAAGAAGGTTCTAACACATTGGTTTCAATTTTACTTAGAAGAGACCTGTCCATAAAATTGACGCAAAGTTATTTTTGCGAAAGTTTACTTTTAAGTCTCAAGTCTTTTATTTTTATACCTATATTATTTTCCATAAGTATTCTCCGTGGCATACGGTTTTTTTCAAAAGTATATAAAATAAATAAAAAAACTTAATTATTTGTAAAATTTGCATTTTATTTTTATAATTACAAAGCTTTAAGAAGCCATTTCAGATATTGAAAAAAGCTAATTATATTAAATTTGAATCAAATTGATTTGTGAATATTCTTCACAAGTTTATAAGTTTTTATTAAGTCTATGTGGAAAATAAAGATTTATATAGTAATAATAAAATAATCGTATGTCACTACATATAAGTGATATATAAGTTACTGCATATGAGTTTGCAATAATTATCAAGTAATGTAATATTAATACAAACTGTTAGAAGCGGGGATATAAACATATAAAAGAAAAACTTTTATATGTTTTCATTATTAATAATATTAAAATAATAGTATTGGAGATGATTCAGTGAAAAGAAAATCATCCAACGCAACAATAAAAATGCTTGCATTTATTTTTATACCTATATTTTTATCCAATATAGTAGCATCATTAATTGGATTACCTCACGAGAAAACGTATGTTAGCATACATAATCTTCAATTTGATATTATTTGGATTACTATAAGTACAATTTTTTTTTTGCTTTAAAATTACACAAGGAATAAACTTTGACATGTGATTTATTAGTATATTAAAGTTAAGCCTGTTTAAAAAAAGTGCTGATAATGAAGTGTTTTTAGGGAACTCAATTTAAGAGTTCCCTAAATTCATATCATTTATTAGTATTAATTAAATGTTTGATAAATGAGGGTTATAATATAGGTTCTATATAATATCTTGGAGGAGTTCGCATGCAAGAAAAGAAAAAAATTATAAAAGAAATCAAAGGATGGATTTTTTCCCTATTATCAGCTTTTTTTATAGTAATATTAGTAAATAGTAAGGTTCTCGCAAAGGTTCAGGTATAACAAAGTTCTATGGAAGATACTTTATATAATAATCAGCAATTAATAGTGGATAAGCTTAGTTATAATTTTAGAAAACCACATAGGGGAGATATTATTATATTCTTTGAGAATGGAAAGAAAGGAACTATTATAGATGACACTATAAGATTTAAGGATAGCATAGCAGCTGTATTTTATAATAATTCTCACAATTTAGAGAGTGAAAATAATAGGCTTGTAAAAAGAGTTGTAGGTATCCCTGGGGATGAGATTGATATTAAAAATGGATGCGTTTTTTTAAATGGCGAAAAGCTAGATGAAAAGTACGCAAAGGGAGAAACTGTTAGTGAAAAGGTTAAGTTCCCAATAAGAGTTGGAGAAAATGAATTGTTTGTTTTAGGGGATAATCGAGCTGTAAGTAAAGATAGTAGAGAATTTGGTTTTGTTAATTATAATCAGGTTGAAGGAAGGGTAATATTTAGAGTATTTCCATTTAAAAAAATTGGAGCAATCAAATAGAATTGCAGAAATTGAATATAGAGAATAAATGTTACATATTATGAGTAATTTATAAAAGTTAAGATAACAAGTGTTTTTTTCTATTAATTATGATAGAATGTAAAATATAGGAAAATATTAGCGTTTAAGCAGTTAAAATGACAATATATCAATAAGATATATTGTCATTTACTATAAGATGGGTGGGTGAGAATAAGTGATTAAAATTAAACCATTAGTTAAATATGAAATAATAAACATAAGAAGAAGCAATATAGTTTGGATAATTGGGATATTATATGCCTTCGGATTACAGCAGTCAATAAGTAGTATGTTTAAATATGGGGGACACTTTCTTTCATTAGTTGATTTTGTAGGATCATCCTGGTTGCCCTTAAATTTTATAATGATACCAATTATGCTTGTAGCCATGGATATTGGAGCTGGCGAGAATGATATTTTTAGAACCATGAATATTTCTTCGAGAAAGTTATTTTTAAGCAAGTTAATAACAATGATCATAATAGATGCAGTAATATTGATTGTTAATATAATAGTGGCAGCAGTTATAGGAATTCTGTGCAAAGTTTCTATAGGATACTTTATCTATGAAGTTTTTGGTTATATTGCAAATACAGTTATTCTTCTACTTGTATCTACTATAATAGGTTTGTTTGTAGGACAAGTTCTTTGTAAATATATAGGAGAAGTAGTTGGATTTATTTTAGTTATAATAATATTTTTGATTTTGTGCAACTTCTATAAGGTCTTTAATATTATTGTTCCATTGTTTAATATTAGAACTTTTTCCGGAAGTTTTGACGTTATAAGTTATGATAAAAGTTATTTATATCATAATGTTTTTTGGATTCTAGCAACATTGGTGTTTTTGTCAGCATGTTTACTTAGTGAGCATAAAAGAGAAGAAAAATCCATTTTTAAAAAAGTATATATTTCTGCTATAGCAGCATCACTTATGCTTTGCATATATCTTGGTGTAAATCTTTATTCAATGAAGCCAACTTTTTATGATGCCAGACGAAGTTTCGAAGCTGATAATCTAAGTGCTGCTAATGATAGCGAACCCAAAACTTTCTTTAGTAAAAATAATGACAGCTATTATATAGATAAATATAATATGGATTTGATTTTAAGTGATAAGCTTGAGAATAAATGCGAGATGGAGGTAGTTTTATCAAAAGATAATATTAACTCTGTTGAGGTTGGGTTATATAGAAATCTTAATATATTTTCTGTATCAGTAGACGGCACTAAGGCAGATTTTAAGAGAAATGATAATAGCTTTCAGATTGATTTTCCTAAGACTTATAAAGCCGGGGATAAAATAAGTATTAAGGTTAATTACGAAGGTATTATAAAAACTGTATCAGAGCAAGGTAAACAGATGTTCTTTGTAAGAAATAATTATTTGTTTCTTGGAGATGTTTTTGAATGGTATCCTAAATTAAACGACAGCACAATAAAGGAATATAATGTGAGTATAAATTATAAAGGGAAAAATAAGCTTTATTCCAATTTAGATACAAAAAGTAGTTCGGGTAAATATGAATTTCAAGGAAAAGATAGAGAGATAGTTTTGGTAAGCGGCAATATAACTGAAAGAAAATATAAAAACTATTTGTTTATAGGAAATGAAGAATATATTAATAATGATGAAAATTGCAATTCAGTTATAGAGGTGAAAAATAAACTTAATTCGAGTAAAGTGGATAAAATTTTATTTGTTCCTGCTATTCCAGGCGAAACAAGAATGGATAAGCCCTATGAAAAGGCATATATAAAGGCAGATTATTAATATCTAGTAAAGGATGGGAAATTATGAACAGTTTAATAGTAAAAGATATTAAATACAACTATAAAAAAGTAGAAGCGCTAAAGGGAATATCCTTTTGTGAGTGGTAAAATAAAATGGAGAAATTTCGGC
>KE993467.1 GCA_000466585.1 Clostridiales bacterium oral taxon 876 str. F0540
TAAGACACCCAGTGCTACGAAGTAGAGAGTTGCTGGATTCTTAACACTAAGTAATGCTTAGTGTTTTATTATTTTTTGAAGAAACGTTAATTCTTACTATAGAGCGTTAAGATCCATGAGGGTATCTATTTAGCATATTTACCAACTAATATAGATTAAGAGCAAAAGAAAAAGCCCTGGATGGGCTTTTCCTTTTGCATGCGTAAATTTAAGAGGGAATATTACAGTATACTAAACTATGAGTGGATATTCATTTAGGATACTTAAATGTCCACCTACTCAATGTAGTATACTAGATATTAACGATTCATGTTTTGAGAAAATTGCTTCATAATCGCTTGCACTTCATCTACCTTTTCAGGTTTTAGCAGAGAAATAATTTTGGGAGCAAATTGTGCTATATCTGCTTGTGTAAAAGTACCTTCCGCTTGCTTTCTAAAGTTCTCTGCAAGCAGCGTTCTTGCTTCTTCAACCTTATCTTCTTGTGTTCTTTCCAAAATAAAATTTAAAAAATTTTGTTGTCCTTGATTCATTATTAAGCCTCCCTTGATTTTATACATAATAGATTATAACATGAAGCTAAACCAATGTAATTATATTGTATAAATATTAATTGATAACATTAGATTAATCAGTAAAAGAAGATAATTAATCATTATTTGTAACGACGGCTGCTTCTATTATTAATAATGATTTTCAAACTATGGACACAAATTTGAGGCATATTTTTGCATATAGTTCAGTATAATTCATATTAATATTGATATATTTATAAAAATATATCATAATATTATATAGACTGATTAATAATATTTACCGTAAGAGGAGGGATTGAGTTGCCGTTTTTAAAGCTTTTACTTCAGATGGTTGTGTATGCAATTATAGTTTTAGTTGGTTATAATCTTTTGAAGTATTTTGTATTATCTAAAATCAAGGTGAAAATTAATAAATGGATTATTTTTGCTATTGCCATGGTTGCGCTGCTATTACCTAACATATTAGTTGCTGCATTTCATGTAAACATACAAAATAATGCGTTGTGGGTATATGGCCCATCAAGTTTGTTTATTATTTTGTTCCTTTGGTTTATTGACTTAAGCGGTTGGAATAGGAGAGCAGGTAAAGCTTCTAATTCAGGAACAGGCTATTACGATAAGAAAAGTAAAAAAGATAAGATAGTAATAAAGCCAAAAGCAAAACCAAACAGAGTTAAAAATAGAAAAGACTAATTCAAGGGGGAAAGCACCCTTGAATTAGTCTTTTAGTTTTAATATACCCTTTTACCGCCCACATATGAAGCTAATACATTTATGTCCTTTATAGAATTATTATCTATTTGGAGTATATTTTCAGATAAAACTACAAAGTCAGCTAGGTTACCTTTTTCTATTGATCCCTTATAGTTTTCTTCAAAATTCATATATGCAGAACCTAGAGTAAAGCATTTTAAGGCTTCCTCTACTGTTAAACTTTGATTTGAATACCAGCCGGCTTCCGGCTCTCCGCTTAAATTTTTTCTTGTGACAGCAGCATAAACTCCATATAAAGGATTAAAGCTTTCAATCGGCGCATCTGAGCTAAAGCTTACCTTTAATCCAAGATTGAGCATGGTTTTCCAATTATAGCTTTCATAAGCCCTTTTTCGGCCTACTGCTTTTTCTACAATAGGCCAATCTGTCATGACAAAGGAAGGCTGAACATTTGAAATAACATTAAGCTTTTTAAATTTTTCAAGAAGCTTTTTGTTTGTAAATTGACAGTGAATGATAATGGGACGTAAATCTGCGTTTGGGTAAGCTATTTGCAACTTTTCATATGAGTTCAATATCATTTTAATAGCCTTATCGCCAATAGCATGAATAGCTATCTGAAATCCCGCTTCATGACCGCTAAGCACAAGGTCATCAAGTTCTTCTTGAGTATATATGATTACCCC
The DNA here is from genome assembly GCA_000466585.1 of Clostridiales bacterium oral taxon 876 str. F0540. GTDB lineage: Bacteria > Bacillota > Clostridia > Clostridiales > Clostridiaceae > Clostridium_AT. Next base: position 1,937 of record KE993467.1, read on the forward strand.
GTTGCTTTCGGTATCTTCATACATTTCTTCCATAGCTGCAGTTCTTCCCCCTAAAGAACCGTCTTGATAAATTTTCATTACACCAATCTTAAGCATAGCGCTTAGTTCGCCAGTTCTTATACCTATACTTTTTGCTTCTGCAACAGCTTTTTTATTCATAAGGTTAAGCTGAAGAACAAAACGAAGAGGAAGTTCTTTTTCATTATCAAGTTCTTTATAGGCCTCGATTAGCGTTTTTAAATCACCTGCTGTACCCATGTCCTCACTATGGATTGTAGTCAAGCCACATTTCAGAGCATCACTAAATGCAGATTTTAATACCTTTTTAATTTCATCTTTTGTCATGGCAGGAATTTTATTAAATACAAAATTCATGGCATTTTCACGTAATATACCTGTAGGTACTGAGTTCTTTTTATCAATTACACCGCCCTCAGGATTTTGCGTGGTTTCATTTATGCCTGAAATTTCTAAAGCCATGGAATTAGCTACGCCTATATGACCGCACACTCTGGAAAAGAAAATAGGATTTTCTGTACTTATTCTATCCAGATCATACCTGTTAGGAAGCCTATTATCAGAGAAGTAATTATGATTCCATCCTCTTGATATAATCCATTCGCCTTTTTTTATATTATTTTCTTTTATGTAATTTTTTGTTGCTTCTATCATCTCATCTATAGATGCTATATTAGATAAATTTACTCTGCTCTTAAAGACAGCATAGTTTAAAAAATGCATGTGTGAATCATTAAAGCCCGGTACTACAGTCCTTCCTTGAAGGTCTATGATTTCTTCATTGACTTCCTTAAGGTTTAATATATCCTCTTGTGAGCCTACAGCTTCAAATTTACCCATCTTTACTTTAAATGCCTGTGCATTCTTCTTATTATTATCAAGAGTTATAACATTTCCATTTATAAATATGGCCAAAATAATCACCAACCTTAATAAGTTATTTGAAAATATTGTAACTTAAATTTTAAAATAATAAAAGAAAAAGATAGAATGTCTGCTGCCACCACAACACATTCTATCTTTTTCTTAGTCCCTGCCTAGATTATAGACAAGTTTTATGTTTTTAAACATCCTGTTATATTAAAATTTAGCTGCATCCGGTAGTAGAACCGCAGTCTAAGCAAACCTTACAGGTGCCGTTCATAACCATCTTTGTACTTGAGCAGGTAGGGCATGTTACACCGTATAGTTTCTCTCCTTCAGGTTTTTTATCAGAAACCTTTGGAGCTTCTTCAGAGGGTGTTTCACTTACTGTTGTTATTGGATGTTGAGCAAAAGGGCTTTTATCAATTGTAGTGCTCACATAATCCTCAGGTTTGACCTGACAGCGTGAAAAATCGCCTAACTCTATGTCTATTATTTTGCTTATCAAATCAGAAATAGAGGACACATACTTGATGTATGGATGCTTTTGAACAAAACCATAAGGTTCATATTTTTGTCCTCTAAGCATTCTTGCAATATCCTTTGGAGGAACATGGTACTGAAGCATAACTGAGATTGATTTTGATAGAGAATTTAATAACCCTGTTATTATTGTACCTTCTCTGTCGGTAGTTATATAAACCTCTGATATTTCTCCATTTTCTCTTCTGTTAATAGTTGTATATATTTTAACATCCTCAATTTGAGCAGGATGAGTAGTGCCATATCTAATGCCTTCAGGCTTATCTCTTCTTGAATAATGCTTATGGGATTGAAGCTCTTTTGCTTTTTTAAGAAGCTGTGCATAAGTAAGGCTCTCGAGATTCACATCATCAGATTCAGCAAGGAGACTTGTATTTAAAGGTTGTGCTGCCTTAGAAGAATCCCTATACAAAGTAATACCTTTTACACCAAGCTCCCAGGATTTTAATACTACGTTCTTAAAGTCCTGAACAGATGCATTTTTCGGTAAATTTACGGTTTTGGACACAGCTCCGGAGATTAATGGAGTAATTGCTGCAACCATATAAACATGTCCCATAGGTTTAATATATCTTTCACCGCTGCCACATTTATTGGCTGTATCAAATATTGCATAGTGTTCTTCTTTTAAATGAGGAGCGTCTTCGATTTTTCCATCTGATATCTTTTCGTACTCATAGCCGTTTTCACTAACCTTTTCTTTTCTAAGCACATAATTAAGTATATCTTCAATCTGTTCTTTAGTATAACCTAAGTTTTCAAGAGACATTTCTATTACAGGATTTACTACAGTCATATAGCCTCCTCCTACCAGCTTCTTATATACAATATGACTGAAGAAAGGTTCTATGGAAGTTGCTGTACAGTCCATAGCGAAGGAGATAGTTCCTGTAGGGGCTATTACTGAAACCTGCGCATTTCTATAACCAAAAGCCTCTCCGTTTGAAAGAGCATCCTTCCAAACTTTAATAAGAGCATTACTTACTGAGTCAAGGTTTAGCTTAGTCAGAAGATCATGATTTACTTTAATAGGTTCATAGTTTAAACATTCATATTCTGTATCTAAGCTTCCTGCAACTCTTGCATGGTTTCTAATTACCCTCAGCATATGATCTTTATTGATATTATATTTTTCAAAAGGTCCAACTTTTTCAGCCATTAAGGAAGATACGTTGTAGGAATAACCTGTCATAATTCCAATTAATGAAGCTGATAAAGCTCTGCTTTCTTCTGAGTCATAAGGATAACCCATAACCATAAATAGTGCAGCTATATTAGCAATACCTAAACCTGTAGTTCTAAACATATAGGTTTTTCTTGCAATATCTTCAGTTGGATATTGTCCCCAATGTATGGATGCTTCAAGTGCAAGCTGAACTAAACCCACATAATGAATGTATCCATTTATATCAAAGCTTTTATCAATATGATTATAGAATTTAAATACGTTTATTGAAGCTAAGTTACAGGAAGAATCATCTAAGAAAGCATATTCTCCACATGGATTAGTTGAATTAATTCTGTTATGCTTAGCTCCATATTCTCCATCCTCTCCGGCAGGGCAAGTATGCCAAGCGTTAAAGGTGTCATCAAACTGAGGGGCCGGATCAGCACAATGCCATGCAGAATCGTTAAAGGCATTCCATAGTTCCTGTACTTTTATTTTGCTGTCTAAATTGCTATCTATTCTTCCTTTAAGCTCAATTTCTTCTTCAGGATCCGTATGTAAATTTTTAACCTTAGTCATAAAATCGTCAGAAAATCTAATAGAATTATTACTGTTTTGTCCTGAAACAGTCTCGTAGGCTTCACCGTCTATATCTGTGTCATAGCCCATTTTTCCTAGAGCTCTTACCTTATCTTCCTCTTTAGCTTTCCAGGTTATAAAATCCATAATCTCAGGATGGTCAACATCTAAGCATACCATTTTTGCCGCACGTCTTGTTGTACCTCCGGATTTGATTGCACCTGCATTTCTGTCTAAGCCTTTTAGAAAGCTCATTAATCCTGAAGATACACCGCCGCCGGAAAGTTTTTCACCTTTTGCTCTTAAAGTACTGAAATTAGTTCCGGTTCCAGAACCACCTTTAAATAATTTTGTTTCTGTAACAAATTGTTCAGATATAGAATGATTTCCTAAAAGTTTATCTTCAATTGAAACTATAAAACATGCTGAAGCTTGAGTTCTGGTATAGCTGTCGTCACTTTCAACTACTTTTCCAAGCTTCTCATCATAATAAAAACTTCCTTGTTTATTTCCTTTTATATCATATGATTGAGCAAGGCCTGTATTAAACCATTGAGGAGAATTAGGAGCATACATCTGATTTAATAATCCATATACCATTTCATCATAAAAAATGATTTTTTCTTCATCACTTTCAATAATTCCTTCGTCAACAAGTGCTTCAGTCCAAAAGCTTACAAGTCTATGAGCAACCATTCTCATGCTGTTTTCATATCCGACGTTATTTGGAACACCGGCCCTTCTAAAATATTTAGAAGCTATAATATTACATGCATTTTGAGAGTAATGCTCAGGAAACTCCAAGTCCTTCATATCTACTATAACTTTTGAAGTCTTGTAATCTTTTAAAAATACATCGACTGTTTTCCACTGGAATAAATCATAAACAGTTTTACTGTTATCATTCTCTAATTGTTTTGTATAGACTCTTTTAAAGAGAGATTTTATAGTTTTACTCATAAGGTGCACCCCCAATTAATTATTATCTATATATAGTATTATATTCTATTGCGACCACTATATGTAGTAACATGAAAATTATTATAGAATAATTTCTGAAATAATTCAATATAATTCGTTCTACAAAATATTAATTATTATAATTGAAATTTTCAATATTTAATAGATTTTTCAGAAAATAGTTAATAATTATGCATTGATATGAAAAAATATGCATATAATTATTGACACTGAATAGGCTGTGTGTTATTGTGTTTAGGTGATTTTTAAATGTGCTTTGGAGGAATGATAAATGGAAAAAAACACCCATCTTAAAAAGGAACTAGGGCTAGTTGTTGCTACAGCTCTTGTAGTAGGAAATATGGTAGGTTCAGGTATATTTATGCTGCCTGCAACATTAGCAAACAGCTCAGGACCGGGAGCTACTATGACAGCTTGGCTTTTAACTGGTATAGGTTCTATATTTTTAGCACTTTCTTTTGCAAAGTTAGGTTCTAAAATACCTAAAACCGGAGGACCATATGAATTTTCAAAACTGGCTTTTGGAGATTTTATTGGTTTTATGAATGCATGGTTGTATTGGAATGCATCTTGGATAGGTAATGCTGCGATAATTACTTCTATTGCTAGTTACACTGGTAAGCTATTTCCTATTATAGCTAATAATAGATTAGCTGCATTTTTATATACAAGTGCTATATTATGGATTTTTACACTAGTTAATATTATGGGTGTTAAAAAGGCAGGAATAGCACAGACGACTACAACAATTTTTAAAGTATTACTATTCCTGATGTTTATTGTTTTAACAGCGTATCATTTTAATCCTAATTTTATAACGCCTGTTTTTCCAGCAGGAAAAGGTACTGAAACTATTCCGGCAGCAGCGGCAGCAACCTTATGGGCTTTTACAGGCTTTGAGTCTGCTTCGGTAACAGCAGGGGAAATAAAAAATCCTGAAAGAAATGTAAAATTGAGTACAATACTTGGTATGGGGATTTCCGTAATTATATATATGGCTATAAGCTTCTTCGCAATGGGCGCTATGCCTCAGGAAGCTTTAGCAAAGAGCTCATCACCAATAGTTGATATATTAGGTCAATATCTCGGTAGCGGAGTAACAAATATTATATTAATATTTTCGGTTTTAGGAATTATAGGCACTGCAATTGGATGGATAATGTCTACAGCAAGAATGTCTTATGCAGCCGGAGTGGATAAAGTATTCCCAGAGGTATTTTCAAAGATTCATACTAAATATAATACTCCGCACGTATCTCTTATAATAAGTTCAGTGCTTGTTAATATACTGTTATTGATGAATTATTCTAAATCCCTGCTATCTGCTTTTAACTTTATAATACTTTTGGCTACCTTGGCATATCTTCCTGTGTACGCTAGTACAGCAGCAGCAGAGATAATGCTTCTGGTAAAATGCGAAGGCAAATTGAATGTTTTTAAATTTATCAAAGCATCTATAGTTCCTCTCATAGGATTTGCATATTCTGTGTGGGCCATATATGGTTCAGGTGCAGAAACAGTTATGTACGGATTTTTATTAATACTATTTGGAGTTCCTTTCTACCTATATATGAAACTTAAGGATTCTGCAAAGATAAAAGAAATAAGAAATTTTGATAAAGCGGCTTAGATAAAACAGCAGTTCTATGATGAGTGGAACTGCTGTTTTTGATATAATGTAGGTGTTTAATTAATAAATTGCGATTAGATAGCAACTTTATAAAGGGGTGGAAGTATGATTTATAAATATGAAGGTAAATATCCTGAAATACACGGGAGTGCTTTTATTGCTGAAAGTGCTGATATTATTGGTAATGTAACTATTGAGGAGAATTGCAGTATCTGGTTCGGTGCAGTTTTAAGAGGAGATGAAAACTATATAAAGGTTGGCAAGGGAACTAATATACAGGATAATTGTACCGTACACATTGCTGGAGAAAAGTATTCAACTGAAATTGGTCAGTATGTTACTGTGGGGCATGGTGCTATAGTTCATGCCTGCAAGGTTGGAAACTACTGCTTAATAGGAATGGGTGCGATAGTTTTAGACGGTGCAGAAATAGGGGATTACACTATTATTGGAGCCGGAAGCGTTGTAACCGGAGGTAAGAAAATACCGTCCGGAGTTATGGTCTTAGGTTCTCCAGGAAGAGTAGTCCGCGAGCTTACCGAAGAAGAAAGGAAGAGTTTGGAACAATCTGCGCAGAATTATATTGATTTATCTAAAAAGTTTAAATTATAATACTAATAGATTGAATAAATCCATATTTTATGAAATAATTATTATATGGTAACATTATAAATAAAAGGGGGAGAGAAAATGACAGTATTAAATAATTTAGGACTAAGCGCATTATTTGGACTTTTAGGAATACTTGTTATGGCTATAGGCTATGTTATATTTGACAAAATGATACCATTAGATTTCAATAAAGAACTTGAAAAAGGAAATATGGCTGTTGGGATTTTAATTGCTGGACTATTAATAGGAATTGCTCTAATAGTTTCAAGAGTTGTAGCTGCTGCTTAAGAATAAAAAAGACTTTTGCTTGTAAATAGGCAAAGGTCTTTTTTATTGTCTATATTTTTCTTCTTTTCACACAATATAAGGATAGCTTGTTTAAAGTGGTATTATAATAGATGGATAAAAAATATAAAATCATAATGTTTAAAGAGGGGAAGAATATGAAGTTTTTAAGACAATTTGCAATAATACTTGTTATATGCTTTGCAGGTGAAGCACTTCATAGGTTCTTAAGGCTGCCAATACCCGGCAGTGTTATAGGAATGATTTTACTGCTTTTAGGACTAACAAGCGGGATAATAAAGCTTAAGCATATTGAAGAGACCAGTGATTTTCTTCTTAATCATTTAGCCTTCTTTTTTGTACCGGCTGGAGTTGGCATAATATCAAGTTTAGATGTAATGAAAGGAAATTGGATTCCGATTTTCACCATAATTTTAATATCTACAATAGTTGTCATGGTTACTACAGGAATAACTGTACAGCTTTTAAAAGGAGGCAAGTAGAATGAAGGAGTTAATAAATTCGCCATTATTCGGTATAATGATTTCACTTTTAGCGTTTGAGTTTGGCTGCATGCTATATAATAAAACTAAGATAGCTTTTTTTAATCCCCTATTCATAAGTCAGACTTTAATTATTTTATTTCTTCTTAAATTTCATGTTAGTATTGAAGCATATAATAAAGGTGGACAACTGATTTCTTTCTTTTTAGGACCGGCTACGGTTGTTTTGGCAGTACCTTTATACAAGAAATTAAAGCTTTTAAAGGCAAATGCATTTGCTATATTGACAGGCATAACTGTAGGATCAATTTTCGGAATGATAAGTATTATACTTTTAGGAAAAGCTTTTGGAATCAATGGACTTTTGAAGCTTTCAATGGTTCCTAAATCAGTAACCACACCTATTGGAATGGATGTATCTTCACAGCTTGGAGGCATTCCGGCAGTTACTGTTGCAGCTATACTTATAACTGGTATTTTAGGAGCTATATTTGGACCCTACATATGCAAAATATTTAAAATTAAGGACAGTATATCTATAGGTATAGCAATGGGAACGTCAAGCCATGCATTAGGAACTACAAAAGCATTAGAGCTTGGCGAAACTGAAGGGGCTATGAGCAGTTTGTCTGTTGGAATAGCAGGCCTTGTAACTGTGATTCTGGCTCCAATTATGGTAAAACTTTTTACTCTTATAAATTTGTTTTAATTTGAAATGTGGAAGCTAACAGCTGTCCACATTTATTTTTGCCCTTTTTAAAGAATATTGTCTGATAGGAAATAGAAAAATATAATATGTTTATTTTTATAGCAAAGGAGAGAAGCTTTATGAAGAGATGGATAACAGTCAGTGCTTTAATTTTTATTTTAATATTTAGTGTGAGGGCAAAGGCTGAAGGCGTAAAACCTGAAGTCCATTTTATGGACATTGGGCAGAGCGATTGTATTTTAATTAAAGGAGAAAAAAACTATTTAATAGACACAGGACTTCCACGAACACAAGATAAAGTTATACATTATCTCGATTCTAAAGATATTGATAATATAGAGGATATAGTTATTACTCATTATCATGACGACCACTATGGAGGTCTGGAGAAAATACTATCGAGTAAGAAAGTAAAAAGAGTAATTCTTCCGAAGCATCAGCAAAATTACAGGGATTATATTTTCTCTTACTTAAAAGATAAAAATACAAAAATTGATTATATAGATTCTAGTTATTCAATAAATGAAAAAGATATTAATTTAAAGGTTATCCTTCCCGAAAAGGAAGACTTAGACATAGAAAATAATAATGGGATTGTTATGTGTGGTACTATAGATAGTTTAAAATATGCGTTTATGGCTGATGCAGAAAAAGAAAGAGAAAAGGATATATTAAAAAATAAGGAAATATCTGATTGCGATATAATGAAAGTTGGTCATCATGGCTTAGATACAAGTTCAACAGAAGAACTTGTGAGAGCCATAAATCCACGCGTGGCTGTTGTAACCTGTGATGGAGATGAAAGCCCAAGCGAATCTGTAATCAATAGAATAAAAGGTAATAAAACTGAAATTTTAAGGACAGATAAGTTAGGAAGCATTATAATTAGAAAAGGAAAAAAGGATAAAGAAGTTGAAATTATGACAAGTAAAATGATAGAATAGAGAAGATAATTTAGTGAATTACTATGATACATATAGAGGGGGAAATTATTTTGTTTAAATTAGAACCTTTAAAAAAGATGACTATAGAAGAAAAATACAAATATATGCTTATATTATTGGAAGGACAATTAAGTTCGGAAAAGGATGCCTTGGCTAATTTGAGCAATGCAAGTGCAATAATAAATGTGGTGCTAGACAGGTTAAATTGGGCGGGTTTCTATTTAATGAGAAATGAAGAATTAGTTTTAGGACCTTTTCAAGGTCTTCCTGCCTGCAATAGAATTAAGATAGGAAATGGAGTGTGCGGAACTGCTGTTTCTGAGAAAAGGGTTCAAAGAATAGATAATGTTCACGAGTTCCCAGGTCATATAGCTTGCGACTCAGCATCCAACTCAGAACTTGTTATACCTATTATTAAGAATGATAAAGTTTATGGTGTATTGGATTTAGATAGTCCTGAACTAGATAGGTTTACTGAACTTGAAGAAAGCTACTTAGTTAAGTTTGTGGAGAAGCTAAATAAGTATATTAACTGGGAAGAAGTATAAAAAGGAAGCCTAAGCTTCCCTTTTTGCTCTTATAAATATCTTTGCTATCTCATTTACAATAAGAGGAACTAGTGATAATGATGCTACAAATCCCCAATCTCTCATATTTAAGTCAAAAACTTTAAACACAGAAGCCAAAAATGGTACTGTTATAACTATATCCTGAAGGAAAATACCTAGTATAATTGAGCCGATTAAGTACTTGTTAGTAAATAAGCCAACCTGGAATATAGATTTGTGAGGATGTCTCATGTTCAATGAATGAATAAGCTGAGATACACTTAATACGACAAAGGCCATTGTTTGAGCATGAGTTAAAGCTGCTTCTGATATATTTTTAGGGAAAATAGGGAACAAAGCTGTAGTTCCAGTATAAACTCTGGCACCTATAACAAAGGCTGTTAAAGTTAATAATCCAATTAATATACCATTTAATACTAAGTTTAATCCTGCTCCCTCAGCAAACAAGCTGTGCTTTGGATTACGAGGTTTTTCATCCATAACATTTGGATCACCAGGGTCGACTCCCAGTGATAAAGCAGGAAGAGTATCGGTAATTAAATTTACCCATAAAATGTGTATTGGCTTTAGTGGCGATGCCCAGCCAAGGAGTATAGCAAAGAACAAGGCAATAATTTCTCCTGCATTGCAAGATAAAAGGAATATTATTGATTTTTTTATGTTGTTGTATATATTTCTTCCTTCCTTTATTGCAGAAACTATTGTACTGAAATTATCATCAGTAAGTATCATGTCTGAAGCACCTTTTGCTACATCAGTACCTGTAATTCCCATTGCAACGCCAATATCAGCCTGTTTAAGTGAAGGTGCATCATTAACACCGTCCCCTGTCATTGATACAATATTACCTTTTGCTTTAAAAGCTTTTACTATTTTAACCTTATGCTCAGGAGATACTCTTGCGAAAACTCTTAAGTTATCGATTTTTTCTGCCAAGTCATTTTCTGATAACTTATCTAATTCAGCTCCGGATATTGCCTGAGACTGTTTTTCAGCAATGCCCAGCTCCTTGGCAATAGCAAAAGCTGTATTTTTGTGATCGCCTGTTATCATTATCGTTTTTATTCCGGATTTTTTACATACTGCAATGGAATCCTTAACTTCAAGTCTAGGAGGATCAATCATTCCAACAAGACCTATGAAGATTAAATCTGATTCCAAAGAGTCTATAGCTACATGAGGAGAATCAATTTTTTTAAAAGCTGCTCCTAAAACTCTAAGAGCATCATCAGACATTAAGTTTGAGTTGTTCATTATTGTATCTTTTAAACTTTCGGTAATAGGTACTATCTCACCAGCTATATATGCGCTTTTACAGATTTTTAAAAGATTATCAATAGCTCCTTTTGTGAATACAAAAAATTCATTATCATATTTATTAACTGTTGTCATAAGTTTTCTGTCAGAATCAAAAGGTATTTCATTTATTCTTTCATGTTTCTTGTTAAGTTCATCTCTAAACAGATTAAATTTCACACCCGCTTCAAGTAAGGCTATCTCAGTAGGATCACCGGTCTTTGATTCTTCGGAATAGGTTGCGTCGTTACATAACACCAGACACTCTAATAGAAGACTATGTTCAGGTTCTTCTATATTTAAAGAAGATAAATCACCAAAAGCATTATCGGAATAAAACTTAGTAACAGTCATCTTGTTTTGAGTTAATGTACCGGTTTTATCAGAGCATATTATATTAACTGAACCTAAAGTTTCAACAGCGGGTAGCTTTCTGACAATAGCGTTTTCCTTGATCATTCTCTGTACGCCCATTGCAAGAACTATTGTAACAATAGCCGGAAGCCCTTCAGGTATAGCAGCTACAGCAAGGCTTATAGAAGTAAAGAACATTTCGAATAAATCTCTTCCCTGTACTAATCCAACGACAAACATTAAAGCACAGATTCCAAGAGCGGCGAAACCAAGTATCTTGCCAAGCTCTGCAAGTTTCTTTTGAAGAGGGGTTTGCTCGCTGCCTTCTTCTTCAAGCATTTTTGCTATTTTACCTATCTCAGTGGTCATTCCTGTACCTACGGCAATTCCAATACCTCTTCCATAAGTAGCTAGTGTGGACATAAAAGCCATATTCTTTTGATCACCAAGTGGTGTATCATCAGCTTCGAAAATTAAATCAGCATTTTTATCTACAGGTACAGATTCTCCTGTCAGAGCAGACTCTTCAATTTGTAAGTTGGCACTTTCGATAAGTCTTAAGTCACAGGGAATGTATCTTCCGGCATCTATTATAATTATGTCTCCTGGAACTATTTCCTCTGAAGCTATCTCTCTAAGCTCGCCATCTCTTTTTACAACAGCTTTTGGAGTTGATAGTTTTTTTAAAGCTTCTAGAGCTTTTTCAGCCTTTGATTCCTGAATTACTCCAACAACAGCATTAACCAGGATAACAATTGCAATTATTAAAGAATCGCTTATTTCTCCTAAAAGTCCTGAAACAATAGCAGCACCAATTAAAATATAAATCATAACGTCATTTAGTTGCGCAAAAAACAGCTGCAATAAGGTTTTTCCTTTTTTACCAGTTAGTTTGTTTTCACCAAACTTTTGAAGCCGCGCGTTAGCTTCATCAGAAGATAATCCTTGAAGAGCATTAACATTAAGCTCTTTAATAACATCTTCTTTTTTCTTTTGAAACCACATAAATATCACCTCTCCCATATTATTCACCAAAATAAAAGAATATAAAGATATAAAAAAGACCTTTGCTCAGCATTATGCTAAGCAAAGGTCTTGCAATCTCTAGTGAGTTAATTATCCGGGCATAAGCCGTAATGACGAATAATTAGAAGCTATAAAGCTTTTGCTACTCCCCTTTTTTACAATTATACCATATAGTTTTTAAAAACTCAATATGTGGTTAATGAAATATTTATAAAAAGTTGGTAATAATTAGTATAGGTGTATTTTATTTATCATATATTTATAGAATAAAATATCCAAATTTAATTAATTATAATTTTTTATTTGGAGGAAAGTACATGAGAGGGGATTTAGATATGGTTGAAGACATAAGAGTAAAGAAGAACAACAGATGGTTAGGAAATAAATTTTTAGTAGGACTAATAGCATTTTTGATTTTTGTTATATTCTGTGGTCTATTTTTTAATGCCACTTATATGATGTCTACTAAAACGGTAAATAGTATAGATAAAAAAATGGATCAACTTAACAAAAATGATAAAGATTCAACCAGAAAGACTTATTACATCGAACAAAAACTAAGAAGAGATTTAGAAAATATGACAAAAAATCAGAAATAAGTTTGCAAAAAGGGTCAAGCTGTGATGAAATATACTTAAGAGGTGAATTTGCAATGGATAAGATACTAGTTACTGGAGCAGCAGGATTTTTTGCTTCAAGATTTTGCGAATACTATAAAGATAAATATGAAATTATTCCTTTAAAAAGAAATGATTTGGATATAAGAGATGAAAATAAAGTTGTTAATGTTATTAAAAATATTAAACCAAATTACGTTTTGCACACTGCTGCCATAGCTGATACGGGAAAGTGTGAACAGGATAAGGAGACTTCCTATGATATAAATGTATTAGGGAGCAGAAACATAGCAAAAGGCTGCAGCCTGTCCGGTGCAAAGCTTATTCAATTAAGCACTGAGCAGCTTTTTAATGGAAATACTGAAGAAGGGCCTTATAGTGAAGATGTTAAGCCGGTGCCTAACACTACTTATGGAGCACATAAGCTTATGGCTGAAGATGAGATAAAGAAAATATTAGAAGAAGCATATATATTGAGACTTACATGGATGTTTGGTTTTCCTGAAAGATTTAAAAAGGTAAATGCAAATATTATTTGGAATGTTATGAAAGCTGCTTTAAGCAATAGTATAATGAAAATACCAGTTAATGAATATAGAGGAATGACATATGTTTATGACCTTATCGATAACATTCCAAAGATAATGGAGCTGCCTTATGGTACTTATCACACAGGAAGTGAAAATAATTTTAGTACATATGATATAGCTGAGCACGTTGTTAAAGAACTTGGTTTATCCTATAGGATTAAAGATATCATTCAAAAAGATGAAGATAAGTTTAAGGAGTATGCAAGAGACTTAAGAGTATCAAATTCTAAACTAAAAAGCTTTGGAGTTGTATTTGCTGATACAAAAGAAGCTGTTTCAAATTGTATAAATGACTTTAGTTATAAAGTATAGCAGGAGGTAAATATGCAGACTAATGTAAACAAAAGAAAAGATATTAAATTTGCTATAGTAGGCCTTGGGGGAATAGGAAAAACTCATGCCATAAGTGCTTATATGGCAAACATGACTTTAAATTTGCCATATGATTTTAACTTGGTTAAAACTGTTACAAGAAAACCAACTGATTTTTTCTTAAGTGGAACTTCTAATACCCAAAGTCTTGAAGAGGTATTGGAAGATAAGAGTATAGATTTTATAGATGTTTGTACTCCAAATGATTCTCATGTAGATATTGTGCGAAAAGCCGCTGAATATAAAAAGCCTGTGTATTGTGAGAAACCACTATCTTCAAGTTATAACGAAGCAGTAGCGATGGCAGATGTTGTTAAAAAGGCTGGAATTGTTAATGCAGCAGCTTTAATATACAGGTTTGTTCCTTCAATTAACTTAATAAAAAACGAAATTGATGAAGGAACTATTGGAGAAATAATTGATTTTAAAATTAAGCTCTACCACAAGAGTTATCTTAATCCTAATAAAAAAGGTGTGTGGAGAACAAGCCCATCATCAGGAGGAGGAGCCCTCTTAGATCTTGGAATCCATTTAGTTGATATTGTACAATTTACTTTAGGAAATGTTGAGAAGGTTAACTGCAGAAATAGAATTTTTTTTGAAAATAGAACCAGTGTAGATGAAATATCAAACTGTGATCTTTATCTTGATAATGGTATAAGAGGAAGTTTAGAGGTATCGAGAATTTTCGCTGACAGTGAAGAATCTACGTCTTTTGTTATATATGGTACTAAGGGTTCTATAAGAATGTTCTCTAATAAGGCAGATAGTATCGAAATATATGATTATAATAACAATGTAACCTATACTAAAAGCTCTAAAGGTATAGATAAAATATTAAGATATTATGGGCCGAGCGCTGCAGGATTCTTCTATGATTCACATAAGGCAAGTCTTGTAAACTTTGCAAACATACTTTTAGAAATTAATAGTGATAATAATATAACTCCAGATTTTGATGAGGCTGTAAAAGCTCAAAGAGTGGTTGAAGCTTGCTACAAATCAAGCAGAGAAAACAGAGAAGTAAATATAAGTGAAATTTAATACCGCTGATTGCGGTATTTTTTTTAGCAAATAAACATAAAACAAAAATTATCTTTATATTTTAGCACTTTATCCGATATAATAAGTATAGTTAATATTAGAACGATAAAAATAAGATGGGAGGGAATATTCTTGGAAATATCCAGAGTAAAGAGGAATACTCCAGTTGCCTCAGATGATAAAAAGGGAATAGGAATAAAAAAAGATTTTTCGCAGAGCTTTAATTTCGCCAGAGACAGAAAGAATGAAGAGCAGTTAAAGCAAATGCTTGATGATATAAAGAAAAAAGGAAATAGGTTAGTAGTAACCAAATGTTATTCGGATGTGCATTCTTATAAAAAAATGATTCAAGAGTATTTAAAATCTGTACTTCAGTATATGTATGATGTAAAAAAAGATATAAGTTTTTGGCAGACACAATACTTTATGACGGTAGAAACAATTGATGAAAAGCTAAAGGAATTGACAGATATGCTTCTTTTAGAGGAAAAGGATAATTTGAAAATAGCCTCTACAATTGATGAAATATCAGGACTTGTAGTAGACATCTATAAATAATTAACCTGATAAATAGTTTAATGATTAAATATATAACTATATAACTATATAACTAGATAAATATTTATATATTTAGCAGGTCTAAAGTACTAAAAAAGACATAGCTGATACAGTCTATAATGAGAAATGCTGTATCACTATGTCTTTATATTTTATATGAAAGAATTAAAACTTGCATCTGACGGCATTCTTAAATCCCCTCTAGGTGAAAGACTTACGGTACCTACCTTTGGACCGTCCGGTAGAGCAGAGCGTTTAAATTGTTGCGTAAAGAATCTTCTTGTAAATTTATCAAACCATTTTTCTATAACGGATTCTTCATAATCCTCTTTAAAAGCCTGCTTAGCTAAAAATAATATTTTTTCCTTTGAAGCACCTTGTCTTATGAAATAGTAAAGGAAGAAATCATGGAGCTCATAAGGGCCAACTATATCCTCGGTTTTTTGTGCTATTTCTCCATTCTTGTCCTTAGGTAAAAGCTCAGGGCTTACAGGAGTATCTAATATATCCAGTAAAATATCTGAAGTTTTCTTATCCATCTCGCTTAAAGCAGCGTATTTAACTAAATATCTTACAAGCGTTTTAGGTATTGAACAGTTTACTGAATACATAGACATATGATCTCCATTATAAGTAGCCCAGCCTAGTGCTAATTCAGATAGGTCACCGGTACCTACTAGAATTCCACCTTCCTTATTTGCAAGATCCATTAATATCTGTGTTCGTTCTCTTGCCTGGACATTTTCATATGTTATATCATGAATTGAAGCATCATGACCTATATCTTTAAAATGCTGAAGACACGAAGGAACTATATTTACCTCTCGCAAATCTGTATTTAGATTTTTGCACAGGTTAACCGCATTTTTGTAAGTTCTGTCTGTAGTTCCAAAGCCAGGCATAGTAATAGTAATAATATTTGTTCTTGGAAGCTTCAGCATATCAAAGGTCTTTACAGCAACCAATAATGCTAAAGTCGAATCCAAACCTCCAGATATTCCAAGAATTACTTTGTTTAATTTAGTATGTACCAGCCTTTTAGCTAGGGCTGAGCTTTGAATATTGAATATTTCTCTGCAGCGTTCTTCTCTTTGTTTCTCGTTTGATGGAACAAAAGGATGTTTGTAAATAAATCTATCAAATTTAATAATATCGGTATTTTCAAAATTAAATTCAATTTCCGTAACAACAGTGTCAATGAATTTACTGCTGTCGCTAAAACTCACATTTCTTATCCTCTCGCTCTTTAATTTATCAACATCAATTATAGAAGTTATGACTTCATTTTCTCTTTGAAAGCGGTTATTCTGATTTAATAAAGAACCATTTTCTCCAATTAATAAATGTCCACTGAAAACTAGATCTGTAGAGGACTCAAAAACTCCTGAGGAGGCATACAAATATGAACACATGCATCGCGCACTCTGAGCCTCAACAAGACTTTTTCTATAATCTGCTTTGCTTACAATCTCATTTGAAGCAGAAAGATTGGAGATAATATTTGCCCCATAAAGACTTAGATAGGAACTCGGAGGTATAGTTACCCAAAGATCCTCGCATATTTCAAAACCAAATTTAAAACATCCAGAGGAAAAGATTATATTAGTGCCAAAAGGAATATTTTTTTGAAAAGGCAGATTAACTATCTTATCTTTTATTCCAAGTCCAGGAGTAAACCATCTTTTTTCGTAGAATTCTGTATAGTTTGGTATGTAGCTTTTAGGAATAATACCAAGTATTTGACCATTAAATATAATATAAGCACAATTATACATGCTGTTTCCAAATATAAGGGGAGCTCCTATAGCTATTAGTATGTCTTTATCTAACGAAAAGTCACATATGGATTTTATACCATCTAAAGCCTTTATATAGAGCTGATCTTGAAGAAATAAATCTCCACAAGTATATGAAGTTATTGAGAGCTCCGGAAAAACAATAAGTTTAGAGTTTTCTGTTAAAGCTTTTTCAATACATTCTATTATATTACTTACGTTATAGTTAATATCAGCTACATTGGTCAGTGGACTGGCAGCAGCGACTCTTATAAAATTCATTTATTTTCACTCCAATCATTTCAAGCATTTGTTTTATATAATTTTCAATTTCATCATTATTATACCATTATAAGTATCCTCGTAAAGTATAATGATGAATTTTGAAGAAAAAACAAGCTATGATAAGATAGCTGAAATGCAATAAAAACATCAATTAAAAACGGTAATAAATAACGTTTTATAAGCTAAAACAAAACTTTAATAAAAATGAAAAGTATTGTATTATATAAACATAGCAAAATTTTTTAAAATAATATTAAATTACTAAAATTTGCTATATAATTATACTCAAAGGTGTATTAATTATTATTTAGAAAAGAAGGGGGAGTTATTATGACACCGTTATTACTCTGGGTAGTTATATCGGTAGCGGCGTTAGTTGTGGACATAGCCACCAGTGCTTTTCTATTTTTGTGGTTTACAGTAGGGGGAATTGCAGCTATTATAGCTTTGATTTTCGGAGCAGGTACAGCTGTTCAAATAATAGTATTTGTAGCTGTAAGTGCTGTTTCCATGGGAATAGGATACCCGTTCGTACGAAGAACTCTTAAAGGTTCAGTGGCGAAGACACCTACAATGGAGGAAAGTTATATCGGAAGAGAGATAACAATTGATGAGGATATAATTGAAACAGCTAAGATTAAGATAGACGGTATATACTGGACAATAAAAAATTCCGGTGACCCTATAAAAAAGGGAGATATAGTTAAGATTACTGGAATTGAAGGAAATAAACTGGTTGTTGAAAAAAATAAAAATGAAGAGGTTAGAGAGGAGATAAAATAATATGGCTGGATTGCTTTTAACATTTGTAGTTTTAGTAATAATATTAATACTTGTTATATCATCAATAAAAATTGTAAACACAGGAAGTTTATTTGTAGTTGAAAGGTTAGGACAGTTTCACAGGGTTTTAGAACCAGGATGGCATTTTATAATTCCATTTATAGACTTTGTTAGAAAAAGAATTTCAACTAAGCAGCAGATACTAGATATTGAGCCTCAAAGTGTTATCACTAAGGATAACGTTAAGATTTCCATAGATAATGTTATTTTCTATAAGGTTATGAATGCAAGAGATGCAGTTTATAATATTGAAAGCTACAAATCAGGTATTGTGTATTCAACAATAACAAATATGAGAAATATTGTTGGTAATATGTCACTTGATGAAGTACTGTCAGGGAGAGATAAAATTAATTCTGATCTATTAGAGGTCGTTGATGAAATTACAGATGCTTATGGCATAAAGATACTTTCTGTTGAAATTAAGAATATAATTCCACCAGCTGAAATTCAGCAGGCAATGGAAAAGCAAATGAGAGCTGAAAGAGATAAGAGAGCAGTAATACTTCAGGCAGAAGGACAAAAGCAAAGTGAGATTGCCAGAGCTGAAGGTGAAAAGCAAGCTAAAATTCTTACAGCTGAAGCTGACAAGGAAGCAAATATCAGACGTGCTGAAGGTATGAAGGAATCTCAATTACTTGAGGCTGAAGGTAAGGCAAAGGCTATTGAAGCTATTGCAGAGGCTCAGGCAAAAGCTATAGAACAAGTAAATAAAGCAATAATTGAATCAGGAACAAATGAAACTGTTATTGCATTAAAACAAGTTGAGGCTTTACAAGAGATGGCTAAGAACCCTGCTAATAAGCTTATACTTCCTAATGAAGCGTTATCAACATTTGGAAATATAGCTGCTATAGGTGATATGCTTAAAAAATAATATATATAAAAGACCTGTGACTTGTTAGTCATAGGTCTTTTTGGTTATATATTTACAGAAAGATAGCTATCTAAGGGATGTTACAAAGCAGCTTAAACCTGCTGCATGCTATTGAGGTCATGCAGCTCTAATTCTACATGTTTAAATAACACCGGAAGTTTTACTGCCTTGAAACAACCACTTATTAGATTAGTAAGAATAATAAGGCAGCCGCCAACAAAAAATCTAATGCATTATCAGTAAAGCCAATAGGAGAATTATAGGAGTTGTAGATAATATTGGAGTTCATAAACCCTGCATAATTACCGTAGTTGTCATAAAATCTGTTGCCATCATAATAGCCTAGTGGATAGCCATATCCATCAAAAATTGTATTTCCGTCATAAAATCCTAACATATTGTTATTAATGTCATAAATTGAGGTGTCTTGAATGTAGCCAAGAGGACTAAAGTAAGTATTGTATGCACGTCTCATATAAGAATCTCCCTTCTATTGTTTTATTAAATAAGCTTGTATTTTTCAGTACATACTATGATTAATTTATATAATTGTTACAATTAAATAAAATTTTTAAACAGGTACAATATTTATAAATGCAATAGATAATTATAAATATTGCATTTACATTTCATATATGTTTAAAAAATATGTAAACGTTTTTCAAAAACCATATTTAAAATCGAGAAAAACGGAGAAAAATTTAATAAAGCCGCAATAGTTTTGAAATATAATTTATTATAGAAAAAAATGAACAAATATAAGAAAAATATATCATGAATAGTTGAAATTTTATAATTATGGTATATAATTGGTAATATAATGAAAAAAGATTAGTATAAAAAATGAAATATACTAATTTAAAAATTTCATATATGAACTTAAAATAATGTACAGAAGCATGCTATGAAACACATTAATATAATTACATACTATCTTTAAAGAAATGAAAACAAAAAAAGATTCATAAAGATTGATAATCTTTATGTAAAATTAAAAACAAGGGGGAGTTATTTGTGAAAATACTAATGCTGTCTTGGGAGTATCCGCCTAAAAATGTTGGAGGGCTTTCAAACCATGTATACTACTTATCTAAAGCTTTAAGAAAATTAGGACATGAGGTTCATGTAATTACTTGTTGTGAGGGTGAAACAAAATTAGAAACAGTAGATTCTGATGTATTTGTACACAGAGTTGTTCCTTATAATATCAATACTTCAGATTTTACAAAATGGATTATGCATCTTAATTTTTCAATGATAGAAGCAGCGGTAAGGCTTATAAGTGAGAAGGGCAAATTTGATGTTATTCATACTCATGACTGGCTTACATCTTACGCAGCAAAGACATTAAAATGTTCATTTAATATTCCAATGGTTTGCACGATACACGCAACTGAGCATGGAAGAAATAATGGAATAAGAACTGAACTTCAAAGCTATATATCTTCAGCAGAATGGATGCTTACTTACGAGGCTTGGAAGGTGGTTGCATGCAGCGACTATATGAAAGAAGAAATAAATCAGGTTTTAAGCACACCTTTAGATAAAATATATGTTGTTCCTAACGGTGTTGATGCAGAAGGCTTCAATATAGATTTTGATATTTTGGAATTCAGAAGAAACTATGCCCTGGATAATGAAAAAATTATATTCTTTGTTGGAAGGCACGTATATGAAAAAGGAATTCAAGTTTTAGTAGATGCAGCACCGGACATAATAAACTCCTGTAGAGATGTAAAATTTGTTATTGCTGGACAAGGTGTTATGACAGAAGAATTAGTGGAAAAGGTAAAATACTTTGGCTTGCAAGACAAAGTAGTGTTTACAGGCTATATGGATGATGAAACAAAGAAAAAGATGTATAAGGCAGCAGATGCAGCTGTATTTCCATCTTTATATGAACCGTTTGGAATAGTAGCCTTAGAAGCCATGGCTGCGGGGTGTCCGGTATTGGTATCAGATATAGGCGGATTCAAAGAAATTATAGAGCATGGAATAAATGGGATGAAAGCGGTAACCGGCTCAAAGGATAGTCTTAGTGATAATTTGCTGGAACTTTTAAGAAGCGATGATTTAAGAAAGCACTTAACAAAAAAAGGTATTGAGACTGTTTCGGAAAGGTATTCCTGGGATAGTATAGCTCAGGCTACCATGAAAATTTATGAAAAAATTAAAGAAGAAGCTCAAGGCACTGAATGGCAAGTGGAAGTTAAAAAGACTAAAAAAAGAACAGCAGCAAATACAAGGAACAAGAAGAACGAAGTACCTAAAGTTCTGGAGGATATGGATCAAGCTGGAATTAAGACTGGTGAGGAAGCAGCTAGTAAACCTAAGCGAACTAGAAAAAAAGTAAATAATTAAGCCGCAGCAGAGAAGTTATTGAAAGAGGTATAAACTTTGAAATAAAGATTCATGCTAATGAAAAGAAGAATAACATAAAAAATACACTGCCTCACATTTGAGACAGTGTATTTTTTATGAAGTTTGCTCTATTATATTTGATGTATTTATAGTAGTTTTAAAATTATCTATATACATCTTATTCCATAATTCAAAGGTTAAAAGAAGCCATATTTGTCTAGAAGCATAAGGGTTTCTAGTGCTGTTTTCACTAAAAAGGGCTTCAATATAGTTTTTATTAAAATATCCTCTGTTAATAGATGAGGAGGATAATAAAATATCTTGTGCAAAATTTTTATATTCATTATTTAATAATGAAGTAATAGGAACAGGAAAGCCATTCTTCTGTCTTTTTAAAACAAAATCAGGAAGAATATCTGCAAAAGCCTGCTTTAATATATATTTTTCACATTTACCTTTATACTTAAGTTTTGAAGGAATATTGGCTGCAAACTGAACAAGCCTGTAATCCAAGAATGGAACTCTAAGTTCTATGGAATTTGCCATAGTTATTTTATCTGACTTCATCAAAACATCCTCAGGAAGCCAAACTTTCTGATCAAAGTATAGCATTCTGTTAATATCATCGCCTAATTCAGTTGTCTTGTAAATTGAGGAAATGTAATCTTCAACAAGTGAATTAGTAATGCTTTCGCAGAAATCTAAGTTTAGAAGATTTAAAATTTCATCTTCTCTAAATGTTCGCCCTACACCTTTATAACGAGAGCATATATCCATTCCTGAGCGCCTTAAAAAATCTTTTCCGAATTTAAAAGGCATTTTTGTAACTAAGGGCTCAATAAGGCCTTTTCTGATAAAGTAAGGCAGAGTATTGTATTTATTTATCAAATTAGGTTCTCTGTATATTTCATAGCCTGCAAAAATTTCATCTGCCCCCTCTCCTGAGAGGACAACTTTACAATAATTTTTGGATAGTCTTGACACATAATATAAAGGAATAGCAGTTGGATCACCTAAAGGTTCATCAAGATACCAAATTATATCATTTAAATCATCAATAACTTCTTTAGTATCTATAGTGTACTCATAGTGTTCAGAACCATAGTAATCAGCTACTCTTCTAGCATAGCTAAGCTCGTTAAATTCGCTTAAATTTGTTTTAACTGAAGGCCTTGAGAATGCAACAGAAAAAGTCTTTAGTTTTTCTGAAGAAAGATTTGATGCTAGTGCCAGTACTATACTGGAATCTAGGCCGCCACTTAAAAATACTCCTATGGGTACATCACTCATTAATCTATCCTGCACAGCAGTATGAAGCAGTGAATGTATATTATCAGAGTAATAAATCTCAGGCTTTTCATTAAAACCAATATTAAAATCTACATTCCAAAATTGCTTTACCTTAATCTTATTGTTTACAAAAACTAAAGAATTGCCGGGCATAAGCTTACAAATATTTTTAAATAATGTCTGTTCACCCGGTATATACCTAAAGGTTAGATAGGAACCCATTATGTTATTATTTATTGACCGATCTACAGAAGAGCAACACAAAATAGACTTTATTTCGGATGCAAAGATAATGGTATTATCTTTTATGGTATAGTAAAGAGGTTTAACTCCAAGTCTATCTCTAACCAATATTAATTTATTTAGGTTGTCATCCCAAAGCGCAATGGCAAAAACTCCGGATAGATGCTGCATAAAGTCTTCGCCATACTCTTCATAAAGATGAACAATAACTTCAGTATCTGTGTTTGTATAAAATTTATGACCTCTTACTTGAAGAAAGTTTTTTAAGTATTTATAATTATATATTTCTCCGTTAAAAATAGTCCAAACAGTCTTGTTTTCATTATGAATAGGCTGGTGGCCATTATCTAAATCTATGATACTAAGTCTTCTCATTCCTAAGCCAACAGTATTATTGAAATATATACCGTCGTCATCAGGACCTCGATGAATAAGACTTCCCAACATTTCTCTAAGAGATTTGATACCAAGATTTTCGACTAACCTACCAGAAAAGCCGCATATTCCGCACATTATGTAACCTCCAAAAAATTAAGCAAATATTAATAGACATGTTTATAATTTTTACCTAAATTTTTGGAAATATTCATTTAACCGCCTAAGGTTACATCTTGTTTATCATACCACATAAGAGCGTCAAATAAATGTTCAGGTCTGAAATCAGGCCAGTAATCATCTACTACATAAAAGTCTGAGTATATTGATTGAACAGGCAGGAAGCCGCTTAATCTTCTCATACCTCCCCAACGTATTATCAAATCTACTCTGGATATATCGTAAGAATTTAGGTAGCAAAGAATATTGTTTCTAATACTATTTTTAATATTTTTAGTATCAGATACAAGTCTGCTTAAATCCCAGTCCCAACCGTAATTTACTAAAAAGTTAACCTTTATTCCGCCTTTACCTATGTCTCTTCTTTCTGTATAAGGTGTAAGCTCTTTGGGGAACATGGGCGAATCTGTATTTCCTACAACCAGTAATGAAGCATCTTCTTTTGAAAGAAGCTCAACCGCCTTGATACATGCATCTGTGAAAGCTTTTGTTTGTATAGAAGGTCTTTTTGTATTATCCATAGTAAAACCATAATAAGTAAGCTCTTTAACACCTATTTCTTTACAGAGTTTAAAAAGCTGTACGCCAGGATCCAGGCCTTTTTCGTAGCCGTTCTCTTTGTTTAAACCTCTAGCTATAGACCATCTTCTATTTCCATCAGGTATAATGCCAATATGGTTAGGAATTCGCATAAAATCCTCTCCTTGCAAAATTAATTGGTAAATTTAGTACTATTATTACCAAATCCTTCTGATATAATGCAGTTTTCTTTGAATATTAATTTCTTATATGGTGAAAATAATAAAAAGACAAATTATAAGCAAGAGGAGAGAAGTATTATGAAGGTGGAAGGATATTTTATGACTTTGGAAAGGGCGAATGAAACTCTTTCAAAATTGATTCAGGCTGGTTTTACAAACTCTCATATTGAGATTGATGATAATAACAGAAATATAAAGAGAAACTTGGCAAATACAAATTCATCTTATAGTCTTTCCAACCTAGTTATTGATCCATCGGATATGAAAAGATATCCACTAACTTCTATAAGCCCTATTGTAAATGTAACTGCAGGCTTTTCTGAATTCAATGATAATAATTATAAGATTATTACGGAGGCAGATATAGGTCTTCAACCAAAAGTTAAGAATATAATGAGGAATATGGGAGCAAAATTTGAAAACGAACTCTTAAGCATTGGAAGAGTTAAAGAAGACGTTGGGGAACTAAATCAAAAATTTAAAGATAATGATATTTAAAGACAGGTTATAACCTGTCTTTAAATGTATATTCTTTAAAATTGACCCATCTGTCCTTATCCCATTTTAATATGGAGATATTATCGAATTCAGTTTTAAAGTTACATTCAAAATTAGATACATAGTTCCATATAGAATGAAATTTATCAGGAAAAAGCTTTGTAACCAAGGTACAATGAAATACTTTGTTTCCACCTTCATTTCTTTTCCATTCCAGACCACTTACTGTTTTCAATAAATCAATATAGTGCTTATTAACAGCTATACATTCCTTGGAGGCTTTGATATCCATAAAAATTACACTTTCCCTAAAGAAACCGAAATTACTTATAACAATGGATGTAGGTCTATTGTTATGACAAAACTCTTCAGTTATTTTCTCTATCTCCTGTATATCATCACTTTCAAAGGGTGCTTTAATAGTAAAATGAGCAGGAAGCCTCTGTCTTTTAACGTTAAATCTTTTACAAATATCCGAAACAAGTTTTTCATGGTACTCTAGTGCTTCACCTTTAATTAAACATACTATTACATATCTCATAGTTTCACCTCTATATAAATTATTTGTAATATTAAATATTTATAAACATAAAATTTAGTATATAGATAAACAACTTTAACTATTAACTTAAATAGCGTCAAAAAATAGTTAGTAATTGATATTTTTCGTAATCAATAAAGTTTGATTATTGTTTATCTATTATTCAAATTAACTAAGAAGGGATGATAAAATGGGTTGTATCAGGGATGGTGGACTTGGAGCCGGTAAGATTTTAGCTAATTTAGATGGAAAATATGTAAGAGAAGGCAGAGATAACTTTGGACACATATTGGTTAATTTAGACGGAAAAGTTATAAGGGAAGGCAGCAGCTGCAATGGTGACATATTAGCCTTTGTAGATGGAAAATATATAAGAGAAGGCAAAGATAATAATGGCGAAATAATAGCGTGGATAGATGGAGATTTAGTAAGAAAGGGAGAAAGCGAATCGGGAGCAATATTGTTTAGTATTGAAGGATATGCATCTATTTATGAAAAAGCAGCACTTGGGGCGGCAGCTCTTATGCTCAAAGCTATGATTTAAATAAAATACATTAAAAATATAAACCTGAGAGTATTATTCTCAGGTTTTCCTTTACAATTCCCGTATATACTGGTATTCCGTTTTATTTTTCACTGTAGTATAATTATTAGGAAGAACTTATACTATTATTTTATACGAAAATCAGACATTTATAAAGTCTGACCTAGGAAGGTAGGTAATTTTATGTCTAAAAAGGTTTTGGTCATTTACGAAAAAATGGGGATGGGCCATTTAAGAATGGCAAATATATTAGAGGATGTTTTAAAGGATGAGGATGTTGAGATTATAAAATATGCAGGAAGCGATATGATAGGAGACAGCAGTATAAATGGAGTTGTAAAGCTATGGAATTTCTGCATAAGGAAAGATTACATCAGAACAGTGGATTTACTGTTAAATTTTATAGTAAGAATATTTATCCTTCCTTTTATTGAAGTGTCTAATACAACTCCTTTTTTCAAAAAGCTTGAGGAGATAAATCCAGATATTATCATCTGCACGGCTGATGGTTTTAATAAAGCCGTAGGAGGATATGCAAAGGAAAAAGGCATACCTTTTTACATATTCATTACGGAAGTATCAATTTTCATAGACTTAGTAAATCCCTACGCAACCCATATATGTTACTTTAATGAAACTGGAGATGCAATAAGAAGTTATGATTTTTCAAAAACGTATCATTCTTATAAGTTAAACAAAGATACTACGATGATGGAAAAAATACAGTATGTCCTTGAATATTATAAAGATTATGTTTTTGGAGGTTATAGAAATTCAATTTTTAGGAATCCAAACAAGGAGCTGGAAGAAAATAATGATGCCAACTACAGACCCATAGGACCTCTAGCAGAAAAAAAACATTTTACAGATAAGAATATTAAAGAGATAAAGAAAAAGTATGGATTTGATAATGGGCTTGATAGTGTTGTTTTAGCCAGCGGAAGTATAGGCGGAAAATTTTTGCTTCAAATGGTTCAATTAATTGCTAAAACCTATAGAAAACCATTAAATTTATTGGTTATCTGCGGAAGAGACGAAAATATCTATAGTAAAGTTGAAGCTATAAAGGTTAAAAATCCTAACATAAATATAATGCCATTTAAATACATAGAAAATTTTGATGAGATTTTATCAGCAGCGGATTGCATTGTTGGAAGGCCTTCAGCTGGTATATTTATAGAAAGCCTTTTAAATAGAACACCTGAAATAACTTTTAGAAGAGCTACTTCAAATGATAAAGGGACTTTGACCATGATTGAAAAATATAATATAGGTAAGGTTGTTGAGAGCAATAGTGAAATTGTCAATGCGTTAGAAGAAATATTAGAAAATAAAGAACAATATCAAAATAATATAGAAAAGCTATTAAATAAATACTGCAGAAGCTATGAGGAAAAAGGGGAACTATTAAGAGCTATCATTTTAAATAATAAATACGAGTATGAACTAATTAAAGACTTTGACGCAGAGGTTGGGCTAAATACACCGTTATCACACTAACAAAACAGCACAATTGCAAACATAATAATAACGGGGATGGATTTTAATATGATAAACATTGTTGAAATAAAAAGTAAAAAGGAACTTAAGGAATTCGTAGAATTACAATGGATAATCTATAAGGATGATAATCAATGGGTACCACCATTAAAGAAAGATATGCTGAATACTCTCCTTGGGAAAGATAATCCGCTTTTTATGGATGGAGAACATGCTTTTTTTATGGCTTATAATAATGCAAAGCCATTAGGAAGAATTTGTGTGGGAATCAATGAAAGTTTAAATGAGAAAAAAAATGCCGAAGATGGATATATAACTCTTTTTGAAAGTATAAATAATAAAGAAATAGCTTTTTCACTTTTTGATAAAGCAGTAGAATGGCTTAAAGAAAGAGGAAAGAAAGTAGTAAAAGGACCTGTATCTCCAACAAACGGTGATGACAGCAGAGGTCTTCTAGTTGAAGGTTTTGACGGGTCACCTGTTTTAATGAATTCCTATAATCCGAAATATTATGTGGATTTTTTTGAGGAATATGGATTTGTAAAGCACTTAGACCTATATGCTTATTATCATGATATTCTAACCGCCACTAATATGGAGAGGCATGGCAGAGTGGCTGAATATGCAATGAAAAGGTATAATTTTAGAGTGGATAGTATAGATCTTAAAAATATTGATAAAGAAATGGAAGATATCAAAAAGGTAATGGATATAGCTATGCCTGAGGAATGGGAGGACCTGACTCCACCAACTCTAGAAGAGGTAAGAGCAGAAGGGGCAAGGCTTAAACCTCTTGCAGACGAGGATCTCATACTTATTGCCAGAAGCGGAGATGAGCCTGTTGGATTTGCAATAGCTCTTCCAGACTACAATCAGGTATTAAAGAAGTTAAATGGAAAGCTGCTTCCCACTGGAGTTTTTAAGTTTTTATGGTATAAAAGAAAAATAACCGGCTTTAGAATATTTGTGCTTTTTGTAATTCCTGAGTTTAGAAAAAAAGCAGTAAGTGGCGCAATATTATATAAAGAGTATATAAATGGGTTAAAAAAGGGTTATCAATACTGTGAGGGTTCAACGATAGGAGAGACCAATACAGCAATGAGAACAGACATAGAGAAAACAGGCGGTATTCTATACAGAACCTACAGATTATACAAAAAAGAAATATAAAAGTTAAATAAATATTATTTATATGGAAAGCATAAGTAATATATAGTTGTTGGTTTTAAATGTATAAGGAGGGTTTTTATGATTGGATATGGTCTAAAAGGCAGCAAGCTTCTGCAGGGGGAAGTTAATTTAAAAGAAGTTGGAATAAGCGGAAATATTTGCGGGGAGTATGTTGAGATTTCAATAAAGCAGGTATACGAAAATAAAGGTAAAGAGAATATAGATGGAGTATATACATTTCCAATACCTGACACTGCCGTAATAACTGGTTTTGAAGCAGCATTAGGCGGAAGAACTTTAAAAGCAATAGTTGAAGATAAGGAAACAGCCCAGAAGATTTATGAGGATTCTAATGAAACAGAAGTTAATGTTCTTTCTCTTGAGGAACCCTATCCTAATGTATATCAATTCAGTGTTGGTCAAATATTGCCCGGGGAATCTGTGAAGATAAAGTTTTCATATATGGATATGCTTGTTTATGAGGATGAGAGCCTTATGCTTACAATACCCTCAGTAATACAACCAAGGCATATGGATTATGAACAGACAAATGACAGTAATACATACAAAAGCAGTCTGAACTTGCTTATAGAGCCTTTAGCTAAGATAAATATAGAATCACCATCTCATAAAATAAAAGTGGAATGGGAAGAAGACATTAACTTAGCAAAAGTAACTTTTGATGAAAATAATGCTAGGCGAGATGAAGATTTTGTTCTTGTTTTAACAGAGGAGAAACCAGTAGAAGCTGCCGGAATGATTTATAAATATACTGATGTCAGCGAAGATAAGGGAATACTTTATTTAAGACTTTTACCTAAGCTTGATAGTCTGGAAGAAGAAAAGCCAAATAATTATATATTCTTAATTGATATATCTCATTCAATGAGGGGAACTAAGCTTGAAGAAGCAAAAAATGCTCTTCAGTTATGTATCAGAAATTTGTCAGAAGGAGACAGTTTCAATATTGTTGCTTTTGAAAGTAAATTACACTTTTTTTCTGATTTTGGAAAGGTCCCTTTTAATGAAGAGAACTTAAAAAAGGCAACTGAATGGATTAATAATCTTGAAGCTAAAAAAGGTGCTCAAATTTTTGAAGCTTTAAAATATTCACTTTCAGAGAAAAATGCTATAGGCTGTAGCACTATACTTTTATTTACTGATGATATAGTAGAAAATGAAGAACAAGTTCTTCAATATGTTAAAGAGAATATAGGTGACAACAGAATATTTACCTTTGGGATCGATACTTCAGCCAACAGTTATGTTATAAATAAGCTTGCCCAACTGGGTTACGGAAAAGCTGAATTTATATATGAGGGCGAAAGAATTGATGATATGGTTATTAAACAGTTCAGCAGAATAGAAAACCCGCAGGTTGATATTCAGGAAATAGACTGGGGTAGCATGAAGGTTGAAAGGACATATCCTAGAACCATAGATTATTTATATGATAGAGAGCCATTTTCAATTTTTGCTAAAGTTGCCGGAGAAATTGAAGGAAAAATTACTATAAGAGGAAAAGTCGGAAGTGAAGAATATATTAAAACAATAGATTTGGATGGCCTAGATCTTAAAGAAAATGCAGAACTTATTCAAAGAGTGTGGAGCAGAAAAAGAATTGAATCAATCGAAGAAAGAATGAGAACAGAAAGAGGAGAGGTTTATGACTCAATGCAAAAAAAGGTTATTGAACTCTCTAAGGAATATGGAATAATAAGCCCGGAGACTTCCTTTATAATGCTGGAAATTATAGAGGATCCTGTACTTGGGATGCCAATAACTCATATAGTACCTCTTAATGTATCAGAGGAAACTGAGAAGAATATATCTCATGCAAATTTCCTTGATATACCTACATTTGTTTATAGACAAACAGGAATGTCGGTCAAGGAAGATATACAAAAAAATGGAGATAATGCTATTTTAGACTTTAAGTATCCTAGAGCTAATATTTTGAGAGTGCTTGCTAAAAATCAATTTGCAGACGGCAGCTTCGTAGACATAAATAAAGATAGATTATGCAATAAGCTTGAAACTACATCCATAGTATTATTAGCTTTTACCTTAGGAAAAGATGATATTAGCATGTACGTAAATCAGCTTACAAAATCAGTAAAGTTTTTATATAAAGCCTTCGAAGAAAATGAAACTTGGTTTGACAAAAGACTGGCAACTCTTACAGCACTAGCAATAAGAGCATGCATGCAAAAGGGAGTAATAAAAGGTCAGATGGCAGAACAAGGAGAAAAGGTTCTATCACAATTGAAGGCTAAGTTGCAGAGTTATGATGACGAGAAAATTATTAATTTAATAAATTCATCAGCAAGAGTAACGTTAAAAAATATTGCTTCTTTCATATTTATTATTTCCGAAGATGGAAAAACCATAAAAGAAAAAATAATAATTACTGATGAAAAGGATTCAATATACAATTTAGCTAAATTAGGTATATTAAAATCAGTATAGTAAAAAAGAATTTGATTAAAGGATATAGCTCTAAGGCCATATCCTTTTTATATTGTTAACATATGACAAAGAGAGTTTAAGCTTTTGTGGGAGAAAAAGTGCATGATAAAAGTAATGTTATTACTTTTTCATTTTGAAGCTAAGAGAATTGATATGCTAAAATCAACATTATTACTGTATTAATTATTTTTCTTTTCCTAATACTAGGAAAATTATTCAATAAAATAATTAAAGTGTTAAT
This sequence comes from Clostridiales bacterium oral taxon 876 str. F0540, assembly GCA_000466585.1. Lineage (GTDB taxonomy): Bacteria > Bacillota > Clostridia > Clostridiales > Clostridiaceae > Clostridium_AT. The sequence goes on from KE993467.1 coordinate 33,152, forward strand.
ATATAATAAAAATATAAATAATGATTCAGGGGAGAGGTAATAAGGTGTTAAATAAAAGACAAGAAAAAATTATTATGTATATGCATGATAATAATGGTTGGATCATTGGTAAGGAATTGGCAAGAGTATTAGGAGTATCGGATAGGACTATTAGAAGTGATGTCTCTCATATTAATGAATTTTATAAAGATGTTTTAATTGAGTCAAATATAAGATTAGGATATAGAATGAATGAAGATAATTTTCAAAGTTTAGATATAGAGACTTATGGAGTTATTCCTCAGACTCCTGAAGAAAGATGTATTTACATTATTAAAGAACTATTATTTGAAAGAAATGAAATTAACTTAACATTACTACAGGATAAGGTTTTTGTTTCAGGCTATTCTATTGATAATGATATTAAAAAGATAAAAAAAATAATTGAATCTTATGATGGTCTACAGCTTATAAGGAGTAAAAATCATATAAGCTTGGAAGGTACAGAGGAGCAAAAACGTAAATTGTACAAGGAACTATTAGAAAGTGAAATAAAAGGCAACTTTTTAAACCTAAATAAGATTGCCTCTTTTTATAAAAATTTTAATCTTATCAAGGTAAAGGATATTTTGCAGGATACATTTGAAGAATATCATTATCATATTCGCGAACTTACATTTACGATGATAATAATGCACATAGGAATTGCAATTGAACGTATCATACGGCATAACTATATCAGGACTGACAGAAATAATGATGAACTAAAGATTAGCCTTGAATATAAAATTTCAAAAACATTTTTTGAAAAGCTAGGAAAGGAAATAAGAATTGATATTGTGGAGGATGAGGTTGTTTTATTGGCTTTGCTGCTGCTTGGAAGAAGGAGCACTGTTTATACAGATAGAGTATTGCTTTGCCAAGGTGATTGCTCAATTTCCTCAGTGCTAACAGAAATTTTTATTGATATAAAAAAGACATTTGGTGTTGACTTTAGCTGCGACTGCGAACTAAGAAACGGCTTGGAAACACATATTAGATCATTAATAGAGAGGTATAGAAATAATGTTGATATAGACAATTTGTACCTTCAAGAAATCAAACACAATTATCCACTAGTTTTTGAAATGGGTGTTAGAGCTTGTGAAGAACTTGAAAAAAAGCTTAATATTTGTATTAGTGAAAATGAAATAGCATTTATCGCTTTGCATCTAGGAGTTGCTTATGCTCGTGCAAACTCAAACTATAAATACAAAGTAGTTATGATTCATCCTAGGGATGAGGCTATGTCAAATTTGTGTATAGAAAAGATTCTTAATAGATTTGGTGAACGTTTAGAAATTATTGAGCATATGAGCTTCTTTGAGAAAAAAGCAATAGCTGAGCTAAAACCTGATTTGATATTAACAACACTGCCACTAAAGCATAATCTACGCATTGTAACAGAGCAGATTTCTTTGTTTGTTAATTACGAAGATGAAAACAAAATTTTCAAGGTTTTAAATGGATTGGATAAAGTTAGATGCAAAGATGATTTTAATTTACTGGTATTAAAGCTGATTAAGAAAGAATTTTTTTATGTTCATGTAGATGCGGACAACCCTGTTGGTTTGATTACAAAGATGTGCAACGACCTTTATGAAAAAGGATACGTTGAAGAAGCTTTTAAAAGCAGTGTTCTACAGAGAGAAAAGATATCTGCAACATCTTTTGATTATGGATTTGCAACTCCGCATGGGCTCAATGAGGCTTTAATAAATCATTCGGCGTTGAGCATTGCAATTATGGATAAGCCAGTTAAATGGGGTAACTATGAAGTTCGATTTGTAATACTATTTGCAATCAATAAAGATGACTATAAAATACTAAAAATATTCTTCGATTGGCTAAGTAACATGGTTTCTGATCCTGACCAATTTTCTAGATTATTAGAGGCAGATAGCTACAGAGAGTTTATGGATGAGGTCTTAAAATAAGTTAAGGATTGAGGGTGTAATTATGAAAAAGGTAATAAGAACATCTAATGAAACTAAATTAGCAGTTTCACAAGAAGTTCCATCATGGAAAAGATTTATTGCTTATATGGTTGACTGGTACATAGGAAGTATTTTTACCTCTTTGCCAATGGTGCTGATATATATGAAGATTACGAATACACAGGATTTAAACACAAATTTATTTCAATATCCTAAACCGTATGCGATTCTTGCAGGATGCATTGGATTAGGGTTTGCAATTTTCTATTATATGATTGTTCCATTAGTGATTTGGAATGGACAAACTCTAGGAAAACGATGGTGTCATTTTAAAATAGTTAAAGAAGGATATGATTCCGTTAAGTTTAAAGAATTATTCCTGCGGCAAATACTAGGAATCCTTTTAATCGAAGGGGCGTTAATATTTCCAAGCAATCTATTGCATCAAGTATTATCTCTAATCAGCAATATCAATTTAATCACTCCACTAATGTATGCGGGCATTGTAGTAAGTGTTTTATCAGCAATATTTGTTTTATTTAGAAAAGATCAAAAAGCTATACATGATTTAATTTCCAACACTAAAGTAATATGTGTTAATAATGCTTCCTAATAGTAGGAAAGGATAGTAAAGTCCATAACATCATAAAGAGTATATACTATAATTACAAGAAGGGAGGGACAGCTATGGAGGGATTAGAATTATCGTGTTTTCAAATTATATCTTCAGCAGGTATGGCTAAAAACAGCTTTATCGAGGCAATTAAAGAAGCTAAGAAAGGTAATTTCAAAAAGGCTGAAACCTGCATTAGTGAAGGTGAAGCATATTTTAATCAAGGACATAACTCACATGCTAAACTAATACAGCAGGAAGCTAATGATGGTCAAGTTACTCCAAATTTGTTATTGCTTCATGCAGAAGATCAGTTAATGTCAGTTGAAACCTGTAAGATCTTAGCAACTGAGTTAATCGAAACTTATGAGAGAATTTTTAATTTAGAGAATAAGTAAATCTTATAAATTATTTAATAGCAATACAATAGATAGGGGAAAGGGGGGAGATTTATGAAGAAAATTTATTTATTTTGCAGTGCAGGGATGTCAACAAGTATATTAGCAAGTAAAATGCAAACAGCTGCTGATGAAAATTCATTACCGGTTGAAGTTAAGGCTTTTCCGCACAATGAATTAGACGAAATTATCAGAACACTTCATCCTGATTGTATTTTACTTGGACCACAAGTTAAATACTTGTATGAAAAGACTGTAAACGATTTTGGAGCGATGGGCATTCCTATTGCAGTTATTGATCCTACTGATTATGGAATGATGAATGCTAAAAAGGTTTTAAAAACTGCAGTGAAATTAATTAAATCAGCAAATAAATAGAAGAGGTGAAAAGTATGCTTAAGTGGTTAGAAAAAGTATTAATGCCATTAGCTGAATCCATTGGCAGAAATAAATATTTGATTTCTATACGTGATGGTTTTTTAGTATCTACACCATTATTAATTGTAGGGTCATTGTTTTTATTAATTGCTAATTTCCCAATTCCTGCGTGGACTAATTGGTTAGAGTCTGTAAAAATAAATGGATCTACATTAGCAGCTTATTTTGGGAAGCCTGCTGATGCAACATTTTCAATTATGGCGATATTTGCCGTGCTTGGTATAGGATACTCATTTGCTAAGCAAATGAAGACAAACCCAATTTTTGGAGCTGCAGTATCTATTATGGCTTGGTTTTTAATTATGCCTTATGGTGTAACAGGAAAAGTACAAGTTAAAGGTGTTTCAGATCCGGTTCAGGTGTTTTTAGGAGGAGGTCTCCCACTTGGATGGGTTGGAGCAAAAGGAATATTTATTGGTATTATTTCTGCTTTTTTAGCTGTTCATATTTATTCCTTTGCTGAACGCAAAGGATGGATAATAAAAATGCCTGCTGGTGTTCCACCTACTGTTGTACAATCATTTGCAGCATTGATACCTGCTGGTTTAGTTATAACTGTATTCTTTGTTATCAATTTGTTTTTCGGATTTTTTAAAACAGATGTTTTCACAATTGTATTTAAGTTCTTGCAGCTACCGTTAATGAACCTAGGTGATACATTAGGAGCAATGATTACAGCATATATTTTCCTTCATTTATTCTGGTTCTTTGGAGTAAATGGTGGTTCTGTAGTAGGTGCAGTATATAATCCTATTCTTCAGACGCTAACTGCTGAAAACTTGGAATTTTTCAAAACCGGTGTTGGACAAGGTCATATTATTTCTCAACAATTCCAAGATTTATTTGCTACATTCGGAGGATGCGGTTCTACACTATCACTATTAATTGCTATGATATTTTTCTGTAAATCAAAGCGAATTAAAGAACTTGGTAAATTAGCTTTAGTACCAGGAATATTTGGAATAAACGAACCAATAGTATTTGGTTTACCTATAGTATTAAATCCAACGATGTTGATTCCATTTATGCTAGTACCAACCTTAAATATAATTATTTCGTATTTTGCAATGAGTCTAAAATTAGTACCAATTTGTAATGGTGTCAATATTCCATGGACAACTCCAATAATTATTTCGGGCTTCTTAGCAACAAATTGGGTTGGCGCCCTGCTTCAAGCAGCATTATTAATACTAGGAGTATTCATATACATGCCGTTTATTAAAATTATGGATAAGCAATATATAAATGAAGAGGCTAAAGCAACTGAGGAAGATGATGATGATTCTTTGGAGAATTTATCATTCGATGACCTATAGGAGATGATTACAAATGTCTATTAAAATCATAATGATTTATGATCAAATTCAAGCTGGTGCAGGTACTAAAGATGATAAGATGATACCGCTAAGTGCTAAAAGGGAGCCTGTGGGGCCAGCGATTATGATGGAACCATTCCTTAAACAAATTGACGGTAAGGTAATCGCATGTCTTTATTGCGGGAATGGTACATACTTAGCTGATCCTGACGAGGTGTCAAGAAAACTTTGTGCCATGGTAAATAAGCTGCAGCCTGATGTAGTAATATGTGGTCCGGCTCTTAATTATAAAGACTATGCTAGTATGTCAGCAAAAGTAGCCTATGATATCAACAAAACGGTAAATATTCCAGCTTTTGCAGCTATGTCTGCTGAGAACGAGGAAACAATATGTGAATATAAGGATAAAGTAAATATTGTAATTACTCCTAAAAAAGGTGGAATAGGTCTAAATGACTCGTTAAATAATATGTGCAAATTAGCTAAAGCATTAGTCAATAAAGAGAATGTTACATCATTAATTAGTCAGATTTGCTTTTAAAATTAAAAGGGGGTGTTATAAAACATCCTCTTTTAATTATAGTATATTCAACAATAATTATATAAAATAGAAAGTAAGTTATTATTGATTTTATGAAGTTAATTTTATATGTGAAGGAGTAATATAATATGTATGGGATAATTGCAACTTGGCGTATGGCTTTTGAGGGGATTGCAACGGGAAGAAATATTTTAGAAAATGGGGGATGCGCAGGAGATGCTATTGAAGCTGCTATCAGAGAAGTAGAAGATTTTGAATTTTATAAATCTGTAGGTTATGGCGGGCTTCCTAATGAAGATATGGAGGTAGAGCTAGATGCAGCATATATGGACGGAACTACCCTAGATATTGGAGCTGTTGCTGCAATTAAGGATTATGCTAATCCTATTAGTATAGCAAGACGATTAAGCAAAGAAAAAGTAAATAACCTTTTGGTTGCAGAAGGTGCAGAAAGATTTGCTCATAAAGAAGGCTTTGCGCGTAAAAATATGCTTACTGAACGTGCAAAAATTCACTATTATAATCGCATTAAAGATATAAAGGAACAAGAAATTAAACCTTACAGCGGACATGATACGGTAGGTATGGTAAGCCTTGATAAAATAGGTAATATGGTTGCTGCTACTTCAACTAGTGGTTTGTTTATGAAGAAAAAGGGACGAGTTGGTGATTCTCCAATTTCCGGTTCAGGCTTTTATGTAGATTCTAAAGTAGGAGGAGCTAGTGCAACAGGATTAGGTGAAGACTTAATGAAGGGATGCATTTCTTATGAGATTGTTCGTTTAATGAAGGAAGGTTATCACCCTCAGGAAGCCTGTGAAACTGCGGTAAACAGTCTTGATAAAGAACTTAAGGAAAGAAGGGGAAAGTCAGGAGACTTATCATTAGTAGCGATGAACAATAAAGGTGAGTGGGGCGTTGCTACTAATATCGAAGGATTCTCTTTTGTTGTGGCTACAGAGTATCAGGAGCCGATAGTTTATTTAACAAAAAATATAAATGGTAAATGTATTCATGAAAAAGCAGACAGTGAATGGCTTGATAATTATATGAAAACCAGAACAGCCCCAATAGTTAGAAGGTGAGGTTGAAGTGAAAGATACTGTTTTTAAAAAAATTGACGAGTTAAAGGAACAGATGATTACAGACATTATAGATATAGTTAAAATTGATAGTGTTGCAGGTGAAGCTCTTCAAGGAATGCCTTTTGGTAAAGGAATTAACGATTGCCTGACTGAAGTACTGGAAATTGCTTATAGGCTTGGATTTCAAATAAAAAACTTAGATGGCTATGCTGGTTATGTCCAGTTAGGAGAAGGAAGCGATTATATAGGAGTCATAGGACACTTGGATGTTGTTCCAGCAGGAGAAGGGTGGGCAAATCCTCCTTTTAGTGGATATTGTAAAGATGAAAGAATATATTCAAGAGGAATATTGGATAATAAAGGCCCGATTATGTCGTGCTTATATGCTTTATATGCCTGTAAACAGTGCGGGGTTAAATTTAATAAGCCGATTCGTATCATATTTGGAACTAATGAAGAAACAGGAATGAAGGATGTTGAATATTATTTAAAATATGAAAAACCACCAATCATGGGATGGACACCTGACTGCAAATATCCTGTAGTTTATGGTGAGAGAGGCAGAGCTAAGTTTAAGGTAAAAGCTAATAAATCAGATTTAAATGAATTTTTTAGCTTTGTGACCAAGTACTTTTTACAAAGCAAAGATAACGGTGAGATATTAGGCATAGATTTCTCCGACGAGGAATTTGGGAAAATGCAAATGCGAGGATATGAATTAAGTATGGAAAAAGATAAATGTATATTTGATTTTACTTTAAGTTACCCTGCAAATGTGACTATTGCAAAAATTATTATGCAAATAAAAACCAAGATGTCTAAAAATTTAGCCTTAGAATTGATTCATAACTATGAACCTGTAAGGTTTGAAAAAGATTGCATTATGATAAGAAAACTGAAGGAAGCCTACGAAGAGGTTACAGGGTTTGATGGTACGCCTGTAACTACTACAGGAGGTACCTATGCAAAGGTGATGCCTAATATTATTCCCTTTGGCCCGAGTTTTCCTGGACAAAAAGGAATAGGGCATAATCCAAACGAGTGGATGGATACTAAAGATATTGTGATGAATGCAAAGATTTATGCACTAAGTTTAATAAAGTTGGCAGGTGAAGGTAATGAATAAGATAGTAGAAATATGCTGTGGGAGCTATTATGACTGTATTCAGGCATATCAAGGAAAGGCAGATAGAGTTGAATTAAATAGTGCTCTGCACATGGGGGGATTAACTCCAAGTATTGCAAATCTTATTTTGGCTAAAAAGAATACGGACTTAAAGGTTATTTGTATGTCAAGGCCCAGAGGAGCCGGTTTTTACTATAACAAGGAATATTTTGAAATACTTTTATTAGATATTAAGATGATGCTGGAGTATGGGGCTGATGGAATTGCTTTTGGTTGTTTAGAGGAGAGCGGAAATATTAATGTTTCACAGACCAAAGAAGTAGTTGATACAATTAAGTCTTATGGAAAAGAAAAGGAAGTAGTATTTCATAGGGCATTTGATTGTGTCAACAATCCATTTAAATCAGTTGAGAATTTAATTGGATTGGGTGTAGATCGCATTCTTACTAGTGGCTTAGAGTCAAAGGCTGAACAAGGGATGGAATTATTAAAAAAGTTGCAGAAGAATTATGGAAGTCAAATTGAAATATTGGCCGGAAGCGGAATAAATACTGAAAATGCAAGAAAAATAATGGACTACACAGGAATTACTCAAATTCACAGTTCATGCAAGTCATGGCTTAAGGATAAAACTACAACAAAAAATCATGTGAGTTATGCTTATGCGAATGATGATTATTCTTATGATGCAGTAGATTCAAAAATTGTAGAAGAGTTGGTTAAAATTATTCATCAATAAATATAATATTGAAAGGAAGTATTGTAAAATGCATAGATTAGGTATTTCTGTTTACCCTGAACATTCAACTGAGGAAAAGGATTATGAATACATGAAATTGGCATCAAAATATGGGTTTTCACGTATTTTTACCTGTTTACTTTCAGTTAAGGAAACAAAAGAATTTATTATGGAAAAGTTTACAAGATTTATGGAACAGGCGCATGAGCTAGGGTTTATAGTAGCTGTAGATACTAATCCGGAAGTCTTCTCACATTTAGGAGCTACACCATATGATCTAAAGCCATTTAGTGATATGAAGGTAGATATTATTCGTCTTGATGGGCATTTTGGTGAAATTGAGGATATAGCTATAACTCATAATCCATATGGAATTCAAATTGAATTTAACGGAAGCACCCAAGCAGCTTTGGATTTGATGATTGAAAGAGGTGCAAATATTCATAACATGATAGTTTGCCATAATTTTTATCCGCAGAAATATACGGGACTTGGATGGAATAAATTTATGGAATTTACTAATAAGTATAAAAGCTTAGGACTTCCCGTCGCTGCCTTTGTATCCAGTAATAATGAAAAAACCTTTGGACCTTGGCCTGTATATAAAGGTTTGCCTACTTGTGAAATTCATAGAGATCTTCCTATAGATTTACAAACTAGGCATCTGCTTGCTACTAACAAAATAGATGATATCATAATAGGTAATGCCTATGCAGCAGAAGAGGAACTAAAAGCAATATCAGAGGTTGATAAATCCAAGATAACCTTTCGAGTTAATTTGGCTGATGATGTTACCGAAGAAGAAAAAAATATCATATATAATTATCCTCACTTTGGAAGAGGCGATGCTTCGGACTTTATGATACGCAGCAGCATGCCGAGAGGAAGCTATAGAAATAAGACAATCCCATACCGTAAATACAATGAAAAACTATTTCATAGAGGTGATATAGTTATAGTAAATGATAACTTATCCCACTATCGAGGTGAGTTAGAAGTAGTTACAATGGATATGCCTAATGATGGTGAAAGAAACTTTGTAGGCAGAATAGCAGAACAGGAGCTGATTTTACTGGATCTATTAAAACCTGAATATCCTTTTGGATTTATTAAAACAAAATAGGTATAAGCTCTTACTTTTTGAAGCTTATTAAAATACCCAATTAAAGCCTCCTTATTCTTAAGGAGGCTTTAATTGGGTTAATATAAATTAAACTTATATTTTTCAAGTACCCATTTGTGAATTAAAAATCTAGCAGTCTTCATTGGCAATCTTACAATTCATTTCAAATTTCACCATATGTAATTTTAATGTAATAGTAATAAAAATTTATAATATCAATAAGAAAGGCAAAATTTATACTTATGTGGTAAAAAAAAGAATATTGTTATAAAATATAGTTATAAATTTATTTTATATATTCATTAATAACAGATGGGAAGGGGAATTATGAAAGAACAGGATTTGATTCAAGAAATTGTAGAAAACATGGAAAAAGTTATATTTGGAAAGACTGCAGAAATATATGATATTCTCAAAGGAATATTTGCAGGAGGACACATTTTAATTGAGGACGTACCTGGAGTTGGAAAGACTACAATTATAAAAACCTTAGCTAAAATCTTGGATTTATCTTACAGCAGAATTCAGTTTACACCTGATCTTCTGCCTTCAGATATAACGGGCATTTCTATATATAATCAAAAGCTTAGCGATTTTCAATTTAGAAAAGGTCCTATCTTTGCAAATATTATTTTAGCTGACGAAATAAATAGGACTTCACCTAAAACTCAATCAGCGCTTTTGGAGGTTATGGAAGAAAATCAAGTTTCAGAAGGAATTAATACTTACAAGCTTGAAGAGCCTTTTATTGTTCTGGCTACGCAAAATCCTATAGAGTATGAAGGAACCTTTATACTACCAGAAGCACAGCTGGATAGATTTATGATGAAGGTTAGAATAGGATATGCAGATAAGGAAAATGAATCTAAAATACTTCAGATTTATGGAAATGAGGAACCTATTAAAAAACTAAAAATAATTGGTAAGAAGGAAGAAATAGTAAGGATTCAAGAGAAAGTAAGGCAAGTTTTTGCAGCAAAGGAAGTATCGGATTATATAGTGTCTATAGTAAATGCCACTAGGGAAAATAAGTATATTACCTTAGGTGCAAGTACTAGAGCTGCGCTAGCTCTTTTAAAAATTGCTAAGGCAAACGCTTTCATAAATTATAGAGACTATGTTATACCACAGGATGTAAAGAATAACGCAAAAGCAGTTTTATGCCACAGAATAACTCTTTCTTCCATGGCAAGAGCGAAAGGATTAAGCGTAGAAGAAATAATAGAAGAAATTATAGATAAAATACCACTGCCAAAGGTGAGATCATATGATTAATGTAGATAAAAAATTCATTTTAGTTCTTACAGTTTCTTTCATTTCGGCAATATATTTTGGAGGAATTGCAGTATATTGTGCTTTTTATGCGATGCTCTTTATATCCATAATTGGATATATTTATATATCTATTCAAAAATACTATGTAACTGCTGAAGTCAAAATAGGAGACACAATTTATACAGCAGGCGATGGTGTAGAATGTTTAATAAAAGTAAAGTGCAGTTTTTTTCTTCCAGCACCTTATATAGTAGTAAAATCTTTAAGTTATTTAGAAAGCGGCAGCGGGCACAAAGGTGAAATGGTTAATATTACAAAAGAGGAAGATGTATGGATAAGAAATTATATTAAATTTTACCATAGGGGAATTTTCGATTTAGGAACAATGGAACTGGAAATATCAGATCTGTTCCATATTTTCAAATTAAAAAAAATTATTGATTGTTCTATAAAACTAAAAGTATACCCAAGAATTTATGAAATTATAAGGTTGCCCGTTGGAGGCAAGGATATTTATCAACAGGCTGTTGACATTAGAAGTACAAATGAAGATATATTTACGATAAAAGATGTAAGAAGATATAACTTTGGAGACAGCTTGAAAAAGGTACACTGGAAGGTTAGCGCAAAGCATGGTGAATTATTTGTAAAAAATTCCGATAGTATTTCTGGTCAGGAATTTGCAATTTTTCTAGATATGAATAAAAACAATATGAATATGGATGAGTATGGTCAGAAGGAAGAAGCCATGATAGATCTATGCGTATCTATGATAAAGTTTATGCAGATAAAAAATATTTGTACAAAGGTATTTGTAAACACTTCTTTAAGCAGATGTATTGATATAACTTCAAAGGAACAGTTTGATGCTTTGATGGATTTCTTCCTAACTCAAAAAAGTGACGGAGAAGATGATATAGCTGAGTACCTATATAAAAAATTTTACAAGCTTCAAAGAAATATCCGTATTGCACTTATAACCTCAAGGGTTGATGAAGTTCTATGTAACAATATTTCTATAATAAGAAATTATGGTTATAATATAACAATTTTTTACAATATTTTAGAGAATGACGAAAATATTATTCTTTTAAGCAACATGGGTATTGAATGCATCAGTATAGAAAATATGCTTCACTCGTTAAAAGGCAGGTAAATATATGAAGAAACGACTTGGGAATATTATAATATCTATTACAAAAGCACTTTTGAATTATACTTTTGAAGCTATGCTTTTTTTATTTATTTTACTAATGTCTAAGGTGATTCAGGAAGCTTACTTGATAAAAGATTTTAATTTTTGGGTAATAATAGCGCTTTTTTTTATAGGTTTATTACTATTTGCTTTATCCAACTGGCTATATAAGTCGACTAAAAAAAATATATATGGATTCATATTTGTTATTATTGTCTTAATACTTATAATTCTTAGTGCAGTATTTAAATTTAGTAGTTTGAAGACAAATTACGAAATAATACAAAGAAATTTTTATTTCTCTAAGGAAACTTATCTTTATCAACACATTCCATTTTTGACAGTTATAATTCCTATTTTTATCGTATTGATGCTGTATCTTAATAAGAAAGGACTAGGAAATATATTAATACTAGCCAATTTTTTATTACTCCTGTGTTTAAATCCTTCAATTGAGATTATTAAAATGAAGAAGTTTATATTGCTATCTATTGTACTTAGTATGTCTGTCTATGGGGTTGATAAATTTATTCTTTCATCAAATAAGTTGAGCAAGGAAGGAATAAAAAATTCAGCTTCTAAAATTAAAATTTATCAATATGTAATCCTTACTTCGTTGTTTGCATGTGTTTTTTCCTACGCTGCTGTTCAAATATTAGGAGTAAAAAGTGCCAAAGCTGTATTAGGGGAATATTTAAGTATAAACAAAAATCAGAAAGTCAAGAGTATTAATAATAAGTATGATCTGAGCTATTCCGGTTATTCAAAGGAAAATAATAAATTAGGCGGAGCTATAAATTTAGACTATAGTTTAGCATTTAAGGTTAAAGCCGAAGAAACCTATTATTTAAAGGGAACAGTAAAAGATTATTATGATGGCTTCAAATGGAGCAATACTAGTGAAAACTATGAAAGAAAAGCTGAAGGTACTAATTTAAGATATGCTTCTGATAACTTTAAGAAATATCTTCAGGGAGATACTGAATTGAAAAGCATCACAGTGTATCCTGAAAATTTAGTCACATCAACGATATTTTCTCCAAGCTTCCCTTGTAAGGTTTTACTTTCAAAAGGTTATTTAGGTGCTGATAATACAGGAAGCTTTATTGTGCTTGGAAATACTTCAATAGATAAGCCTTATACTGTAAATTTTTATAAAAGTAAAGAAGATATAGAGCTCTTTTCTAATTCTTATAAAAGCAATGTTAGCTTAAACTATGATGAAAATACGAAAAGACAATATAAAAAGTATCTAGAGGTACCTGAGAACATTTTACCTGAGGTTTATGAACTTGTAGAAGATATAACAAAAAACTGTAGCAGCAATTCTGAAAAAATAGAAAGTATAAGAAATTACCTATCAAAAAATTATAAGTATTCCTTAGATGTGTCCGATGTCCCTGAGAATAGGGAATTTGTTGATTATTTTTTGTTTACTGAAAAGAAAGGGTACTGTACTTATTTTGCAACTGCAGAAACTATAATGTGCAGAATAGCAGGTATACCTTCACGATATGTAGAAGGCTTTAAGATGACTAATAAGAAGGATTTAAAAGGAATATATGAGGTCACAAATGATATGGCCCATGCATGGACAGAGGTACTTTTATACCCTGATGAGGATATATGGAGCATAGTTGATTCTACTGTAGAGGCTCAGAGAGAAGAATATAAAGGAGCTCAGTTAAATAAATCCGATAAACCAGCCTCAATAAACAATAAAAGTAAAACATATGGAAAGAGTAAAAACTACGGTACACTTAATATAGAAGTTACAAATTTAATAGATTATATAATAGGCCTTATGTTTATCTGCACTATATTAATACTTGTTTTTGCAATATATAAGATATCAGCATTTATAATGTATAAAAATAATATTTTAAAATCTAATAATACAGCCAAACTTTATAATTATGTAAAGCATAGACTAAGTTTTGTACTGGAAAATGTATATGAGGATGACCTGCTGTGGACGAGAGAATTAGAGGAAGAAGCCTTAAAAGAAAAAATTAAAATTTTAGTTGATGCTGCTTATGAAGAATTTTATGGAAAACGGAAGACAGTTAATATAAATAAATTAAAAATATATATTTTTATAGAAAAATATATCAGGAAAAAACAAAATTGGTTTAAATATTATTTCATTAAATTTTTAAAATATAAGCCAAAAGCTTAGATAATGCATAATATATTATTGATAGTAATTATCAGGAGATATTTATGTATTATTACGGAAATTTTTATAGGACTAACTCATATAATAGACAAGAAGCGGTAAGGTACGCATTAAATTATTCTTTATCACCTAATGAAACATATAGATATTTTGGATTGCATGGCGATGGAGGGGGAGACTGCACCAATTTTATCTCTCAATGCCTAAAAGCAGGCGGGTCCCCATTTGCATATGACTCCTCTCCTTGGTGGTATAGAAAAAATATAGCAAATAGCAAAAATGATACATGGTCAGTTTCCTGGGCTGTTGCACACTCTCTTTACTGGACTCTTAAGGTAAGGAGTCAAAGCAGAGCACCAGGGCTAAAGTCTGTTGAAGTTCAAAATATTGAAGAACTTGATCTTGGAGATTTAATACAATATGAAAATTATAAAGGGCTTATATATCATTCAACCATAGTAACAAGCTTTACTAATGAAGGCGGAAAAAGAGTGCCTTTAATATCCCAGCATACGTATGATGCTAGAAATATATCATATGTAAAACCGGCTGCTAAAAAGATGCATTTTATGAAAATTGAAGTATCATGAAAAAGAAATGAGCATGATTTTTTATTCATGCTCATTTCCTTTTTTTAGTTCATCTGCAGCAATTTTTAATAAAGAATCTCTGTTGTTTAATTCGGGCTTTTCCATAACCTTTTCTAATAGTTCATTGAGAATTGTACCGATATATTTTCCAGGCTTAAAGCCAAGTGCAATTAAATCATTTCCATTAATCTTAAGCTGACTTACTGTAAATGGCTCACCGCTCTCTAATATTTTTTTAACTTCTTCCCTTCTTCTTATTATAGGACTGAAATCAGCATCTTTTTTATGACCTTTACTGTCTGCAATCTGAAGCTGAAATAAGTCTTCAAGATTATCTACACCAACTCTTGAAATGAATTTTTTCAGTGTTCTGTTCTTCATATGGTTATAGGCAGTCATATGTTCAGTAATTATTATGATAACTTTTTCCATAGTTTTATTATCAAATCTTAATCTTTTTAGAATTTCTTCGGCCATTTGCGCACTTACAACATTGTGGCCATAAAAATGACCTATACCTTTTTTGTCTATAGTGAAGGTTCTAGGTTTCCCTATATCATGAAGAAGTGCACCGAGTCTTACTATTAAATTTTCTTCAGAATTATCTAATACAGACATAATGTGATCAAAAACATTTTTATCATGATGAGGATTCTTCTGGTCAAAGCCGACACTTTCTTTAAGCTCTGGAACAATATAATCTATTAGTCTTGTTTCAAGCAGCATTTTTATTCCTCTGCTTGGTTTTGATGTTAGAAGCATTTTACAAAATTCATCTCTAATGCGTTCAGAGCTTACATTTTTAAGAAGATAGGAATTTTTGCTTATAGATTTATATGTTTCTTCCTCGATATTAAAATCTAATTGACAGGAAAAACGAATGGCTCGCAGCATTCTGAGAGCATCTTCATTAAATCTTTTATCAGGATCACCTACACATTTTATTAAGCTGCTATGTAAATCGTCTATACCGTGAAACATATCAACTAACCCATCAATATCGTTATATGCAAGGGCATTAACAGTGAAATCTCTTCGGCTCAAATCTTCCCTTAAAGAACTTGTAAAAATCACTTGATCAGGATGCCTGTTATCGGAATAGTCCCCATCAATTCTATATGTAGTTACTTCATAATTATTTTTATTTAGAACGATAGTAACAGTTCCATGCTTTATACCGGTTGGAATGGTCTTCTCAAAAAGCCTTAATATGTCATCCGGTTTAGCGTTTGTAGTAATATCCCAATCCTTTAACTGTTTTTTTATTATGCTGTCTCTCACACAGCCGCCTACAATATAAGCTTCATAGCCATTCTCGATTAAGGTGCCTAATATATATGAAACATCTTCTGTTAACTTAATTTTCATGCAAACCTCCTAGTTAATCAATTACTTAGTGTATCTATAATAATATAAGTATAGCATTTTTTAAAAGCTGTTGTATTTTTAGTATGTTTTATTTAATAAAAATTAATCAGTATATATAAAATGAAAGAAGAGCTTTAAAAACTCTTCTCAATTTATATATATTAAGCTTCCGGAAGGTATATTATCATAAATATATTTAGCATTTTCTATTGCTAATCTTATGCAGCCATGAGAAAGAGGAATACCTAATCTTCCATCTACAATTTTTTCTCCCTTATTATCATAAAGTATGCTGTGGAAAAGATAATTTCCGCTTATTTGAGTATAGTATTTACATCTGGCACCACTGTCGGCTATGAAATAGTTTCCTTTAGCTCCAACAGTATAACTTCCCTTTATAGTCGGAGTAGAAGCTTTTCCCGAGGAGCAGGTAAAAGACTTTATAAGCTCCCACTTTCCATTTGAACCGCTGAATATGTTTACTCTCTGTTTAGATAGATCAGTCCATATAAAGTAGTTTGTTTTACTTATAAAGCTTTTGCTATTAACATATTGCTCTAAGGCGGATCCATTATTTAGCGCTGTTTTTGTGTCTTGCGTAGAAGGCTTAACGGGAGGCTTATAAGTGGTTTCAGCAGTAGGAGCTTTATCCAAGCATTTTACGGTAGAGGAATCAACAATGCCATTGGCAGAAATTTTATTTTTCTTTTGAAAATCTACAACTGCAAAGTAAGTGGAAGTACCAAAACTTCCGTCAACTAATAGATTATAGCCAAATTTATTTAATTTTTGTTGTATACTTTTAACCTGGTCGCCACTGTCACCATTTTTTATAATTAAGGGAGGTTTTGGCTGTTCTATTGGCGTGGTTACTGCCACAGATTCTTCTTTAGGTTTGTCTTCAGGCTTTAGAGGTTCAATTACGCTAGGGACGTTGTTTTTTGTTTCATCAACAGTACTGTTGCTTTGAGGTGATAAAACCTTAATACTACTTGAAGACTTTTCATAAGTGCATCCTGCAATATTTATAGAAAGTGAAAAAGCCAAGATAAACAGTAAAATTTTCCTCTTCATTATTTCCTCCAATTTATTAGTTGGAGGTCTATAATTATTATAAACCGCCATATTTTAGTGAACATACATCGTCCCTTACCAGTATATTCAGAGGGATAAATAATGTTACAAAAATAGGCAGTGTTTTTAAGAAGAGTTATTTATATTTTATTAATTATGCTGCTGATTGCTGTTCTTCATCATCTATATGCTGCACTCGTGTGAATAGCGAAGTTAAAAATAACACTAATAAACTTGGAATAAGCCAGGCAAAGCCTTGCTTTGAAAGAGGAATAAGGTAAAATACATCCTTAAGTGAGCTGCTGATATACATATTATTTATTATTGTGTCAATTAGGCTGAAAGTAAGAGTTGTATACACAGTAAACTTGACAACTTTGTTATTTTTGATGAGTTTTCCCATAAGGGTAATTGAAATTAGAACTATAACTACAGGATATAAAATACTTAGTATAGGAGAAGCAAATTTTATAATCCTGTCTACCCCCATATTTGCAATTATAATACTTATAATAGTTATCAGTAACACATTAGTTTGATATGAAACTTTTCCTTTTGTAACTGTTTTGCTGAAATACTCCGCAGCTGTAGCAGTTAAACCTATAGAAGTAGTCAGGCAGGCGAGAGCCACAGAAAGCCCCAAGGCAATGCTGCCAAAGGCCCCAAGAGTCCTTCTTGCAATTTCTATAACAAGTTCTGTTTTCATAATATTACCCGGCAAAGTTTTTACAGTCTGAGCACCTAGATATAGGAGTCCCCCATAAACAAAAGCTAGACCAACAACTGCGACAATACCTGAGCTCATTGTTGTCGAAATAATTTTTGCTTTGGTGTTATAACCTTTGGAAACAACCGAGGCTATAATTATAGAAGAAAATATAACTGAAGCCATAGCATCCATTGTTTGATAGCCTTGAAGCAATGACATAGGAAAAACATTAGTAATAGGAGTGTTTTCTATATTTCCTATAGGATTAATAATTCCTTTTATTATAATAATAGAAAGCATAAGCAGCAGTAAAGGAGTCAATATTTTGCCAATGTTATCTATAATAGAAGAAGGTTTTAATACGAATGCACTGTTTATTAAAAAATATACGATAATAGCAACCAAAGGATTTATTCCAGTAAAAAAAGGCTTAACTCCTAATTCATAGGTAGTTGCTGCAGTTCTTGGAATAGCTAGCAAAGGTCCTATTGCTAGGATCATTGCAGTTCCGGAAATAAGTGAAAAAATTCTACCAACCCTGTTAGCCATATCTTCAAAGCTTCCGTTAATTTTTGCAGAAGCTATTATTCCCATTAGTGGAAGTCCAACCCCGGTTATAAGAAAGCCTATTATTGCTACAAAAAAGCTTTTTCCTACCATCTTGCCTAAATAAGGCGGAAATATCAAATTTCCTGCGCCAAAAAACATTGCAAATAAAGCAAAACCTATTATGATTATGTCTTTAAAGTTCTTTTTCATAAATACCTCCTTAATTTATACAATCCTAAAATATATAATTATATTGCTCATAATTCCTATAAATAATTATAAAAAGTATATTATTAAAACTTAGGGGGAAGAGGAGTATATATGTCTAGACTAGAACTAAAGGAAATTAATATGCTTATGTTCTATTATTTTTTTGTATTTCCAGAAACATATCATAGGATTTTAATAGACAACAAGATATAATTAGAAGCACGATATAAGTAGATTGCGATGTAATATGCACTATAAAATCTAAAGTCTATTGATGGAGGTGTAGGTGCATGAATAAATCATTGTTAGCAGTATATTCTTTGGTACTTTCTATAGCCTTAATTTCATCTGGATGTTCTTCAAGTATTAAGGCTTATAAAGATATGCCCTCCACTAAAAGTGTACAAGCAACAGACATGAGAACAGTTAATGATATAAATAATAGCAAGCAATGGGCAATTTCTAAAATAAAAGGTGATGAGGCATGGAGCGCACTTAAGCAGAAGAAACAAATAAAAGTAGCTGTTGTAGATACTGGAGTAGATTATAATCATCCTGATCTTAAAAACAGAGTATTAAAGGATGAGGGCTATAATTTTTTAGACAACAATAAGGATACTATGGACGACAACTGGCATGGCACGCATGTAGCCGGGATTATTGCAGCAGATGGGGCTAATAGTATTGGAATAACAGGAGTCGTTGGGAATGCTGATGTGAAGATAATACCGATAAAAGTATTAGATAAAAATGGACAAGGTTCCTCAGATATTATTGCAAAGGGAATTAAATATGCTGCTGATAAAGAAGCGGACATAATAAATTTCAGTGTGGGCTTTGATGTAAAAGATGAATTTATAAGACAGGCAATTAGATATGCAAGGACCAAAGGCTCCTTTGTTGTAGTTTCAGCAGGTAATAATAATATAAACTGCGATAATAGCAGTCCTGCAGGTGATGAAGGGGCATATACTGTAAGTTCTATAAATGAGTATAACGAAAAAAGCAGCTTTTCAAACTATGGAAATTCAATTAAGATAGCTGCGCCAGGAGAAAATATACTCAGTACTATTCCTAAAGGGGATTATGATTATAAAAATGGTACAAGTATGGCTGCGCCATATATAGCTGGGGTGGCAGCAATGGTAAAAGCTCAAAATCCTGGTTTGACTCCAGAAGATATAGAATATATATTAGACAAAACTGCTGATGATATTATGGAAAAAGGTAAAGATGAGGAAACAGGCTATGGACTTGTTAATGCAAAGGCAGCAGTTGAAATGGCAAGCAAATTAAATAATTAGGTTTTTAATTAATATCTTTATATTTTCTATTGAAGAAAAAAGGGCTACTATGATTCATAGCAGTCCTTTTTATTTATTAAATGTTGAAAAAGTTCTTATATGTGTTATATTATTTATGTATAGAATAACATATTTGTAATAACGCACATATAATATTGTATAATGTGCTAATTATTAAGAAATAGGGGGACGCTTATGGGGTTCACAGATGAAAATTTAACTGATGACTCTATGTACGACTTAAAATATCTAAAGCTTTTAGCGAGCCAATATCCTACAATTGCTTCAGCTTGCACTGAAATAATAAATCTGCAGGCAATTTTAAACTTGCCGAAAGGTACAGAACACTTTTTAACAGATATTCATGGAGAATATGAACCTTTTATTCATGTTCTTAAAAATGCATCAGGAGTTATAAAACGAAAGATAAATGATATTTTTGGAAATTCCTTAAGACAAAGCGATATAAAAAGTTTGGCTACTCTTATATATTATCCGGAACAAAAGTTGGAACTTATGTTAAAGGATGAGCAGAATGTAGAGGACTGGTATAAGATTACCCTTTACAGGCTTATAGAGATATGCAGATATGTATCTTCAAAATATACAAGGTCTAAGGTAAGAAAAGCTTTACCAAAGGATTTTGCTTATATTATTGAAGAACTTTTGCATGAGCAGCCTGATAGAATGGATAAGGAAGAGTACTATAATGAGATAATACAAACAATTGTGAGGATTGGAAGAGCTGATGAATTTATAATAGCTTTAGCTAAGCTTATACAAAGATTGGTTGTAGATAGACTTCATATAGTTGGTGATATATTCGATAGAGGACCAGGTGCTGATATAATAATGGATACACTTATGGACTATCACTCCGTTGACATCCAATGGGGAAACCACGATATACTTTGGATGGGGGCCGCTGCCGGAAGTGAGGCTTGTATAGCAACAGTATTAAGAATCTGTGCCAGGTATGCAAATTTAGATACAATAGAAGATGGATATGGAATAAATCTACTGCCTTTGGCTACCTTTGCTTTAGAGTTTTATAAAAATGATGAATGTGTAAGTTTTATACCAAAACTCGAAGGCAGTAAGAATTATAGTGACAAGGATATTAAATTGATATCACAAATGCATAAAGCCATTGCAATTATCCAATTTAAGCTTGAAGGTGAAGTAATAAAAAGAAGACCTTATTTTGGTATGGAAGATAGATTACTGCTTGACAAAATTAATTTTGAAGAAGGAACTATTAATTTAAATGGAAAGGTTTACAAGCTGAATGATACGCATTTTCCAACTATAGATGCTAAAAACCCTTATGAGCTCACTCAGGAGGAAAAGGAGCTTATTGAAAAACTTAAATCTTCATTTTTGAATAGTGAAAAGCTGCAGAAGCATATTAGATTTTTATATGCAAAAGGAAGCATGTATTTACAATATAATTCTAACTTGCTATATCATGGGTGCATTCCACTTAATGAAGATGGAACTTTTAAGAGAGTCAGAATCGGAGCATCAGGAAGAGAATACAGTGGAAAAGCACTATTAGATAGGCTTGAAATTTTAGCTAGAGAAGGCTACTTTTATAAAAACAATCCACAAGCAAAGCTGTATGGAGTGGATGTAATATGGTATCTTTGGACGGGGTCGGATTCTCCGCTTTTTGGAAAAGATAAAATGACAACCTTTGAAAGATATTTTATTGATGATAAGGAAACACATATAGAAAATAAAAACTCGTATTTTAAATATAGAGATGATGAAAGAGTATGCAATTTTATACTTGAGGAATTTGGACTTAATTCGAAAATTTCTCATATAATTAATGGTCATGTTCCTGTTAAAAGCAAAAAAGGCGAAAGTCCAATAAAGGCAAACGGAAAGCTTCTTGTAATAGATGGCGGCTTTTCAAGAGCGTATCAAGGACAGACAGGAATTGCAGGGTATACTCTCATATATAACTCTTATGGGCTTTTACTTGCCTCACACGAGCCTTTTGAATCCACGCAAAAGGCAATAGAAGAAGAGAAGGATATACTTTCAACTACAGTAGTATTAGAGCAGGAGGTTGAAAGAAAAAGGGTAGGCGATACTGACATAGGCGGAGAGTTGAAATTTCAAATCAAGGATCTTGAAATGCTTTTAGAAACTTACAGAAAAGGTATAATAAAAGAGCAAAGATAATAGTAAGTTAAGTAGATTGCTAGGCAATCTACTTAACTTATGTATATATTTTGCCAACTACAAACTGGACAAATCTTGTTGGAAGTATTCTTTTTAAAAATACTAAGGCTTTATAAGAAAATCCTGCGACTATTCTTACGGGTGGATTTTTTGAATTTATGATTTTCATTATGGCATTAACCACTAAAGTTGGAGGCGGACCATTCTGTTCATCTTTCTCCATTGTCTTTATTGATTTCATAAAGTTATCGTGGTATATAGAATCAGCTGCCTGCTTGACATACTGCCTTTGGCTTGTAAAGCCTGTTTTTGTATCTCCCGGTTCAACCATAGCTACTTTTATTCCAAATTTTTTAACTTCAAGCCTTAAGGTTTCAGTCATTGCTTCAAGTGCATACTTGCTTGCACTATACATAGATTGATATGGTACGGATATTAAACCTGCCACGGAACTTATATTTATGATAAGGCCATGTCCCTGTTCACGCATTTTTGGAAGTACTGCCCTACACATCCTTAATACTCCAAAGAAATTAGGCTCAAATTGTTTTAATGCTTCCTCCGGAGAGGTATCCTCTACTGAACCTGCAATACCATTTCCAGCATTATTAATAAGTATATCGATGGTTTGCTCATTTTTAAGGACATAATCCACTGCTTTTTTTACGGATTCTTCTGAACAAACATCCAGCTGAATCATTTTAATAAATCCTGTTCCAGAATCAGATTTTATTAAACCATCATTAGATGATTTACGAGAGGTTCCATATACCTTGTAACCTTTTTTCATTAGTGTTTGTGCTGTAGCCTGTCCAATTCCGGAGGACGCCCCGGTTATTAAGACAACTTTTGCATTACTCATTTTTTTCTCCTTCCAGTGTTTTATTTTAAGCTTGAGAAAATTACCAATAAGCTAATAAATTTAATGTTATTAGTTGAATGTAGTAATAAATAAAATATAATCCACTTCAAAGTATATTATACTTTTGTAAGGGCCATACTGCAAATATAATGTGACATTTTATGGGAGAAAATATTAAATTTAAATTAAAATATATGTATTAATAAATTTCTATGTTAATATAATGTTATAGTTATTTTAAAGAAAATAATTATATTTGTTTTTGTTTTACCAATGAAGGGAGAGTAATTAATCAATGGTTGATATTTTCGAAAAGTGTTATAACTTTACTGAAGCAAAAGAAGCTATTAAAGCAGGAATATACCCTTATTTTCATGCACTTACTTCAGGTCAGGATACTGAGGTAATCATGAATGGTAAAAGAGTAATAATGCTTGGATCAAATAATTATTTAGGACTTACATCTGATCCAAGACTTAAGAAAGCCGCAATAGAAGCGGTGGAAAAGTATGGTTCTGGTTGTTCTGGTTCAAGATTTCTTAATGGAACCTTAGATTTACATATAGAGCTCGAGAAAAAGCTTGCCGCATTCGTGAGAAAAGAAGCTGCATTAGTATTCAGTACAGGTTTTCAGACAAACCTTGGAATTTTGTCTGCAATTGCAGGAAAAAATGATTACATAATCGGAGACAGACAAAACCATGCAAGTATTGTAGATGCATGCAGACTAAGCTTTGCCAAGCTTTTAAAATTTAAACATAATGATATGCAGGACCTTAAAAGAGTTTTAGAATATATTCCGGAAGACAGCGGTAAGATTATAGTTGTAGATGGAGTATTTAGTATGGAAGGTGATATTGCTAATCTTCCTGAAATAGTTAAATTGGCAAAGCAGTATGGGGCAAGAGTTATGGTAGATGATGCTCATGGTCTTGGTGTTATGGGTGAGCATGGAAGAGGTACTGCTGAGTATTTTGGACTTGAAGATGAAGTAGATATTGTTATGGGAACTTTCAGTAAATCCCTTGCAAGTCTAGGGGGATATGTAGCAGCCAAAGAAGAAGTTATTCATTATATAAAGCACCATTCAAGGCCATTTATATTTAGTGCTTCTATACCTCCGGCTAATGCTGCAGCAGCAATGGAAGCCTTAAACATATTGGAACAGGAACCGGAAAGGGTTAAAAGGCTTTGGGAAAATGCTGAATTTATGAAAGCTGGATTTAAAGCAATGGGACTTTCTGTGGGGGAAACCCAGACACCTATAGTGCCTATTGTAGTTGGGGACGATTACCGAGCTTTTGCACTTACTATGGAACTCCTTAATGAAGGAGTATATGTAAATCCTGCGGTTTCACCGGCAGTTGAAAAGGGGTGTGCTTTACTTAGAACAAGCTATACTCCAACACATACAAGAGAACAGCTTGAATTTGCACTTAAGGCCTTTGAAAGAGTACTTGGCAATAAAGAGCAAACTGCATAATAAAGTCCGCATTACGCGGGCTTTTTTAAAGGATTTTTATAATTTATGGGGGGATATTATGAAAAAAATCAAAGCTCTGTTCAAGTATACCTATAAATACAGGTACAGATATTTTATAGGTATATTATTTTTAATTATAGTAGATATACTACAACTCGTACCGCCTAAACTCATAGGCTATATAACCGACAACATTTCTAATGGTACAGCTACAAAAAGCTTCTTAATAAATTATATTGTATACATTGTAGTTATTGCAGTACTGATGGCTGTCGGCAGATATGTATGGAGGATGTATATAATAGGAACTTCAAGGCATGTGGAATATGACATAAGAAATAAGTATTTTAGACATCTTCAAAAACTATCCATCAATTTTTATAATAAAAACAAAACCGGAGATTTAATGGCTCTTGCAACTAATGACCTGAATGCAGTAAGAATGGCATTAGGTCCTGGAATCATGATGATGACAGATTCCCTGACACTAACAGTAACAACTATAATCATTATGCTCACCATTAATGTAAAACTGACCCTATTGTCACTTATCCCGCTTCCTTTCATAACCTTTACAGCTCTTAAGTTCGGCAAAACTATACATAAAAGGTTTTTAAGAGTTCAAAGAGCCTTTTCAAAACTTACTGATATGGTTCAAGAAAATTTTTCAGGAATAAGAATTGTTAAATCCTTCGTACAAGAACAAAAAGAATATGAAAAATTTATAAAAGAGAATGAAAACTATTTTGATACTAATATAGCCTTAGTTAAAGTTGTAGGTATTTTTCATCCCTTAATAGAATTTATAGCTTCCTTAAGCTTTGTAATGCTTCTTGGAGCAGGAGGCATATTTGTTATTTATGGCAACATATCTCTTGGAGATTTTATATCATTTAACATGTATCTGGGGAACTTAATATGGCCAATGATGGCAGTTGGACAGGTTATAAACAATATACAGAGAGGTTTTGCATCTTTAGAAAGAATTGAAAAAGTAATGAATGAAGTGCCTGAAATAGCAGATAAGGTAACGGAAAGTATAGATTCGTTGAATGGAGATATAGTTATTAAGGATTTAAGTTTCACTTATCCTGGATCTAATGTTCCGGCATTAAAAAATATAAATTTAAATATTAATAAGGGTAGTACTTTAGGTATTATAGGAAGAACAGGAAGCAGCAAAAGTACTTTGGTTAATTTGCTTGTAAGGCTTTATAATGTACAGAACGGTAAAATATTTATCAACGGCTGCGATATCAATAACATTTCTTTAAAATTTTTAAGAAAAAATATCGGCTTTGTGCCTCAGGAAGCATTTTTATTTACATCAACAGTAGCGGATAATATAAATTTGCCTTTTGAAAGTCTAGATATGGATAATGTTGCATCAGCATCACGGGATGCGGATATTTATGATAATATTATGGATTTTGAGGATAAATTTGAAACTATAGTAGGAGAAAGAGGAGTAACATTATCCGGAGGACAAAAACAGAGAGTTTCCATAGCACGAGCACTAATTAAAAACCCAGATATCTTAATTTTTGATGATTGTCTCTCGGCTGTTGATGCAAAAACAGAAGTTAAAATTCTTGAAAGTCTTAGAAAGATGATGAAGAATAGAACATCCATTATAATTTCTCATAGAATCTCTGCTGTAAAGGATTCGAATACTATAGCTGTTTTAGATGAAGGACAAATTGTTGAACTAGGAACCCATTCAGAGCTTCTGGAAAACAAAGGACTTTATTATGACATTTATGAAAAGCAGCTATTAGAACAGCAAATACAGGAACATGGGGAGGTTCAGTCATGAGTAAAATAAATGAAGAAGAGGCATTAGTTAAAGCTTATGATTCTAAGCTTATGAAAAGACTTCTAAAATATGCTATGCCCTTTAAATGGCATTTGCTAGTGGTAATATTATTAATGTTTGTAGGTACAGGGCTTGACCTGCTGAGACCTATGCTGATTAAAAATGCCATAGATAACGATATCAATGGCTACAAAAAGGCCTACACAATAGTACAAACTCCTGTAGAAGGCAGCATAAAAATTGATGGCAGTTATGTTGTTAAAGGTGAAAATAAAAGTGGTAAACCTGCGTCTATGGTTTATTATAATAAGAAATATTATATCATTGATAGTAAAATAAAAGAAAATGGTTCCTTTACTTTAAATGTAGATAAATTTATGCAGGATGGAAATGTGTATAATGCCTATCAATTGTCAGATGAACAGATAAAAGTATTAAGAGCGTCTGATATTTCGGACTTGATTAATACAGTTATGTACACCCTGCTTATATGTGTAGGGGTATTTATATTAGGATACCTGGCTTTTTATATTTTGCAAAAGACGGGTCAAAGAATTATTTTTAATATAAGGAGCGATTTGTTTAAAAAAGTTGAAGGATTATCTCTTTCCTTTTATGATAAAAATCCTGTTGGAAGATTAGTTACTAGAGTTACCAATGATGTTGAAGCGCTTAATGAAATGTATACCGGTGTATTAGTATATCTGTTTAAAGATATATTTATACTTTCAGGAATACTTATTGCAATTTTTTCTCTTAATGTAAAGCTTGCGCTAATAATACTGGGCTCAGTACCATTTGTAATAATCGGTTCAGCTGTATTTAAAAAGTATGATAGGGAAGCTTATAGAGAGGTTAGAGCGAAGCTTGCAAGGATAAACTCTTCTTTATCTGAAAATATATCTGGTATGAAGACTGTTCAAATCTATCATGTTGAGGATAAAATGTTCAACAAGTTTGATGAAATAAATAAATCTTATTTTAAGTCTTCCATGAAACAGCTTACTATCTTTGCATTATTTAGACCATCAGTGGATTTGGTTTCAACTTTGACATTGGCTGTACTGCTTTGGTTTGGAGGAGTTAAGGTTTTAAATCAAGAAATAGCTGTAGGAGTTCTGTTTGCTTTTGTAAGTTATTTAATGCAGTTTTTTCAGCCGATATTTGACCTTACAGAAAAATACGATATTCTTCAATCTTCTATGGCATCAGCAGAAAGAATATTTATGCTTATGGACAATCAAAGCGAAATTAAGAATTCTGATACACCTGTAAGTATTACTAGGTTAAAGGGAGAAATAGAATTTAAAAATGTTTGGTTTGCTTATAATGAAGAGCAGTGGGTATTAAGAGATGTTAGCTTTAAGATAAATAAAGGGGAGAAAATAGCTTTTGTTGGAGCAACCGGTGCAGGAAAAACTTCAATAATAAGCTTGATAAGCAGACTTTATGACATTCAAAAAGGAGAAATATTAATAGATGGAATAAATATAAAGGATATGAACCAATATGATTTGAGAAAAAATCTTGCTACGGTTCTCCAAGATGTTTTTCTATTTACGGGAGATATAAAAAGTAATGTAAGGCTTAACGAGGCAGATATTACTGACGAAGATGTAATAAAAGCGTGTAAATATGTTAATGCTGATAAATTTATTGAAAAGCTTCCAAACAAATACGATGATATAGTTAATGAAAGAGGAACTACTTTTTCTCAAGGAGAACGACAGCTTATTGCCTTTGCCAGAGCAATAGCCTTCAATCCACCTATTCTTGTACTTGATGAGGCTACCTCTAATATTGATACTGAAACTGAAAGCTTAATCCAGGATGCTTTAGAAAAGATCACTAAAGGAAGAACTACAATTATAGTTGCTCATAGGCTTTCTACAATTAAAAATGCAGATAAAATAATTGTGCTTCACAAAGGTAAAATTAGAGAATGCGGAAATCACGAGGAACTCCTTTCAAAAGAAGGATTATATTATAATCTTTATAAACTTCAATATAAAGAAATGGAAAATCCGGCATAATCAATAAAGTCTTGGACATTATCCAAGGCTTTATTTTTTTTAATTATTTTATAATTTTCATTTAATATATAGTCTTTATAATAAAAAATATATTGGATAAGAAATTTATGAAAAGGAGGAAGCAAAAGAATATGAAAAAATCTATTAAATTAATACTGTTAAGTATTATTACAATATGTATTTTAGCAGGATGTAACAGAGCTAACTTATCAGATAAAAAAGATAAGGCTTTAAATCAATCTTCAAATACTGCATCCAGTAACAGTACACCGAAAATGACTGTTAAGGAAGCAGAAAACTTGGATGACGGAAAGCTTTTTGAATCCATAAAAAATACTGATGAAGCAGTAAATCTCAATGATGTTGATGTACAAGATGAACTTAACAGTATTGATGATATTCTATCGGATAAAGATCCATTAGCCGATATTCCAAAGAATATCGGTATAGAAAAATAAAATATATTAAGGGAGGAATAATAATGAAAAAAATTGTTTCATTGGCACTAACTGCCGCTATGCTGCTTGGTACAGCTACTACTGCGTTTGCAGAGGGGACTGATGCCAATGCAAAAACAACACTTACTCCAGAGCAAAAGGAGGCAAGACAAAAATTTATACCTGACTATCTGGAATTAATGACAAAGTTAACTGATTTAAGGGCTCAAACTAAGACTGCACAAGATGAAAACAACAAAATTGCTTCTCAAATAAAAGAAAAGCATAAGGCTTTAACCTCGCAAAATAATAAAGACAGTGTTGATAAAATTAAAGCAGTATTAGCACAGGATAAAGATTTAACTGCACAAGCAAAAAATCTTAATACTCAAAGGCAAGACTTAAAGAAGAAATTTCAGGAAGCCGTAAAAAATAAAGATGCAAAAGCAGCAGAAGATTTAAAAAATCAAATTTTAAGTTTAAATTCTGAAATAGAAAAAATCAGACAACAAATAAAGAGCAATAATGATTCAATAAAACTGTTAAAAGATCAGCTGAAAGCTTACAGGGATTCACTAAAGACAAAAAAGGATCAAATAAAGCCGCTGAGTGATCAGGCTAAGAGTGTACTTCAAAAAATAAAGGATGAGGAAAAAAGCAAGCAAGCGCTATGGCAGACATTTAAGACTAATATTCAGGCTAAAGACTATACAACAGCAGAAAATACACTTAAGAGCATAATAGATGCAAAAACTCAGATCTTTTCTGATATAAAGTCAAGAGGAGAAGTGCTAAATAAGATCTTAGCGGTGCTTAATAGTTGATTGAAGTATAGTGATCGTATAAATATGTTCTTTTATGCAGCTGAAAGCAAATCTATTGCAAGCCGGCATGATTGCAGTAAATATTTATATATTTAAAAAATTTTATAGGTTTATATGTGAATATACAAATACTTAAAAGTCCGCAGTGATTTACTAAAAGGTACTGCGGACTTTTAAGCACAGCTTGTATATATTTAAGTTTGAAATTTTATTAAAGTACCTCTATACTACATTAAAATTATGTTATAAAATATGAATACACAGTAAAAATGACGAGGTGCTTTATGAATCATCTTTTTATAATAAATCCAGCAGCGGGAAAAGGAAAAACTTTAAAGTTTATACCGCTTATTGAAAAAATATTTCAGCATAGAAATGAAAAATATATTATTGAAGTAACCAAAGGAGTAGGACATGCTAGTGAACTAGTAAGGAAGTACTGCAGCGAAGAAGATTATAGAGTTTATTCTGTGGGAGGAGATGGAACTCTAAATGAAGTACTTAATGGAATAGTAAATACAAATAGCAGTTTAGCTGTTATTCCGTGTGGCTCAGGGAATGATTTTATAAAGAGTATATATAATTATTCTAAAAGAGAAAAAATAGAAGACATATTTTTAAAGATGATAGATGGAAAAGATAAATACATAGATCTGGGAAAAGTAAATAACAGATATTTTATAAATATTGCATCTGTAGGTTTTGATGCAGAGGTGGCTTATAACGCTATAAAGCTGAAGAAGCTGCCGTTTATAGGAGGAACTCTTGCATATATCTTAGGAATTATAATTACCGTATTTAAATATAAAAGTCCTGATTTAAAAATAAATATAGATAACAGACAATTCAATATGAAAGCTTTACTTGTAGCTGTAGCAAACGGCAGATATTATGGTGGAGGAATAAATGTAACCCCTAAGGCTGAAATAGATGATGGGATTTTTAATATATGCAACATTGAAGAAGTGTCAAAGCCTAAGATTCTAATATTGTTTCCCAAGGTTATAAAAGGAACTCATTCGAAGATAAAAGAAGTTCACTTTACTAATGGAAAAAACATTAAATTAACTAGTCCGAATGAAATTTCTTTTAATATTGACGGTGAAATAAGCAGGGGAAAAGAAGTAGAATTCATTATGATACCTAATGGAATAAAAATAGTTTTTCCATAATAAAAAAGATTCAATAGGTGTGCAATACCTATTGAATCTTTTTTGTTTAGTGTTTTTTGATAAGAATATATATGCCGAGTAAAATCAATATAATTGGCAGTACAAGACTGTAGTTAAGCCAAGGAATCAGCTGACCGTAAATTATTGAAAATAAGCCTATAAGCCCAACAGCTCCAAGTATAAAAACAGGAACAAGAAGTCCTGAAGACCTATGCCCAAAAATATAGAGCTGGAATAAACCGAAGGCAACAGATAAAACACAAATAGGCCAGATAATCTCAGCAAACCTCCAGTCCGTATAAGTCTGAAAAAGAAATAATAAACCAATTACTGTTAATATTCCTCCCGGAACCAATAATCCGGCATCTCTTTTGTTTACAAAGTAGCCAAATTCAAAACAGAGGCCAGGTATTAGTATGAATAGCGGCCACAAAAAGCTAATACTTAATAGATTAATTCCATAGACTCTATTTAAAAGTATTAGTACTCCAAGAAATATGAGTAGAATTCCCCAAGTAATATTACTGCGTCTCATTAATAACACTCCTTTATAAATTTATAATATCATAATAGTATATTACTATAATTTGTTAGTATTGTATAATATTAAATTGAAATTTTCATAAAGTTATGGCATTTTTTGTTTCATTTTAGGCAATGTTAAGTTTATGTTAACCCACATTTACAAATGTTTAAATAGTGTTAACAGTATGTTATAATTCATTTTGTATTTATGCTATTTATATATCAAAATTATTTTTTAGACAAAGGGAGGATTCTTAAATGTCTATGTTAACCCCAAAAGAAGACAAGTTTTATGATTTATTTATTGATTCTGCTCGTATAACACATGGGGCAGCAGTAAAGTTAAGAGATCTTTTAAAGGACCTTAACAATATGGAAGCAAAAGTAAGAGAAATCGAAGAAATTGAACATAGGGGCGACAAGCAAGTTCACGATATACTGGAACAGCTTAATAAAACTTTTATTACTCCTATCGATAGAGAAGATATTTACAGCATAGCTAAGCAGCTTGATGATATTTTGGACTTTATTGAAGCTACAGCTCACAGATTTATAATGTTTAATGTTAAAACAGCTCAGCAGGATGCAATTATACTAGCGGATATGATAGTTAACTCCTGTAGTGAAGTAATAAATCTTATGGAAGAACTTAAGAATATGAAAAAGAGCAAAAAGCTAAGTGAAAAGATTATAGAGGTTAATAGAATAGAAGATGAAGGCGATAGGATATATAGAAGAGCTATATCAAATCTATTCAGTGGAGAGACTTCAACTTTAGATGTAATGAAGTGGAGAGAAATATACGAATATATAGAGCAGACTCTTGATGCTTGCGAGGATGTAGCTAATACTGTTGAAGGAGTTGTAATGAAACATGCCTAGTGGAGTTTTACTTATTACTATAGCAGTAGTAATTCTAGCTTTAGCTTTTGATTTTATAAACGGCTTTCATGATACAGCAAATGCTATAGCTACCTCAGTATCCACTAGAGTGCTGACTCCAAGAGCTGCTATTTTAATGTCAGCAGTCTTAAATTTTATCGGTGCTTTTTTAAGTTCAGAAGTTGCTAAAACTGTTGGTTCAGGTATTATAGATCCTAAGGCTGTAATTCCTGAAGTTGTTATTGCTGCTTTAATAGGAGCTATTATATGGAATCTTATTACATGGTATTTTGGTATTCCAAGCAGTTCTTCGCATGCTTTAATTGGTGGATTATTAGGTTCGGCTATAGTTTATAAATCAATGTCTTTAGAAGTTGTTAATTGGATGCAATTATGGAATAAGATTATATTATGGCTTTTCTTATCTCCAGTAATAGGTTTTGCAGCAGGTTACATAATCATGATTGCTCTTCAATGGATATTAAGAAAGACAAGACCTGTTACAGTTACTAAGGTGTTTTCAAAGGCGCAAATAGCTTCAGCAGCAGCTATGGCTTTAAACCATGGATTGAATGATGCACAAAAATCAATGGGTATTATTACTATGGCATTGGTTAGTGCAGGTGCACTTACAAGCTTTTCAGTGCCTACCTGGGTTAAGTTTTCTTGTGCTTTAGCTATGGCTCTTGGTACATCTATAGGTGGCTGGAAGATTATAAAGACTATGGGACATAATATGGCAAAGCTTGCTCCGGTAAATGGCTTTGCAGCAGAAACAGGAGCAGCAGCCGTTATTTTTACAGCATCTATGATGCATGCACCTGTAAGTACAACTCATATAATTTCTACTTCAATAATGGGAGTAGGAGCGTCTAAAAGACTATCATCTGTTAGATGGACTGTAGCAAAGAATATTGTATGGGCATGGGTTTTAACAATACCAATCTGTGCTATAATATCCGGATTATCCATATTTGTTATTACTAGGGTTTTTGGATTATAATAGAAAGTTTTTAAAGGCACCGGAAAATTTATAATTTTCCGATGCCTTTAAAAAAGCTTTCTTTTTTTACTTTAACTGTCATAAAAACTATTAGACTTTTTATATAATTTAAAGTAAAATAAAAATGTTGCTCTTTTTTAAAAATAATATCTGAATCAATTTCACTGGTAATTTAGGGGAGGTTATTTAATGAGTTTTTTTTCTTTGTTAACAATTGCTCTGGCATTATCTCTTGATGCTTTTGGAGTAGCTGTATGTATTGGGCTTAACAATCAGGTTAGAAGGAATAATAAATATTTATTTGCATTATCTTTTGGATTTTTTCAATTCTTTTTCTCTTTAATAGGGGCTTACGCAGGATTTTTATTTAATACATATGTAGCTAGTGTGCCTGAAGTTATTGGTGGAGTAGTCATAGCATTGGTTGGTGCATTAATGATTAAAGAGGGATATGAAAATAAGGGTGAGTGTCCGCTAATAAAACCGAGCATGTACATAATACTTGGGATGTCTGTAAGTATAGATGCAATGGTTGTTGGTTTTACCGCTTTAGACCATATTAAAAGTGTAGCAGCAGTAGTTACAGATACTTTATTCATAGGAATAGTTACATTAATAATTTCCCTTGGAGCTTTTCTACTATCAAGATATTTAAAAAGAGTAAATGCCATAGGAAAATATGCAGATTACCTAGGAGGCGTAATACTTATTATTTTTGGACTTAAAATGATATTTTTTTAAAATTCATATTAATGAGGTTATTATTTGTTTTGCTTAGCATTACAATTGATAACCTTTAAATTTTTATATTTATAAGATTTATGGTAATATTATATTTATACGGTTTTATACTTTTGTTTTTTAGGTGGTGGAAAATTTGATTTTTGAGATAATTATACTTGTTATCTTAATAGGAATAAACGCTTTTTTTGCAGCTGCGGAAATAAGTGTAGTGTCCTTACGAGAGATACCTTTAGAGAAAAAAGCAAGTGAAGGGGATAAAAAAGCCGAGCAGCTTTTAAATATTATAAAAGAACCAAGCAAGTTTTTAGCAACTATACAAGTGGGCGTTACTTTGGCAAGCTTTTTCACTTCAGCATCAGCTGCTGTCGGCTTGTCAAAAGTATTGGAAGAAGTTTTGGCAAAAAGCAGCATAGCATTCTTAGCAAAATTTGCTTCTACAATATCCTTTGTATTTATAACTATTTTAATATCTTTCATTTCTCTTTTATTTGGAGAGTTGATTCCCAAAAGGCTTGCTCTTAGAAGGTCTGAGCTTATAGCATCCAAATCAGTGGGAGTAATTAAGGTTATCGATATAATTGCTAAGCCGTTGGTAGTTGCATTAACAAAAGCAACTAATTTCTTTGTAAATCTTATTTCTGGTTCAGAAAATGAAGATGATGATCAGATAACTGAAGAAGAAATTAGAATGATGATCAACGTTGGTGAAGAAAGAGGTATATTCAGAAAAGCAGAAACTGAAATGATAAACAGCATATTTCAGTTTGATGATACTACAGTAAGCGATGTCATGACTCCAAGACCGGATATTATTGCACTTGATATAGAAAGCGGCTTTGATGAAACTCTTAAGGTAATTATAGAGGAAAAGTATTCCAGAATTCCTATATATGAAGACAGTATTGACAATATAATTGGAATTCTTTATACAAAGGATATCATTGATTATATGGCTTTTAATAGTGAGCAGGATAAATTCAGCTTAAAAAATTTTATTAAAGAGCCTTATTTTGTAACAGAATATATGAAAATTGATATGCTTTTAAAAGAGATGCAGAAAAGAAGTATGCATATAAGTATTGTAATTGATGAATACGGGACTACAGCAGGCCTTATTACAATTGAGGATATGCTGGAAGAGATAGTTGGAAACATTTATGATGAATATGATGAAATGGAAGTAGAAATAGCTATAAAGGGTGAAAATGAGTTTGAAGTTGACGGCGGAATAAATATGAGCGAACTAAACGAACTTTTAGAATCAGATTATGAAGAAAACTATGATACAGTAAGCGGCCTTATGCTTGATTACTTTGGAAGATTCCCTAAAAAAGGCGAAAGCATAATTATTGATGATTATAAGTTTACAATACTTGAGATAGACAATAGGCGAATTAAGAAGATACTCGTTAAAAAGCAAGGTGAATAAAAAAACTTATTATTTTTATACACAATGTGCTATAATATTACCATAATATTAAGTGTGGTGATAACATGGACTTAGAGACTTATCTTAGAAAATCCAATATAAAGATAACTAAAGGAAGACTAAATATATTGCAAATATTATTAAATAGTGAAGATGCTTTAAGTGTAGATTATATATATGAGCAGTGCAGAAAAAAGGAGCTACCTATAGATCTTTCAACTGTTTATAGAACAATGGATATGTTTGAAAATAAAAGTCTGGTAGATAAGTTTGACTTAGGTGATGGAAAATACAACTATAAACTTAAGAAGGAAATTCATAAGCATACGCTTGAATGCTGTCTATGTCATAAGGAAGTAGAAATAGACTGTCCTATGGTACAAATTGAACAAATAATTAAAAATAAGACGGGCTTTACATTGATGGAGCATGAACTAAAGATTAAAGGGGTTTGTGATGAATGTAAAAGCGCATCAAAATAAAAAGAGTAAAAGCTTTAGCTGCTTCTACTCTTTTGTTTTTTCCATATTTTAATGCATATTTTTAAATACTGCACCTTTAATAAATAAAATTATTACCAGTACTAAAACTGACACTAATGCTATTGTTCCGCCCGGAGCACTGTTTATATAATATGAGGATATTAAACCTAGGATAATATCTATAAAGCCAAATAAAATTGAGTACAGCATGGTGCTTTTAAAACCTTTGTTTAGCTGAAGAGCTGATGCTACCGGAATAACAATCATAGATGAAATAACTAAAATACCCATAATTCTAATAGAAACAGCAATTGTAGCTCCAACTAATAGTGTAAATATATAATTAATAAGTTTTACATTAATTCCTGTTATGGAAGCACCTTCTTCATCAAAGGTTATGTAAAGCATTTTATTATATAGGAACAATAATAATATAATTGAAATAACACTCAATATTGATATCAAATAAAGATCAGAAGTTGATACGGTTAGAATGCTTCCAAATAGATACGTATTAACATTTGCACCGGATTTTCCTGTACTTATAAGCAAAATTGCAACACCAATGCTAAAGGTAAGTACTATAGACATAACAATCTCAGCATATTTTTTATAATAATTTCTTAAAAATTCAATTATGATTCCGCAAATTGAAGTAAATATAAATGCACTGAGCAATGGGTTAAATCCAAAAATAAGTCCAATTGCAATACCGGCAAAGGATGAATGTGATAAAGTGTCACCCATCATAGAATATCTTCTCAAAACAAGAAATACTCCAACTAAAGGACATAAAACAGATATCAAAATACCCGCAATAAGAGCATTTTGCATAAAGCTATATTCAAGCATATTTTCCTCCAAACTAAACTTTAAAAACAATAAATTCTTATATATAAATTCCTAAATTCTTAAATTCTTATATTCCTCAGCAGTATAAAGTGTACCACTACCTTTTTCAAGTTTAAATATATGCGTAGAGTTTTCCAGAGCTGCAGTAAGATTGTGCTCTATTGAAATAACAGTAACTTTATGTTTTATATTGAGCTCTTTTAAAATTTGATAAATTTCTTTTTGACTCATAATATCTATGCCTGTTGAAGGTTCATCCAGCACCAGCAATTTTGGTACTGACATAATAGATCTGGCAATGAATATTTTTTGCTGCTGTCCGCCGGATAGCTTGCCTATCAGCGAGTTTTTATATTCTAACATGCCAACCTTTTTTAAGGAATCAGTTATTAAAGATTTATCCTTCAATTTTATGGCTTTCATATGGCAGCTAAGCATTTCATATACAGTAATAGGAAACTGCGAATTGTAACTTTCCATTCTCTGAGGAACATATCCAATTTTATTGGTATCAATTGCAATACTTCCGGAATTGGGTTTTAGAAAGCCAAGAATAAGTTTTACAAAGGTACTTTTAGCACTTCCGTTTTCCCCTAATATGGAAACATAGGAACCATCTTCAATGTGAAGATTTATGTTGTCCAATATAAAAGGAGAAGAAGGGTTATAAGAAAAACATAAATTATTAACCTTTAACATATATTATCATTCTCCAAATCTAATTTTTACTAAAATTAGTTTTCTGTTTAAATTATTAACCAAAATAAGCACAAATATAATTATATAACTAAATGCGAATTATTTGCAATATCTAAATGCATTATAAATTTAAAACAGGTCAAATTTTTGACCTGTTAAAGCTTTGCACTATATATATTTTTAACTCTCCAAATACCGCTTTTAGTTTTTTCCAGAAATACTTTATATTTTACATTCTTATGAGGAGATTTGCTTTCCATACCTGAAACACTCATAACAGCAATATCACCGTCAGAGAAACTCAATTTGATATCATCAACTTTATACAGCTTGTATTTATTAAATAAACCAGAAGTAACATATTTTTGCACTGTATAATCCAGGTCTCTATATTTATTTACACTATAACGGTATCTGGCTCCCCCAATGGCAAAAATAATTAGCACTGCAATAATTATAGGAACTATTTTTTTCATGGCTTACCTCTATTTCCATAATATTGTTTACAATATAATAATAACCAAAAAATGTAAATTAGTAAAGTAGAATATAGATAGAGTCCAAATTAAAGTTATTGAAGGTTTTACTCTAAAGTTCGCTAGACTTAATAGTACTGCGGTCATTTTGTTCGTAAAATTATTAAATTGTTTAAAAATCATAAATCTGTGTTATTATATTTATAGATATTTTACTAGAGAGGATGATAGTATTGGAATTTTCATCATTAGTTTTAATGGAGAGAGATAAAGAAACAAATTTTTTTGTTAAAGAACTGGGCAGCTATGAAGTAGGAGATGGTGCTTCATATGTAACGAAGTTCTATTATGATGGGGATAAGGTTAATATGTTTTTTGATACAAATAGAGATGTTGAAGAATGGGAATATTCTGCTATATACGATTTGTTTAATTTGGAGGCCTTCGAGAAGGCTGGGTTTACAATAGAAGAAGTTGATGATGAATATAATCCAACCTGGGCATTAAAATTTAATTACATAGAAGATCACAATGAGATGACTGAAAAAATAAATATTGCCTGTGAGTTAATTGAGGATGAAATAGAAAAGGTATCTAATGACATAAAGGGTAAAGAAGACAGCTATAAATAAAAAACATATAATTGATTCCAATGACAACATTGGAATCTTTTTGCATTTGTAAGGTTATGTGGTTTTTTGCAAAAAAATGCTGAAATAAAACACACTACATAGTATAATAATATGTGTCAACTAAAGAAGGCAAAGAGGTGACTTATGAGGCTGGAATTCATTGATAGAGTGAAAGAAAATGAAATATTAGGT
Organism: Clostridiales bacterium oral taxon 876 str. F0540; assembly: GCA_000466585.1. Lineage (GTDB taxonomy): Bacteria > Bacillota > Clostridia > Clostridiales > Clostridiaceae > Clostridium_AT. Next base: position 71,675 of record KE993467.1, read on the forward strand.
AAAAATATATTGACAAGTGATGGTAAAGTATTATTAAGAGCTGGAGTCAAATTAAACAGACGATATATGGATAAGCTTAAGTCACTTGGAGTTTTTTTTGTATATGTAGAAGATGATAGGCTTGATGATGTTATGGTAGAAGATAATAGATTAGCTGAATTAAAGCAGGTAACAATGAAAAACATGTCAAGGATAATGAGAAATATACATAGCTGCAACAAGAAGGAAGTTAAGGATTCCCTAGATACTGTAGAAGATTTGGTTGATTATATTATTGATATGGGAGATGTAAACAAAAGTTTATATGATATACAAACTTATGATAATTATACTTTTGTACACTCGTTGGATACATGTATTATGGCATCATTTTTAGGTATATCTCACGGATTTAGAGAAAAAGATTTAAAGGAACTTGCTATTGGAGCTATTCTTCATGATATAGGTAAAACTAAAATTTCAAATAAGATAATAACTAAAAGCGGACCTCTGACAAATGATGAATTTTCCGAAATTAAAAAACATCCTATTTATGGCGGAGAAATATTAAGAAAAAATATTAGAATACCTGAGAATGCTATTAAGGCTGTGATGCAGCATCATGAGAGGATAGATGGAAGAGGATACCCATATAATCTTGTGGATAATGAAATATCAAGGTTTGGCAAGGTTGTGTGTGTGTGTGATGTTTATGATGCAGTAAGCAATGACAGAGTTTATAGAAGGAAATTCAGTCCTAATGAAGCATATGAGTTAATATTGTCGGGGAGCGGTACGGCTTTTGACAACGATGTAGTTAGAAGCTTTAGAGAAACCTTTGCAGTTTATCCCTTAGGTTGTTGTGTTAGATTATCTAACGGTGTTGAAGGATATGTTGTGAGACAAAATAGAAACTTTCCAGATAGACCAGTACTTCGTGTACTTTATGAAAGTGAAACAAAAGCACCTATCCCATTTTATGAAATAGATTTATTGGAGCATACCAGTATTGTAATAGAGAGAATAGTATCATAAAAGCGCCTGGCTAAGAGGCGCTTTTATTTAAGTTAAGCTTTCTATATGTATTATCAAGTATTTCATCGGCATTAATACCTTCTACAGGATACTCCGAACAAGCATATGAAATTCTAATGTTTAAAGGAATATCCTTGTATTTAAAATTATTTAAGAAGTTAGATATATCATTCAATTTATTTGAAGCGTTTTTAATATCTAAAAGATTAAATACAATATATATGTCTTCCTTCTCAAAACAGAGAATATTGTCATTTGTAGATAAAAGCTTGGAAATAATTCGACTTAACTCACCTTTAAAGGTTTCATAAAAATCCAAATTATATTTCTCAATTATTTCAGTATAATTAGTAAGTTCAATAATTGCTAAAGTGAAGAAAATCTTATTTTTAATATTGTACTCTATATATTTTACAAGACCATCATAGTTCTTATAAGTTATAGAATTATTTTTTATATTGGTATTGAGATAAAAATTAACCATTCCCATATGGCGGCCCAGTATACCTATCAGCTCTAATTCCTCGTTTAAGTTAAGATACCTGTCAAAACCTAAAATGAAAAAACCGACGGCTTGATTGCTGTCTTTTATAGGAACAGCAGCAGTATATTTAATATCCTTTGATAGTGTATTAACTAAGTTTAGAGATTTTTTAAAATAACTGCTTTCTTTATATAAGGATACTCCGCTCATCAATTCATTGTAAACATGATTATCCGAAGTTGATGTAAATTTTAAATCCTCTAAACTAATTAATGCATTACATTTATAAGTTATAGGATAAATTGAATTATAATTTTCACGTGCTATATATATGCCGCAAAAGTTGAAAGCAGTCATAGATTCGATTGTTTGTATTGTATGCTGAAGCTTTACTTTAAAGTCTGCTCTTGATATTAAAAAACTTGTACTTTCGGTTATAGTTTTTAAATTCTTATTAGAGTTCCTTAAAGTATCTAAGGAATTCAAGGAGAAACTAATGAAAATTATAAAAGCAGTCATAAAAACTACTGGCATATATCCATATAAATTATACAAATAGATTGAAAAACATGCTAAAACTGTGCAAGTAAGGAAATTTAATAATATGTAATATAGTCCATTTTCTAAGGTTATAAATATTAAAGTTTTATATTCAAATGATAAATTTATACAATATAAAATATAATTTATTATAAGTACAAGTATGCTGAACAATATTACAGATGCCTGTTCATAGTTTCTTATGTAATATATGCTGTCTATTTTATCTATCAATAGGTGAGATATAAAAACAGACAGTATTACCAAATTCCTATTAAATATGTGTACGTTTTCAGTTAATAGGTTTAACTTTTTTGAATTGTTAAATTCAATAGCAAAAGAAATAAAATAACAAATAAATATTAACAGTGCAGTTATATATAAATTGAATTTTATATAGCATATAATAATTATAAAATCGCTGAAATTTATATTTGTTATCTTAAATTTGAGTGAATATTTATTTACTAGAACGAAAGAAAGCATTAAAATAATTAAGAAGATATAATCTTCAAAATATAAGGTAAGAGGGCTTGTACTGAATTTATACACTGAAAAAATCACAATAAAAATAGAAAGAAAATAGTACAAAATTCTTATATTCTTGTTGACAAAATTATTATTCATGAAACCACCTTAATTATTAAGTTTACTTAGTTTTTTTTATTATATCAAATAGGCAGGTAAATAAAAAGCAAATTTTAATGTATATACATTGCAAAAGCTCTATCATATTAGTGGTACGATTAAGATTTTTGAATAATAGACATTTGTGACATCATTAATAGAGGTATTTTATTTCAATATATCATCGTAAGGAGAAAAAAATGAAAGAAGATTTAATAAAAAATATTATTGAAGGCATGAGCAGAGTTTTTAGCTATGGCATTATTGAGATCAGCAATGACTATAATTTAATGTCTTCATGGGCTTTAGTTAGAAATATAGATATTAACAGTAAAAAAGTTATAGTTTTTGCGAGAGATGATGGTTTCGATTATATGAATTTATCTGAACACCTAAAAGAAATGCTTAATGTAAGTATAGTGGAATTAAATAAAATAGTAATATCAGAAAGTATGAATGTTGATACATATGACGATGAAACAATAGTAATAAATTATAACGACAATAGCATTTTGTATTATGGTACGAAGTCAGAACAAACTGTTAATGAGCTGCTAAATTTAAGCAGAAGTTTGCCTTCTGATAATAGCACTGTAAGCGAGAATAGAGATAAATACTGGGTTACCTATAGTATTATTGCTTTAAATATAATAGCTTATATTGTAACAGCATTTTTATCGGGAAGTATTTTTGACAGCGATATAAATGTGCTTATAAATTTGGGAGCAAAATATAATGAACTTATAAATAGAGGAGAGTATTATAGGCTTATAACCTGTATGTTCCTTCATGGAGGATTATTGCATGTAGCACTTAATATGTATGCTTTGTATTCAATCGGACCCTTGGTAGAAAGACTGTATGGAAAAACAAAATATATTGTAATATATTTTGCCAGCGGTATTCTATCTTCCATATTCAGCTACATGTTTTCTGACAATGTTTCTGTAGGTGCTTCTGGAGCTATTTTTGGACTTCTTGGAACTACTTTGGTATTTGCAGTGAAGAAAAGAAAAAATATAGGGAAAGATTTTTTAAGAAATATTGCCTCGGTAATTATAGTTAATCTGATTATAGGCTTTACTATGTCAAACATTGATAATTTTGGTCATCTAGGAGGGCTTGTTGGTGGAATTATTATAACTCTGATTTTAGATGGTATAAAGAAAAAAAGGTGAGGACTTAGCTTAAGTCCTCACCTTTTATATACTAAGAAGCAAGTTCCTCTATATCTTTGTCCAGAAGAGTCTCTTTTTCTATTAATCTTTCTGTAATATTTTCAAGGAGATCCCTATTATCAGTAATTATTTTCTTCACTTCTTCGTATAGACTATCGATAGTGTTTTTACACTCATTAACAATGCTGTCTGTGCCTGAGTAGTTTAAGTGAGAAAGCTCTTCAAGATTTAGAAGACCTAATGTATCTCCCATACCATACTGTGTAATCATGCTGGAGACCATCCTGGTTGTCTGCTGAAAATCATTATAAGCTCCTGTTGTAATAAAATCGCTTCCAAAAATAATTTCTTCAGCAGCTCTTCCGGCAAGTAAAACCATTATCCTTCTCTTTAAATAATCCTTATTTTGATAAAGTTTATCTTCAGGAATGCTTAAGGTATAGCCGCCGGCACCTTTGCTTGTTGGTATAATAGTTACCTTTGAAAGCTTATCATCAGGAAGCACCTTTAGAGTTAATAATGCATGTCCAGCTTCGTGATAAGCTGTTATTTTTTTATCCTTTTCTTTAATATGATCTCTGTTTATCTTCTCATAGCCGGCTAATACTATTGAATAAGCCTTATCCATATGAAGGTCAGTTATAAACTTGTCCTCATCTTTGGCAGCAAGTATTGCAGCTTCATTAACCAAGCTTTCAAGCTTAGCGCCGGAGAAATAAGAAGTTTTTTGAGCCCACTCATGTATATTTATATCTTTTACAGGCTTATTTTTTAAGTGCAGTTCTAATATCTTTTCTCTCGCAGCTACATCAGGCAGATTAATTTCTATATGTCTATCAAATCTTCCAGGTCTTAAAAGCGCAGGATCAAGGGTATCAAGCCTGTTTGTAGCGGCAATAACAACAATACCTTCTTTTTCATTAAAGCCTGACATTTCTGTTAAAAGAGCGTTAAGAGTCTGGTCTTTTTCTTCAGAACCGCCTCCTGCTCTTCCGCCATCTCTTTTTTTACCTATTGCATCTATTTCATCTATAAATATTACAGCCTTTCCATGACCCTTTGCTTTTTTAAATAGCTGTCTTATTCTGCTAGCGCCAACCCCTACATATACCTGAACGAAGTCAGAACCGGACATAGCATAAAAAGGAACACCAGCTTCTCCGGCAACTGCTTTAGCTAAAAGTGTTTTACCTGTACCGGGCTCACCATAGAGCATAATACCTTTAGGCATTCTTGCACCATAAGCATTATACTTTTCCGGATTTTTAAGAAAGTCTACTATATCTTTTACACTTTCCTTGGCTTCTTCATTACCTGCAACAGAGTCAAAAGAGTAGGCAGCATTTGAAACAGCGGAAACATCAAGAGCATCCACTCCTTTCAGCTTTTTTGAGCTTAGACTTGATGATTTAACTGTCATTACAGCCATAAATACTAATGAAGCGCTTAATAAAAAGGTAGGTATAGCTTGCTTTGCAGATAGTGGTGAGTTCTCTGAAACATTGATTCCTTGCTTTAAAAGCTCTTCTTTAAAACTATTAGTTCTTGGATTATCTGTTTCGTAAGTAGTTCCATCATTTAGTTTAACTTTTATCTTTGGTGAGCTAGTAACATATACTGTAGAAACATTTTTAGATGCTACATCCTTCATAAAGTCAACATACAGCTTGTCAGACTTTGAGGGACTGCCTATATTAAATATTAGGAGCAATACTATAGATAAAAGCGCCACTGCCATTGGAATGTACAAATACTTCTTTTTATTTTTATTCATAATATCCTCCTTAATTGAATCCTTGTTTTATATGTTTGAGCTTGCATGTTATATGTGCCTTACAAGATACTATTATATAGATTTAAAATTTTAAGTCTAACGAAAATCATAAAATTTGCTAAAGTAAATTATGTTAAAGAATAAAATGGATGTTGCATAAATTGTTTTTTAATATATACTTTAATTATTGGACTTTAAAGGTTAATGATAGGGGGAAGTGCTGTGAAGCTTACAAGTATTAAGGCAAAGGTAACATCTAAAGATATTTTAGAAGCAATTGAAGAGTATGTAAAAGTAGAAGGTTTAAATATAAAGGAAATAGAAATAAATGATTTTATTGTTGTAAAAGGAAGCTATAAAAAAGGTGTTGAAATTCCTTTTCAAGCAACAGTAGGAATAGGCGGCATAAGAGAAAATATAATCAATGTTAAAATATTTGAATTTAAGGTAGCAAAGCTTGGAATAATGAGTTCTGTTAAGAATTTTGCGCTAAAGACTGCTTTAAAGGATTTCTCTGAAAATGGTATTACAGTTGATAAGGATAATTTGATTATAGATTTAAACATAATAGCTAAGCTGGTACCTTTTGTTTATTTTAATCTTAAAGCTATTAATTTGATAGATAATAGCATAGAAGTCGAAGCAGAAGACATAATATATGCGCCAGATAAAGAAGTTTCTGAATTTAAGAAAAAAGAAAAAAATAATGAGAAAACACAAAACACTTTAGAAGATGGGTACACTAAGGTTAGAGATAATATCGAAAGTAAGGTTCCGGAAAAGTATAAAGACATAGTAGAGTATGCAATGCTTGTGCCGGATATAGGCGCGCTTCTTTGGAGATTATTTAAGGATAAGAGAGTAGATATTAAGACTAAGATGCTGGTTGGAGGATTGATAGCTTATATTGCATCTCCAATTGATATAATACCTGATTTTATACCTCTTGTAGGCAAGATTGATGATGTTGCAATAGTATTTTTTGCAATGAATAAAATTATTAATGAAGTTCCGGAGGAAGTTATATTATCTAATTGGACCGGAAAAGAAGATATAATAAAAATTATAAGAGATGGTGTAGCATTTATATCAAAAATGGTAGGGAGCCAAAATGTGGGTAAACTCTTGGATTATGTAAAAAAGCTGAGAGTAAAGGGAGTAAAAGAGGAGAAGGAAGATGAAAAGCGTTACGATATACACTGATGGAGCCTGCAGAGGGAATGGTAAGGAAAATACAATAGGAGCATTTGGAATTGTATTTATGTATAATGGTGTTAAGAAAGAGGTAAAGCAGGCGTTTAGAAATACGACCAATAATATTATGGAACTCTCCGCCGTGATACAAGCTTTATCTATGCTTAAAGAACCCTGCGAGGTTAAACTATACAGTGATTCGGCATATGTAATAAATGCAATTAATCAAAAATGGATAGATAATTGGCAAAGAAATGGTTGGAAAAGCGCAAGTAAGGAACCTGTAAAAAACAGAGAACTTTGGGAAAAGCTTATAGGACTTTTGAAATACCATAAGGTTCAGTTTATTAAAGTTAAAGGTCATTCAGACAACGAATTAAACAATAGATGTGATGAACTTGCTAATGAAGCAATGGATGAATTAAAAGAACTATAGAAGTAATTTCAAGGTTTAATAAAATGAAAATTGCATACTCTAATGATATACTATATTGAAAGGAGTGTATTTGAGTATGGGATTTTTAAAAGGTGTTACCACAGGTGCTATGATTGGCGCTGCTGCAGGAATGTTAATAGCTCCTCAGCTTAACAGAAATTCAAGAAAGCGATTGAGAAGATCCGGCGATATGATGATGGGCATAATTGGTGATATTCAAGATGATATTATGCGTAAAATGAGATAGATTTTAGTGAAAGCTCGAGAATTATCAATTCTCGAGCTTTTTGTGCATATTTTGAAAATAAATAAAAAATTAGTCTAAAATTCAAAAATATGATATAATAGTATTAATATCTTGCGGTTTTTGTTATGATAACCTAAATATTTATATCTATTATGAAGGATGCGTGGTTATGGAAATTTTAGCTTTGGGGGAAAAAATAAAAAGAAGACGAAAAGAATTAAACATGACGCTTAAAGATTTGGCCGGGGATAGGATTACTCCAGGTCAAATAAGTTTAGTGGAATCAGGTAAGTCTAATCCAAGTATGGATCTTTTAGAGTATTTGGCCGGAGCGCTAAACACTTCCATAGAGTATTTGATGGAATCAGAAGAAGCACAAGCAGAGAAAATATGTACTTATTTTGAAAATATTATTACAGCATTTATATTAAACGAAAATTTTTCTTGTGCAGAAAAATATGTAGAGACTGCGATAGACTATGCTGATAAATATAATTTAGAATATAGAAAAGCAAAAAATTTATTCTTGCGCGGAATTATATACATGAAGCAGGGGGAAATTTCTAAATGCCAACAGCTTTTTTTAGCAGCTAACATTTTATTTATTAAATTGAACTGCAGCGAAGACATAATAAATACCTTTCTTAAACTTGGAATTATAACACTTAATATGAAGGCCTATAATTCTTCTTACAGCTATTTTAAACAGGCTGAAAAGGTGTTTACTGATAATAATATAGGAAATGATTTTTTACTGGGTGAAATATATTATTATATAGCCTATACATACCATAAGCTGGAAAATAATAATGAAGCAATTAGATATTGTAGTTTGGCTAAGGAAAAGTTTATGGAGCTAGATAATAAAAAAGATTATGCAAAGACTTTATTAAAATTATCTCTTGATTACAGTAGTAAAGGAGATATTAACAATGCAATAAAATACTCAAAAAAAAGCATGGACGAATTTAAAGACGTGCATAATTTAGATTATTTAGCAGAGATTGAGAATAATCTTGGAAGATTATTTTTCGAATATGAGAATTATAGTGAAGCCTTTGAGCATTTAAATAAATCTAAAAAAATTAGAGAAGATATAGACAAGGTAAAATTAGTTGAAACCTTATTAAGCATGTGTGATATCTATATTAAGCTTAAGGATATTGAAAATTCAAGCAGAATATTACAGGAGATATATAAATACATTGGAAGCTGCAAGAATAGAATTCTGATTGAGTATTATATTTTAAAGTATAGGGTTATGTGTTTACAGGGCGATATTACTAATGCAGAAAATACTTTAAACGAAGCATTGTTATATGCTTCTTCAATGGGATATGACAAAGAAAAAGCAGATATTGCCATAATGCTTGGTAAGTTTTATATTGATAACGGAAAGAGCAAAGAGGCTGCTGAACTTTTATCAAGAGGTATACAAGCCTTTAAGGCTATAGGTGCTTTTAAAGATTTTGAATGATAGGCATTAGTTTGGGGGGAAACAGGTGGAAATACTGTCAACTGGTGAAAAGATAAAAAGGGCACGAATTTATAAAGGATATACTTTAAAGGATATTTGTGGTGACAAAATATCTATATCTAAAATGAGCTGTATCGAAAATGATAAAGCGGAAGCTGAGGAATGGATAATAGAATATATTTCGGAACTGCTAAACTTAGACAAAGAATATTTAATGCAAAATATAAAAGAGCAGATAATACAGAGCATAGCCTTTTTGGAAGTAAATAAATCCATAGAAAATTATGAACAGGAAGTTTTGTACAGCCTGGGTTTTGCAGAAAAGTATGAGTATTACGACCTTTGTTTTAAACTTATACATTTGATTTTTAACTATCATATTGATAGGGACGAGCTGGAGAAGGTCCAATGTCTTACGTCTAAGTATTATGAGTATTATCAAAAGTGTTATGTTGATGAAAATTATCTTACATATTATATGGATATTGCCAGATTTTTATTTAGCAATAAAGACTACTCTCAAGCTGCCAACTACTATAATAACGTAAGGAAATCTTCAAAGGAAAAAAAGAAGCTTACTATCCTTGCTAAAGCCACATATAACGAAGCTGCATGCTATATTATGCTGAGAAATTATGAAAGAGCATATGAAATTGCTGTGCGTCTTGAAGAATTGGTTGAGCATTTAGATAAGGATTTAGGAAAAGCTGAAGTATACCATATGCTTGCAATGCTTTCATTAATTATGGATAAGGGTAAGTTTGAGGAATACGAAATAAAATCTTATGAGCTTTATGGATTCAACAGAGAGGCAAAATCGAAGGCAATCTATAATTACGCAGCTACAATGTTTGATGTAAAATTAGATGAAAAAGCCATGAAATACATTAAGGATGCTCTTGAACTTTATCCTAAAGATAATAAAGAAAAATTAGTTAAGTTTATGCTGCTTGTTGTAGATGAGCTTTTAGATAATAATATCCTGGAGTATGCTCAGGATATTTGCGATGATGCTTTAGATAATTCTATAAGCCTCGACAATGTTGAGTTTATAGAAAGAAGTTATTATTTAAAATCACGCATACTTCAAAAACAAAATGATTTTATTTCCGCAGAAATGTACATGAATTTATCTTTAGATGCGCTTTTAAGATTCGGAACAAAGAAACAAATATATGAAAGATATATGGAAATGGGATATATGTATTCAAACTTATCGCAAGTAAGCGAGGCGCTCAAGTATTTTAATTTAGCAATAATAATGGAAAAGAAGATGTAGTCCTATTGAGACTTCATCTTCTTTTCTCTTTCTATGATAAAGTTTTTTGCGTTTGTTTCATAACTGTCATCAAGAGGAGATAATTCAAGCTCTCCATACTTAAGCTCCAAAGCTGTTTTTATTAGTCTGTCTGCAAGCTCAGGGTTTTTAGATAACAGGGACCCATGAAAATAAGTGCAGTAAGTATTTTTATAAATACAGCCCTCGTATCCGTCCTCTCCATTATTTCCGTAGCCTGCTATAACTTTTCCAAGTGGAGTATGATTGCCTATATAGGTTCTGCCGGAATGATTTTCAAAACCAACATAAGTTTCATCAAAAACTTCATTGTATATTACTGTATTGCCTATAAATCTTTTTTCTCCGCCGTCTGTGCAAACATCTAGTATAGAAAGACCTTCAAGTTTTTCTCCTTGTGGAGTTGTATAATATTTTCCGAGAAGCTGATAACCTCCGCATATACTCAAAAAAACCTTTGAATTTTCGATATATTCAGTAATAGCATACTTTTTATTTTCTTTAAGGTCGCTTGAAACAATTGATTGCTCATAGTCTTGGCCACCACCAAAAAATACTATATCATAAAGCTCCGCTTTAAAAGGATCGCCCATTGATACGTTGAAGACATTAACCTTTATATCTCGGCTTTCAGCTCTATATTTTAGTATACGAATATTTCCTAAATCACCATATACGTTCAGAAGATCAGGATATAGATGACATATATTTAATTCCATAAGTTTTCACCTCAACTCTACCAAAGTTTTTTAATATAACCTTTGCTGTGTAAGAATTTTCTATAGTTAATCATAGCAGTGTAAGTTGCAAGAACATATATATATTCAGTTTCACAATCCTTTATTTGGTTAAGCAGTATTTCGTAATTATCACATAAAATAAACTTTTGCTGGTTTAAACCAGCAACTTTAAGTCTTACTGCCATATCATAAAGTCTTATACCGGATACCATAACTTTGTTTATATCTATAGAAGAAAGCTTTTCAAAATTTACATCCCATATCCAAGATACATCTCGTCCATCAGCATAATTATCATTTAAGATAAAAGCGGCACTTATTGCTTTTGTATCAAAAGTTAAAGTATTAATAGCTTCATCAAAGCCAGCAGGATTTTTAACAAGAATTATTTTAACTTGCTTGCTTTCAATATTAAGGGTTTCCTGCCTGCCAAAACTTGAAGAGGTACTCTTTAAGGCATTAAATATAATAGAGTTTTCCAGTCCTAAAAATTTAGCTACGGAATATGCGCAAAGTGCATTATATATGTTATAGGTACCAGGCTGATTGATATAATATTCATTTCCATTAAAATATACTAATGAGCCACTGGCCGTTTGTTCTATTATATTATCTACACTATAGTCAAGTTCGGGCCTTTTATATCCGCATTCACTGCAGTAGAAGCTTCCTAAATGATTATATGTAATATAGTTGTAGTTATAAGGACTTTTACACCTTTTGCAAAACTTTGCATCAGCATTAATATCTATTTGTTTGTTTGAGCTTATTTCGTAATCAAATCCGTAATACAATATTTTGTTTTCTAGATCCAAATCTCCTAATAAAGATTCATCGCCGTTTAAGATTAATGCAGAGTCAGAAGATTTTTTTATACCGTCTAGTATCTTGTTTAAAGTAGTGTAAACCTCCCCGTACCTGTCCAGCTGATCTCTAAAAAGGTTTGTGACGGTTATTACTTTAGGCTTTATATATTCAGTCACAAGAGGAAGATTTGCTTCATCAACCTCTATAACAGCGTATATTTTATCTTTGCTAGATTTAAATTTGTAATTTTCTACAAAACATGCTGTTATTCCAGGAAGCATATTTGCACCGGTACTATTAGTTATTGAATTTTTTGAAGCCTCTTTTACCATATTATAAATCATGCTTGTAGTGGTTGTTTTACCATTAGTACCTGTTATCAAAATAACCTCATAACCTTTAGATACAGTGCTTAATATGTTTTTATCAATTTTTAGGGCAACTCTGCCGGGAAAATTACTGCCGCCTTTAAACAGAAATTTAGACAATTTTATAATAGCTTTTGAAGTAATTATACTTATAAAAGATTTTATATTAATTTTAAACACCGCCTTACGTAAGTATTTTTAGCACTAAAATATTATAACTCATATTTTAGCATATGAATATATATAAGACAAATTGTAAATACATAATTTTCTAAGCTGTTTTTGTGGCATTTTTATGATTAATTTGTTAGAATATTTATAAGTGTAGGAAATAAGCGAATGAGGTGGAGTAATGATTGATATAAAAAAAATTAAGGATGCTTTAAGCAAGGACAAGCTACCTAAATTCAATATACATAGAAAAATAATAAGCAATATAAATAAACGGAATATATCACATTTGATGGAAAAAATTAAAAAGCATTTAACAAAAGAAAATATTGAAGAAAAATTAAAAAGCTTTAAAGTGAAATACAAAGAAAATGCAAAAGCATATACAGCTTTTTTGGTACTAGGAATTATAATAGTTGTTTCCTTCGGTATTTCATTAAATAATAATCGAAAGAAAGCAATAGCTGAAGATTTAAGTAAAAAATATGCAATTACTACAAATCAAGCCGAAGATTATTATTATAGTGGGCAATATGATAAAGCAATACAGGAATATAATAAGCTTATTGAAAAAGATGCAAAAGAAGGACTTTGGAATGCTAGAATTGCAGAAATATATTCCATAAAAGGTGATGTGCAAAAATCAAATGAACAGTTGCAAAAGGCTAAAGAATTAGGGAGTAAAAATTCTCAGGTATTAAACTCTGTTATTTTTACAGAGTTTATGAATAAGGATTACAAGACAGCTCTTAGTTATGGAGAAGAGGCACTTAAGCTGTTTCCTAAGGATAAGGGCATAATTAAGACAATGTTTACTGTTTATATGTCAAATAATATGATGGATAAAGCTAAAGAATTAATATCAATCTATCCTGTTGATACCAAATCGGCTTATGATACTGCTGAATACTCCAGAATGCTTATGATAGACGGACAATGGGAACAAGGATATAAGGAATTAAGATCTGCTTGGGACATTGATAAGGATGAGTACAAGATATATGATATACTTGCTCAGATGTCAGTTTATAATAAGGATTCTTTATTAGAAAGCATAAGTGCAATGTCTGAAAAAAATCCTAATGATTTAGCATATAAGATGTGGCTTGCGAAGATTTATTCCTTAAGTGATGCAACAGCAGATCAGGCTATTAGTTTAATTGATTCTTTAAAGCAATTTAACTTAGGAAAAATAGAAATTAATTTAATAGAAGCCTCTGCACTTCAGAACTTAAAGAAGAATGATAAATCTGATCAACTCATTAAAAAGGTTATAGATGAAAATAAGGATGACTATAGAGTCCTTCATACAGCAGGATGGTACTATTTGAATAAGATGAATTTTTCAAATGCTGAAAAATATTGCAGAGAGTCAATTATAAAAAATAAAAATTATCCTGATAATTATGGATTTTTAATGCCTGAAATTCTAAAAGCTCAAGGGAAAACTATAGAAGCAGAACCTTATTTCAGAACTGCTATGGCTATGGAGCCATATAACTATAATATAATGCTTACTGTTGCAAATTATTATTGGTATACTACAAAAAATATTGATAAAGCTATGGAAAATTTCAAGATAGCAGAATTTGTAAAACCTGATGAACCTGAAATTAAGTATAATATGGCCTTAATAGACTTATCCAATAAGAAATATGATGAAGCTGTAAATTTACTTAAGCAGTGCATTAAGCTTTCGGATAGTACTGCAAAATATCATAGAACTTTAGGTACAGTATATTTGCAAAATAAGAAGGCAGAAGATGCTATAAAGGAAATAAGATATGCTTATGCAGCTGATCAAGATGATATAATGACATTAAATAATGCAGGTTGTTATTATATAAGCCAAGATACAAATTTAGAAAAAGGCGAGTATAATTTAAGAAAGGCTCAGGAAGGAATTACTGATTCTACTGATAAGTATACTGCAGATACTATAAGGAGTAATTATAAGAAAGCTAAAGATTTGCTGGATAAATATAATAGCGGTAGTGGAAATGAGACTCTGAAGATGCCGGATTTCGTTTTATTCTATTAATAAAGCAGCACATTATGTGCTGCTTTTAATATTTATTGAATTGTTAAGGATTGTTTGTAATTTCCTAGTATGTCATTTACAGGTGATACAGCAACAAATGCACTAGGCTCAATGCTTTTTACAATATTTTTTAAGGCGGTTAACTGATTTCTTTGAATAATAACATATATAAACTTTTTCTTATCGTTAGAATAACCACCTACAGCATCAAGAACTGTAACACCTCGAACAAGTTTAGTATTAATCGTTGAAATTATTTCGGTTGAATCCTCACATATGATAATACATTGTCTTGAAGATGCAAGACCTTCCTGTATGGCATCAAGTGTCTTTGTTCTTATGAAACTTGCAATTAAAGCGTACATTACAGAACGTGGTCCGAATACATAAGCAATAAGTGCATAAACAATAAAATCCTGAATTAATAATATATTTGAAAGCTGAAGATTTTTAAATTTATTATTGATTATTTTGGCCAGAATATCTAATCCGCCTGAGGAAGCTTGTGATAAAAAAATAAGATATACTGATATGCCTAAAAGTACTCCGCAGAATATTGCTGAAAGAAGTATATCGTCAATTGGTTTGAATTTGAAGGTAGCAGTAAAGTAATCCATTAATAGAGAAGAAAGTACAACAACAAAGCCGCTTCTTATTGTAAACTTACTTCCGACAAGTTTGTATCCGAATAAGAATAGAGGAATATTCATAATAATAGTTAAAAGTCCTACTTTAAAGCCAAATATATGATTGATAACCATTGCTATTCCTGTGACGCCGCCTATTCCTATTTGAGAAGGCAGTAAAAAGGCTGATATAGCTAAAGAAAGTATAATACTGCCTAGGGTTATAAGAGCATATTCTTTAATAAAAGTTTTCATAAAAAGTTCCTCCTAATACTGAAAGATATAATTCAGAAAATAAAACATATGACGGATTAATTTCAAACAATAATATACTAGCACAAAAGTACTACTCAAACAATTAAAATATTATAAAATTTTATTGAATATAGTTTTTCCATAAAATAAAATAGGTATTATAAATAATTTATAAAAGTAAAGTATTGGAGGTAAAGAAGTGTATCCATTAAAATTTGAAAATTTATATTATGATAAAATTTGGGGAGGAAGAGATTTAGAACTTTTTAGAGACAATCTTCCTGAAGGCGAGATAGGAGAAAGTTGGGATGTTGCTTGCCACCCACATGGAACAAGCGTTATTTCTAATGGCGTGTTTAAGGGAATGAGGCTTGATGAGCTTATTAAGCTTAAGGGTAGTGAAATTGTCGGAAGTAAGATTTCAAAGGAATGGTTTCCGTTGCTTGTAAAGCTCATTAATGCGAAGGATAAACTATCGGTACAGGTTCATCCAGAAGATGAATATGCAAAAAAAATAGAAGGTGAAATGGGGAAAACAGAGGTATGGTACGTAGTGGAAGCTTTTGAAGGTGCAAACCTTGTAGTTGGAACTAAAAACTGTACTAAAGAACAGTTCAAAAAAGCAATCGAAACTGGTGAATTTGATGAGTTTATGAATAAAATTCCAGTAAAAAAAGGTGAAGTTTACTTTGTAAAAAGCGGACTTATTCATGCCATAGGCGAAGGGGTTATTATAGCGGAAATTCAACAAAACAGTAATACTACCTATAGAGTATATGATTATAACAGAGGCAGAGAACTGCATATCGATAAAGCTTTAGATGTTGTAAATCTAGATTTAAAAGGTGAAAAAAGCAATGGTTTAAAAATAGAAAAGGAAGGCTTTAGCAAAACATACTATTGTATTTGTGAACATTTTTCATTAGAGTTATATGATGTTGAATACAGTTTTAAAGAGAGAAGTGATGTTGAAAGGTTTTATATCTTTACTGCTGTGGACGGTGAGGGAGAAATATTTTATTTAAACGGAAGTGAAATTATTAAAAAAGGTGATAGTTTATTAATTCCTGCATCCCTAGGAGAGTACGAAATAAAGGGAAATATAAAACTTCTTAAAAGTTATGTTCCGGATTTAGAAAAGATAAAAAATGAAATACTTCAAAATGTTATAGCATTATAAAAGAGAGGATTAATCTTCTCTTTTTATTTTGAAATTAATAATTAATCTGAAAAATGAATTGAATGTCATCAAAATTCACCAAATAGTCAAAAATATAAATTATTTCTTGCAAAAATCATAATTATATGCAATAATAATATTATAAACTCTAGGGAGGGATTCGGGGAATGTTAAACAAAATGGGCATTACCAGCAGCAGCGTTTACAGAAATATTTCAGTAGCGGAATTAGTAGAGCATGCGTTAAAGAATAATGAAGGAATACTTTCAGAAACAGGTGCACTAGTTGTGCATACAGGAAAATATACAGGAAGGTCGCCAAAAGATAGATTTATAGTTAGACAGAAGTCTGTAGAGGATAGAATAAACTGGGGAGATATAAATATTCCTGTAGAAGAAGAAATTTTTAATAATTTATATAATAAGGTGTTAAATCATTTAAATGATAAAAAATTATATTTGTTTGATGGTTTTGTAGGTGCATTAGAGGATTACAGAATTTCTGTTAGAGTTATAAGTGAATATGCATCCCAGGCGCTTTTTGCTAATCAGTTGTTTATAAGACCAAATAGAGGAGAATTAGATACTTTTGATGCTGATTATACAGTTATAGCAGCTCCAAACTTTAAAGCCAATGGTAAGGAAGACGGTATAAATTCAGAAGCTTTTATTATTATTAATTTTGATAAAAGAATAATACTTATTGGTGGAACTCAGTACTCCGGTGAGATAAAAAAATCAATGTTTTCATTGATGAATTATTTGCTGCCTAATAAAGGAGTTTTTCCTATGCATTGTTCTGCAAATATAGGAAGAGATGGAGATACAGCAGTATTTTTCGGCTTATCTGGAACAGGAAAAACTACTCTTTCTGCTGATCCGGAAAGAAAGCTTATCGGTGATGATGAGCACGGTTGGTGTGATAGCGGCGTGTTTAATTTTGAAGGCGGATGCTATGCAAAAGCTATTAAGCTATCTAAGGAGAAAGAAAAAGAGATATATAATGCTATAAAATTTGGCACAATATTAGAAAATGTAGTTTTAAACGAGGATAGAAGTCCAAATTATGATGATGACAGCCTTACTGAAAATACAAGAGCTGCTTATCCATTATATTATATAGATAATATCGAAGAAAGCGGTAAGGGAGGACATCCTAGCACCATTATATTTTTAACTGCTGATGCTTTTGGAGTTCTGCCACCAGTATCTAAACTTACAAAAGAAGCTGCGATGTATCACTTCATGTCTGGCTATACAAGCAAGCTTGCTGGAACTGAAAGAGGAATAACTGAACCTAAAGCAACTTTTTCAGCTTGTTTCGGAGAGCCTTTTATGCTTATGAACCCTGCGGTTTATGCAGAGCTTTTAGGTAAAAAAATTGAAGAGTGTGGTTCAGAGGTTTATTTAATAAACACTGGATGGTCCGGCGGTGGATATGGTGTTGGAGAGAGGATAAAGCTTTCATATACTAGAGCTATGGTAAAAGCGGCACTTGAAGGAAAATTGAAAAATGTAGAGTATCAGGAAGATTGTATATTTAAGTTATTAGTACCTGCTGAATGTCCTAATGTTCCAAAAGATATATTAAACCCTAGAAATACATGGACAAGTGACGAGGAGTATGAAATAAAAGCAAGAGAATTAGCAAAAAAGTTTAACGAAAACTTTAAAAAATTTATTAATGTTCCTGAAAATATAATTAAGGCTGGACCAGTATTACAAAACGTAGCAGACGATCAATATGCTATTGCTATAGATACAATATAAGAAAATAAGGAACTTAACAGATAATTGATATTGTTAAGTTCCTTATTTTTATTTATAATTATTAAACAAAACATGTCTTGGGGTGGTTATAGTGAACATACGTATTAAAAAAATTGGTATGAGAAATATCAAAACTGCAATAGCAGTAGTAATTTCTGTAATTATATCAAAGTTGTTAAAAATGGAGTATCCTTTTTATATTGCTATAGCATCTATTATTTCTATGCAAAGCTCTGTTGAAGCTTCCTTTAAGGCTGGTAGAAATAGAATGCTTGGAACCTTGATAGGAGCTATTGTTGGATTTTTTCTTTCAAGCATTAATCCAGGAAATATAATTCTTATTGGATTAGGAATAATTGCAGTAATATACTTATGCAGTATTTTTAATTGGGAACAGTCGACATCTATAGCTTGTGTAGTATTTTGTGCTATTATGATGAACTTAAAGGGAAGCAGCCCATTTTTGTACAGTGTTAATAGGTTACTGGATACTTTTATAGGCATAATTGTTGCGGTAGGTGTTAATTACTTTATATCACCTCCTAAAGACATTAAAGATGTTGATTAGTGAATTAAAAATTATTAAAAATCTATATTGGAATTGAATTCATATAGTGAAAAATAGTATAATTAACCTTGTGTTTATAATAAATTAGAGAGTGAGAGTGAGAGTGAGACGATGTCTGCAAATTTAATGTTTCTTTTAAAAACAGTTATAATTGCAATAGTAGAGGGAATAACGGAATTTTTACCTATTTCATCTACTGGTCACATGATTATAGTTGGACACTTTATTAATTTTACCGGTGAATATGCTACGTTCTTTGAAGTAGTTATACAATTAGGAGCAATACTGGCAATTGTCGTATTATACTGGAAAAAGATTTCGGAATCCTTGAGGCCTAATAACTTGTTTGTTCCGGGAAGACCAGGATTTAGATTGTGGCTTAATATGATAATAGCTTTTATTCCTGCAGCAGTAATTGGACTAGTATTTAAAAAGAAAATAGACAAGTATTTGTTTAATACATTGACTGTTGCTGTGGCAATGATAGTTGGTGGTACACTTTTAATTTTTATTGAAAATTCATTTAGAAAAAATCGTCATGCTACAAGGGATTTAGAAAATGTATCTCCTATACAGGCACTTAAGATAGGTATTTTTCAGTGTTTGTCACTTTGGCCAGGAATGTCTAGATCTGCCTCAACAATAATGGGAGGATGGATAAGTGGACTTTCAACACCAGCTGCAGCGGAGTTTTCATTTTTCCTAGCCATACCAACAATGATTGCGGCTAGTGGGTTGGATATTATTAAAGATAGGCCACATATGACATCTATAGAACTTATAGCGTTAATATTAGGCTTTGTTGTTTCTTTTTTAGTTGCTCTACTTGTTGTTGAAAAATTTATTAATTTCTTAAAGAAAAGGCCTATGAGGGTGTTTGCTATTTATAGAATATTGGTAGGAGTTATACTTCTTGTATTAGCAGCTCTTAAAATTATTACAATAACAAAATAATATTGAAATTAAAAAGCTCTTAAGAGCTTTTTAATTTTATGTAAAAGTTAAGTATTTTTATAGTGAATTGGTAATAATAATTATGATACTTTATTTTAGGTTTTAAGATAAGTAATTGTGTTACACTATATAATATTTTAGTGACTTAATTGTTAGCATATATAACTTGCAATAGTCATATTTAGAAGAAGTGCTAATTGTTAAGAAGTATGTTTAAAATTAGAATTTATCGTTGTATAATAGTACTAAAAAGTATTTGGAGGGATATGTGAATGGCAGAAAACGTAAAAAGAATTGCATTACTTACAGGTGGTGGAGACTGTCCTGGATTAAACGCAGTATTAAGAGCAGCAACTAGAACAGCAATTTTGAAATATGGTTATGAAGTTATCGGATACAAGTTTGGATATAGAGGGTTATACAACAATGATTATATGCCGCTGACTCTTGATACGGTATCAGGTATTTTACATAAAGGCGGTACAATTTTATACAGTTCTAATAAAGACAACCTATTTGACTATTTGGTAGAAGAAGATGGAAAGATGGTTAAAAAGGATGTTTCTGATGTAGCTGTAGAGAATTTAAAAGAAGCTGGTGTAGATGTGCTTGTTGTTATCGGTGGAGATGGTACATTAACAAGTGCGAGAGACTTTGCAAGAAAAGGTGTTAAGGTTATAGGTGTACCTAAAACTATAGACAATGACCTTGCTTCAACTGATGTTACATTCGGTTTCAATACTGCAGTAGGTGTGGCTACAGAAGCACTTGACAGACTTCATACAACAGCTGAATCACATCATAGAATAATGATACTTGAAGTTATGGGAAGAAATGCAGGTTGGATTGCATTAGAATCAGGTATAGCAGGTTCTGCTGACGTTATTTTAATACCAGAAATTCCATATGATATAAACAAAATTGTTGAAAAGATTAATGATAGAAAGAAACAGGGAAAAGTATTCAGTATAATAGTAGTTGCTGAAGGAGCTAAGTCTAAAGACGGTGATGTTGTAATAAGTAAAATAGTTGAAGACAGTCCAGACCCTATTAGATTAGGAGGAATCGCCAACAAACTTGCTTTGGATCTAGAAAGACTGATAAAGGATCATGAAATAAGAAGCACAGTTCTTGGTCATGTTCAAAGAGGGGGAATAACTTCAACATATGATAGAGTTCTCTCTACTAAATATGGGGTTGCTGCTGCTGATTTGATAAATGAAGGTAAGTTTGGCAACATGGTATGCTTAAAAGGTAATGAGCTATCTTATGATAGTCTTGAAAATGTTATTGGAAAAACTAAAAATGTTGATCCGAACGGTGAATTAGTTGAAGTTGCAAGAAGCATTGGAATTTCATTTGGTGACTAGAATTGTAGGCATGCAGAATTTTGCATGCCTATTATATCATAATGCATTGGGGAACTAAAAGAGGTATGATAACCTGGAGGGAATTATGAAAGAAATAAAGAGATACATAGATACAAGAATAGGAGATTATAGCTTTTATTTTGAAGATATAGATAGTGGTTATTCATATTCTTTGAATGAGAAAGCAATAATGCCTTCTGCAAGTTGTATTAAAGTACCTATTGCTATGGCACTTCTAAAGGAAGTGGAAAATGGTTCTATAAATCTTGATCATAAGGTATTTGTGAATAAAGAGGAAATGGTAGAAGGAAGCGGAATTATTCATGAACTTGATGAAAAGGATTACTCTATAAGGGAATTACTTGCTGCCATGTTGATACAAAGTGATAATACTGCAACAAACAAGATCATAGATAGTTTAGGCATGGACAAAATAAATAATTATATCAAGCAAATGGGACTGAAAGATACTTTACTGAAGAGAAAAATGATGGACTTGAAAGCTAGAGAAAGAGGTCTTGAAAATATAACAAGCAGCTTGGATTTAGCAAATTGCTTTAAAGAACTTCATAATGGAAACTATTTAAGCAAAAATAGTAGAGAGTATATAGTAACTATCCTTCGTAAATCACAAAACAGGGATAAGCTTCCCTTTTATATGCCGGAAAGAGAGTGGAAAAATATAGCTAATAAGACTGGAAGTTTATCAGGTATAGAGAATGATGCTGCACTTATAAATATAGATAAAGGAAACTTTGTATTTGTTGTTATGGCAAAATCCCTGCCTAACAATATATATGGTATAGTAACTATTTCTAGAGTAGGAAAGATGATGTGGGATATAATAGATAGAAATTGGAAATGAGATTTGCGTACATTTTTTATGTACGTTTTTTTTACTAAAAAAATATAAAATAATATAATTTTTTTGTTTATTTAATGCTTACTATCTATTAAATTATAACAAATTCTATTATACTATTAACGGACAAGCATTTTGTAATGAGGTGAGAATATGGAGAGCAAGAACTACAAGAAAATTATATTAGATATTATTATAGTAACTATCGGATGTATATTGACTGCATTTTCTATTACATCAATCCTAAAACCTAATGGATTGATATCTGGAGGTATAACTGGTATATCAATTATAATGGAAAAGTTCATTCATGTTAAATATACCTATATATATTATGCCTTATCATTGTTTGTGCTTTTATCAGCGTGGCTTGCAATGGGTAAAAAAGAAGCTTTAAAAATAATAACATTATCTGTAACCTTCCCAATTATTTTAATAGTGCTTGAAAATTTAAATTATAATTTTATTAGTAATGATATGATTCTAGCTTCTGTTTATTATGGAATAATTGGTGGAATAGGAGTTGGACTTGTTCTCAAAAGAGGATTTTCTTTTGGAGGAACAGATACTATTGCGAAACTTTTGCATAGGAAAGTATTTTCTTTTATTAGTATAAGTGAAATATTATTATGTATAGATGGGACTATAATAGCTAGTTCTGCAATAATTTATGATAAAAAAGTAGCTTTGTATGCTATTATTTCACAAGTGATTACAGTGAAAGTAATTGACTTGGTTATGTTTGGATTTAGTTCTAAAAAAGTTGAAATTGAAATCATAAGTGATAAACATGAGGAAATAACTAAATATATTCTACATGATGTAAAAAGAGGGGTAAGCAGTTCTGAAATCAAGGGAGGTTTTATGAATCTTCCAAGATTAAAAATTTCTACTGTATGTTCACCTAGGGAAGCGATGCTTATAAAGGCCTATATAGCTCAATTAGATGAAAATGCATTTATAAATGTTATCCCAGTTATATCTGTCTGGGGAAAAGGTGTTGGGTTTGATAGATTGGTTGAAGAAGAATAAAAGTGCTCTTTGAAATAATTAACTGCCTAAAGAGTAAATAAAAGAAGATTAACGCATAGGATATTTAGGGATTTCTTATAGGAAACTCTTGAACGTCCTATGCGTTATTTGTATTTTCTGAGTTTAATGAAAAATGTGTTTAGTTTGCAAATTTATTATGATTCACATATACTCTTCCTCGCGTATCAGCATACGAAAGTTATAGTTAAAGAGAGAAATTTATAGATATGATTAACTATTTTCATATAAACAAAGATTTTATATTTATGTGAGGTTGCATATATGATACTATATTCTTTGTCGCTGACGCAAAGCGGCAATAAATCATCTAGACAATCTTCAATATTTAATAGTAAATAAAAATTACTTT